>NZ_BAAFSW010000002.1:0-900900 GCF_054661455.1 Urechidicola sp. KH5
TGCCACATTCCAAATTCGGAATTCGTCTACCCAGCCGTGAAAATGATTCACTGGTTTATATGGAGGTAAAGAAAGCATATCCATCGCACCAATTAGAAATTCTACTTCTGCTTTAGTGTCGGTTGGTACTACTCCTGCACGTTTTACAATTTCAATACCATCTACATACATAATGTATTCACTACCATCAAAGGTAACTGCTACATGATACCATCTATCATCGCCAATAGGATAAGGTGAGGTAATACTACCTGAGCTGTTCCAATTAAATGATAAAATGTTATTCACCAAACTTAAATCGTAACCCTTAGTATCCATTTCTCCATCTCTTTTTGAGAAAATGGTGCGTTTATCTGTACTTGTTGAATTTGGTTTTACCCAAATTTCAAAACTAAATGCACTTTCATCAGATCTATTAAATTGATTTCCAAAGGTTACATCGTCATCTACCCCATCAAAATCCATGGTACTACACGCTGTTGAAAAAGATATTTCTACTGTATCCTCTGCACATTCTACAGACCATTTTAATTCATAGGTTTCATTCTCTACGCCATAGAATCTCGATTTCGGGTTATTAACATCTGCAAAACTACCTCCTGCTCCAGATACAATACTCCAAACACCTCCACCATTAATTGGCTGTTCTGCATTTAATCTTGCAGAGACTCTACCACATCTAGCAAATTCATATTTTTGATCTTCTCCAGCATCTTTTTGATATCTAATCGCAGACGTTAATAAGTAATTCCCAAAAACGCGTCGCTCTCCAATATGCTGAACAGCATTTCCTGCATTACTACTATTAATATGAGACCCTTCATAAACCACAGTCCCGTATAACGAATTTCCAAATGCGGGCCCATAGGCTAATATTGCGGCATTACCATTAGAGGTATTTGTTGGTCCAATGTTTCCTTGATTTGTATCATAAATTGCCGTAACAGTAGTTGGCAACCAACCTCCTGCACCTGTAGTGCCTCCAGCAGCAGATTTTTTAGGTAAATATACATGCTCCGCACCACCTTCTAATGCAGGATGAATTTCTCCAATAAATTGCATTATAGGGTTACCCGCTGTTGAAATAGTGTAAGCAACTTCATCTTGATTAGACCAGCCACCATGACTGCCATGTGCAATTAAACCAAAGTCCGATAAGAAATTTAACTGATCTCCATTTGAGGTAATTATTGATTCTGCTCTACTTACATCTTGACAACCCATCCAAACATTACCGCCACTTAATACATAGTCGTATAATAAATCTTTTTCGTTTTGAGACCAATTATCAGGTTCGGAATGATGTCCCATAACATAAATCTCATCACATCCATTCAACTCGTCAATTCTACCGGTTCTAAAAGAAGTAGCTGGTATTCTTGCAGGTCCAAAAAACGCCTGTCCAATATCTGTGGCTAATGGATTATTAGTGCCTAATGGATGAATTACTGTATTGGCCAAAGTTTTAATAACACCATATACAGGCACATCATTTAATTGATTCAAGTTCCAATGTATATTTACACCAGTATTGTTTTCAGCCTCCCAACTCTGTAATTCGGCAATAACAGTAGGTGTTAAATATTGCTCAGGTATTATAAAAGGACTTGCTTGTAAATTTCTTGTTATGGGTGTAACACCAGATTGTGTAGTTGTACCTGTAACGGTAATATCAATTTGATTAACAATATTTGGGTTGCCATTATCTGAGTCATTCACAAAACTCTTATTTGGATTGATAACCCAATACACGGGCACTTGATGAGTTTCCACCAATTCATAAATCAAGCCATAAGGCCATAAGCTATTTTCTTCCGTTGGAGTAAAAGTACCGCTATCATTACCCATATCTATCACACAGGCTCCTGCAGCTAAATTGAAATATCCAGTAACTCTTTCTTCGCTAAAGCATCCTAAACTATCGCGCACATAAAACTTAAATGGAGCTTCTTGTAAACCAGTAAATGTAGTTGTACTAAACCAATTAACACCATCTATTGAATATTCATAGGGCGCCGTACCACCAGTTACTGTGCCAAAAGTTGCAGTACCATCTGATACTCCTACACTTGAAGGTGCTGTTGTACTAGATCCCGATAACACTAATAAATCTGGCTCATTTATCGTTACATTTTTTATAATAGAACAACCTGTATTGTCTGTTATTGTTACTGTATTTAATCCTGCTTCTAAACTTGTAGCTGTCTGATTGGTTTCTCCATTACTCCATAAATATGCATATGGCGAATTTCCTCCAGAAGGCGTTACTGTTGCCTGCCCATTTGACCCACCATTACATGTCACTGCACTATCCTCTGTTATGGTTGCAGTAATTACTGTTGCCGCATTAATCGTTACATCACAAGTACTTGAACAGCCATTACTGTCATAAACAGTAACAGTATGTGTTCCGTCGGTTAATGCATTTGGATCTGCAGTACCCCAATCATAAGTATATGGTGGAACACCTCCAGAACCTGTAACTGATGCGATACCATCTGAACCTCCAGCACATGTCACATCTTGAACTACTGTTGTTGTACATGCTACTGGAGCCGTAATCGTAATTGTTTGAATGGCATTGCTTGAATTTCCATAAGAATCTGTAAAGGTCCATGTAACTGCTGTTGTTGCTGTTATAGGAAAACTTGTAGCTGTTATTCCAGTAATAGCTCCATCACAAACATCATTAGCTGTTGGTGTTATTGGAGTATATGCACAACCCCATGTTATGTTACTTAATGCAGGTGCAGCCGGAGCGGTAGCATCTACAACGGTAATTTGAGCCGTTGCCGATCCCCAATTATTGCTATCGTCTTTAACCCATAACGTAACTGTATTAGGGCTCGTTGCGATATCATCACAATCAAAATTGGTTTTACTTAAACTTATATCATCAATTCCACAGTTATCCCAAGAACCATTGTTAACCATTGCAGTTGTTAAGGTTGCGTTTCCATTAGCATCTAATGCTAATGTTACACTTTGTGTAATTACAGTTGGCGCAAGATTGTCTATTACAGTTACGTCAAATTGGTCCGTATCTACATTACCATTATTATCGGTTACAGTTAAGATGACGTTCTTAACTTTACCAATATCAGCACAAGTATAGTTTGACTTACTTAATGACATACTTGCTATACCACAGGCATCACTTGAACCATTATCAACTTCTGCCGGAGTTAATGTATAGTTGCCTGAAGCATCTAAGGGAATCGTAACATTTCTTGCCCGTGCAACTGGATTTGTTGTGTCTTCAACTGTAACATTTGCAGTGCCAGTTGATATAAGTCCATTGTTATCGGTTACAGTTAAGGTAACAACATTTGGATTCGTTGTAATATCTGAACACGTAAACGCGGTCTTATCTAAACTTATACTTGCTATGCCACAAGCATCAAATGAACCATTATTAATTGCAGCCGCTGTAATATTTCTGTTACCATTATTATCTAAAGTAACCGTAATATCTTGAGTTGTCACAGTAGGGTTTGTTGTATCTATCACATTTACTGTTCTTGATATCGGATCTGCTGGGTTACCTTCTGCATCATCAACATTATAGTATACTGTATAAGAACCGGTAACTGAAGTGTTTAATCCCGAAGTGTCTACAGTAATGTTTCCTGTAATATCCCCAAAACAAGGGTCAGAAGCTGTAGCTCCAAGTTCTGTATAAGCACCACAAGATTCTATTATTTGCGTGTTTGAACCTACCAAACTTAGTGTTGGAATAGTAGTATCTACTACATTTACGGTCCTGATTTCCTGTCTAAAGTTTCCTTGAGCATCGGTGACATCATAATATACCGGATAAGACCCTACTACAGTTGTATTTACCGATGACGCATCTGTAACGATACTTCCTGTATAATCTCCAAAACAAAGGTCATTGGCTGTAGCGCCTAATTCTGTATAAGAACCACTGCAAGCCTCTATTATCATTGGGTTTGCTCCTGTAATTGTAATAATTGGCGCAGTCGTGTCAACAACATTTACCGTTCTAGTTACCTGATTAGCAACATTGCCATTATCATCTGTAACATCATAAGTCACTGTATAAGTGCCTAAAGTATTCATATCTACAGCAGAAGCATCAATACTAATACTTGAAGAAACTGTACAGTTATCATTTACTGTTGCTCCTAATTCTGTATAGCTACCACAGAGTTCTACGTTCTGAGGATTGGCGCCTGACAAGTTTATGGTGGGTTTAGTAGTATCGACTACCGAAATTTGAGCTGTTGCTGAAGACCAAGTGTTGCTGTCGTCTCTAACCCATAATGTAACTGTATTAGGGTTAGATGCTATGTCGTCACAATCAAAATTGGTTTTACTTAAGCTTATTGTTTTGATTCCACAGTTGTCCCATGATCCATTGTCAACCATAGCGGTTGTTAAGGTTGCATTTCCATTGGTGTCTAATGTTAATGTTACATTCTGAGTAATTACTGTAGGCGCAAGATCATCTACTACAGTTACGTCAAATTTGTCTGTATCTACATTGCCATTGTTATCGGTTACTGTTAAGATGATGTTCTTATTTTTACCAATATCAGCGCAAGTATAGTTTGATTTACTTAATGACATGCTTGCAATGCCACAGGCGTCGCTTGAACCATTATCTACTTCCGCCGGAGTTAAGGTATAGTTACCCGAGGCATCTAAAGAAATCGTAATATTTTTTGCCCGTGCAACTGGATCTGTGTTGTCTACAACATTTACCGTTCTGGTTACCTGAGCAGCTGAATTGCCGTTGGTATCAACTACGTCGTAATACACTGTATATGAACCGGCAACTGAGGTGTTTACAGCTGAGGCGTCTATAACAATACTTCCCGAGATGTCTCCAAAACAAGGGTCGTTGGCTGTAGCACCCAGTTCTGTATAAGCACCACAATTATTAATGATCTGTGGAGTAGCACCAATTAAAGTTATTGTTGGAATAGTTGTGTCTACAACATCTACCATTCTAGTCACCTGAGGAGCTGAATTGCCATCAGAATCAACTACATCATAATAAACTGGATATGAACCTACAACTGAAGTATTTACGGCAGAAGCATCAATTACAATACTTCCGGTAATGTCTCCATCACAAATATCTGAAGCTGTAGCACTCCCCATTACTAAGATAGTGTAATCTTCTACTTCACCATCAATTCCTGTATCACAAGATCCTGGATCAACATTGTATTTCGATGTAACTCTCATTCTTGTTGTTCCTAAAGTTGCACCCATTGGAACTGTAATGGAAAGTCCAGATAATGTAGTTATACCGTCTGTAACATTTGTTGCGGTTCCCAAATCATAAGAACCGTCATCAAATAAATTATTTTGATCCCAATCTATCCAAACTAATACATGACTAGTCCAATTTCCATTAGTATTTACATTCACATTTATTTGATGTGATGATCCTTGCATTACAGATGTTGATTGTGACCCGGTATAATCTGCATACCCTGAATTCGATGCAGAGCTATTATTAATTGAGTTGAATTGAACGGAAGTAGTTCCTGTGTTGTTTGTTACACCGTTTGAAGCACAATATTCTGCATTAGATATGCATGCCTCAATATTCTGAGTTCCTCCATTAAGGGTAATTGTGGGGGCGTTTGTATCTAAACATTGACTAAAAGCTATGCTAAGATTAGTTATTAGCAATAGGATTAGAAACACTCTTTCTTTCTCGTTGATTATTTGTACAACCATAGCAATTTAATTATCAGCAATTTAATCCTGACAAATCAAGTATCTATTTACTTTTAAACATTGAAGTGTGGGGACTTAAATGCTAGGTTTGACCATAAATTTATATAACTAATGGAATTATATAGAGCAAAATAAATGTATTGGCTAATTTTCTTAATAAACTGTAGTAAAGTTACAATCAACTGATTTTCAGCACAAATTAAGAATTCTTCAAGCAAATTGCTTTTATTCGATTATATGTACACATGATTGAAATTTACCTTTAGAAATTAAGAGGGGGGGGTAATCTTCTGAAGGTAGCTATAGCGCATAAAAAATCAGCTAACTAGCTTATATATTTAGTGTTAGCTGATTTTCTTATTAAAATTTAGAAGTAGTTATTTTTTAATAATCTTCTTAGAAATTCTGCCAATAGCGGTTGATAATGACACAATATAAGCGCCTGTTTCTAATTCAGTAACATCTATATTTTGGTTGTCATACACTTCTGATTCTGGCTGCCAATGGTATACTTTTTGGCCTAAAATGTTAAAAATCTCCATTTCTTTGACCCCAACAGTGCCATTATTATATATTTCTATATGATTTTGCTTCCGATTCATAAATACTCGCAATAAATCGTTTAATGTATTTTCTGATGTACTTAACGTTTGTGATCTAAAAACTATTGAAAATCTATTCTTAATTTCACCTGAAGGAATGGTTAATTCTGCCACACCTTCTCTTAAATCAAAATATTGATTACTTTCATTGTCTTTTAAAAATATATTAATCGAACTATCTATCTGCTCTAAACTGTCAATCATAAATTTTACAGTACCTTGATCATAGGCTTCTCCTACAATTACTGTTAAAGGTATTTCTCGCTCATCAATAAAACTATTAAATGCTTGAATTACTTGACGCTTATCTTCTTGAATGAACATAACATCATTATCCATTACTTGTGCAGGCCTTGCGTCGTAACCGGTATCATAGCTATCAGATGCTCCATCAATAAATGAAATCATAATCTGTCTATGTATGTGATTCGGTAAATCAAAACCTAATCGAATTTTTGGAATGCCTGAAGTTCTAGTAAAAATTGAATTAGGGTTCCCCTCCTCTGTTTGATAAACTCTCTGGCTATTTTTAAAAATTACATCTCCACCTGCAGCGCTACCCTGCACATAAAATCCTTGTGCTACAGAAATGTATTGCCCCGGCAATTTAGAACCTATGCCAATCTGACTCACATCTGGATGCGAAGCTGCTAAAGAAGGTGTTGGTACACTTCCCGCCTTTGTATAGGTGCTGTAGCCTCCTTCATATTCATCTAAAATGTGATTGCCTCCGCCCCAATGTTCCCAGAAATACAATGTTTGAGTGGTTGATGTAGCATTGTCGTTAATAAATTGATTTGCGTCGATTGCTGATGGAAAAGGATTTCCAACCAAAGAAATATAAGGATTATTAGGGTCTGAAGGAACAGAGAATGTCGTATGTATTAAATCACGACCTTCTGGTGCATTATTTGGTTTACCTCTAAAAACATAATTCTGTTCAGTAGTAATTCCGCTCGCTCCAGAAGTTCCTTTCATAGTGAATCCCTCTGTTGGGTTTAAGGTATTGTTATGCCCTATATGTTGCCAATTGGCATATGCACTGCCTTGATTTACAAATTTCCATAACCAATATGTTGCAATACGCCTAGGAGAGGTTAAAGCTCCATCTGCAAAATATGGGTCACTACCTGTTGGTTCAAATACAATTGTGTTCGGGTTTTCTGGGTCTGAGCCATCTCTTAACACTTCTTCTACAGTAAAACTACCATTATTTACTGTGGTAGACCTGCTTGCCACAGGCGATGACCAATAATTATAAGTAAAACTATTTTGTGTGCCTTGTTGATCTCTTTCTATATATCCACTACTATCTAGGTCTAAAATACTCTCAGGGCCTTGAATCAACTGCGATTCGTTTTTTAAATCTATTTTTCCATCAAGTTTTAAATATCTAGATATATTTAATTGGTAATCGTTTCCGTCTTGTCCAACTATTAAATTCGAGTCTGTGATATTCTCTTCTGTAACATCTGAAACTATAGAGTTAGAAATAAAGCCTAAGACTTTTACATCTGTATTTGCAACTACATTGTGCGAAGAAGAAACTATATTCCAGTCTATTTTGGTAACACCATCTATGCTTAAACTATTTGGAGCATCCCATACTGTATCTCCATAAGTCCAAGGAGTGGTGGCAGAGGTGTCTTCCCAATTTCCATCTCTAATTGTAGTATATGGAATTGGGGCTGTTTGCGGCATTAATGTTGTCGTATTTCTTGGTATACCATTAAATGTATTTGATGATAAGTCTTGAGCGTTATCGCCATTCATATTATAGTAACCATCTGAATCTGACCATTGTATACCACCTTTTATGTTTTCTGGAACAACTACCCCTCTTACATTTGATCCGCTTTGCATAATTTCTTGATTCATCATTTGACGAATCTGTTCCGGAGAAAGTGCATATTTCCAAAAACGCACTTCATCTATTGCCCCGTTAAAAAAGTTTTTGGGGGCCGAAGGAGTAGAGCTATCGTATATCGCTCCAATAATAGATTTTTCTGTTCCTACATAAGGCAATTCGCTTGGCGTAACTCTATTTACCTCAACACCATCGATATATAGTATAGCATCAGAACCATTATAAACAAATGCGAAATGATACCATCTATTATTATTTATTGCATATGGAGAAATAAGATTCAAAACAGTATTTCCAGAGGCGTTATACCAGACCACCTCTGGCCTATTATCTGAACGGACTCCCATATGATAGCCTCTCAAACTACCTGCATTTACATCTCCTTTAGAAATTATGGTTCCATATTCTAAAGCAGGGCTAACTTCTTGCATAACCCATGCTTCAAAAGAATAAACACTCTCTATTCTATGACTGTCTCCAAAGTCTATATGGTCGTTTATTCCATCAAAATCTAAATAGATTACCGTATATCTCCAATCTCGATCTGTACCGCCATCAACAATTGGATGAGAGTCGGGGTTTAATCCATTATTTGTTGGGTCAAATACGCTTGTATTATTGTCAAAACCATCATCTAAACCATCGCCATCTGAATCTGCTCCATTCGGAACACCACTATTTGAATTTGAACCAGCATCTGCCACACCGTCGCCATCTGAATCATGGCCCTCAATAATATCGTCTTCTTCGTTTTCATCAGAGTTGGTGTCTAAATAATCTGGTATACCATCATAATCTGTATCAACAGGAATTATTCCTGACCCACCAAAATTTACATTGTCAGAATCATAATTATCATCAATCCCATCAGTAGTTCCTCCTGAATCAGCATCTGAATTAGCAGGGTTGATATAGCTTCCTGTTGCTTGTGCCTCAGTATTATCGGTTATTCCATCATCGTCAGAGTCAATATCCATAAAGTTGGGCCTACCTGTACCATCGATATCACCCGTTGGATATACATTTGGCACTCCATCGGCATCTGTATCTGCCCCTGTTATCATTAAAGCTGAAGGGCCATCAAAAGCATCATGATATCCATCTGAGTTTATATCGACAAAAGCATCTAACATACCATTAGCATCTGTATCTTCTCCCATTGCTTCTATTATATCTAATATTCCATCGTTATCACTATCGAGGTCTATTCTACTTTTTAAACCATCTCGATCAAAATCATCATCATAAAGTGTTGTTATTTCTTCTGCGAAATATACATTTGGAGTAATATCATATGCGTCTGGCAATCCGTCTGCATCGGTATCTGTTAGCACATCAATAATACCGTTACCATCTGTATCAACCCCTCCTGCCTCCACTAAATCTGGAATACCATCGTTATCGCTATCGGAATCGTAATAATCGTCAACTCCATCACCATCGGTGTCTAATCCACAATAATGCATCGCAGCGATACGTATTGTAGAACTATCTGGTTGATCTACAACAAACTCAATTCTACTGATAGCAGTGGATGGAAAATAAAAATATACTGAACCAAAGTCATCGCTTAATACAGCATCTCCATTATTATTGCCAGCTGTACCGTAGTAATGGTCATAAAATGTATTTCCTGTTTGCGTGATATAACTACCTATTTTATAGATGTTATTGCTTGTAGTTAAGTCTATTAAATTGTTAGAGCTATCATAAACGTTAACTGTCCATCTTTCATTTTCATCGAAATCGACTAGCTTAAAAAACAGGCCTTCAACATCATCTTGGAAATCAAATGTTAAAGTCCCAAGGGTTCCAGGGCCATGAACTCTTACTGCCCAACCATGTTCTCCAGCAAAATAACTTGTAATTCTATTAAACGCTCCTACCGTACTGAAGTTTAAAATATTACCATCATCCATTGTTAAAGAATTCCCGTTAATTGTTCCGGTAATTGTTTCTTCATTTGAAGTTACTCCAGTAGAATTCAATCCTTCAAAATTTGAAGTATAGCAACCTTCAACGATATCAGGAACTCCATCATTATCATCATCACTATCTATAAAGTCTGCTACTCCATCATTATCAACATCAGGGGCAGCTGGAGGTACAAACACATAATCATTATTAGTGAACATTTCAAAATTAAAACTCGTATCAGAGCTTGTGCCTGTTACTTGATGAATTTCTACACCAATTTCATATGTGCCTGGGGCTGTAAATGGATTAATTATCTTTTTAGACACCCAAGTAGACTCGTCACCACCTGCAACGGTTCCAGTAGCATCTGTATCATAATCAAAAGTTGCTGGCATGTTATTGCTCCACACTTGATTTCCATCTATATAAACTACCATACCATCATCTCTAATAGCATTCATAACTAATGTTGCATTGGCCGCATCTGTTGCAGATACTGTAAATGATTTTCTATAGTAGGTTGTTCTACTATTTGGGTCGTTAATTCTACCGTCAAACACAGTGGTTACTTCATCACCATCACCATATCCTAATTCCGCATTCCCGGTGGCCCATGAACTATAATCAAAAGTCGGATCGTACCATGCTGTTCCTTGGTTTGATCCATCATCTAAATAAGACCAAACTCCTCCTGCCTCTATTAAAGCTCCAGACCCACTAATATTAAATGTATATGAGCTTTCATCTGGATCGTTATTTAAAATCGTTACAACTGCAGATCTTAGCCCTGTAGCTGTAGGATTAAACGAAATATCGAATGTTGTAGTATTCACAGAGGGTATTGCTGCATTTGGAACACTACTTAATGTAAAGTCTGCTATATCTCCAGAAATTGTAACATATGGTGCTCCTCCGGTTAAATTTAGGTCGGGTGCTCCAAAATTCGCAATGCTAAAAGTATGTGTAATTGGCATGCCTAAAACTGCGTGCATACCAAATTCTGTATTGTTTGAAGCGTCCGGAGAATTTGAACCATCTCCAACAATTTCATTCCCTAGGCCTGAAACAATAATCTCCGGATTAGCAGATAAGGTATATCCCTTAATATGGATATTATCTAAATAAATATCGTCATTATTAGTCCCTGCATCACACTGAATTCTAAATCTAGCATTTGGACTAAAGACATATGAACTTGCATTTAAGCTAACCGTTCTCGTATAATTTGTGTCATTATTAAAGTCTGTGCCACTAGAAAGTGCTGCTACAGTATGCCATGTTGCGCCATCAAAATAACGGATCCAAAAATCATCTCCAGTTTCCATGCCAACTGCTCTAAAATCAAATGTGAAGTCTATTGCAATATAACTTGAAATATCGATGTTATTTGAGGTCATTGCAGATGCGTTTCCTGAGTTGTCTTGTAAATTAATTGACCAACTACCGTTTGGCCCATTACCGTCTACTCTAAAACAATCTCCACCTCCGTCATTCCAAATACCCCAACCAGTGTTGAAGTTTTCATTATCTATTGTTGTTTGACTAATTATTGTTACAAAACTTAGCAACAATAAACCCGTACTTAGGATTTTTTTAAAATGTGTAGTTGTTTTCATAACAAGTGGGGTTCTTATGAGATTATTAAACTCTAAGTTGATTAACTATTAATCAACCACATTTTAGTTGGAAGTATGCTATTTATTATGGGTTAGGTGTAGCTAATTAACAAAATAAAATGGAAAAATAAAAATTTTTATACCGTTTATTAAAATAATCGTGCGCTTTGTTCGTTTATGCGGCCCTTTTATTTAAAACGCAAGGGCGGTGCAAACGCAATTAATTAATAATGATAGATTTGTAGTAGGTGTTTTTGTCTGAAGTAATTTCTAACATGTAAACACCTGGTTTAAGATTGCTCACATTGATTTCCGTTTTATTCGTTTCTTTTACCAAAGATCCTACTGCATTGTAAAATCTTGCTTTTTCTAACTTTTCCGAGTAATTAAGGTCAATATTTAAAAACCCATTTGAAGGCACAGGGTACACTAGAGCATTTTCAAGGGCTTGGTCTTCAAGTCCTAAAACTAAATTAACTCCAGATTTCTCAATTGTGAAATAGTCGTCAATAGCTCCATTCTCTCTAATAAATTTTACCGTTAACTTTTGACCTCCTACAATATTTTCAATCTCCATTACACAAGACCCTAGTCTGTTTAATGAAGCATACATCGCAGGGTGGTTTAGAGAGCCTCCACTAATTTTGCCTGCAGATCCAGTAGTTATATAAACGGCGCCATCTGCATCTGTAACGTCTTTTGAATAAGCCCCATCCGCTGTGTCTGCTTTACCCGATAAATCGCCATTAACTCCAACAGTATGAGAAACAGAATTGAACGTATTTGATTTACCATAATGCCCATTTAGAAAATACGAACGTTCATAAGAATGTGAATGACCATTTAACACCAAATCTACACCTCCCGCCTCTAATCTTGGTAAAAAATTAGCACGAACATCCTCTAAATCTCCTTCAGCATCAGAATCATGAGAGCCTTTAGTATATGATGGGTGATGATATAAGGCTACTATCCAGTCTTGAGTAGTAGAGGCAATATCATTTTCTAACCACGTAAGTTGGGCAGCATTATTTTCTTTATGGTACGATTCTAAAACTATAAAATGAATGTTTGCATAATCAAAAGAATAATAGGCCTCTGTACCAGAAGCAACGCCACCAACTTCAGCTGCCGTTGGAAATGTAAACATACTATAATATGGACCAGTTTGTAGGCCATTAGAATTATCTCCTGAGCTATATCCATCGTGATTTCCCAGCGTTGACCATGCAACTGATTTGGATAACATTTTATCGTATACATCATAAAATGCCGCTTGATACTCAGAATCGGTTCCGCTGTTGTAAGCATTATCTCCCAAAAACAACATCATATCTGTTTGATTGGGATTATTAACGGCACTCTGAGCATAGTTGTAATAAGCGTCTCTCACATCTCGTTGATTTTGATTTGCAGTTCCCGCATCACCCAATATCCAAGCTCTTACAAATTGGGTTGTACCTACTAAAGGTGCAGTTAGGTAAAACATATCTATATTCTGAGTAACATATACTCCCCCAGCATCCTCAATTTCATAATAATACTTTGTATTAGGAGTTAACCCGATCAATTCTATTTCATGATCTGTGCTTAATGCGGTATTAGAAACACTATGGTTTAGGGCTCCTAATGTGGTTCCATAATTCACTTTGGTATCGGTTGGAGTTTCAGTTCTCCATCTAATAACAACACTATTTGATGTACCCATCTGTAAGTACGGACCTCTTACAGTAGAATTATTATTTGGCGCACTAGATGCAGATAGTCTAAAATTAAAACTTATATCTGAGCTTGAACTACTTCTTTGATGTACCTCAACAGCAACAATATTCGTTCCTGTTACTAATAAATTAGAAACATTTGTTTGAATCCAACTATTCTCTGATGAACCAGAAATTGTAGCATTTGCATAAGTATCATAGCTTATAGGGCCACTTGGCATGTTGTTTCTCCATACTTCATTTCCATTCAAATAGACAACCATTCCATCGTCTCTTATGGCTTCTAAGTTTAAACTTGAAAACGAAGTGTGGTTTGAAACATTAAATGATTTTCTAAAATATACTGTTTCTGCCCTATTATCAACGGAAGTTGTTTCATCTCCATCACCGTAACCTAATTCTGCATTACCTGAACTCCAACTACTATCATTAAACCCAATTTCTGTCCAATTATAACCTCCATTACTTGGTGGAGTATTTCCATCATCATAATAATTCCAAACATCACCTGCAAACAGGAATTGTTGAGAAGAATATCCATCTCCTTTTACGGTAAAAGTAAATGGATTTTCATCTGAATCATTATTAATAATTGTAATTTCTGAAGAACTTTGTCCAATTTCAACAGGAGAAAAGGTTATCTCAAACGTCGTTACGTTATTGGGTTCTAATGAAGCAATAGGTATCTGGGAAATAACAAAATCACTATTAGAACTTGATACTGTACCTATTAATAAATCCGTTGCACCGGTATTTACTATCCTATACGTTTTGGAGGTTGAAGTAAAAACATCTGTCCCTCCAAAATCTGTACTATTTATTAAGCTAGGGCTATTAGCGCTTTCATTGGTGATACTTGTAGCATAAGCATCTTGAATGATTATTTCTGCATTTGATACAATTCCTTCTCCATGGATTGAATAATTAAACGATGATTCATCGGTGTCATCTGAATTAATAATAACATTCGCAGTGTTTATTACTCCATTTATTGCTGGTGTGTATGAAATAGAAAAGGTTGTTGATTCCCCTCCATCTAAACTTGATTTATTGGGCAATGTACTCATTTGAAATTCTGCATCACCCGTTACTGAAATGCCCGATAAATTCAATGTTTGGGAACCTATGTTTTGAATCGTATATGTTTTAATCGCTGATTGACCAATACTCACTACATCAAAATCTGTATCATCTAGCAAACTTGGTGTATTGTCGTTATTTTCAATATCTACATTGTTCCCTAAAACCTCTATTTCTTGCGGACCTATTGCATAACTGATATGCAATTCTAAGGTATTCGCTGCACTTTTTTCAGCAGTTCTTTTATTTAAAGAGTTCGATTCGTCTTCAAACACAAATGCCATTGCGTTGTTAACGCTCCAACCACCTCTATTAACCAATTCCTGAACGATACTTCTTATATTTCCCGTTCTCTGATCTAAACCTACATCCCCAACGTTATTCCAATCGTTGGGTGTCCAGTTTACTGAAGCGGCTGTGGCACTAGAAATAGTGCCATCAATCCTGTTCGAAATATTGTAATTGTCAGTATTAAATTGTGTAGCATTATCCACATCAATACCAAAAATTCTAATTGTTACAGCTCCGGTTGATACTTCATCTACTTGAAACTGTATAAAAGCCTCTGTAATAACAGCGTCCTTTGGTACATTCACATTTTGAAAGCGCACTCCAACTAATTGTGAACCTCCATCGTAACAAAACTCTAAATCAGAACTATTGGCAACTACATTTCCTGTGCTTTTATCTTGTTCTACTGTATCATTGTCGTTATTAGAAATACCCGTAACCACAACTGTAGATTGCCCATTAATTTGATTTACAACAAAAACCAGAGCAAATAACAATTTTTTAAATGTCTTTAAAGCTTTCATGGATTTAAAGATTTTTCTAAATCAGAAATCTGATTTAAAAGATTAGTGATTGTTTTAGTTTGTTTAAATTTAGTTGGGAGGATTTGTATAGATAGCTTTGATTGCTGTAACGCTATTATTGCCTCTTGAGAATTGTTTATTGAGGCGAGAAATTGAGCTTTCTTAAAATACCAAATTTCTTTACGTTTTTGAGTCAGAATAAATTCATTATAAGAATCTATTACCAAATCAGATTTTCCTGAGGCGATTAAAAAATCAATTCTACGAGCTTTTAGGACTAGGCTATTTCCATTTAATCTTTTTAGTGCTGTTTCTATGATACTTATACACTCATCATAATTTGAGCTATTCTGTTCTAAAACAATATCACAAAACTCTAAAATGTCTTCAGGTAGCACATCACAAGAATATAACAATACTTTATAATATGCTGCTTTTGACCTTTTATACTTATTCATGGCTGCTAAAATCTGCGCCTCCAATTTGTAGATGGGAATATCGTTTGGCGCTATTTTCTTATAAGTTAAAACAGCCTTAAGTGCTAAGTTATATTCATCTAAAAGTTTGTAAGTTTCTCCAATTCTAAAGTAAAGTTTCTTATCAAAAAGCCCCAATGCTTCTGACTTTAAATAATCGTTAATCGCCTTTTTATAATCTTCGTGTTGTTCGTGTAAAAAACCTCGTTCAAAATAAAGAAGTGCATCTTGTGGGTTTTTATTAATCTGTTTAGTTTTCTCATTAATACGAGCCGTAAGTTCTCCATGGGCAAATGAGAGATTTGCAAGAATACAGCATATGATAGTGCTTATTACAATTTTGGGGTTAATTGTAATCAAAACATAATTCGTTTTAGGGTTAAAATAAAGTAGATTAACTATTCTTATCAAAGTCAAACATACAAAAATTAAGCTGTTTTTGTTGTTTATTTATAAAAAATTGCTTTCTATATATGATTTCGTACGTTTTAACTAGACTATAAACGAGTCTTTCATTCAAGAGAATTTAATAAAACTGATTTATAAAATTTACTCTAATTAATGAATATAGAAAAACTGTAGTTTCGACCTATTCCGCTAATTGCAGATGCAAACTCCTTATAGTGGTTGTCAAAAATATTGTCTGCATTTATTTGCAAAGCAATGTTTTTTCTAATCTTGTATTTTGCGTATAAGTTAAATGTGTTCCAGCTTGGTGTGCCAACAAAATTGCCGTTACTATCTGTTGGGGATTGATCAACATTATCTATACCCTCGATTAAATTAAAATCTTCAATGTCTTTCTCCCCATTAACTATGAAAAAAATGCCGCCTTCAAATTTATTCTTACTATAATTTATCTCTATGTTTCCAAATATTGGAGGGATTGAAGATAGCGGTTCATTTGTGTCGTAGCCTCTTCCTTTTGTATATGTCACACTCCCTTTTGCGCGCCAATTCTTTAAAAACCTACCATCCATTTTCAATGAGACTCCCGTTATATATGCGTTGCCATGATTCAGATTTGCAACTGTTTCAACTTCCTCGCCATCATAAATAATAGTGGGCGACCCATTCACCCAATAAGGGGCTCTTGCGATATAATTGTTTAATAATGTATAAAACAAATTGCCTCCTAAATACCAATTCTTTTCATTAAAATATTTGATTACTCCTAACTCTGCGTTATAGGCATATTCTGGTTTTAAATGAATATTTGGCACTGTAACAAAACCTCCTTTTTCTCTAATCTTTCCAATATCGTCAATATTAGGAGATCTAAAGCCGGAAGATAATACAGTGTTTATTTGCCAATTTAAGGTTGGCTTGTAGACATACCCAATAGTTGCGGTTAAAGCTGAGTTGTTTACATGAATATTATCATCTGGCAAAGTAATAAAGGATTCGTCTATCCATTTTGCATTTAAATTGGTGTTTGTAAAACGAATACCTGTATTTAAAGTGGCTTTTTGACTTATGTCTTGACGATAACTTGTGTAAACCGCCGCGCTTGTATAATTACTTCCACCATCTGGGTATCTTGTTTGCACATTAAAGCTGCCTGAATAACCTAAAACATCGTTTCCGTCTACGAACAGAGTATTTCCCTCTGCACGCGAAAAAACATTGTTATGTGCAACTTCAAACCCATAAGATAAGTTCCTGTTGCTTCGTTTAGATAACGGCACACTAAAATCTCCATTCACACTGTAAACATCAACATGCTCATATCTAAATGTTTTATCTAGGCTATTGAATTTTCTGTTTATTCTAGATTCATTAATTTTTTGATACGCACCCGTAATTGTTCCTTTTTGCAGCCATTTTTTATTTGGTGCAAATTGATATTGCCCACTAGCAAGCAACCTTTTTTGAGGGCCATAATACCACTCAGCAAATTTTAACTCACCATCACTATATTCTGTAAGGCGATCAAATCTTGGAATAATTGATGAGTTTGAATGTTGAAAATTTAACGATAAGTCACTAGTTGGTGTTAACTCAAAATACAGTTTTTGTAAAAAATCATATTGCTCGTATCCTGTATTCTTTTGAATATTGGGATCTGAATTAACAACTGGGTTGGGATTGTAATATGTTTCTGTATTGTTGGAATATTGAAAAACTTTACCCCAATCATCATATCCGTGATTTCGATTTTTACCCATTTTACTATCGCCAAATTTTGAGTAAGTAAAACTTGTGAATGATGCCCATTTTTTAAATGAAATTTCAAAAGCGCCCTGATTCGTAAATTCATCATTTATAGTGCTATACCTACTCATATATGACGGTGTTGTTTTCGGTTCTTCAGAAAGCCGTGGAGTTTTGGTATAATAATGAATGACACCTCCAAGGGCATCAGAACCATAAATAACAGAGCTTGGACCAAAAACAACTTCAGTACGCTCTAATATAGAAGGAGCCACAGTAATACTGTTTTGAAGATGCCCTGAACGGTAAATCGCATTGTTCATTCTAACACCATCTACAACTAGAAGTACTCTATTTGCCTCCATACCCCTTAAAACAGGGCTACCACCACCAGCTTGCGATTTTTGAACACGAACACCTGGAAATCGTGCCAACAAATCTGCGCTTGATTGAGGAGCCAATTTTTGAATACTGTATTCACTATTGATCTCCACTTGCTTGGCAATACGACTTCTTGATTCTTTTTGTCTACCGACAGATAATACAACCTCGTCTAATGACTCTGCCTTTTTATACAATTGGATTTTGAAATTAGAATTAACAAGGTGTTTCTTTAGGATATCCAATTCTATATAGGTAGCATGCTGAAAAGTCAATATTTCAATGTCATTAAATATCGTTATGTCTGCAAGGCCTTGTTTATTAGTTACTACCATTTTCGTTTCTAGGTCATTATAAATGGTACAATCAGAAACAGGAAGTTGTGTGTCAAAATCAACAACCTTTACTTGTTGAGCATAACTTTTAGACAAACATGTTAGCAAGAAAATTAGCGTAAATACTCTGATCATCAATTAAATATTGATTTTAACACCTCTAAAGATTTCGGCTTCCTAAATCCAGTCAAATGTAATTCATAATATTGAATTAATATACTAAGTATTTCTTGCCTCATCTTTTGACTCATTTTAATACTTGAAATTGTATCAAAATTTGTGCCCAACAATCGATTAAAATATGAAAGTTGTTCTCCCTCTATTCCATATTTTAAAGATTTTTTAGGGGTGTAAGTAGCTTCTAATAAATTGAAATACTCATAGTTAAATTTATTTTGAATTGGATAAAAACCAAGGTATTTAGTCAACTGAATTAAAAACAATAAATGAAAGTTCGAAATATCGTCATGTGTATCTAACCATTGAAATGCAGTTGTAAGAAATTCAAACAAAAGTTTATTTGCTTCTTCCTCTTTCAAACAATTCGCTAAGACTTCTGCAAGAAAAAAAGAAATTGATTGCTTATAAACATTAAAATAAAGGTTTTGATATTGATAACTGAACTGGGTTTCTTTTATATGATTCAGTGTATTTGAAGGTTTGTAATTGTCTTCTATTATCAACTGATTTAATGGTTGATAATAAGCAATATTATTCTTCTTTCTTTTTGAAGCCCTTACACCTTTTAGCATGTAAGAAGACATGCCTCTCTCTTGAGTATAACATTTGACAATTAAACTAGACTCACCGTACTTAACTGTATTAATTACAATGGCTTTGGTAGTACTCGCCATAACCTAATTAACTATAGCAATCTTTGTAGACGATGTTTCTGAGCTATCTTCATTTGTGAGTAATACAATATATACTCCTGAAGCAACTTTTCTGCCAGCAAGATTTCTTTTATTCCAAACTACCTTGCCTCCCTGCAATTCTTGACCTTCCACTACGTTGGTTTCATAGACTAAATAACCTGCACTATCTAATATTTTTACATTCGTACCTAAAGGCAAGTGCTCGCCTTCACGGCCATCAATTGTAACCTCATCATGCTGTCTAAGTACAGGATTAGGGTAGGCATAAACTTCGCCTAATTCTTCACCATATGATGCTATATTCGAGTTATAGGCCACTATGCCTTTGTCTGTAGCAAAATAAACTACGCCGGTACTTTCATCAACTGATATTTTAACGATTGTGTTTGATGGTAGAGGAGAGTTTGTGGAATTAAAAATATTTAAAATTTCTCTTCCATTCGGAGTTGTCTGTACAATTCCTCCGCCATCGGTACCAAACCATTTATTATCTGCTCCATCTATCGCAATTGAATTTACCGGTTGGTCACCAAGTAATTTTTTTGGAATACCATCATCCAAGATAATAATTGGCTCAGCATCGTAAATTTCAGCATCAAAAACACCTCCTGCATTGTAGTAAACAACCAACCCTGCTTGAGTACCTAACCAAATTCGATTGGCGTTATCTGCAGCTACAGTTCTTACATTTAAATTAGGTAAAGAGCCTTTTGTTGCCTCTGTTGTTAAAGATCTTTTTCTGTCTCCATTTTCATTATAAATTAAAACACCGTTTCTTCTTGTACCAATCCATTTAGAGTTTGATTTATCAATGACTAATTCATTTAATCCTCTAGCAGAATTAACTAATAGTTCGCTTAAATTATAACTTGTCCATTGTCCAGATGGACTATATTTTTTTAGCATATTGTCAACCCATGCATTTGCAACCCACAAATTACCATCCCTGTCAAAATTAGATCCGTTTATTCTAACTGTAACATAATTTGGATTGTCCGGAAAAATTTCTTCTAAACCACTATTACTTTGATTCCAATATATAATAGGATTATCATTCTCAACAACCAATATTCCACCCGATTCATTAACTCTAGATCCAGCTCCTTGACTCCAAGAACTTAGATAGACTTTTTCAATATTTGTTGGGTCAAATGTAATGTGAACTAAATTCTTGGCAGGAAAATCAGGATTATAAGGTGTATTTACCCAAGTTTCTCCATTGAAATGACTAAACCCTAACCTATTATTAAGTGGTGTATAAGCATTATCGTAACCTCCATAAACTATCCATAAATGTTCATTTTTAGAATTAATTGAAAAAGCCTTGTTTGAATTAGGGCCATCAGGGTGAATCTCTAAAAAATTTTCTGAAGAATCAATTGTTGATGTTAAAATACCAAATTCTTGAGTTCCCAAATAAAATTGATTATTCTCTGAAAAAACAGTATTCAATTTAAAATAATAATCAGAGCTAGAATTTGATATAATTTCTGCAATCAATTGAATTTGATCATCATAAATATAGGCTCTTCTTTCAACAGCAATAGATAAATTAGTTGAGGAAGAATTAATATCGAAAATATTCGATGCTAATCTTTGAATTCTATTGAGATTAGAACCTGGATTAAATTCATAAAAATCTCTTCCAGATGCAACATAAAGCTGATTATTAAAATTAACCAAGCAAGAAAAGTTGTTGGTGAAATAACTATTCCAATTATTAAAATCTATTAAGTTTGAATTTGATAAATCTCCTTCGTATATACCTCTTTCGGTAGCTGCATATAGTTTGCCCTCTTGTATCGCCAATTGATTTACGATAAGTTCTGAAGATTGATCTCCTATAAAAAAAGTATCTCCAAATGTTAGATTTTCTATATCGTATTCAACGATAGCAAAGGCGGTTGCCAAATATAGAGTGTTATTATACTCAACTATATCGTTAACCGATTTTTCAGTAGATAATGGAAAATTGGTAATATCCGGAGAAATTGTTATTTCACCATTCTCATGAACAACTTCAATTAATCCGTTTTCATAACCGATTATTAATCTGCCCAATGATTCATTGTAGTGTAAACTTGTAGTATTCTCTCCAGACAAACCATTTACAGAAGAAAATTTTTCTGAAACTCCAGTAGTCTCATCATAAATAAAAACAGCATTATCTACAATTGCGTAAATTTTAGAATCTACTTTTACAAAATCTTTTACATTATTGTAAGAATAAAAATCAGACCAATTTTGAGAATAGTCAATTTGACCAAACAAATTGCTTGATAAACAAATAATTAAAAGAACGAAGTTCAATTTCGTTTTCATGTGTTTTTATTTTGGTCAAATATATTCAATATAACGCATCTTTGAAAAGTATTATTTTAGTAGAAAAATAAATTATGCCTCAAGAAATAGAACGTAAGTTTCTGGTGAAAAATAGTGCTTTTAAAAAAGAAAGTGTTAAAGTATATGCAATAAAACAAGGATTCTTAAACTCAAATAAAAATAGAGTTGTTAGAATTAGAGTTCAAAATGAGCAAGCTTTTATAACTGTTAAGGGATTGACCTCTGATGATGGAACTACACGCTATGAATGGGAAAGAAAAATTGATTTAGATGACGCCGAAACTCTTTTAACATTATGCGAGCCTACAATAATAAGTAAAACACGATTTATTGTTCCTGCTGGAAATCATATCTATGAAATAGACGTTTTTGAAAATGATAATGAAGGATTAATAATTGCTGAGATTGAATTGAATACTACAGAAGAAAAATTTGTTAAACCTAATTGGTTGGGCGAGGAAGTGACTGGTCAAACTAAATATTATAATTCTAGTCTAAGTCGACATCCATTTAAAAAATGGAAATAAAAAACTCGAACGTAATTTTCATACTGTTCGAGTTATAAATAAATCAACCCCAAAGACTCATTTACAAAACAAATATACATTTATTACCTATCATGATGCATATAAATATAAATTTAGAGGCAAAAAAACAATAAACGGTAAGAAATAGGTAATAAACGGGGTTTGTTTGGGTCTAACTAACTCTTTCCAAGTTTTCAGAGACCTCCAAAAACCTCCATATCAGACCTTTACGGTAATAAATAGCGTGTTTTTTTTTATTTGACTTGTCGAATCTATTTACAAAAGTCCTATAAAATTTTATGCTCTCAAGACTCTGAGAAAACGTACCTGTACCAATAAATTTTATTGATTTCGGCTCTTCGTTTATGTCTCTTAAAACATCTTTGTCTGAGGGGATAATAAAAGTAGTCAATGCCATAATTCAGCTTCAATTTTATTATCAATAATCTATTTAGGGGCTTTCAAATTTGAAAGAAAGTTAAAACAAAATAATATTCAAATTAACGACAATTAATTGTGGTCAAATAAAAATTTGCGAACTGTTGTTTTTAACCAATAAATGGTTTTTTAATTATCTAATTCGTATGGGAAGGTGATTCTTACTTTAGTTCCGGTGGCAGTTTGTGTTGATATGTCTTTTACCTCAATATCTACATTTGATTTTTTATACAATAGTTGAATTCTGTTTTCTGTGGCTTTTGTGCCAAAAAACTTACGTCTATCAATTTTCTTGTGCGCTTGTTTTCTAGCAGTATCTATTCCAATACCATTATCTACAATTTCGCAAATAATTTTTTCATTATCTTTTTTAATGGTTAAAGATATTTGTTTATTACCTTCAACATGAGTTAGACCGTGCCAAATAGAATTTTCAATAAAAGGTTGCAGAAACAATGGGGGTACTTTAATACGGTCCAATTGAATGCTTTTATCTATATTAACAATATACTTAAACCCTCCATTAATTCGCATTTGTTCGAGCTTTACATATAAAGACAAAATCCCTAATTCCTCTGAAAAAGGTACTGTTAAACTTGTCGAACTTTTTAAAATGACGCGAATTAATCGAGAAAATTTTGTGATATAATCAGATGCCTTCTCCACCTCGCTTTTTAATACAAAATTGTTAATCGAATTTAAAGAATTAAATAAAAAGTGAGGGTTCATTTGACTTTGAAGCGCTGTCATTTTTAATTCTTCTAGTTCTTTGTATTTAAATGCTAGTTTAACTTCAGCACTTTTGTTTTGCATCTCAACTCTCTTAACGCTCATTCCGATTATAAAAGCAAAAATAAAAGCTTGAATTAAAGCGCCAATATACATAAACAGTGACGGAGCTACACCCAATTTAAAGAATATGTCTAAACCTATATAAAAGCTAAGTAGCGTAAAACTTACAAGGATGATGTAAATAAGGGTTCCTACACAAAAATACTTAGCAGATTGTAATTTGGTTTGCAGCATTACGATGGAGACAACTGCAACATAAATTAAAATTACTGGCCCTAAAAACTTAATCATTGACAACTGGAATTCAGAGCCCATAGTAAGTTGAATCAATGCCATCATAACTCCCATGCCTAATAAGGCTATTGCTCCAATTTCAAGAATCTTATCCCATTTAGGAAGTCTTGTTTTGGTTTCTAATACGACTCTCGTAAATAAGCAAAACATGGAAGTTGACAAAAAACAAAGAGGTATAGTTACAACACCAAAAAGAATCTCATAAACTTGAATTGGTAACCTTTGAGACGCAAATAGACCAAAAAAAGAGAGTAAATATAAACAATAATACAAATAGAGTCTCTTGCCATTCTGAAAATAAAGTATCAAATGATAAATCGACAGAATAAAAAATCCTCCTCTTACCCATGCAAATATTTCGGAGTTTAAATCAGTAAACATAATCAGAAAAAGTTAGTCTAAATATAACTTTTTGAAAAGTTCAGCTTTTTTATTTCTACTAATTGCAGCCGTATAACCATTACTCATAATCAACTCTCCTCCGAGTCCTTTTAAATATTCCTTTACGTGCTTCAGATTAATTAAATATGAATTATGCACTCTAAAGAATTGTGGAAACTGAAACTTCTTCTCAACCTCTTTTAATGTTTTAGAAACAACTATTTGCTGCTCATTGGTTAAAAACAAGGTCGTATAGCTTTTATCAGATTTAAGCATTACCACATCGTCTTTGTCTAGCAAATAAACTTTACCGTCTGCTGAAATATTAATTTTATCATTTTGGGTTTGATCTATTGAGCCTAAAAGCATCTGAAGTTTGTCCTCTAACAAATCACCTTTACGTTGATCTTTTACTTTATCAAGAGCCTCCATAAGTTCATCTTTATCAACAGGTTTTAGTAAATAGTCAATAGCCGAAACCTTAATTGCTTTTAAAGCAAACTCATCATGTGCTGTTGTAAAAATAAGATTGAATTTTTTGTACGACAGGTTTTCTAGCAATGTAAATCCATCCATTTCAGGCATTTGTATATCTAAAAACACAACATCTGGTTCTAAATTATTGATAATATCTATGGATTCTAGTGGAGAATTACAGAGTGTAACCTCAACATCATCAATATATCTATTAAGTTTCCATTCTAGTGCTTCTAAGGCATCGTTTTCATCATCTACGATTACAATTTTTAACATGGTCGGTTGGTTTCTTTTTCTAATCCTATGTTACGCAATATACACTATTTACAATCATTTGCAAAAAATGGCTTGTCTTTATTTGACTAAATCAAATCGTTGTGAAACCTTATTTCCATTACTATCTGAAACTGTAATTTTATGCTCACCAATCGACGCATATAGTTCTTTTTGATGAATTGTCTTTGTCGTTCCAATATACAAATCATCCAAATACCAGTACAAGGTGGATTGATTATTTATATGAACTACTTCTGATACAAAACCATAAACTTTTTCATCAAAATTTTTAGGTACTGCAATTGTACTTTTTGACCTCGGATAGATAAACTCCATCTGCTTCGATTCTTCAAAACCGCAGTCCGCTCTTTTTGGAGGTAGTTTTTGGTAATCAGGATGGCTCTTTTTGTAATAATATGCTTGTAAAGGAGAAATAGTAAGCCATGATTTCACAGTAATATTTTCTAATTTTTCACAAGTAGTATTTACTTGATATTTATTGTTTTTATCAAGGTTAACTAATTTATGATATTTACAAGGCTCAGTGCTTAACCCTGCGTGTTGAATGTGTTTTTTTTGTGTTTGCTCGCACCAATTACCAGCTCTCATACCTGTTGTAATACAAATGTCAACCTCGTCTAATTCGTCAAAAGGCTGAGTAAACCAATTGCTTGAAGGCAACTCATTAAAAACATCAAACATAATTGGAGCCGCTGTTCGAATTCCTGTTAATCCCGGTCTACCTTCTCCGTCTGCATTACCAACCCAAACACCCACTACATAATCCTTGGTTACCCCAATGGACCAAGCGTCTCTAAAACCATGACTGGTTCCTGTTTTCCATGCTACTTTTTTTGTCGAATTAAAAAGTTCCCATCGACCTTCTCCTTCTGGCCTCTTTAAACCTTTTAAAGCTTCTAAGGTTAAATAACTAGATCCAGCATCAAAAACTTGTCTTTCTTCTAAAATAGGTCCAAAATCTATATTTTCATTACCAATAATAGTTGGCTCTGCAAAAGAATTTGAAACATATTTCCCTGAAGATTGATCATAAAAATTAACCGTGCCAGCTAAAGCTGCATATGCCTTACATAAATCCCATAAAGTAGATTCTGCACCTCCTAAAATTATAGAAAGTCCGTAGTGATTGGAGCCTTTGTTTATACTATTTTGTTCAGTCTTTTGTAAATAATCATAAAATCGCTCTAATCCTACTTCCTGTAATAGTCTTACCGCAGGAACATTTAATGATCTTGACAAGGCTTCATTTGCCTTAACTAAGCCATCATAATTATTGTCAAAATTTATTGGTTTATACCTTCCTATTTGAGTCGGCACGTCCTCTATAAAAGCTTCAGGAGTAATTACGCCTGCATCTAGAGCAGCTGCATATAAAAAAGGTTTTAAAATGCTGCCTGTACTTCTTGGTTTGTCTATAATATCTACCATATTTTGATGTGTAAAATCTGTAGGAGTATTGCCAACATAACTTAAAACTTTTCTAGTTTTTACATCAATCACAAGCACTGCAGCGTTGTATATTTCATTTTGCTTTAATTCCGAATAATGTCTTGTTACAATATCGTTTGTTTTTTGTTGAAGCTCTTCATCAATGCTTGTTTGAATTCGTTCTCCTTTAAATGAATTAGCAATTCGTTGCAACAAATGTTGACTGCCATTTGGGAGTGGAAAAGGTTTTTGAGGAAGTGTTTCTGCAACGGATAATTGAAGTGTTAAATGATCAATTATCTCTTCTTGAAATAGTTTCTTTAACAACCTGTTTCTCTTGGCTAAAAGCTCCCCTTGATTTTTGCCTGGATAAATCAACCCTGGAGCATTGGGCAATACTGCCAAGGTAGCACTTTCTGCCCAAGAAAGGTTGTGGCTAGCTCTACCAAAATAGCGCCAAGAAGCAGCTTCCAGCCCCACAATATTGCCTCCAAAAGGAGCGTTAGAAGTATATAATCTCAAGATTTCTTGTTTAGACGAACGTAGCTCTAATCTCGTAGCTAAGATCAACTCTTTTAGTTTCTCAAAATAACTGCGATTATGATTTTTTCGAGATAAACGAATTACTTGCTGTGTTAAAGTGCTCCCTCCTCTAACAACTTTACCCGCTTTTACATTTTGCCTAAAAGCATGATAAATAGAAATTGGATTGAATCCTGGGTGCTTATAAAAATGTGCATCTTCAAACTGAATAATGCATTGTTCAAATTTGTACGGAACACTCTCTATATCCGGAAATCTCCATTGTCCATCATCGGCTATTCTTGCCCCAAGCAATGCACTATTATTGCTTTCAATGACTGTTGATTTTGGGGTATCGAATAAGCTGTTTGGTAAACTAAAATAATACCATAAAACACCAGCTAAAAGCAGTAAGTAGCGCCATCGCCTTTTAATTATATGAGTTTTAAAAGCACTCATTTACTTAACAACTTCAATCCATTGACCTTTATTTCTAGCAAATACTTTATTGTTGTACATCGCTTCTCCTTGGGCACCATATAAATAATACTTTCCTAGATATGAGGCGTTTAATCGAACTTCAAAAGTACGTTGTTCATTAGGTTTTAAATCAAAATAAAAATTGGTTCGATCGTCTCGAATATCTAAGTAATCTGCATTAGTTGTAGAGCTCCTGTCTTCTGAAAACCTTGTGTTTATAATCTCCCAACCCGACGGTAAAATTTGAGTAAGGGCTACATCGCTAACTGAGTAGTTATTTGAGTTTGTAACAATTATTTTAGCAATAAATTCTGTACCCTGAGTAATTTTAGAAATCTCTAATCTATTTCCATTAAGATGACTGTATATAACCTCTAAACCAAGATTTCTATTAACTGCATTGTCCGTTCCAACGGGGTATTTTCCAGACATAACAATACGAGCATAGAATTTATTTGAGCCTTTATTGATAACATCTAAGGTGTTGGCCCCTTGTTTAATATTTAGTGTCTCTATAGCAATAGATTTTTCCGTATTTACGTTCGCATTCTCGCCGTTTAAAACAAATTGAGCATCAATACCGTTCCCTCCATTTTCACTCACCATTTTAGATAAAGCAATTAAGCAATAAGCAGTGGATTGCGTACTTAACCAGCGATCAGTAGATAAAATTTCAGCGATGGTTTCAGCCTCTTCCATTTGATTATTACTTCCTAGCAGTACCAAAGTTTCTAAAGCCAAGGCTCTATTTCTTAATGATGACCCATAGGTGTATCTATTTGATTTGTTGTTTTCAAATTGCAATTCAGCACTGTTCATCAAGTTCGTAGCAGCCTCTTTTTGGCCAGCTAAAATATATGCAGCTGCCAATCTCCATTTTGCATCATTACTTAACTTAGAATATTCTCTTAATCTGTTCATGGCTCCCAACTCTGGATGGCCAGCAAGCGCCAGGGTGTATAACCTATATGCCTGAATTAAATCTGAAGAATTATAGGAATCACTCCAATTTAAAGCAGCTTGTTTTTGATATTGCAACCAATTCGTTAGAAACATTAAAGGCAATTGATATCCTTTTTGTGAAGCTTCAATCATAAAGTGACCTGCATAGTTGGTTCCCCATTCGTTTACAGAAGAGCCACCAATCCAATAACTCATACCTCCATTTATCAACTGAAACTTGTGTAATCTCTTTATAGCTTTCTCAATATTTCTTTCGATTTCAGCTTTTTGATTGGGGTTTAATTGAACAACATCATTTAAAAATAATTGTGGAAACGCACTCGAAGTAGTTTGTTCAACACAACCATGAGGATATCGAATTAAATAATTTAATCTCTTAGAAATGTTCATTGGTGGCAACGTAGATAATTCTATCTGAGCCAAATTTGTTCCATGAACGCCAAAAGTCGAAAACGGAATTTCTTGAGACGTTTCTCCATCTAAAGAAACTGCAACTAATTTAGAAACAATAGGATTTGGATTTAAAACATTCAATTCAATTTCATGTTTGGCCTTTTCACCATTTCCACTTGCGTTTATTTCTATGTTTGCTATGCCTAATTCATCCGTTACCTCAACTTCAAAATACACCATTCTTTCATCAGGATTTTCAAATGAAACCTTCTTGTTGGCCGCATCAATTATTTTAAATCCTTGTGAAGGTTTTAGGCTTACAGTTACATTTTTAACATGGTCGCTCATCGCAAAAACAGTTACGGGAATTGTAACTTTTTCTCCAGGAGATAATTTTCTAGGTAACGAACTAAGTAACATTAAAGGCTTCTTAACCTTGGTTGTTTCTTCTGCACTTCCAAAAGCCTTTTTACCATCTCCCGCCACAACCATCGTTCGAACAGAACCTATATAATTTGGAAGTGTTATAGAATGTGGTTTAGTTTCATTTGGACCTAAATTAAACGGCCCTAAATATTTAACTACGGGTTTAAACCTATTTGCTTTTTTGGCTCCTTGAATTTCTAAAGAACCGTCACCTCCTATTGCAAATGCCCTTTTCAAATTTCCACTAAAAGCACCTATAACCTCATCGTACATATCCCAAGTTTTAACTCCTAAAGCTTCTTTGCTATAAAACGAATTCCAAGGGTCTGGGGTTTTAAATCTCGTCAGGTCTAATAGGCCTTCATCAACAACGGCTATGGTGTACGTCATTGGTTTTCCAGATGCCTCTTTTACCTTCATGGTATATGTTTTTTCAGGTTGTAATTCCGTCGGCATTTCTATTTCTGGAGTCAGTTTGGTTTTTTCATCAACAACCATTAGCGGAATGATACCGTAAAGTCTAATTGGTAAATCGTTTTCTGTGGTCTCATGTGGTTGCAATAGTGAAATGTTTACATACACATTTGGAGTCATTTCTGCAGTAATTGGAATCTTAACTGTAGATTGCCCTTTCTGAGTTTTTACCCATTGCTGCTGTATAACTTTCGAGCCATTTTCAATACTCACCAAAGCTCTCCCTTCTGATCCTGAAGGAAATGAAATTATTGCTTCATCTCCTACCTTGTAGGATTCTTTATCTGCATTAAACAACAAAACCGTTGCAGCGCTATTATCATCCGATGAAGGCGTGTCCCACCAACGCTCATAAAAGTATGCTGTACTTCCTGTAGCATGGCCGCTCTCAGGGTCTAATACTCTAATCAGATATCGTCCTCCTTCATCATCAGGAACAGATACGTTAAATTTTGCTTTTCCTTTTGAATTTGTGGTGATTGTTTTTTCGAAAACGGGTAAATGATATTGACTTCCAACATATGAAGCTAAATCATCATAAGATGAACTCCACCACCATCTCCAATTGATTTTATAAACTTTTACTTCTAACTTTTTCTTTGCATTTGGCTTTCCGTTAGTATCTATACTTACTATTTCAAAATTTACATTCTCATCTGTATTATACGCATTGTATTGTTCTGGTTCAGGCATCTTAATACCAACAAAATCTTTATATGGAGCGTATAATTTTGAGAAAACATCAATCGAAAAATCTCCTCCTTGTTCGTAAGCCTTTGTGGTAAAAATAGCACGTAACAAACCCGGTGCTTGCTGACCAATTGAAAGTTTACTTGTAATGCTGGCTTTACCAGTATTAGAAACCTTTTCATTAAAAATTTCAACCTCTTCTGAGTCAAAAGATTTAATTGGGTCATTAAATATAAAGTTTGAATATCCCTTGAAACTAGCATTTGTTGTGACTAATTTAGCTTGGACCGCTGTACGTAAATTTTTTGCTGGTGCACCATGTAGCCATGCCACTTCAAGACTTCCATTAAGCGCCTCATCAACAACTAAATACTCTTCTTTAAAATCTAATTTTATTTTTAGTCTATTCGGTTTAACCGTTTCAACTTTTAAGTTTTTAGAAAAAGATAAGCCTCCTAATGATACGCTCGCATTCCAGTTTCCTGTAGGTGCTTCAGAAGACGTTGGTATTGAAAATCTAGAAAAACCAAAATCTCCTTTTTCTTTGGTGTTTGAGTATACTTGCTGCCCTCTGGCATCTGATACACTTAACGTCAGTGGGTGTTCTGAAGGGATTGGGTTGTCAAAATCATTAATTATCACAGATAAATGAATACTGTCTCCAGGTCTCCAAACGCCTCGTTCTCCATAGATAAATCCTTTTATTCCTTTTTGTATTTTCTTTCCATTAACTTCAAAAGTGCTTACAGATAAACTATTGCCGTCTTCAACTTTTAAATAGGTGATTTGATTGTTTTTAGTGGCAATGGCAAAAGCAGCTTTTGAATTTAATTTAATCTTTGCTAAACCATCATTACTAGTAGTTGTTTTGGCTATCTCCTGCTGTTGAAAATTAAAAAGTCTAACTGTTGCATTAGCAATCGGATTTGTTGTAAGTAGATCGTTAACGGCAATGTGATACTCGTTATTTTCATTAGATTTTACAATTAACCCAATATTGGAACCTAGTATATTTGCCTTTATTTTTCTTTGATAATAATTGTAGTAAGAATCTGTGCATGGATCATCTTTTTCGCTCCAATTATAATAGCTTCTATTATAGTTATATGACTCATTATTCCAATAAGAAATTTCTTCGTTCTCCAATTCAGCGTAATCTCCTTTATTAGTGAAGGTAGGTTCGAAATAATTCGAGATGTTCTCAAAGTTGAACGTTGTATCTGAGCCTTGGCAATTATACATTGAATACTCCTTTTTTGCACTCAATTCAATTCTATAGATTGCCCCTGGATCTGCAGAAATTAATTCTGAAACATCTAAAGCATACGTTTTCCAAGAGTCGTTTATCTCTAAATTATTTTTTGCTAATTGTACCGTTCTGGAGGCTACTACTCGCCCTACCCTATTTAAATTGTAATCATTTGAATTGCCTAACTCATATTCTTGCAAAAACTGTAGTACATTGTCTTCATAAATTTTAACTACATGAACATCAACCGCCGCTAAATTTACGGCTTGAAAATTAAAATGTAAATTAGAAGCATTCGGCAGTATTACCCCATTGCTTAATAATCTAATCTGCGGTTTAAGCTGTTCAAATAATATAGATTTTTGACTTGTTTTCTTAGTGACTATTCGCTCCATACTTTTAATTCCTTGATGCGCTGTAACAAGTCTTTCTCCTTCAATTCTAGAGGAAGGAAATACTTTTAATACATTGCCATCTACTACATAACTTAAAGAAGATTGGCTTTCAATTTGCACCAATCCTTCAAAATTCTGCTGTTTTAAAAGAGCGTTTGAAAAGCTTAATGCAACATATTGCTCAGGAGATTGTACTACGGATATTTCTAATAAATCAAATTTGTCTTTACCCATTACCAAGAGTTGCTGCTTCCCTTTTTTATTTACTTTAATCGGGGCGCCATCCCAAGCAAGTGTTAACATTTTGTCTTCTGGCTGTCTTTCGATACTATCTATTTTAAAAGAAAAGTTAGAAGGAGAAATTATATCCCATTTTATAATTGTTGCTTTGTTTAAATAAAATGCGGTTACAATTTGTTTTATTTCTTCAAGTTTAACAATATCTGCGGTTTGAATAATACCTGATACATACTGCCATTTATCATCGTAAGACTGAATACTACCTGTTTCAATTCTAAAATCTTGCTCTTTGGTTTTGACAATAAACTCATAAAATGAAAGCTCTTTAGGTATCTCTTTATACAGTTTATTAATTTCTAATCTAAACGAATAATCGGTATTTGACTTTAACTTAGTATTAGGTATAAAACGCAATTGCTGTTTATTTACAACCTTCAATTCTCCCTTTATTTTAGGGCTGACACTGTAATAGCTATTCGGCAAAATAGCTCCTGTTTCAAATTCCGTAATTGCTTGCTTTAAAGTGATGGAAATATCACCAGTAGTCGCAATTGGCCCTTTACTATGATGCAAGATATAGTCTTTGTAGGCATAAGGGTTAGACACTTCCGTTTGTTGCTTTTTCGGTGTACAGGTTACTAGGAATGCGCAGCAACACAACGCAAAAATCAGATTCGGATTTTTCATTGCAAAACAGGTTAAAGATTAATAAAAAATGGTGGAAGTTACTCTCGTAACGCTAAGTTACATATTTATATTGTTTGATAACAAATATTATTCCATAATCTCTAAAGGAAGTACATAGTAATATACGGCCACAAAATGAGCAAAACTACCAAAGAGCACAAATACGTGAAAAATTACATGGTTATATGGTATTTTTTTAATGCTGTATAAAATCGCTCCTATGGTATAAAACAAACCTCCTGAAAATAACCACCATAAACCTTCTATTGAAAATTGGTTGATTAAAGGTTTTATTGCAAATATTATGAGCCAACCCATTGCTACATAAGTAAATGTAGAAAGCTTATCGAACCTTCCTGTATAAAATAATTTTAGCACAACACCTATTATCGCAAGGCCCCATGAGATTCCAAAAATTGTCCAGCCAATCCAACCTTGTAAAACTACTAGTGTAAACGGAGTATAAGTACCTGCAATAAGTACATAAATTGCTGCGTGATCAAAAATATTTAACCTCTTTCTCCATTCAGGATTTTGAACATAATGATAAAAGGTGGAGGCGCTGTACAAAACAATTAGGCTTACCCCATAAATACTAAAACTAATTAAATGCCAAACTGAGCCTTTATCTTCAGAAGCTTGTACCAATAAAATAAGCGCAATAATACTTAGCACTAGTCCTAATCCATGCGTAAAAACATTCAGCCGCTCCTCTGTTTTAGAATAGTATGTTAAGTGCTTATACTCCTTGTTTGTCATCAATTAATTCTTGGTAAATCGTTTCAAACATTCTTTCGTTTACTGAACGTTTATCATCAATATGTAAGCCTTTAGTCTCTATAAATGGGTGAACCTTGACCCTTAACATTCCGGGGCTTCCACTAAAGAAAGTATATGAAAACCGTTTTTTACAGTCATAAAAAGTTATCGGTACAATTGGTATTTGGTGTTCAATAGCAAGAATAAACGCGCCATTCTTAAATGGACTCAATACAATACTTTCATCTTCAGGCACCAAACCTTCTGGAAATATACAAACACCTAATCCTGTTTTCACTCGTCTTTGAGCTTCATTAAATACCGCTTTTCGGCTTTCTGAATCAGACCTATCTACCAAAATGCAAGTTCGTTTATAAAAGAAACCAAAAATTGGAAGTTTTGCTAATTCAGCTTTACCAACAAAAACAAACGGATTTTTAACTACAGATAACATGAGCATTATGTCTATCATAGAAGTGTGATTCGCACAAAACATATAGCTCTTATTAGGCACTATTTTTTGCAATGCAACTACTTTCTTTTTAAATCCCATTATAAACAAAATAGTATTTGCCCAAGCACGCGCTATTTTAAAAAATATAGGATACCATTGTTCTCTAGCAGTAATTATAAGCAATAAAGGAAAAGCAACGATAATGGTGCCAATAACCCAACTGTAAAACCACAATCGCCAAATAATGTAGATAGGATATTTCAGTATTTTCATATAAGCTCAAAATTACTAATAAAAAACGTTTACTCTCTTGTAATTTTAATTACTATTTTTGCCTCCTAAAGTTGAAAAAATGGCACGAATACTTACAGGAGTTCAAAGTACAGGCACACCTCATTTAGGAAATATTTTAGGAGCTATTTTACCGGCTATCGAATTGTCTAAAAACGAAGCAAATGAATCGTTTTTATTTATTGCAGATATGCACTCTTTAACCCAAATTAAAGATGGTAAAACTTTAAGAGAAAATACCTACAGTACTGCAGCAACATGGCTAGCTTGTGGATTAGATGTAAATAAAACAGTATTCTACCGTCAAAGTGATATCCCTCAGGTTACAGAGTTAACTTGGTATTTAAGCTGCTTTTATCCGTATCAAAGATTGACTTTGGCGCATAGCTTTAAAGATAAGGCTGATCGCCTAGAAGATGTAAATGCGGGCTTGTTTGGATATCCTATGCTGATGGCTGCGGATATATTACTTTACGATGCAGAGATTGTTCCAGTTGGTAAAGATCAATTACAGCACCTTGAAATGTCTCGTGACGTTGCAAATAGATTTAACTATCAAATGGGTGATACTTTAGTGCCTCCTCAAGCACAGGTGAAAGAAAACACCATGTATGTACCAGGCACTAACGGTGGTAAAATGAGTAAATCTCAAGGAAATATTATCAATATATTTTTAGATGATAAAAAACTGCGCAAGCAAGTAATGAAAATTCAAACTGATTCTACTCCTTTAGAAGAACCTAAAAACCCCGACACTTGTAATTTATTTGCTTTGTATAAGTTGATTGCGAATGATACTCAAATTTCAGAAATGAGAGCTAACTACATAGGCGGCGGTTATGGATACGGACATGCAAAACAGGCTTTTTTTGAATTGCTTTGTGAAACTTTTAAAGAAGAACGTGAGCGCTATCACTTTTATATGAATAATTTAAACGAACTTGATGAGATTCTTAATCAAGGTGCCCAAAAAGCAAGTTCCGTTGCTAATAATGTATTAAAAAGAGTCCGTGCCAAGGTAGGTTATTAGACGCTTTAATTGTAAAGGTTAAAGTTTTATATTTGTGTTTCATCTTGCTATAAATGAAAAAGCACTTCCTATTCTTAACATTTATTTTATTTTCAGTTCCCTTCTTCGGGCAGAAAGATTCTATTGTTTTAAATAATAACAATGTTTTGGTTGGAGAGATTAAAAGTCTAGATAAGAGTGTCTTGACTATGAAGACCTCTTATTCTGATACTGACTTTGAAATAAAATGGTATCGCGTTAAAGAAATTTATAGCAATACTCTTTTTATAGTTGGGCTTTCTAACGGAAAACGGTTGAATGCTACAATACAAACAGATCTCGATAATAAAGTAGTGGTTTTATTAAATGAAGGTGGGTATGTATTGGAATCTGAACTGAGAAAGGTGATTTTTTTAGATGCCATAGGCAAAAATTTTTTAAGCAGAATATCTGCAGAATTTGATGTGGGCGTTACTTTAACTAAAGCTAATAATGCCCAACAATTTAAGGCGGGCGCATTGTTAAATTACAATTCAAATAAATGGAGTATAAATAACTCCTTTAATTTGGTGTATTCTAGACAAGATAGTGTTCAAGATATTAAACGTATTGAAGGAACCTCCAGTTATCAGTGGTTTTTACCTAAAGATTGGTTCTTGTCAGCTTCTGCGCAATTTCTATCAAACAATGAGTTAAAGCTACAATTGAGGTCTACAGGTAGAGCGGGAGCTGGATATTATTTTATACATAATAATAATATGGCTTTTGGTGCTGGTTTTGGTTTGGCATATAGTAATGAAGAATACACCGATGAATTGACCGATGGTAAGAACAGTTTAGAACTCTACATTGGTACCCAATTTAATAAGTATGATATAGGAGATTTAAGTTTGTTAACAAGTGCGTTTGCATACCCAAGTTTAACCGAGAAAAAACGTTTTAGACTCGACTTTAGTTTAGATATGAAGTATGATTTGCCTTTAGATTTTTTTATTAAAATGGGCATAACATTTAACTTTGACAACCAACCAGCAGCGGGCGCAACAAAAGATGATTACGTTTTTCAAACCTCCGTCGGGTGGGAGTTAAAGTAAATTAGAACTTTTCAAAAACTCCCAAACCAAACAAAGCATAATCATACTTTACTGGATCATTAGCATCTAAAGCTCTTAGACTTGAATCGAGTTCTTCCAAGGCTTTCCAATCATTCTGTTTTCTTGACAATAACCCTAACTTTCTTGCAACAGTTCCGCTATGCACATCTAACGGACAAGACAATGCGCTCATTGGTAAATTCCAAAGTCCAAAATCAACACCCACCCCATCTCTTCGCACCATCCATCTTAAAAACATATTAATTCTTTTAGATGCACTTCCTTTCATTGGGTCTGAAACATGCTTAGTGGTTCTTCCTAAATGTGGTAATTCAAAAAACACTTTTTTAAAATTATGAATGCTTCTTTTGTGATTGTCGTCTTCAGAAAATTTTGAAAAAATTGCTTCTAAGCCTCCATGGTTTTTATAAATATGCTGCAACGCCCTAATAAAATATTGTACATCTTCTCCATTAAATGTGCGATGCACAAAACCACTTAAACTTTTTAAATCATTAGCAGAATGATTTAATACAAAATCGTGCGGTGCTTGATCCATTAATTGCACCAATCGAGTAGCGTTATTAATAATCATTTTTCGATTTCCCCAAGCAATTGTAGCTGTTAAGAATCCAGCAATCTCAACATCCTCTTTTTTTTGGAACAAATGAGGGATTTGTATTGGGTCTGACTCAATAAAATTAGGTTGATTGTACAACAACACTTTTTCGTTAAGAAAGTCTCTTAAATCGTCTTGATTCATATCAAAAAAGAATCCCGCAAATGCGGGATTTAAAATTTATTAGGCTGCAGGATTAGGCATCAAACTATGTACTGCATTAATGTCGTCTATAATCTCTTGACTCAGCTCTAAATGTATAGAGTTGATGTTTTCTTTAAGTTGTGTCATTTTTGTAGAGCCAATAATATTACTGGTTACAAAAGGAAGTTGGTTTACAAAAGCTAAAGACATTTCTGCTAAAGTTAATCCATGTTTTTTAGCCACTTCTAAATAGGCTCTTACCGCTTTCTCACTTTCAGGCGAGCTATATCTATTATAATTCGGGTATAATGTTACTCTACCGTCCGCAGGCGTTGCATCCAAATATTTACCAGACAATACTCCAAAGGCTAATGGCGAATAAGGCAACAAGCCTATATTTTCCTCCATAGAAACTTCAGACATACCAACTTCGTAAGCTCTATGTAGCAAAGAATATGAGTTTTGAATAGTTACGGGTCTTGGTAGGTTTAATTCTTCAGACAATCTTATGTACTTCATGGTGCCCCATGGCGTTTCATTTGACAGACCAAAGGTTCTAATTTTACCTTCGTCTATGCATTCTTTTAACGCTTCTAAGGTTTCTTGAAAAATATGCTTTTGTTCAGAATATGCAGCATACGGAAAATCTCTAACACCGAAACAATTTGAAGGTCTTGCAGGCCAATGTAATTGATATAAATCAATATAATCGGTCTGTAACCTTTTTAAACTTCCCTCAAGTGCTTCTTTTATGGCTTGTTTGGTAAAGCCTGTTTTTCTAATATGCTCTGTATATGCTCCTGGACCACAAATTTTACTTGCTAAAACAACTTTATCTCTATTGCCAGAAGCTTTAAACCAAGTGCCAATTATTTTTTCGGTAGCGCCATATGTTTCTTTTCTTGCGGGAACTGAATATAGTTCTGCTGTATCAAAAAAGTTAACTCCTTGATCTAAGGCATAATCCATTTGCTCATGACCTTGTGTTTCTGTGTTTTGTTCACCCCAAGTCATGGTTCCTAAACAAATTTTAGAAACTTTAATATTTGTATGAGGAAGGTTTGTGTATTTCATAATATTGAATTTTACACAAAATTACTCAATATCATCACACCTACAATACCAACAAAGGAAACAATTGTTTCCATCACCGACCATGTTTTTAAAGTATCTTTCACAGATAGGTTGAAGTACTCCTTAAACAACCAAAACCCTGCATCATTTAGATGAGAAAACATTAAACTCCCTGCACCAATGGAGAGTACCATTAGACTCGGATTTGCCCCTGTTTGAGCAATAAGCGGAAATACAATTCCTGCACTTGTAAGACCTGCCGCAGTAGCAGAACCTATACATACTCTAATTATTGCCGCAATTCCCCATGCTAAAATATACGGTGACACGTTTATATTACTCAACATTTCACCAATTTGATCCGCTACTCCACTTGCAACTAATATCCCTTTTAGAGCTCCTGCACCGCCAATAATTAATAAAATCATAGCAATACCTGTAACGCCTTCTGTAATTGAAGAAGAAATTTCATCCATCGATTTCTTTCTTCTAATTCCCAATAAATAAATTGCTAACAGAACAGATAATAGCATTGCAATTACAGGATCTCCAAAAAATGAAAGTACTTTTCCAAATGTAATTGAAGGTTCCACGAAAAACTGCAAAGCTGTGGTTAATGCTAACAAAATCACCGGAAACAAGGCTGCAAATATACTTGTAGTCAAGTTTGGCATTTCCTCGTCTGATAATTCTATTGGATTAAAGAATTTTTCTGATGGTTTAGGATTGTATTTCTTTAAATATCTTGAAAAAACTGGGCCTCCCAAAACAATGGCGGGAATGGCAATTACCAACCCGTAAAGTAATGTTGTACCTATATCTGCTTCAAACTGTATTGCCAAAGCTGTTGGTGCAGGATGCGGTGGTAAATACCCATGCGTTACCGAAAGTGATGCCAACATGGGCAAACCAACATATACCAATGGTAATTTAGTTCTATGTGCTACTGAAAATACTAAAGGAACTAGAATAACAAACCCCACTGAATAGAACATTGGAATACCAACAATAAAACCAGTTAAAACCAAGGCCCATTGCAAATATTTTTCTCCAAAAGCGTTCGTTAAACTTGTGGTTATTCTCTGTGCTGCACCGCTATCGGCCACAATTTTACCCAACATGGCTCCAAACCCAAGAATAATTACAAGTGTTCCCAATATATCTCCTATTCCACCTTTAATGGCTGAAACAGTATCGTTAACAGTCATGCCAAGTGAAATTCCGATAGAAAGACAAACAATAATAAAAGAAATAAAAGTGTTGAGTTTTAAATAGCCAATTAAAAAAACTAGCAGTAATATGCCTAGTAGCACAATAACAAGTGACGACATTTAAAAGTAAGTTAAGTTAGAAAAATGAAAAGCTAATGTAGTTTTTATTTTTAAAACTTCATAGGAAGTAAAAAACCCTTCCTGATTTCTCACGAAGGGCTCCATTTATTTAGAAAAAATTAAATTTCTTATTTCAAGATTGCCTCAATTCCTGGTAAGGTTTTTCCTTCTAGCATTTCTAACATTGCTCCACCACCAGTTGATACATAACTCACCTTATCAGCAAATCCAAACTGCTTCACAGCGGCAACAGAATCTCCTCCTCCAACTAAAGAAAAACATCCATTTGCAGTAGATTCCGCAATCGATTCTCCTAAAGCAATCGTTCCTTTTGCAAAGTTCTCTAATTCAAAAACACCAAGAGGTCCGTTCCAAAGAATAGTTTTAGACTGCATAACTACCTCGTGAAATTGCTTTCGCGATTCTATCCCTGCATCAAGTCCTTCCCAACCATCAGGAATTTGATCAATTGCTACAAATTGTGTGTTGGCATCGTTACTAAAATCGTCTGCTGCAACAACATCTACCGGTAAATGTACCTGTACTCCTTTAGCTTTTGCTTCTTTTAAAATATCTAAGGCTAATTGCTGTTTGTCGTCTTCGCAAATTGAGTTACCAATTTTACCACCTAAAGCTTTAACAAACGTAAAGCTCATACCGCCACCTACAATCAAGTGATCTACTTTATCTAAAATATTCTCAATAACTGTAATTTTTGAAGACACTTTAGAACCTCCTAAAATAGCTGTTACAGGCTTTTCGCTATCACCTAAAACTTTTTCAATACTCTCAATTTCTTTTGCTAATAAGCTTCCAAAACATTTCTTGCCTTCAAAAAATTGAGCCACAATTGTTGTAGAGGCATGGGCCCTATGAGCAGTACCAAAGGCATCATTTATATAAATATCTCCCCATTGTGCCAATTGCTCAGCAAATGCAACATCCCCTTTTTTCTCTTCTTCGTAAAAACGCAAGTTTTCTAAAAGTAATACTTCTCCGGCCTCTAAATTTGCAACTGCTTCAGCAACTTTAGAACCAATACAATCTTCTACAAACTTTACTTGTACGCCAACAATCTCACTAACGGTGTCAACAATATGACTCAAAGAAAATTCAGGAGACACACCTTTTGGGCGCCCTAAATGTGACATTAAAACACAGCTACCTCCATCTTCTAAAACTTTTAAAATGGTTGGAGTTGCTGCTTCAATACGCGTAGTATCTGTTACGTTAAATTTTTCGTCTAATGGAACATTAAAATCTACACGAATTAATGCTTTCTGGTTTTCAAAATTAAAATCTTTAATTGTTGACATAATTGTTATTCTTCTAGTTTTAAGGATTACAAATATAAAAATTCTATTGTCTTGCCATGTTGCCTTTTTGTTATATTTGTCCGATGCAATTTTCTAATGTTTTAGGGCAAGACCATATAAAAAATCACCTGCTGCAATCTGCAAAAAATGGTAGAATTGCCCATGCACAATTATTTGTTGGTAAAGAAGGTTCAGGTACTTTACCTATGGCTTTGGCTTATGCACAACATTTATTGTGTTTAACCGCAGAAAATAAGGAAGCTTGTGAACTAAAATGTGAAAAGCTTACACATCCTGATTTACACTTTTCTTTTCCTGTAAATACCTCTCCAAAGGTGAGTAGTAAAGCTACATCTAAGGACTATATAACTGAATGGCGTTCGTTTGTTTTAGAACAACCATATGGTAATTTGTACAATTGGTTAGAAGAAATAAATATTGAAAAGAAACAAGGTGTTATAGGTGTTGATGAAGCTGGAGATATTGCCAAAAAACTCACATTAAAATCATACGAAGGAGGCTTTAAGGTTATGATTATTTGGATGGCCGATAAAATGAATACTCCTGCGGCAAATAAGCTTTTAAAACTTATTGAAGAACCACCCGAAAAGACCATTTTTTTATTGATTGCTGAAGATGAAGAAAAACTAATAAACACGATTAAATCAAGATGTCAAGTACTTCATTTTCCGCCGCTTAGTGAGACAGAGCTTGTGAATGGGTTGCTTCAGAAATCAGATGTAAGTAAAAATGAAGCACAACGCATTGCACATCAGTCTGAAGGTAATTTTAACAAGGCACTACACATTTTGTTTAACGACTCTTCTGACATCGTTTTTGAAAAGTGGTTTATTATCTGGATTCGTTCTGCATTTAAGGCTAAAGGAAATGCTTCTGTTATAAACGATTTAATTGAATGGAGTGACACCATTGCAGCCGAAAACCGCGAAACTCAAAAGAAATTTTTAGCATATTGCTTGCAGTTTTTTAGACAAGCGCTTCTTTTAAATTACAGTGCTAATTCTTTGGTTTATTTTGAAACAAATTCTCCTAATTTTGATTTGAGAAAATTTGCACCTTATGTGCATGGTAATAATATATTGGATGTAGAAAAAGAATTAAACGCTGCTATTTATCACATTGAACGAAATGGTAATGCCAAAATGATTCTTTTAGATCTTTCTATCAAGCTAACAAGATTACTTCATACAAAAGCTGCCTAATGACTTTATTTGGTGAAAATGCTCCTGCTTTAGCTGCTCTTTTATTTTTAATAATAACCTATGCATTTTCAATTGGGGAGAAATTACTTGATTGGCAAGGAACGTTGACGTTTTTAAAAGATCATTTCAAACAACATTCTGTTAAGAAATTCATTCTACCTTTAACCATCATTTTAATTGTTTTAGAAATAATAACACTTGGCTTTCTTGTTTTTGGTGTGGTAGAAATGGTTTTAAACAATCAATTTCAATTTGCAAAAATTGGAGCTGAACTTTCTGCAATCACAATTTTATTCATGCTCATTGGACAACGTATCGCAAAAGATTATCCTGGAGCCATGAATTTAGGAGTTTATATGTTGCTAAATATTTTTCTTCTCTATTTAGTTTTTTAATAGCAATTTTCGGTAAATAAATAATACTTATAGATGTTCATTGAATCTATAAATCATATTTATAAAAACACTCTTTAAATAAGCCGTTTTAAGAGCGTTTTAAAAATCTGTAATATAATGTGATGTACTAAGGTCTTAAGCGACGACAATCGTTTTAAGAATTCTTTTTTAATACATAAATGAGCGATGAATACTCAGAAGTACGTTTTGCTTTGAAATTTGAGAGGCATCCAATAATAAAACCTCGAAAAACACCCAATTTATTTTTTTTGTATTGCTCACTTAAAAGGGAAACATAAAAAGCATCAAATTTCATTGGAGCTGTTTTTTCTATTTTAAAATTTTGAGCACCGAACAACTTTTTTATTGCTGTTTGAGAAAAATGCCAAAGGTGTCTTGGTACATCAAATGCCGCCCAATGTTCTTTGTAAAAATTTGCATCGTAACTTTTAAAATTTGGAACAGCTATGAGTAATCGACCATTTGGTTTTAATAATGCTTCTAGCTTTTGAATGTAATCTTCAACTTTAGGTACGTGCTCTAAAACATGCCATAAAGTAATGCAGTCAAATTTTTCTTCATTCAACTGATCAATATCAGAAAACACTTTTTCATCTAATATAGAATCGGCTATTGCTCTGGCATCATCATCTGGTTCCATTCCTGAAACTTTCCATCCATTATTTTTTGCCGCATTTAAAAAATGTCCAGTACCACATCCAACATCTAAAAGTGATTTTTCATCTAAGTCAAAACTATTAATCAAGCTAACTTTTTTCTTCAAAGTATAATTTCGTACAACTTGGTATACCTTATCAAAAAGTGATTTATTTGAATTGGTGTGCGAAATATAATTTTCGCTTTTGTAGTACTGAGGTAAATCTTTCAATGAAGGAACTGGTGTTGTTTGCAACAGGTCTAACTCTTCATGATAAAGTAAATCAAACTTCTCATTTGAAACAGAAAAATCCGTACAGGTTAAATAGTGTTTTGCTTTTTTATCAGACATCTTTTTAAAAGAAAATTGTGTTTCACGTGAAACTTATCGACCCATATGAACCAATAATACGGAAACATCACTCGGAGAAACACCACTAATTCTTGAGGCCTGTGCAATGGTAGCAGGACGTATTTTTGTAAGTTTCTGACGCGCCTCTATAGAAACAGATTTTAACTTATCAAAGTCAAACCCATCTGGAATTTTCACATTTTCCAAGCGGTTCAATTTGTCTGCATTGTTCTTTTCTTTATTGATATACCCAGCGTACTTAACATGAATTTCAGTCTGTTCAATAACCTCAACATCTAATTTATTCTCTTCAATAAATTGAGAAACTTTATGCAATTGTCTTAAATCATCAAATGTAATTTGAGGTCTACTAGCTATACGAACCATTTTCATGGGTTGTTTAATGGTAGCTGTATTTCTTGTTTCTAAAATGTCATTTATTTCTTCTGGACGTATGCTTGTGTTGCTTAAAAATTCAACAAACAAATCCGTTTTAGCCTGTTTATCTTTTACCCGTTGCATACGTTCTTCTGATGCTAAACCAAGCTTATATCCTTTTTCAGTTAATCTTAAATCAGCATTATCTTGACGCAATAATGTGCGGTATTCAGCTCTAGAAGTAAACATTCTATAAGGCTCTTCTGTGCCCTTTGTAATTAAATCATCGATCAAAACACCAATATATGCTTCGTCTCTTTTTAAAATAAATGGTTCCTTATTCTGAATTTTTAAAGCAGCATTTATACCCGCCATCAAACCTTGAGCACCCGCTTCTTCATAACCAGTAGTACCATTAATCTGACCAGCAAAAAACAAGTTCTCTACCAACTTCGTTTCTAAAGAATGCTTTAATTGTGTTGGAGGAAAATAATCGTATTCTATTGCATACCCATATCTTAAAAACTTCACATTTTCAAATCCAGCAACTTTTCTTAAGGCTTTATCTTGAACATCGTCTGGAAGGGAAGTAGAAAATCCATTTACATAAATTTCATTCGTTTTCCACCCTTCCGGTTCAACAAAAATCTGATGTCTTTCTTTACTTGCAAAACGATCAATTTTATCTTCAATAGAAGGACAGTATCGTGGTCCTGTACTTTGAATCCTTCCATTAAACATGGGTGATCTATCAAAACCTTCTCGCAATAAATCATGAACTTCTTGAGAGGTGTATGTCATATAACATGACCGTTGTTCAGTTAATGGCTTCGTAGATTCTAAATATGAAAACTTATAAGGTATTTCATCTCCGGGTTGTTCTATCATTTGAGAAAAATCCAAAGAACGAGCATCTACTCTAGGAGGTGTTCCTGTTTTCATTCTACCTGCCTCAAACCCTTTAGCCACCAAATCTTCAGTTATACCCGTTGAAGCTCCTTCTCCTGCTCTACCCCCGCCAAATGTTTTTTCACCAATATGAATCAATCCATTCAAAAATGTTCCAGCAGTAATAACTACAGTTTTTGATTTAATTTCTAAACCTAAAGCAGTTCTAACACCAACAATCTTATCCCCTTCAAACAGTAATCCATTTACAGCATCTTGAAACATGTCTAGATTATCAATTTGCTCTAATTGATATCTCCACTCCTCAGCAAAACGCATACGATCACTTTGAGCTCTTGGGCTCCACATTGCTGGTCCCTTAGATTTATTCAACATCTTAAATTGAATCGCGGTATGGTCTGTAACAACTCCGCTATAACCACCCAACGCATCAATCTCTCTTACAATCTGTCCTTTTGCAATTCCACCCATAGCAGGATTACAACTCATTTGAGCTATATTCTGAAGACTCATTGTAATTAGTAAAGTGTGAGCTCCAAGATTAGCGGCTGCTGCTGCAGCTTCACTTCCTGCGTGACCTCCACCTACTACTATTACATCATATGTTGTTGAATCAATACTCATAATCTAAACCACGTTCCACGTGAAACTTTAATTTTAAAATTGGCGCAAAGATAAGTAATAATCTTCTTTTGAACGCATTAGCTTTTTTTCTTCTTCTGATTTGTCTTTATAACCACAATAATGCAATACACCATGTACCATTACTCGATGCAATTCATCTTTAAAAGAAACATTAAAATCAGCTGCGTTGTCTTTAATACGATCTACCGAAATATAGATGTCTCCAGAAACCAAAGTTCCCACAGTATAATCTAAACTGATTATATCAGTAAGCGTATGATGATTTAGGTAGTTAATATTTACTTGAAGCAAGTAATCGTCATCTGAGAAAATATAATTCAATTCACCCAAATCAAAACCTTCTTGGTCTATCACAAATTGAATCCATTCAAAAACATTCGTTTCATTTTCTAAGTCAAAATCTGTAACTGCATTAAATACTATCATCTTCTAAAAAATATGTTTGTACCTTCTTTTTATAAGAGGGCTGCAAAGGTAGTGATTGTCTTAATAACAATTCCTTTTCATTGAACCATAATTTAGATTTGTCTAATTCTTTAATCGATCTCTTTTGATATGATTTAGTATTCGTTTGAGCTTCTCTCTTTTTATCTTGACCTTGCTTATATGTAGCCTCTTCAAGTTTTAAAAGCTCATGTTTGAGAACTAACATTTTATCGAGAACCTCATTTGTAAATCCTTTTTCCAACAAGTCATTTTCCAACTGTTCCATTTCTTTAACAACAGATTTAGCTTGTCCATTACCATTCTCAATTGCATCTTTCAAAGCATCTTCTAACATTTGACGCATAGCCGCCTGTTGTTTATAAAGTTCATACAAAGCCTCAGCATTCTCCTCGCCCTCTCCTTGACCTTCTTTTCCCTGTCCATTTTGATCATTGGGCTTACCTTGGCCTTTCTGCATTCCCTTTTGCATTTGCTCAATACCCTGCTCTTGCTGCTTAATAATATCAGGTAACCCAAAATCCTGACCTTGGCCTTGTCCCATTGAAGGAGAGGCATTCTGCATAGCATTTAACATGTTACTCAACACATAGGCCATATGATTGGTAGCATTTAATACAAATTGTTGATCTGATAAGCCCGTAGAAAACTGATTATCAGTAAAATGCGTTAAAGATTCGCTTAAAAAATAGTGCGTATCAGATAAATCCTTAAAGATCTGCTGATTAATCCTAGGTTGACGCATTGAAAGTGCATACAAACTATCATCAATATGTTCAAAATACTCTTGCAACACATATTGCTTCTTTAAACTCTTTGCAAAATCAGGATGGGCGTTATCGATCTCAGAAAACCTATTTAACAAAGCCTCTTGATCAAAAGAAAAAGCCAATAGATTTTCTAAAATAGCTCTAAGCATTGCTATATCTTCCTCCATAGCTTCACCTTGCATTGCACTCATAGAAGCACCCATTTTCTGACTCATTTCTTTCATTTTCTGAGCAGCTGAACGTTGCTTCTTTTGAGCATTCTTATTTTGATTTGAATCAGAATTTGGTTCAGATTTGTCTTGCTTTTGTAATTCATCCAAAGCGTCTTCTAGGTCTTCTGATACTCTCTTAGAATCTCTTTCTTGTTTAGGAAAATCCATGGGTCTTTCTAAAGCCTTATTCTCTTTATCAAGATTTTTTAAGTCTTCTTTTATAGCGTCAAACTGTTCATTAATCTTTTCTTGATTCTCAGCGTTGTTTTCTTCACTATTCGATAATTCATTCTGTTCTTTAGAAAGCGCATCTAGTTTATCTTTTATTTGATTCGCTTTTTGTTCAACATAAAATCGCTTAGTGAGTTCTAATATTCGTTCTAGATTTCGTTCGTTTTGTTTGTTCTGTTCCGTTAGCTTTTTTAAACGATTAGACAACTCTTCTTTATCAAATTTATCTGCAAGTTTTTCTAATTCCTCTAGTAGTTTTTCTTGATCTTTTAAGTCCTCAATTTCTTTTAAGCGCTCTTTTAATAATTCTTTTTGTTGTTTTGATTCTGGCTTATCAAGATTCTTTTGCTCATCTAAATTCTCTTGTAAGTTCTTTACTTGGTCTTGCATCATTTTTTGATACTGACGCTGTCTTTCTACAAATTGATTTAGTTCTTTTTTATCATTCCAAGTCATGGTGTTTTTACCATCCAAATTCTCTTGGAGAAATTTCAAATTCTTATCTAACTCTTTTTGATTTTTAACCGACTCCTTTAATTTAGTAACCTCCTGCCCCTGCTCTAGTAACAATTGTTCTTCTAGCTCTTGAGTTGTTTCTTTGTAATATTTATAGGGCTGACTCTTGGTTGGCTTATAACCATTGATAGCATCGTTATCTCTCACTTGAAAATAAAACTCATACTCAACACCTTCTTTCAGGTCAATTCCATCAGGAAATACATAAAAAAATTCTTGATAATTCTTTCTTTCAATATCAAGTTCAAGTCGATTTTTCTCATCAGGATTAGAAACATCATAATACAACAACTCTAATTTAGATATCCCATAATCATCTGCAATTTGACCATAAAATTGAGCGGGACCTCTTCTTATGGAATCAATATCTGACTGTATATTAATCGTAGGAAATTCATCTTTAATTACATTAATAGTATACTTCAAATTTTCGAAAGCCTCTAGGTAAGCATTTGAAGTGCTAATCGTATAATTGGTAGTATTCGTAAACCTCCTTTCAAATTCAAACATTTCATTTACTTTTTTAAAATCAAAAGTTTTGTCTAATTCAAAGTAAATATTTTCAGTATTAGAGGCTTTAATTAACCATTTAATCTCTGTTCCTTCTGGCACTTCTGCTATTCCTGTATTTTCCACAATAGCTGTGGTTCTATTCGTATACTTAGGATACTTGAGTTCCATTTCAAAAGATTCTATGGTTGGTGTAGGAATTACTTCTACATTATACAGCATTGAAGATGCTTCTGGACCCTCTATACTAAATTGAAAATCTTTATTAACTGTATTAAACGTATAGGTAAATGTATTGCTTGAGGATTGCTGCATATAAACAGTATTACCTTCAAAATTTATCTTAACATTTTCAGGAATTGCATTACCTTGAATTGCTACTTCAACAGTCAAAGGGTCACCTTGAATAACCTTTAATTCATCTGACAGTAAATGAAATGAATAAGGAGCAGGTGGAACATATTGCTTTTTATGATGCACTACCCTGTCATAACTATTGGTAAAATCATCGGTAAAACCCAAAACGTAAATCCCAATAATTATGAAAACTGGTAATAGACCATATTTTAAGTATTTTTTGTTACCCGAAAATTGAATAGCCCTCGTAAACGGAATCGGCTCAAGCTCCATTGATTTTTGCTCAATACTAGCCTCTAACAATTCTGAAATATCACCTCTGTTATGAAGTTGTAATACATTTAGTAATTTATCATCTATAGTAGAAAAATGAGCTCCAATAATTTTTGACGCCTCTTCTTCTGATAAACCTTTTCTAAGTCCGAAAATTTTAAATAGAGGGAAACAAATAAAGCGTAAAAACAAACTTAATTCTACCAAAACAAATACCCAAAAAAGTATTGTTCTCGCTAAAGGTTTTAACCATAAAAAGCTTTCTAAAAACAATGTGAATAAAAAGTATAAAGCTCCAATGGCAAAAAATAAAATACTCCCTTTTATCAACTCGTTGATATAAAACTTTTTAATAAAAGCAGCTAACTTTTCTTGTATGTGTTTAAAATGATTCATTATTCACTGATAAAAATACTATTTTCAATACAAGGTCGTATCTTTGCGCCACATTTTAACAAAAATCTTAAGAGATGTCAAACGTACGTGTTCGCTTTGCTCCTAGTCCAACAGGACCCCTTCATATTGGTGGTGTAAGAACTGCATTATTTAATTATTTGTTTGCTAAAAAACACAATGGAACTTTTGTGTTGAGAATTGAAGATACCGATCAAACTAGATATGTAGCTAACGCAGAACAATACATTATGGATGCCTTGGCATGGTGCGGAATTTCGCCAGATGAAACAGTTGGAGTAAATGAGCAGTTTGGGCCTTACCGTCAATCAGAGCGTAAATCTATTTACAAAAAGTATGCACAACAGTTGATAGATGAAGGAAAAGCATACTATGCATTTGACACACCTGAGACGCTTGATGCAGAACGTAAAGGTCATGAAGAAAAAGGGAAAACCTTTATTTATAATTGGCACAATAGAGAAAAAGGGCGATTGGTAAACTCTTTGGTTTTATCTGAAGCCGAAGTTCAAGAACGTATTTCGAATGGCGAAAAGTATGTGGTTCGATTTAAAACTCCTACAGATGTTTCTTTAGAAATGAATGATATTATTCGTGGTACTGTTACAATTGATACAAATACCTTAGACGATAAAATTCTATTTAAATCTGATGGTATGCCTACCTATCATCTAGCAAATATTGTTGATGATCATTTAATGCAGATTAGTCATGTTATACGTGGAGAAGAGTGGTTACCATCTATGGCGCTTCATGTGTTATTATACCAAGCATTTAGTTGGGAGGCACCAGAATTTGCACATTTACCTTTGATTTTAAAACCAACTGGAAAAGGAAAATTAAGCAAACGTGATGGAGATAAATTAGGGTTTCCTGTATTTCCGTTAGCTTATACAAATGAGCAAACAGGAGAAGTTTCACGTGGATACAGAGAAGATGGTTACTTTAAAGAAACGGTTATTAACTTCTTGGCATTTTTAGGTTGGAATCCTGGTACTGAACAAGAATTATTTTCATTAGATGAATTGGTTGAAGCTTTTGATTTAGCTAGAGTAAACAAATCTGGGGCTCGTTTTGATCCGGATAAAACTAAGTGGTATAACCAACAATATTTACAGCGAAAATCAAACGAAGAATTAGCTGAATTGTTTCAAAATGAAACAGGTAAAACACATCCTCAATTATTAGAAATTATTGGATTAGTAAAGGAACGTGCTTCTTTTGTATCAGATTTTTGGGATTTAACAAAGTTCTTCTTTGAAGCTCCTATTGAATATGATGCAAAAGCTTCAAAAAAGCAATGGAAAGAAGCAACACCAGATATCATGAAACAAGTAGTAGAAGTGTTGAAATCTATTGACAGTTTTGAAGCCTCAGTAATTGAATCTACAGTTAAAGGGTGGATAACTACCAACAAACTTGGTTTTGGTAAAGTAATGCCTCCTTTTAGATTGAGTTTGGTAGGTGCCATGAGTGGTCCAGATTTATTTAAAATTGCTGAAATTCTCGGTAAAGAAGAAACCATTACTAGAATAAAAAACGCAATTCAAACTTTATAAACATGAAAGAGACCTTAAATAGGTCTCTTTTTATTTTAAGGCTAATTGAACATTAAAGTTTTCTAATTGTGTTTGATAATCATTCGATTCAAATTGTTCTTTACTAAAACTTCCTTTTCGTTCATTACGCATTTTAATATGTGCCACAGAACGCATATACCTACGTAAACCGTTTTTATCTTCTATAATTAAACCAGGAACTTTTACATTCTTACCATTGGTATCTTTAGCAATCATTGTAAAATAAGAAGAATTACAATGTTTAATTTCACCTGTTTGTATGTTTTGAGATTCAACACGAATCCCAACTACCATGGATGTATTACCAGTATAATTAATTCTAGCTTTTAAAGTAACCAACTCTCCTACTTCAATAGAATTTAAAAAATCTACTCTATTAACCGAAGCAGTCACACAATAATTACCACTAAATTTTGACGCTGATGAAAATGCAGCTTTATCCATTAATGAGAGCATAAACCCACCGTGAATCTTTCCGCTAAAATTAGAATAGGTTGGTAACATTAATTCAGAAAGTACAATTTCTGAGTCTGAAGCATATTTAAAATTTGAGTTCATTTGTGTATTATTTTAAGAAAGCTTGTAACAAAAATACTCATCTATTTACATATAAGTAAACTATTGCAAAATTGTTAGAAATTTCGTATTTTAAAACTTTGTTAAACTTCTTAAAAAAACTACTATGATTTATGGTTATCTCTGGGTAATTCCAATAATTCTTTTAATCCTTTCAGGATTATTTATTGTCAAACAACAAACCTCTGTAATTGTAGAGCGATTTGGTAGATACCAAAGTATTCGACAAGCAGGGTTAAATATTAAGATTCCTTTTATTGATCGCATTGCTGGAAGAGTATCGCTAAGAATTCAGCAATTAGATGTTATTGTTGAAACCAAGACTCAAGATGATGTATTTGTTCACTTAAAAATTTCTGTACAGTTTCAAATACAAAGAGCACATGTATATGATGCTTTTTACAAACTACAAAATCCAAATGAACAGATTACTGCATTTATTTTTGATGTGGTACGTGCAGAAGTACCGAAAATGATTTTGGATGATGTATTCGAGAAAAAAGATGAAATAGCAATGGCGATTCAACGTGATTTAAAAGAAGCAATGTTGAATTATGGTTATGACATTGTAAAAGCACTTGTTACAGACATTGATCCTGACCAAAGTGTTAAGATTGCAATGAACCGTATTAATGCAGCAGAACGCGAAAAAATTGCAGCGCAACACGAAGGAGATGCAGAACGTATTTTAATTGTTGAGCGTGCAAAAGCAGAAGCTGAAAGCAAGAGATTACAAGGTAAAGGTATTGCAGATCAGCGTCGTGAGATTGCTCGCGGATTAGAAGAAAGTGTTGAGGTATTAAATAATGCAGGAATTAATAGTCAAGAAGCATCAGCATTGATTGTAATTACGCAACATTACGATACGTTACAAAGCGTTGGTGCTGATACCAATTCTAATTTGATTTTATTACCTAACAATCCAAATGCAGCAAGTACGATGTTAAATGATATGGTAACCAGTTTAGTGGCTGCTAATAAGATTAATGAATCTTCAAACATTGATAAGAAAACAATGGAATAATATATTCTATACAAAAGAAAAACCCAGCTAAATAGCTGGGTTTTTAAATTTTATGTAAAAGCAATTATGCTTTCTTTTCGTCTTCTTTAGCTGCTTCGTCTAATTCGCCTTTTGCGTTTTTAAACTCCTTTATTCCACTTCCTAAACCTCTCATTAATTCAGGAATTTTCTTACCTCCAAAAAGTAATAAAACTAAAACAACAATAATAGCAATCTGCCAAGGTCCCATTATTCCTAAAAACATAGTAAGTGCATTCATTTGTTAACTATTTAGATTGCAAATATAGAAGTTTAATTTCTAACTTTTTGTTTTCGACCAATCAAAAAATAAAGTATTGTGCCAATAAACGGAGCTAAAATTACAACTACTGCCCAGAGTATTTTATCATTGTCTCCTTTAAACTTTGAGCGAACAATATCTACCAGTGCTATAATTGGTAAAACTAAAACGAGCAAAATGAGTAATACTTGAAAAGGACCAATCATTCCTAATGGTAAAGAAATAAGATTCATTTTGAAATTATACGTTGGTTATAATATCAAAAATACTAATTCTTTTGCTTAATTGTTCCACCAAGAACTTTTTCAGTTATTAATTCTGCTGGTTCTCCTTTATAATATACTGTACCTCCAAATTTAACTTTTGCATTTACTAAATCTTTTGCCTGAATATAAGCAACGGCACCTGAAGCACATACTACATTAACAGCATCAGAGGCTACTTCTAGCGCTTTGTAAATTCCACCTGTATTTGCTTCTATTTCTTGATTAGTTACTGAACCATCTACATAAATTTTACCTCCAGTAATTGCCTTTATATCTAGATATTTAACTTTTAGCTTTACTTTAACCTCTGCTCCTTCCTGCGCGCGTAATTCTATACTTTGTTGTTCAAATTCTGTTTTAGCATGAAGTACTCCACCTTCATTAATATCAATTAAATACAAAGGATCTTTGTAAAAAACAGTGACTTTAACATCATTATAACTAAATGTTTCTGGAAATCGCATTGATAACTTTAAACGATCATTTACTGTTTTATACACTAAATCAGATGCCTTTTTACCGGTTGCTTTTATTGCTGAAGAATCCGATTTTACAAGGGTAACATGTAAACCGTTAAATACTTTTAATTCACTAAATGTTCCAAGCTTAACGTTTACTGTTTCTTGTGCAATAGATTGAATGCTTAAAAACAACGCTAGTAATACAATAACTTTTTTCATAAAAAATAATTTTAGTTTAATACTGATAACACAAACTTATATAATTATTGTGTTTGGTATTCTTAAAAATTTCTAAAGGTTTATTTATTCATCAGACATATTGTCTAATAATATTTTTAAAGCATTCATAGAAACTAATATTTCTATAAAAAGAATGACTAATGAACACACCATACAAAGCAGACTTAGTATAAAAAAAACATTAGCCATAGTACTCATTTTTAAATAAATAAATAGCATAGTAATGATACATCCAATAAAACTTATAATAGCAAATCCTTGGGTAGCAATAATTAATCTCATTCGCTTATTTAAAACAGCAATCTGTCTGTATACCACCTTTTCTTTAGATGCTTTGTATTCTTTATTTAAATTTCTAATCAATCCAGAAATAGCTAAATAACGCGCGTTATAGGCTAACATGGTCAATGAAATGGCAGGAAAAAATAATGCAGGTATACTAATGCTTAATTCCATGTTAATTTTCATTAATCTTCTATTAATTCAAAATCTAAGTGCTTACGCTCTAAATCTGTGTGTTTTACCTTAACAACAACTTCCTCTCCAAGTTGATACATATGTTTAGTACTCTGACCAACTATAGCAAACTCCTTTTCATCATAGATATAATAATCACTTTTTATATCTCTAATACGTACCATACCCTCACATTTATTTTCAATAATCTCCACATAAATCCCCCACTCTGTTACACCAGATATCACACCTCTAAACTCAGTATTTTTATGGTCTTCCATATATTTTACCTGCATATATTTAATAGAATCTCGTTCGGCCTTTGAAGCTAACTGTTCTCTATCTGAAGAGTGTTTACATTTTTCTTCATATATAGCTTGTTTAGGCGATTTCCCGCCATCTAAATAATGTTGAAGTAATCTATGTGTCATTACATCTGGATAACGTCTTATAGGCGACGTAAAATGGCTATAATAATCAAAAGCCAATCCATAATGACCAATATTATCAGTTGTATATACAGCTTTACTCATAGATCTAATAGCTAAAGTTTCTATCATATTAGACTCGCCCTTACCATGAACATCTGCTAATAACTGATTTAAAGAATCAGAAATGGTATCTCTAGAATTTAAGTTAAGCTTGTATCCAAATTTAGAAATTACACCTTGTAAAGCACATAATTTTTCAATATCTGGTTCGTCATGAATTCTATAAATAAATGTTTTGTTAGAAGGTCTACCTTCATGCATACCAATATATTCAGCTACTTTTTTATTAGCTAATAACATGAATTCTTCAATTAATTTATTCGCATCTTTTGATTCTTTAAAAAATACACCTGTTGGGTTTGCAAGTTCATCTAAATGAAATCTAACTTCAACCTTATCAAAAGTCAAAGCACCTCTTTTTAAACGTTGCGATCGCATGATTTTAGCTAGAGCATCTAATTTATGAATTGCTGAAACAATAGCATCATCTACTTTATACGATTTACCAGAAAGCGATACTTCTTTAGGCATCGTTTTTTTATCCTTATTCTCAATTAAATACTGCGCTTCTTCATAAGCAAATCGCGCATCAGAATAGGTTACAGTTCTTCCAAACCACTGATTAATAACTTGTGCCTTATCATTCATTTCAAACACAGCTGAAAAAGTAAGTTTCTCTTCATTTGGTCTTAATGAACATACATTATTAGACAATACTTCAGGCAACATAGGCACTACCCTATCTACCAAATAAACCGATGTTGCACGTGAAAAAGCTTCGTCATCTAAAATGGTATTTTCTTGCACATAATGAGATACATCGGCAATGTGAATTCCTATTTCATAATTGCCATTTTCTAACATTCTAAAAGACAATGCATCATCAAAATCTTTAGCAGTAATCGGATCTATCGTAAAGGTGGTAATAGTACGCATATCTCTACGTGCCTTAATTTCTTCTTTAGTAATTTCAATAGGTAGTTTGGCGGCATCATCTTCGACTTCTTCTGTAAATTTATAAGGTAAATTATACTCTAAAAGAATGGAATGTATTTCTGTATTATGATCTCCAGGTTTACCAAGTACTTCTTGTATTTTACCAAACGGATTTTTTGAATTATCTGGCCAATCGACCAAAAAGGCTAATACTTTATCACCATCTTCTGCCCCATTTAATTTATTCTTTGGTATAAATAAATCTGCATACATTTTAGGATCATCTGGTATTACAAATCCAAAATTCTTGCTTAAATGTAGTACACCAACAAATTCTGATTTTGCTCTTGTAATAACTTCTACAATATCACCTTCTTGTTTTGCATTGCGTTTGCGTGCATACATATACACTTTAACCGTATCATTATGCAGTGCTTTATTTAAGTTTCTAGAGGGTATATAAATATCTTGTTCTAGATCGTCACAAATAACATAAGCATTACCACGAGATGTAATATCCACCGTACCAGTAAAATAATTTGCATCGTGTCTTGCTTTATACTTACCTCTTCCAACTTCTTCTAGAGCGTTAATACCTTTTAAATAGACTAATTTTTCTATTATTTGCTGTCTACCATGAGCATCTGAAATATCAAGTTTTGCAGCAATTTGTTTGTAATTAAATAATTGAGATGGATCGTGATTAAAGATTTTTAAGACCTTTTCTGTCAGTCTTTTAATCACTTTATTCTTCTTTTTATAGATTCCTTTCTTCTTTCTAGGCATACTTCTTTCTATTTTTCTTAAAAATACAACTTATTACATCCGGTTGCTTTTTAATTATGTAAAGCTAACATCAATTATTTTAAGAAATCGTAAAATGTTAAAATAAACTTAAAAAACTTGTAACATAGCTTAAAAATAGTCGTCTATACTATACACATCACAACCAAATGAAACGACTGTATAAAATTATCATCTTCTTTTTTCTTATTTTTTTAATAGGAATTTTCTACACGGTTCGTAGTATTAATTCTACGCTATCTAGCAATGATAAAACAGAAATAGAGCAAGTACAGCCTTCTAATGTAAAAGTAATTACTTTAGTTACACTATAAATTGAGTAACTCACAGAGTTGCTTTTTTCTATTCAAATCATAAACATTTACTTATTCAGATTTTCAATTTAAGTTTATAAACACTTATTACTATATATTCTTTTTCTTTAAATTTTTTAAAAATGATTTATGATATATATGATATACTGTTAATATGTGGAAAAACTTGTTTGAATTAAATTTGGAGTTATCACTTATTAAAAGCTATAAACAGTTATTAAAAAACTAAATGCTTTAAAATCAAAAAAGAAGTTACAGTTATAAACAATCTGTTGAAATACAATTCACATTTAAAATTGAATAATAAAATTGAATTTTAATGTTAATAACTGTTCATTTTATAGTGTAAAACTAGTGACAAAGTTGTCACAATAAAATTTTGATTTTACGATATACTTAGTGTATTGAAAAAATTATTAAGTAATCAAAATTTATTTTTCTTTTTTAATTGATTATTTACTAACAAACTTGTAAATATTGAAAATAATTGAATATCAATAATTTAAATAATAGCTATTAACAATGCTGTTTTTAGCTGTTAATAAGGGCTAATTTGTATTTTTGTAACTCCATTTAAACACTTAAAATCATGACAATAGCTATAGGTAACGATCACGCAGGACCAGATTATAAATTTGCCATAGTAGAATATTTAAAATCACAAGGAATAACTGTTATTAATCACGGAACTGATAGTTTAGATAGTGTAGATTATCCTGATTTTGTACATCCAGTAGCAAGTGCTGTTGACAAAGGTGAAGTGCCTTTAGGTATTTTAATTTGTGGTAGTGCAAATGGTGTTGCTATGACAGCTAATAAATACCCTAATGTAAGAGCTGGTTTGTGTTGGACAAAAGAGATTGTAGAGTTGATAAGATTACATAATAATGCTAATATATTATGTATACCAGCAAGATTTACTGCAATACCACAAGCTCTAGAAATGGTAAAAACATTTCTGGCAACAGAGTTTGAAGGTGGTAGACATCAAGGACGTGTAGATAAAATTCCGATTAGTTGTTAAAATTATGAGTGCGCAGCATTCACATACTCATCATCATTCGCATGCGCATAATAAATTATCGGGTAAAAAATTATTTTACTCCATTGTTTTAAATATTGTTATTACTGTTTCGCAAGTTATTGGAGGACTTGTTTCAGGTAGTCTTTCTTTACTTTCTGATGCCTTACATAATTTTAGCGATGTACTTTCTTTAATTATAAGTTATATAGCTAATAAATTAGCTAGAAAAGATGCCTCATCAAATAAAACTTTTGGTTATAAACGCGCCGAAATTTTAGCTGCATTTGTAAATGCAGCAACTTTAATGGTCGTAGCAGTATTACTTATTTTTGAAGCTATTAAACGTTTTAAAATTCCAGAAGAAATAGATTCTAATTTAGTTATTTGGTTATCTATTGTTGCAATTATAGGAAACGGAATAAGTGTTTTAATGGTTCGACCAGAAGCTGACAAAAACATGAATATGAAATCAGCTTACCTCCATTTATTTACAGATATGATGGCCAGTGTTGCTGTTTTAATTGGAGGCTTACTTATGAAGTATTATCAAATTTATTTGGTTGATACCATTTTAACAATTGCGATTGTAATTTATTTAGTGGTTGTTGGATATAAATTGTTAATAGATTCCGTGCGTGTTTTAATGCTATTTACTCCAGTTGATTTAGATATTAATAAAATTGTAAGCGCTGTAAATAAAATTAAAGGTGTAAAAAACATGCATCATGTGCATTTATGGCAGTTAAATGAAGAAGAATTGCATTTAGAAGCTCATATTGATTTTGAGTCAGATATTAAATTATCTGAATTTGACACTATTTTGGTTGAAATAGAAAGATTATTATTTAATGATTATGGTATTAATCATAGCAATATTCAACCTGAATATAAAAAGCACGATGAGAAAGATATTATTGTTCAAGATTAAATACATAAACATTGAATTTTAAAGTAAAGAAGTTTAACGAACTAACCATATCAGAATTGTACGATATTTTACGATTAAGAAGTGAAGTATTTGTGATTGAACAAGACTGTGTGTATCAAGATATAGATCATAAAGATCAAAAAGCATTACATGTATTTGCTAAAAAAGATGAAGAGGTAATTGCATATACAAGATTATTTGCTCCAGGAGACTATTTTGATAATGCTAGTATTGGTAGGGTAGTGGTACAAGAAAATTGCAGAAAAGATGGTGCGGGTCATCTTTTGATGCAAGAGAGTATTAAAGCGATTAATGAACATTATAACACCACTAATATTACCATTAGTGCGCAAACCTATCTAGAAAAATTTTATAATTCTCATGGATTTAATCAAATAGGAGATGGGTATTTAGAAGATGGTATTCCGCATATTAGAATGACAACATAAAAAAAGGCGAGTAATTTACTCGCCTTTATATTTCTACATTTAAGTTTATTTAACCGTATACCCTTTACCTTCCATACATACGGAAAATGCCCTAATATAATCAGCTTTTAACTGTGTAGATTTTTGCTCTGCAGCCTGATTATTAGCAGCTTGTTTTTGCGAATCTGAAGCTCTTTTAGCTCTTCTACCTCTAGCTGCACCAACAATAGCTCCAATTGCTGCACCTTCACCAGCATCTCCGGCAATAGCTCCAATTGCTGCACCACCTGCCGCTCCTCTTGCCGCTCCTCTTACAGCACTACCATCTGCAGATGTATCAACTTCAGCAGCTGTAACTTTTGGTGGATTTAAAGGATCGTAATTTGTTTGTTGAATAGCCCATTTATAACAAGCAGATTCATCGAGGTCTTGGGTAGCTTGATCTTGATCGTTAGATGGAAAAATATAAACGTTTAAACTTTTAGCAATACTTTGAGATTGTATAGTTTGAAATCCTAAGAATACGAATACTACTGCTCCAATTATATGTATTTTTTTCATGGTGGTGTTTTTTTAATTAAATGAATAACCTAACTGTTGTAAAATATCAGCCTCATTATAAAACGTATAGCTCTTAGAAATTTTACCATCTTCTATTTGGTAGATAGTATTTGCCCAAACGGTAACTTCACTTTTATCGTTTTTGAAAACAATATTTAGTTGGGCCCAATTTGAAACCCAATCGCCTTGGTTTTCACCATTTGGTACAGTAATACCAACACTTCTAGATTTTTCGTAATTAATACTTTCGTAAATGTTTTGTGAATTGAATTTCCAACTAATTAAAGCATCTGATTTGTTAATTGAGTCATCAATTCTTGGACCATAACCCATGTAGTCATCAGCTAAAAAAGAGGCCATTTTTTCATAATCCATTCCTTCAACTGCTTGTACATAATTGTCAATTAAATTTGTATTGGCAGTATTATTAACAGGCTGATTACAACCAATAATGATAATAACAAAAGCAAAAAGTATAAGTATCTTTTTCATGAGATTAAATTTAATAATGCTACAAGATATTTATTTTATTCAAAGGTAGCAAGAGTTATAATTGGATAATACGTCATGTTATGTCGTAAACAAGCAAAAACAGATCACTTAAAATACGAGGGATTTAATAATTTATAAGAAGTTAGTTTTTAATAAATTTAATGGTTTTATAACCTTCAATTTCTACAAAGTATAATCCTTTAGTTAAATCTTGAATATCTAAATGGTTATTACTATGATCTAAAATTTTATTTTTTACAACTTGACCTGTAACTGTAGATATTTTTGCGTTGGTTTTCTCTTCTAGATTTTTGAAATATATGATACTATTTGTTGGGTTTGGGTATAAGCTTATTTCATATGCTAGTTCTTGATTATTAAGTTGTAATACAAAATTATTCCATAAAGTTAAAACTATTCCACCACCACACCAATTATTCTCAACAACCCATCCAGTCAATGGAACCGATGGAGTATCAGAGGTATTAGAAAAAGCAATTACATTAAAATTAGGGGTAAATACTAACCAACGACCAGTAGCGCCATCAAAATCTGCATCCCAATATATTTGAAAATCTATATCTGGAGCTGATGGTTGCGGTACAAAATCATCAGGGTCTCCTAGAGGAATCAAAATGTCACTTCGCCACAATGAAAAATTATTATCCTTACTCTCATATTGAGGTTTTCCATCTTGAGTTCCATTTTGTTCAAATTCTACAGACCCATTATCGCAATTATTATTGTTAGCATAAGCTAGATATACTTCTTGAGCATTAGTTTCATAAATAAAAATAACCGTAAAAAATAGAAATAGTAGTTTTTTAAGCATAGCATTTAGGATTGAATTAATAACTACAATTTATAAAATATGATGGTTATAAATGTCTGACTTTCAAATAATTTAATAAATTGTAGCTAATACTTAATAAACTGCACCCAACAGTTGAGATAAGTATTGAACTAAAGAAGACTTAGAACAATCTTTTTTGTACCTTTAACCGTTCAAAATTTTAACAATAAAAAGTATAGAGAATAATGGCAGCAGATAAGGAAAAAGCAGCAAAATTGAAGGCGTTACAGCTTACTTTAGACAAACTTGATAAGACATACGGAAAAGGTTCTGTTATGAAAATGGGTGATGTAGCTCATGAACATGTAGAAGCCATATCTTCTGGCTCTTTAGGTTTAGATGTTGCTTTAGGGGTTGGAGGGTATCCAAGAGGTAGAATAATTGAAATTTATGGTCCGGAATCTTCAGGTAAAACCACCTTAACCATACATGCTATTGCAGAAGCTCAAAAAGCTGGAGGTATAGCTGCATTTATTGATGCAGAGCACGCTTTTGATCGTTTTTATGCTGAGAATTTAGGTGTAGATATTGATAACTTAATTATCTCTCAACCAGATTACGGTGAGCAGGCTTTAGAAATTGCAGAGAACCTTATTCGCTCTGGTGCTATTGATATTGTTGTAATTGATTCTGTTGCTGCATTAACTCCAAAAAGTGAGATTGAAGGAGAAATGGGAGACTCAAAAATGGGATTACACGCACGTTTAATGTCTCAAGCTTTAAGAAAATTAACAAGTACTATTGCTAAAACCAACTGTACGGTAATTTTCATAAACCAGTTACGTGAAAAAATTGGGGTTATGTTTGGTAACCCAGAAACTACAACCGGTGGTAACGCTCTTAAATTTTATGCTTCTGTAAGATTGGATATTAGAAGACGTACTCAAATTAAAGATGGAGATCAGGTTATTGGTAACAGTACTAAAGTTAAAATTGTTAAGAACAAAGTGGCGCCTCCTTTCCAAATATGTGAATTTGATATTATGTACGGAGAAGGGATATCTAAATCAGGTGAAATTTTGGATTTAGGAGTTGATTACGGTATTATCAAAAAGAGCGGATCTTGGTTTAGCTATGGCGAAACTAAATTAGGTCAGGGTAGAGATGCTGTAAAAGGCTTGATTAAAGATAATCCAGATCTTGCAGAAGAATTAGAAGAAAAAATAAAAGCTGCGATTGCTGAAAAGTAATAGTTAAACTTCTTTAGAATATGTTAGAGGTACAAAATATTTCCTATTCTTACGAGGCCTCTAAGCAAACTTTATTTGATATAAGCTTTAAAGCAAACAGGGGCGATTATATCGCCCTTGTTGGTGAAAGTGGGTGTGGTAAAAGTACATTACTAGAAATAATATACGGATTAATTCATGTTGAAAAAGGTGAAGTATTTTGGGATAAAACTAAATTATTAGGGCCTAATTTTTACTTAATCCCAGGAGAGCATTTTATGAAATACTTGCCGCAAGATTTTAATTTAATGCCCTATATAACCGTTGAAGAAAATGTAGGAAAACACCTTTCATATCGCGACCCTAAAAGACAATCAAGAATAGATGAGCTTCTCGAAGTTGTTGACATGACGGCTTTTAAAAAAACGAAAGTTAAAAACTTAAGTTATGGTCAGAAGCAACGTATTGCTATAGCAAAAGTACTGGCTAAATTGCCAGAGGTAGTTTTGCTTGATGAACCTTTTAGCAATATTGACAACTTTAGAAAAAACAAGTTAAGACGGAATTTGTTTAATTATTTAAAATCTAAAAATATTCTGACATTTGTGGCTACTCACGACGCTACTGATGCATTGTCTTTTGCAGATCAAATATTAGTAATGAAGGATGGTGAAATAGTTACACAGGACACTCCAAACAATTTATTCTCGGATCCACCTAATGCGTATTCTGCTGCTTTGTTTGATGAGGTAAATAAAGTGCCTTCACAGCTATTAGATAGTAATTCAAAGGAAGAATTATTGTTTTATCCACATCAAATAAAAGTAAATGAGAAAGCAAAGAATAAAGCGACTGTCGTACAAAGTTACTTTAAAGGCACACATTATTTAATTGAAGCCACTTTTAATTCTATGACAATATATTTCAATCATCATAAATCACTGGAAAAGGATGTTGTAGTTGATATAGAATTTATTGCACCCCTGTAGAACCAAATCCACCAGCACCACGTTCAGTTTCATTCAGCGTTTCTACTTCTACCCATTCGGCTCTTTCGTGTTTTGCAATCACCAATTGTGCAATTCGCTCACCATCATTAATTGTAAATGGTTCGTTCGAAAGATTTACTAATATAACACCAACCTCCCCTCTATAATCAGCATCAACAGTACCTGGGGCATTTAGAACCGTAATTCCTTTTTTAGCAGCTAACCCACTTCGAGGCCTCACTTGTGCTTCATAACCTACAGGTAACGCAAAGAACAATCCAGTAGGAATAATAGCTCTTTCAAGAGGGTTTAAAACAACCGCTTTATCAAGATTAGCCTTTAAATCCATTCCGGCAGATGCAATGGTTTCATAGTTTGGTAAAGCGTGCTTAGATTTATTTATGATGCTAATTTTCATGTTTTCAATATCGATTTTAATTCCTTCTTTTCAGAGAGCAAAATAATAATTATAAATACTAATACAGCACCTGATGCAACAATTAAATTATCTCTAAACGCATCCATAAATAATAGTGCACTTAACCCACCAGTAAGCAATAAATATTTTGAAACGCTCAATATGTTATACGGAACTTCATAATACTTTTTTCCTACTAAATAGGAGATAATTGCCATACTACTATAAGCCACTAAAGTGGCCCATGCAGCTACCATATATCCGTATTTTGGCAGTAATAAAATGTTTAAAACAATGGTTATTAAAGCGCCAATAATTGAAAAATACATTCCAAATCTTGTCTTATCTGTAAGCTTATACCATACAGCTACATTATGATAAATACCTAGAAATAAATTAGCCATTAATACAATAGGCACAATAGCTAAAGCATCCCAATAATTGCTATTAATCAAGTGTTTGAACAAGTCTAAATAGCCAACAACGCCAATAATTACAAGACCACCAATAATTACAAAATATTTTAAGATTAGCGCATAAGTTTTTTGAGCGTTTTCCTTTTTAGCGTTATTAAAAAAGAAAGGTTCTGCACCCAATTTAAATGCCATAACATAAAGATTCATAAAGATGGCAATTTTATAGCAGGCTGCATATACCCCCATTTCGTGGTCACCAATAAGTCTTTTGATTAAAAATTTATCTAAATTTTCATTAATAATATAAGCAACTCCAGCTATAGCAATTGGCCATCCATATCGCAACATTCTTTTTAGAAGCGAAATATCAAAAGAGAATTTAAACTTAAATAATAGAGGTAATACAAGTAAGAAACTAAAAGCGCTTCCGAATATGTTAGCAATAAAAATATTGTTTACCAATGGTGTATTTTCATAATGTTCAGAAATCCATGAAGCAACCGTTGCACCAGAATTTATTCTATCTGGGTAATACACAAGCGATAACAATGTTATTGCAACAATTATAGCTACGTTTAATAGTTTTATTACCGCATATTTTATAGGTTGATTAGATGCTCTTAAATATGCAAATGGTATCATAGCTAGCGTATCTAATGCCATAACCCCTAAAAATAGTTTTAACCGCTGCCGATTGTTTCCAAAATCAAAAAGTACCAAAAACTGATCAAAAAATAGAATTGTAACAGTTACAAAAACACCAACAGAAACTAATGTTGTAACAAAAGCAGTACTGATAACAACATCTTTTTTATCGGAATCAGCATAAAATCTAAAAAATGCTGTTTCCATTCCAAAGGTTAACAAAACCGCAAACAAACTTGCCCAAATATAAAAATCGGCATTTACCGCATAACTCGTAGTTTCTAATGCATCGGTATGAACACGTACAAGCAGAAAATTAATGACCCTAGGCAAAACTGCAGCCATCCCATAAATTATGGTGTCTTTAAAAAATCTTTTTAATGTACTCAAGTGATAATATTCAGTAGTTACAAATATATAAATTCACTAAAAGAAACCGTGAAAAATAGTATTTTTGAATTTCAAACAACGAAATAGAAATGAGCAATATTCCAAAAATTGCTGTCTTTGGCGGAGGTAGTTGGGCAACAGCCATTGTAAAAATGCTATGTGAAAACTTAGGTAAAGTTGGTTGGTATATGCGAAGCGAGTCTAGTCTTGAATATATTAAACAAAACCAACACAACCCTAAATACTTGAGTTCTGTCGAATTTGATGTAAATCAGTTATATCTATCAAATGATATAAACGAAATGGTAGTATATGCAGATTATTTAATTATTGTAATTCCATCTGCTTTTGTAAAAGAAGAATTAGATAAAATAACAATTCCACTAGAGAATAAAGTGCTTTTTTCGGCTATTAAAGGAATCATACCGAGTTCAGGTTTGATTGTTGGCGAACACTTTCACGATATAATGAAAGTGTCTTTTGAAAATATTGGTGTTATAACTGGTCCATGCCATGCAGAGGAGGTGGCTTTAGAACGCTTATCATATCTAACACTTGCATGTCAAGACGAATCTAAAGCAACTATTTTAGGCAAATGTCTAAGCTCCAATTACATCAATACAATAACTTCTGATGATATTATTGGAACTGAGTATGCAGCTATGTTAAAAAATATTTATGCTATTGCTGCTGGAATTGCTCATGGTTTAGGATATGGAGACAATTTCCAATCGGTCTTAATGTCAAACGCAATTAGAGAAATGAAGCGCTATATTAAGAAGGTTCATAAGATGAAACGAAATATCAATAATTCGGCTTATCTAGGAGATTTATTGGTAACAGGTTATTCCGTTTTTAGTAGAAATAGAATGTTTGGAAACATGATTGGTAAGGGTTACACTGTTAAATCGGCCAAGTTCGAGATGGTAATGGTAGCTGAAGGATATTATGCAACCAAAAGCGCCTACGAAATCAATAAAAAGAATGGAGCTAGAACGCCAATTATTGATGCCACTTACCGAATATTATACGAAGGAAGAAGACCAAAGGCACAATTCAAAAAATTAACGGAATTACTTGATTAATTAAATGATCGCCCCAAACAACTTTCTTGACATCGAAATTTACTTTCATCTTGGTGTAGAAAGAACAGGTACCAAATACCTTCAAAAATCTATTTTTCCATTTTATGAAGGAATTCACTTCATAAATAAAGATAGATATCATAGAGCCAAAGAAATTATTACGAGGCGAGAATATAAACGTTATCTCGTTTCTATGGAACTCAATCTAAGCCCAATGTTTGAGGAGTATGTTAGTGATTTTGCAAAGAATTTCCCGCATGCCAAATGCATAATGGTCATAAGGCGTCAAGATGAATGGCTACTGTCTCATTATAAAAGAATAATCAAAAATGGTGAACAAAAGACGTTTAAAGAGTTTTTAAATCTCGAAACAGAAGAAAGTGTTTACAAGCGAAATGATTTATTGTATATGGATAAGATTCAAATTTTGGAATCTCATTTTAATAATAAGCCACTATACATACTTTATGACACTTTAGATGCAAACCCTATTGCTTATTTAAAGGAGATTGCAACGTTTGTAAAGGTTCCATTTAACCCTAGAACTGTTGATTTAAAAAAGCGCCACGTTTCTTATAATAAAAAACAGTTAAAAGCTATTAAATGGGTTAGAAAATATGTGAATATTGATCGAAGAAAACCTTCTAATTCAAAAGTGCTAAACTTGTTTCATAGAATTTATGTTGACCTTATAAGATACATTGTAATTTATGGTACTTATTTAATTCCCGGAAAAGCATCAGAAGAGAAGGCGTTAGTTAGTACTAGTGAATTAAAAGAGATCCGTGATTTTTATCAGAAAGATTGGGAAGCAACCAAAAACTACGTAAAGAAATCTAAATTACTTTAAAAGAATTCCTTTTTTATCCAAATCTTTTATCAAGCGTAAAACACTATCTTTAATGGTGTTTTTAGCAAAGACAAACGTTTTATCTTGTAACGCATTATCTGCAAAGAAAGACACTTGAAAAGTGTTATTTAATTTGAATAGCTCAGGCTGTACCAGCTCAACTTTAGCAAAAGAATTAGCAGGTAAATTCTCTATTTTATGACGCATTTTAGATGTTACCGTTTCTCCATCTTGACCATGAGAAACAATCAGTACCATTTCTATTGCAGAGTCTCTATTATTAATTAGATATACATTCCAATCATCTGTTTTATAGATTTCGTTGTATTCTTTTACCATTGCCATGGCTATTCCAGTAACTTCAGGAATTTCAATGTCTTTTTTCATAAACCCTTAAAGACTTTTTAACTTTAGACTTTAGTCTAGAGAACAGATTTAAACTGCTCTAAGAAACGCACGTCGTTTTCATAAAACATTCTAATATCTGGTATTTGATATAATAGCATTGCAATACGCTCTATACCCATACCAAAAGCATAACCAGAATATTTTTCAGGATCTATATTGGCATTCTTTAATACGTTAGGATCTACCATACCACAACCCATAATTTCTAACCAACCAGTACCTTTAGTAATTTTATAATCTACTTCGGTCTCTAAGCCCCAGTAAATATCTACTTCAGCACTTGGTTCAGTAAATGGAAAATAAGACGGACGCAATCTAATTTTAGACTTACCAAACATCTCTTTAGTAAAGTATAATAAAGTCTGCTTTAAATCAGCAAACGAAACATCAGTATCAATATACAATCCTTCAACTTGGTGAAAAATACAATGTGCTCTCGCAGAAATATCTTCATTTCTAAACACACGTCCAGGAGAAATAGTTCTAATAGGAGGCTCATTCGCTTCCATATATCTTACCTGCACAGAGCTAGTATGTGTACGTAATAAAATATCTGGATTTTGTTCAATAAAAAATGTATCCTGCATATCTCGTGCAGGGTGGTATTCTGGTAAGTTTAAAGCAGTAAAATTATGCCAATCATCTTCAATCTCAGGCCCTTCAGAAACAGTAAAACCAATTTTGGAAAACACCTCAATAATACGGTTTCTAACCAAAGATATAGGATGACGAGAACCGAGTTCAATTGGTTCAGAAGGCCTAGTTAAGTCACCATATTTGGCTTCGCTTCCTGCCGTGTCCTCTAAAGACTCGTTTAGAGTTTTAACTTTATCTGTCGCTACAGTACGCAAACGATTTAAAGCTTGCCCTAAATCCTTTTTCATAGAAGCATCTACATTTTTAAATTCAGCAAACAAATCTTTTAAAATTCCTTTGCTACCTAAATATTTAATTCTGAATGCCTCAATCTCTTCTTTAGTGGCAGCATTAAATGCCTGAACATCACCAATTAATTCCGTTACTTTATCTAACATACACCGTTTGAAATTAGACCGCAAATTTACATTTTTTTACTGATTAACATCAATAAACTTTGTATTGAAAATGGTCAAAAAAATAGCTGTAAAAAAGTAGTAATAAAATGGTTCGAAAAGGACCTCAAAATATCAAATTAATTATATTTGCACTATAAATTATAAAAATAGCAAAAAAGCATATTCAATATTATGGAAAAAATAATTTCAGACTTTATGGATGAGGTTCGTGCTCGTAACCAGCACCAACCAGAATTTTTACAAGCTGTGCAAGAAGTTGCAGAAACTGTAATTCCATATATCGCGAAGCACGATATTTATTATGGTAAGAATATTCTATTGAGAATGGTTGAGCCAGAGCGTGCTATTACTTTTCGTGTGCCTTGGGTAGACGATAAAGGAGAGATTCATGTAAACCGTGGTTATAGAATTCAGATGAACTCTGCAATTGGTCCTTATAAAGGAGGATTGCGTTTTCACCCATCTGTAAATATGAGTATCCTAAAATTCTTAGCTTTTGAGCAAGTATTTAAAAATTCTCTAACAACACTACCTATGGGTGGTGGTAAAGGTGGTTCAGATTTTGATCCCAAAGGGAAGTCTGATGACGAAATAATGCGTTTTTGTCACAGCTTTATGGCAGAACTTTGCCGTCATATTGGACCAAATACAGATGTTCCAGCTGGAGATATTGGAGTTGGGGCTCGTGAAATTGGTTTCCTATTTGGTATGTATAAAAAAATGAGAAATGAGTTTACAGGAGTATTAACAGGTAAAGGACGTTCTTGGGGTGGTTCATTAATTCGCCCTGAAGCCACAGGATATGGTACGGTGTATTTTGCACAAAGCATGTTATCGACTAAAAGAGATAGTTTTAAAGGTAAAACAGTGGTTATTTCTGGTTCAGGTAACGTTGCACAATTTGCGGCAGAAAAGGCAACTCAATTAGGAGGTAAGGTAATTACGCTATCTGATTCTTCCGGATATATTATAGATAACGACGGAATTGATGCTGAAAAATTAGCACACGTTATGTATCTAAAGAATGAAAAACGAGCTCGTATTTCTGAATATGTTGAGAAGTATCCGTCAGCAACTTTTGTAAAAGGCGAGAAACCATGGTCTGTTAATTGTGATGTTGCTTTACCATGTGCAACTCAAAACGAGTTAGATGGCGAATCGGCGAAGGCTTTATTAGAACATGGTTGCATTTGTGTCGCAGAAGGAGCGAATATGCCATCGACACCAGAAGCAATTCACGAATTCCATGAAGCAAAAATATTATTTGCACCAGGTAAGGCATCTAATGCTGGTGGTGTTGCAACATCCGGTTTAGAGATGTCTCAAAACTCATTACGTATTTCTTGGACAAGAGAAGAGGTTGATGAAAGGCTTAAGGGAATTATGTCTGATATCCACGATTCTTGTATAGAATTTGGTAAAGAAGAAGACGGATTCATAAACTACGTAAAAGGAGCAAATATTGCTGGCTTCGTAAAAGTAGCAGATGCTATGCTAGCGCAAGGAGTAGTATAAAACTTTTTTAATTCAAATACATCAAAAAAGGCTGATACAAATTAATAGTATCAGCCTTTTGCTTTTATTTTAAACCTACAAGCTTAAGTGCTTTTTCTAAGAGTTCAGGATTGTTTTTAATGTAATCCATTACTTTTTGAACCATTTCGGGGTTATCTTTTACATATTGAATTACCTTATCCATGGCGTTAGGATTATTTTTAATCACCTCAGCCATTTTTTCCTTAGTATCTGGATTTTTTTTAAGATAATCGATTGCTTTTGATCGCAATTCTGGGTTATTCACTATTTGTTCTTTCACCATTTTTTGTACATCGGGTGAATCAAATAGAGCTTTCATTTGTTCTGTATCTGTTTGCTTTGAAAGAGATGAAGAACTAATTTTTGGAATGGATTGGGCATGAGAATTCATAAACCCAAAAGCCATTAAAAAGCAACAAATGAACAGAGTTTTTTTCATAGTTTAAATTTTATAATTAGGTTGTTAAAGATACGAAATAATTGTACACAATTAAATTATCTTTGAATACTTGGATTCAAACAATACATATCGCAAAATAATTCATGTAGATATGGATGCTTTCTATGCCTCTGTTGAGCAATTAGATAATCCAGAGCTTAGAAATAAGCCTTTAGCTGTTGGTGGAGGCAGTGAGCGGGGTGTAGTTTCTGCCGCGAGTTATGAGGCGCGAAAATTTGGTGTACGATCTGCCATGAGCGGAGTGTTAGCAAGAAAGAAATGCCCGCATTTGATTTTTGTAAAACCTAGATTCAATCGATACAAAGAAATTTCTAAACAAATTAGAAGTATTTTTTTTGAGTATACAGATTTAGTGGAGCCTTTATCTTTAGACGAAGCCTATTTAGATGTAACTCAAAACAAAATGGGAAACCCATCAGCATCCTTAATTGCAGAAGAAATTCGAATCAAAATTTTTGACAAATTACAATTGAGAGCCTCTGCGGGAATCTCATATAATAAGTTTTTGGCCAAAATAGCTTCAGACATAAATAAACCTAACGGACAAAAAACGATTCCTCCAGAAGAGGCTTTAGAGTTTTTAGAAAACCTTCCTATTCAAAAGTTTTACGGTATAGGTAAGGTAACCGCCACTAAAATGTATAACCTAGGAATTTTTACAGGTAAAGAGCTCAAAGAAAAGTCAGAAGAGTTTTTAACTGAACACTTTAAAAAGTCTGGTACACATTACTATGAAATCGTTCGAGGTATACATAATAGTAAGGTAAAACCGGATCGTATTCCAAAGTCGGTAGCAGCAGAACATACGTTTCATACCAATCTAACTTCAGAAGTATTTATGTTGGAGCGTTTAGATCAAATTGCAGACGAGCTTGAACGAAGACTTGAGAAATCAAAACTAGCAGGGAAAACAGTGACATTAAAAATTAAATACAGCGATTTTACTACTCAAACAAGAAGTAAAACATTGCCGTATTTTGTAAAAGACAAAAGCATGTTGTTAGATACCGTGAAAGAATTATTGTATCAAGAACGCATGAAAAATTCCGTACGTTTGTTAGGTATTTCGGTTACTAATTTAAATGTAAACACAAAGCAAAAAGAAGAGGTGTTAGACGTGCAATTAAAGTTAGAGTTTTAACAATGATTAGAGTAGAAAGAACAAATTCTAAAAGCGATGACTTTGTAAAACTTGTATCTGAATTAAATGCTCATTTAAAAATTATGGATGGAGATGAGCATGAGTTTTACATGCAATTCAACAACATAGATGTTTTAAACAATGTGGTTGTATTGTACGAAAACTCCAATGTTGTTGCCTGTGGAGCGCTCAAATGGTATAACGATGAAATTGCCGAACTAAAACGCATGTATGTTAAAAAAGATGCACGAAGAAAAGGCTATGCGGGTATGGTATTAAAAGAATTGGAAGTTTGGTCTAAAGAATTGGGGTATAAAAAATGTATGTTAGAAACAGGAAAACGCATGAGCGATGCCGTTGCTTTTTATGTAAGTAACCAATATGTGCGTATACCAAATTTCGGACAGTATAAACACAAAGGCGATAGTATTTGTTTTGAAAAAACGATATAAATGAATTATAGTTATTGGGAAATAAAATCTTGGTTTAGCGATATTGATTTTGCGATTATTGGTAGTGGCATTGTTGGTTTGTCTACAGCATATCAGTTAAAAAAGAAATATCCGAATAGCAACATTATCATTTTAGAAAAAGGTCAATTACCTCAAGGAGCAAGTACAAAAAATGCTGGATTCGCTTGTTTTGGGAGCTTATCTGAAATTGTAAGTGATTTAGAAAACCATTCAATTGCAGAAGTTGTTGATTTGGTTCAAAAACGTTGGGTGGGATTAAATTTGCTAAGAGATACGCTTGGTGATGACGCTCTGAGATTGCAGCAATTTGGAGGATACGAATTGTTTTTGGACTCAGAATCTTTTGATAAGAATAAGGAACAATTAATTGCGATAAACAGCTATTTAAAACCAATTTTTAAATCTGATGTATTTGGTATACAACCTAATAATTTTGGATTTGAAAATATACATGATCAACTTGTTTTTAATCAGTTTGAGGGTCAGTTAGATACTGGCGCAATGATGCAAGCTTTGATTCGAAAAGTACAGTCTTTGGGAGTTAAAATCTTAAACAATGCTGAGGTGAATTATATTGACGATTTTGGAACTGTACAATTGGCAAACGATTTTTCTTTTTACGCTGATAAAATTATACTTGCAACTAATGGGTTTTCTTCTGAATTCTTACCAGAAGATGTGCAACCTGCAAGAGCTCAAGTTTTAATAACTGAACCCATAAAAGATTTAAAAATTAAGGGAACTTTTCATTTGGATGAAGGGTATTATTATTTTAGAAATATTAATAACCGTATTCTATTTGGGGGAGGGAGAAACCTAGACAAAAAAGGTGAAGAAACTTCAGAATTTGGAACAACTCATCTGATTCAAAATAAATTAAAAGAGCTATTAAAAGATGTTATTTTACCTAATCAAGAAGTCGCTATTGAACACACTTGGAGCGGTATTATGGGAGTAGGCAATCAAAAGAGCGCTTTGGTAAAGCAGGTTTCCAATAATGTGTACTGTGGCATTCGATTAGGAGGAATGGGTGTTGCTATTGGCAGTAGCATCGGTAAAGAAGTTGCAGATTTAATTTAATTAATGGAGCTAAAACAACGGTTATATAATTATTGCCAACAGTTTGTTCAAACTAAACTTGATACGCTTGAAAGACGAATAGATTCTCTTAAAGGAGATTTAAATTCGGAAACAAAAAGTTCGGCTGGAGATAAGCACGAAACAGGTAGAGCTATGTTGCAATTAGAAATGGAAAAATCAGGTGCTCAACTTCAAGAAGCTTTACAAATGAAAGGGCAATTAGAGCGCATAAACCTTGAGGCTTCTGAGGTCGTTCGTTTAGGTAGTTTAGTGCAAACTAACACAGCAGCATATTTTATAGCAATCAGTGCAGGTCAAATTGCAGTAGACGGTAATTTATTTTTCGCCGTTTCTGCAAATTCTCCAATAGGTAAAGAACTTCTTGGCAGGGCAGTTAATGATGAATTCTCTTTTGCCGAAAGGAAGATTAGAATTAAAAAGATAGCATAAAAAACCCGCTCATATGAACGGGTTTTTAGTTTCATAATTTATCCTTTTATTTTTTCATTTGATGCTTCTGGTAATTCATCAAACCCCATGTTTTTAAGGGTAAAACTAAAGATGTCTGCATACTGTTCAATGGTTTTAGAAACTGGAGTTCCGGCACCATGACCAGCATCTGTTTCAATTCTAATTAAAGTAGGATTATCGCCACTTTGCTTTGCTTGTAATTCTGCTGCGAATTTAAAACTATGTGCAGGAACTACTCTATCATCATGATCTCCAGTAGTTACCAATGTTGCAGGATATGTCACCCCTTCTTTCACATTATGAACAGGAGAATAGCCTTTTAAATATTCAAACATTTCTTTATTGTCTTCTGCCGTTCCGTAGTCATACGCCCAACCAGCACCAGCGGTAAAGGTGTGGTAGCGCAACATGTCCATAACGCCAACTGCAGGTAAAGCCACCTTCATTAATTCTGGTCTCTGCGTCATGGTTGCCCCAACTAATAAACCTCCATTAGAACCCCCTCTTATAGCTAAGTAATCAGAAGAAGTATAGTTTTCAGCAATTAAATATACAGCCGCCGCTATAAAGTCATCAAATACATTTTGCTTTTGCATTTTTGTTCCAGCAACATGCCATTTTTTACCGTATTCTCCACCTCCTCTAAGATTAGGTACAGCATATACACCTCCCATTTCCATCCAAACAGCATTAGCAATACTAAAGCTAGGGTTCAAACTAACATTAAACCCTCCATAACCATAAAGAATGGTTGGATTTTTTCCATTTAATTCAAGTCCCTTTTTAAAGGTAATTATCATTGGAACTTTTGTTCCGTCTTTTGATGTGTAAAAAACTTGTTTGCTCTCATAATCACTACTTTTAAAGTCAATGGCAGGTTCCCAATACAATTCAGAATCGCCAGTTTCTACATTGTATTTATAAATACTAGACGGGGTACTGTAGTTTGTAAAGGAATAGTAGTCTATTTTCGCATCTTTTTTACCGCCAAAACCACCAGCATTTCCTATTCCAGGTAATTTCACATCTCTTATAAATTTTCCATTGTAATCGTATTGTTTTACTCTAGAAACAGCATCAACCATATATTCAGTAAAAAAGTATCCGCCACCAGTTGAAGGAGAAAGTACATGCTCTGTTTCTGGAATGAAATCAACCCAATTTTCTGGTGTAGGGTTGGCAACATCAACAGTTACTATTCTCATATTTGGAGCATCTAAATCAGTAACGATATAAAGCTTTGACCCTACGTTGTCAATAACATAAGAGTTGTTGTCAGTATTGTTCACTATAGCTTTAAATCCGCTTTTCTTTTTCTTTAAATCTTTAATAAACATTTTAGTGCCATATGTGGATACTCTAGCATATAATAAAAGATATCTATTATCTTCAGTTACGCTTGCTGAAACATATCTATGTTTTTCTGCATCTGTACCACCATAAATCAAAACATCCTTTTTTTGAGATGTGCCTAATTTGTGATAATATACTTTGTGTTGATCTGTTTTAGCAGATAATTCACTTCCCTTAGGTTTGTCATAACTTGAATAGTAGAACCCTTCATTTTTGTACCAAGACACACCGCTAAATTTTACATCTACCAAGGTGTCTTCAACAATTTCTTTAGTTTCGGCATTCATAACAATAATCTTTCGCCAATCAGAGCCCCCTTCTGAAATTGAGTAGGCAGCGAGCTTTCCACTTTTTGAAAACGACAATCCAGCTAGAGATACAGTACCATCTTCTGAAAAAGTATTTGGATCTAGAAACACTTCAGGTTCTTCATCTCCTTTTCTTCGATACACTACATATTGGTTTTGTAGCCCATTGTTTTTGTATGAATAGGTATAATCACCTTCTGTAAATGGCGCACCAATTTTCTCGTAATTCCATAGTTTTTCTAAACGTTCTTTTACTTCATTTCTATATGGAATGTTATCAAGGAAATCAAAAGTCACTTTATTTTGACGTTTGACCCAATTACCCGTTTCTTCAGACATATCGTCTTCTAACCATCTATATGGGTCTTTTACTTTCGTTCCAAAATAATCAGTAACGGTGTCAACTTGCTTAGTTGTAGGGTATTCTATATTGTTCAATTGTTCTTTGTTTTGGTTGGTAGAGCAAGAGATTGTTAAAATCCCTAAGGCCAACATTGGTAAAACTGTTTTCATTTGTTTGAATTTTACTCAAAAATAATGAAAATTATAGAGTAAGTAGTTAGTAACATTCGTGACAATTGGCTCTGTAAGAAAGTAGTATTTTTGTCGTCAAAAGAGTGGTTAAAAAAGACAGATATGACAGAGTTATTGACACAACAAACCTTTTTTGATAAAGTGTTTGACTACAGTAAAAACAAAGATTGGAAATTTGAAGGCGATAAACCTGCAATTGTAGATTTCTATGCAGATTGGTGCGGACCATGTAAAATGATAGCGCCAATTTTAGAAGAACTTTCAGAAGACTATAAAGGCAAAGTTGATATTTACAAAGTAGATACAGAAGCAGAAAGAGAATTGTCTGCGGCATTTGCAATTCGAAGCATTCCTTCTATGTTGTTTATTCCTAAAGACGGTCAGCCACAAATGGCACAAGGCGCTTTACCTAAAGTAGAATTAGAGCGTATTATTAAAGAAGTATTAGGTGTAGAGAAGTAATTCTACAGAATTTAAAGAATTAAAAAAATATCTCTTTTAAAATAATTAAAGGGATATTTTTTTATTAAAAAATTGAGACTATATTTGTAACCATTGTGTAAGGTTGTATAATATGGTTACTAAAGATTATTATTCGTTAAATGAAGTATCTCAAATACTTGGAAAAAGTAAAGAAACTTTAAGACGCTGGGATAGAGAAGGCAAATTTATTGCTGTAAGAGAGCCTATTAGCCAATACCGAATATACAAAAAAGACCAAATAAATGAGTTGTTAAATCAACTTTCAATTGATTATCAAGACACAGTAGATAATTTTGTAAAGCCACTGAAGAAATATTCTGTTTTAGAGTTATTTGCTGGGGCTGGAGGGTTAGCAGTTGGTCTTGAAAAATCAGGAATTGAATGTGTAGCACTAAATGAAATTGATAAATGGGCGTGCCATACCTTAAGAAAGAATAGACCAAAGTGGAATGTTTTAGAAGGAGATATAAGAGATTTTGATTTTTCTAATTATCAAGATAAAGTAGATATTGTTACTGGAGGTTTTCCGTGTCAAGCATTTAGTTATGCTGGTAAAAAGTTAGGGTTAGAAGATGCAAGAGGCACTTTATTTTATGAGTTTGCAAGGGTGGTAAAAGAAGTGAACCCACTAATTTGTGTTGGAGAAAATGTTAAAGGTCTATTATCTCATGATAAAGGAAAAACCTTACAGGGTATGATTTCTATTTTAGATGAAATTGGTTATAATGTTGTTCCTGTTAAAGTTTTGAAAGCATTAAACTATAGGGTACCACAAAAAAGAGAGCGATTGATTTTGGTTGGTGTTAGAAAGGATATAAACCTTATGTATGAATATCCTTTACCACACAATAAAATATATAATTTAAAAGACGCCTTAAAAAAAGGAGAGTTATATGATAAAGATGTTCCAGAATCTTTGGGTTCATCTTATCCAGAGCATAAAAAGAAAGTACTTGATTTGGTGCCTCCAAAAGGTTATTGGAGAGATTTACCCTTAAATATTCAAAAAGACTATATGGGTAAAAGTTTTTATCTGGGAGGAGGTAAAACAGGAATGGCTAGAAGAATTGGTTGGGATGAACCATGCTTAACTTTAACTTGCAGTCCTGCGCAAAAACAAACAGAGAGATGTCATCCAGAAGAAACAAGACCATTTACAGTGAGAGAATATGCTAGAATTCAAACTTTTCCTGATAATTGGATTTTTGAAGGCTCAGTTTCTCAACAGTATAAGCAAATTGGTAATGCTGTTCCTTGTAACCTAGGTCAAGAAATAGGATACTCTTTAATAAAATTTTTAAATGAATATTACTTAAAAGAAAATAAAGTTGAATCTTCTATTTCTTTAGCTAAATCTGTATAACCTTTAATAAAAAAATCTTCAGTATCTAAGTTCAAAATCATTGAATCTAAATTTGAAACGAGTTTATCATAAAAACCAGAATAACCGGTTATTCTATACCAAAACTCTTTACCAATAATTACTGGGTATTGTGAATCTATTTTTTTATAGTGCTGACTCAACTGTTTTTCTTCTCCATACAGCACGCCTAAAATTAAATCTGAATTATTAAGATTCATAGAATTTGTTCTGGCCAAGTTTGTAACTGTTGTAAATTTTTGTAAAATAGGCTTAACATCTTCAGAGTTAATAGTATTTGGTCCAGATTTAAGCTGACACCATTTTTTACGATTGTCTACTTTATCAACAAACTCAATATCCATTCCTTTTATTAAAGAGCCTTCTGCTAAATTTAGCTCGACAAACATATTTTGTATGCGAGTACCAAAAGAAGTGTTTATTGAAGTTCCTAAAATTCTTGGGTAATAAAGAGCTTTTGCGATTCCTAATGCAGTGAAATCATCTTCAAGTATTTTTGACAAATACTTAACTATAATCGGATTTATTTTATACGATTTTAGTTTAGAGTGTATTTTTAAAGAATTGATTTTGTGGTTTTCAAAGATTGACTCTTCAAAATATTTAGTTACAATGTTGATTAGGTCTTTTTCATTCATAATTCAAATATATACTTTTAAATTTTAGGATTTACTAAAAGAAAGGTGCTTATGATTGCGTTGTTTACAGTCCTTAATTATTCCCTACCTTTGCGGCATGCAAACACCTAAGTTATCAGACTGGTTACCTACTACAAATCGCGAAGTAAAAATTCGTGGATGGGAAGAGTTAGATGTGATCCTGTTTAGTGGAGACGCTTATGTAGATCATCCATCTTTCGGTCCTGCTGTAATAGGTAGAATTTTAGAAAGCTATGGCTTACGTGTTGCCATTGTGCCACAACCTAGTGTGCACGATAACCTGCAAGACTTTACCAAACTAGGTACGCCTCGACTGTTTTTTGCAGTTACCGGTGGTTGTATGGACCCAATGGTATCAAACTATACCGCGAGTAAAAAAAGAAGAGATAAAGATGCTTATACTCCTAATGGAGACAAAGGGTTTAGACCAGATTATGCCACATCAGTCTATTCTAAGATTTTAAAAGAAAAGTTTCCTGATGTTCCTGTGGTTATTGGAGGAATTGAGGCTTCTTTGCGAAGAGTTACGCATTACGATTATTGGAGCGATCAATTAAAACCTACCATTTTAAAAGATTCAAATGCTGACTTGTTAGTGTATGGTATGGGAGAGCAACCTCTCAGAGAACTGGTTGAGCTGTTGCAAAAAGGAGTGCCTTTTGAAAGTATTAAAACCATTAAACAAACAGCTGTTTTAATTGATAAGCACGAGAAAGTTCCTAAGAATAAAAAGTGGAAAGATGTAACGATCAATTCTCATGAGGCCTGTTTAGCAGATAAAAAGACCTTTGCCTCAAATTTTAAGGTGATCGAGCAAGAGTCGAATAAACTCTATGCACGTCGAATTTTTCAAGAAGTAGGAGATGAGGTGTTGATGATTAATCCTCCTTTTCCAACAATGACAGAAGAGGAAATTGATGGGTCTTTTGATTTGCCTTATACTCGATTACCACACCCAAAATATGACAAACGTGGACCTATCCCAGCTTTTGAAATGATTAAATTCTCTATTAACATTCATAGAGGATGTTTTGGAGGATGTAGTTTCTGTACCATTTCGGCACATCAAGGAAAATTTATTGCAAGTAGAAGTCAAGAGTCGGTTTTAAAAGAGGTAGATAAGGTGGCCAACATGCCGGATTTTAAAGGTTATTTATCAGATATTGGTGGGCCTTCTGCTAACATGTATAAAATGAAAGGAAAGATTCAATCGATTTGTGATCGTTGTGTAGCTCCTTCTTGTATTTCACCGGTTATTTGTAGTAACCTTGACACATCTCACAAGCCTTTAACACAATTGTATCAGGCTGTTGATAAGCACCCAAAAGTAAAAAAATCATTTATTGGCAGCGGTATTAGGCACGATATGTTGGTGCCTGAATTCAATAAGAATGCTGATGCAAAAGAGTTAGATGATTATACAGAAGAGGTTATGAGCAAACATGTTTCTGGGCGTTTAAAAGTAGCTCCTGAGCACACATCTGATCCTGTATTAAAATTAATGCGAAAACCTTCTTTTAAGTATTTCCATAAGTTTAAAGATCGTTTTGATCGTATCAATAAAAAGCGAAAATTAAATCTTCAATTAATTCCATATTTTATTTCTAGTCATCCTGCTTGTGAGCCAGAAGACATGGCAAATTTGGCTGCTGAAACGAAAGACATGGGCTTTCAATTAGAGCAAGTACAAGGGTTTACTCCAACACCTATGACGGTTGCTACTGTAATTTATTACAGCGGGTACCACCCATATACTCTGGAGAAAATTAATACTCCAAAAACAAAAAAAGAAAAAGAAGAGCAGCATAAATTCTTCTTTTGGTATAAAAAAGAAAACCGCAAATGGATTAAAGACACTTTAACTAATCTTGGTAGAAATGATTTGTTAAAGGTGTTGCTTCCAGAAAACACTTCTTGGCGTAAAAATAAACCAGGTAAGACCAAACACACTTTTGATGACGCTATTCCTTCTAAAAAAGGAAAAGGAGGTAAAAACAAAAAGTACCGAAGTGTAATGAAGAAGCGCAGATAGAGCGTTGTCTGTACACTCCACTCATAATAATTAGAACCTTCGTTTAATTGCATCCCAACGGATGGATACAGAGAGTTCCCAATTGTATTGGTTTTTTCAGTTTCTAAGAAAAATCCACAAGCATCGGTATCCTTTACCAATTGCTTTGCTTGCTCAATTAATCCTTTTGAAACACCTTTTCCTCGGGCACCGACACTAACAAATAGATCGTTTAACAACCATAGTTTTTGCATACGTGTTGACGAAAATAAAGGATATAATTGTGTAAATCCTACGAGAGTTCCAGTTGAATCTTCTGCGACATAAATAATAGAGTCATTATTTTCAAATCGATTTGACAAGAATTCCCTAGCGTTTTTAACATCTGACGCTTTGCGATAAAAAACGCGATAGCCATCAAAGAGCTCACTCAATTGAGATAGGTCTTCAAGCGTTGCTTTTCTATATTTCATATGATGGTAATTTTGGTTAAAAGAAAACCCTCTTGAAAAATTCAAAAGGGTTTAATAGTATTCTGTTGCTCTGAAATTATTTCAGAGTATTTTTTTAATTACACCAGTTCATTTGCCACTAAATATTCTGCAATTTGTACTGTATTTGTTGCTGCGCCTTTTCTCAGGTTATCAGCTACAATCCAAAGATTTAAAGTATTAGGTTGCGATTCGTCTCTTCTAATTCTTCCAACAAACACTTCGTCTTTATCATTTGCATATACCGGCATCGGATACGTATTTGTATCTAAATTATCTTGCACAACAACGCCTGGGAATTCATGTAACAGTCTTCTCACATCCGCCAAATCAAAATCGTTTTCAAACTCAACATTAACAGATTCAGAGTGACCACCAGCGGTAGGAATTCTTACTGCTGTAGCAGTTACAGAAAAACTTTCATCACGTAAGATTTTTTTAGGCTCTTTTACCAATTTCATTTCTTCTTTGGTATACCCATTATCCATAAAGATATCACAATGAGGTATCGCGTTTCTATTTATTGGATAATGATAAGCCATTTCACCTTCAACACCATTCATTTCATTTTTTAATTGCTGCACTGCTTTTACACCGGTACCAGAAACAGATTGATAGGTAGAAACGATTAGACGTTTCATTTTGTAGGCATCGTGCAACGGAGATAAAGCCATTACTAACTGAATAGTAGAACAGTTTGGATTTGCAATAATCATGTCTTCTTTGCTCAACACATCTCCATTAATTTCTGGAACTACCAATTTTTTGGTAGGATCCATTCTCCATGCAGATGAATTGTCTACAACTTTACAACCTGTTTCAGCAAATTTTGGAGCCCACTCTAAAGATGTGTCGCCACCTGCCGAAAATAAAGCGATATCTGGTTGCATAGCTACAGCATCTTCTAAAGTAACTACGGTATAATCACTTCCTTTATACGGTAATTTTTTACCCGCAGATCTTGCAGATGCAACAGGAATTAATTCCGTAATTGGAAAATTACGCTCCTCTAAAACTCTTAACATAACTGTGCCAACCATACCTGTAGCACCAACAACAGCAACTCTCATTTTGTGTTTTTTTAATTTTGCGATGCAAAGATTAGAATTTTTAAGCATTCAAAAAGGTTTTAGAGAATTTTATTCAAAATTTTTCATATTGTTAAATAGTTAACAAATTAACTCTTAAGTAGCACATTTTTCAAAGAAAACTCCTGAAAATCAATCGATGTGATGTATCTTTGCACGAAATTTTTGTTTAACTAAATTGGTATAGCATGCAACTGTACAATAAGTTAAGCGCAAAAGAGCGCGCTGAATTAATAGATAAAGCGGGAAAAGACCGTTTGACCATTTCTTTCTATCAATATTTTAAGATAGAAAACCCTCAAATTTTTAGAGACCACCTTTTTATAGTGTGGGACAAACTTGAAGTACTCGGAAGAATATATGTTTCTTACGAAGGTATCAATGCACAACTTTCGGTACCTGCCGAGAACTTTAATGAATTCAAAGAGCACTTAGATAGCATCACGTTTTTAAAAGATGTACGTTTAAACATTGCTGTTGAGCAAGACAATAAGTCGTTTTTAAAACTAAAGGTTAAAGTTAGAAATAAGATTGTAGCAGATGGTTTAAATGACGACACTTTTGATGTAACCGACATAGGGGTGCATTTAAATGCTGATGAGTTTAACAAAATGTTGGCAGACCCTAATACAGTTTGCGTAGATATGCGTAACCACTATGAGAGTGAAATTGGTCATTTTGACGGTGCAGTTACACCAGATGTTGACACCTTTAGAGATTCTTTAGATATTATAGAAGAAGATTTAAAAGACAATAAAGAAGACAAAAACTTACTAATGTATTGTACTGGAGGTATTCGTTGTGAAAAGGCGAGTGCTTACTACAAGCATAAGGGGTTTAAGAATGTATTTCAGTTAGAAGGAGGTATCATTAATTACGTGCGTCAGGTAAACGAACAAGGTTTAGAGAATAAATTCAAAGGAAAGAACTTTGTGTTTGATCATCGTAGAGCTGAAAGAATTTCTGAGGATGTAATTTCTAATTGTCATCAATGTGGTGAACCTTGCGACACTCATGTTAATTGTGATAACGAAGCATGTCATTTGTTGTTCATTCAATGTGAATCTTGTCAAGAAAAAATGAACACTTGCTGTTCAGAAGCATGTAAAGAGGTGGCCGCCTTGCCTTATGAAGAACAAAAAGCTTTGAGAAAAGGAAAAGGAAACAGCAACAAAATATTTAAGAAAGGTCGCTCAGAAGCACTGAAATTTAAAAACTAGCAAGATGGAGAAGATAGAATTAATGGCACCTGCAGGGAATTTCGAATCGTTGCAAGCGGCATTAGATAGTGGTGCAGACTGGATTTTGCAGTAGAGCACTGTAAAATGTAACCAAAGTAATCAAGTGTTAAAAAGAAGTTATTGATGATTATTAAGTAGGCACCGATACAAAATAGAAAGTAAAATATTGGATTACGGAATTATAAAAAGTCTACAATCGTGGTTTTTGAAGTGTTTATTATTTGAGGTAAAAATTAGGATTAAGGAATAAAGATTTATGTAGTCATGAAACATAAAAAAGGTGTATTTAAGTACAATTATGCATTATTTTCCAATGCCAAAAATTAGTAATTCTAAAATCGAAGCATATAATTAACTATTGGAGATACGATTTTAATTACAGGTCCTGCAACTGGAGTTAAGGCACTTGAAGTAACAGAAATGTTTGCAAATGACCAAAAAGGGTCAAAAGCACAAAAAGGTGACTCAGTAACTACACCAAAAGAATTTAGAATTCGCCCATCTGATAAGCTTTATAAAATCTTTGAAAACAAAGTATAGGCTTAATGGTTGTTATTACCTTACAAAAAGCAAAATATACAGGCTGTAACTATTGTGTACAATTGGCACCTGGTCAATTTCAAATGTCAAGAAAAGACGGCAAATCTGTATTGTTGCATTCTAAAGAGAAAAATGTTTTTACGATTAAATCTCTAGATGAAAACATCTATTACGACAGCAAAAAAGCACAAGATGCTTGCCCTGTAAAAATTATAGATGTTAAGCAGGTTTAATTTTTCAGTAACCCTCTTTCTTTTTTCATATCTTTACCAATTAGAGATAATAAATAGTTGAATCCCTAATGTCTTAAATACGTTGTGTTTAGACATTTAATAATATATAAATATGGGCTGTACAAGTTGCTCAACTGATACCAACGGCGTACCAAAAGGCTGTAAAAGTAATGGTAGCTGCGCCACTGGAAGTTGTGATAAATTAACAGTTTTCGATTGGCTTTCTAATATGACTTTACCTACAGGTCAAGCACCTTTTAACATTGTTGAGGTACGGTTTAAAAACGGTAGAAAGCACTTTTATAAAAGCGAAAAACTTCAAATAATTATGGGAGACGTGGTTGCTGTTGAAGGTAATCCAGGTCATGATGTTGGTACCGTTTCTTTAACTGGGGAGTTGGTGCGAATTCAAATGCGTAAAAAGAAAATAACAGAAGATAGTGATCAGGTTAAGAAAATTTACCGCAAAGCTTCTCAAAAAGACATAGATGTTTGGCAGAAGGCTAGAGAAAAAGAAATTGAAACGCAAAGAAGAGGTAGAGAAATCATCTTGCGTTTAGGTCTTAAAATGAAATTATCTGATGTAGAATATCAAGGCGATGGCAATAAGGCTACGTTTTACTATACCGCAGACGATCGAGTAGATTTCCGTCAATTAATTAAAGATTTGGCTAGTGCTTTTCGCATTCGTGTTGAAATGAAACAAGTGGGACTGCGTCAAGAGGCTGCTCGTTTGGGTGGCGTTGGTTCTTGTGGTAGAGAGCTGTGTTGTTCAACTTGGTTAACTGATTTTAGAAAGGTAAATACTGGTGCAGCGCGTTACCAACAGCTTTCTTTAAACCCACAAAAACTTTCAGGACAATGTGGTAAATTAAAGTGTTGTTTAAACTTTGAATTAGACACCTATCTAGATGCTCTAAAGCATTTTCCTAAAAAAGATACCATTCTAAAAACGGAAAAAGGAGATGCTGTATTTGTGAAGATGGATATCTTTAAAGAAGAGTTCTGGTACACTTATAAAGACGAATCTTTTAAGTGGTATAAGTTAGATCTTGATCAGCTAAATGAAATTATTGAAATGAATAAAGGAGGAGAAGTAATTTCATCTCTAGAAGATTTTGAACTAGAAGCCAATGATGATTCTAAACTTAGCTTTGAAAATGTTGTAGGTCAAGATAGCTTAACGAGATTTGATCAACCAAAGCGCAAGAAAAAAAGAAGAACCCCTAGAAATAAAAAGCAAGGATCTAAGCCTTTAAATCAAGGGCAAAATCAGAAACAACGTTCATCGAAGCAGAAGCCTAAACCTCAGCAAAAAAAACAAGGGCCCAAAGCTTCTGGAGAGGGTAAAAAGCCAAATCAGAAAAGAAGAAACAATAATAGAAACAGAAATAGAAAACCAAATAACAAAAACAACAATGCTGAATAGAATTTTGTATTTGTTAATGCTAGTAGTTATAGTAGGGTGCGATAGCAATCGTACTTATGACAGTTATGTTTCTGTAAAAAACAATTGTTGGCTGCAAGAAGACGAGGTTACTTTTGATATTCCGATAACAGATACCATTCAGAGGCAGCATGTTTTTATTAATATTAGAAACAACAAAGATTATGAGTTTAGTAACCTGTATTTAATAGCCTCTATGCAATTTCCAGAGGGCATGACTGTTGTTGACACGCTTGAGTATGAAATGACAGATAAGCAGGGATATTTTTTAGGCTCCGGATATACTGATATTAAAGAAAACAAATTATTTTATAAAGAAAACGTTGTGTTTCCAACTTCTGGAAATTACATTTTTAAAGTGGCACATGCTATGCGTAAAAATGGCAATATTCACGGTTTAGATTCGTTAAAAGGTATCACCGATATTGGCTTGCGAATAGAATCTGTAACACCTTAAATTTCAAAAATGACAAAAAAGAAAAAAGCAAAAGCCATCACCACCGATTTTAGATTTTATGTAGTTTGGTTTTGGAGAATCTTTTTAGGAGGATTATTCTTAGCCATCTTGCCATTTATATTGGCTTCAGTTGGAGCCTTGGGCTATATGCCAACCTTTGAAGATTTAGAGAACCCAGAAAACAATTTGGCTACTGAGATTATTTCTATTGATGGAAAAACACTTGGTAAATATGCTTACGAGAATAGAACACCGGTTCAATACAAAGATTTGCCGCAAAACTTAATTGATGCATTGGTTGCCACAGAAGATGAGCGTTTTTACGAACATGCAGGAATCGATTTTAAGGCTACAGGTAGAGCAATAGCTAAACTTGGAAAAGACGGAGGAGGTAGTACCACAACACAGCAGCTAGCGAAGTTGTTATTTCACGGTGAGGGCTCTAAAAATGCCATAGAACGTGTTTTTCAAAAAGTAAAAGAATACGTAATTGCTGTTCGATTAGAGCGTCAGTATACAAAGGCCGAAATTCTTACCATGTATTTAAATAAATATGATTTTTTATTTAGTGCTGTTGGAATTCGTTCGGCATCTAGAATATACTTTGGCAAAGAACCTAAAGATTTAAAGTTAGAAGAATCTGCTGTTTTGGTTGCGATGCTTAAAAACCCGAGACAGTACAACCCGAAAAGAGAAGTTTCAAAAAATAAATCTCTTAGTAGAAGGAATGTGGTCTTATTTCAAATGGCCAAAAATGAATTTATTACCCAAGAGGTAAAAGATTCTTTGCAGCAATTGCCAATAAAATTAGATTGGACCCCAGAGAGCCATAGCGATGGGTATGCTACCTATTTTAGAGAATCGTTACGAGACTATATGAAAGGTTGGATTAAAAACAATCCTAAACTAGATGGATCAAGGTATAATTTACATAGAGATGGGTTAAAAATCTATGTGACAATTGATTCTAGAATGCAACAATACGCAGAAGAAGCAATGCAGGAGCATATGGCTAATTTGCAACGTGTATTCGACAAAGAGCAAAAACGAAATCCAACTGCTCCGTTTTCTGAAATCGAACCAGAAGATGTAGATCGTATTTTAGATCAAGCGATGCGAAGATCAGACAGATGGCGAAGGTTAAAAGCTGTTGGAAAATCGGAAAAAGAAATCAAAGAAATTTTCAAGAAAAAGACAGACATGTCTATTTTTACTTGGAAAGGAGATGTAGACACAATCATGAGTCCGTACGACTCAATTCGCTATTACAAGCATTTCTTAAGAGCAGGCTTAATGTCTGTAGAACCACAATCTGGTCATATTAAAGCTTGGGTTGGCGGTATCAATTATAAGCACTTTCAGTTTGATGCTGTAAAACAACAAAAGCGTCAAGTAGGCTCTACATTTAAACCATTTGTTTATGCAACAGCCATCAACCAATTAAAAAGATCGCCTTGCGATAGTTTACCAAATACGCCATATACAATTTCAAAAGAGAAATATGGAATGCCAGATGATTGGGCTCCAAAAAACTCAGGTGAAGAGTATGGAGGAATGATGACCTTAGAGCGCGCATTGGCTAAGTCTATTAACGTAATTACTGCAAGACTAATAGATGAAGTACACCCTCGAAATGTAGCGAGATTTGCTAAAAGATTAGGTGTAGATAGTCGTATTCCTGAGGTGCCTGCAATTGCGCTTGGATCTGTTGATTTGAGCTTATATGAAATGGTTGGGGCATATTCTACATTTGCGAATAAAGGCTTGCATGTAGATCAAATGATGATTCTACGAATTGAAGATAAAAATGGAACAATTTTAGAACAATTTGTGCCTGAAACAGAAGAGGTAATGAGTGAAGAATCTGCTTATGTAACCATTAACCTGTTAGAGGGTGTTACTAAGTTTGGTTCAGGAGTTCGATTAAGAGGTAACTATGGTAAATATCCAGACAATGTATCTACCGGTTACCCCTATGAATTTACAAATCCAATTGCTGGAAAAACTGGAACAACTCAAAATCATTCAGATGGGTGGTTTATGGGAATCGTTCCAAATTTAGCAACTGGTGTTTGGGTTGGCGGCGAAGATAGATCTACGCACTTCGCAGAAATAGCGCAAGGTCAAGGAGCAACTATGGCATTGCCAATTTGGGCAATATACCATAAGAAATTATATGCAAATAAAGAGATTGGCATAAGTGACGGAGAGTTTGAAAAACCAGAAAACATTAGTATTCGTATTGATTGTGATGGATCTGATTTAGTAGATGAAGAAGGCGAAGACGGTGAGGTAAAACCAAAAGAAAAGGAACCAGAAGAAGAGGAAATAGAATTTTAAAATTGCTAAAAGATAATGGAAGGTTGGAATCCAACAGAAAATATAATTAACAATAGTAATATTGCAAAAATGATGCGTAAGCATCATTTTGCTTCTTATACAGACTTGTACTCCTGGTCTGTTTCAAATAAAGAATTGTTTTGGACAGAAACGGTAAACAACTTACAGATTAAGTTACACCATCCGTATCAATCCATTTTAAATATAAGTGAAGGCGTTACAAAGGCGAAATGGTTAGACGGAGCTAAACTAAATATTATTGATTCTTGTTTTCAAAATTCGGATGAAGCTACAGCAATTGTATTTCAAAAACCAAATCAAGAACTCCAAAAGGTAACGCAAAAGGAACTAGAGTTTTTGGTAAATCAGATTGCAAATGGCTTAAGAGAAGCAGGTGTAAATGAAGGCGATTGTATAGGTATTGATATGCCTATGACACTCGAGGCTGTTGCGATCTATTTAGGAGCAATTAAAGCAGGTGTAAAAGTTGCAACCGTTGCAGATAGTTTTGCCCCAAAAGAAATAGCCGTTAGGTTAGCACTATCACAACCCAAATTGGTTTTTACCCAAGATGTTATGGTGCGTACCTTTAAGCACATTTCGTTGTATGATAAAGTAGTTCAGGCAGGAGCCGCTAAAATTGTTGTACTGCCGGTTCAAGACAGTCCTAGTATTAGAAATCAAGATGTTTTATGGAATGCATTTCTTTCAACAAACAAAGAGTTTGAATCTGTAAAACAGTCTCCAGAGGATCATATTACTATTTTATTTTCATCTGGAACAACTGGTGAGCCTAAGGCCATTCCGTGGAATCATACAACACCTATTAAAGGAGCGGCAGATGGATATTACCATCAAGACATTCATCAGAACGATGTGGTTTGTTGGCCAACCAATTTAGGATGGATGATGGGACCATGGTTGGTTTTTGCAGCATTAATAAACAAGGCAAGTATAGCTTTGTATTATGATGCGCCTTTAACCTCTGATTTTGGAAGGTTTATTCAAAATGCAAAAGTTACTATGTTAGGGGTTATTCCTAGTATTGTAAAGCATTGGAAAAATACACAATGTATGGAGCCATTTGATTGGAATGCCATCAAATGTTTTAGCTCTACGGGTGAAGTTTCTAACCCAACAGAAATGAATTATTTGATGCATTTGGCTAACAATAAACCTGTAATCGAATATTGTGGTGGAACAGAGATTGGAGGCGGTTACATAACAAGCACTATAGTACAACCAAATCTAGCAAGTACATTTTCTACACCTGCTCTAGGCAGTGATTTTTTACTATTAGGTGAGAATGAGGAGGAAGCTAAACAAGGCGAAGTGTTTTTGATTCCTCCTATTATGGGACTTTCAACAGCACTATTAAATAGAGACCATCACAAAGTATATTATCAATATACACCTGAATATAAAACTCAATTAAGAAGACATGGTGATGAGCTATTAGAGCTAGAAAACGGCTACTATAAAATGTTAGGAAGAGTGGATGATGCCATGAATTTAGGTGGAATAAAAGTTAGCGCAACACAAATTGAAGCGGTATTACAACCTTTGGATTTTTTGAAAGAGGCCGCAGCAATTGCTGTTCCTCCAAAAGAAGGCGGTCCATCATTATTGGTTATTTACTATGTACCATCTAATCAAGATTTATCCAAAGAAGAGTATTTAAAACAAATGCAAAAGTCTGTTAGAGGAGCATTAAACCCACTTTTTAAGGTGTTTGATTGCGTACCTATTAAACAACTTCCTAGAACGGCATCAAACAAAGTAATGCGACGTAAATTACGCGATGATTATAACAAACTATATAGAGAATGAATATAATTTCCTATAACGTAAATGGAATAAGAGCAGCCTTAAAAAAAGGTTTTGCTGAATGGTTAGAAGCAGCAAATCCCGATGTGCTTTGCATACAAGAAACTAAGGCGCAAAAAGAACAAGTAGATTTAAGTGTGTTTGAGAACTTAGGGTATATATACAACTATTGGTTTTCTGCACAGAAAAAAGGGTACAGTGGTGTTGCTGTTTTATGCAAGAAAGAACCAAATCATATTGAATATGGTACAGGAATTGAAACTATGGATTTTGAAGGGCGAAACCTAAGAGTAGATTATGATGATGTTTCTATTATGAGTCTGTATTTGCCATCTGGCACCAATGATGCTCGTTTGAGTTTTAAGTTTCAATACATGGATGAGTTTCAGGAGTATGTTACGGAACTAAGAAAGGAAATTCCGAACCTCATAATTTGCGGAGACTATAATATTTGTCATGAGGCAATTGACATTCACAACCCAAAAATGAAAGGAGTTTCGGGCTTTTTACCTGAAGAACGCGAATGGATTGGAGGCTTTATAGATAGCGGATTTATAGATACGTTTAGACATTTTAATAAAGAGCCAGATCATTACACTTGGTGGAGCTATAGAGCCAATGCAAGAGCTAATAATAAAGGTTGGCGTATTGATTATTGTATGGCTAGCCAACTACTTGAAAATAGATTAAAGAGAGCATATATTTTACCTGAGGCAAAACATTCAGATCATTGTCCTTTAGGTGTAGAAATAGATTAATAAGAATACATGATTAAGAAGTTATATGTAGTAGGAGCCCTATTATTAGGATTAAATTTGGTAGGGCAAGAGACAACCAAAACATCCTTAAAAGATGTTTTGGTACAGAGTATGGATTCTTTAAAGGCCGATATGTTTTTAGCCAATGAAAAGTATTTAGACTCCTTTGTTCTAAAGGAATATGTAGAGGTAACTTTAATGGATAGTTTGTGGTTAAAAGAGATGTATAATTCTCCGTTACATGATAACGCTTCGTTTCTTTTAGATAAAGAAGAACTGACGAATGAAGACTTACCCGAACTCTCTACAGAATTATTAAAAGAGCGACTTGAAGCAATAGATGCAGAAACACCATTTTATATCGCCTACAACCCGGGGCTAGAGCGTATAATAAAAGGGTATTTAAAAAACAGAAAGAAATCTTTAGCTGTTTTGATGGGGAGAGCTGAATACTATTTTCCAATGTTTGAAGAGCACCTAGATAAATACGACCTACCGCTAGAAATAAAGTATTTAGCCATTGTGGAATCTGCTTTGAGACCACGTGTTAAATCAAGGGTTGGAGCTACAGGATTATGGCAATTTATGTATCAAACCGGTAAACAGTTTGACTTAGACGTAAGCTCTTATGTAGATGAAAGAATGGACCCAATTAGAGCAACAGAAGCTGCATGTAAATACTTATCAGTTTTATATAAGATTTTTGGTGATTGGGATTTAGCATTAGCTGCTTACAATTCTGGACCAGGCAATGTAAATAAAGCTATAAGAAGATCTGGGGGCTATAAGAACTATTGGAATATAAGGCCATATTTACCAAGAGAAACAGCAGGTTATGTTCCTGCTTTTTACGCAAATTTATACATATTTAAATACGCAGAAGAACACGGCTTAAAAGCGGAAAAAGCCAAAGTGAAATTATTTGAAACAGATACCTTACACATTAAAAAGCAGGTTACGTTTGAGCACTTGGCAAACTTTTTAGATATCGAAGTTGAAATGCTTCAATTTCTAAATCCTCAGTATAAACTAGATATTATTCCTTATAAAAAAGATAAGAATTATTACGTGCGATTGCCGTTGTATAATGTTGGTCAATTTACAAGCAACGAGCAAGAATTATATGCTTATGTAGATGCTCAAGAAGCAGAGAGAGAAACACCCCTTCCAGAATATGTAGAAATGGGAGATCGCATAAGATACCGAGTAGTAAGTGGAGATTATTTAGGAAAGATTGCAGAACGTTATGGAGTATCGGTAAGCTCGATAAAAAAATGGAATGGATTAAAATCTAATAATTTAAGAGTAGGTCAGCGATTGACCATTTATCCTAGAAAAGTTGCAGTTGCACAATCTAGTGCACCTTCAAAAAAACAAACGACAAAGACACCAAAAGGCTCATACGATACTTACACAGTAAAGAAAGGAGAATCTCTTTGGACTATTTCTAAAAAATATGATAAGGTTACTGTGCAGAACTTAAAAGAATGGAATAATATTTGGACTGCAAATTCGCTGAAACCCGGAATGAAAATAAAAATTTATAAATTGTAGTAGGATGAGAAAAATAACGTTACTTCTTGCGGCTGTATTTTTAGTGGTTGCATGTGGAAAAAAAAGTGATAGACCTACATTGGTTGCCTCTAATGGAATGATGAATCAAATTCTATTAGTGATGAATGTAGATATGTATATGGGCGCACCTGGTAAAGCCATGAAAGAAGTTGCAAACGAACCTGTATTTGGATTGCCACAAGACGAGCCTCATTTTAATCTAACCCAAATACCATTAAATGCGTTTAAAAACACGTTTTTATCGCAACGTAATGTGCTAATAACAAAAGTGCAAGATTCTGCATATATTGAGGTTAAACGCAATATTTATGCTGAACCACAAACCATTATCACAATTGCTTCTCCTTCAGAAGATAAATTAGTAGGAGACATTATTAAGTATAAGCAAGAGATTTTACAGACATTTAAAAAAGATGATTTAAGGGCATTACAATACAAACTAGCGAGTAAATCATACCCTAAGAATAGTTTTAAAACATTAGACAATATTGGAATTGAAATGCAGATTCCTAGAAAATATCGCTTGGTAGATGATGCAGGAGACTTTTTATGGTTACGCCAGCATTTAAAAAACGGTCAAAGTATGAATTTGATTGCTTATGAATTACCAATTAGAACAGAGGCAGATTTAGAAGGAGCAAACATTAATAGCGCTAGAGATTCTATTGGTGCAATTCATATACCTGGATCACTTGAAGACTCTCATTATATTACTGAAGTGGCATATACACCTAAAACGGTTTTAACCTCATTGGCCGGAAAGAAAGCTTATGAAACTCGTGGCAAGTGGGAGGTAAAAAATGATTTTATGGCAGGGCCTCTATTAAACTACACTGTGGTTGATAGAGCTAATAATCGTTTAATTGTTGTAGAAGGGTTTACGTATGCCCCTGGAGCAGATAAAAGAGACTATATGTTTGAAATTGAAGCTACGCTAAAGACCTTAAAAGTGAAATAAAAACATACTATTATAAAATGAAAAATCCGCAGTTCACTCTGCGGATTTTTTTATTTCTTATTTTCAACTTTGGCCCAAGTATCTCGTAAGCCAACAGTTTTATTAAATACTAGTTTGGCTGAATTAGAATCAGGGTCTACACAGAAATAACCTTTACGTTGAAACTGGAATCTATCTCCGTGATTTGCACTTTGTAAACTCGGTTCAACCTTGGCTGTAATAACTTCTAAAGAACTTGGATTTACAAAATCTAAAAAGTCTTTGTCTTTGTGTCCATCAGGAGCTTCATCCATAAATAATCTATCATACAAGCGCACTTCTGCAGGAACGGCATGTTCAGCTGAAACCCAATGTAATGTTCCCTTTACTTTGCGTTTACTCGCCTCTGATCCACTACCACTTCTTGAATTTGGATCATAGGTACAATGTACTTCAGTAATGTTTCCATTCGCATCTTTAATACAGCTTTCAGCTTTAATAATATAGGCATTCTTTAATCGCACCTCCTTGCCCAATTTTAGTCTAAAGAACTTCTTGTTTGCTTCTTCTCTAAAATCTTCTCTCTCAATGTAAATTTCTCTTGAAAAAGGTACTGCTCTTGAACCAAAACCTTCTTCATAATCGTTATAACCTGCGTCTAAAATCTCTTCTTTTCCTTCAGGATAGTTTGTAATAACAACCTTTAAAGGATCTAGAACTGCCATCACTCTTGGCGCTGTTTTATTTAGATGATCCTTTATGCAAAACTCTAATAAGGCAACATCTGTTATAGCATCTCTTTTTGCAATACCAGATACATCGCTAAAGTTTCGAATTGATTCTGGAGTATAACCTCTTCTTCTTAATCCAGAGATTGTTGGCATTCTCGGATCATCCCAACCATTTACAATACCTTGATCGACAAGTTGTAATAACTTACGTTTGCTCATAACGGTATAGCTCAAGTTTCTTCGAGCAAATTCGCGCTGTTTTGGACGAACTTTTTCTGTATCTATAACTTGATCTAAATACCAATCATATAAATCTCTATGGCTTTTAAATTCTAATGTACAGAACGAATGTGATACCTGTTCGATATAATCAGACTCGCCGTGAGTCCAGTCATACATTGGGAAAATACACCAATCAGTTCCTGTTCTATGATGTGCTTTTTTAACAACTCTATACATGATAGGGTCACGCATGTGCATGTTGTTGTGAGCCATATCAATTTTAGCTCTAAGCACAACACTACCCTCATCGAACTCACCATTTTTCATTTTTTCGAAAAGTGCTAAATTCTCTTCAACTGGTCTATCCCTAAACGGACTGTTAGAACCAGGTTCGGTTGGTGTACCTTTTTGAGTTGCAATTTCATCAGAACTTTGCTCATCTATATAAGCTTTCCCTTCTTTTATAAATTCAATAGTCCAATCGTATAATTGCTGAAAATAATCAGAAGAATACAGTTCTTGATCCCAATTAAAACCTAACCATTGTATATCGCGCTTTATTGCATCAACATATTCTTGCTCTTCTTTGGCAGGATTGGTATCGTCGAAACGCAAATTTACAGGTGCATTATAACGCTCACCAAGACCAAAATTTAAACATATAGAAGCTGCATGACCAATGTGCAAATAACCATTTGGTTCAGGTGGAAATCTAAAACGAAGTTTATCTTTATCAAATCCGTTTGCTAAATCGTCTTCAACGATTTGCTCAATAAAATTCAGTGATTTTTTTTCGTCGCTCATACCTCTTAATTGAACCGCAAAATTATTGATTTTTTTGGCATTATACCTACTAAAAAGAGTGAATTGCTATATTTGATAAAAATTAAAATCATGAGTACACCTGCGTTAAATTATACCTGTCCTAAGTGTGGCTGTAAGACCTACGAAATTGGTCAAATGCGCGCAACTGGCGGAACGTTATCTAAGATATTTGATGTGCAGACAGAAAAGTTTACTTCTGTAACCTGTGGACAGTGTAGATATACAGAATTCTACAAGGCGCCAACAAGTGCTTTGAGTAATATTTTTGATTTCTTTACGGGTTGATATGGGAGTAATAAAAGTTGAAAATATTAAGCTATACGCTTATCATGGTTGTTTAGAAGAAGAGGCTCAAATAGGATCTGATTATCGTGTAGATGTGAAAGTAAATTGCGATTTAACTGAGTCTTCGAAATCTGATGAACTACAGGATACTGCAGATTACGTGCATATTAATAAGATTGTAAAAGAAGAAATGACCATACGTTCTAAATTATTAGAGCATGTTGTTGAGCGGATTTTACAAAGAATTCTCAAAGAAATCTTGATTGTTACAAAAGCAAAAGTGGCCGTTTCTAAAATTAACCCACCTATTGGTGGAAATGTAGAAATGGTAACTGTTATTAGAAAGAAAAAAAGGAAAGGCTAAAATAGTTGGTAGAATAGTAAAATTAACTAAATTTGCACACCTTATTGGCGTCGTGGCCGAGTGGCTAGGCAGAGCTCTGCAAAAGCTTGTACAGCGGTTCGAATCCGCTCGACGCCTCCAAAACCATCTTGGAATTTCAAGATGGTTTTTTATTTTTTAACGATAAAAATCTCAAAAAATCGTCATATTTGCGTATCTATCTCTAAGAATGACTATTTATCCTATTGATACTGGCAATTTTAAACTTGATGGAGGCGCGATGTTTGGCGTGGTTCCTAAAAGTTTATGGCAACGCACAAACCCTGCAGATGAAAACAATCTGATTGACCTGACGGCAAGATGTATGCTGATTGAAGACGGTAATAGGCTTATATTAATAGACACAGGTATGGGCAATAAGCAATCAGACAAGTTTTTTGGGTATTACTTTTTATCTGGAAATGTCGATCTAGACGGTTCATTGCATAAAGAAGGTTTTCATAGAGATGATATAACGGATGTTTATTTAACACATTTGCATTTTGATCATTGCGGTGGTGCCATTCAATGGAATAAAGATAAAACAGGCTATGAACCTGCATTTAAAAATGCCACTTATTGGAGCAATCAAAATCATTGGGATTGGGCTGTAAATCCGAACCCTAGAGAAAAAGCATCCTTCTTAAAGGAAAACATATTGCCAATTCAAGAAAGTGGCCAACTTAATTTTATTCAAACAGATTTGTTGAATTCTCAACAAATGGTTGGTTTTGATACGATTTATGTTGATGGTCACACGGAAAAACAAATGCTACCTAAAATAAATTACCAAGACAAGACCATTGTATTTATGGCAGATTTGCTGCCTACAATTGGGCATATCCCTTTACCTTATGTTATGGGGTATGATACAAGACCTTTATTGACGATGCAGGAAAAGAAGAGTTTCTTAGAAGAAGCGGCAAACAAGGAGTATTTTTTGTTTCTAGAGCATGATGCGTATACAGAACTATGTACAGTTCAACATACCGACAAAGGAGTACGATTAAAAGAAAAATTTAAGTTTTCGGACATATTTTAATACAAACAATAAATGATTAAACAAATAACAATCTCGCTGTTTTTATTAGTAGCACTATTGCTTAATGCACAAAAAACTGCTTATTGGCAACAGCATGTAGATTATACCATGGAGATAGATGTTGATGTAGAAAATTACCAATACTTAGGTAAACAAAAATTGGTATATACTAATAATTCACCTGATGATTTAGAAACTATTTTTTACCATCTTTTTTTTAACGCTTTTCAACCAAATAGCCAAATGGATATTAGGTTACATCATATTGATGATCCAGATAAGCGTATGGTAGAAAATGTTGGTTCTAAATACGCGCCTAAATATGAATCTCGAATTGCGAAGCTGCAACCAAATGAAATTGGGTATCAAAAAATTAAAGCTTTAAAGCAAAATGGAATTCCAATTAAGTTTGAGATAATCGGCACTATTTTAAAAGCAACTCTAAATACCCCTATTAAATCGGGTGATAAGGCAACCTTTGAAATGGAGTGGGAATGTCAGGTGCCTGTTCAAATAAGACGTTCTGGAAGAAATAATAAAGAAGATGTGGCATTGTCAATGACGCAATGGTATCCTAAAATTGCGGAGTATGATTTTGAAGGTTGGAACACTAGAGAATATATCGCTAGAGAGTTTCACGGAGTTTGGGGTGATTATGATGTAACCATTTATATTGATAAAAATTATACTATTGGAGGTACGGGTTATCTTCAAAACCCACAAGAAGTAGGACATGGTTATGAAAATCCTGAAAAGAAATTAAAGCAACCAGATACTGATAAATTAAAATGGCATTTTACTGCGCCAAATGTGCACGACTTTGCTTGGGCTGCAGATCCAGAATATATTCATGACGTCTACAAAACAACCGATGGAGTTGATTTGCATTTTTTCTATAAGAACGATGAGAAGCTTGTTGAAAACTGGAAAAAATTACAACCAAAAACTGCAGAGTTGCTGGCATATTTTAATAAACATGTTGGCGCTTATCCATACAAGCAATACTCTGTAATACAAGGAGGCGATGGTGGTATGGAATATGCGATGTGTACCTTGATTACTGGTAAACGCTCATTTAATAGTTTAGTGGGTGTTACGGCGCATGAATTAGCACATTCTTGGTTTCAATTTGTATTGGCTACCAATGAGGCAAAACACGAATGGATGGATGAAGGATTCACTTCTTATATAGAAGGTTTGGCAACCAACAAAGTGATGGAAAGAAAAAGTACGAACCCTTCTTCTGGAGCTTATAAGAGATATATTGCTTTAGCAAATTCTGGAAAGGAGCAGGCGCTTACAACTTTTGCTGACCACTACGATTATAACAGTGCATACGGTGCCTCTGCCTATAGTAAAGGGTCTGTGTTTTTAGCACAACTTATTTATGTAATAGGCAAGGAAAACCAAGAGAAAACAATCTTAAAATATTATAATGATTTTAAATTTAAGCACCCTACTCCAAACGATATTAAGCGCTCCGCAGAAAAGGTGTCTGGTATTCAGTTAGATTGGTATTTAAACCACTTTACAAAATCAACCAATACAATTGATTATGGAATTAAAGTGCTTAGCAATAAAATGATAACACTTGAGAAGGTGGGTAAAATGCCAATGCCTATTGATGTTACAGTAACTTATAAAGATGGAACAAAAGAAGATTTCTATATTCCTTTGACCATGATGTACGGTCAAAAACCAACAGACGCTAAGGTGTTAAGGTCTTGGTCTTGGGTAGAACCGAGCTATAGCTTTGAAGCTTCAAAAGAGATTCAATCGGTAGAAATAGACCCTTCTCAAATGATGGCAGATGTAGATAGAACAAATAACACAATCGAAGTTGCCGGCAGCAAATAAGTCATGAATCTCTAAATTTAAAAGGCAAGCTCATCAGCTCGCCTTTTTTTATTGAACTTGTTCAATAATATTGTCTAAATTCATTTGATCTTGAGGAATGAAACCTTTAGAAACCAATACAACTCCAAATATGATTAATGCGATGCCCATTCCTTTTTTTATTCTTATAACAACTTGATGGGTAAGTTTAGATTTTAATTGCTTTGCTAACAAAATTTTACCTAAATCTGTAATAAAATAGGTTATTATAATAGCTGCAAAAAAAGTGAAAATACGTTGCTCATCCATTTCAAGAGAAGGCCCTATACTTACCACCATTAATAACCAAAATGCTAAAACGCCAACATTTATAAAATTTAGAAAGAACCCTTTAAAAAACAAGCCTAAATAGTTTTTTTGACCTGGTATTATTACAGGATTACTTCCTTCTATTGCAGTTTGCTTTTTTAGAAACATACCGGTACCATAAAGAATAAGAATTGCTCCACCAATAAAGAACAAATTTGGATCGTCCTTAATTTTAGACAAGAACTGATGGCTGCCATAATATGCAAAGAGAATAAATACTACATCTGCTAGTATGACTCCTAAATCAAATACTATAGCTGCTCTTGCTCCTTTTAAAATGCTCGTTTGGATGAGCATAAAAAAAACAGGACCAATCATAAAAGCTAGTCCAAATCCTATAGGAAATGCTTTAATTATATCCTCAATCATATCCCAAAGATATGATTAAACATCATCAAAATCAATGGTAACCTTTGGCGTTGTTGGATGTGCCTGACAAGTTAAAATCAATCCTTCAGCTACTTCACTATCTGTTAAGATCTCATTTCTATGCATAGACGCCTCACCCTCTGTTACACGGGCCAAACAACTACTGCAAATTCCTCCTTGGCAAGAATAAGGAGCATCTATATCTTCTTTTAATGCGGCCGTTAAAATCATCTCTTTTTGAGACATCATAAAGCTTTGCTCTTCTTCGTCTAATACCACTTTTATTTCTGAATTACCTTCTGGTATATGACTCGTATCTACCTCTTCTACTGGTGTTGAGAACAATTCGTACAATATATTTTCCTTTTCCAATCCATTAGCCTCAAACACGTCAGATGCCGCATGAATCATTGCTTCTGGCCCACATAGAAATACTTTAGAAATAGATAGGCTAGACAATTGACTGTTTAGCAAATGGTTCAAATTAGAACTATCTATTCTGCCATGTGTTGCATTTGAAACTTCTTCTCTACTAAAAAAGTAATGAATTTGAAATTTATTGTTGTTAGCTGCTAAAGCATCAATTTCATTTTTAAAAATGGTGTCTGCTTGAGTTTTGTTGCAATAGATTAAATGCATGCTGTTGCCATTCTCAATTGCAGTTTTAATCATTGATAAAACTGGCGTAATACCACTACCTGCTGCAACTGCTAAATATGTTTCGTTTGAGGCAGGGCTTAGGACAAATCGTCCTTCTGGCGCTCCAACTTCTAAAATGTCTCCTTCTGCTAACTCTTCATTTGCATAAACCGAAAACAATCCTCCTTCTACTGCCTTTATAGCTACTTTTAGTTCACCACTACTTGGACTTGAACAAATAGAATAAGCTCTTCTAACTTCTTCTCCATTAAGTGTAGCTTTAATTGTAACGTACTGTCCTGCAGCAAACACAAAAGCGTCTTTTAAATTTGCAGGTACTTCAAAAGTAACGGAAACAGCATTAGCCGTTTCTTTAATAATTTGTTTAATGCGTAATGAATGAAACTGCGCCATAGTTAAAATTTTGGATGCAAAAGTAAGAAACACTCGAATTTAAATTGTAACATTTAACTAACTTTGTGTACTAATAGCAACGAAAAAGAACTACTAAACTATGATCAAACGATTTGTTGCTCTAGAATGGAAAGAATTTTTTAGAGCCTCTTACTTTCAAAAAGGACTAGTAATTAAAATTTTATTAGTGCTTGCCACCCTTTATTTTAGTGCAATTGCCATATTTATGGGTATTGGGATGTACTTTATTTTTGAAAAACTTATAGAAGGTGTAGACCCAAATATTAGTGTAAATAATTACCTCATTTATTGGTTTCTGGTAAATATAATAATGCGATATTTCTTGCAGCAATTACCTGTTATGAACATCAAACCTTTTATGATTATACCCATTAAGAGAAATGTGGTTATTCATTATTTATTGGGTAAAACAGCCATTTCATTTTTTAATTTTTTATCACTCTTCATATTCTTACCATATGCTATAGTGTTATTGAATAAAGGCTATGAGCCCTTAAATGTAAGTATGTGGTTGCTATCTGTAATGTTTATTACTTACTCAATTAACTACATGAATTTCTTAATCAACAAAAGCAACAAATATTTTTATGCAATGGTGCCGTTGTTATTGGGAGCTGTAGGTTTAGAAGTGTATGATATTTTCAAAGTATCTGAAGTATTTGGCACTGTGTTTAACGGTATGTATAACAATGCCTACACAGTACTAATTACATTGGCAATAATGTTATTGTTTTATGTATTGGCTTTTAGAAATATTAGAGGAGGTTTTTATTTAGACGCATCAGTAAAAGAAAAAGCAGAAAAAATTAGAGCTACAAATTTATCGTTCTTAGATAGATTTGGGTCTATGTCAGTCTTTTTAAAGAATGATGTAAAATTAATCATGAGAAATGCGCGACCTAAACAAGTCATGTTAATGTCTTTTCTATTCTTGTTTTATGGACTTATTTTTTATACGCAAGACATTTATTTAGAGCAACCTTGGGTGTTAGCATTTGCTTCAATGTTTGTAACAGGCGGATTTTTAATGACCTTTGGTCAAATGGTGCCGTCTTGGGATAGTGAGTATTATAAAATGCTTATGAGTCAGAATATTCCTTATAGACAATACTTAAATTCTAAATGGTATTTAATGTTGGTGGCTACTGTTATTTCATTTATTCTAAGCACACCTTATATATATTTTGGATGGGATATTTTTGGAATGATTGCAGCTGGAGCACTCTTTAATATTGGTTTAAACACATTTATAACCTTGTTTGGTGGCGCCTTAAATAGAGTGCCTGTTGAGCTAAACGTTAAAGCGAAAGCATTTAGTAACACTCAAGGGTTTAACCCAACACAACTGTTAATTGCTTTGCCTAAAATAGTATTGCCAATGTTGTTGTTTTATTTACCTTATATATTTATAAGTTTTGAAGCAGGATTATGGGTGTTAGCAGGAAGTGGAGTTGTTGGCATTTTATTTAAGAATGTGTTCTTAAATTTTATTGAATCGATTTATCAAAAAGGAAAATATAAAACCATCGCAGCATTTGGCGAAAAGAAATAAAAATTGAATATGATTACTGTAAATAATTTATCAAAAAAATATAAAGACGTAACCGTTTTAAATATTAATAGCTTAGATATTCCTAAAGGCCAGAGCTTCGGATTGGTTGGAAATAATGGAGCAGGAAAAACGACGTTGTTTAGTTTGCTTTTAGATTTAATACAACCAAGTAGCGGGTATATTAAGAACAACGAAGTGATGGTGCACGAAAGCGAGGACTGGAAACCATTTACTGCTGCTTTTATTGACGAAAGTTTTTTAATTGGCTACTTAACAGCGGAGGAATACTTTTATTTTATCGGTGAATTAAGAGGACAGGATAAGGCAACGGTAGATAATTTTCTAGTTCAGTTTGCTGAGATTTTCAATGATGAAATTTTAGGAAAGAAAAAATATCTAAGAGATCTTTCAAAAGGAAACCAAAAGAAAGTAGGTATTGTTGCTGCTTTAATTGGGAATCCAGAAGTAATTATTTTAGATGAGCCATTTGCCAATCTAGATCCTACAACTCAAATTAGATTAAAGAAGATGTTAAAATCTTTAGTTAGAGATAAAGATAAAACGGTACTTATATCTAGCCACGACTTAGGGCATGTTACAGAGGTGTGTGAGCGTATTGTAGTATTGGAAAAAGGAGAGCTCGTTAAAGACATTCGAACATCAGACGAAACTCTTAGAGAATTAGAGGCGCATTTTGCCATGGAGGCTTAGTTTTATAAAGGGTCTAGGTGTCGATATTATTTGTATTTTTACCCACTTACAACAATAAGTGTTATACAATTTAGTTACAACAGTACAAATTAATACCGATTGAAATCTGGCTACTCCATATTTGCAACTTTACTAGTAGTTTTAGTAGTAATTAGCTGTTCTAGAACCAAAGATGCAGCTTTAAATAGAGGCTTTCATGCTATGAATACTAAGTACAATATTTTGTACAATGGGCATTTAGCTTATGATGAGGGCTTAAAAACTCTTAGTGATAATTACGAAGACGATTATTGGCAAATTCTACCAATAGAACCACTAAAGGTAGAAGAATTTGCAATGCCTGGGATGCAAGGAGGTGGTGCAAATTCAAACGCTTCTTTTGAAAAAGCCGAAGAAAAAGCGGTAAAAGCAGTTCAAAAGCACGGGATGAATATTGCAGGTAAAGAACGCAATGCTCAGATTGATGATGCCTATATGCTTTTAGGTAAATCGAGGTATTATTCTCAACGATTTGTGCCGGCGCTTGAAGCCTTTAATTATATCATTAAGCATTACCCAAGTGCCAATTTAAATGCAGAAGCAAGAATTTGGAGAGCTAAAACGCTTATGCGTATTAATAGTGAGGAATTAGGTTGGCAAATCCTAGATTTAATGTTAGGAAAAGAGGAGTTGTATGAGCCGCAAATTATTGAACAAGCTCATACTGCTATTGCTATGATATATACGCAAATGGACAGCACATATCTGGTAAAACATCATCTTAAAAAGGCAATTCGTACCGACTTTAATAAAGAACAAACAGCAAGAAATCATTTTATTTTAGGTCAGCTATATAGTCAAGAAGGACATCGTGATTCGGCAAATGCGGTTTTTCAGCATATTATTGATATGAAACGTATACCTTATAAGTATCAAATTCATGCTGAAATTGAAAAAGCAAAGAATATAACAGATGACACAGATATATTAGCTTTAAATGCTCATTTAAGAGATTTGATAAATGATAGGGATAATAGACCTTATTTAGATGAATTGTATTATCAAGCTGGTTTGGTCTATGAATATCAAAAGCAACCTCATATTGCTGAAGAGAACTACAGAAAGTCTGTTAAAGCTAAAAATGCCAAACAGTTTCAAAGAGGACTTTCTTATGAGAAGTTAGGAGATATTAGTTTTGACAAAGCCGATTTTGTAACTGCAGGAGCTTATTACGACAGTGTATTGTCAATACCTCAAGAAAGAAATACAAAACGTATTAGAGGTTTAGAGCGTAAACGTAAGAATCTTGACCAAGTTATAGAAAACGAAAAAGTTGCATATGAGACTGATAGTATCTTAGGGTTAGTTGCTATGAGCGAAGATGAGCAGCGTGCTTATTTTCAATCCTATGTAGATATGCTTAAAGCTCAAAAAGAATTAGAAGAACAGCGAAATGAAGCTATAGCAAACTCTGGTTTTGCTGGCTTTGAAGAAGAAGAAAATTTGACCTCTAGCAATGGTAAATGGTATTTTTATAATACGCAGCTTTCAGGCTTTGGTCAACAAAAGTTTTTTCAAATTTGGGGAAATCGTTCGTTAGAAGACAATTGGAGATATACTGATAAAAGTTTCTTAAACGCAAATAATGAAACGGAAGAAGCAATTGCTGTGGTACAGTTAGATGAATCAGAAAAGTACGATGTTGAGACGTATTTAAATATGATTCCGACAGACCCACAGGAATTAGATAGCTTATCTACAACTAGAAATGAAGCCTATTACAATTTAGGATTAATTTATAAAGAACAGTTTAAAGAATCAGACTTGGCCATTGATCGTTTTGAGAGTTTATTAACGTTTAAGCCAAAGGAGCGCTATGTGCTGCCAGCCAAATATCATTTGTATAAGTTGTATGAAGAAACAGGTAGCTCAAAACAAGAGATAATGGCAACGGATATTACATCTAAATATAGCGACTCTAAATATGCTAAAATGATTTCTAATCCTAATCAGGCTGTAGAAATGGGGCAAGCTGAGTTAACGCCAGAAGATGTATACGAAGAGTTGTATTGCGATTATGAGGCAGCGGCATATCAATTGGTGTTAGAAAGATCTGATAAAGCCATTGAACAGTATCAAGAAGAAAAAATATTGCCAAAGTTTGAATTACTTCGTGCATTTGCTATAGGAAAAGTACAAGGCCCAACAGCCTTTAAAGAAGCCTTAGAATTTATTGCTTTAAATTACTCGAATACCGAAGAGGGTAAAAAAGCAACTGAAGTTATTTCAACCATTAACGCAAACAATTAAAACCCCATAATATGTTTACAGAGAAAAAAGCAAATGAATCTAAGACTATTTCAGAACGAAATATAGTATCTAAGAACACGATTATCAAAGGTGATATAGAATCTGAAGGAGATTTTAGAATAGACGGTACAGTAGAAGGAACAATTAAAACTTCTGGTAGAATAATAGTTGGAGCTTCCGGTAAAATCATTGGAACAATTACTTGTGCCAATGCTGATTTCGAGGGTAGTTTCGAAGGAAAAATTATGGTGACTAATTTACTTACCTTAAAATCCTCTGCAAAAATTGAAGGTGAAGTTCATATACAAAAACTATCTGTAGAACCAGGAGCCACTTTTGATGCAACATGTAGCATGAAATCAGGTGTTAAAGACTTGACCTTAAATGAAAATAAAAAAACCGGACAAACAGCCTAATAAATTTATACAGTTAACCGGTACTGGCTTGCAAATGGGCCTAACCATTTATTTAGCAGTATACGTTGGTAAAAAATTAGATGAAGCTTACCCGTCTGAAAAACGTTGGTTTACAATGATATTTACCTTAGTAGGTGTTATTGTAGCACTTGTTAGTCTTATTATTCAAGTGAATCGGATTAATAAATAGTATGGCTTTTTCTATTACAAAGCGCTTGATTTGGTTTTTAATCTTATTAACTGTAGTCTTTGCAATTCATTTAGGGGGACTTTATTTTCTAAAATTATCCTTTTGGAATAACCAGATTGTATTATCGTATACATTAAACTATTTAATTGCAGCTATTATAATGGTTGGCTTATTCGTTGTGAGAAGAAAGCACAAAGACAATTTAGGTTATTTATATATGGTTGGTAGCCTTCTAAAATTTGCATTATTTTTTTTGGTTTTTTACCCTCTATATAAATCAGATGGCAATATGAGTAAGGAAGAGTTTTTTACTTTTTTTATCCCATATTTTACTTGTCTGATTTTAGAGACTTTAACTTTAATTAAACTTCTCAATTTTTTAGATAATTACGCTTCAAAAAAACCTGAAAACAAACAGTTGAAATAGTTTTTTGTTTTTAAGATAAAAACATACCTTTGCACCGATTTTTAAGACACTCAATTATTTGTGTAAAATGCAAAGAAATTATTTAGTTACTTTACTTACCGCAATTGCCTTATTGTTTTCAGTATCAAATGTTGCGGCAAAAGAAAAATCAACAACTGCTGAAAGTGGTGATGCTGATTTAAAAACGGAGATTAAGGAGTATATTGACCATCACCTTCAAGATTCATACGATTTTAGTTTGTATTCTTATACAACTGATGAGGGAGAACACAAGTACATTGGTTTTCCATTACCTGTAATTTTGATCGATGGAGGCTTAAAAGTATTCTCTTCATCTAAATTTCACCATGGCGAAACGCTTGCTGAAGTGGATGGTAATTACTACAAACTTTACCACGGTAAAATATATAAAACAGATGCAGAAGGCACCATTTTGTATGATGAAGCACATCATCCGACCAATGAGAAGCCATTAGATTTTTCATTTACAAAAAATGTTTTCTTCATTTTATTTGTCGCTCTTTTAATGTTCTTTATGTTTAAAAAAATGGCAAAGAACTATCAAAAGAATGCATTGCCATCAGGTATAGGAAGAATTCTAGAGCCTATCGTCTTATATGTTAGAGATGATATTGCAATTCCAAATATTGGAGAGAAGTATTATAAAAAATATATGAGTTATTTATTAACGATTTTCTTTTTCGTTTGGATAATTAACTTATTAGGTCTTACTCCTCTTGGAGTAAATGTTACCAATAACATTGCTGTAACATTTGCATTGGCCTTATTAACATATTTGATTACAACTTTTACAGCGAATAAGAATTATTGGAAACATATATTCTGGATGCCAGATGTGCCAGTGTTCATGAAAATAGTTTTAGCACCAATTGAGTTATTGGGAACTATCATTAAGCCGTTTTCATTAATGATTCGTTTATACGCCAATATTACTGCGGGGCACGTAGTATTAATGAGTATTATAGGTATGATGTTTATTTTCAAAAGTTGGATTGGTAGTCCGTTATCTTTCGGGTTAGCTTTCGCACTTTCGTTATTAGAGCTTCTAGTAGCTGCTTTACAAGCGTATATTTTTACAATGTTATCAGCTTTGTATTTCGGTTCAGCAGTAGAAGAACATCACGACCACTAAAATTTGAATGTTTAATTTATAAATATACTATTATGACAGGTTTAAATTTCGTAGGAGCAGGTTTGATCGTAATCGGTGCTGGTTTAGGTATCGGTAAGATTGGTGGTTCAGCAATGGACGCTATCGCTCGTCAACCAGAAGCTTCTGGAAAAATCCAAACAGCTATGCTTATTGCAGCAGCACTTATTGAAGGTATTGGATTCGCAGCGTTATTCGCAGCTTAATAACATTTTATCAGCAACTAGAACGGTTGGTTTTAGTTGCTGGTTTTAAACATTAAAAAAAGAACATCGTTTTTAGATATAAATCATGGAGAAATTAATTGAACAGTTTTCGTTAGGGTTGTTTTTTTGGCAATTATTACTTTTTGTAGGATTGGTATTGTTGTTAAAAAAATATGCTTGGAAGCCAATTTTAAACGCAGTTAGCGAGCGTGAAGAAGGAATTAAAAACGCTTTAGAATCAGCAGAAAATGCGCGTGAAGAAATGCAGCAATTACAAGCTGATAACGATCGTATTTTAAAAGAAGCACGTGCAGAGCGCGATGCCATGATGAAAGACGCTCGTCAAATGAAAGATACTATTATTGCTGAGGCTAAAGAAGAAGCTTCTGCTGAGGCTTCTAAAATCATTACTCAAGCACAGGCAACAATTCAAGCAGAAAAGCAAGCTGCAATTGCGGACTTAAAAGGTCAAGTAGCTGAGATTTCAATTGAAATTGCTGAGAAGGTGGTAAAGAAAGAATTAGCGAACGATAAAGACCAAGCGGCTTTAGTAGAGCAATTATTAAAAGACGTTACATTAAGTTAATAAAGTAGCATGAGTAATAGAGCAGCAATAAGATATGCAAAAGCAGTGCTAAGTTTAGCTCAAGAGCAAAACAATGCAGAAGAAACTTACGCAAGTATGCAAGTAGTGGCTTCTACCATTGCTGATAATGCTGAGTTAGGTGCTATGTTAAATAGTGCTGTAATCAAAGCTCAAGTTAAAAAGAGTGCTTTGTTAGCAATTTTTGAAAAGAATGTAAATAGCTTAACTACACAATTAATAGACTTATTAATTACAAATAAACGTGTTGAGGCATTAGAAGCTGTTGCATTAAATTATATTAAAATGTTTGATGATGCTAGTGGTAAGCAAGTAGCTTATGTAACTACTGCAACAGAATTGTCTGCAGCATTAAACAAACAAGTATTGGCCAAAGTAAAAGAATTAACAGGTAAAGAAGCTTTATTAGAAGCATCTGTTGATCCAGCAATTATTGGTGGATTTATTTTACGTGTTGGCGATGTGCAGTACGATGCAAGTATTGCAAATAAGTTAAGTGAAATTAAGCGTTCACTTAACGCATAAAAATTATTAAAGAAGAATTTAGTTTTTAAAAACAAATAAAATGGCAGCAATAAAACCAGCTGAAGTTTCAGCAATTTTAAAGCAACAATTATCAGGATTTGATGGTGCAGCTTCATTAAATGAAGTTGGTACTGTGTTAGAAATTGGTGATGGTATTGCCCGTGTTTACGGTCTTTCAAATGTTCAATACGGAGAGTTAGTTGAATTTGAAGGAGGTTTAGAGGGTATTGTACTTAACCTTGAAGAAGATAATGTAGGGGTTGTATTATTAGGCCCATCTACTGGTGTAAAAGAAGGTGCGACTGTTAAACGTACAGAGCGTATTGCATCTTTAAATGTTGGTGAAGGAATTGTTGGACGTGTTGTTGATACGTTAGGTAATCCAATAGATGGTAAAGGTCCTATTCAAGGCGAAACTTTTGAAATGCCTCTAGAGCGTAAAGCTCCTGGTGTAGTTTTCCGTGAGCCTGTAACTGAGCCAATGCAAACAGGTGTTAAAGCAATTGATGCTATGATTCCTGTAGGTAGAGGTCAGCGTGAGTTAATCATTGGAGACCGTCAAACAGGTAAGTCCACAGTAGCAATTGATACAATTATTAACCAGAAAGAATTTTTTGATGCTGGAGAGCCTGTATACTGTATCTATGTAGCTGTTGGTCAAAAAGCATCAACGGTAGCCGGTATTGTTGCATTATTAGAAGAAAAAGGAGCTTTGGCTTACACTACTATTGTAGCTGCTAACGCATCAGACCCTGCTCCAATGCAGGTATATGCTCCAATGGCAGGTGCTGCGATTGGTGAGTATTTTAGAGATACTGGTCGTCCAGCATTAATTGTGTATGATGATTTATCTAAACAAGCAGTTGCTTACCGTGAGGTATCATTATTATTAAGAAGACCTCCAGGACGTGAGGCATACCCAGGTGACGTATTCTACTTACACTCTCGTTTATTAGAGCGTGCTGCAAAAGTAATTAACGACGATACGATTGCTGCAGATATGAATGATGTTCCTGATTCATTAAAAGGAAAAGTAAAAGGTGGTGGTTCTTTAACAGCATTACCAATTATTGAAACACAAGCGGGAGACGTTTCTGCTTATATTCCAACCAACGTAATTTCTATTACAGATGGTCAGATTTTCTTAGAGTCAGATTTATTTAACTCAGGTGTTCGTCCTGCAATTAACGTAGGTATTTCGGTATCTCGTGTAGGTGGTTCGGCTCAGATTAAATCCATGAAGAAGGTGTCTGGAACGTTAAAATTAGATCAAGCACAGTTCCGTGAATTAGAAGCATTTGCTAAGTTTGGTTCTGATCTTGATGCTGCTACTATGAATGTAATTTCAAAGGGTCAGCGTAACGTAGAGATCTTAAAGCAAGCGCAAGCTAGCCCAATGACTGTAGAAGATCAAACAGCTATTATTTATGCAGGTTCAAACAACTTATTAAAAGATGTTCCTGTAAATAAAGTAAAAGAGTTTGAGGCAAACTACATCGCGTATTTAAATACAAAACACAGAGATACATTAGATACAATTAAAGCTGGTAAATTAACAGATGAGGTTGTTGATGTATTGAGAAGTGCAGCGAAAGAAATTTCAGCACAATACGCTTAATTTTAAAATGAGAATCCATTAGGATTCTCATAATTAAAGTTCATATAAAAGATATGGCAAATTTAAAAGAAATACGTAACAGAATTACTTCTATCGGCTCAACGATGCAGATTACTAGTGCCATGAAAATGGTATCAGCTGCAAAGTTGAAAAAAGCGCAAGATGCAATTACGCAAATGCGCCCATATGCCGATAAATTAACAGAATTGTTACAAAGTCTTAGTGCAACTTTAGATGCTGACGCTGGAGGAGTATTTTCTGAAGAGCGCCAAGTATCGAAAGCCTTATTAATTGTTATAACATCTAATAGAGGTTTATGTGGTGGTTTTAACTCATCTGTAGTTAAAGAAACTCGTAATCACATTGCTAATACTTTTGGCAATGCGCAAGTAGATGTTCTTGCATTAGGTAAAAAAGGAGGCGAGTTATTATCTAAAGAGTTAAAAGTTATTGAAACTAATACAGCTATTTTTGATGACTTAACTTTTGATAATGTTGCTGAAATTGCACAACGCGTTATGGACCTTTATGTAGAAGGCGCTTATGACAAAGTAGAGATTGTTTACAATCAATTTAAAAACGCAGCTACACAAATCACACAAGTAGAACAGTTTTTACCTATCGCTGCCATTGATGGTGAAACTGATGCAAATGCTGATTATATTTTCGAACCAGAAAAAACAGCGATTGTTTTAGAATTGATTCCTAAATCTTTAAAAACTCAGTTGTACAAGGCTGTAAGAGATTCTTTTGCATCTGAGCATGGTGCGCGTATGACTGCAATGCATAAGGCAACTGATAATGCTAGTGAATTACGTGATGAGTTATTATTAACGTACAACAAAGCGCGTCAAGCTGCAATTACTGGCGAAATCTTAGAGATTGTTGGTGGTGCAGAAGCCTTAAATAATTAATAAATGCTATTAGTTAATTAGATACAATTTCTAAAAATAGTATGAAATATATAAAACCCGCTTTTAAAGCGGGTTTTCTTTTGGCACAATAATTGAAATTGGGCAGTTATAACCAAAATAGATATACTATGAAAGCATTAAAATTACTTTTAGTTACCATTGTTGCGAGTGTTGTGGTTTCTTGCTCAAACGATGATTATATTTACGATAATCCTGGAACTCCTATATCTCTGGAAACTCTTTTATCTAATTATGAATTGTGGTATGTAGATATTCATAGTACAACAGGTTCGGGGTCTGTTCCTTTCATGGAGTTGGCTTTTACAATGTCTTATAGAAGTGGCAGGCTATATGCAAACAACAATTTAGTTGGTATTGGTTCGAATGGCAGCGGTTTTGGAATACAAGTGGGTAATTATACTACCTACGATGTTTACAGTAGCACATTAACAATCAATCACGATATAGATGGTGTTGTTGATTTTGAAGTACGCCAACTTAATGATAATGAAATTTCATTATACGATCGATATGAAAATGTAACCTATTATTTACAAGGTTATCAAAGAAGTACTTTTGATTACGATCAGGTATTTTATGACAATATAGAGTATTTCTTACAAGAGTATTATGGGTGGGGAAAAACCTATAGAAGCGATGGACCAATGCATGATTTTGATTATGAAAATTATTTAGCATTTACGCCAGAAAATACCACAACATTTTATTCTTCTGAAGACCCGTTAGGTATCGACATATATGATGTTGTATGGGATTATGTAGGCGGCTATGAGGTGTATGATATTGAAGGGTATGACAATTTGAAGTATTTAACATTTGATTATGATTTAGGATACAATGAAGAGTTCGAATTGGTCGTTATAAATGACGGAACAATAGAGTTGTTTCATATAAACTCTGGAGTTACTTATCAATTTGAAGGGAGAGATTTGATCATTATTCTGAAGGAAGGAAAGCAACAAGATGTTAAAAATTCTAAAAATGTGAGACCACCTGTAAGTAACGCTCTACACAAGCGTACTAAAGTGAAAAGAAAAACAGTAAAGAGAGAAAGTTATTTAAAATAAAGTTTGGTTAGTTGATTTTTGGTTGGCTACTTATAGCCAATTAAATGAGCCGCCCGCTCGGGCGGCTTTTCTATTTTATATGTTTTTGAACCAATAATATTTTATACTTTTAAAAATCAACTAAACAATATGATAAATAAGCGTCTTCTGATTAAAAAGCTACTTACTCACACAGATGAGAATAGTTTTTACGATAAGAAATTACGCTTAGATTTAAGCTCTAAGGTGGGTAAAGCAAAATTTGTGAAACATATATGCGCTTTGTCTAACTCAAATCCTGAAAACAACTCGTATATTATTGTAGGTATAGAGGATAGAACCAATAAAATTGTAGGGGTTGATTTTTACGATGATAGTCGCATTCAGAACCTAGTAAATGCTTATTTGGTTAACCCTCCAAAGGTTAATTATGAGAATATTGGCTTTCCAAAATTACAGAAACATAAGGTAATTGGTTTGGTAACAATATTCCCATCAGCTAAGGTTACTACATTTAAAAAGAACGCTTGGAAATACCCAAGGCACTCTGTTTTTATTAGAAGGGGCAGTAATTCAATGCCAGTAAACCAACGATTTGAATTAGCACATACCAATAAAGAAATTGTTGAGTCTTTAGAAAAAAGTGCAAGTAACAATATTGAATTAACACTTGATGGTGTTTTTGATTTTTTTAGAAATCATGATGTAGAGTTTGACCCTCAGTATAAAGTTTTTAAGGAGCAATTTGTGCTTTGTTGGGCAGGGTCGAAAAAGAATGTTGGTGATAAGACGTTTTACTCAAGAGTAGATATAGAACTAATTAATGAACAAGTACGTATTTTCTATTCCGCTCTAGATGAAGTTAAGATTACATATAACGAATCTTCTTTTATTATAACAGAGTATGTAAAACTAGGTATCAATGAACAATTCGAGTATTTCCCGTTAGAAAAAACAGTTATTCATTTTAAAGACAACGGTAAACACGGTATTGTTTCGGAATTATTGTTTGAACCACCCGCATATGATAAAAAAGTCTTACATCATATATATAACAGTAATAATGCTTTGTTAGAAAAAATAAAAAAAGAACAACCATTAAATAAAACGGAAATTAAAGATGTAAAGAACTTTCCAACCACGTATCTTATTTGTTCTTTAAATGGTTTTGTAGAAGCAAAAGATAAATTAAAAGAAGCCAAACTCTTTCTAAGGGCATTAGAAGATAAAACAGCATACATACAGTATAAAGACGCTATTCGCATCTTAAGAAAGATAAAATACCAATAAAAAACGCTCCATTTGGAGCGTTTTTAAAAATTTATAAATCAAATTTGATTCCTTGAGCTAAGGGTAAATTCGTAGTATAGTTTATAGTATTGGTTTGACGTCTCATGTAAATTTTCCATGCATCAGAACCAGATTCTCTACCGCCACCAGTGTCTTTTTCACCACCAAAGGCGCCACCAATTTCTGCACCAGATGTTCCTATGTTAACATTTGCAATTCCGCAATCTGAACCAGTAGCCGATAAGAAACGTTCTGCTTCTCTTAAGTTATTGGTCATTATCGCAGAAGACAAACCTTGCTTAACACCATTTTGAATTTCGATAGCATTCTCTACTTCACCTGAATATTTAATGAGATACAAAATAGGTGCAAACGTTTCGTGTTGTACAATTTCAAATTCGTTTGAAGCTTCAGCAATTGCAGGTTTTACATAACACCCACTTTCGTATCCTTCACCCTTTAATACACCTCCTTCAACTAACACAGAACCTCCTTCAACTTCTACTTGTTTAAGCGCACTTAAATACATGTTAACGGCATCTTTATCAATTAATGGACCTACATGATTATTTTCATCTAAAGGATTACCAATACGCAATTGCTTATATGCATCAGCTACAGCATTTTTTACTTGATCATATATGCTTTCATGAATAATCAAACGTCTTGTAGAAGTGCATCTTTGACCTGCTGTACCACAAGCTCCGAAAACAGCTCCAATTACGGTCATTTTAATATCAGCATCTGGCGTAACAATTATAGCGTTATTACCACCTAATTCTAAAAGAGATTTACCTAACCTACCAGCAACAGCTTTGGCAACAATTTTACCCATTCTTGTAGAGCCTGTAGCAGATACTAGTGGCACTCTAGTGTCATTACTTAAATACTCCCCAACCGTGTAATCTCCATTTACCAAACACGAAATACCTTCAGGCATATTATTCTCTTTTAAAACTTCTGCAATTATATTTTGACAGGCCACACTGCAAAGCGGTGTTTTCTCAGATGGTTTCCAAACACAAACATCCCCACAAATCCATGCTAAAGCAGTATTCCAGCTCCATACAGCAACAGGAAAGTTAAAAGCAGAGATAATACCTACAACTCCTAAAGGATGGTATTGCTCATACATTCTATGCCCTGGTCTTTCTGAGTGCATTGTAAGCCCATGCAATTGCCTCGATAATCCAACCGCAAAATCGCAGATATCAATCATTTCTTGAACTTCACCTAAGCCTTCTTGAAGAGATTTCCCCATTTCGTATGAAACCAATTCTCCCAAAGGCTGTTTTAATTTACGTAATTTATCTCCAAACTGTCGCACCAATTCGCCACGTTGCGGCGCTGGCATAGATTTAAATGTTTTAAAAGCATTTGTGGCAGATTGCATTACTTTTTCATAATCTTCTTTGGTAGCTGAACTGACTTTACCTATTGATTGTCCGTCGACTGGAGAATTTGAATCAATTACGTCTCCATTACCAAAATTTTCAACACCTGTAGAAACGCCATGATTTAAGTCTTTAAGACCTAAAAGAGCGAGTGTATTTTGAATGTTTTTCATGTGATTTTTTTATATTTTCTTTTGCCATAAAGGTACTAATTATAAAAACAAAAACCGCTTGAAAAGCTTCAAGCGGTTTTAAGGAATTGGCACAGGTGCCAATCAACTAACCAACTAAAATTTGTAATTAATTCCAGTGTAGACTCCAATAACATAAGGTTCAAAATTTTGAGTAGCTGAAAAGGTATTGGTTTGTAGTTTCAGCATTGGAGCTACGTTTATAAAAAGTTTTCTATTGATTAAATAATCGAAGTCTAATCCAAAGTTTCCGCTAAAATTTAGATTATTCAGATTGTTTGCTTCGCCAATATCAGTTGTAAAATCATTTGTACTAACAAATACATCATTATTATTTAATATTAATGAGCTAAACCCTGCAACTACATGAACACCAAACTTGCCATTGGTTATACGATATTTGACCTCTAAAGGGATTTCTACATAACCGAATTCTTGATTTAAATCTCCCGTAGCACCTAATGATTTCGAGGTTTCTGCAAATGAAGAAGCAATTTCTGGTCGTGAATTTACATTCAATAAGGCAGCTTCATTGTTGTAAGAAACATTGCTCAAAATAGATGAGGTGACCCCAGAAGTTTGTACAACAACATCTTGTACACTATATCCTACATTTAATATTGAAACCCCGGATTGTATACTCCATTTATTATTTAAAGCAAAATTAACTTTAACTCCATAGCTAACGGTAGAGCTTCCGTTTTTGGCATTGCTTTCAAATTGATTGTCAATAGGTGATCCTGCATTATTGAATGAATCGAAAAATATTGGTGCAATAACAGGTGCAACAGACCATCCTCTTTGAGAGGGATTAACTTCGGTAATTAGGTCTAATTCTTTTTCTTCTTCGGTTGTTGATGCAACTAAAACAATAGTTTCTTTTGTTGTATCTGATTTAATAGAATTATCCTCTAGTTCATTTAAGGAGTTAGTTGTTCTAGGTTGTGTTTTAGATTCAATTGAATTTTCTATTTTTACCTTATTGGCTGATTTTGCAATGGTAGTTTCATATTTTTTGTCATCAGTCGAGAATTTGTCATTAGATTTTGAGCCGTTATTGTTTGATTTGTTTATTTGAGCAATAATAGTAGATGTTGTTTCATCATCGGTATTTGAATTATTTAATGATGTTGAAACAATGACAGTAGAATCTAACTCTTTTTTATAAATGGTGATAGATTCCGGATTAGTTTCAGGACTCGTTTCATTCGATTTAATTGTTTTACTATCTGTTAATACTGGTCCCTGCGGAATTTCGGTTTGATTAGATTTAAGATAATTTATACTCAATAACCCTAGAAGCCCAATAATAACTGCTGCACCCGTTAACTGTAACCAAATAGGGATGAATCTTCGCTTTTTCTTATGTAAACGAGCTTCAATATTTTGCCAAGCGTCTGCAGGTGGCTGAACTTCATGTCCTTTTAATTTTTCCTTAAAAAGCCCATCAATATTTTTAATTGGTTTCTTCATGATTGTGCTTTAGAATTGGTTAGGTGTTTTTTTTCTTCAATCTTTGTTTTCAATATATCTCTTGCCCTGGATAAATTAGACTTAGAGGTTCCAATACTAATAGTTAATATTTCAGCAATTTCTTTATGAGTATATCCGTCTAATACGTAGAGATTAAATACCAAACGATATCTTTCTGGTAAATCTTGAATGAGACACAACAATTCGTCAATACTCCATTCATTTTCTTCAAAATTAATAGCAATTTCAGGAGCTTGCTGCACTTCATGCACCAAACTAAGCATTGGCTTATTTCGATATTTTTGAAGTGCGGTATTAATTATAATACGCTTAAGCCAACCTTCAAAAGATCCTTTATTTTTATACAAATGTATTTTTTGAAAGGCGGTTACAAAACCGTCTTGAAGGTTGTCTTGAGCTTCTTGATAATTTTTTGAGTATTTAAGGCATAGCGCAAATAATTTACTAGCAAATAACTGGTAAATTTCTGCTTGTGCATCTCTGTTGTTTTCTGCACATTTTTTAATGAGTTTTTCTAAACCCATGCCTTAGTCTTCTGTAAAAGTTTAAATCACAGGCACTTCAATTTCTAAATAAATTGGTTCTCCTTGATCATCTTCACCTTGCCAAAATTTAAATAAATAATTTTCAGATTGAAGAGCTTCTACACGCACTGTAAAAGTGCCTTCTGTAGTTATCTCTGCACAACCATCAACACTGTCATCTACAATAGCAATTGGAGCAATAATTCTTGAAGTGCCTTCGTATATATAATCATATGAATATATATCATAACAAGCATTAGGCAATTCATAAGTTACTATTAACTCATAAAGTCTTCCGAATTCAAATTCATCAGGCACCTCGGCTTCTAATACTGGCACATACTCAAAGTGATATGCAACATCATCATCATCATCACAACTTACAAAAAACACAACTGCCAACAAGGCCAATAAAAATTGTTTCATTTTAATTAAATTTAAGGGTTTTACCGTTTTCTTTAAGATGTTTGCGAAGTTAAAAGGTTGCGTAAAATTATAGTATTTTTGTGGGGTAGCATGTTAGAAGAACGAATATTTAACATATCAAACTCCAACGATTTTAGCAGAATAGCACTTGAAGTGTTTGAATATCAATCTGTTAACTGTTCGGTTTATGCAGAATTTTTGCGGTATTTAGAGTGTAATATTTCTAAAATAAATTCTGTAGAAAAAATACCATTCTTACCTATTCAATTTTTTAAATCGCATAAGGTATTGAGTAGTTCAAGTGAGATTGAGCAGGTTTTTTTAAGTAGTGGAACTGGTGGTGTGCAAAGTCAACATTTTGTTTCAAATCTAGAATTGTATAGAAAGAGTTTTACAAAGGGATTTGAATTCTTTTACGGTCCTATTGAAGACTATTTAGTTTTGGCGCTCCTACCTGGCTATCTTGAAAGAGAAGGGTCTTCTTTAATTTATATGGCACGAGACTTTATTAACAAAAGTTATTATGACCAAAGCGGATTTTTTTTGAATAACACCCATGAATTGTTCGAAATTTTAGAAAAGCATCAAGACAAGAAAGTAGTGTTACTCGGTGTTTCTTATGCACTGCTAGATTTTGCTGAGAAATATGTAGTTAATATTCCCAACTTAATAGTAATGGAAACTGGAGGTATGAAAGGTAGAAGAAAGGAAATGATTCGGCTAGAATTGCACGATCATTTGAAAAGAGGATTTGGTACTTCGAAAATTCATTCAGAATACGGCATGACTGAATTATTGAGTCAAGCATATTCCGCAGGTGAAGGTTTTTTTAAATGCCCACCATGGATGCAAATTAGAATCAGAGACACAGAAGATGCGTTGAGTTTATTGCCTAGTCAAAAATCTGGAGGCGTAAATATTATTGATTTAGCGAATTTAAATTCATGCTCATTTATTGCAACACAAGATCTAGGAAAATCTTATGACGATGGATCTTTTGAAATTTTAGGCCGTTTTGATAATTCAGATATAAGGGGGTGCAACTTGCTTATCAGCTAAGTTTCTTTGAAATTTATACCCATATCACCCTCAACAAGTCTAGTTTTTACTATTTTTGAACCCATAATACCCTAAAATAGAACTATATTTTCTCGTATCGCGTAAAATTTGAGTCTATATTTACCACTAACAAAAACTAATGAACGGGTCTAATATAAAGGCGTTTTTTTCAACATTTTTTATTTGTTTAGTTGCAATTGTAAATGCTCAAATCAGTGGTAAAATAACAGATGATCAAAACCATCCACTAGAGTTTGTTGCAGTTGCAGCTATTCACCCAACGGATTCTACACTCATAAGCTATTCTAGTACTAATAAAGAAGGGTTTTTCAAATTAACTCAAATTCCAGAACAGCAAGTAATTTTTCAGGTACACCTTATAGGTTTTACCACATACCAACAACTCATAGATTATCATGATAAGTCGGTTGATATTGGTGTTATTGCTTTAACTCCTGATAATATGTTGGACGAGGTAGTTGTACAATCTGTTGCTCCTATTTCTATTAAAAAAGACACCGTAGCCTACAATGCAAGTTCTTTTAATGTGCGCGTAGATGATAATGTTGAAGACCTTATTAAAAAATTACCAGGTCTAGAGGTAGATGCCAATGGAAAAGTTGAGGCTCAAGGAGAACAGGTAACTAAAATTTATGTAGATGGGAAAGAATTTTTTAGTAGAGACCCTGCCGTTGTTATAAAGAATTTATCTGCAGACGCTATTAAGAGTATAGAGGTAATTGATGAAGGTAGTGAGCAAGCTCGAATAACCGGAGTAAATAATGCACAACGCACAAAAGTGTTAAATCTGACTCTTAAAGAAGATAGAAAAGAAAATGATTTTGGAACTTTTCAAGGAGGTTACGGAACCAATAATCGCTTTTTAAATAGTGGAAATTTCAATCGATTCGGACCGAAGTTTCAAGCAACAGTAATTGGTAAATACAATAATGTAAATAGTGCGGGGTCGGATATCTCAGAATTATTGACTTTTAATACTGATGGTAGTTCAAATGGTAATTCTTGGCGAGGTAACAATGCATATGACAACAATAGCGTAGGATATTTAACTACGGGTGTTTTAGGAACGAATTTGGGGTATGACTTTGAGAAAAATCATTATTTGAATGTAGATTACTTTTTTAATCATACTGATAAAACTTCTGGTGATATTTTAACTACTAGAATTGAATATGTAGATAATGGCCAAATTACAACCGAATCTAAAAGTGAAAACAGACAGATAGTTAACAACCACAAAGCCAACTTTATTTATAGAGATCGTTCTAAAAAAGGTCGAAGTTTATCTATTACAGGTTCCATTAATTCAAATAGCAGAAATAGAGATAACGATTTTGGTTCTGAACGATTTAATGTAAACGATGAATTGTTCTTTAGAAATAGAGGGTTTTCTGTTAACGAAAGCGATACAAGAAGCGGAAATGTCAATTTGAGTGTCGTTAAAAGACTAAAAGATTCATCAAGAAGAAGTATAAATTTTAGAGTTAATACAAATTTTTCTAGAAATGAAGATTTAAACTACCAAGAGCAATTATCGAGTTTTAGATTGAATCGCCCAAATAGTTTTGATCGATTTCAAGAAACAACGAAAGAGCAATGGAATGATTATGTTAGATTGGGATATTTTTTTAGATATACCGAGAGTTTAGGTGGCCCTAATATTTTATACTTAGAAACTGAAGGAAGTTTTTCAACTAGAGATATTAAGGTAGATCAAACAAAATATATTGATAGTGAATTGCAAAACCCATTACAATATAATTTAGATTATAACCTAAATAATGGCAGCGGAAATATCTTCTATAAATACGACACCAACACTTTTGTGTTAACTGCTGGAGGTAAGTTAGTATTGCAGGATTTACGATTTGGATTGACTGGAAACCCTCAAGAGCAATACCAAACGAAATACAGCTACTTTAATCCTGAAATTAGAATGCGCTATAGGCCTGAAAGAGGGAAACAAATCTTTTTTACAGCCAGAAGAGATGTTACATTACCCAATTCTAGTCAAGTAAACCCAGCGATTAATGACTTTAACTCATTGCATATTCGAGTAGGTAATCCAGACTTAACACCGATTGAAAAATACCGCTTGATAACCGTTTTCAATCGCTATAACTTTTCTTCTGGTTTTGGTTTTACTGGCCGCCTAACATATGATTATGCAACCAACAATATTATTAGAAATGAGTTGCTGACGGATTTGGGAGTAAAGTTTTATAGCTATGAGAATTATGGCGATAGTAATAAACTAGCGGCTAGACTTTCTTTTGGTAGCCGTATTAAATCTTTAAACCTGCGTTATCAATTTATTACGAGTGGAGGGTTGAACAATTATGCATCTCGAATTAACGATGAGATAAACGAGACAGATACCAAAAACTTTGTTGCTGGATTTTCACTACAAAACAATAAAAAGAAAAGAATTGATGCTACCGTAGGGATGAACTTTAGTAGAAACTTTACAACCTTTTCAAACCAAGATGTTGAACGCATTTTTACCACACAGTCTTATTACGCAAAGGCAGATTGGAATATAACCGATAGATTTAATGTAAACAGCCAGTTCAAGTATGAAATTTATGAAGATAGCAGTTTTGGCGAAGGTTCTCAAGGTGTGCCAGTTTTGAATGCGTCTGTTTCTTATTTCTTATTAAACTCTAAAACACTTAATATTAAATTAAGCGCTTTAGATATTCTAGATAAAAATATTGGTTTGATTAGAACCAGTAACGGCAATTCTTTTCAAGAGGTAAATCGTGAAGTTTTAGGCCAATATTTTATGTTTAGTTTGACCTACACTATGAATGGTCAAAACGCTCCAAAGAAAAAAAGAAGAGGTTAAATAGCTAATATTCAGCTACATAAATTATTCTACCCTGTTTTTTTTATTATTTGTACTCAATGGTTGATTTTGTTTAATTTTAACAAACAGAAATTGCTATATGAAATCAAATCCTTTTTTAAATGTATTTGTTGTTGTTGTTTTTTTAATATTAAGTACAAATATTAATTCACAAACAGAGATTGATTCGCTTGATTTACAATCTATTGTTTACAAGGCAATTGTAAATAGTAATACTCTTAAGAATGTAAATCTAGAAATTGAAAAATCGAAAGAAACCAAAAAAAGTATTCTAAACACCTATATACCTACTTTAGAAATCGGAGGAAAGTATGCCTATACGAAAGGAGAATTAAATTTAGAGACAAATCCAATTCCAATTAATGTTCCAGGATTTACTGCTCCACCAATAATTCCTGGTTTTCCTCCAATTCAAGTACCAAGTACAGGTATTGAAATTCCATCTATAGATCAGAGTATAGATTTTGATGGTAACTTTTGGATGGGAGGATTGACCGCTAAGTGGACTTTATTTACTGGTTTAAAAGCACCCTACCTATCGAAGGCTATGGACCATAAAATTAAAGCGCAGGAACTGCAGTACAGTTTAGAGGAAGCAGAATTAATTACAGAAGTTTCACAATTATATGATAAAATAGCCTTACTGGAACAGACTAAATTAGTTTTGTACATTCAGCAAGAGAGACTCACAAAAGAAACGTTGGTTGCTAAAAAAGCTTTTGAACAGGGACTTATTACCAAACACGAACTTCAAAAAACGGAGATTTTTCAATTAGAAATAGATTCGAAACAATTAGAATTCGATGGTTCCAAAGAATTACTATTGCTAAAACTTCAGCAGTTAACCGGAATCCCGATGGAAGAATTAGCAACCATAAAAGTCGATCTTGCACCCAGGTTGAACAATTCAGTTGATAAAACATTTCTCGATAGAGCAGAGTTATCAGCCTTAGATGAATCCATTCAAGCAACAGAATACAAATACAAATCTGAAGCGAGTGGATACCTGCCTAAAGTTCAGGCTTTTTATTCGTATCAATATTTAGGTATTACAAATGGAGAGCTGGGTGTTTTAGGTTTTGAAGAAATAAGTGCCTACCCATTAAACGCATTAGGAGTTGGAATGAAATGGGAAATATTTGATGGATTTCATTCGAGAGGCGAACGGTTAAAGGTAAAAATAGAATTAGAACAATTAAGAAATAAAAAATCAGAAGCGCAAGAGCTTTTAGAATTGAATTACAAGAATTGTGTGTCGCGCTATAGAACTTTAACTGCTCAAGTTGCATTAAAACAAAAACAAAAAGAATCTGCAGAAAAGTCATTATTGATAAGTCATAAAGAATATCAAAATGGGTTGATTAAACTATCTGAATATCTTGAAGCTCAAGCAGATTTAACAACTACAATTTTAAACTACTATTCAACAGTTTGCGATCAGAGAGATAGTGCTTTAAATTTATTAAAAGCTACGGGTAGTTTAGACATTCAAAAATTATAAAGACATGAAAAGATTAACATATACAATACTCGTTTTAATAGGTGCAATAGCTATTGGATGTTCTAAGTCAGAAATCTCTAATGGTTTAAAAGGCAAGGTTAAAAGAGAAGTATTAACCTTGTCAAGTAAGTATCCGGGTAAGGTTTTAGAACAATATGTAGAAGAAGGAGATGTGGTGACAATGGGAGATACGTTAATGGAACTTGATTTTCCTGAGGTTGAAGCAAAACTAGCGCAAGCACAAGGAGCTGTGAGCGCAGCTAAAGCGCAATATGAAATGGCACTAAAAGGAGCTACTTCTGATGAATTAGCACAAGTATCAGCAAAACTAGATGCCGTAACTGAGCAATATAAATTTGCTGAAAAATCATTTAACAGAATAGATGCAATGCATAAAGATAGTTTGGTGTCTGACCAACAGTATGATGAGGTTTTTGTAAAATATCAAGGAGCAAAATCGCAGTACGAAGGTGTATTAGCCAAATACAACCAAGTTAAAACAGGTGTTCGTAATGAGAAGATTAGAATGGCCTTAGGTACTTATGAGCAAGCAAAGGGTGCTCTTCAAGAGGCCAATGTTGCCTATGATGCGAGGTTTATTGTTGCTCCTCAGAAAATGACTATAGAAACAATGACATTAAAAGAAGGGGAGTTAGCTCTACCTGGTTATGGTTTGTTTACGGGGTACGATATGAATAGCACTTATTTTAGATTTACGGTATCAGAAAAAGACATTAGTTCTTATAAGAAAGGAAACACCTACTCTATTTCCTCGCCATTTACAAATGCATCATATGAGGGCACATTGGTGGCAATAAAACAGCTATCACATTATGCAGATGTTACAACAGCTTTTCCTGAGTACGAGCTGGGTGAGGCTATTTACGAATTGAAATTGATTCCAAATGATGTTCAAAAGTCGAACGAATTGTATGCAAACCTATCTGTAATTTTAGAGTAACGAAATGAAGAATTGGCTTGGTCTTTTAAAAAGGGAGTTTTTACTTTTTTCGAGTAACTCGGTAATCTTAGCTATATTTATTGGCGCCCCATTGCTCTATGGATTGTTATTAGGTGCGGTTTACAAGAAAGGAAAGGTAAATCACCTACCCGTTTTAGTGATTGATTTAGATGATTCACCTATGAGTCAAACAGTCATAGAAATGATTGAAGACAACGAAGTAATTGATGGCATTATTTTACATTCACAAGAAGGCTTAAAATCTCAAATAATGCATAATGATATTAGTGCAATTGTTACAATTCCAGAGCGGTTTGAAGCCAATATATTACAAAAGAGACATCCTGAAATTCAAGTAGAAATAAATACAGCAAATATTCTTACGGCAAACTACGCTGCAAAGGCTTTACAAATTGTATTAGGAACCTTAAATGCAGGAATGGAAATAGAAGGGATTAAAAAACAAGGAATCCCAGAGGCTACAGCTAAAGAGCAATATGAAATGTTTGGTGTTAATTATGCTAGGTTCTATAATTCCTCGGCAAACTACATGACTTTTTTATGGCCCGGTGTTTTAGGAACTATTATCCAGCAAGTTTTTATGTTAGCCTTAGCGCTGAGTTTTGCTCGCGAATTTGAGGAGAAAACATTTTATTCAGAATTTATGCCTAGAGCCAAAAATGTTTGGAACGCAATGTTGTTAAAATCGCTTCCATTTTGGATTATGGGCGTTGGTATTGTTTCTTTATTAGGATTAATGTTTCCAATGCTTAGAGTCCCTCTTGAGGTAGATGCACCTACAATGTTAGTGTTGTTGACTGTATTCATAGTATCAGTCACATTTTTAGGTATAGTATTTAGCATCGCAATACCCAGCCAATTAAAAGCTACAGAGTTTTTGATGGTTGTAGCTACCCCTAGTTTTATATTGAGTGGTTTTACTTGGCCATTAAGTCAAATGCCATCGTTTATAGTGGTTCTTTCAGATATTATTCCGCTTACACATTTTTTAGAAGCGCTGAGAAAAGTAATGTTGTACCAAGCAGAACTAGGTGACATTCAAGAGGAAATAAGAGCACTTGTAATACTCTCGTTAGCATTCATTTTATTGAGTTTTATACTCTTAAAAATTAAAGGCTACAAACATCGAAAAAGAATTAGTAATGCAGCTTCTTAAACAAATCCCATAAAACAACGCCAGCACTAACAGAGATATTCAAAGAATGTTTCGTGCCAAATTGTGGAATTTCTATGCAATAGTCAGAAGCACTTACAACACTTTGTTGCACTCCTTTAACTTCGTTACCAAATACAATAGCATAGGTTTGATTTGAAGTTGTTTGAAAGTCTTGTAACATAGTTGAGTTATCAGCTTGTTCAATACTTGCAACTTTTACACCTTCAGATTGCAACTTTTTTACGAGTTCTACGGTGTCTTCCACATACTCCCAATTCACACTTTCTGTTGCTCCCAAGGCCGTTTTGTGAATTTCTTTATGCGGAGGTTGCGCAGTAATTCCACACAAATAAATTTTTTCAATAACAAACGCATCAGAGGTTCTAAAGACGGATCCTATATTATTTAAACTTCTGATATTATCTAAAATTACAATCAACGAAGTCTTTTCCGTCTGTTTAAAACCTTCGATATCTAATCTGTTGAGTTCGCTATTTTTAAGTTTGCGCATTGCTCTAATTTAGTTGGGGCAAAAATACATTTTTTAGCGGTTCTTTATGCAGTGTTTTCTTTTTATAAACCGTGAAAAACTTCCTTATTATTCCTTAAAAATAAACCGTAAATTCGTCGTTCATTCTTAAACACAAAATACCTTGGCAAAAGCTAAAAAAGTCACACCATTAATGAAACAATACAATAGTATTAAGGTTAAATATCCTGATGCTATGTTGCTTTTTAGAGTGGGCGATTTTTATGAGACTTTTGGTGAAGATGCTATTAAAGCATCTAAAATATTAGGCATTGTTCTTACTAAAAGAGGTAATGGAAGTGAAAGCGAAACGGCCTTAGCTGGATTTCCGCACCACTCACTAAATACCTACTTACCAAAACTGGTTAAAGCAGGCTGCAGAGTGGCTATTTGCGATCAATTAGAAGATCCAAAAAAAACTAAGACAATTGTAAAAAGAGGGGTGACAGAATTGGTAACACCAGGGGTTGCGTTAAATGATGAAGTACTCAATGCTAAAACCAATAATTTCTTAGCAGCAGTTCATATAACAAAAAAAGATTGGGGCGTTTCATTTTTAGATGTTTCTACGGGTGAGTTTTTAACTGCTCAAGGTCCCGCTTCTTATATAGATAAGTTGTTACAGAATTTCTTGCCAAGTGAAGTATTGGTGGAGAAAAAACACAAGACTAACTTTATTGAAACTTTTGGTGAACAATACAACCAATTTTATCTAGATGATTGGGTGTTTCAATACGATTATGCAATTGAGAGTTTGACCAATCACTTTAAGGTAAGCACCTTAAAAGGTTTTGGTGTAGATGAATTAAATCAAGGCGTCATTGCCTCGGGAGCGGTATTATTTTATTTATCAGAAACACAGCATCACAAATTAGAACATATAAATACCATACATAGAATTGCTACAGATGCGTATATCTGGATGGATCGTTTTACTGTTCGTAACCTGGAGTTATATCAGCGTAATTCTCCCGATGCCGTAACTTTATTAGATATTATTGATGCCACTATTTCTCCAATGGGAGGGCGTTTGCTTAAACGTTGGTTGGCGTTGCCTTTAAAGGATAAAACAAATATTGAAGAGCGACAAGAAGTCGTTAAAGAGTTAATTAATCAAGATGTCACTTTTGATTTAGTAACAGAACAAATCAAACAAGTTAGCGACATTGAACGACTGATTTCCAAAGTTGCTACAGGTAAGATAAGTCCGAAGGAAGTGGTGCTTCTTAAAAACTCTTTAAAAGCCATTTTACCAATTAAGGCAGAAGCCTTAAAAAGTAAAAATGCTTCATTGGTGAGTTTAGGGCAACGTTTACACGACTGCAAAGATGTTATTGAAAAAATAGAAAGTAGTTTATTTGAGGATGCTCCAGTAGCTATCTCCAAAGGAAATGCAATATCCCAAGGAGTTTCTGAAGAATTGGATGAATTGCGCATGTTGGCTAGTTCTGGAAAATCGTATCTAGATGAAATGCTTTCAAGAGAGACTGAGCGCACCGGTATCACGTCTTTAAAAATTGCCTTTAACAATGTATTTGGGTATTATATAGAAGTTAGAAATACACATAAAGACAAAGTTCCTGAAACATGGATTCGCAAACAAACACTGGTTAGTGCAGAGCGGTATATAACAGAAGAACTAAAAGAATACGAAGCAAAGATTCTTAGTGCTGAGGAAAAAATTGTTCAATTAGAACTGCAGTTGTTTCAAGATGTAATTGAGTATTTGATAGCGTATATAACACCAATTCAAAACAATGCTCAATTAATAGCTCAATTAGATTGTTTGTGTTCTTTTACCACCATCGCAAAGAGAAATAATTATGTATGTCCGACTATTACTGAAGATACAGATATCCGTATTAAAAATGGAAGACACCCTGTTATAGAAAAGCAATTACCAATAGGCGAAGAGTATATTGCAAATGATGTTGTGCTCAACAGAAATCAGCAACAAATAATCATGATTACTGGGCCAAATATGAGTGGTAAATCGGCTATATTACGCCAAACAGCATTAATAGTGTTGTTAGCACAAATGGGGAGTTATGTTCCAGCTCAAAATGCAACAATTGGTATTGTAGATAAGATCTTTACAAGAGTTGGTGCAAGTGATAACATTTCTATGGGTGAGTCAACTTTTATGGTTGAGATGAACGAAACCTCAAGTATTTTGAACAACCTCTCTGAACGTAGTTTAATTCTTTTAGATGAAATTGGCCGAGGTACTAGTACGTATGATGGTATTTCAATTGCATGGGCCATTGCAGAGTATTTACACGAACACCCAACAAAAGCCAAAACACTTTTTGCAACACATTACCATGAGCTAAATGATATGACTGAAACATTTGAACGCATTAAGAATTTTAATGTCTCAGTTAAAGAGTTAAAAGACAAAGTAATATTCTTAAGAAAGTTGGTTGCCGGAGGAAGCGAGCATAGCTTTGGTATTCATGTAGCTAAATTAGCTGGTATGCCAACACCTGTGATACATAGAGCAAATAAAATGCTAAAGAAATTAGAGCAGAGCCACCAGAGTGATGAAATTAAAGCGAAGCTTAATGACGCACAAAGGGAAGAAGAAATGCAATTGAGCTTTTTTAAGTTAGACGATCCACTTTTAGATGATATAAAAGACGAAATCCTCTCTACCAATATAGATACGCTTACACCAATTGAGGCTCTTATGAAACTCAATGAAATAAAACGGATGCTAACAAAAAAATAAAGATGTCTACAGTAAACAATTTAGAGCAAGGCTTTTTTGGAATAGGGATTCAAAACGGTAAGACACCTGAAAATTTAGGAGTGTTATGGCGCTCTGCCCAAAACATGGGTGCTAGTTTTATTTTCACTATAGGCAATCGATATGCAAAACAAGCATGTGATACGCATAAAGCCACAGGCGCAATGCCCTATTTTCATTACGATACCTTTGATGAATTTTATAATAACCTACCTAAAGGGGCTATGCTAGTTGGAGTTGAGTTAGATGATAGAGCAGAGCTCTTAGAAACATTTAAACATCCGAGAAGATGTGTGTATTTATTAGGAGCAGAAGATCATGGAATGTCTAAAGCAGCTAAAGAAAAATCACACTATTTGGTAAAATTTAAATCTACATTAAGTTTAAATGTGGCCGTTGCAGGTAGTATTGTGATGTACGATAGACAGTCTAAATTGATTTAATTGTTTTATATTTGTTACCTAAGTTTTACCTATGTTTTTATTCATTAGCGGTCCCGAAATTTTTGTCATACTCATATTGGTTGTGATGTTATTTGGCGCAGATAAAATTCCTGAAATTGCAAGAGGTTTAGGAAAAACGATGCGACAAGTAAAAGACGCCACAAATGATATTAAGCGTGAAATTAATGAGAGCGCCAAAGATCAAGGTATAGATACTGAATTTACGCGTGATATTCAACAAGGGATTAAAAATGTTAAGGATGATATTGACGACTTAACAGGGCCAATTAAAAGAATGTAGATTCTTTTCTAATCTATTACATACATTTATTTAACTCTACTTATTGTTAAACCATCTCGAATAGGTAGCAATACTGTTTCTAATCTGGCATCCTCTTTCAACAACTTATTGTAAACCAACAAGACTTCTGTGCTTACATCGTTTTTTTGAAGCTTTTCAATTACCTTGCCACTCCATAGCACATTGTCAGACAAAATAACTCCACCAGGTTGCATTTTATCGATAATTGTATGGAAGTAGTTTACATAATTTGGTTTATCTGCATCAATAAAAACTAAATCAAAGGTGGTGTCTATTTCAGGAATGATTTCTAGTGCATTGCCTACGTATTGTTTGATTTGAGATCCAAAACCAGATTTATCAAAATACTTACGCTGTAAATCAAATAACTCTTCGTTAATATCAATGGTGTGAATTGTTCCATTCTTCTGCAACCCTTCAGCAATTGAAAGAGCAGAATAACCAGTGTAGGTGCCAATTTCCAGTACAGACTTAGGTTGCAGTATCTTAGAAAGAATAGATAAAACCCTACCCTGAAAATGACCACTCAGCATTCGCGGATTTAGTACTTTTTGCCAAGTTTCTCGAGTTAATTCTCGTAGGATTTGAGGCTCGTCTTCAGAGTGTGAAACAACGTAATCTTCTAGTTTTTCAGGTAGAAAGTCCATAATTAAAAGTAAAATGCAAAAATAAAAAACGGAGTTTAATTTAAACTCCGTTTTATCTAACTCATTTTTTCTCTTAAAGCTTGCTCTAAAGCCAGCTTGTCATGATCTGACAACCCTTTCAGAGATGTTTTTTGATTATGACTAATTTTTTCATAAATCTTAGACATAACCAAATTCTGTTTCGTGTAACATCTGCAATCACCACAAAATATGGTATGCAATGTTAATTTTAACTTGTCTGCGACCTTAGCTTCACCGTATTGATTTTTGTCACAAATCATGGTAGCTTGATCACAGCTGATCAAAAAATTTTTCATCCTCTATCTAATTATTGAACCAATTGTCTTCCATACACCGCCTTAATTGTGTACGAGCTCTATGGATTATTACCCATAAATTTGACGCCGTTATATTTAACTCCTTACAAATTTCTTCAGTTTCAAAGTTTTGTATGGTTTTCATTCTAAAGACCATACCGTATTTTTCAGGTAACTTATCAATACATTTTTCTAATGTAGATTTTAGCTCATCATTTTCAATATGCTTGTCTGCATCGCTAGCCCAAGTATTTGGAGCTCTTTCTTCAATCCATTCACCTTCATTATCGCCATCTTTATAAAAGTTCATGCGCACTTCGGCTTTTCCTTTTTTAGAATTAATTTTTCGATAATGATCAATTATTTTTCTTTTTAGAATAGAAACCAACCATGTGCGTTCACTTGCTTTACCCTGAAAATTCTTCATTGATTTTAACCCAGAAAAGAACGTTTCTTGCACCAAATCTTTGGCCACATTTTCATTGTTAACACGTGTAATAGTGTAATTGAAGAGGTAATCAGAGTACTCTGTGACCCATTTATTTGGATTGAGTGTATGCTTGGTTGATTTTGACATGTATGAAAGCTACGCTTTTAGGAGTACGAATATATGAAAATTAGTTTGAACTTGATTTTTGGATTTCGTTGGTGCCATTCCTTGTTTACAATGTTGAACATTGTTTTAGTAGGCTTTCTCCAGTGAAAATTTGATTATTTTTGTACTGTAAAAAAGAGAACAATGTCAGCAATCAAAAAAGAATATAAAAGAGTTACGGTAAAGTCTTTGGTAGATATGAAATCTAATAATGAAAAGATTTCTATGCTAACTGCTTACGATTTCACCATGGCTAAAATTGTAGATAGTGCGGGAGTAGATGTGATATTAGTTGGAGACTCAGCATCCAACGTTATGGCAGGTCATGAAACTACAGTGCCAATCACATTAGATCAAATGATATATCATGCCAGCAGTGTTGTTAGAGCTGCTCATAGAAGTTTGGTTGTAGTTGATTTACCTTTTGGTAGTTATCAATCAGACCCAAAAGAAGCTTTGAGATCTGCTATTAGAATAATGAAAGAAAGCGGAGGCCATTCTGTTAAACTTGAGGGAGGTAAAGAGGTAAAGGAATCAATTAAAAAAATTCTAAATGCAGGTATTCCTGTAATGGGGCACTTAGGATTGACCCCTCAATCTATATATAAATTTGGTACGTATACTGTTAGGGCTAAAGAAGAAGAAGAGGCAAATAAACTAAAGTCAGATGCTAAATTATTGGAAAGGTTAGGCTGTTTCGCTATAGTTTTAGAGAAGGTGCCAGCTGCTTTAGCCAAAGAAGTTGCTGAAAGTTTGACTATACCGGTAATTGGAATTGGAGCGGGTAACGGTGTAGATGGGCAAGTGCTTGTAACGCATGATATGGTTGGTATGACTCATGAGTTTCATCCAAGATTTTTACGTCGCTATTTAAATCTATTTGATGAAATGACGGGAGCATTTAAACAATATGTTACTGATGTAAAGTCTGTGGACTTCCCTAATGACAAGGAACAGTACTAAATGAAAATTATACATTTAGATACCAATCACGAACTTCTTTGGAATCAATTAGAAGCTGCAGGTCATGAAAACACTTCAGATTATACTTCGTCAAAAGAAGTAATTCTATCTAAAATTCACCTTTTTGAAGGAATCGTTATCCGCAGCCGATTTAAAATTGATCGTGAATTTATAGATGCTGCAACCAATCTAAAATTTATAGCGCGGGTTGGAGCAGGATTAGAAAGTATAGATTGCGATTACGCAGAGCATAAAGGGGTTACATTAATTGCAGCCCCAGAGGGGAATAGAAACGCCGTTGGAGAGCATGCCCTTGGTTTGTTACTTTCTTTGTTTAACAAATTAAATAAGGCAGATAGAGAAATTCGAAAAGGAAAGTGGTTGCGCGAAGCCAATAGAGGAATTGAATTAGATGGTTTAACCGTTGGTTTGATTGGGTATGGTAATATGGGGAAATCTTTTGCTAAAAAGTTAAGAGGTTTTGACGTTGAGGTTATTTGTTACGATATAAAAAATGGTGTTGGAGATACCAATTGTAAGCAAGTTTCGCTTCAAGAGCTACAAAAAAAGGCCGATGTGTTGAGTTTACATACGCCACATAATAAGCAATCTTACCATATGGTAAATAACCAACTGATAGAAGGTTTTAACAAGCCGTTTTGGTTAATAAATACCGCAAGAGGAACTGCTGTAAAAACTGAAGACTTAGTGGAGGCTTTAAAATCAAAAAAAATTCTTGGTGCAGGATTAGATGTCTTAGAATATGAGAAAACATCTTTTGAAAATCTATTTGAAAATAAAACGCTCCCTCCAGCATTTGAATATTTAATATCAACTGAAAATGTGCTTTTGTCTCCACACGTCGCAGGTTGGACTGTGGAATCTAAAATTAAATTAGCTCAAACTATAGTAGATAAAATACTTCAAAAATTTTCGTAAATTTAAAGAGTGAAGTCACTTGTTACTTTTTATTGTTGCACTGCTTTTAATGATACTTTTCTTTATCAGTAAAGGAAATCAACTAGTTTCTTTTATGTCTAATGAAGTATTGGTGACCATCTTCGCAGCAGTATTATTGCTGAGCACATTATTTCTGAAAAATAAAAAACGATAGATATGAAAAGGGTTACTGGAATTGGGGGATTATTTTTTAAAACAGAAGACCCAAAAGCAACTAAAGTTTGGCACAAAAAACATTTAGGGTTTAATACAGACGATTGGGGTTGTACTTTTTGGTGGAAAGATAAAGACGGGAAAGACGCTTCTACTCAATGGAGTCCTTTTGCTGCTAATACCGATTATTTTAAACCTTCAGAAAAACCTTTTATGTTTAATTACAGGTTGCTGATCTAGAGGGACTTTTAAAGGAGTTGGAGAAAAAGGGGTAACTGTAGTTGGTGAATTGCAAACTTATGATTACGGAAAGTTCGATGGATTTTAGATAATGAAAGAAATAAAATTGAATTGTGGGAGCCTATAGACGCTGCCTTTAAATAAAAGAAATAACAATGGAAGTAATAGACGAAAAAGGAAATTCTAAAAGATATTATAGCGCTGATGAAAGTAAGCGAATAATAAGTGGAGTATTAGGGATTTTATTTGGATCTTTAGGAATACATAAATTTGTATTAGGCTATACCAAACAAGGCCTACTTATGTTAATACTTTCAGTGGTTAGTTTTGGAATTCTTGCTGGATTAACAGGTTTAATTGGGTTGATTGAAGGTATTATATACTTGACCAAATCAGATCAAGAATTTGTTGATATTTATCAGAACAACAGAAAGAATTGGTTTTAATATATTGTTAAACTTTTCAAAAAACTGGCAATTTATTTTTTCAGGTAATTTTAATATCGTAATATTGCGATGTTAAAATCAATCATGGGAGTTACTAAAAATCAAATATTTACAGCAACGCAAAACGAAATTGCACTATATGCGAAGGTGTTAGGCCATCCTGCTAGAATTTCAATTTTAGAGCATATTGGTAAAATAGATGGCTGTATTTGCAATGATTTGGTAGACGAAATTGGTTTGGCGCAAGCAACCATTTCGCAGCATTTAAAAGAATTAAAAAATGTTGGTATCATTAAAGGCTCAATTAGTGGTAAAAAAGTATGCTATTGTCTAGATGAAACCCAGTTAGCTTCTATAAAGAATCAGTTAAATCAATTTTTTTCAAAATTAGACGCTTGTTGTAATACGAGCTGCTAAAAAAATTTAAATATTAACATCGTAAAATTACGATTATAAAAATAGTATAAGATGAAAACAGCAGAATTTTTAAACATTTTAGAGAGTAACTTAGATAAGAGTTTATTATTCGAATTTCAACCAGGTAAATATGTTGGAGCAAACTATCATATTACTGAAGTAAAACACATATCTGTAGATTCGGTAGACTGTGGAGCAGGAACAGATGCTTGGAAAGAAACCGTTGTTCAATTATGGGAGAGTCCTTCGGAGATTGGTAAACGAGAGTTTATGACTGTTTATAAAGCACTATCCATATTAAAAAAAGTTGGTAGAATGAAGGCATACAATATGGATGCTGAACTGAAAATTGAATATAGTAATGCTACATTTCATACTGCTCAATTATTTGTTGCAGATATAGTACCTAAAGAGAATCAACTGGTTGTTAAGTTATCTGTAGAAAATACAAAATGTAAGGCTCCAGGCACATGTGGAGTTCCAGAACCTGCAATGGCAGAAGAAGCTGCATGTTGCGACCCTAGTGGCGGATGTTGTTAAAAATACAAAGGAGAGCAATGCTCTCCTTTTTTATTCGTCTCTTCCTTCCAATTCCGCTTGAAATTCTTCCATAACTGGTTTTACGGTACTTTCTGGTAGGTCAGAAATACGCATATAAATCAAACCATCTATCGCATTGTTAAATTTTGGATCTACATTAAATGCCACCAATTTTGCATTTTGCTTGATGTACTTTTTAATAAGTACGGGTAATCTTAAATTACCTGGTTCTAATTCATCAATAACCTTATCAAATTTATTTAAGTCTGCTTGAGTGGCATCAAAAACAAAATCTCTATCAGCATCTTTTAGTTTCACCTTATATTCTTTCTTAGGGTGAATGTATTGGGCGATATATGGATCGTAGTAATGCGATTTCATAAACTCAATCATCAAAGATTTAGAGAAGTTTGAAAATTGATTGGAAATACTAACACCTCCAGTTAAATATTTATGATCTGGATACCTCAATGTAACATGAACGATTCCTTTCCATAAAAAGAACAACGGCATTGGCTTTTGTTGGTATTCTTTCACAATAAATGCTCTACCTATATCTATGGTTTCCCGCATCATTGCATTCATTTCTGGTTCAAACTTAAATAAGGTTTGCACGTAAAAACCAGCCATTCCGAATTTTTCGAAGATTTCAATACCTAAGCCCATTCTATAGGCCCCAACTAATTTCTTTTCTTTGTTATCCCATAAGAATAAATGGTGATAATGATTGTCAAATTCATCTAAATCAATAGCGTTATTAGTACCTTCTCCAACTTCTCTAAAGGTAATTTCTCTTAACCTACCAATTTCATACAATAAGTTTGGTATTTGATCTGCAGCAGCAAAAAACACTTCATAACTTCTACTTTCCATCATTCGGGCCCCTGAATCTCTAAGATTTGTTACCTCTTTTATAATTTCTGCTACATTGCGTTGAGATACAACTTCTTTTGGACCAGATGAAAATTTTAAAGTAGGAGTAGGAATTGTTATGGGTTGCTTTTCAAACGGATTGGCAAGCATGTAGGTTTTTTTACGAATGAATTCGTAAAACTCATTGTGATTTGTGTACTGATCTTGGTCTTTTACAGATATAGGTTTACCAATTCTAACTTTAATAACACGCTGTTTTTGAGACAATAACTCTGAGGGTAATTTGGCTGTTCTTAGAGTATCACTAATCTTAGAAAGCATATAGAATAACCTACTATTTTTTGCGTGAAAATAAATAGGAATTACAGGTACACCAGCTTTTTTAATTAAGCGAACAGCGCCTTCTTCCCAAGGTTTATCAACCATTAATTTTCCATCTTTATAGGTAGAAACTTCACCAGCTGGAAAAATTCCTAAAGGCCTATTTTCTCTTAGATGCATTAAAGCTTCTTTTACCCCTGCAACGCTAGACCTCACATCTTTTCTGTCTTCAAAAGGATTTACAGGCATGATGTACGGTTTCATAGGAGCAATTCTGTGAAGCAAGAAATTTGCAATAATGCGGTAATCAGGTCTTTTATCAACTAATAGTTTTAGTAGTAAAATACCATCAATTCCTCCTAAAGGGTGATTAGAAATTGTAATAAAAGCCCCATCTTTTGGTATACGCTTTAAATCTTCTTCGGGTATTTCAAATTGAATTTGGAGATCATCTAGAAGCGCATCAAAAAATTCGCTATCAGACAAATGCTTATGCCTGTTGTAAATTTTGTTGAGAGTAGAGATACGAAGCACCTTCATTAAAACCCATCCAAAAAAAGTGCCAACAAATCCGTATTTGTCTATGTGTATTGCTTGAGCAACTTCTTTGGCGGTAACAAGACTCATGGGCTAGATAAATTAAGGCGAAAGCAAATATAAAAATTATTCAATTACAATTTGAACAGTCTCTCTGCTTGCTTGTTTTAAAAGAACTGTGCCTTTTTGTTCTATTTCTGCAATCGCTTCTTTGGTATAATGACGAATGGTGTACAAAGTTGTGTCAGTATTGTAGTATACTTTATAGTCTTTTTTTACACTTTCAAAAAACGCCTGAAAATTGCCAAATTTATCTTCAATACAAACAGAAAAACTCAAGGCAGAGTTTTGCACTAGATTTACCTTTAATCTATTTTCATGTAATTTATTAAATACATCACTTAAATGATGCTCTACCATAAATGAAAAATCAGCAGTAGAAATTGAGACCAGAATTTGATTTTGCTTCAATATAAAACATGGAACTTTAGGAATTACATCTTCTCCTTTGCTCACCAATGTCCCTTGGTTTTCCAAATTATAAAAAGAACGAACTCTTAAAGGGATTAACTTATTTTCTAATGGTTTGAGCGTTTTAGGGTGGATTACAGAAGCTCCGTAATAAGCCATTTCTATAGCCTCCTTGTATGAAATGTTTTCAAGTAAAGTGGTATCATCAAAATGTTTTGGATGTGCGTTTAAAACGCCATTTACATCTTTCCAGATTGTTACAGTATCAGCGTCTAAACAATAGGCAAATATGCCAGCAGTAAAATCAGAACCTTCTCTACCAAGTGTAGTTGTATCGGAGCCACAGCCACCTAAAAACCCCTGCGTAATGGTTAGGTTTTCAAATGAGTGTTGTTCAATATTTTTAAGAGTTGTATCCCAATTTACCTTAGCATCTCTATAAGAATCGTCTGTTTTTATAAGGGTTCTAACATCTATCCAATTATTTAGGCATCCTATAGATTCTAAATAGGCACTAACAATAGAGGTTGATATGAGCTCGCCATAACCAACAATTTGGTCGTACACATAATTGTAATCTTCAATGCTATTATCGTTTAAAAACACTTGAAGTTGATCAATAAAATTAGTGGCAATCTCCGTTTTAGTTGTGTCTTTAAAAAGCTCTTGTATAATGTCTAAATGAAAATTATAGACATAATCAATCGTATCTTTTAACGTTTCGGTTTGATTAAAATAGGCATGCACAATGTTTTCGAAAGCATTGGTCATTTTACCCATAGCAGAAATTACAACCACGGTTTTTCCATTTGCCTCCTTGCTTAAAACATTGGCAACATTTTTAACGCTTTCTGCATCTTTTACTGAGGCACCACCAAACTTAAATACTTTCATAGCAACATAATTTATTTAAGTTTAGAAATAAATGTTTTTAGTCCTTCCTCATCCATTTGAACTGTTTCCCAACCTTGTAATATTTGAGCGCCAGAAGCAATATAGAAATCACGTGCAGGCGTGTTCCAATCTAAGACCACCCATTCTACTCGTCTAACACCCTCTTTGTGGGCTTGTTGCATAACAGCTTCATATAAAGCCCTGCCAATTCCTTTTTTGCGCATTTCAGCACGAACGATTAAATCTTCAAGGTGAATCGTTTTTCCTTTCCAAGTCGAATATCTATAATAGTATAAGGCCATACCAACAACAGCTCCATCAACTTCTGCAATAAAAACTTTGTATAACGGATTTTCTCCAAAACCATCTTGAAGCAACTCTTCTTCTGTTACCTCTACCGCATTAGGTTCGTTTTCAAAATCTGCTAGGTGTTGAATCAATCCTAGTATGTCTGAAACATCTTGATTGGTTCCTTTTCGAATGATTAAATTCATGATTTATTTATAGGGCTGGGTCAAAAATAATTCGATATTTGTGTCAAAATAAAAATAAAAAGAAATGTCGCAAAAACACCAAACCTTAGGAGAGTTTATTCTCGATAACCAAAAGCATTTCCAATACTCTACTGGAGAGTTGTCTCGACTCATCAATTCTATTCGACTCGCAGCAAAAGTAGTAAATCATGAGGTAAATAAAGCCGGATTGGTTGATATTTTAGGAAATGTTGGCGACACGAATATTCAGGGAGAAGATCAACAAAAGTTAGATGTTTATGCCAATACCATTTTTATGGAAACACTTTCCAACCGTCATATTGTTTGCGGGGTTGCAAGTGAAGAGGAAGATGATTTTGTAGCGATTAAAAGCAATGGAGGTGAAAATAATAAATACGTTGTTCTAATTGACCCTCTTGATGGTTCTTCTAATATAGATGTGAATGTATCAGTAGGAACGATATTTTCAATTTATCACAGAGTAACACCGGTTGGCACACCAGTTCAATTGGAAGACTTCTTACAACCCGGTCACAAACAAGTTGCGGCAGGTTATATAGTGTATGGTACTTCTACAATGTTGGTTTATACAACGGGTCATGGAGTAAACGGATTTACATTAAATCCTGCCATTGGAACTTTTTATTTATCACACCCCAAAATGTCGTACCCTATTAATGGAAAAATATACTCTATAAACGAAGGTAATTATGTCCATTTTCCTCAAGGTGTAAAAGACTATTTAAAATTTTGTCAAGAAGAAGTAGAAGACAGACCATATACTTCTAGATATATTGGTTCATTAGTTTCTGATTTTCATAGAAATATGATTAAAGGAGGTATTTATATGTACCCAACAAGCTCGAAGGCTCCAAAGGGAAAATTACGTTTGCTCTACGAATGTAACCCTATGGCATTTTTAGCAGAACAAGCTAATGGCGAAGCTTCTGATGGGTATAAACGTATTTTGGATATTCAGCCAACAGAATTGCACCAACGCGTTCCTTTCTTTTGTGGTAGCAAAAAAATGATGAAAGAAGCTGAAGGTTTTATGGGTAAATTTCCCGAAGGGGCTAATTATTAATTAGATAACTTTTAACAAGAAATAACTCTTTTTACCGCGTTGTAATAGTACATATTTATTGGCTACTAAGTCTTGAGTAGTGATAATATAATCGTCTTTTACTTTTGTTTTATTTACAGAAATAGAGTTTTCTTTTAAAGCTCTTCGTACCTCGCCATTTGATTTTAAGAAACCAGTATCAGCAAATGCTGGAACGATTTCAAAACCATTTTCAATTTGATCTCTAGTTACTTCTGCTTGAGGGACTCCACTAAATACATCTAAAAAGGTTTGTTCGTCTAAACTTTTTAAGTCATCTGCAGTAGATTTACCAAACAAAATGTTTGAAGCCTTAATAGCATTTTCGTAAGCTGCTTCGCCATGGGTCATAATTGTTACTTCTTTACCAATAGTTTTTTGCAACAAACGCATGTGTGGCGCTTCTTTATGATTCTCAATTAATTTTTCTATGGTTTCTTTATCTAAGAACGTGAAGATTTTAATGAATTTCTCAGCATCCTCATCAGAACAGTTTAACCAGTATTGGTAAAACTTATAAGGCGATGTTCTTCCGGCATCTAACCAAACGTTACCCCCTTCAGTTTTCCCAAATTTAGTTCCGTCAGCCTTTGTAACTAAAGGAACAGTAATAGCATACGCTTTTCCTTGAGCTTTACGACGAATCAATTCCGTACCAGTAGTGATATTACCCCACTGATCTGAACCACCCATTTGCAGTTTACAGTTTTTCTCTTTGTATAAATGATAGAAATCGTATCCTTGAAATAATTGGTACGTAAATTCTGTAAAACTCATTCCCTCCGCAAACTCCCCGTTAATACGTTTTTTTACAGAGTCTTTAGCCATCATATAATTTACGGTAATATGCTTGCCAGTATCTCTTACAAAATCGATTAATGAAATGTCCTTCATCCAATCGTAATTGTTTACTAGTTCAGCGCCATTCTCACTATCAGAAAAATCGATATAACGTTCTAATTGAGATTTTACACCTGCAATGTTTTTAGCCAATGTTTCTTCATCTAATAAATTACGTTCAGCAGATTTACCAGAAGGATCTCCTACCATACCTGTTGCTCCACCAACCAATGCAATTGGTTTGTGCCCACATAATTGAAAGTGCTTTAGAATAAAAATTTGTACCAAGCTTCCAATGTGCAATGAATCAGCAGTTGGATCAAAACCTATGTAGGCTGAAGTCTTCTCTTTCTCAAGCTGCTCTTCTGTCCCGGGCATCATGTCGTTTAACAAACCTCTCCAACGTAACTCTTCTACAAAATTCTTCATACTTTCAATTAATAATGAGTGCCTTTAGTACAGGCATTAAAATAAATTTTGGCAAAGATAAATAATCGGTAAGAAGTTAAAAGTGAAAAACAGAAAGTTTTAGGTATTTTATTGAATTCGAAGTTAGCGCTTGTTGAGAGGATTTTAATTATTTTCGTTGAATGATTTTAGTTACAGGAGGAACAGGATTGGTAGGTGCACATTTATTGGCAAAATTGGTTGTTGATAATGATCTTGTTAGAGCGATTAAAAGAGCAAGCAGTAATCTTGATGCGATTAAAAACGTATTTTCTTATTACCATAAGGATGTGGATTCTTTTTTTAATAAAATTGAATGGATAGATGCAGATGTAGTTGATGTTCCTAGTTTAGTACCTGTTTTTGTTGATGTTACGTATGTTTATCATTGTGCTGCGGTTATATCTTTCAACCCAAAGGCATACAGAAAAATGCGAAAGGTAAACATTGAAGGAACTGCGAATATTGTGAATTTAAGTTTAGAACAAGGGGTTAAAAAATTCTGTTTTGTTAGTTCTATTGCTGCTGTTGGAAGATCGATGACCGGTAAACCTATTAAAGAAGAGAGCGAATGGCAGATTGAAAATAGTAATTATGGATATGCTATAACTAAGTATGGAGCTGAATTAGAAGTATGGCGGGGTACGCAAGAAGGGTTAGACGCTGTAATTGTGAATCCAGGAATAATTTTAGGAGCTGGATTTTGGGATAGCGGTTCTGGAAGTTTATTTGAAAAAGCTTCAAAAGGAATCCCGTTTTATACAGAAGGAGTAACAGGGTATGTTGGAGTAGAAGATGTAATACAGTGTATGTTGCAATTGATGGATAGCAATGTAGTTAATGAGCGTTTTATTTTAGTTGCTGAGAATAGATCTTATAAACAAATATTTTTTGAATTAGCGGATGCATTAAATGCTAAAACACCAACTTTTAAACTCAAAAAATGGCAAACGGAGATATTTTGGAGATTTTCTTTAATTGTTGCAGCTATCTCGAGGACTAAGCCTATATTGACCAAGCATAGTGCTGCCTCTATACATAAACGAAACAATTTTGATTCTAGTAAAATTAGAAGAACTCTAAATTACAAATTTGAAGATATTGAAGACACGATTAAAAGGGTCTCTAAATTTTATTTAGAAGAATGCTAATTTTTTGTGTTAGCTTTTTCTAAGGATTTGTTCTTGATTTTATTGAAGTTTAGAGGCATTTTTCTAATTGAATCACGATTTCCAATTTTTCTACTATTTGATGGGTCTGCTTTCGCGTCTCTTATAGAATCTAATTCACGAACTTGGTCTTCTATTTCTCTTTCTTTAATTTCAAGTCGCTCTTTAACGTTGCGCATAAGTTTGCTATACAAGTCTGGTCTCGTAGAATAATAAAAGCTTGAACTTGCAAATCGCGCTGAATCAATTTGGTATTTTTCATACACTAGAGGCATATAATTTACCCCGTAATCTCCATTTATGTTTCTTGAAGACTTTGCCCCAAATGCAATTTGAATGTCATATAATAAATCAACCATCTCATTCTGAGGAATTAAATCATCTGGCTTTTCATAGATTGTATTACTTGTACAAGAGACAATTAAAACAACAATAAGTAAAGTTTGAAAAAGAGTTTTCATTATCTATTAAACGTTATTCTTTTACCCTTAATTGTATCATTAAAAGAGCCATTATTATAAATTAAATGACCATTTACAAAAGTATGTGTAATTGTTGAATTGAACGTGGTTCCTTCAAAAGGAGACCAACCACATTTGTAAAGCACGTTGTTCTTTTCAACTTTCCAAGACTTGTTGGTGTCTACTAAAACCAAATCAGCATAGTAGCCTTCTTTTATATAACCACGTTTTTCAATCTCAAATAATATTGCTGGGTTATGACTCATTTTTTCAACCGCTTTTTCAATGCTTAAAACACCCTCTGAAACTTTTTGAAGAATCGCAACCAAAGCATGTTGTACAAGGGGACCACCACTAGGAGCTTTTGTATAAGGATTGTTTTTTTCTTCTATAGTGTGAGGTGCATGATCTGTAGCAATAACGTCAATTCGGTCATCTAGCAAAGCTTCCCATAAACCTGCTCTATCTGCCGCTTTTTTAACAGCAGGATTCCACTTAATCAGTGTTCCCTTTTCTTTGTAATCATTACTTTCAAACCAAAGGTGATGCACGCATACCTCAGCAGTAATTTTTTTATCTTTTAAAGGAATAGAATTATCAAAAAGAGCGGTTTCTTTGGCTGTAGATAAATGAAAAACATGCAATCTAGCTCCTGTTTGTTTCGCTAATGCGATTGCTTTTGAAGACGATAGATAGCAGGCATCTTCACTTCTAATATGTGGGTGTAATTCAATAGGAATATCGTCGCCATATTTTTCTTTTGCTTTAGACATATTGGCTTTAATCGTACTTTCATCTTCACAATGCACAGATATTATCATGTCTGTAGAAGAGAATATTTTCTTTAAGACCTCTTCATTGTCAACCAACATGTTGCCAGTAGACGAACCTAGAAATAATTTGATGCCTGCTACTTTTTTTGGATCAGTCTTTAATAATTCTTCCAAATTATCATTCGTGCCGCCAAACATAAAAGAGTAGTTGGCATAAGAAAACTTGGAAGCTGTTTCGAATTTTTGTTCTAATAATTCTTGAGTTGTAGCTTGAGGAACCGTGTTTGGCATTTCGATAAAAGTGGTAATTCCACCTGCTACTGCGGCTCTGCTTTCAGTTTCAATAGTTGCTTTATGCGTAAGACCAGGCTCTCTAAAATGAACTTGATCATCGATTACTCCTGGCAATAAGAATTTGCCTTTTGCATCTATGGTTACATCTGAGGTGTAGTTTATATTTGAGCCTATTTTTTTAATGAATTCACCTTCAATTAAAACATCAGTTTCAATCACCGAGTCTTCATTTACAACCTTAGCATTTTTAATTAATGTAGTATTCATATAAATCTATTTAGATGCGTTTATTCGCATTTTTAAAACCCCAAAAATAGCTTCAGAAATAATAGAGCCATTCATCTTGGATTTACCTCTAATCCTGTCGGTAAAAATAATAGAAACCTCTTTTATATTGAACCCTTTTTTCCATGCTTTAAATTTTAATTCAATTTGAAAAGCATATCCTGTAAATTGAATTTCATCAAGGTTTATCTTTTCTAGAACTTTTCGTTTATAACAAACAAAACCGGCAGTAGTATCTTTTAAAGGAATTCCCGTTAAAATGCGAACATATTTTGAAGCAAAATAGGATAAGAGAATACGCTTTATATCCCAGTTTACAACGTTGATCTGGCCTTTTAAATAGCGAGATCCAACAGACATATCTGCATTGTTGTTCGCACATTCAGCATAGAGTTTCATTAAATCATCTGGATTATGAGAGAAATCGGCATCCATCTCAATAATAAATTGATAATTGTGATTTAAAGCCCATTTAAACCCGTGTATATAGGCCGCGCCTAAACCATCTTTTTTATCACGTACTTCTAAGTGGAGTTTTCCTGAGTACTTATGTATTAAATCTCTTACAATAATAGCGGTGCCATCAGGTGAATTATCATCAACAACCAATATATGAAAATCTTTTGGTTGATTAAAAACGGCTTCAATAATAAGGGCTATGTTTTCCTTTTCGTTATAGGTAGGAATAATAACTAAGGTGTCGGACATAAAAAACGCTTAATAGCACAAAGGTACAGTTTTTTATTGCTAATTTTGTGTTAACTTTTATTTCTAAGAGTTTCCTGCTAAATGAATGAATTACTTACTATTCCTATGCTTGCTCCTGATTGGGTGGTAGCTGTTTTTATAGCTATTTTGATTTTATTAGTTATTGTAAAACTTCTGTTTCAAGAGCGTCTAATTGGGCTGATGTTGTTGCCTTTTTCTAGAAGTTATATGATGAAGTTTAGTAAGGAGTCTTCAATGCTATTCAATGGATTTAATGCGCTAACTTTTTTGATAGCATCCTTAATTTTTGGATTGATACTTCATGCCGCGGCAGTGTTTTATTTGCCGGAGCTTGAAGATTTAGGAAGTTTGTTGTTGTTTTTTGAATTTTGCTTGGTTCTTCCGGTTTATCTCTTTTTAAGATTTACTCTTGGTGTATTATTGGCCATGCTATTTGATGTAAAAACACAGCAAATGTTTTTAGCTTTTGTCAAAACATCGTACTTATTTGCTTCATTATTGGCAATGGCACCATTTTTATTGTTGACATATTTATTAAGAAACAACAATATTATTGTATTTAATTTATTGGTGTTGCTTTTTGGTGGATTATTAATTGTGAGATATGTGAATGTTGTAAATTACAATAAAAATGCGCTTGATAATCAATGGTCTAATTTTTTTTTATATCTTTGCGCCCTAGAAATAGCGCCGATATTGCTGTTTCTTAAAACTATTTTGTAATGTGGGATTTTGGAAACGAAAAATAGTTTTTAAGCCCTTAAAAAATTCAAAAAAGCTACCATATGAAAGTGAAAACAATTCTGGTTTCTCAACCAGCCCCTAAATCAGAAAGTTCACCTTACTTCGAATTAGCAGATAAGCAAAAAGTAAAGATTGATTTTAGGCCTTTTATACATGTAGAAGGAGCAACAGCTAAAGAAGTTAGAGGTCAAAAAATTGACTTAAAAGGCTACACTGCGATTATTTTTACAAGTAGAAACGCAGTTGATCATTTCTTTAGAATTGCTGAAGAAATGCGTTACAAGGTGCCAGATGATTTAAAGTATTTTTGCGAATCTGAGGCCATTGCGTATTATTTACAGAAGTATGTTGTGTATAGAAAACGTAAGATTTATGTTGGTCAAAAGACTTTTCCTGAATTAGTGAAAGTGATTAAAAAACATAAAGATGAGAAGTTTTTATTGCCATGTTCAGATAAATTGAAGCCATTGATTCCTCAGGAATTAAATGCATTAAAAGTAGATTGGACAAAAGCAGTGTTTTATAAGACTGTAGTAAGTGATTTGTCGGACTTAGAGAATGTATTTTATGACATTTTAGTTTTCTTTAGTCCTTCAGGTATTGATTCATTATTTAAGAATTTCCCTGAATTTAAGCAAAACAAAACACGTATTGCAGTATTTGGAAATTCAACTGTAAGAGCTGCTGAAAAAGCTGGATTAAACTGTAATATTAAAGTGCCTACTCCAGAAACACCATCTATGACAATGGCATTAGAAAAATATATAGTAGATGTAAATAAAAGGTAACTCTTTTTGTAAGAATAATAAAATGGTAAGCCGGTTGATTTTCAATCGGCTTTTTATATGATAAATAGGGTATGAAAAACTTGCTCGATCTTAGAAACAAGTAATACTTTAATGGAGTATTTATCTGGATTAATTTTGTTAAATTTAGAAACATAAATTTTCTTATACCCTAACTTTTCTGCTTCAAGAATACGCTGTTCAATTCTACTTACGGGTCGCACTTCTCCTGATAATCCTATCTCTGCAGCAAAACAAACATCTTGCGCAATCGCTAAATCTTGGTTGGAAGATAAAATTGCAGCAATTACGCTTAGGTCTATTGCTGGGTCATCAACCTGTATTCCTCCAGTAATGTTTAAAAAGACGTCTTTTGCTCCTAGTTTAAATCCTGCTCTTTTTTCTAATACGGCCAATAACATATTCAGACGTTTAATATTATAACCTGTAGAAGAGCGCTGAGGAGTGCCATAAACAGCCGAACTCACCAATGCTTGTACTTCAATCATAAGGGGTCTTACACCTTCTAATGTGACCACTAAAGCAGTGCCACTTAATGCTTCATCTTTTTGAGAAATAAGAATTTCTGATGGATTGCTAACTTCACGCAAACCATTATTTAGCATTTCGTAAATGCCTAATTCTGCTGTAGAACCAAATCGGTTTTTTTGTGCTCTTAAAATACGGTATGTATGGTTTCTATCACCTTCAAATTGCAGAACAACATCTACCATATGTTCCAGAATTTTTGGCCCCGCAATCTGACCTTCTTTGGTTATATGACCAATTAATATTACAGGCGTGCCGGTCTCTTTGGCAAAATTAATAAGCTCTGCAGTGGTTTCTCTAATTTGAGAAATACTACCCGGAGAAGCATCAATAGAATTAGAGTGTAAAGTTTGTATCGAATCAATAACAACAACTTCTGGCAGGATTTCCGGAAGTTGTTGAAATATTTGTTGCGTATTTGTTTCGGTTAAAATAAAACAATGTTCATTACTTTCAGAAATTCGTTCTGCTCTCATTTTAAGCTGATGAGCACTTTCTTCACCTGAAACATAAAGTACCTTTTTGTTTAGCGCAAGCGCCATTTGAAGAGACAGTGTTGATTTTCCAATTCCCGGTTCGCCTCCTAACAAAATAACGGACCCTCCAACAAGTCCGCCACCTAAAACTCTGTTTAATTCTTGATTTTCTGTATTTATTCGATTTTCTCGAGCAATAGCAATATCAGAGATTTTTACAATTTTGGCAGAACTTTTTGATGTAGATTTTGGAGTCCAACTTCGAGGCTTTTCTTTTTGAATGACTTCTTCTACTATAGTGTTCCATTCATTACAAGCCGTGCATTTACCAACCCATTTGGCATATTGTGTTCCGCAGTTTTGACAAAAAAATGATATTCTGGTTTTGGTCATAGCACAAAGAAAAGAAATTATTTTTCTTTGTTGTAAAGCGGTAGAAATAAAAATGAAAGTCCCCCAAAAGTAAGCACCATTAAGGTTTGTGCAGTCCACATAATCCATCCAAATGCATTCGCTGCATTTTCATCAATATTATATAGAACTAATGCTCCAGCTACCGCAACAGGATACGCTCCTAACCCTCCGTTTGTTATAGCCATACTAATTCCACCCACCACAAATCCAACTATTATGGCTCCAAATGGTAAATATGTCGTTTCTGGTAATGCAAATGTAACAGCATAAAACATTAACATATACATAGCCCAAATAAATAAAGTATGAAAGATAAAAGCCCATTTACGCTTCATTGTAAATATGCTCTTGGCGCCATCAATAAGTCCAATAATAAAATCTTTAATCTTTTTGGCAATTGGGTGCTGGGACTTTATGACAAATAAAAGGCTTATTAAACCAAAAACAGCAAGACCAACTAAAATGTAAATCCCATGATCACTTGCCTCATCTTTATTAAAAAGATAGCTTGTAATCAGGGGTCCTTGGAACAGAAAGGCAATCGACAAAATAATGGCTAACATAATAGCGTCGGCAATACGTTCTGCAACAATAGTTCCGAACGCTTTTTCGAAGGGTACTTTCTCATATTTTGTTAGTGCAGTAGCTCTTGCGACCTCTCCAGCTCTCGGAATACCTAAGTTAACGATATAAGTAAGCAAAACGCTCATGATTAAATTGGGGAATTTAGGTACATAGCCTAAAGGTTCTAACATAAACTTCCATCTATACGCTCTTGATAAATGGCTCAAGGATCCAAAAAGCAATGATAGACCTACCCACCAATAGTTGGCATTTTTGAATGAAGAAACAATTTCCTTTTTATCCTCAAAAGATAATTCTTTAAGAAATAGCCATATAATAAAAATACCCAAACCAACAGGAAGGGCAGTAAAAAGTAGTTTTTTAAGCGATTTATTCAAGATTAATCTAATCTATTTGTAGCTTCATTAGGGAATACCAAAGCAGGTTTAAAAGATTTAGCTGCTTCAAAATCCATCATAGCATAAGCTATAAGAATTAGTACATCTCCCACAGCAACTTTTCTAGCTGCAGCGCCATTTAAGGTAATTTCACCACTATTTCTTTGGCCTGGGATTACATATGTTTCAAGGCGTTCGCCATTATTGTTATTTACAATTTGCACTTTCTCTCCTTCAATTATATTGGCAGCATCCATTAGATCTTCATCTATGGTTATACTTCCAATGTAATTTAAATCTGCACCTGTTACTTTAACTCGGTGAATTTTAGATTTTACTACTGTTACTTGCATGCGGCAAAATTAGTTAAAATATTAAATTTTTAAGGCTATAATTGAATATTGTCTATTAGACGTATATCTCCTGCAAATACAGCAATAAATGCTCTTAAGTTATCTTGTGGAGTTATTGATTTTGCTGGTAATAGTGTGCTTTCTTTGGCTATTTCGAAATATTCTAATTTTAGAAGATTATGTGTTTCGAATTTATTTTTAACAAATTGTTGTGATTTAGCAACACCCAATTCAGTAAAATTAGATTGAATTTCTTTTAAAACGTGATAAATAAAAGGTGCAGCTAAACGATGTTTTTTAGAAAGCAAAGCATTTCTTGAACTCATTGCTAAACCATCTGATTCTCTGTAAATATTACATGGCACAATTTGAACTTTCAGTTTTTGTTTTTCAACCATTTTTCGAATGATTTGCAATTGCTGAAAATCTTTCTCTCCAAAATAAGCTCTCGTCGGTTTTATAATTTGAAAAAATCGTTTTACAATGGTCCCAACTCCGTCAAAATGACCCAATCTAAACGCACCCTCCATGGGAAGTTCTAATCCGTCAAAATCAAACTTTTCAGAAGTTAAATTATCCTTATACATTTCCGCAGCAGTTGGTATAAAAACAATGTCGCACCCTACCTCTTTTAATAAAGCAAGGTCATTGCTAATTGTTCTAGGATAATTCTTTAAATCATTACTGTTATTAAACTGAGTTGGATTAACGAAAATACTAGCAACTGTATAATCATTATGTGAGATTGAAGTATTTATTAAAGAAAGGTGCCCTTTGTGCAATGCGCCCATAGTTGGCACAAAACCAATGCTTTTTTTTTGACAATAGCCAGCTAAATGAGATTGCAAAGATTTTATATCTTCAAAAACTAGCATTTCTTTCTGTTAATTACTGTTAAATGGGGTGCAAACTTACTCTTTTACATCTAAAAACTGTATAAAATTTCGTAATTTTGCGCAAATTAATCATCAAGAGAATATATGAAAGATAAGCGAGTGTTGTGCGTGTCGTCAGAAGTGGTTCCATATTTACCGGAAAATGAAATGTCTAAAACCGCTTTTGATGCCGCAAGAATGGTGCATGGTAAAGGAGGGCAAACGAGAATATTTATGCCAAGATTTGGTGTAATTAACGAAAGAAGACACCAACTACACGAAGTAATTCGATTGAGTGGAATGAACTTGATTATCAATGATATTGATATGCCTTTAATTATTAAAGTAGCTTCAATACCAAAAGAGCGTATGCAAGTTTATTTTATTGATAATGATGAATACTTTAAAAGAAAGGCAACAATAACTGATGCTGATGGAGAATTATTTGATGACAATGATGAACGGATGATTTTCTTTGTTAAGGGTGTTGTTGAAACGGTAAAGAAATTAAATTGGGCTCCAGATATAATTCATGTTCATGGATGGATGGCTGCATTATTACCGATATACTTAAAAGAATATTATAAAGACGATGCACTATTTGAGAATAGTAAAATCGTTACTTCTCTATATAATAACGGATTTTCTGGTTCGTTGAATAATGGATTAAAAGAAAAGGTTGCATTTGACAATGTTGAGAATATTAACACTATTGATGATGCTACACATGATAATCTATTAAAAATTGCAATAGAAAACTCTGATGCGATTATTGCAGGCAGTGTAGATCTGAATGAAGAATTGATTGCTTATGCAGAATCGTTAAATCTTCCGGTGTTACCTTATTATCCAGAAGAAGAATTTGCTGAGGCATACACAGAGTTTTACGAAACAAAAGTTTTATAATAAATAACCCTGAAGAATGAACACAAAATTGGCGAGTGTTTTAAAACAAGGAGGAATCTCCTTGTTGTTAGTTTTAGCACTATATGCTTGTGAAGGTAGTATAGAAGATGTAGGAGTTAATATTGTTGATACTGATTTATTTGATACAAATGGGTATGATTCTGAAGTTATTTCGTACAACGAAAATATAGAAAGAAGACAATCCAATGCTCAATCTCAATATTTATTAGGCGCTTATTCTAATCAAGACTTTGGCAAGATAGATGCTTCTATAGTTTCGCAGTTGTCATATATTGGAGATATTGACTTTGGTCTTGATCCGGCTATTGACACTATAATTGTAGACTTACCATTATATGTTTCAAATCAAGAGACTAATGATGATGGACTTGTAGAGTTTGAGTTAGACTCTGTATTTGGCAACTCAGAGGTTCCATTTAAAATCACAGTTTCTGAACTTCAAACATATCTGAACACACTAGATCCTGAAGACCCAACAATGACGAAGGAGTATTTTTCTGATGATGTCTACGATTTTAATCCAATTCCTTTTTACAGTGATACTATAAGTGCAAAGGCAAATGATACTATTCTTTTGGTGAAAAGACCTGAAATTATTGAAATTCCGGAAGAAGGAATATACAATGTAGATACTATCAGAGGATTAAATAATGGTCCAAGTATTAAAATTCCACTGGAAGAAGATTTCTTTACAAATAATTTCTTAGATAATTCATCTATTTTTGAATCACAAGCTGCATTTTTAGAATTCTTTAATGGTCTTTATTTATTCGCAGAGGTAGACCCTATGGCGATTGGAGATTCTCATATTATAACTTTGCCTCTTAATCAAGGGTCAATGGTAATTTATTACACAAATTCAATATTAACAGACGAAACGATTACAACCACAGATTCTGATGGCAATACCACTGTAGTTTCAGAAACAGACTTAAATGGTGACGGTGATTTTGATGATGTAGATATACCCGTTAGAACCAAGCAATCTGCAAGATTTGCTTTGAGTGGTGTTTCAAACAATAAGTACATTAGAGACTATTCTGGATCAAATGCGGAAAATCCAATAAACAATCCAGATGTAATTAATGGAGATGAATTACTGTATGTTCAAGGTGCTGCTGGATCAATTGGAGTGGTTGAGCTTTTTGTGAATGAGGATTTAGATGATTTGCGTAGTCAGAATTTATTAGTAAACAATGCAGAGTTAATTATTTATGTGGACGAGAATGCTAATATGGATATTATACCTGACAGGTTATTTTTATATAATTACGAAACCGACGAACAAATTATAGATTACTTTACAGAAGGTTTTATTTCTGTTGGAGGCACTCCTAATTTAGATGAAGATGGAAATGCGACTAGTTATTCCTTAAATATTACAGACTATGTATCACGAGTATTGGCAAACGAGGATTATATAGAACCTAGTAAATTAGGATTAAAAGTATTAAACCCTTCAGATGTTCCTTCGGATGCTTCAATTGTGGATATACCAAATTACAGTTGGAACCCTAAAGGAATAATTTTATATGGTAATCAGGCGATGGATTCTGAGAAACGTATGAAATTAAATATTACTTTTACACAGTTAAACCAATAATAATCAAATAAATACTACTTACTTTAAATTATGTGTGGAATTGCTGGCTATATTGGGTTTAGGGATGCCTACCCAATTGTAATAAAAGGTCTGCAAAGACTTGAGTACCGTGGATACGATAGTGCAGGAATGTTGCTGTACAATGAGAACATCCATGTGTCAAAAACAAAAGGTAAAGTATCAGATTTAGAAGAAATTATGGAAACCAGCAACAAGGCTGGTTTTCTTGGCTTTGGGCACACACGTTGGGCAACTCATGGAGTGCCTAGCGATGTAAATTCACATCCACACACCTCTAATTCTGGTAACTTGGTGATCATTCATAATGGAATTATTGAGAATTATGATTCTATTAAAAAGGAGTTAATCCAAAGAGGATATACCTTTTCAAGCGAAACCGATACGGAAGTTTTGGTTAACTTAATTGAAGAGGTTCAAAAATCTAACAAATGCAAATTAGGAAAAGCGGTTCAATTGGCTTTAAATAATGTTGTAGGCGCCTATGCCATTGCTGTTTTTGACAAGAAAAAGCCAAATGAAATTGTTGTTGCTAAACTAGGGAGTCCAATTGCTATAGGAATTGGTGAAAACAATTCGGAATTTTTTGTTGCCTCAGACGCTTCTCCATTTGTAGAATACACTAAAGATGTAGTGTATTTAGAAGACGAAGAAATGGCAATTCTTAGAAAGGGAAAAGAAATTAAAATCAGAAAGATTGCTGATGACTCTTTAATTACACCAGAGGTTCAAGAATTACAACTGAATCTTGAGCAAATTGAAAAAGGGGGATATGACCATTTCATGCTGAAAGAGATTCATGAACAACCTCACGCAATTACGGATACTTATCGAGGTCGTTTATTGCCAAATGAAGGTATCATTCGCATGGCAGGAGTTGATGATCATTTAGAGAAGTTTACCAATGCTAACAGAATTATTATTGTTGCTTGCGGTACTTCTTGGCATGCAGGTTTGGTGGCAGAATACTTATTTGAAGATTTAGCGAGAATCCCTGTTGAGGTTGAATATGCCTCAGAATTTAGATACAGAAACCCTATTATAAACGATAAAGATGTTGTGATTGCGATTTCTCAATCTGGAGAAACAGCGGATACCTTAGCAGCTATAAAATTAGCAAAAGCTAATGGTGCATTTGTTTTTGGTGTTTGTAACGTTGTAGGCTCTTCGATAGCAAGAGAAACACATGCCGGTGCATATACGCATGCTGGACCAGAAATTGGTGTTGCTTCAACTAAAGCATTTACCACTCAAATTACATTGCTAGCGCTAATTGCCTTAAAGCTTGGTAAAGAAAAAGGGAACATTTCAAATAGTAATTACCACTCTTATTTACACGAATTACAGTTGGTGCCAAATAAGGTAAAGGAGCTATTAAAAACAGACACTTTAGTTCAAGAGATTGCAGCTATTTATAAGGATAGCCCAAATTGTTTGTATTTAGGAAGAGGGTATAATTTCCCTGTGGCCTTAGAAGGAGCTTTAAAATTAAAAGAGATTTCATATATCCATGCTGAAGGTTACCCTGCAGCAGAAATGAAGCACGGGCCAATCGCTCTGATTGATGAAAATATGCCAGTAGTTGTTATTGCAACTAATAAAGGTCATTACGAAAAAGTTGTTAGTAACATTCAAGAAATTAAATCTCGAAAAGGTCAAATTATTGCAATTGTGACTGAAGGTGATATTCAAGTAAAAGAAATTGCGAATCATGTTATAGAAATTCCTCAAACAGAGGAGGCCTTCACTCCTCTGATTACAACAATTCCTTTACAATTATTGTCTTATCATATTGCAGTTATGCGAGATTGTAATGTAGATCAGCCAAGAAATCTAGCAAAATCTGTTACTGTGGAGTAATCTTATCGTGAATCTTTACAGGTTTACCATTATTCCATTCAGCTAATATATCCATTGCAACGGTGGCTCCGCTTCCTGTTGCAATGGCAAATTGGCTTCTTAATCCTGCTAGTACTCCTGCCACATAAATATGTTCTGTTACTTTGTGATTTTCATTTTTCAATTGAGTACGTTGTTTCGCTGGATCAATTTTGGAATGTAATTCCATATAATCTTCCATCCCACGAATACTAAAATTTTTAGGCCCAATCGCTAGAACTACATTTTTGCACGCATAAGAATTACCTTTATTGGTTATTACTTCAACGCTATTATTTAACTGTTTAATTTCTACAACCTTTTCACCTTTTATCAATTTAACATGCGGATAGTGATTTTTAAGTTGCTCAACTCCTTGAGTTAAAATGTCACTACCGAGAGTACCTGCATTTAAGCCTAACACATTGTAAAATTTTGCATTTTGTAAAGAAGAACTCCTTTGATTCGCAATTATGCCTATAGATTTCCCTAGAACATATGGTTCATTTTTAGCGCTTCCTAAAAGTAGTGCACAACTTAAACCAGCTGCTCCTCCACCTATAACTAAAACATCAAAATTCATTTAAAATAGTTGTTGAATATTGGCTGCAAATAATTTAACAGCAATCGCTAAAAGAATTACACCAAATATTTTTCGAATAATTTTAATTCCGTTGGGCCCTATTAATCGCTCAATTCTAGCAGATGTTTTTAATACTACATAAATAAGAAGTACATTTAGTAAAACGGCAATTATAATATTTTCTACAGCAAATTCAGCCCTTAGAGATAAAAGAGTAGTTAAACTACCAGGTCCCGCAATTAATGGAAATGCCAGTGGAAATACAGATGCTGTAATTGCATCTCCATCATCGTCTTTGTAAAGTGTAATTCCCAAGATCATTTCAAGGGCAATAAAGAACAAAATAAAAGCACCGGCAACAGCAAAAGAATTAACATCTACACCAATTAATGATAGTAAGCTCTTTCCTAAAAACAAAAACAAAATCATAATTGCTCCAGCAATAATTGAAGCTTTTTCAGATTGGATGTGTCCTGCCTTTTTTCGTAAGTCTATAATAATAGGAATATTCCCAATAATATCAATTACGGCAAATAATACCATAAATGCGGTAAAGATTTCTTTAAAGTTAAAGTTCATGCTGTTAAAATTTTAATGCAAAATTAGCAAACTAATACGAGGCTTTGACTGCTAGGGTGCAAAAAGTTGTATTTTTGCCACATGATTCAAATTGGCAAAACAATCGTTTCAGAAGATATTATAGACAAAGAGTTTGTTTGTAATTTAAGTGCATGTAAAGGTGCTTGTTGTGTAGATGGTGATGCGGGCGCTCCCTTGGAAGAAGATGAATTGAAAACGTTAATGGATGTTTATCCAAAAGTAAAGCCTTATATGCGTCAAGAAGGAATTGATGCTATTGAGGACCAAGGATTGTTTATTAGCAAAGACGGAGAATACGAAACAACATTAATCAATAATGCTGATTGCGCCTTTGTAATTTTTGATAAAAAAAACACAGCACTTTGTGCAATAGAGGAGGCCTATAACCAAGGAGATATAACTTGGAAAAAGCCAATTTCTTGCCATCTATATCCAGTTCGCGTGCAGCAGTATAGTCAGTTTGCAGCAGTTAACTATCACAAATGGCAAATTTGTGACGATGCATGTTCTTTAGGAAAAGAACTGCAAGTACCGGTGTATAAATTTGTAAAACAAGCGTTGATAAGAAAGTTTGGAGAAGACTGGTACAAAGAACTTGAATTAACAGCTACAGAATATAAGAAGCAGTTTTAGGTTATTCTTTATACTTTAACCCATTTTCTAAGTCAATTAAAGTACTATCGTATACATCATAGTTTGTTTGAAGAAACTTTTTGTTTAAAATGCCTTCATCAAAATAATCAAAAATTAGAGTGTCATTCCTTTTAATGAAACTACCTTCATAACTATTAGTTAAAATCCCTTTTTGACCATAAATGTCTTCTTGAAAAAGATTGTTAGTTAATGTGATTTGAAGCATACCATTTTCTTTATGATGAAAGAAAGATTTTACAGTCTCTCCGTTAAAATCATTATAAACCCCAATTAATTTTGTTTTATTTGGGTTGTTTAATTTGTATTTAATTAAAACTCGATTGCCTTTAAATTGGTAGCCGAAATTATTTCCAATTTTTTTAGAATCAGAATACCTCACTCCATCAACATAATAGAAATATGTGATTTTCTGAAGTAGTCTTGAGGAGCCATTACCCGGGACCATTTTAGTATCAACTATTGTTGCATTAATTTCTTTAGTTTTTGTAAATGGAGAAAAAGGTATTTCAAAATCATTCCAAATTAAATAGAAGGCTACAAAAAAGAATATTATTGCAAATGCTGAGGGGTTAAAGTTTTTCATAATTCGATAGAATATTGACCTTTATTTAAAGGTATAAAATAGTTAGTTATTGTAAACCGCTTAAATCCAATTGCGTTGTATGTTTTCCTTTTTTTATGGCGATATAACTATGGACATTTCCTAATTCTGAAATTAATGAAAGTTTTGTTTGAACAAAACGCTCATAGGCCTCCATATCTTCTAAAACTATTTTTAGCAAATAATCAAAGTTTCCTGAAACTTGATAGCATTCTAATACTTCAGGAAATTCATTCACTTGTTTTAAAAACTTCTCTAGGTAACTGCGTGTATGTCCTTTTAATGTTACCCCGATAAAAATGGTTTGTTTCAGCCCTATTTTTCGTTCGTTTAATAAAGCTACATAATTGTTAATGTATCCTTCGCTTTCCAGTTTTTTTACCCGTTCAAAAACTGGAGTTGTTGATAGGTTTAATTTTTCAGCTAAATTTTTGGTGGTAATCCTGCAATTTTCTTGAAGCAATTCTAAGATTTTAAAGTCAGTTTTATCAAGCTTATATCCCATAGTATAAATTTTGTTAAATACCTTATAAATGATAAATATAAAGAATAAAAAGCATCGACAGATAAATAATATAGAATTATATTCTAAAATAAGGTTATTAGTTAGGCTATTTTAATTGGGTTGATTTTAGAAAAATTAACTTTAGGCTATGAGTATGATACAGCAAATATTTAAAAAATATATAGGAAAAAATGCCTATGATGGAGGCATTACTAGAGGTGAATTAGAAAGCCAAGTACAAGTAGATGAATTGTTTAAATTGTCTTCTAACGAGAATATATTAGGGCCGTCTCCTATGGCTACTAAAGCTATGGTTGAGAGTATGCACCAGCTGCATGAATATAGTTTTCGCGATGATTTTCCGATTTTACAGGCAATTTCAACATCTGATTCAAGACTTAAAACTAACATGCTTTTTGCGGCAAATGGTGGCAGCGAGGTAATTCAAATGATCTGTAAGGCTTTTCTAAACCCTAATGATGAGTGTATCATTAGCACACCTACTTTTATTGCCTATAAGAATTATATAAAAAATGAAGGGGCTTTGGTAAAGGATGTTCCTTTAGATACTTCTAATTATACAATCGATATCAAAGCTATTTTGGGTGCAATTACTCCAGCTACTCGATTAATTTTTGTGACTAACCCTAACAATCCAACTGGTACCTACACAAATAAAGAACAGATTGATTATTTAGTTGATAATTTGCCTGAACACGTAATTATGGTCTATGATGAGGTATACTATCATTTTTCTGAGGCGCATGATTTTCCTCGAGCTATCGACTACATATTAGAGGGGAAAAATGTTATTGGAATCCATAGTTTCTCCAAATCATATGGTCTCGCCGGAATTAGATTGGGCTATGGTTTTTCTACCCCAGAAATTTCGGAGTATATCGCGAATTTTAAAAGGCCATTTGTTTTAAATACCTTAACAATGCTTGCTGGTATAGCCGCTCTAAAAGACGAGCAACACCTAACAGACACTATTAATTTAGTGATTCAGGGTAGAAATTGGTTGTACGAAGAGTTTGAAAAGATCGGAATTAATTATTGGAAAAGTCAAACCAATTTTGTCTATATAGAACCAGCGATGAATAGTAAAGAGCTTACTGCAGCTTTACTTAAAAAAGGTGTTATGGTAAGACCTTGTGATGCTTTTGGATCAAAAAACGGAGTTCGAATTACAGTAGGAGACGCTAAAGCAAATGCAGCTTTAATTAATGCATTAAACACCATACTAAAAATAACAGAACATGCCTAGATATCATACCTTAGGAAAGATTCCGCCAAAGCGCCATACCATTTTTAAAAAAGAGAATGGCGATTTTTATTACGAAGAGCTCTTTGGTACTATTGGATTTGATGGAATGTCGTCATTAATGTATCATACGCAACGACCTACTCAAGTAAAGGAAGTTTTAAAATCATATGATGTTACTCCAAAAATTGCTGTTGCTAAAAACATGAAATCCTTAAGTTTAAAAGGGTTTAATGTAGTGCCTACTGAAGATTATTTAGAAAGTAGGGTGCCGGTTTTAGTAAACAATGATTGTCAAATAGTTTTGGCGGCCCCAACTAAATCTTTGCGATCTTATTTTTATAAAAATACGGATGCAGATGAGGTGTTGTTTATACACAAAGGCACGGGAGTATTACGAACGTTTTTAGGAAATATACCTTTTGAATATGGAGACTATTTGGTGATTCCGAGAGGAGTAATCTATCAAATAGATTTTGATACAGAAGACAATAGATTATTTATAGTTGAGTCTAAACATCCAATTTATACGCCAAAACGTTATAGAAATTGGTTTGGTCAACATTTAGAGCATGCTCCATATTGCGAGCGAGATATGCACCCTCCTAGTAGTCTAGAAACCTATGATGAATCTGGGGATTTTACAATTAAAGTAAAAAAGCAAGACACGATTCATGAATATATTTATGCAGCACATCCATTTAGTGTTGTTGGGTGGGATGGTTACAACTATCCGTATAAATTTTCAATTCATGATTTCGAACCTATAACTGGTAGAGTGCATCAACCGCCTCCAGTACATCAAACTTTCGAAACTTCAGCATTTGTTATTTGTTCATTCGTACCACGTTTGTATGATTATCATCCTAAAGCTATTCCTGCACCATACAACCATAGTAATATAGATTCTGACGAGGTGCTTTATTATGTAGATGGTGATTTTATGAGTAGAAAAAATGTGGATCAAGGTCAGATTACCTTGCATCCGGCCGGTATACCTCATGGTCCGCATCCTGGAACTATGGAAAAGAGTATAGGGCAAAAAGAAACACTTGAATTGGCGGTTATGGTTGATACATTTAAACCATTAATGGTTACGGAAGCCGCTTTAAAAATTGCAGATGAAAATTATTATCAATCTTGGTTAGAAAATTAAAATTATGGAAGCTATTAAAAACTTAAAAGACTTACAAAATACAGAATACGGATTAAAGAAAATGTTTGATGATGCAGATGATTTCTTGCCATTGTTGGGAACGGATTATGTAGAGCTCTATGTGGGTAACGCTAAACAAAGCGCGCATTTTTATAAAACAGCTTTTGGCTTTCAATCTGAGGCATATGCAGGTTTAGAAACAGGAATGCAAAACAAAGTATCGTATGTATTAAAACAAGATAAAATCAGATTGGTTTTAACAACTTCGTTGGAAGAGGGAGGGCTAATAAATGAACATATTGATAAACATGGTGATGGTGTAAAAGTTGTTGCTCTATGGGTAGACGATGCTACAAAATCTTTTGAAGAAACTACAAAGAGGGGTGCGGAACCATTTATGGAACCTACAAAAGAAGAAGATGAAAACGGATATGTAGTTCGTTCTGGAATTCACACGTATGGAGATACTGTACATATTTTTGTAGAGCGCAAAAACTATAACGGCGTGTTTTTACCAGGGTATAAAAAATGGGAATCTCATTATAACCCATCGCCTGTTGGTTTAAAATTTATTGATCATATGGTGGGCAATGTAGGTTGGAATGAAATGAATACATGGTGTAAATTCTATGCTGAGGTTATGGGATTTGCGCAGATTATATCGTTTGACGACAACGATATCTCTACGGATTATACTGCGCTAATGAGTAAGGTTATGAGTAATGGCAATGGTAGAGTTAAATTCCCAATTAACGAGCCTGCAGAAGGTAAAAAACGTTCTCAAATTGAAGAGTACTTAGATTTTTATAATGGTGCAGGTGTACAACATATTGCGGTTGCTACCGATGACATTGTTCATACAGTTTCTCAAATGAGAGATAGAGGTGTTGAATTCTTATATGTTCCAGATAATTATTACGATGATTTGCTAGAACGTGTTGGAGCTATAGATGAAGATGTTGAAGTGTTAAAAAAACATGGAATTTTGATTGATAGAGATGATGAGGGGTATTTGTTGCAATTGTTTACGAAGCCAGTTGTAGATAGACCAACAATGTTTTTTGAAATAATTCAACGTAAAGGAGCAAAATCATTTGGAAAAGGTAACTTTAAGGCTTTATTTGAGGCTATAGAACGAGAACAAGAAAACAGAGGTACGCTTTAAGTAAAGCAGATTGCATGAACCAAGAAAAACAAATATTACCAGAATTTAATAGTGTTACTAAAAAGTTGCCAAAGCATTTGCACAAGTTTATTGCGAGACAACCTTATGAGCAATACACAGCTCAAAATCAGGCTGTATGGCGCTATGTAATGCGATTGAATTTAGATTATCTTAAAAAGACGGCACATCCTTACTATGTGAGAGGTCTAGAAGAAACAGGGATTTCTATAGATCAGATACCGCATATGGAAGGAATGAATCGAATCCTTAAGAAAATAGGATGGGCTGCTGTTGCAGTAGATGGGTTTATTCCACCAAATGCTTTTATGGAGTTTCAGGCGTATAATGTACTTGTTATAGCTTCTGATATTAGAACGTTAGAGCATATAGAGTATACACCAGCCCCAGATATTATTCACGAGGCTGCAGGTCACGCTCCTATTATCGCAAATCCAGAATATGCAGAATATTTAAGACGTTTTGGAGAGATAGGCAGTAAGGCTATTTCGTCATCCAAGGATTTTGAAATGTATGAAGCGGTTAGACACTTATCTATTTTAAAAGAAGATCCAAATACTGAACAAGAGGCAATAGATAAGGCCACGGCAATTGTAAATATGCTTCAAGAATCACAAGGTGAACTATCTGAAATGGCTCAAATTAGAAATTTACATTGGTGGACTGTTGAATATGGTCTAATTGGCGATTTAGAAGCCCCAAAAATTTACGGTGCCGGATTGTTATCTTCAATAGGAGAAAGCGAGGATTGTTTGAAGTCGCATATTGAAAAAATACCATATTCAATTGAAGCGGCTAAAGTGAATTTTGATATTACAAAACCACAACCTCAGTTGTTTGTGACTCCTAATTTTGCTCATTTGAGCTATGTTTTAGAAAAATTTGCCAATAAAATGGCGCTTAGAAAAGGAGGCCTAAAAGGGTTAGAGAAATTAATTGATTCTAAGAATTTAGGTACAGTTGAGTTGAGTACGGGCCTTCAAATTTCGGGAGTGTTTACAAATGTGATTAGTTTTGAAAACAAGCCAATTTATATGCAGACAACCGGAAAATCTGCGTTAGCTTCAAGAGATAAAGAATTAATTGGTCACGGCACCAATTATCATGCAGATGGATTTGGAAGCCCAATTGGTAAATTAGAAGGAATTAACTTAGCTATAGAAGATATGTCTCCAAGAGACCTTCAAGTATACGGCATATTTGAAGGAGAAAAAACTACCTTGCAATTTGAAGGAGGTGTAAAAGTTGAAGGAACAATTATTACTGGTATACGTGATTTAAAAGGAAAGATTCTGTTAATTTCTTTCAAAGATTGTAAGGTTACGTATCAAGATCAAATACTTTTTGACCCATCTTGGGGCATCTATGATATGGCAGTAGGGAAGGAAGTTACATTTGCATATGCAGGTCCTGCCGCCCCAGAATCGTTTGATAATGTATTTGAGTTGCCAAAAGAAAAGACACATAAGATTTCTTATTCTAAAGAAGATTTAATCTTACACGGGTATTATGATGAAGTAAGAAAAATGAGAAGTTCAAAGGATGTTTCAATAGAGCGATTATCGGAAATTGAAAGCCATTTGCACTCAAATTACTCGAATGAGTGGTTGCTATTTTTAGAGATGTATGAATTGTTGTATGAAAGCAATTCTGAACTCAGAGAAAAGTTGTTGATACATTTAAACAGCCTAAAAACGAATACAACATTTAACAAACTAATTAATGATGGCTTGCGATTACTTGATGAGCAGCCATTAACAGTATAAAAATATGATTATGAATACTTGGGTTCAAATTCCAGAAAACTCAGATTTTACAATATATAATATTCCTTTCGGAATTTTTTCAACAGAAACAAAATCTCCTAAAATTGGCATAGCTATAGGTAAACACGTTTTAGACTTAGTTGAAGCTAACAAATATGGGATATTTGATCAAATTGATTTTGACACCTCTGTTCTAGAGAAAGACACCTTGAATGATTTTATCAATCTTGGTAAAGAGATTACTAATAAGATTCGAATTAAAATACAATCAGAGCTTTGCAATGAACAGTCTGTTTTAAAAGAGCACAACGAGGCTTTTCATTTACAATCAGATGTTAGAATGCATATGCCAGTGGCTGTTGGTGATTATACAGATTTCTATTCGAGCATAGAACATGCAACCAATGTCGGTTCTATGTTTAGAGATCCGGATAAGGCTTTGTTGCCAAACTGGAAACATCTGCCTGTTGGATATCACGGTAGGGCGTCTTCTATAGTTATTAGTGGCACCCCGCTCCATAGGCCGAAAGGACAAACCATGCCGCCTCATGCGACAGCTCCTGATTTTCAACCTTCAAAAAGAGTAGACTTTGAGCTTGAAATGGCGTTTGTAATTGGAAAGAATTCTGAGTTAGGAGATTCTGTTAGCACTGCTCATGCTGAAGATTATATTTTTGGTAAAGTATTGTTTAATGACTGGTCTGCAAGAGACATTCAAAAATGGGAATATGTGCCATTAGGACCTTTTTTAGCGAAGAATTTTGGATCTTCTATTTCGCCTTGGATAGTCACGATGGAGGCATTAGCGCCATTTAAAGTTGATGGCCCTGAACAATCACCCAAAGTATTACCTTATTTAAGCTACGAAGGTCAGAAAAACTATGATATAAACTTAGAGGTGGCCATAAAACCAAAAGACCAAGAAGAAACTTCGGTTTGCTTCTCTAATTTTAAATATATGTATTGGAATATGAGTCAGCAGTTGGCGCATCATACTGTAAATGGTTGTAATATTAAAGTAGGAGACATGATGGCTTCTGGAACTATAAGTGGTAAAGAGAAAAACTCTTTTGGTTCTATGTTAGAACTTTCTTGGGGAGGTAAGCATCCCATTGCATTAAAGAATGGTGAGACCAGAAGTTTTATCGAAGATTACGATACCGTTATTATGCGTGGATATGCGGAGAAAGATGGAATTAGAGTTGGATTTGGAGAAGCGTCTTCGCAAATATTACCTGCAAAATAATGGCTGTAAAAACCTATACCCCGGCTGATTTATCTACCGCTGAGTTGCATCAATTAATGTTAACTGCAGTGGCTCCTAGACCAATAGCCTTTGCTAGTACAATTAGTAAAGATGGTTTGGTAAACCTTAGTCCGTTTAGCTTTTTTAATGTGTTTAGTTCGAACCCTCCTATAATGATATTTTCTCCAGCAAGAAGGGTTCGTGATAATACTACAAAGCACACTTTAGAGAATGTTCATGAAGTGCCAGAAGTGGTGATTAATATTGTGAATTACCAAATGGTAGAACAAATGTCTTTGGCAAGTACGGAATATGCAAAAGGGGTAAATGAATTTGAAAAAGCGGGGTTTACCCAAGTTGAATCGATTAATATAAAACCGCCAAGAGTAGGTGAAGCTCCAGTCGCTTTTGAATGTAAAGTAAATGAAGTAATTGCTCTTGGTAGTCAAGGAGGAGCAGGCAATTTAGTTATTTCTGAGGTGGTGGCGGTTCATGTAAATAAAGATTATATTAATGAAATCGGTAAGTTGGATACTCAGAAACTTGATTTGGTAGCAAGACTGGGAGGAAGTTGGTATGCACGAATTATTGATGATGCTCTTTTTGAAATTCCGAAGCCAATAGCAACAAAAGGGATTGGAGTAAATAAATTACCTGATCATGCTTTAAAAAGTAATATTTTGACTAAAAATAATTTAGGTAGACTTGGTAATTTTGAAAGCGTCCCTTCTCAAAAAGAAATTGAACAATTTATTAACAATGAAAATTTAACTTCATTGAAAGCCGAAAATAATCCCCAAATACGCATTAAAAGGCAGCATCAAATCGCAAAGAAATTCCTTGAAAATGGGGATGTTCAGAGTGCTATTTACACCCTGTTTTTTACCGGGTAGTTTTCAAAAATTTCATGTGAAACAAATTGTATAAATGTATCAAATACACTTAAAAAAATGATTTAAACAATTGAAAAACAACTATTAAACAAGTTATTTTAAAGTGTATTTAAGTTTTATTGGATTTTACTACGGTGTTAAAATTTGTTAAAAACTAAGTTGCTTTGTGAATAAGTAAAGCTTTTATTTTTAAGGATTATTTTAAATATTTGTTTCGTCTTACTCCTAAGGCAAGAAAAATTTGTTACATCCTAATACAGTCCAGCTAAAATGTCTCAGATAGAACCTATCTTACAAGAAAATAAAGATCGATTTGTAATCTTTCCAATCCAGCACCACGATATTTGGGAGTGGTATAAAAAACAAGAAGCAAGTATTTGGACTGCCGAGGAAATTGACTTGCATCAAGATGTTCACGATTGGGAAAATAAACTTACAGATGACGAACGTTATTTTATAAAACACATTTTGGCTTTCTTTGCAGCATCAGATGGTATTGTAAACGAAAATTTAGCTGAGAATTTTGTAAGCGAGGTACAATATACTGAGGCAAAGTTCTTCTATGGCTTCCAAATTATGATGGAAAATATCCATTCTGAGGTATACTCTTTGTTGATTGACACATACGTAAAGAATGATGCTGAGAAAATTGATTTATTCAAAGCAATTGAAGTTTTCCCAGCGATTAAGAAAAAAGCAGAGTGGGCATTAAATTGGGTAGATAGCGATAGTTTTGCAGAAAGACTGATTGCGTTCGCTGGAGTTGAAGGAATTTTCTTTTCAGGAAGTTTTTGCTCTATCTTCTGGTTAAAAAAGCGCGGTTTATTGCCTGGATTAACATTCTCTAATGAATTAATTTCAAGAGATGAAGGTATGCACTGTGACTTTGCTGTTCACTTGCACAACAACCACATAGTTAATAAAGTTCCAAAAGATCGAATCACAAAAATTCTTACAGACGCTTTAGACATAGAACGCGAGTTTATTACGGAGTCCTTACCTGTAAGTTTAATTGGTATGAATGCCAAATTAATGACGCAATATCTAGAGTTTGTAACAGATAGATTGTTAGTTGAATTTGGCTGTGAAAAGGTATATAATGCTACCAATCCTTTTGATTTTATGGAAATGATCTCTTTAGAAGGAAAAACGAATTTCTTTGAGAAAAGAGTGTCAGAATATCAAAAAGCAGGTGTAAAATCTGGTAGCACAGGGTCTATCAGTTTCGATGCCGATTTCTAATTGAAATAAATCAATCCCCCACCTCTTTATTTTAAGAGGCATATTATTCGTTTTCAACTTAACTTGAAAACAAACCCCGTTCAACCAAGTTTGATTGAACATTTAAAAAATATTTGCCCATTTAAAAGCACTTGCTTTTGAATGATAAACTAATTTAAATCGTGAAAAAAAATGTTTGTAGTTAAAAGAGACGGCAGGAAGGAACCTGTAATGTTCGACAAAATCACGGCGCGAGTGAGAAAACTGTGCTATGGTTTAAATAAAATTGTTGAACCTACCAAAGTGGCAATGCGAGTAATTGAAGGGTTATATGACGGAGTTACCACTTCTGAATTGGATAATTTAGCAGCAGAGATTGCAGCTACAATGACTGTGCAACATCCTGATTACGCAAAACTAGCTGCTAGGATTGCTGTTTCTAATTTACATAAAAATACTAAAAAGTTATTCTCTGAGGTTGTTGATGATTTATTTAACTATGTAAATCCAAGAACAGGAAAAAATGCACCTTTGATTTCTGAGGAAACATATAAAGTTGTTCAAGACAATGCGGCAAAACTTGATTCTACAATCATTTATAACCGTGATTTTAACTACGATTATTTTGGATTTAAGACATTAGAGCGCTCATATTTACTAAAACTAAATGGGGTAATTGCGGAGCGTCCACAGCACATGCTGATGCGGGTAGCTATTGGTATTCATCAAGAAGATATTGATGAGGCAATTGCAACATATGAGTTAATGAGTAAAAAGTTTTTTACGCATGCCACACCAACATTATTTAATGCTGGTACACCTAAACCACAAATGTCTTCATGCTTCTTATTGCAAATGCAGGATGACAGTATTGATGGAATTTACGATACTTTAAAGCAAACAGCTAAGATTTCTCAATCTGCCGGAGGTATCGGGCTTTCTATTCACAACGTAAGAGCTACAGGATCTTATATTAGAGGCACAAATGGCACATCAAATGGTATTGTTCCGATGCTTAAAGTATATAATGACACAGCGCGTTATGTAGATCAAGGTGGAGGCAAACGTAAGGGTTCTTTTGCAATGTATTTAGAGCCATGGCATGCTGATGTTATGGATTTTTTAGACTTAAGAAAGAATACAGGTAAAGAAGAAATGCGTGCACGTGATTTGTTCTATGCCATGTGGATTCCAGATTTATTTATGAAGCGTGTTCAAGAAGATGGTGATTGGACTCTAATGTGTCCAAATGAATGTCCTCACTTATTTGATACGTATGGTGATGAATTCGAAAAATTATACGAAGGATACGAAAAAGTTGGAAAGGGTAGAAAAACTATTAAGGCTCGCGAACTTTGGGAGAAAATATTAGAAGCACAAATTGAAACTGGTACTCCTTACATGTTGTATAAAGACGCAGCAAATCGTAAGTCTAACCAAAAGAACTTAGGTACCATTCGTTCTTCTAACTTGTGTACTGAGATTATGGAGTACACGGCTAAAGATGAGGTGGCCGTGTGTAACTTAGCATCTATTGCTGTTTCTATGTTTATTAGTGAAGATAAAGACGGCAAAAAGTACTTTAACCATAAGAAATTATACGATGTAACAAGAAAGGTTACACGAAACTTAGATACAGTTATTGATCGTAACTACTACCCAGTAAAAGAGGCAGAAAACTCTAACATGCGTCACCGCCCTGTAGGATTGGGTATTCAAGGGTTAGCAGATGCGTTTATTATGTTGCGTTTACCATTTACGTCAGATGAAGCTAAGCAATTGAATCAAGAAATTTTTGAAACAATTTACTTTGCAGCGGTAACATCTTCTATGGAGATGGCTAAAAAGAAAGGAGCATATTCTACCTTTAAAGGATCACCAATGAGTGAAGGTGAATTCCAGTTTAATATGTGGGGAGTTTCTGAAGACGATTTAAGCGGACGTTGGGACTGGAAAAAGCTACGCACACAAGTGAAGAAACACGGTGTTCGTAACTCTTTATTAGTAGCTCCAATGCCAACTGCATCTACATCGCAAATATTAGGTAATAACGAAGCGTTTGAACCTTACACTTCAAATATCTATACACGTAGAGTATTGAGTGGCGAGTTTATAGTTGTAAACAAGCACTTATTAGAAGACTTAGTGGAATTAGGTTTATGGAATAACGACATGAAAGAAGATATTATGCGTGCAAATGGTTCTATACAGCATATTGATGTAATTCCTCAAGAATTGAAAGACCTATACAAAACTGTTTGGGAGTTAAGTATGAAAGACATTATTGATATGGCTCGCCAAAGAGGATACTTTATCGATCAATCTCAATCGATGAACTTGTTTATGCAAGATCCGGATTACAGTAAACTTACATCAATGCATTTCTATGCTTGGAAATCTGGATTGAAAACAGGGATGTATTACTTAAGAACTAAATCTGCTGTAAATGCTATTAAGTTTACAGTTTCCAATAACAAGAAAGAAAAAGTAGAGGATGAGCCTTTAACTCCGGAAGAATTGAAAGCAATGCTTATTGCATCTCAAAACAATCCTGATGATTGTGAGATGTGTGGTTCTTAATTGCTTTATCACTCTCCAGAGATTTAAAAACCTCCATACTAATGTATGGAGGTTTTTAATATATACTAACCAATTTTAAAATTTATAGCCAAAACAAGTGAATGTTCTTGCAACAATAATAACCCCTAAGTAAAAGTGCTTTTTAAATAGTGACCCTATTATTGAATTTCTAAATATATATAGTTGATATGAAGAAATTCAAAGATCTAAAAAAGTTGAAATCTTAATTAGAGGATTTGGCTAGAAACACAAACTAAAACTAAAAAGGGAGCAATTAGCTCCCTTTTTAGTTTTTTACTTATTTTTTCTCAGCATACAGCTCTAGAAGACTCATTGTAGCTTTAATAAGATCCTCAGTCTCTAATAATATACTAAAGTATAATGTTGTGTTTTTCGGACTAGATTCTGTGCTTCTAGTTCGTTCTACTTGCATTTGAGTATAATCAATTACATTTTCAAGTAACGCTTGTTTCTGATCGAGTAAAGACTGTAATTGATCAAAATCTCTTTCTGCAAAAACTTTACTTGTTTGGTGCAATAAAGCATCTAAATCAGTATCGATAACTTTTAATTCTTTAGATTGATTTTTCTTTAATGCTTTGTGATTGTTATTAATGTGCTTATGCGAAACTTTAGATATAAATCCAACAGATTGTGCCATATCCTGCAAATCACCAATTACATCCATATAAAACTTACTTGCGCTTACAGAAGTATCATCGAGGTTTTTAATAAAATAGAAAATATTATTCTGTAAATCTTCAATTTCACCTTCTAGTTTGGCTACAGTTTTTCTTGTTTTCTTAAGTGCAACTAAATCTTGAGTAATTAACCCATTAATAGAGTTTCTATTAATTTTTGCTACACGATTCATTACTTTGGCAATATTATCTGCACTTTCTTCAATAACGCCATCTACAGACCTACTTTCAGATCTACTTAAGCTATCTTCTGCTTGATCTTCTTTCTTTTTCTTTATATGCTTAATCGAATTTCTTACCAGTAAGATAATTGCCAATAGTAAAAGTACAGGAACCATTACTTGCTTATTCCAATTAATTAAATAGGCAATTGTACCTGATGCAATAAAAGCAATAATAGCAGTTCCAAACCAACCACCGATTACATTCAGAACACCTGCAACGCGATATACAGCACTTTCGCTACCCCAAGCTCTATCTGCTAATGAGGTACCCATTGCCACCATAAATGTTACATATGTTGTAGATAATGGTAATTTGTAAGATGTAGCAATAGAAATTAAGATACCTGCCACCATTAAGTTAACTGCAGCTCTCACCATATCAAATGCTGGTAATTCGTGTGTCCTACCTTGCGGTAATTCTATGACAGGTTTTTTAAATTGTTGTTCTATTTTGTTTTGAATAGAATTTGGAATAATAAATTGCAAATACTTAGAGGCAGTCATTGAACTTCTTACCAAGCCTCTGGATAAAAAATTTGGTTGAAAACGCTCTTTTGTTTCGCCTTGACTCGATAAATCAATAGATGTTTTAACAACTTCTTTAGCTTTGCTGGAGAACCATAAAGTTAATACCATGATTACACCGGCAACAAACAGTAAGGCCGTTGGTGTTGGTACTTTAGCATCCAAAATATCCATTTCAAAATTCATTGCTGATACTCCTGAAGAAACCCATGCCTCATAAGATTGCCACGCAGCGATAGGTACTCCAATAAAATTTACCAAATCATTACCAGCAAAAGCCAAGGCTAATGCAAAAGTTCCTACAGCAATAATTAATTTATAGATGTTAATTTTAAAAACGTTAATGAACAAATATGAAAGAATTGACCAAATAGTAAAACTCACAATGACTATTTGTAATACATTGTTCTCTAAATAATCTTTAATTGTAACGCCACCTATCGCATCAAATTTAACCTTTGCCACATCAGCTCCTTTTATACCTTTCATTAAGATAAAATACACCATAGCAGTTAAAGCAACGCCACCAAAAAGAGCACCTACCCATTTGGCTTTCTTTTCAAAATCAAAAGACAATAATACTCTTGAAATGTATTGAACTATTGCACCTACACTAAAAGCAACTACAACAGAAAGTAAAATGCCGAGAATAATTTGTGTGGCTTTTTCTGTATTAATATACTCAGTAACCATAGCCATCTCTTGACCCGTTGTGGCAACCTTAATAATTGCCATTGCTACAGCTGCACCTAACAATTCAAATACAATAGATACTGTTGTAGAGGTTGGCATACCAAGGGTATTAAAAAAGTCTAATAGGAGTATATCTGTAATCATTACAGCCATAAATATGACCATGATATTGTCAAAAACAAACATGTCTGGATTAAAGATACCTTTTCTTGCGACCTCCATCATACCACTTGAAAATATGGCGCCACAAGCAATACCAATACTTGCAACAATCATGATTGTTTTAAAAGAAATTGCTTTAGAACCAATAGCTGAGTTTAAGAAGTTAACGGCGTCGTTACTTACGCCAACCACTAAATCTGCAATAGCTAAAGCAGCTAAGGCAATAATCATAAAAAGATAAATATTATCCATTGGTTAAATTTAAAACATTCTGCAAAAATAAATTTAATATAATTTTCTAATGTTAGCTTAAAGTTATGGTTTCTGCTAAAAATGTAGCTCAAACTGAAGTCTAAACATAACGTCTTCACTAACACCTCCAAGGGTTAGATAACTCAAATCTGACTGAACTTTTAGTTTATGACCATAAATATATTTGGATGCACCCAGTGTATATTGATTACTAATAGCTTTTTCTTTTAAATCGATTCTAGAATAGCGACCTGTTATTTCCCAATTTTTAGGAAATAAATAGCCACTGTGCATATTAAAACCATTTCCTTCTTTAACAGCTACACCAGTTTCTGACCCATCAGAATTTCTAACAACAGGATCTTTTGCATCTCTATAGGCATATTCTACCATCGTAGAAAACCCTTTGTATTTATACATGGCATCAACAAATATGGTAGTAATGTCGGTTTCATGTAGACCGTAATCAGTCTCCATATATATGCCTCGATTACTTAAATTTCTTACTGCACCTTTATTGTAATCATAAGATACACCAACAGCCAATTTAGGGGTTTGCTCTCTTTGTAAAGAACTACCAACATAGTCTCCTTTTTTAGCAAAGGTGCCAAATGGTAAAAATTCAAGTCTTCCTGTATATTGATGCCCCCCTAAATTACCGGTTACTACATTTCTTCCTTCACCTTGCGCTAAAGAGAAGATTTCTCTTACAACAAACTTTTCAGACAACTTAAAATGATGTCTCACTTGAAAACCTATATCACGATCAATGTTAAAATTATCATTAAGAAGCGAACGATCTACTAGCTGCATGTCACCTGAAGAAATAACACGCTCTCTGTTACCTGGTAGTTTTGTTTGACCAACCCAAAGTTCAAAATTTTTATAAAAATTCCAAATGATAACCGCGTCTAAAATAAATCTAGCAGTGTTGGCAGAATATTTTGTGATTCCAGCCATATCTCTTTTAGAGATACCAAATTCAAACTTGTAAAGGAGTTTAGGAGAAAAAGCGTAGCCATCAAATTTTAAACGAGCTCTTCTAATAAGAAAACTTGTGTTAGAGGCATTGTCATTCCCTTCTTCTAAATCCCAATTGGATGTGGCTAAAAATTGAATTCTCGGAGCAAATTTTATAAGAAAGGTGCTGTCTCTAGCAACAAAATTAACCAGACCTTTTCCAAATGTAGATTTACCTTTTTCTTGTGCAGATATGAAAGAAAAACAACTCAAAGATAAAACGAGAGTTAGAAAGTATTTTATCATTGTAGATCTGAGATTTTGGTAACGGTAAAGAATACACATCAATGTTAAGCAAATGTTAACTAGAGGTTAAAAATACAACAAAAAGGAAGGGCTATCAAAGAGACAGCCTTTCATACTTCTAATCAAGTCGACAAAAACTAATGATTCTAAAAGGATATTTTAATAGTTATAACCTCAAGGATGAACACAAAACTCATGTAATTGTGTTTTATAATGGTAACCATAAGTTTGTTTAATTATTAATTATTACGCTAGAAGAACCCTAGAGTTTGTTATTGTTAAAAATTTTAAATAGCTGATAAACAAATGAATAAGATTCCAATGTAAAATTAATGTTAATAAAATGTTGCTAGAAAGTAAAAATGTTTCTATATTGCACTTGAAATTAAAAATAGTCGATTTATGAAAGGAGCAGTATTATTAATGTTTGTGTTTTGTTCAAGTTTGGCTTTTGCGCAGAATTCTACTGTTGAATCAACATATGAGAAAGATGGAGGATTGGTAGCTGTGACTACGTATCATGAAGATGGAAGTGTTAAGGAAACAGGTTTCTATAAAAACAAGAAGTTACACGGAGAATGGGTAAAATTTAATCTAGAAGGTGTAAAAGTTGCGCGTGCTTATTATTCAAATGGTAAGAAAACGGGTAAATGGATGTTTTTAAACAATGGTGTTTTAACAGAAGTAGATTACGATAATAACAAAATTACGAACGTTTACGAATGGAATAACAACGATAATGTTGTTATTAACTAAAACAATAAACGGTTTAGATTAAATTAAAAAGCGGCTTATCAAATTTGATAAGCCGCTTTTTTTCAAAATTACATAAATGATTTGAGGATAAATCCTCTTTTTTAATTACTCTACTGTCCAACCGGCTCCCCAAGTAGCATAGTCAGTTGCTGTACCATTACCGTCTCCTGAAATTACATCAGTATCCGTAAAAGTCTCACCAGTATCATTTTTTAATTTAAGGTTTACATCTGTAAAAGTTATGTCTGTAATACTTGTGATATCAGATGTTACACCTACACCAGTTTCCATATCATCCATATCGATTCCTTCGTTAAACCCTTCGATCCACACATTATTCATGATTACTCTAGTTCCAGCTCTTAAACGAATAGCTTCGTTACCTGTACCTGAACCTAAACCATAAATTGCAAGGTTATTTACTGTAGGAGTAGACCAAAATACTGGATTTGAGTTGTTACCGATATCAGTATTGTATCCATCTGCCTCAATACCTTTATCGTGATCAGCACCGTGCATAACATACGCATGGTTAATTGTACCAGAATATCCTTCAGTCCAGTCTATAGAATCATCTTGAGCATCAACAACAGATAAGTAACTAACATTAACTGATCCGCCAAAGAATTCAAAGCCATCATCTAAACCTTCGTACATTTGAACGTACTCAACAGTTGTAGAATTTCCAACTCCATAAAAAGAGAAACCGTTGTTTTCTGATTGACCATCAGCTTTACCTCCAGAATATTCAACACGAACATAACGTAAGATACCAGAATCATCATCTGCCACATTTCCACCATAAGGTAAAGACCCAATTTCAGAAGTAGCCGTTTCTGTACCACCTGTTACAGAATTAATAGGTGCTTTTCCTAATAAAATTAAGCCACCCCAATCTCCTGCAGCAGGATTGTTTGAATTAGAAGTAAAAACGATTGGTTCTTGTGCAGTACCTTCTGCCATAATTTTAGCGCCTTGTGAAATGGCAACATAAACATCAGAACCAGAAGATAATGCTTCAATTGTCATACCTGCAGGAATAGTTAAAGTTGTTCCTTCGGCCATTACTAACGGTCCATTAACTAAATAACTATTATTGCTATTTAATGTTAAATCTTGTGTGTAAGTACCAGATATATTTATCACATCATTAGATGGAGGGTTTGATCCGCCTCCATTATTTGTTGTACTGTTGTCATATATTATAATGTCAGCAGTATCGTCATTTCCACATGACATAAGCATTAGCGAAGCAGCTAATAGGGTAAGTAAGGATTTCACAGTCGTTTTCATTTTTTTAAGGATTTAATTATTCGTTTAATATTTTAGAATTTGTATTTAAAAGACACACCCATATCAACTCCTCTTTTGTAGCTACTCAATAGAATAGTTTCTCCTTGAGTACTTTCTCTGGTAATTTGAATATTAGGGTTTAATAAATTTTTGGCACTTAGATTTATTTCGAAATTTTGATCTTCTCCCAAAGTGTTTCTCCAAACAAAATCAAGTGATGCAAAACCTTGCTCTACCATGTTTGCTAATTGTCCTGATCCTAAGGCAAAGATTCTATCATCAAAATAGTTAGCAATTAGATTGAAGTTTGAATTAATGTTTTCTCCAAAGGTTGTTTTAAAGTTTACATCGGCATTTAAAATAAACGGAGAAGCTCCTTGTAATTCTTCTTTAGATTTAGAAAAACTTGTACTATAAGAACCACTAATAGTACTATATAAATCTTGCTCGGTATGCATATACGTAGCATTTAAACCACCAGTTAGCATAGGCATTTCTTCTGAATTGTAAAGAATGTGTTTTCTAGCTTCTAACTCTACACCAAATACCATTGCTTTTTCTCCAGTTCTAAAGTAACGTTGCGTACCAGTTGCGTCGTTAGCAACAACTAGATTTACAGGATCTTTTATTTGCTTTGCAAAACCGGCAAGCGAAAACATTTGCCCTTGCCCCATAAACCACTCATATTTAACATCAAAGTTTAAAATATCTGAAAAAGAAACATCTTTAACATTGGTATAATTAAGCCCATCTTGATGTCCTAATAAATCAGGGTTACCACCTACTCGTTGTGTTACACCTTCGTACACATATGGAGCCATTTCTTTAAACTCTGGCGTAGATACTGTTCTACTTCCAGAGAAACGTAAATTAGAATCTTCTGTTAGAGAATATCTAATATTTAAGCTTGGTAAGTAAAATGCTTCAGTAACTTTAAGAGATGCTGGGTTGTTTACTAAGTTAATTACGTCGTATGAGATTTCTTGTTGAAAAGACTCAGCTCTAAATCCAGGAACAATCAACCATTTTTCGTTTGGTGTGTATTCAAATGATACAAACCCACCATGAGCATCTAAATTACCTGTGTAGGTATTTTCTGGCAATCCTGGTCTATTTGTAGAGCCACTTCCATTACCTGGTGCGATCGGACGGAAAACATCTGTTTGGATTAAACTGTCTAAAATGTTTTGCGTGTTGAATATAGAATTTAAATTATCTGGATTTACAATTAAACTTTCGTCAATATTCTTGTAACCGTAACGAATATTTTCAAATTCTCTTTCTTTAGTACGACCATTATATCCAACTAACATTTTCATGTTTTCAGAGAATTCATAGTTGATTTGTGCTCTACTATTAAATTCTTGATCTTCCATTTCTTGAAAATAACGTTGATTATCGAATGAGATATTTGTAAACAATACAGGGTGTGTATTTGGGTCGTTATCTAAATGATAGAAATAATCTTCTATAGAAATACGTTTTCTATCTGGTTCATGAGAATACAAGTTGTTGTAACCCATTGCCCAGTCTAATTCTATTTTATCGTTTAAACTATGTTCTCCAATTAATTGGTTAACAAATACCAATTCTTGATTGAACTGAACATTCATTTGGTAGAAACCTCTCTCTGTATCAACTAAAGAACGCGACTCACGATTGTAACCATCACCTTTAGTACCGTAATAACCAACCTCATCGCCTGAGCTGTTAATAAACATTGAGTTGTACTTTAACTTGTGGTTTTCATTGAATCGATAGATTGCAGCACCAAGTAAAGTTGTATTTGTACTAAACTTATAGCGATCTACATTTGGAAAGCTTTTGTTAATGGTTGTTCCAAAATCAATCTCACTTCCTTCATAAAATTCATATTCTGTTCCAAAAGAGCCAGAAATAAATAAACTTAATCTAGAGTCGTTTTCAAAGTTAAAAGACGTTCCTGCAGAACCAGCTATTGAATACCCAATTGGTAGTCCTGCACTTGCTGGGTCAACTCCATGAGTTACAACAACTGCAAATGGGTTGTGATCGTAACGATTATAGTAACCCCAACTACCAGTACCTTCACTTTTTACAAAGTCTTTTCCAGCAGCATTTGAGTTTACACTTGTACCTACATTTAGGTCGAAAAACCCATCTCCGGTGTATTCTTTTGAGCTGATATTTACATTACCCGCTGAGAAATCTCCATAAAACTTTGGAGAGTATGATTTACTAATAGAAATGTTTTCAATGATATCTGTTGTAAATAAATTTAGGTCGATATTCTTTTTATCAATACTATTTGAAGGAAGTGTTAATCCATTAAAAGTAGTATTAAGGTATCGATCACCTAAACCGCGTACATAAACATTGTTAGAGCCTTCTTCTTGAGAAACACCTGCAACTTTAGAAACGGCACCTGCAGCATCGCTCACACTTTTTTGTGCTAATTCGTCTGCACCAATAGATGTAGTTACCTCTGTTGCGTTTTTTTGTTCTGTTAAAAGTGCTTGTACAGACTGTTTTTTAGTTGTTGCAACAATCTCTACTTCATCAAGAGCAACTCCTTCACTAGCTCCTAAAGTTGTATCTGGTACTTCGGTAGTTTCATCTGATGTTACAACAATTCCTTCAATTTCAACCGTTTCGTATCCAATAAAACTAAATACCAAAGTATATGTACCGGGAGCCACACTAAACGTATAAACTCCATCAAAATCTGTGGTGTTACCTATTTGCGTGTCTTTAATAAACACATTGGCAAAAGGCAAAGTTTGGTTATTCATTTCGGCATCCAATACCTTACCTGTAATAATTCCTTTTTCTTGAGAAAATGCTGTTCCGCATACCAGCACAAAAAATAGAATAAAAAGCGAATGTAATTTCATTAATATTTGTCTTTGATTTTCTTGTGCAAAGAACATTTACATGTGTAAAGTGAATGTTAACCATGAATTAAAATAATGTCATTAGTATGTTTCTTTTATGTTAACAGATTTCACTCCTAATTTCTATCCAAAAAATGTATCTTGCGTTGACCTTAAAATTCATATTTATGCGTTGGGAACAACTTCTCTCATTAAGCCGTAAAGGCGATAAAATCAAGCGATTAAGAAAAGATCAAGACGAAACAAGATTAGGATTTGAGGTAGATTTTGACCGCATTATTTTTTCTGATTCTTTTAGATCGTTACAAGATAAAACCCAAGTTGTACCACTTTCGCAGACCGATTTTGTTCATACACGCTTAACACACAGTTTAGAAGTTAGTGTCGTAGCTCGCTCTTTAGGAAGAAAAGTTGGTGTTAAAATTTTAGAAAAATACCCAGATTTGGTTGCTCAAGGATATCGTGCAAATGATTTTGGAGCTATAGTTGCAACGGCAGCTTTGGCACACGATATTGGAAATCCTCCTTTTGGACATTCAGGAGAGAAATCGATAGGTGAGTTTTTTAAGTCTGGAAAGGGCCAAATGTACAAAGACCAGTTAACCCCAAAAGAATGGCAAGATCTTATAGATTTTGAAGGAAATGCCAACGGATTCCATTTGTTGACACAATCGAGAAAAGGAATTGATGGAGGCTTGCGCTTGAGTTATGCAACTCTTGGTTCATTTATTAAATATCCTAAAGAATCATTGCCCAAAAAGCCAACAAAGCACATTGTAGATAAAAAGTATGGTGTTTTTCAAGCTGATATGCCAGCATTTTTAGCGCTTGCAGAAGATTTGGGGTTAATATCAAAAAGCACTACAGATATTTCTTATTTCAGACATCCACTTGCGTATTTGGTGGAAGCTGCAGATGATATTTGTTATACCATAATTGATTTTGAAGATGGTATTAATCTCGGATTAATTGACGAAGAATATGCTTTAGAATACCTCATCAATTTGGTGCGAAATACCATTGATAATAAGAAATATTACGCTTTAGAAACCACAAAAGACAGGGTAAGTTATCTAAGAGCTTTGGCTATAGGCAATTTAATTGAAGAAGCTGTTTCAATATTTATTCAAAATGAGGTAGCTATTTTTAAAGGTCACTTTGATCATGGATTACTAGATAAATGCAAGTATGAAGCTCAAATTAATGATATCATTAAAATAAGTGTAGATCGCATTTACAAGAGTAGAGAAGTCGTAGAAAAAGAGATTTCTGGCTACCGAATAATTGCTGAATTGTTAGAAGTGTTTTCAGAAGCCGTATTAGCAACCAATAAGGGAGATGCTAACAATTATCACAAATTGGTTACTCGATTATTCCCTCAAGAGTTTATGCAGCAAGCACAAGGTAGTATCTACCTACAATTATTGGCAGTTTCAAGTTTTGTAGCTTCATTATCTGATAGCGCTGCCATTAATTTACACAGTAAAATTTCAGGGACCAATTTAGGCTAACATCTTTTTAATTGTAGCTATAATGTTTTGAGAATCTATTTGAGCTATTTCATGCAATTGCTCCACAGTTCCATGCGTTACAAAGGTATCTGGAATACCTAGTAACTGAACAGTATTTTTATAATTATGGTCTGAAGCAAATTCTAAAACAGCACTTCCAAAACCACCTTTTATTACACCATCTTCAAGTGTCAATATGCGATCGTAAGAATTAAAAATAGAATGCAATAATTGGATATCTAAAGGTTTTACAAAACGCATGTTAAAGTGAGCAATAGTATTAGGCTCAAATACTTTTGTTATAGCATTCATTTTTTCACCAACAGTGCCTATAGTTAAAACAGCAATTTTTGCTCCTTGAGTTAATTGAATTCCTTTGCCAATTTCAACCGGCTCGAATGGAACTTTCCACTGTTTTAAATTCCCTCTTCCTCTAGGATATCTAATCGCTACAGGACGGTCTAAGCCTAATTGAGCTGTATATAAAAGTTGGCGTAATTCTATTGCATCCATAGGTGCTGCTAAAATCATATTAGGTATGATTCTTAAATAAGCTATATCAAATACGCCATGGTGTGTTGGTCCGTCCTCTCCAACTATTCCGGCCCTATCCAAACAAAAGATAACTGGTAATCTTTGTAATGCTACATCATGAATTATTTGATCATAAGCACGCTGTAAAAAAGTAGAATAAATGTTACATACTGGTATCAATCCTTCACATGCCAATCCTGCGGCAAATGTAACCGCATGTTGTTCTGCGATACCGACATCAAATGCTCTTTCAGGAAATTCTTTTAACATGTATTTTAAAGAACTTCCAGTTGGCATAGCTGGAGTAATACCAACAATTTTTTCATTTGCAGTAGCTAACTCCACTAAGGTGTGACCAAATACATCTTGAAATTTTGGTGGAAGATGGTCTTGGTTTTTAGGTAATATCTCTCCCGTTTGTGCATTGAATTTTCCTGGTGCATGGTATGTTATCTGATCTTTTTCAGCCTTGGCTAAACCTTTACCTTTGGTAGTAATAACATGTAAAAACTTGGGACCTTTAATATTTTTTAAATGATTTAAAGTGTGTAACAAGGCATCCATATCATGACCATCTATAGGCCCATAATATTGAATACCTAAAGCTTTGATGATGTTGTTTTTTCGAACAGATTTACCTTCTTTTACATTGGTTAAATACTCCTTTAAGGCACCTACGCTGGGGTCTATGCCCATGGCGTTATCATTTAAGATTATTAGCAAATTTGCATCGGAAACTCCTGTATGATTTAGCGCTTCAAATGCCATGCCTGAGGCAATAGAGGCGTCTCCAATAACGGCAATATGATGTTTGTTTTCTCCTTTTAAAGTGGCAGCAATGGCCATACCTAAAATGGCAGATAAAGAAGTAGAACTGTGCCCTACACCAAAAGCATCAAATTCGCTTTCGCTTCTTTTAGGAAAACCAGCGACTCCACCAAGTTGCCTATTGGTATGAAAAGCGTCTTTTCTACCAGTAATTATTTTGTGGCCATATGCTTGATGACCAACATCCCAAATCAGATTATCATTTGGTGTATTGAATAAATAATGCAGTGCGATTGTTAATTCTACAACACCTAAGCTTGCCCCTAAATGCCCTTCTTTAGTAGCAACTATATTGATAATAAAATCTCTTAACTCTTGAGCTAATTGTGGTAATTCTTCTGGATTTAATTGTCTTAAATCTTCAGGATTGTTGATATGTTGCAGCAAATTTTTTTCCACTTAGCAAAACTACGACTATCTTTGTTGGATGCAAAATCCGTTTGACGACAACTACTTTATGAAACGCGCTTTACAAGAAGCAGAAAGAGCTTATGATTTAGGCGAAGTTCCAATTGGAGCAGTGATTGTTTGTAATAATCAAATAATAGCAAGAGCGCATAATTTAACCGAAACTTTGAATGATGTTACAGCACATGCAGAAATGCAAGCTTTTACCGCTGCAGCAGATTTTATTGGAGGAAAGTATTTAAAGGATTGTATTTTGTATGTTACCGTAGAACCTTGTCAAATGTGCGCAGGAGCTAGTTACTGGACACAAATTGGTAAGATTGTTTTTGGATCGAGAGATATACAGAGAGGTTGTATTGCAATGAGTACTACATTGCATCCAAAAACAAAAATGATTGGTGGTGTTTTAGAAGAGGAATGTGGAAAATTAATGAAGCGATTTTTCGTTGAAAAGCGAAACCTAAATTAACGTCGTTTTTCGTTTTCTCTCATTTTCTTGAGATTTTCGTTGTTGATAATGTAATCTTCCATTTTCTTGTCTTTCCATCTATAATATGAGAATAGTGGAATAGCAACTAAAAACAAACCAGCCACACCAAATCCTATAAATTTTTGAGAATAGGCAGTAGTAACCAAATAACCATAAGCTATTGATCCAAACGCTGCTAAAAATAGGATGGCAATAATATACTTTATCATAAGGCAAAAGTACTACTTAACTCGTAACTTCAACTAATTTGCTACGATAAACAGATAACAATTTTGATTTAGAAATGAATCCGTGGTATTTGTTGTCTTTAATTACAGGCAAATTCCAAGCGCCGCTGGATTTAAACTTTTTCATAATCACAAATATCGAATCTTGCTCGTAGTATATAATCTCAGGTGCATTGTGCATTAAATCTTTTACAATCACAGATTCATAGAGCTCTGTATCAAACATAATACTTCTAATATCATCTAAAAGAATGACACCTAAGAAATCATTTTCTTCACTAATTACGGGAAACAAATTACGAGATGATTTTGCAACGGCTTTTTTTGCTATTTCCCCTAGAGACATTTCTGGATATAGCTTGACAAAATTACGTTCTATAATTGGGTCTATTTTAAGCATCATTAGCACATTCTTATCTCGGTCATGCGTAATGAGCTGTCCTTTTTTTGCCAATTCTGAAGTGTAGATAGAGTTACTTACAAAATACTTAGTCATAGCAAATGAAGTAGCGGCCACAATCATTAGCGGTACAAAAAGTTCATATCCACCTGTAATTTCTGCAATTAGAAAGATGGCCGTTAATGGAGCATGCAGAACTCCTGCCATTAACCCCGTCATACCTACAAGGGTAAAACTAGATTCGTTTACACTAAACCCAAGACCAATATTGTTAATCACTTTCGCTACAATATTGCCAATGGTACTGCCCATAAATAAGGTTGGAATAATAATACCTCCAACACCTCCAGCAGCAAAAGTGGTTGTCATGGCAATTGCTTTAAAAATGGTAATCCCTATGAGTAGCGCCATAACAATCCAAATATTTGATAAATCTGCTTCAAAAGGTGTTAGGTTTAAAGCACGAATAGAATCTCCAAGTAATAGATCATTCATTAATTCAAAGCCCTCACCGTATAATGGAGGAATAAAAAAGAGTATAGTCCCTATAGCAATACCCCCAATCATAAGTCTTTGAAGCGGAGTTCTTATTTTTTTAAATAAGTTCATGATATAGAAATACATCTTATTGAAATAAACGGATGCCAAACCGGTACCTAAACCGAGAATAATGTAGAATATCAAGTCTTTAATTTCGAAATTAACTTGTAAGTCAAATCCGAAGAATCTATTGGTGCCAAGAAATAAATAAGATGTTATAATGGCAGAACTAGAGGCTAGCAAAAGGGGGATTAGCGAAGCAAAAGCTAAATCCAAACTAAAAATCTCAATAGCGAAAATTATGGCGGCAATTGGTGCTTTAAACATGGAAGACATAGCCCCAGCTGTGGCACAGCTAATCAGTAGCAATCGAATTTTTGGATTGATGCGAAAGAGTTGCGCAAGATTTGACCCTATGGCAGATGCTATACTAACCGAGGGTCCTTGCAATCCTACAGAACCACCAAACCCAACAGTTATTGGAGCAGCAATAAGGTTTTCAAAAATTTTAATGGGTCTAATAATTCCGTTACGCTTCGAAATCGCATAAAGTGTGGAGGTAATACCGTGGCTGATTTTCTTATTTAATACGTAACGCTCGAACAAAAAGACCAGCATTAACCCAAGAATTGGGAAAATAAAAAAAAGGGCAGTTTGATAATCTTTTATGAGTTGCCCTTTCAGTAATAATTGAATGTAATGCGTTAAGTTTTTTAAGGTAACAGTGCCTAAACCAGCGAGAAGACCAACTAAGACACTTAAAAAGTAAACAAAGGTTCTGTCAGAAATATTCTTGTATTTCCAAATAAGAAATTGGCGAAGTAATGGTTGTATTCGATTTAACATTATTCGGTTTGAAGTCCGATTAATGCTGCTGATTGATTAAGCTAGATTAAGCGGACATTTTTTACATTGACGCTTTCCTTTCTTTTTATACTTCTTACAACACTTTTTCTTTTTTCCTCCACAATCTAAAGGGAAACTTTCAACACAAGCCCAAGAACAACTTAGTTCTAAAGGTTTCTCAACATTCAATTTCTGCATCTATTTTAAATAAATCTAAATAAATGCAAAGGTATAAGAACTTTTGAAATTAGCCCTATACTTCAGTGTTTTTAACATCTAAATTTTCTATATCTCTATCAAATAAGTATAAGCCTCCTTTATCGTTGCCAATAATTTTAAACTTATCTAATATAGTGCGTGCTAATGCTTCTTCTTCTATTTGTTCTGCAACATACCATTGCATGAAATTGTGTACGGTATAGTCTTTCATTTCCAAGCAAAGGAAAACGACTTTATTTACATGGTCCGTAACTTTTTCTTCGCTCTCTAAAAATTTTGAAAATAAATCTTGTAACGATCCAAATTCAGCTTGAGCTTCTTCTAATGCGGGTATTACAGCCTTGCCACCACGTTCGTTGATAAATTTTATCAATTTTAACATGTGCATACGCTCTTCTTCAGATTGGTTATAGAAAAATCCTGCAACTCCATTAAAACCATTTATTTCTGCCCACGAGGCCATGGCCAAATATTGCATAGATGCAAATCCCTCTAACTTCACTTGGTCATTTAATGCTGCTTCTACTTTATCTGATATCATTTTGTCTTTCTTTTAGAGTTTATTTTCTCAAAGTTAGGTATCAACTGTCGTATAAACAAGTTGAACGATTCTAAATAAAAATCCAGCTAATGCGGGATTTTTATTTAGCTTTTAGATTGAGTTTTAAACTCAATTCTGATAATTGTTCGTCATCTATTGGTGCAGGTGCATCAATCATAACATCTCTTCCTGAATTATTTTTTGGGAACGCAATAAAATCTCTAATAGTTTCTTGTCCTCCCAAAATTGCCACCAATCTATCCAATCCAAATGCAAGTCCACCATGTGGAGGCGCTCCGTATTCAAAGGCATCCATTAAGAAACCAAATTGGGCTTTGGCTTCTTCTGGGGTGAATCCTAAATAGTCAAACATTAAAGATTGAGTAGCTTTATCGTGTATTCTTATTGAACCACCACCGATTTCATTACCGTTTAATACCAAATCGTAAGCATTTGCTTTCACAGCTCCAGGATCTGTTTTTAATAACTCAATCTGACCAGGTTTTGGTGAGGTAAATGGATGGTGCATTGCATGGTAACGCTCTGTATCTTCGTCCCATTCTAACAATGGGAAATCGATAACCCATAATGGTGTAAATTCATCTGATTTTCTTAAACCTAAACGTTCAGCCAATTCCATACGTAAGGCACTTAATTGTGCTCTTACTTTGTTTGTTGCACCCGATAATACACAGATCAAATCACCTGGTTTAGCTCCTGTAACTTCGGCCCATTTTGCTAAATCTTCTTGATCGTAGAATTTGTCTACAGAAGATTTAAATGAACCATCTTCATTACACTTTACATATACCATACCTAAAGCACCAACCTGTGGGCGCTTCACCCAATCAATTAATTTATCAATTTCTTTTCTGGTATATAAAGCTCCACCAGGTACAGCAATACCTACTACTAATTCAGCTGAATTAAATACTTTAAAGTCTTTATGTTGTGCCACTTCATTCAATTCGCCAAACTCCATCCCAAAACGAATGTCTGGTTTGTCATTTCCGTATTTTCGCATGGCCTCGTCAAATGTCATTCTAGGGAAATCACCAACCTCAACACCATTTAATTCTTTTAATAAATGTCGTGTTAAACCTTCGAATGCATTTAAAATATCTTCTTGCTCAATAAACGCCATCTCACAGTCAATTTGTGTAAATTCTGGTTGTCTATCAGCACGTAAATCTTCATCTCTAAAACACTTTACAATTTGAAAGTATTTATCCATACCACCAACCATTAGCAATTGCTTGAATGTTTGAGGTGATTGTGGCAACGCATAAAACTGTCCCTCATTCATTCTACTTGGCACGACAAAATCTCGAGCACCTTCAGGAGTAGATTTAATTAAATATGGAGTTTCTACTTCTACAAATCCATCGCTAGATAAATAGTTACGAACTTCTTGAGTTACTTTATGACGGAAGATCAAACTATCTTTTACCGGATTTCTTCTAATATCTAGGTAACGGTATTGCATGCGCAATTCCTCTCCACCATCGGTTTCATCTTCAATAGTAAAAGGAGGTGTTTTTGCTTGATTTAAAACAGTTAACTCAGATACTAATAATTCAATTTCTCCTGTTGGAATATTTGGGTTTTTAGATTGACGCTCAATTACAGTACCCTTTACTTGAATTACAAATTCACGTCCTAAAGTTTTGGCAGTTTCTAAAACAGCAGCATCTGTTCTTTCTGTATCAAACATCAATTGGGTAATGCCGTAACGGTCTCTTAAATCTACCCAAACCATAAAACCTTTGTCACGTACTTTTTGTACCCAACCTGCTAAGGTAACCTCTTCATTTACATTTGCTAAACGCAATGCGCCATTGGTATGACTTCTATACATATCTATTCCTAAAAATTAGGTTGCAAATTTAATTAAAAGCCTTTAATAAACACGGGCAAACACTTACTATTTCTTTGTAAATTTGTACTGTATGGGTATTGTAAATATCAAACAAAAATTGCAGCTCTTCTCAGAGCAATGGTCACCTAAACGCATAGGAACCCTAAACGGACAGCAAGTGTTGGTTGCAAAACTGCAAGGAGAATTTGTTTGGCACTCCCATGAAAATGAGGACGAATTCTTTTTAGTGATTAAAGGTCAGTTAATAATTGAACTTAGAAATGAGCAAATCGTGTTGAATGAGGGTGAGTTTTATATTGTGCCAAAAGGAGTAGAACATAAACCAATTGCTAAGAATGAAGTACATGTACTACTTTTTGAACCGCTTAGTATTAAACATACCGGAGCAGTAATGACCGATTTAACTGTAACAAACTACGAATCTATTTAATATGTCAAAATTATATCTTGTACCGACGCCAATTGGCAATTTAGACGACATGACTTTTAGGGCTATTAAGGTATTGCAAGAAGTAGATACCATTTTGGCAGAAGATACTCGAACGTCAGGTAAATTATTAAAGCATTTTGATATTCAAACACCTATGCAAAGCCATCATATGCATAATGAGCATAAAATGGTTGATCGTTTGATTGAGAGATTGCAAAGCGGAGAAAGTATTGCCCTTATTAGTGATGCAGGTACTCCTGCTATTTCTGACCCAGGATTTTTATTAACTAGAGCCTGTGTAGAACAGGGTATTGAAGTTGAGTGTTTACCAGGAGCTACAGCTTTTGTTCCTGCCTTAGTGAATAGTGGACTTCCTAACGACAAATTTGTATTTGAAGGATTTTTACCGGTTAAAAAAGGTAGACAAACACGATTGAAATTATTAGCTGGAGAACCTCGAACGATGATTTTTTATGAATCTCCTCACAAATTGATAAAAACCTTAGGGAATTTTGTAGAATACTTTGGTGCAGATAGACCTGTATCGGTATCTAGAGAGTTGACAAAAATGTTTGAAGAAACTATAAGGGGAACAGCACAAGAAGTACTCGAATATTATTCTTCTAAGCCACCGAAAGGTGAAATTGTGGTTATAGTAGGAGGTAAAAAGTAAAGCCATGGAAAAGAAAAAGACTGTATTTATTGCAACAAGTTTAGATGGTTTTGTCGCTGATAAAAATGGAGAGATTGATTGGTTGCAGACTGTGCCTAACCCAGATAATGTAGATATGGGTTTTGTGGAATTGTTTAATTGATTAGACGCCATGGAAATAGGTAGAACTACCTTTGAAAAAGTTTTGAGTTTTAATGTGCCTTGGCCTTACCCTTGTCCGGTATATGTATTGAGTAACTCTTTAAAGGAAGTACCTAAAGGGTATGAAGATAAAATAATTCTTACACAGGGTTCGGCTGATGAGGTGTTGAATGAAGCGTATTCCAAAGGTTTTGGTAGATTGTATATCGATGGTGGTAGAACCATACAAAGCTTTCTTAAAGCTGCTAAAATAGACGAACTTATTGTATCTAAAATTCCGATAGTTTTAGGAGGTGGTTTTCCGTTGTATGCGGCATTAGAAAACCAATTAAGTTTTAAACATATTAAAACTGAGGTGTTTTTGGATCAAATTGTACAAAGTACATACATAATAAAGAAGAGCACGTAGTGCCTTTAAAAATTGATTTTGAATATTAGTTCAGACTATCTTTTTGTAAACAAATTAGATGAGAGTGAATTTCTTGAAATGCGTCTAATTTTCTATCGTAAATTTTCCCAATAAACTTTACAGGTTGCGAGGCCATTTGATTTAATGAATGCTGTAATTCAGAAATTTTTTTGTTGAGATAATAAGAAAGTATGGTAAACTCTTTATAAGAATTATTCCAAAATAGTCGGGTGTTCTCTTTTTCTAAAACTATAGCTTTGTAGCATTTATCTAGACCAGAAATATCTGAAAGGTATTGTTGACCCAAGGCGTCTTTAAATACTTGATTATCATTGGCTAGAATAAAGAATATTTTCTCAATACTATTTTTTTCTATTATGGTTAAAATGTCTTTATAATTTAAAGCAAAAGAATTACCTAAAGAAGTATAAAAATAATTCTCTTGCTCAAAGAATTCATTAATTACAGGTTCTAAACCATCAGTTGGGCATAAAAAAAATAAATATTTATGCATGATAAAGTTTAAGGATTGTATGGGAAAGAAGAATGGTGTACATCAATTTTTAAAGCACCGTCTACTAACTTGTAACCAAAAGTATATTCTACTTTTGCTTCATTTCCATCAAGATCCGTAAAGAAATAGTTGCCCATTGCAATAGCTCTATTTTCTTCTAATATAATATTGTGATTTTCAAACCTAACGTTAGTCCAAGGTTGAATTGCAAATCCTTTATCTTCTTGACAAGCTCTATCATCTCCTGCAATAAAATAAGAAAGTGCATGAGCTTTTTCTGGCCTAAATTGTTCAATAGCGCATTTTGTTGGTTTAAACAATACAGCGCCTAATTCAAATGCATATAACTCATCAAGAAAACTACTTGTATAAGCTTCGCATTCTGCTCTGTTTTCTTTTAAAGATCCAATTTTTACTACACCGGCTCCCCAAGTGTTTTGAGCCTTTAATACTTGTTCTTTAGTAATCATTTATTATAGTTTAAATTATTAAAAGTTTTATAAAAATCTATTAGTCTGTAACCTTATTATTAATACAAAGTGCTAATTGGCACAGCAGGAATCGGTTTTACACTGACAATAGTTTAGATTGTATAAATGCAAACCAGCAAGAGTAAATGCTGGTATATAAATAAAATATTCTGATAATGCTATCCACTCTATTTTTTCATTCAATACAAAAAGAGTTAGTAGTATGAATGAAGTCCATAAAGCAGGTTTCATAAAGTCTTTGGAGGTATTCTTTGTTGCATGTCGAACAGCAAAAAATGAAACTCCCAAGAAAAGAAAATCTAAACTTCTCCACCATGCAGGTGTAGATGCACAACCGTGCATAGAACATGAACTTGCAACAAACAAAAATGGTGTAATTAAACAATGTATCATACAAAGGGTACTTGCTAAGGCACCAAAAATATCTGGGTTATTGAGGGCTATTTTAAAATTCATAAACGTTAATGCAACTGAGTTGCAAATATAAATATTAATTTGTTATTGCAACATAGTTGTAATAATTTTGTGGTATGGGAGTAATTAGAAAAACAAAATCTATCAATGTGCTTTTAGCAGAGTTTGAAAATCAGTCTGGAGCTATATCAGCTATTGATTTGATTCAACGTCTTAAACCAACTTTAAATAAAACCACAGTTTATAGAGTACTTGATAGGTTAGAAGATGATGGGATTTTGCATTCTTTTTTGGGGAAAAATGGTATTAAATGGTACGCCATGTGTAATGGTTGCAATGCAAAAGAACATATAGATATACACCCACATTTTCAATGTATTTCTTGCGGAAAAGTAGATTGCCTTGAAATTGAAATTACAATACCCCATATCAAAAACAGAGAATTGATTTCTTCTCAAATCTTATTGCAAGGCAAATGTGAAGCTTGCAGCCTGAATTGAAATTTTGAGTTCAAGGAAACGAAGGTTTAGACTACTGAAAGGTTTCAGAGTATGGTTGATTATTGTTTTTATGATTTTATAAACTCAATTGGATTTAAATAAAACATTTTTTTCCAACCTTGTTTGTCTCGATCAATTTGCCATATATAAGGAATAATGGTCATGATAGAGTAATGTAAATGAGCAGGTTTTCCTCTTGCATTTCCACTCGTACCTACGGTTCCAATTTTAGTATTCTGGCTTACAAATGAAAACTTAGAAGCGTTCAATTCATCAAGATGTGCGTAATAATGTAATCTCCATTTAGGGCCAAGAACAACTACTATTTTCCCTCCAACTCTTATTTCTCCAGAGAAAAGGACAATACCATTAGTTGAAGAGTTAATATCTGTTCCTTTTTTAGCGAAAATATCAACACCTTTATGGGTGACGGATTTACCCCAAGGATAAAACCAAAATGATTTTGGGTTGTAGTCAGATTTAGTCGCACCTTTTACGGGTATTTTAAGATTTTGAGGGATTAGAAATCCAATAATTAAAATGGTCAATAATCCATAAAGAACTTTTTTCCTTTTTTTCATCTGTTTACCTATTCAGTTTTATAAACTCAAATTTCTTACCGCTAAACAATCCTAAATCAGAGAGTTTTAAATCTGGTATCACTAAAAGCGCCATAAACGAAAGGGTCATAAAAGGTGCTCTTAATTCGGAGCCCAATGTTTTAGCCATGGCATCAATTTCTTCATAGAGTTTACCTGTGGTCCAACCATCTAAATCACTCATAATACCAGCCACGGGTAAAGGCAATACTTTTTTATTTTCTCCATCTACAGCGCAAACCCCTCCTTTATTCCTTATGAGAAGGTTTACTGCTTTGCAAAGCTCAATGTCATCAGTACCAACTGCAACTATATTATGACAATCATGTGCAACAGAGCTTGCAATAGCACCTCTTTTAAGGCCGATATTTTTTATAAACGCCTTTGCAATAGGGGTGTCTTTATAACGATTAACAACCACCATTTTTAATACATCATTAGCTACATCAGCTACCAATTTGTTATTTTTTATCAAAGCTTTTGCTTCAATCTCATTGGTAATCAATTCGCCATCCAAGGCTTCGATAACTCTTATGGTATTTGAAGTTGCATCAATTTCAAAATCTTTAATAGACTTCTCTGAAATATCGAATTTATTGGGAGTTTCAAATGGAACTGATTCTATATTAGATTTACCATTTTTTGCAACTAGATCACCATTAATATAGGTCTGTAACACTTCAAAATGTTCTAGATTTTCTACAAGAATAAAATCAGCAGGATCTCCTACTTTTAACAACCCAATATTCATTTTGTAATGCTTTACAGGATTTATGCATGCAGCTTGTAATACTTTAAATACATCTATTCCTTTGGTTACCGCTCTCGCACATAATTGATTGATGTGCCCAATAATTAAATCATCTGGATGTTTATCGTCTGAGCAGAACATCATGTTTTCATAATGCTTCGGTAGTAAGTCTATTAGAGCTTCAAAATTTTTGGCAGCACTACCTTCTCGTATAAGAATTTTCATTCCATAGTCAAGCTTTTCTTTCGCCTCGCTATATGAAAAACATTCGTGATCGGTAGAAATACCGGCGCCAATATATGTTTTTGCATCATCACCCCTTAACCCTGGAGCATGACCATCCACAGGTTTATTATAATGTTTTGCCCACGCAATTTTTTTCAACACCTCTGGATCTTGAAATAAGACACCTGGATAGTTCATCATTTCTGCCAAATAATTAATTTCTGGATGCGCTAATAGGTCTTTGATATCATCAGAATTTATAACGGCACCTGCAGTTTCAAAATTGGTTGCAGGAACGCAAGAAGGCGCACCAAAATGAAATTTAAAGGGCACTTTGTTTCCGTTTTCTATCATATAATAAACTCCCTCCTTACCGAGAACATTCGCAATTTCATGAGGATCAGAAATGGAACCAACCGTACCATGTAACACAGCAAGTTTTGCAAATTCAGAAGGCACTAGCATTGAACTTTCTATATGAATGTGGGCATCGACAAAGCCAGGGAGAATAAAATGCGGGTTGGCTTTTTTTACTTCAACTATTTTTGAAATTAGGCCATTTTCAATAGTTATTTCTGCAGGAAAAATGCGTTGTTCTTTGATTGCTACTAGTTGCCCAGAAACCTTTTTCATAATTGAAGTTCTTTTGTAAACAATGTTACAAAAAAACCAAGAATAAAGTGGTAAATTTGAATTCTTAAAAATTTAAATTATGGCAAAGATAGCCTTAACTTGGAAAGACGGAAATGCGTTTGAATCAGAACACGAAGATGGCGTAGTACAAATTGACAACCCTGTAGAAGGGCAAGCAACTAGAGGTATGCGACCAAAAGCTCTTATGTTGTCTTCTTTAGCAGGTTGTTCTGCTTTGGACATTGTTTCCTTACTGAAAAAAATGAGAGCAGAAGTTGATGATTTTAAAATTGATGTAACCGCGGAATTAACAGATGAGCATCCGAGAATTTATAAAGATGTAGTAGTAACATATAAGTTCTATGGTTCAGATTTTAAGAAAGACAAGATTCAAAAAGCCATTGATTTGTCAGTAGAGAGATACTGTGGAGTAATGGAGATGTTCCGTGGATTTACTGATGTAGCTATTGAAATAGAGTACCACGAGCAATAATAAAAACACATACCTAAAAGGGTATTTTTAACTTAGAACCCTGAATTTTTGTTACCTTTTCGGTTTAAAATTCGGGGTTTATATTTTTATACTATGCGTTGGACCTTAGCACAGCAACCTTTAAAAGAAGATGTTCAAAATTTGGCGAGTCAATTGAATGGCGATCGTTTGATTGCATCTTTGTTATTGCAAAGAGGTATCAATAGTTTTGATGAGGCCAAAGCCTTTTTTAGACCCTCACTTTCTGATCTGCACAATCCTTTTTTAATGAAAGATATGGCAACAGCCGTAGCTAGAATTGAAGAAGCGATTTACAACGATGAAAAGATACTGGTTTATGGTGATTACGATGTTGATGGAACTACTGCAGTTTCTTTAGTTTACTCTTACTTAATATCTCACTACCCATTGGTTTCTACCTACATCCCAGATCGTTATAAGGAAGGGTATGGAGTTTCTCTTCAGGGAATTGATTATGCTCATGACAATGATTTTTCTTTAATCATTGCTTTAGATTGTGGTGTAAAGGCCATTGAACAAGTTAAATATGCAAATGAAAGAGATATAGATTTTATTATTTGCGACCATCATAGACCTGGAAAAGAATTACCGAATGCCATTGCTGTTTTAGATCCAAAAAGAGAGGATTGCCAGTACCCATATGACGAGTTGTGCGGATGCGGAGTTGGTTTTAAGCTAATACAAGCTTTGGGTAAAAATAGAAAAGAAACCATAGATGATTTCCTTCCATATTTAGATTTAGTTGCCACGGCCATAGCAGCAGACATTGTGCCGATGACTGGAGAGAATAGAGTGTTGGCCTATTATGGATTGAAAGTAATTAATAGCAATCCAAGAATTGGGATAAAGGCTATGACGCATCAGCTCAACAAAAGTGAATTAACGATTACCGATGTTGTTTTTGTAATCGCTCCAAGAATTAATGCTGCAGGAAGAATGAAACATGGGCAACATGCCGTTACTTTGTTAACAGAAACAGATTTTAATAAGGCTGCCTCCTATGCATTAGAAATAGATGTTTTTAATCAAGACAGAAAAGAATTAGATAAAACAATTACGTATGAAGCACTGGAACAAATTAGAGAAAATAATGAAGAGCAAAACGTTTCGACTGTTGTTTATAGCGAAACTTGGCATAAAGGTGTTATTGGTATTGTGGCTTCTCGATTAATCGAGACCTATTATAGACCAACTTTAGTTTTTACTAAAAGTGGTGAAAAACTTGCCGCTTCTGCAAGATCTGTTAAGGGTTTTGATGTTTACAATGCTATTGAGCAATGTACCGAGTTTGTTGAACAATTTGGAGGACATAAATACGCAGCAGGATTAACCTTATTACCCGAAAATTACCAAGGCTTTAAAGATAAGTTTGAAGAGGTGGTAAAAAATACCTTGCCCAAAGAATTAAAAACTCCGGAATTGCAAATTAATTCTGAGGTTGAGCTGGAACAGCTCACGCCGAAATTTTATAAAATTCTCAAACAATTTGCTCCTTTCGGTCCAAGTAATATGCGACCTGTTTTTGCTGCAAGTGGTTTGCGAGACAATGGGTATGGTAAATGCGTTGGAGCAGATAAAACACATTTAAAATTGGGTATTATTAATGGGGCCGATCAAAAAACTTATAACGCCATAGGCTTTGGATTAGGAGAAAAACAAGAATTGACATCTAATGGTAAATCCTTTAAAGCGGCTTTTGTTTTAGACGAGAATCATTGGAATGGTATTACTTCACTCCAACTACAATTAAAAGATATCGCTCAAGATTAATCTAGCTCTTTCAGTAAATAGATATAAACCGGATAATGGTCGCTATAACCATTGGTAAATTGATTGTTTGTGCCCCAACTTCTAAAAGGATATCCTTTATAGCGGCCTTTCTTGTTAATTAAAAATGAAGGATTGTATATTCCAGCCTCATAGAAACCGAACGTTTCGAAATTTTTATTTTCTAAACTAGATGACATAAGAATCTGGTCATACAGATGAAGGTTATCTCGAAAACCAATACTTCCATACCCCTTTTTATACAATTTTATAAATGGATTTATCAACTCGGTTTCTTTTGTATTCTTATTTGAATCTACGGATAAAATCTCGTTAAAATAATCGGTATGAGGGTCGAGATTAAAATCACCCATTATAACAATCTTTTGATTTGGTATTTCGCTTTGAATTTCTTGAATAATCTTTTTGGTTAATTCAGCAGCTGCTATTCTGAGATGTTTTGTTTTTTCTGTTCCACTGCGTTGTGATGGCCAATGCACAATAATAAAACTAATCGATTCATCTTGTAAATAGCCATCTACTCGTAGGATATTTCTAGTTTTTACCCGATACCCTTCATAACTAAAAACCCAAAGCCTGTGCGCTTTGTAATTTGTAGGTTGAAAATGCTGAGGATTGTAAAGTAAAGCTACGTCGCTACCTCTCCAATCTTCAGATTCAATGTGAACATAATCATAAATGAGATCTTTGAAAGGTTTGGTTGTAAGTAAATCATCTATAACACGGGATGTTTCAACTTCACTAACTCCAATCACACTTGGTGCCTGATTATTTTTATTTGAACCTATTTGTGTTAGAACACTGGCTAAATTATTTAGTTTATTCCAGTAAACTTCAGATTTAGATTGTTTGGTTTGAAGAATTGGGCTATACTCATCATAAGTATGAGGGTCGTTTATTGTGTCAAAAGCATTTTCAAGATTGTAAAACGCAATTGTACATATTTTATATTGCTTTTTTTCTTGACCAAAGAAGTTAAAACACAATAAAACAAGTAGATATGTTAGAACACAATGTTTCATCCAAACTAAGTTAATAGTCTGAGGTTCACATTTTTGGGCTACATGTGGTATTTGGTAAAGATACGGGTTTTTAGTTGATTTCTTTTATCAAGTAAATATAAGAAGGAAAGTGATCGCTATATCCTCCTGTATAGTTTCCATACGAAAAGCTACGGAATGGATACCCTTTATAGCGTCCTTTTTTGTTAATCAGTTTTTTTGGATTGTAAATATTGGCAGTATATAATTTATAGCTAGAGTAATCGTCGGTAGTGGTTACTAATTGAGAAGAGACTAATAGTTGATCAAACAAATTAATATTGTCTCTATATCCTGCAGTGTTAAACCCTTTCTTAAACATGCCTTCATACGGATTGTACAAATCATTCTCAGCAACATCTTCTTTTTTAGATTTCGTTTTCAAAATATTCTTAAAGCTAGATTCAATAGGGTCGTCATTAAAATCACCCATTGTGATAATCTTGGCATTAGGATATGTTTGACGTACTTCTTCCATAATTTTTAAGTTAAGAGCAGCTGCTTTTTCGCGGTAAGGTATACTGCGCGTTCCACCTCTTTTTGATGGCCAGTGATTTACTATAACATGAATGAGTTCATCATCTAAATAGCCGCTAACTAGTAATTGGTCTCTGGTGTAAATGCGTTTACCGTCGTTATCAAAAATCTTTAATTCATACGATTTATGGTGAATAGGTTTAAAATAGCGTCCTTGATATAACAAGCCCACATCAATACCACGTTTATCAGGAGAATCGTAATGAATAAAACTATAGCGTTTGTCTTTTAAATATTTACCAGCTACCAAATCTTTCAATACCGTGTCGTTTTCAATTTCCACAACACCAATCAGTACTGGGCTGTTTTTTGATTTTTCTGCTCCAATATCAACCAAAACAGAACCTAGTTTGTCAATTTTATCCCAATAAACTTTTGATTTATTTCCCTTTAACTCCATCATTGGACTAGCCTCATCGTTTTTGGCAGGATTATTTATAGTGTCAAACAGATTTTCAAGATTGTAAAACGCAACGGTTCTAATCTTATATTGTTTATTAGAATTTGTTTGACAAAAAGCTGATTGTAAATTAAATAGGGCCAATAATACAAGGGTTACTCTGGTCATTTGAAGCAATTAATTTATTTAATGATTTTGCAAAAATAGAAACATTCTATTACACAAAGTAATTATTACGTTAAATTAATTTATGAGTTGTATAAAAAAGATTATTTTTGCAGGCGATAAATTGCAAAAAACAACGTATTAATTATTAAAATCAAACATGAAGAAAACTAGCATTACAATGCTTTGTATTTTGGCGACCACTTTAGTTACGGTTGCACAATCACTAGGTGTTGTTCAAGGTCGTGTTTCCAATAGCTTTGATGGAGCTCCATTGAGAGGCGTATCAATTAAACTAATTGGAACCACCACAGAAACGCTTACAGATGGAGATGGAGTCTTTGAGATTACCAACATTGCGATTGGAAATCAGCTTTTAGAAGTAAGCTATGAAGGCTATGAAACTCAAAATTTTCCTTTTGTAATGTCTGAAGGTGGCACCGTTGATTTAGGTCAAATTCTATTGTATGAGGTCGCGTTAGACCAAGCAGATTTAAGTGTAATTTCATTAACAGCAGACGAACTTAGTGCGGATGAAGGGGGAGCAGATAATACTGCTGGACTTTTACAGTCATCTAGAGATGTGTTCTTAAACGCCGCTGCATTTGATTTTAGTGCTACTTTTTTTAGAGCTAGAGGTTACAACTCAGAAAATGGAAAAGTTCTTATCAATGGTGTAGAAATGAACAAAATGTTTAATGGTCGCCCACAGTGGAGTAACTGGGGAGGGTTAAACGATGTTATGCGTAACCAAGAGTTAGCTAATGGTTTAGCACCTTCTGAATATGCTTTTGGTGGCATTGCAGGTTCTAACAATATTGTTATGCGTGCATCAGAATACAGTGCCGGAGGTAGAGTTACTTACTCTTCATCGAACAGAAGTTATACCGGAAGAGTAATGGCAAGTTATGCATCGGGATTAAACGATAAAGGTTGGGCTTATGCCTTTTTAGCAGCACGTAGATATGGTAACGAAGGTTACAACGATGCTACATTATATGATGCAAATTCATTTTTTGCATCTATAGAGAAAGTATTTAATGATAAGCACAGTTTAAATTTGACGGCGTTTTATACGCCCAATAGAAGAGGTAGATCATCTCCAAATACCCAGGAAGCCTACGATTTAAAGAGCACACGTTATAATGCCTATTGGGGGTATCAAGATGGTAATAAGCGTAACTCTAGAGAACGTGATATAGAAGAGCCAGTTTTCATGTTAAACCATTATTGGAATATTGATGAGAAAACATCTTTAAATACCAATGTAGCTTACCAATTTGGTAAGATAGGTAATAGCCGTTTAGATTTTGGAGGTGGTACACTTGCAACAGATGGTAATGGAGATCAATTTATTTTAGGAGGAGGTTCAAACCCAGACCCTACATACTACCAAAAATTACCTAGTTACTTTTTAAGAGATCAAGATAACCCAGATTATGAGGGAGCTTACTTAGCAGAACAAGCTTTTATTGAAGATGGTCAAGTAGATTGGCACGCTATGTATCAAGCTAACTTATCAAGTGCAGCACAAGGTGGGAATTCTATTTATATTTTATATGATGATAGAAACGATGACAACCAATTTACAGCCAACACCATTTTTAGAAGAGAGTTAAATGACAATGTAAATTTAAATGCTGCATTAACTTACAGAAATTTAAAGTCTGAAAATTACGGACATATTTTAGATTTATTAGGAGGTACGGGTTACCTAAATGTTGACAATTTCTCAGAGACTTTAGACGAGGCTCAAAACGATTTGAGAAATCCGAATAGAATTGCACAAGAAGGAGATCGTTTTAGATATAATTTTGAAATGAACGCTAGTGTTTTTGATGCTTTTGCTCAAGCACAATTTTCATATGACAAATTAGATTTTCACGTGAGTGGTCAGTTCGCCACTACTAGTTACCAACGTAATGGATTATATGAGAATGGACGTTTTCCTGGAGAACGCTCTTTTGGTGAAAGTGAAAAATTAAACTTTTCAAATTTTGGTGTAAAAGCAGGTGCTACATATAAAATCTCTGGACGTCATTTAATCAATGCGAATGCTAGTTACAGAACACAAGCACCAACTATTAGAAACTCATTTTCTAATTCAAGAGAAAATAATGATGTAGTAATTGGTTTAACAGACGAAAAAATTACCTCGTTTGATGCCAGTTATATTTTTAGAACACCAGTTATTCAAGGTAGAGTTACAGGATACTATACACAATTTCAAGACGCAACAGAAATTTCTTTTTATTATGCAGATGGTTTAGCAATTTTAGCACCTGATGGACCAGTAGAAAGCAATGCTTTTGTTCAAGAAGTATTAACAGGTATCGATAGAAGAAACATTGGATTAGAAGTAGGTTTATCTGCTCAAGTAACTTCTACTATTAAACTAAAAGCTGCAGCAGCACTAGGAGATTATGTATATAGTGATAATGCCGATTTATATGTAACTTCAGATGATTTTGATGATGTCCTAGATTTTGGCGAAGCGCATCTTAAAAATTACCATGTTGCTGGTGGTCCACAAAGAGCGTTGTCTTTTGGCTTTGAATACCGTGACCCAGAATATTGGTGGATTGGAGCTACAGCCAATAGATTTTCGAATGGGTATTTAGATATTAGCCCAATTGCAAGAACAAGTAATTTTGTTACAGACCCAGAGGATGGGCAACCATTTAACGATTACGATCCAGAAATTGCGAGAGAGTTACTAAGACAAGAAAAATTTAACGATTATTACTTAGTGAATCTTGTAGGTGGTAAATCTTGGAGGATAGACGATTACTATGTTGGATTCTTTGCAACCATTAATAATGTGTTAAATGAAAAGTATAAAACGGGAGGTTTTGAGCAATCAAGAAATGCAAACTACCGCGTTTTAAAAGAAGATAAAGAACGCGACAAACCAGTTTTCGGACCGAAATATTGGTATGGCTTTGGTACAACATATTTCTTAAATGTGTACTTCAGATTTTAATAAATAAAATAAAAATTAACGATATATTACAAAAATGAAAACAATTAAATTATTCAAGTTACTATCCTTTATCGCTTTTACCGCATTAGCTGTGGGATGTGTAGATGATGATGAATATGATGTACCACCTATTAGTGGTGTAGAGCCAGATATCAATGTAAATTCTAGTATTGAAGCAGCAAGATCCGCATTCGATCAAAATTTCATTGATAATGATGAGTCTGTTTATACTTTCGAAGCGACAAATGATGGTTTATATTTCGAAGGTTACGTTGTGTCAAGTGACTACGGTGGGAACTTTTACAAAACCTTAATTATTCAAGATAAACCAGTAGATCCTGAATTTGGAATAGAAGTTTTAGTAGATAAAACTTCGTTATTCGAAAGCTTCGAATTTGGTAGAAAAATTTATGTGAAATTAGACGGTTTGTCAATTACTTATGACGATGGTGATGATGATGATCCAACAGATGGAACACCAGGTAGATATAGATTAGGTTCTTTAATTGATGGAGAAGTAGATGATATTTCTGCATTTACATATGATGATCATTTAATTCGTTCTTTAATTACAGAAACTATTGTACCAAAGACAATAGCAGCTGGAGAGTATACGGCAGAGAATATCAACTTAATGGTACAAGTTCCTAACATGCAGTTTGCATTGAGTGAATTAGGAAAAACATATGCAGGAGAGGCTAATGATGAGTTTGATGGAAACAGGTTTTTAATGAGTTGTGATGACGAGTCTATGGCAACCCTACAAACGAGTACATTCTCAGATTTTAAATCGTATACAATATCAGAAGGAAAAGGTAATTTAAACGCCATTTTATCAAAAGACTTTTTTGGAGAGAACTTTGTGTTTATTATCAATAATCCAACCAACCTAGAGTTTACTGATGAAAACCGTTGCGACCCAGTAATTTTAGATTGTGGGAACAACTCAGTAGGTGGAGCACAAGTGCTTTTGGATGAGTCTTTCGAAGGCACTTCTGAGGCACAGTTAATGACAGATGGTTGGTCTTGGACAAATGTAAATGGAGGTAGCGAAAACTTTGAATTGAGAAGTTTTGGAGGTAATAGTTATATGCAAGCTTCTGCATTTAGAAGTGGTGAAGAACCTATGGAAGCTTGGTTGATTACACCAATAATTAATTTAGATGGAACTACTGATGAAGAATTAACTTTTGAAACTAAGGTAGGTTTCCATAATGGAGACGCGTTAACGGTGTTTGTGTCTACTGATTACTCAGGAGATATAGACACAGCAACATGGGCTTTAGTAGATGCGGATTTAGCTGATAGTCCGTCAAGTGGCTATGGGAGTTCGTTTACACCTTCAGGTTCAATTAATATTTCTTGTTTAGAGGGAGATGTGGTAGTTGCTTTCAGATATTTAGGATCAGATAGTGGTATCACAACTACTTTTCAAGTAGAGAACGTAAAAGTTACAGGAAATTAAGAAATAAGTAATTTATTGTTTAACAAGCCGAAGGGATTCCTTCGGCTTGTTGTTTTTTGTACCTTTGCATAGTGATACAAGACTTATGATAGAAGAGAAAAAAGTAACTTCAGAAAAAGCAATTTTGATTGCGGTTATTACCCAATATCAAGACGAAGAAAAAACCAATGAATATTTAGATGAATTGGCTTTTTTAACATTGACTGCTGGAGGGAAGGCTATAAAGCGATTTACTCAAAAGATGGAGAAACCAAACTCCAAAACCTATATTGGTGGGGGTAAATTAGAGGAAATTAAAGCCTATATAGAAATGAACGATATAGGCACCGCAATTTTTGATGATGAATTGTCTCCTGCTCAGTTGAGAAATATAGAAAGAGCGCTTGATTGCAAGATTTTAGATAGAACCAATTTGATTCTGGACATATTTGCGCAACGTGCCCAAACATCGTATGCGCGAACTCAGGTAGAGTTAGCTCAAAGTCAATATTTGTTACCTCGTTTAACGAGACTTTGGACACACTTAAGTCGTCAAAAAGGGGGTATCGGTATGCGTGGTCCTGGTGAAACAGAAATTGAAACAGATAGACGTATTGTTCGCGATAAAATCGCTTTGCTAAAAAAGAAATTGATTACTATAGATAAGCAAATGGCTGTGCAGCGCAAGAACAGAGGTAAAATGGTACGTGTGGCATTAGTAGGATATACCAATGTAGGTAAATCTACTTTAATGAATATAGTAAGTAAGAGCGATGTATTTGCAGAGAATAAGCTTTTTGCCACTTTAGATACTACTGTAAGAAAGGTTGTGATTAAGAATATACCTTTCTTATTAACAGATACTGTGGGGTTTATTAGAAAATTACCTACGCAGCTTGTAGAATCTTTTAAATCAACTCTTGATGAGGTTCGAGAAGCAGATTTATTATTACATGTAGTAGATATTTCACACCCTAATTTTGAAGACCATATCGCTTCGGTAAATAAAATTTTAGGTGAGATAGAGAGTGCAGATAAACCTACACTTTTGGTTTTTAATAAGATAGATGCATATACGCATCAAACTATTGATGAAGATGATTTAGTAACGCAACCAACAAAAGCGCACTATACGTTAGAAGATTGGAAACGTACTTGGATGTCCGAAGGCGATAATTGTCTCTTTATTTCTGCAATAAATAAAGAGAATATGGATGAATTTAGAAACAAAGTATTTGAAGAAGTAAAGAAAATTCACATTCAACGTTTTCCGTATAACGATTTTCTATATTACGAGTACAATCAGGATGGTGAAAACATTTCATAAAAAAAGCCCGCATAAGCGGGCTTTAATTCTTTTTGTAAGTGTCAATTCAAATTGAAGTTAAACCCTAAACCAAATACTTCTCTTAACTGAAACCCTTCAAACGCATTATCATCATAAATTGTTTGAAAAGTAAAGTCAGTAGATAGCCAATCGTTAATTGTCATTTCAATATCTAAAGTATAATCGATATCTACATTTTGAGGATCTTGTAAATAGTTAGAGTATAACATTAATAAATTCTCAACTTTAATATTCTTTGCCAAGGTGAAGGTGTATCCTGCTCTTATATTCATACCCATTTCGTAAAATAACGAATCACCTGGATCTACACCAAAGGTTTCTACATCGTTACTTGACTCATAAAACACATTACCTGGATCGTCATCATTATAGGTCCATATTTCTCCTGTTAAAAAAGTAAGTTTAGATGTTATTGGTGCAAGGTTAACATAGAATTCATCAGATTTTTTCCACAAGAAACCCGGACCAAATTGCCAATATGCTGGTTTAAAAAATCCAGAAGTAGGATAATTTTCGCTATCTTCTCCAGGATTTTGATCAGTAAAATCGTCTTCGTAATCATACCCATTCGTATATTGAGTTTTAAAATTCATAAAGAATGAAAAGCTCCAATATTTCTTTTTCATTTTTCTACTTAAAATAGAGTTCAGTTCTATACGATCATCTGATTTTCGCGTACCATCATCTTCGGTATTGGTAATACCATAACTAGTCATGAATTTATTGTCTAAACTCCAAACACCCTTGGTATAATTAAAATTGTAGTTTACTTTTAGATTAGCAGCCAAATTATTATCACCTCCCGCTTGCCAGTTTGAAAAGGCAGCTTGGTTAATTAGTAACGAAATTTTACCAAAGGTTCTCCAACCATCAGGAATGGTATCAGTTTCTTCTTCTTGGGCAAAACTTGAACTATAAATAACTATAAAAGCTAATATAAGCAGTGTTTTTTTCATAATAGTAGATTTAATTTTCCTGAAGCAAAAATAAGAAAATGTATACTATAAATAATAGACTATTTATTAGATTTAAAAAGTGGTACGGTTGAGCAGGCTTCACCAAACATAACGCTTTTTGCAATTGGAAGCAATTTAGAAACTATACTAGTATAAGCAGTGTCAGGTATCGGTTTGTTAGAACACCCTTTAATAATAACTGATTTGCCCTCAAACTTTTCAGAGTTTAATTTAGCTATAACATCTTCAAAAATTAATGTCTCTAATTGCATTAAATCACCCACAACAATTTTGTTAGCTGCAGGGGCTAAATAGGTGGCTATTAGCAAATATGCCCAAGACGGAATAATGGCATCCGAACTACAAGAAATAGCAACATAAGCATTTTTATATTGAGACCAATTGTGCTCTTTTAATAAAGATCGAAACTCTTGTTCCCTTAAAATCAAGCCTTCAAAGAGCCATTGTTTAATATCTAATATCAAGCGTTGCCCTTGCGGATAATAATCCTCAAGATCTATAGTTACAAGTTTACTTTCTGCTACTCTATTTCTTATTTCGTCCATTCAATAGAAATTATAGGAATCCTAATTCTAATTTGGCTTCTTCGCTCATCATATCTTGAGTCCATGTAGGGTCGAATGTAATTTCAACTTCACAGTTTTTTACATCTTCTAAGGTTTTTACTTTCTCTTCAACTTCTACAGGTAATGTCTCAGCTACAGGACAATTTGGTGATGTTAGTGTCATTAATATTTTAATATCGTTTTCATCGCTTACCATAACATCATAAATTAATCCAAGTTCATAAATATCAACTGGAATTTCAGGATCAAATATGGTTTTTAAAACCTCAACTATTTTATCCCCTAACGCTTGTGCATCATCTTGAGTCATACCTCTAATTTTTTACAAAATTAATTCAATTTAGCTTGATACGCTAATGCGTACAATTTGATTTGTTTTACCATAGAAACCAATCCATTTGCTCGAGTTGGAGACAAATGTTCTTTCAATCCGATCTCATTTATAAACTCTGTATCAGCTTCTACAATGTCTTGAGGCTGTTGGTCGCTAAAAACACGTAATAATAACGCCACAATTCCTTTGGTTAAAATGGCGTCAGAATCAGCTGTAAAAACTACTTTTTCACCATCTAAATAACCATCTATCCATACTTTAGACTGACACCCTTTAATCAAGTTCGCATCAACCTTTTTTGAAGGGTCGATTAAAGGTAAAGATTTTCCTAATTCTATGATATATTCATAGCGTTGCATCCAATCTTCAAACATATCGAACTCCTCAATAATTTCCTCTTGTATTTCTTTGATAGTCATTTTTTAAACTTATTTTTGCAAAGGTATTACATCAGCACGATTTACAAGTATTTTTAAGGAATATTTAGCGTTGCAGATGTCAATTTTAAAAGCATATATGAGTAAATTATTGATAGTAGGCACAGTGGCTTTTGATGCTATTGAAACGCCTTTTGGAAAAACAGATAAGATTTTAGGTGGCGCTGCCACGTTCATCGGGCTTTCTGCTGCAACTTTTGGGGTAAAATCTAGTATTGTTTCTGTTGTTGGAGATGATATGCCACATACGCATTTAGATATGTTAAACCAACGTGATGTGAACACTGATGGTGTGGAAATTGTAAAAGGAGGAAAAACTTTTTTCTGGAGTGGGCGCTATCATAACGATTTAAATACTCGCGATACTTTAGTGACAGAGCTAAATACCTTAGCTGATTTTAATCCAGTTGTACCTGAAGATTTTAAAGATGCAGAATTTTTAATGTTGGGTAATTTGCATCCAGATATTCAAATGTCTGTAATCAATCAAATGACTGAAAAACCAAAATTGGTGGTGTTAGATACGATGAATTTTTGGATGGATAATACCTTGCCAGAATTGTTAAATGTTATTGAACATATAGATGTTATAACTATTAACGATGAAGAAGCGAGACAATTGACAGGAGAATATTCTTTAGTTAGAGCTGCCAAGAAGATTTTTGAAATGGGCCCTAAATATGTGGTGATTAAAAAAGGCGAGCACGGAGCATTGTTGTTTCATGAAAACGAAGTGTTCTTTGCACCTGCGCTACCATTAGAAGAAGTATTTGACCCTACTGGTGCTGGAGATACGTTTGCTGGGGGCTTTATAGGTTATTTGGCAAAAACAAGAGATATTTCTTTTGAAAATATGAAAAGAGCTGTAATAAGCGGATCTAATTTAGCATCGTTCTGTGTAGAAAAGTTTGGAACTGAGCGCATGCAAGTCTTAACAGAAGACGAAGTGGCTGTGCGCTTGCAACAGTTTAAAGACCTTACACAATTTGAAATAACCACTTAAATAAATTCCGCGCTCGCGCGGAATTTTTATTTTTGAAAAATAAACACAACAGATAACACAACCCAACAAAAATGAGTGATTCAATTAAACACGAATGTGGAATTGCACTTTTAAGACTCTTAAAACCATTAGAGTATTATAAAGAAAAATACGGTACTTCTTTCTATGGCATTAACAAGATGTACTTGTTAATGGAGAAACAACATAACAGAGGTCAAGACGGAGCAGGTTTTGCAAGTTTAAAATTTGATATGGAACCTGGTCAGCGTTATATTAGTAGAATTCGTTCTAATAAAACCCAACCAATTCAGGATGTATTTAGTCAAATAAATGAGCGATTGAATGGCGTGATGCAATCTTCAGAAATGCAAGATGATATCAATTGGCAAAAGCAAAATATGCCTTATTTGGGTGAGTTATATCTTGGACATGTTCGCTATGGTACCTTTGGTAAAAACAGTATTGAGAGTGTACACCCGTTTTTGCGTCAGAATAACTGGAAACACAAAAACCTAATTGTTGCCGGTAACTTTAACTTGACCAACTCCAATCAAATTTTACAAGAGTTAATAGAGTTAGGTCAGCACCCCAAAGAGAATACCGATACTGTTACAGTTATGGAAAAAATTGGGCACTTTTTGGATGATGAGGTTGAAAATATTTATCAAGATCTAAAAAATCAAGGTGTCAACAAAAAGGATGCATCACCAATGATTGCGTCTGAATTACAAGTAGATAATGTTTTAAAAAGAGCTGCAAGAAGTTGGGATGGTGGTTACGCTATGGCTGGTTTAATTGGACATGGAGATGCTTTTGTACTGCGCGATCCTGCAGGTATTAGACCATGCTTTTACTATAAAGACGACGAAGTTGTTGTGGTTGCATCTGAAAGACCTGTTATTCAAACAGTATTTAATGTTGAGTTAGAAAATATTAAAGAATTAGATAGAGGTCATGCATTGGTGGTGAAAAGAAGTGGAGAAACAAGTGTGAAGCCGGTTTTAGAACAGTTACCAAAAAAATCATGTTCGTTTGAACGAATCTATTTCTCGAGAGGTAGTGATGCAGATATATACAATGAAAGAAAAGCTTTAGGCAAGAATGTATTTCCTCAGATTTTAAAATCGATTGATGAGGATATTGAAAATTCTGTGTTCTCTTTCATACCTAATACGGCAGAGACATCATTTTTTGGAATGTTTGAAGCTGCCGAAGATTTTTTAAATAAACAAAAGACAGATGTTTTATTAAAAGGAAATCATGGCCTATCAGCTCAAAGAGTTAAAGAAATTTTATCGGTTCGTCCGCGCATGGAGAAAATAGCAGTAAAAGATGTAAAATTACGTACGTTTATTGCAGATGACAATTCAAGAGACGATTTAGTAGCGCATGTTTACGATGTTACATATGGTGTTGTAAAACCAACAGACAATCTTGTAATTATTGATGATAGTATTGTTAGAGGAACCACATTAAAAAAGAGTATTATTCGAATTTTAAATAGGTTGAGTCCTAAGAAAATTGTGATTGTGTCTTCTGCTCCTCAAATTAGATATCCAGATTGTTATGGTATTGATATGGCGAAGATTGGTGATTTTATTGCATTTAAGGCTGCTATTGAATTACTAAAAGAATCAGGTCAAGAAGAAGTTATTGATGAGGTTTATCAAAAATGTAAACAACAAAAAGGGCTGTCTGATAACGAGATTCAGAATTTTGTAAAAGATATTTATACACCTTTTACTGATGAACAGATTTCTAATAAGATTGCTCAAATGCTTAAAACGAATGAGATTGATTGTGATGTTGAAGTAATTTATCAAACGGTAGGTAATTTGCATAAAGCTTGTCCTGATCATACAGGAGATTGGTATTTTACAGGAGATTATCCAACACCTGGAGGTAACCGTGTAGTAAACTCTGCCTTTATTAATTATTATGAAGGGTCTGATGCAAGAGCATATTAATTGAGAATTAATAATAAGAATATTTAACAACCCGAGTTTATGGCTTGGGTTTTTTGTGTCTCATTTCAATTGAAGGCCTCAATTTTACACTTCATCATAGCCGTTTAACAATCTGTACATATTCGTATTCTTGATTGAGATGAATCAGTTATCTTTGAAGGTAACTAATACAAAAAATTATTATGAGTTCAACGATTATAATTATAGCAGTAATAGCCGTAGTGTTATTAATGCTTGTTTCATTTTACAATAAGCTAGTAAAGTTGCGTAACAATCGCGAAAATGCTTTTGCAGATATAGATGTGCAACTAAAACAACGTCATGATTTAATACCGCAATTAGTAGAAACTGTTAAAGGTTATATGAATCATGAAGAAAAAGTTTTAACCAATGTTACTGCGGCAAGAGCAGGTGCCTTAAATGCCTCAAGTATTAACGAAAAAATTGCAGCAGAGAATCAATTATCAGCTGCTTTGGGCGGATTAAATGTTGCTATTGAAGCTTATCCAGACCTAAAGGCAAGTACTAATTTTATGCAATTACAAGAGGAAATTTCTGATATTGAGAACAAGCTTTCTGCTGTAAGAAGATTCTTTAATTCTGCCACTAAAGAGTATAACAATGCGGTTCAAACGTTTCCATCTAATATTATTGCGGGTATGTTCTCATTTAATAAAGAGAGTATGTTTGACGTAGGTGCAGCCGAAAGAGCTGTACTTGATAAAGCACCTAAAGTGAGCTTTTAAGAAATAGATGAAGTACGTAGGATTACAATCTCAAATAAGCAGTAACAATAGGAAATCTGTAATGCTGCTTATTGCATTTCCAGCATTGCTTTTGGGCTTGGTTTGGTTGTTTTATGCCATTTTTGGAATGTATACAGCTTCAGAAGAGCAAGCATTTCAAGTAGACAATGTAAACAACCAATTTATCATGACGGCACCTTTTGTTACCATTGCAGTTGGCATTTGGTTTCTTATTGCTTGGTTAGGTCATGCATCCATGATTCGTGCTGCAACAGGTTCTCGACCATTAGAACGTAAAAGCAATAAACGTGTATATAATTTAGTGGAGAATTTATGTATCTCTAGAGGAATGAAAATGCCGAAGGTGTATGTAATTGAAGACGATTCTCTCAATGCGTTTGCCAGTGGAATTTCTGAAAACTCATATGCCGTTTCTTTGTCTAGAGGTATCATAAATAAACTTGATGATGACGAGCTGGAGGCGGTTATTGCGCACGAGTTGACTCATATTATTAATAAAGATGTACGTCTGTTAATTATTTCAATCATTTTCGTTGGCATTTTTGCTTTTGTTTCTGAAATAGCCTTTAGATCTATTTTATATGGAGGCGGTAGAAGTAATAATGGTAAAGATAAAGGTGGAGCCATTTTTATTATTCTTGCTTTGGGGCTCGTTGGTCTAGTGCTTTCCTCTTTCTTTAGATTCGCCTTATCTCGAAAAAGAGAGTATTTGGCCGATGCTGGTGCTGCAGAAATGACAAAGAATCCTTTAGCGCTTGCTAGTGCCTTACGTAAAGTGTCGCAAGACCCTTGGATTGAGGCCGTAAAACGCGAAGATGTTGCACAGATGTTTATTGACCATCCTACAAAAAAGCATAAGAGTAAGTCTTTTATCAATCATTTTAATAGCATGTTTGCAACACATCCACCAATAGAAAAGCGAATTCAAATATTAGAACAGTTTTAAGATAAATACACTGTATAAAAAAAGCCAAATACTAATGTATCTGGCTTTTATTTTATGATCGAAAATCTCAATTATTTTCCTGCTGCATAGTTTGCAGATACCTTGTCCCAATCGATTACATTAAAGAATGCCTCAATATAATCTGGTCTACGGTTTTGGTAGTTTAAGTAATACGCGTGTTCCCAAACATCCAATCCTAAAATTGGTTGATTGCCACAAGAAACACCTGGCATTAATGGATTGTCTTGATTCGGAGTAGAGCAAACGTTTACCGCTCCACCTTTAGCAACACATAACCAAGCCCAACCTGATCCGAATTGCGTAGCAGCAGCTTTAGAAAAAGCATCTTTAAACGCTTCAAAAGAACCAAACGCAGTATTAATTGCGTCTGCTAATTCTCCTGTTGGTTCACCACCACCGTTTGGAGACATTACTTCCCAAAATAATCTGTGGTTATAGAAACCTCCACCGTTATTTCTAACAGCACCGTTACTCATATCAAGGTTTGCTAAAATAGCCTCAATTGATTGATCAGCTAAGTCAGTTCCTTCAATTGCAGTATTTAATTTGCTTGTGTAACCAGCATGGTGTTTACCATGGTGGATTTCCATTGTTTTTGCATCTATATGTGGTTCTAAAGCATCGTATGCATAACCTAATTGTGGTAATTCAAAAGCCATAATATTTTTGTTTTAGTTGTTGTACAAAATTTCTATGTCAAAGGTACGTAACAAATGTCAATCACGAAAATTGATTGTTTTTATATAAATATTGAGGATTCTTATTGATTATTATGCTAGGACTAAAAGAATGGTCAAAACAAAAAGAATAGTTAGGTTCAGCAAACAACCCCCTTTTGAGGCTCGTTTCAATTTTTGTTTGCGCCCGCTTTTTGTTAATGGTACTCCAGTCTTTTTGGAAATCTTCCTTTTGGCATTTGAAATGCCTGAAATTTGGTTAAATGATTTTTTTCTCATGTTTGATTAGTTTATCTAAAAATAGTTATTTTTTAGATAATGTTCAACCGATTCATAATCAAAATAACCAGAGGTAAGCACCTGTAGGCTATCATTTTGTTTTATTAAAAGTGTTGGAAAGCCTTGAGCAAATTCTCGTGCCTTTAAAAATTCTATTTCTGTTGCTTTAAGATTATTTTCAGACATCCAATTTTCTTTAAAAACAGAAACTTCTATTTCCAATGCCTTTAGAATTGATTCGTATGTTTCTAAACTATCTAATCTTTTACCCTGAGCAAATTGTGCTTTTTGAACCTCTTTAGCAAATAACATTCCTTTTTCTGGTACTAATTGTTTTATAAGTACAATGACGGCTGAAGCAGGTAAACTACTAAAAGTATACGAAGAATCTAATGCTAGTTCATAAAAGGAATCACTCAAGGGCATTTGCGTTCTGGCTTCCATTTGCGGCCCATTTGATTGTAAAAAAACAGAGAGTTCTTCACCGCCTATTGGAGCATTGTCTCCAAGCCACATACCCCCAACTAACAATTCAAAGTCAAAACGATCTTTAAATTCATTTGCTATAGCATTGATGTTATTGCTATTGCCATAACACCAACCACATTACGGATCCATAACATATATTAATCTATTTTTTGCCATAATGGCAAAGATAGTTTTGGTATAGCGTTTTACTCAGAAATTATAAGTGAATCAACCCATAAGAGGACTCTACCATGAAATAAACAAACTGAACTTAAGAACTTCTTAATTCTTTAGCACGTTCTTTAGCAGCTTCGTTTCGGTCGATTTTATGCTCCGGACGCGTCCATTTTGGTTTTTCACCTAATGGTTGAAATTGAGAATCTGTAGCTTCTACAGTTTCTGGCTTTTTCATCACATTAATAAATGGCTTACTAGGTGTTAAACCTAATTTATCAAATAACTTTATGTCTTCGTTTACATCAGGATTTGGCGTAGTTAACAGCTTGTTACCTGCAAAAATAGAATTGGCACCAGCAAAGAAACACATGGCTTGACCTTCTTGACTCATTTCAGTTCTACCTGCACTTAAGCGAACTTGTGTTTTTGGCATTACAATACGTGTAGTGGCAACCATACGAATCATTTCCCAAATTTCAACTGTTTGCTGCTCTTCTAAAGGAGTACCTTCAACCGCCACCAAAGCATTAATTGGCACACTCTCTGGATGTGGATTAAATGTTGCTAAAGAAACAAGCATACCAGCTCTATCTTCTAAAGATTCTCCCATACCAATAATTCCACCAGAACACACTGTAACGTTCGTTTTACGTACGTTTTCAATGGTCTTAATTCGGTCTTCGTAACCACGAGTAGAAATAATTTCTTTGTAGTATTCTTCAGATGTATCTAAGTTGTGATTATATGCATATAAACCAGCTTCTGCTAAACGTTGCGCTTGATTTTCGGTAAGCATACCTAATGTACAGCATACCTCCATATCTAATTTATTTATAGTACGCACCATCTCTAACACCTGCTCAAATTCAGGTCCGTCTTTTACATTACGCCAAGATGCTCCCATGCATACACGAGAAGATCCGCTAGATTTGGCGTTTAATGCTTGCGCTTTAACTTGAGAAACAGTCATCAAATCATTCCCTTCAATATCGGTGTGGTATCTCGCTGCTTGAGGGCAGTAACCGCAATCTTCTGGGCAACCTCCTGTTTTAATGGATAACAACGTAGAAACCTGTACTTGATTTGGATCGTGGTTTTCACGGTGAATAGTTGCTGCTTTATATAATAATTCCATCATTGGTAGATTGTAAATCTCCATGATTTCTTCTTTTGTCCAGTTATGCTTGATTTCGCTCATATGCTGTTTTTTATTAGTTCAAAAATAGGGAAATTAATTTGGTTTTGTAAGTAAAATACTTACTGCATTACCACCAAATCCTACAGCATTTACAAGTATTTTATTGAATTGACTTGGTGCTTTTTGAGGTGTGATAAATGGAATGTGAATAAAAGTTTGGTTTTGTATCATCAGAATCGCCAACTCTAAGTTCAATGCTCCTGAAGCTCCAAATGTATGTCCTATTTTCCATTTGTTTGAAGTGAGTGCAGGTACATTTTTACCAAATACTTTTTGTATTGCCTTGTATTCAGAAGAATCTCCTTTCATAGTACCTGGAGCATGCATAACAATAGCGTCAATTTCATCTGGATTGGTTTCACTTAATGCCATTTTCATTGATACTTGAAAACAATCTGCGTTATTAGAAATAGAGATGTTGTGTTCTAAAACTTCTGTTGCATAACCAATACCTGTAATTATAGCCAAAGCATTTTTTGATTGTCCTTTTTCAAGAGCAGCAATGCAGGCTCCTTCACCCAAAACCATGGTATTTTTCTTTTTAGAAAAATCTAATGTTTTACAAGGGTAATTCTCATTAGCCTTAGCATTACTGTAAATTTTGAGTGCTTGCATTTGAGCAATGGTAAACGGTGTTAGTGGTGCTTCACTTCCACCAGCTAAAAATTGAGTGCTCATACCAGCATTAATCCATGCAACACCATTTAAGATGGCATGCAAAGCTGTTGAACAAGTGATGGAATGACTGATAGTTGGCCCCTTTGATTGCAAATCATTTGCAACCCAAGTAGAGATGTTTCCTAAGGTTGTGGTAGGAGAAGCTAAAGTATCTGTTTGTTTTGATTCAAGATATTGTTGGTGGTATTGCTCAAACAAGCTTGTTGCTCCTCTAGATGAGCCAATATTGATACCAAAATCATTAGTGTTCCAACCACTTTTTTTAAAGGCAGATCTGGCTGTAATAATCGCCATTAAAACAGACTTGTCTATATCTTTATAGTGTTTGTTGGCTGTTTTTAGTTGTGATATTTTAAACTCGATATCTTTTGAAATTGCACCAGCGAATACGCTAGTGTTCTCAAACTTTTTAAACGATAGCTTATGAGATGCATGCTTGTATTCTTCCCAAATATCTTGATGATTATCTCCTAAAGCAGATATTGAACTTATAGCGGTAATAGAAATGGGATTTATCATAAGCATTCAATCAACATCTTTCGTTCATAGCATTTTCAAGATGCAAAACTACACTATTTCCAATGCTTGTTCAATGCTTTTGTACACTTTTTCTAGCGCTTCTTGTGTTGTTACATAAGGTGCTAAAATATAGATGGTATTGCCAAGAGGCCTTAAGAAAACTCCTTGACTCATAAAATGGTTAAATAGTTTGTCTCTAAGATTTCCGTAACGTTCCATTTTAATGTCTAAGTCTATGGCATAAATAATTCCTTTTTGACGTGTAGATTTTACTTTTGAATGTTTTTGAATACGCACATCAAAAGCCTTATGCGAGTTTGTAATTCGCGCAATATTTTTTTGAATTTCTTCCGTTTGCAATAATTTGATGCTTGCTAATGCCGCTGTACATGTTAGGGGATTGGCAGAATACGTATGTCCGTGAAAGAACCCTTTACCAATATCATCAGCATAAAAAGCATCGTATATTTTTTGAGTGCAGGTTGTTAAGGCCATTGGAGCAATACCTCCTGTAAGTGATTTGGATAAACAGATAATATCTGGAAAGTTATTTAAATATTCTGATGCAAAGTTTTTACCAGTTTTACCAAATCCAGTCATCACTTCATCAGCAATAGTAACCACTCCTGCCTTATGAGCAATGTCAATTAATTCATCTAAAGAAGTGGCTTCATACATGAACATAGCAGAGGCACCTTGCACTAGAGGTTCAAATATAAAGGCGGCTACATTTTCAGTCTGAATAAGAGTTTTAAATTCCTTTTTTACCTGTTCTATATTGTCTTTATTCGGCACTGGTATACGTGCAACATCTATAAAAAAATCTTCAAAAGGCCCGTTATAAACTGAGAGTCCAGAAACAGACATGGCTCCAAAGGTATCTCCGTGAAAACCTCCTTCTAGAGCGATTATTTTACCTCGTTTTTCGCCTTGATTAAAATGATATTGCAAGGCCATTTTAATGGCTACATCCACAGAAGTTGATCCATTGTCAGAAAAGAAAATTTTCTGCTGATTTTCCGGTAGTATTTGAATTAGAGCTTCAGATAGTTCTACAGCAGGTTTATGCGTAAATCCGCTAAAAACAACATGGTCAAGATGATTGAGTTGTTCTTTTACTGCATTTACTATTGCTGGGTGTGAATGCCCATACATGCAGGTATACCAGGATGCAATTCCGTCTATATATTCCTTGCCGTTTTCATCGTACAAATATGCTCCTTTAGCACTTGCTATAGCTAAGTGATTTGGGTGTAGTTTATGCTGTGTTAATGGATGCCAAAGGTGTTTTTTGTCTCTTTCTTGTAGATTCATAGTCATTAAAGCTTTTCTAAGTTTTCTTTAAACAAGGAAGCATAACGAGCTATCGTTTCAGAATCAAAATTTTGTTCCTCATTAATTCGGCCTATAACTGTTACACCAGTCATTTTTTGGATAATGCTTTCCGTAGTTGGATGTTCATCACCGCTAAAAATAACACCTATTTGAAATCCTTTTTCCTTTAATGCATTTATAGTTAATAACGAGTGATTAATGCTGCCTAAATAATGTCTAGATACCACAATAACTTTGTCTGTTGGCTGAATTAAATCAAGAATGGTGTTTTGATCGTTTAGTGGTACAAGTAAACCACCAGCACCTTCAATAACCAATGTGTTTTCGGTATTAGGTCGACTTATTTTATCTAGTGTTATAGCAACGTTGTCAATTTCAGCTGCAGCATGAGGACTCATAGGTGTTTGCAATGCAAATGCATTAGGGTGAAATTTAGATGTTGAATTTGAGACCAATTGTTCAACTTTTTTTGTGTCGCAATTGTCTAATTCACCTGCTTGAACTGGTTTCCAATAATCTGCATTTAGAGCCTCTACAACTATTGCAGAAGCCACTGTTTTACCGACTTCAGTTGAGATACCAGTAATAAAATAATGTTGCATTAAAAAACGGTTTTACAATCGTTGCAAATATCCTTCGATTTTTCAAAAAAGGGAAACAACATAAAGAAAATGTTTTTGCGTTGTGAAGGCGCTACTAGAATTTTGGTTGAGTTACAATTCGGGCAATGTATTTCGTTTCCTAATTCATCTTTTTTATAAGGTCGAATATCGTTGTAAATAGCTGCGGCTTTTTCTAAGTCTTTTGAAAGTACTTGAAGCTTCACACCACCGATAGCCTGTGAAATCAAAGGATCTGCATCTACTGTAGATTCATCTTGAAGAATAGTAGGGATATTTTCTGCATCAAGTTTTGATTTTAGAACATGTGCTTCTGTAGAATATTCAAATACCGCTAAGGTGGTAAAAGTATCAGTCATAATCTATGGTTTTTAAGATAGTCGTAAGAAGTTCTAAAACATGATTAATTTCTTCAATTGAATTAAAACTATGCAGACAAATGCGCAAACGTTCTTGACCTTCTTGAACAGTTGGAGACAAAATAGGTTTGATGTCGTATCCTTTTTTTTGTAAAAATTCAGCGACCTGTTTTACATTGGTATTACCAGGAATTATGCAACTATGTATGGCTGAATTACTTTGTACAAACTTAAGATGATTATATTTTGAGTCAAGTTGCTCATTAAAGTGAATTATTAACTCATTCAGTTTTTTTATGTTATTTGTTTGTGATAATAATTCAATACTGGCTTTTATGGTTGCAACAGTATGTAAAGGCATCGCGGTAGTATAAATAAAGCTTCGAGCATAATTGATTAAATAGTTTTGCAATTGCTTTGAACCAAGTATAACTGCACCATGGCACCCTAAGGCTTTACCGAAAGTGTGAACTCTTGCAAACACCTTGTTTTGGAGATTTAGAGCTTGTAAAAGCCCTTCGCCTTTATTTCCAAAAACGCCAGTGGCATGTGCTTCATCAATTATTAAATGAATGCGGTATTTAGTACATAACTGAATCAGTGCTTTTAGATGAGGAGAATCACCATCCATAGAGAAAACAGATTCTGTTATTAAATAAGATTCAGAGTTTGTAGATTTTGAAACTAGTTGGGAATGACGCTGTAATTTAGTCTCTAAATCATTAAGATTATTGTGCTGAAATTTTACAGATTTTGCAGGACTCATTTGAATACCGTCGCGAATAGAGGCATGTACTAATTCATCATAAAAAATAATATCGCCTCTTTGAAGAATAGCACTTAATAATCCGATGTTTGCATCATATCCTGAATTAAAGAGTAAGGCAGCATCTGAGTGAAAGTATTTGGCCAATTGCAATTCTACTTCTTCGTGAAATTCTGAGTTACCAGATAATAATCGAGATCCGGTTGCTCCATTAATAGCAATTCCTCCCTTGTCATATGCCAATGCTTTTTCATAAATCTCCGTAGACTGTGCAAAACCCAAATAGTCATTTGATGAGAAATCAATGAAATCATTTGAATGCGATAAATTTCTCAATGCATCTGACGCAATTCGATTTTCTAATTTTGTTGATAGTCTTTTAGGGAAAGTCATACTTTTGGAATATTTACAGGTTCACCTAAAAATTTTGGTTGTACTTTAAATATCAAATCAACGCTTAATTTAGTACGAGCTAAAAATTCTCTCATTTTTACTTTTAATCCACTTTGTCCTCCCACATTTTTGGCATTATATCCAATAGTGTTTATATCGTTGTGTAATCCAAGGGTAATTGCTCGTTCATTGTGAAATTGTTGGGAAATGACTGTTACTGCATTTTGTCCGAAAATTTCTTTACATCGAACCATAGAATCTAAGGTTCTAAATCCCGCGTAGTCCAAATAAATAGCAGATTCAGGAACTCCCATAGCTACCAGATCGTCTTTAAAAGTTGTAGGTTCGTCGTAATACTTACTGCCATTGTCTCCACTTATTATAAGATATTTAATCTTGTTTGATTTAAAAAGTTCGAAGGCAGCATTTATTCTGTATTGATAAAACAAATTTATTTGACCATTTCTCAAATATTTAGAAGTACCTAACACCAAGCCAACGGTGTTTTGCGGAATATTGTTAACACTGTTATAGATTCTATTTTTAGCAATCTTTTCTACATAGAGATTTGATGCTATTGCAAATCCAGCAATTAAAGCAATTGATATGATTATGATTTTTACCCACTTCTTCATACTCAAAGGTAACCAATTAAAGCTTGAAAATTTTGTTAATTATTCCCTTTAAAATAGCGATAATTGACTTGTATTTTGATCTTTGTCTATTGGGTGTGCAATGAGCTCTTCTTGGTAAGGAAATGCGTACTTTTTATAGTCTTCACCTTGCAGCCAATACTTTTCATCTTGAGGTTTTAGAATCACTGGCATTCGTTGTTTAGTATTGTGAATTTCACTCATTAGGTCGTTGGCTTGTGTGGTAATAATGGTATATGTTCTTTTTAGTTGGCCATCAAAATCGAACCATTCACTGAAAAGACCCGCAAAAGCAAACAACTTTTCTTGGGATAAAGTAATTTCAAATTTTTGCTTGTTAGATTTAGATAAATGTTGCCATTCATAAAACCCATCTGCAATAATCAAACATCTATTTTGAATCACATTTTTGAATGAAGGCTTTTCACTTAATGTTTCAATTCGGGCATTTAGGGTGTAGTTTTTTATACTATCGTCTTGAGCCCATTCAGGTATTAAGCCCCATTGAGCAAGTTCAATCTTTTCCTCATTTTGATTTGTGATAATAGGAGTCTTTGGAAACTCAAACGCTTTATTAAGTTGAAAGTCTTCAATACTCATAAGGTCGTCTAAATCTGCTTGAAATCTACTCTTGATTTCCTCTTTCTTTTTCTGAAGTCGTGTTTGGTAACACATTTTAGAAGCCTAACATTAATTTGGCAATAAAAAAGAAAAGAAAGATTCCGAATATATCGTTACTTGTAGTGATAAAAGGCCCAGTTGCAATTGCTGGGTCTATGCCTTTTTTGTCTAAAATAATTGGAACAAATGTGCCTATTAATGCCGCTACAATAATTACGCATATCATAGATAATGATATGGTTAAGCTAAAAGTAAAGTCTACACTCATCAATGGAGAAACAGCAATGATAATGATTCCTAAAACAAATCCATTAATCAAACTTAAACCAACCTCTTTTAATAATCTGCTAAACAAACTTCCTTTAACAACATCGTTCGCCAAACCTTGCACAATAATAGCACTTGACTGCACTCCTACATTACCTGCCATTGCGGCAATAAGTGGTGTAAAAAAGAATAGTTCTTTGTATTTAGCTAAGGCGTCTTCAAAACCTTCCATAATAAATACGGCTCCTAATCCACCAAACAATCCTAAAATAAGCCAAGGCAATCGGGCTTTAACTAATTCTAAAATACTGTCATCTGCTTCAACATCTTGCGAAATACCCGCAGCTAATTGGTAGTCTTTTTCAGCTTCTTCTTTAATTAAATCTACAATATCATCAATGGTAATTCTGCCCAAAAGGACCATGTTATCATTTACAACAGGTATGGCTTCTAGGTCGTATTTTTGCATCACTTTAGCTACTTCTTCAGCATCTTCGTATACATTAACACTGTCAACTTTTGGTCTAACAATTTTAGAAATATTACCCCTTGCAGGAGCCATTAATAAATCTTTTAGAGAAAGTCTCCCAATAAGTTGTTCTTCATCATTAACAACATAAATAGAATGAACACGCTGTACCTCTTCTGCTTGCGCTCGCATTTCTTTTACACATCTTGGTACTGTCCAATTTTCATTCACCTTTACGAGCTCTTTTGCCATTAATCCACCTGCAGAATCCTCGTCATAGGTTAAAAGCTCTTTAATATCTGCTTTGTGTTCTTCGTCTTCAATCTGCTGAATTACTTTTTCCTGACGTTCTTCAGGTAATTCCGCAATCATATCTGCAGCATCATCGGTATCTAGCTCCTCAACCTCTTCAGCGATTTCTTTGGCAGATAAATTCTTTAAGATCTTTTCACGAACGTCTTCATCTAACTCCATTAAGATGTCAGATGTCTTTTCGCTATCTAAAAGTTTAATGATATAAATGGCATCGTCAAACGATAATTCGTCTAACATCTCAGCAATATCGGCGTAGTGTTCTTCTGAAAAAAGTTCTTGTATGGCAGCATCAGATTTCTCCAAAACCATACCTTGAACTCGCTCGATAAATACTTCGTTAATTTCTAATGCCATCTTGCTCTATTTTGGCAGTAAGTTCTATAAATTGGTTTACAGAAAGCTGCTCTGGACGCATAGCAAATATAGCATCTTCTCTTAATTTATCAGATAATTTGAGCGATTTTAAACTACTACGTAACATTTTACGTCTTTGATTAAACCCCGTTTTAACAACTTTAAAAAATAAGGCTTCGTCTACAGGTAATGAATAGTTGCTTTTTCTAATAAGTCTGATTACTCCAGAATCTACTTTTGGTGGAGGATTAAAAACGGTAGGTGGTACCGTAAATAAGTACTCAGCATCATAGAATGCTTGTGTTAAAACCGATAAAATCCCATAGGTTTTACTTCCTTCTTTTTCTGCAATTCGTTGCGCTACTTCTTTTTGAAACATACCAGAAAATTCTGTTACAAGATGTCTGTTTTCTATTGCCTTAAATACAATTTGAGAAGAAATATTGTAAGGGAAGTTACCTATTACAGCAATCGGTTCATTGTTAAATTCTTTTGCTAGATCTAGTTTTAAAAAATCTGCTTCTAAGATGTCAAATTTTAAACTTTGAACTTTTTTCGCAGTTTCTAAATAAGCTACAGACTCAGTGTCAATTTCAACTACAGTAACATCAACTGATTTAGGTAAGATGTATTTTGTGAGTACCCCCATACCCGGACCAATCTCTACAACCTTTTTGTAATTTTCTAAGGTTAAAGTATCGGCTATTTTCTTAGCGATATTTTCATCGGTTAAGAAATGTTGTCCTAGGTGTTTTTTGGCTTTAACTGACAATAGGTGCTTATTTTGAAATTTCTGAAATGACTTTTAAATCTGTCGTAAAGGTTCCGAACTTTCCGTTAAATAAGCGCATTTCTTCTTCTTTAAACTTATAAGCATCTTCTGCCAAATAGCTTTGAATGTCTTCTTTGGTTTTGGCTGTGTATTGAATGGCATAAGTTATACCTCCCATATCTTCTTGAACCAATACATGACACACTTTTATACTAAGAATTTTACCTGTTTCCATTACTGCAGGTATGTTCTTATCATGCATCCAATTTAACCATTCTTCATTAATACTTTCGTCTACATTAATTGTTACATTGTGTATAAACATATGCTATATTTTTTTATTGAATATCGTCTCCTCTTAGTTTTCTATACTGCCTTCTTGCAGGCACTAAATAAATACTAGAAGGAAATTCAAAAATAATCTTTTGGAAGTATTCTTTTGCTTTTTCAGTATTATTTAATTGCAGGTATATTTCACCTAGTTGAAAGTAGGCATCATCAACTAAAATATCTGTTTTATCTAATTCTGTAACTGTTAAAAAATGTTGAATTGCTAAGTTATAGTTTTCCAATTTAATATTGAGCAATCCGAGTTGATAATGAGCTTCGTCTTCTATAGCATGCCCTTTCTGATTTACTACTAATTCTTTTAAAATTGCAATGGCTTCTTCATTTTTTGATTGGTACGATAGTAAATCAGCTTTTGCATACGATTTCAAAGCTAATTTTAAAGAATCTTTTACAGTGTTATCGTCAATAATTAAACTCAAATCTAAGGCATCATTAGCGATTAATTGAGAGGTCGCACTTTTGAGTACTTTTAATTGCGTTTGAGCCCAATCAAAATCGCCTTTATAAAAGCTGGTTTGTGCAACCTTATAGCGAGCTTCTTGAGCTAACTGATGATTTTTTAGTTGCGTTTGAACTTGAGAATAATAAATCAAGGCCTCATTAAACTTGCCCTGAAAAACCAAAACATCTCCTATTTTTAGTTTTGTTTGTCCTTTTTGAAATTTGTTCAATGGCAAATTTAATGCACGTTCTAAAACATTAAAGGCATCAATGGGATTATCAATTTTAAAAGTTAAAAAATCCGCATATGCCAATTGAATCTGCAGTGTATTGGGAGTAACACCAAACTGCGTTAACAATGCGTCAAACTTATTAGAAACTTCTTCGCGATTTTTGTTTAAGGCGATGTCTATTTGCAAGAGAATTAAATTAGCATCTACCTTTTCAGTTGGATTCGTTGTATTTTCCAAAATGAAATCAGCACATTTAGCGGCAGTTTCGTAATCTTGACTATCAAAAGCTATATTGCATAAATTCGAAATTCCAGAAAGCATTTCGGGATTTCTTTGATACACTGCTTTTATTTGAACAAAGGCTTTATCAAAATCTTTCTGTTGCATATACAACCACGCCAAAAGCTCATTCCAAGCAACATTTGGTGACTGTTGTAATCTTTTTAAAACAGCAATCCTAAATTGCTTGTTATATATGCTTTGAGCATCCTCTGTTATATAATTTGATAGATAGCGTAAAATAGTTTTACCATACCGCTCATTTTTTTCAACTAAATCTAAATAGGTGTTAAACATTTTTTCGGTATTACCTTTTTCACCATAAATAGGTGCTATTTGCAATTCGTAGTTGGCGTTCGGGTTAATTTGTGTGGCTAACTCATATGTTTTTAAAGCGTAATCTAACTGATGATTATTTTTAAAAGATCGTCCAACTGAGTAAGTGTAATTTAGATTGTTTGGTAATAATGATAATGCTTTTTCGTATTCTACTTTGGCTTCTTCATGAAGATATTGTAATTCATAATTGTAACCTAATTCAACATAAAAATGAATTTGATTAGGAAAAGCTTCTAAATGTAATTCAATAGATTTTTGCGCCTCGTCAAAGTTTTCTAATTGTTGTTGACAGAGCACATAACGTTGTAAATAATTTGAATTGAAATTATTTTGACGATAAAGAGATTTAAAAATAGAGGCTGCTTTGTCATATTCACCTTTTCGATAATAATCAAATGCCAATTGTTGATCTTGAGCATATAGGCTAAGGTTTAACAAGCAGAATATGAGTAAGATAAGCTTTTTCATAAGGTGAAATTCTATTATCAAAGATAACGAACTAACTGTTAAATATTTCGTAAAATCTTTTTATTGATTCACTGTAGTGTAACATTTTGGCACAAATATTGTCTTAATAATACAAAACGATTCAAAACTTACAATTATGAAAGACTTAATCAAACAATACGAAACAGCTAAGGCTAAATCTAAAGAATTTATGAAATCGGGTCAATTAAGTGCATATTTTGATGCATTAATAGAAATGAACCGATACAAAAAATTAATGGTTGCCGTAGCAGCAAACTAATCAATTATATCAAAACCACAATACGGAATTAAAACATCCGGAATTTTAATTCCCTTAGGGGTTTGATAGTTTTCTAATATACCTGCCAAAACACGTGGTAACGCCAAAGAACTACCATTAAGCGTATGTGCTAATTGGCTTTTTCCTTCACTATTTTTAAAACGTAGTTTTAAGCGATTTGCTTGAAATGTCTCAAAGTTAGAAACAGAGCTTATTTCTAACCAACGTTCTTGTGCTGTAGAATATACTTCAAAGTCAAAAGTTAAAGCAGCGGTAAAACCAATGTCTCCACCACATAATCTTAAAATTCTGTAAGGTAATTTTAGTTCTTTTAAAATACCTTTTACATGTTCCACCATTCCGTCTAAGGCTTGGTATGAATTATTAGGATGTTCAACTCGAACAATTTCTACCTTATCAAATTGGTGCAGTCTATTTAAGCCTCTAACATGTGCTCCATAACTACCAGCCTCTCTTCTAAAACAAGGCGTATAACCGGTATGAGTTAAAGGAAAATCGGCTTCTTTTAATAAAACATCTCTATAAATATTAGTTACTGGAACTTCAGCAGTAGGTATCAAATAAAGATTGTCTAATCCAACATGGTACATTTGGCCTTCTTTATCTGGTAATTGACCTGTACCACGACCTGAATCTTCATTAACTAGATGAGGTACTTGAATTTCACTATATCCTGCAGCTGTATTTTTATCTAAAAAGTAGTTAATTAAAGCGCGTTGTAATCTAGCTCCTTTACCTTTGTATACAGGAAATCCTGCACCAGTGACTTTGTTTCCTAATTCAAAATCAATGATATCGTATTTTTTAGCCAGTTCCCAATGAGGCAAAGCACCTTCATTTAAAGTTGGGATTTCTCCAGCTTCAAAAACAGTTTCATTATCATCTTCTGTGTTCCCTGCAGGAACACTTGGATGCGGAATATTCGGAATTTGATACAACAATTCTTGTAGCTCTTCAGCTAAGGCGTTTAGATCTTCACCTAATTGCTTAGAACTTTCTTTCAATTGCCCTGTTTTTTCCTTTAGAACATTGGCTTTTTGAGGTTCTCCACTTTTAAAAAGCATGCCAATTTCTTTAGAAAGTTTGTTTGATTCTGCCAAAACTGAATCTAGTTCAGCTTGTGTAGCACGTCTTTTCTCATCTGTTTTTAAAACAGATTCAATGATACTTTCAGCATTTTCAAAATTTCTTTTAGCTAAGCCACTTAAAACAGTGTCTTTATGCTCTCTAATAAAGGCTACTTGTAACATAGTTCCTACGCATTTTTAACAAAGCGCAAATTTAGGAAATAGATGTTAGATTATGGATAATGTCTTGAGAAATACTTTGGTCTTTTTGTAATTGAAGTTTTAGCTCATCTAAAGACTCAAATTTTATTTCTTCTCTTAAGAATTGAATCAATTTAACCGTAATAGTTTGATCATATAAATTACCTTTAAAATTCAGAAAATTAACTTCAATGGTTTGGCTTTTCCCATCAATTGTTGGGCGATTTCCAATATTCATCATGCCAAAAATCTCTTTTTCTTTGATATTACTTTTAACAACGTATACACCATTTTTAGGTATCAGTTTATATGGTTCTTCAACACTAATATTAGCTGTGGGATAACCTAATTTACTTCCAATATTATTACCTTTTGTCACTGTTCCTGTTATAGAGAATTCATACCCTAGGTAATTATTGGCAGTTTGAATTTGTCCATTTAATAGCGCATTTCTAATTTTAGTAGAGCTTACAGTTACATCGTTTAAATATTGGGCAGGTATTTCTTCGAGTTCAAAACCAAACATATTTCCGTATTCTTGTAGCTGCTCAAAATTACCTTCACGATTTTTTCCGAAATGATGATCATACCCAATGATTAGTTTTGAAATGTTCAGTTTGTTTACCAAGACTTCTCTTACAAATTCAAAAGCTGTCATCCTCGAAAATTCTTTGTTAAACGGATGAACAATTAAATGGTCTAGGCCCATTTGCTCAAGCAACAAAGACTTTTCTTGAAGTGTATTAATAAGCTTAATTTCAAAATCTTTTTGAAGTACCATTCTAGGATGTGGAAAAAAAGTAAGAATTACTGATTGCTCATTACTAGCTTTAGAATTTGATAATAATTGTTCTATTATCTTTTGATGCCCAACATGCACACCATCAAAAGTACCAATGGTTAATATGGTCTTTTTTGTAGAAGAAAAATTTGAAAAATCTGATGTAATTTTCAAGAGGCTTGAACTAATAAATTCGCTTACAAAGTTAGAATTTTCTTAATGAGAATTCGTTTAAATCGTTGCTATTTTTAATAAAGGAATCTAAATTTATGACTTTGGTCTAGTAAATAATGTTACTGCTTCAGTTTTAACAATAAACACCATAACTAACTATGAAGGCATGAGAAATACTTGAATGGTAGTGCTTTTTAATTTTAGAATCCAAGCATACTTTGAGATGGCAATCAAAATTCTTAATGTTTAGAAGCTTTAAATTAGACAATTTACTTAGTTGAAAACCTGAGTATTCTTGAATTTAATTTTAAAAGTTTTAAATTGTACCCCAATCCATCAAATGGAGATTTGACTGTCTCTTTTGAAACTGATACAAATCATGATATAGAATATCGGTATTTGATGTGCTTGAAAAAGAATTATATAAAACAGAAAGTTCAACCTTAACAAATACATTTACGATGCAATTACCCTTTACAAACTTCTCAGACGGTATTTATATACTTAATGTAAAACAGCAAAATCATGTAATCTCACGACAATCTATTATTAACAAAGAAACAATCAAATTAGCTTTATGAAAATGAAATTCCCAAATTTCGTTTTTGGTTTATTTATGTTGTTATCAATCACAACGAATGCTCAGTCCAATGATGGATTGTGGACAAAAATGAGTGATACAGATAAACAGCAAATTCAGAACCAAAAAGATTTAGACCAAAAGAAGTACTATCAATTAAATTTTGAATCACTTAGAACCACATTAGAGAATGCTCCAAAAAGAGGAGAAGTTTCAGGTCGTTCAAGTATAGTAGTACAGTTTCCAGATGATAAAGGAGTTATGCAATCATTTAGTGTTGTAGAGGCTCCTGTGTTTTCACCAGAATTGCAGGCGAGATATCCTGAGATAAGATCCTATGCTGGTCAAGGTATTGATAATCCAACCGCAACAATTAGGTTTAGTATATCGCCTCAAAAAGGATTGAGCAGTACTGTATTGTCTAATGGGAAAACAGTATTTATTGAGCGTTTAACTAAAGATTCTGAAAACTATTTGGTTTATACAAGGTCGGCTAACAGCGAAGCTGCTGATTTTGTTTGTGAAACCGAGTATATGAAATCAAACACCAATTTTGATATGGCTGCTGCAAGAAATGCTGATGACGGAAAGCTTAGAACCTTTCGTTTAGCATTAGCTTGTACTGGTGAGTATGCTACTTTTCATGGCGGTACCGAAGCAGGAGTTTTAGCAGCAATGAACGCAACTATGACTAGAGTAAATGGAGTTTTTGAAAGAGATGTAGCATTAACGATGGTGATGGTAGATAATACAAGTATTATATTTTATGACGCTGATACAGATCCATATACTAATAGTAATGGAGGCGCAATGTTAGGTCAAAATCAAACAACTTGTGATAATAATATTGGAACTGCAAATTACGACATTGGCCATGTATTTAGTACAGGTGGCGGTGGAGTTGCTTATTTAAACTCACCTTGTAATGGTAATAAAGCAGGGGGTGTTACTGGTTCATCTTCTCCGCAAGGAGATACCTTCGATATTGATTATGTTGCTCATGAAATGGGACATCAATACGGAGGAAACCATACTCAAAATAATCCTTGTAATGCTTCGGCCGTTTCTGTAGAACCGGGTAGTGCTTCTACAATTATGGGTTATGCAGGTATTTGTGCTCCAAATGTTCAGAATAACAGCGATGACTATTTTCATGGAGAGAGTATTAAGGAAATGTGGGCAAATATATCTACAGGTGCTAGTCAATGTGCAGCACAGTCAGACACTTACAATGCAGCACCAGTAGCAAATGCAGGAGCAGATTTTACGATTCCTGCTTCAACTCCATTTGTATTAAATGGAGCAGCTACAGATGCAGATACGGGCGATGCTTTAACTTATTGTTGGGAACAAATAGATGCCCAATTTGCAACAATGCCACCAGTATCAACCTCAACGGGTGGACCAGCATTTAGATCATTATTACCAAATACTTCACCTGACAGGTATATGCCAGATTTCTCTACAGTATTAGGAGGATCAACGGCATCAACTTGGGAAGTAGTTCCATCAGTAAGTAGAACAATGAACTTTTCGTTAACAGTTAGAGATAATGTAGCAGGTGGTGCAGGTTCAGGATCAGATGAAATGATAGTTACAGTAGATGATGCAGCAGGACCGTTTGCTGTTACATCGCAAACAGCTGCAGTTACGTGGGATGCGGGTACTACTCAAACTATTACTTGGGATGTTGCAGGTACTGATAGTGGTGCAGTAAACACACCAAATGTAGATATTTATATTACTCCAGATAATGGTGCAACATTTGTTCAGGTAGCTAACGATGTTCCTAATAATGGGTCAGCAGATATTACGGTTCCTTTAGGAGCTATAACTTCAAACGGTAGAGTAATGGTTCGAGGTGCAGGTAATATTTTTTATGCCATTAACAGTGCCAATATTACAATTCAAGAATCTGAATTTGTGATGGCTTTTGCCAATACAACTCAAGATATTTGTGCTCCTGGGAGTATTGATTACAATTTTACGTATAATACTTTTTTAGGATTTACAGAAACTACAACATTTTCTGCTGCGGGAAATCCAGCAGGAACAACAGTTAGTTTTTCGCCAACATCTGCCTCTGTAGATGCCACAGCTGTTACTTTAACTGTTAGTGGAATTACAGATGCGATGGCGGGTAATCATACAATTACAATAACAGGAACATCTGCATCGGTTACAAAATCTGTAGATGTTTCTTTAAATGTTTATAGTGCCTCGTTTAATGCATTAGTTCCGTATGCTCCAGCAGATGGAGCAGTTGGAGTGTTACCTCCTGCAGTTTTAGAATGGAATATAGATAGCAATGCTACTACTTATTTTGTAGAGGTGGCATCAGATAGTGGTTTTACTACTATTGCAGAAAGCGCAACGGTATCTGGACCATCATATGAAACGACAACGTTAGATGTGGATACTATGTACTATTGGAGAGTAACACCTTCAAACGATTGTGGTTCTGGCACTGCTTCTGCAGTAAGTAGTTTTACAACAGCAAATATTGTTTGTGATAGCTTTGCTTCGACTGATGTGCCAGTGTCTATTTCTTCAAGTGGAACGCCACAAATAACTTCAACCCTACTTATTACTGAAGGAGTGTCAATCTCTGATTTAGATGTTCAAATAGATGTTACACATACCTGGATAAGTGATTTAACTGTAAGTTTGACAAGTCCTGAAGGTACTACCATTATTCTTTCAGGGCAAAATGGAAGTAATGGAGATGATTATTCAAACACTTATTTTGATGACGAAGCAACTACAGCTATTACGGGAGGAACACCACCTTATGCAGGATCTTTTATTCCTGAAGAAGCTCTTAGTACTTTTGATGGAGAAGCGAGTGTTGGTACTTGGACACTAACAATTTCTGATGCCTTTAATATGGATGGAGGAAGTTTAAATAGTTGGACTGTTTTTACATGTGGAGAGCCAATTTCTGATGCCGATGCTGATGGCGTTGAAGATGATGTAGATAATTGTCCTACAGTAGCTAATGCTGATCAAGCAGATTTAGATGGCGATGATATTGGAGATGTTTGTGATGACGATGATGATAACGATGGGATATTAGATACAGTGGATAATTGCCCAACATCTCCAAATACAGATCAATCAGATATTGATGGAGACGGAATAGGTGATACTTGTGATGACGATATTGATGGAGATAGTATTTTAAATGGAGATGATAATTGTCCTTTGGTAGCAAATTCAGACCAATCGGATATTGATGGCGATGGTTTTGGAGATGCATGCGATGACGATATGGATGGAGACGGAATTATGAATGCTGATGATAATTGTCCGATGACTCCAAATCCAGATCAATCTGATAACGATTCAGATGGCATTGGGGATATTTGTGATGACGATGATGATAATGATTTGGTTTTAGATATTGATGACAACTGTCCGATGACACCGAATGCAGACCAATCCGATGTAAATTTTGATGGAATTGGAGATGTATGTGAAGATTGTGATGGAGATGGTATAATTAATTATTACGATGAAGATAGTTGTGAAATGATAGTAAATGAAGGTTTCTCTCCAAATAATGATGGAAATAACGATACTTGGATAATAGAGAATATTGAGCTGTATCCAAACAATAAAGTTCAGGTATTTAATCGTTGGGGAACTTTAGTATATGAAAAAGTTGGATATGAGAATACTTGGGATGGAGTTGCAACCAAAGGTAGCTCAAACGGAGATAAGCTACCTGTAGGATCTTATTTCTATACCCTAGAATCCAACGAACTCGGTGTTCCGAATGTTCAAGGTTGGCTCTATATTAACTATTAATCACTAATGAAAATCAAATAATAAAATGAAACAATTTAGATATATAATGGTTTTCGCAGTGTTAATGATAAGCGGAACCTTATTTGCACAGCAAGAACCAACATTTACCATGTACAAATACAATATGAATATTTTTAATCCAGGGTATGTTGGTGCAAGCGGATATACGGAGTTAAATATGAATATTCGAAGTCAATGGAGTAATGTAGATGGTGCCCCTCAAACACAAAGCCTATCTTTTATTAGACCAATGAACGATAAGGTTGCTCTCGGTATTTCTATTCTGAATGATAAAGTAGATGTCATAAAGGAAACGGATGTAGCAGTTGATTTTTCATATCGTGTAATGCTTGATGAGAACGCAGATTTATACCTTGGTGTAAAAGGTGGTTTTTATTCTTTCAAGGCTGATTTAACAGAAAAGGGAATTCAAGGCGATCCATTGTTTGACCAAAATATCAGTAGAATCAATGGTATTTTTGGTGCTGGAGCATACTTGAAAATGCAAAGGTTCTATGCAACTTTATCCGTACCTAACTTTTTGGGTGGGCAACGTGTAGAAGATGACGATTTGGGAACAGGTAATTATACAGAAGCAAGAGATAAATTGCACGTTTATACGGGAGCAGGTTATTCATTTGATTTATCTGAAAATCTTAAATTGGAACCATCGGTTTTAGCACGTATTGTTCAAGGTGCACCAGCAAGTTTTGACTTGAATGCCATGGCAGTAATTAACGATAAATTTGAATTTGGAGGCTCTTATAGAATAGACGATTCTTTTAGCGCAATAGCTATGTTGCAGTTAACGGATTGGATGGAGTTAGGCTACGCCTATGAATTTACAACTTCAGAAATTAATAATTATAGTAATGGTTCTCACGAGTTTATGTTGCGCTTTAATTTAAGTGGTTCTTCAGAGTAAATCATTTTAATTCAGAATATTACAAGAGGTGAATTTTTACATTTGCCTCTTTTTTTGATCTAAAAAATGAGATTCTTCTCAATATTTATCCTATTTTTTATGATTTTTAGAAAAAAACTGTATTTTGCACTAGTATAATTAACAAGACTAATATTATGAAAAAATTACTGTGTGCTCTTACAGTACTATTTAGTATCAGTATTTTAGGACAAACTACAGTTACGGGAAAAGTAACTGACCAAGCTTCAGGACAACCAATACCTGGTGCAAATGTGAAAGTAGAAGGTAAATCTTTAGGAACTTCTGCTGATTTTGAAGGCAACTTCACTCTAGATGTATCAGAGACCCCGCCATTTTTTATTGAAGTCTCTATAATAGGTTACAGTACTCAGCGTATTGAGATTACTCAAACTAACCAAGAAGTAACTGTTGCATTAGAAGAAACAACAACATCATTAGATGAAGTAGTAGTTTCGGCTTCTAGAACTCCAGAGCGCATCATGGAATCTCCAGTTACTATAGAGCGCATGGATATCCGCGATATTAGAAATACATCTTCACCTTCTTTTTACGATGGATTAAATAATTTAAAAGGAGTAGATATTAATACGAACTCATTAACGAATAAGAGTGTTAATACACGTGGTTTTGCAACGTTTGCCAATACGAGGTTTTTACAATTAGTAGATGGCATGGATAACTCGTCTCCAGCATTGAATTTTGCTCTTGGTAATTTGCTTGGTATGAGTGATCTTGATGTGGCTACGGTTGAAATTTTGCCAGGGGCAGCTTCTGCTTTATATGGTGCTAATGCATTTAACGGAGTACTATTTATGAACAGTAAGAATCCTTTTGAAAGTCAAGGATTTAGTGCATATGCAAAAACAGGTTTAACATCTTCAAGCAATGCTGGAGATAATAACTACATAGATTTTGGATGGAGAGGAGCTTTTGCTTTTAGTGATAAATTTGCGGCGAAGGTATCTTTCTCATTTTTAAAAGGTACAGAGTGGTACGCAACGGACTATAACCAGTATATAGATCAAGGTGCTGGGAATCCAGACCTTATTGCTCCAGTGGATCCTACTGCAACTCAGTTTAACAGATTAAACGTTTATGGTGATGAGGTTGCATTAACTTTAGATTACGATGCTATTGCCGGCACGCCTGCAGGCACATTTGGTACTTCAACAGTTTCTAGAACAGGATATAATGAGGTTGATTTAACAGACTACGATGCTCGCAGTGCAAAAGCAGATATCTCTTTAAACTATCGTCCTAACGGAGATGATTTAGAAATTATTTATAACGCTAAGTTTGGTCATGGAAACACCATTTATCAAGGTGCAAACAGATATAATATTAAAAACTTCTTTATGCAACAGCATAAATTAGAAATAAGAAACAACAACTTTTTCTTGAGAGGTTATTTAACAAGTGAAGATGCTGGAGACTCATATGATATGTTATTTACTGGTGTAAATATGAATATTGAAACTTCTCCGCAATGGTATGCTACTTATGCTCAAACATATTTAGGAGCAATTACAGGTGCAATACCAGGTGTTCCTGCAGGAGATCCAGATGTTGCGAATACAGTTGCAAGACAACAATCTGATGCTGTGGCTACACCTCAGCCTGGAACACCTGAATTTCAAGAATTATTTGATAGGATTACTCAGGATCCTGATTTGCAGACTGGATCTAAATTTCAAGATAATACAAAATTGTATCACGTAGATGGTAATTATAATTTTGCACATCTATGGGATTGGGCTGATGTAATGGTTGGTGGTTCTTGGAGACAGTATTCATTAAACTCGAATGGAACTATTTTTACTGATTATGACGGACCTATTAACTACGATGAATACGGTGCTTATGCGCAAATTCAGAAAAAATTCTTAGACGATAGATTTAAGTTTACTGGATCTATTCGTTATGATAAAGCTCAAAATTTTGATGGTAATTTTTCACCAAGAGTTTCTTTTGCATATAGTGCAGGTCAAACAAGAAATCACAATTTTAGAGCATCATTCCAAACAGGATTTAGAAATCCAACTACACAAGATCAATATATTGGTTTAGATGCAGGTCAAGCTATCTTGGTTGGTTCTGCACCAGACAACTTAGATCGTTATATTTCTAGACCAATTAACGTAAGTCCATTAGGTCAATTAATAACTGGTTCGCCAACAGTTCAATTGTCTGGTAGAGCTGCTTATGAAAATTCGTTTACTTTAGAATCAGTTTTAGCAGGGGCTCCTGTAGTTGCAGATTTTGATTATGTGAAACCTGAAAAAGTAACAGCATTTGAAGTTGGTTACCGTGGATTATTAGGTAAGGTAACCGTAGATTTTAGTGCATACTATAACACATATGAGGACTTTATTGGAAATAAAACAGTTGTGTCTCCTTTATATGGTAATGTAGACTTATCAGATATTATTCCTTCACCACCATTACCAGCTCCAACACCTGCAGCTTTAGTAGCATTAAGTCAAGGAGACTTTCAACCATTCCAAGTTTATACAAATTCGGAAGCTGATATTTCTTCTTATGGAGCAGGTTTAGGATTGAGTACAAAAGTATTTGGTGATTATAATTTAGGATTTAACTATACTTGGGCCAAGTTTGATTTTGATCAGTCTTCTGACCCAGATTATGAGGCTGGATTTAATACGCCAGAGCATCAAGTTAAAGCTTCTTTTGGAAATGCGAATGCATTTAAAAACTTTGGATTTAACGTTAACGTTCGTTGGAATGATGAGTACTTATGGGAGTCTACTTTTGCAGATGCGCTTATTGAAGACCGTTTCTTATTAGATGCTCAGGTGAGTTATGCAATACCTTCAATTAAATCATTGATAAAAGTTGGAGGGGCCAACCTAGGAGGTAAGGAGTATTTTAGTGCTCCTGGTAACGGATTGATCGGTTCTCAATACTTTGTTTCTTGGACATTGAATCCGTAACAGATTAAATATAAAATTAAAGATTAAGCACTGCTATATTTTTAAAATTTAGCGGTGTTTTTTTATCTAAAAAAATAACTGCTTTTACTTTAATATTTCCATTGAAATAAAGTATCTTTGCACCTTGAAAATAGAGGGTAAGTCCTCTATCTTAAAAAGTTAACAATAAAGAGTTAAAATAATGGCTAATATTTCAGGTAAAGTAGCACAAATTATCGGCCCTGTAATCGATGTTGAATTTGCATCAGGATCAGAGCTTCCTAAAATTTACGATTCATTAGAGATTAAAAGAGAAGATGGGTCAACGTTGGTATTAGAGGTGCAGTCTCATATTGGTGAAAACACCGTAAGAGCAATCTCTATGGATTCAACTGATGGTTTAAGTAGAGGTGTTGAAGCAGTTGCAACAGGTGCAGCAATTCAAGTGCCAGTAGGTGAAGATATCTACGGACGTTTATTTAATGTGACGGGTGATGCAATTGATGGATTAGGTAACTTACCTAAAACTGGAGATAACGGATTACCAATTCACCGTCAAGCTCCTAAGTTTGATGAATTATCAACTGCTACGGAAGTATTATTTACAGGTATTAAAGTAATTGACTTAATTGAGCCTTACGCAAAAGGAGGTAAAATTGGATTATTTGGAGGAGCCGGTGTAGGTAAAACCGTATTGATTCAGGAGTTAATTAACAATATTGCTAAAGGTCACGGTGGTTTATCAGTATTTGCTGGTGTAGGAGAGAGAACTCGTGAAGGAAATGACTTGATGAGAGAGATGTTAGAGTCTGGTATTATTAAGTATGGTGACGACTTTATGCACTCTATGGAAAATGGAGGATGGGATTTAACAAAAGTTGACAAAGAATTAATGAAAGAGTCTAAAGCTACTTTCGTATTCGGTCAGATGAATGAGCCTCCAGGAGCACGTGCTCGTGTTGCATTATCTGGATTAACAATTGCGGAGTATTTCCGTGATGGTGCTGGTGATGGTCAAGGTAAAGATGTATTATTCTTCGTAGATAACATTTTCCGTTTTACACAAGCTGGTTCTGAGGTATCTGCACTTTTAGGTCGTATGCCATCAGCAGTGGGTTACCAACCAACTTTAGCAACAGAAATGGGTGCGATGCAAGAGCGTATTACTTCAACTAAAAAAGGTTCTATTACATCTGTACAGGCGGTTTACGTACCTGCGGATGATTTAACGGATCCTGCTCCTGCAACAACCTTTGCTCACTTAGATGCACAGACAGTATTGTCTCGTAAGATTGCTTCTTTAGGTATTTACCCAGCGGTAGATCCGTTAGATTCATCTTCAAGAATCTTAACTCCAGAAATTATTGGAGAAGATCATTATAACTGTGCTCAAAGAGTAATCATGTTATTACAACGTTATACAGAGCTTCAAGATATTATCGCCATCTTAGGTATGGAAGAATTATCAGAAGACGATAAATTAGTAGTACACCGCGCACGTAGAGTACAACGTTTCTTATCACAACCTTTCCACGTTGCTGAGCAGTTTACAGGTATACCAGGTGTATTAGTAGATATTAAAGATACCATCAAAGGATTTAACATGATAATGGATGGTGAATTAGATAAATATCCTGAAGCAGCGTTTAACTTACGTGGCTCAATTGATGATGCAATTGAAGCTGGTGAGAAAATGTTAGCTGAAGCGTAATCAATTGACAATTGTCAATTAAATAATTATCAATTGAAATTATGAAGTTAGAAATTGTAACACCAGAAGCAACACTTTTAAACTCTGAAGTAAATTCTGTATCAGTACCTGGAGTGAACGGAGAATTTCAGATGTTAAACAATCACGCACCTATTGTTTCTTTATTAGGAAAAGGTAGTGTGAAGTTTAAAGGTGGAGCAGTTCAAATTGATGAAGCATTTCAAGATAAGTTTACCAAAGTTGATGGCGAGTATGTTTTAGCCATCAATAGTGGTACTATTGAAATGAAAGACAATAAAGTAATTATTTTAGCTGATTAAGTAGAAGTAATTATTACAAATATGAAATGCCCTGTATAGTTTTATACAGGGTTTTTTTAGTGCAGTATTTGGTCGATTTAAAATGATTTTAACAGTAAGTAATAGGTTTGAATAAAAAGAGACTCGTAGAGCCTAGATAGAACTGGTAAAGAAAAATTGCAACATGAATTACTTCACATCTATGCAATTATTAAACAACATAACTTATTCTTTAGAAACAACCATAAAAAAACCCATGCATTGCATGGGTTTTGATTTTATGTCAAGCTTAATATGTATTAAGGCTTTTGTTCTAGAATTTCGAAAAACTCTTCTAATTTAGGTAAGATTACAATACGAGTTCTTCTGTTTGCAGCTCTACCAGCAGCAGTATCATTTGTTGCAATCGGTAGGTATTCAGATCTACCAGCCGCAACCAATCGTGCCGGCTCAACTCCATGCTCATCTTGTAAAACTCTAACAACCGCTGTTGCACGTTTAACACTCAAATCCCAGTTGTCAACCATACCGTTTCTATTGATTGGCACATCATCAGTATATCCTTCAACCATTACTTCCATTCCTGGTTTCGTTTCGATTACCGTAGCTACTTTTCCTAAAATTTCTTTAGCTCTGTCTGAAACTGTAGAACTACCACTGTTAAATAATAACTTATCAGCAATAGTGATGTAAACTACTGTTTTTTCAACATCAACAGTAATATCTTCATCTTGAATACCATCTGCTAATTCTTTCGTTAACTGATATTTAATAGCTAAGTTAATTGAATCTTTACGAGTCATTGCATCGCGAATGCCATTAATATATTTATCTTTTTCACTCAATTGCGCAATCACTTCTTTAATACTTTCAGAAGAAGTTGTTGTTAACACCGTTAAGTTATCAACTTGTTGCAGAGCGTTACGCTTATCTTCTTGTAAATCTGAAACTTGCTTCTCTAATGAAGTTACTTGATTAGCATTTCTATCTTTTTCAATTAAACACTCTTGTAAACCAGCTTTTGCATCTACTAATTCTTGTTTTGTAGAAGCATGCGCTGCTTCAAGGTCAGCATATTTTTTTTGAGGTACACAGGATGCTAATAGAACCGTGCTAAGGGCTAGGAAAAATATTTTTTTCATTGATTTAAAATTTGAATTGCACAAAGTTATGAAAAAACACTTGTTCTTCACACTTTTGTATGGTAAATAGATTATTTTAACAAACAATTAACCGTACCTTTGAGGTTTAATTAATCCTAAAGCATGAAGCAAAAAGCATACCTTTTTTTATTTTTAGTCATTTTTTTCTCGTGTCAATCAGAACCTATAGAATATCAGTCTGTTAGAGGAGTAGCTTTTGGTACTACATATAGTATTACGTATGAAAATATACCAAATAAGGATTACACCATTGCTATAGATAGTCTTATAAACGTTATGAATCAATCCCTTTCAACTTATGTCCCCGATTCACAAATATCAAAAATAAACGATGGGGCGAGCACTTTTAAAGTAGATTCATATTTTGAAGAGGTTTTCATTAAATCAAACCGAATTTACGAAGAGACTGAAGGAATTTTTGATCCGACTATTGGCACGCTTGTTAATGCTTGGGGATTTGGTCCAGAAAAAGCACTTAATAATATTTCTGATACCCAAGTTGATTCTATGATGCAATATGTAGGTTTTGATAAAGTAACCCTAAATAATGGCGTAATTGTAAAAAGCAATCCAAATATATATTTTGATTTTAATGCCATTGCCAAAGGTTTTGGTATAGATATAATTGGTAGATTTTTAGAGCGTGAAGGAATTTCTAATTACTTGATCGAATTAGGAGGTGAAATTAGGGCTAAAGGAACCAATGAAAAAGGTGAATTTTGGCGAGTAGCGATTGAAGACCCAAATACAGATGGTTCTCGTTCTTATTCAAAAATTGTGACTTTGGAGAATGTTGCCATGGCTACTTCTGGAAATTATAGAAAATTTAATATTGACAATAATGGAAGGAAGTTTGTACATACTGTAAATGCACTAACTGGTTATGCTGAGGAGAGTGATTTGTTAAGCGCAACTGTGGTTGCACCATTAGATTGTGCAGATGTAGATGGTTATGCTACTGCATTTATGGCTATGGGATTGACCAAAACAAAAGATTTTCTGGGGAATCACCCAACAATAGAAGCTCACTTAATATATGCAAATGAGGCTGGAGAATTGCAATCTTTTACCACATCAAGACTTAAAGTAATGGCAGTAGATTAGTTTATCTTAAACCCAAAGCTTTTGTAATTTGTGCAGATAAATCCTCTACAACCATTATTACCACAATAATATCGATTAGGGTAACTACGACGTGAAATGCACCTTTAAATTGCATTTCAGCTCTAAAAGCAAACTCAAGTACCTCTAGAATTAAAAATTTAGAACCAAATAGTACAAGACATGCAGAGAAAAGAAGCAGAAATTTAGCCATAAACCCCTTTTTCTTTTTGAAGTAGTCACCAATCTTGTGTTCTATTTTAATAGTAATCACTAGTAATACCTGAAGAACGATTGCGGCAAATAACGAGATTGTAAAAGAGTCAATTTATACTAAATCCCAGTACTTATCAAACAAATTTAAAACCTTAAGATCTATAAGAATTGCTGTAAAGTAACCAATTTATAAACGTTGCTTGTTATTAATAGAACCAGTTAATTTTGATTGATCTTTTTCTTGCGTCATGATTGTTGATTTAACAATCAAATATAAATTTTAAAATCTTGAATTTTAGAATAACTATAGAAATTCTAAAAGTATTGAAATCCAACCTGCAACAAAAAGTAATCCACCAAGGGGCGTTATTGGACCTAAGAATTTAAGTTTTTTACCTTTTGAATCACTAAATACTAATCCATAAATGCTAAAACTAAATAAAATGATTCCGAAAGTAAAACACCAATACATGAAGGCTGGTGAATTTTCAAAGTTTAAACCAATAACCAATAATACCAGAGCATGGTACATTTGATATCGAACCCCAACTTCAAAACTTTTTAATTGATTTTCATTCAACACTTTTTTTAGTGCATGGGCACCAAATGCACCAAAAATTACAGAAAGTATTCCAAATACAGCACCAGTCATTATTACAATTTGTGAAGTCATATTAGTTTTATTTAGTTACTATAGGTAGTAATTCTCCTTGAGTGAGTGCAAAGGTTTCAATTTCTTGAGCTGTAAATTTTGATGTGTAATCAAGGGCATTTACTTTAAATCCAACTGATGCAAGTATGTCAAAATAATCCATACCATAAACACGTACATGATCGTATTGTCCAAAAATCTTAGTGCGCTCTTTTTTATCCGTAATAGAATCATCTTCAAAAGTAACCTCGCGATTCATGTCTAAGGGAATTTGGAAAATACCCATACCATTAGGTTTCATGATTCGATATAATTCTTGCATCGCTTTTTTATGATCTGGAATATGTTCTAAAACATGATTGCATAAAACAACATCAAAACTATTGTCTTCAAATGGTAAGTTACAAATATCAGCCTTTACATCTGCCAATGGAGAATATAAATCGGTTGTGGTATAATCTAAATTAGATTGCTTTCGAAATCTTTTATAGAAGGCTTGTTCAGGGGCTACATGCAGAACTTTTTTTGATACGTTAAAAAAGTCGGTTTCATTTTTTAAATATAACCATAATAGGCGATGTCTTTCAAGAGAAAGTGTACCAGGGGCCAATACATTTGCTCTTTGACTTGCATAACCGTATGGTAAAAATTTACGATAACTTTTACCATCAATAGGATCTTTATACGTATTGCCTTTTAAATACCAAGCTACAAATGGACGAACCCAATAACTCAATTTAATTAACAGAGGTCTAGGTATAAGGTTTAAAAAGAATTTAAATAATGCTGCCAAAGTTCTATTTATAATCTTCTCTTGCAGGAGAGAATACATCAGTTATTTTACAATCCGTTAATGCTTTTCCACCATGTTCAACATTCGACGGAATTGTAAGTATCATTCCTGGTTTCCAAATTTTGGTTTCACCATTACAAGTCATTTCAAATTCACCTTCAATAATATGAGTGCTTTGTTCATGTATATGCTGGTGCATAGGTAATTCAGCACCCGCTTTTACTTCCCAAAAGGCAATGGTAAAATTTTCAAGATGCACAAAACGCCCAAAAAATCCTGGAATAATCTCTTTTACAGGTACATCTTTAATTTTCATCTATAGATTTTGTCTAAACTCGTCTTCTTCGTTGCTTTCAATACCTAAAGCATCATAAATATATTTAAAGGTAGAAAGTAATTCTGGTTTACCATTCACTATGGCTACATCGTGTTCAAAATGCGCACTCATTTTTTTATCCTGAGTGGTTATCGTCCAACCATCACTATGGTGCTTGATCTTATGAGTACCAGCATTTATCATTGGCTCAATAGCAACCACCATGCCTTCTTTAAATTTCTTACCACGACCTCTTCTACCGTAATTTGGCATTTCAGGATCTTCATGCATTTTCTTGCCCAATCCATGACCTACCAATTCACGCACAACACCGTACCCGTGAGCTTCGCAGTAATTCTGAATAGCAAATCCAACGTCACCAACGCGGTTGCCAGCTTTAAATTCTCTAATTCCTACATAAAGACTTTCTTTGGTAACTTGTAATAGTTTTTTGATTTCAGGGGCTACCTCACCAACTTCAAAGGTGTAGGCGTGATCTCCATAGAATCCATTTTTTAACGCCCCACAATCAATGGATATAATATCACCTTCTTTTAAAAAGTCGTTGTTCGGGAATCCGTGAACAACTTGCTCATTCGGACTCATGCAAAGCGTATTAGGAAATCCGTAAAGGCCAAGAAACCCAGGATCTGCCCCATGGTCTCTAATAAAGGCTTCGGCTAATTTATCTAATTGCAAGGTTGTTACTCCTGGTTTTACTTCACTAGCAAGCATACCTAATGTTTTCGATACAATTAGGGCGCTTTCACGCATTAATTCAATTTCTTCTCTCGTCTTTATTTTAATCATAGCTTAAACTAATGAATGACGTGTCATAGCTTCTGGTTGTGCTACACCCATCAATTTTAAAATGGTAGGTGCCATATCTCCTAAAATACCATCTTTAATTTCTTCTAATTCGTTATCTATTAAAATAACTGGTACCGGATTTGTTGTATGTGCGGTATGAGGCGACCCATCTGGGTTAATCATAGTTTCACAATTACCATGATCTGCAATTAACAAGGTTGTATAGCCATGAGCCAAACCAGTTTCTATTACATCTTTTGCACAAATATCTACAGCTTCACAAGCTTTGATAGCCGCTTCCATTACTCCTGTGTGACCCACCATATCTCCATTTGCAAAATTCAAACAAACAAAATCAGTTGTTTCATTTTCTAATTCTGTAACAAGCGCATCTCTTAATTCATAGGCACTCATTTCTGGTTTTAAATCGTAAGTAGCAACTTTAGGTGAATTTCTTAAGATACGATTTTCTCCTTCAAAAGGCTCTTCTTGACCTCCTGAAAAGAAAAACGTAACATGCGGATATTTTTCTGTTTCTGCAATTCTAATTTGTCTTTTACCAGCCTTAGCTAAAACCTCTCCTAAGGTATCGCTTAAGTTTTCTTTGTTAAAGATTACTTTGATGCCTTTAAAAGTCTCATCATAATTTGTCATTGTCACAAAATACAAGTTTAACTTTTGCATGTTGTGCTCTTCAAAATTATTTTGACTTAACGCATTTGTTAACTCTCTACCTCTATCAGTTCTAAAGTTGAAGAAAATTACAACATCATCTTCCTTTAATGTAGCTTTTGGATTACCATCAGTATCGGTTAAAATAATTGGTTCTAAAAACTCATCAGTAATGTGGTTGTCATAATTCTTCTGAATTTCTGCAACAGCATCAGTTGTTTGAGAACCTACACCATTAACAATAGCATCATAAGCTAATTTAACACGTTCCCACCTATTATCTCTATCCATAGCATAATACCTACCAGTAACACTTGCTAATTCTGTATTTGTATTTGCACTATGTTCAACAATATCTTGAATAAAATCTTTTCCAGATTTTGGATCAACATCTCTACCATCAGTAAAAGCATGAATATATGAGTTTTCAACTCCTGCATTTTCAGCAGCATCTATTAATCCTTTAAGGTGATTGATATGAGAGTGCACTCCACCGTTACTAACTAATCCCAAAAAGTGAATTGGCTTATTGTTTGCTTTGGCGTGCGAAAAAGCTTCTTTTAAAACAACTTCATCTGCCAATGTGTTATTTTCAACAGCCATATTAATCTTAGCTAAATCTTGATATACAATTCTACCGGCACCTAGATTCATGTGGCCAACTTCACTGTTTCCCATTTGCCCTTCAGGTAAACCTACATGTAATCCATCTGTTCTCAAGGCAGCATTTGGATACTTTGTATACAAAGCATCTATATAAGGAGTTTGTGCGTTGTCTATAGCTGAAACTTTTGGATCTGGTGAAGTTCCCCATCCATCCAAAATCATCAAAATAACTTTTTTATTCATTGGTTTTATGTTCTAGTTGTTTTTAACGATTTGCAAAGATACGAAATGACGGTCTAAATGAAGTGTAAAGCTATTCCGAAATGGTTTTAGAAGATTAGGAAACAGCATAAAACTTAAAACGTGTTAAAAATTAATTATAAAAGAGGTGTTTTTTCTAATTATCGTTAAACAATGTTAAACAGTGTTAAACGCTGTAACACAAAGTTCAAATGTGGCGTCTTTTAGATAAATACTAATTTAAAAAAAATAATACCATGAAAAATGTACTATTAACTTCACTATTTATTGTTGCACTGAGCTTTGGTGCTTTTGCAACTGACACAAACTTAAATTCTGAAACTGAAACAAAAACTGAAAAGAAGAAAAAGAAAAAAGGAGAAGCTGTAGATTATCAAGCTACTACTTCAAACTATTACAATGTAATTAAGAGTAAAAATGTAAATACTTTTGTAAAGTTAATTCAATTAAACGATTACAATGCAGTTAAAAATTTGATTAATGCAGGAACAAACATTAATCAAAAAACTATGGGAATGACTCCATTAATGTATGCTGCGCGTCAGAATAAAACTCAGATTGTAGAGTTATTAATTCAAAATGGGGCACGATTAAAAACCAAATCTCAGAAAGGATTAACAGCATTAGATTATGCAAAAATGAGCGGAGCTCAAGAAAGTTACGATTTTATAAAAACAGCCTTAGATTAAGAGGAATGTAAGTTGAGTTGAGATGTTTGAAAAGTGTTCACATTTGTGAGCACTTTTTTTATTGTAACAGATGTTGCAAAGTATGTCAAAAAAACTTAGTTAATTTGCACTGTATTAACGATGATAAAATTTTTAAACATATTTAAACGCAAGCGCAACATGGATGAAATTCAAGAATATTTAGACAATGGAGCCGTAGTAATTGATGTACGAACAGTAGAAGAATATGCAGACGGACATGTACCAGGATCTACCAACATTGTTTTAGATACAATACCTGAAAGAGTGGAAGAAATTAAAGCTTTAGGATCTCAATTTATTGCAGTGTGCCGAAGTGGAGCAAGAAGTGGGAAAGCTACAGAATTTTTAAGCGAGGAGGGCTTAGATATTATAAATGGAGGCCCTTGGCAAATTGTTGATCAGTTTGTAGATTAATTCAAGCTTTATAAAACATAAAACCTCGCAAATTGCGGGGTTTTTTAATTTAGGTTTAAAATCGAATATTTATTTCTTCCAGCGTTGCAATTTTATTTTCTAGATTTTTAAGAAAAGTTTGATGCGCCTCAGAATTTGGATTAAATGGTTTATGATTTAAACCTCGTTGAATTTCTGCTACTTGCTGCATTGTGGGTTGGGCATTTTCTGAAATCCAAGATTGGCTAAAATGATCCCAGATATAATCTATAGCCATGGCTGAGGGGTGAATTAAATCCTCCTTATAAAAGCGATAGTCTCTTAAATCATCCATCATTATTTCAAAAGAAGGGTAATAGTAAACCTGATTTCTCTTATCTGTAATTTGGGCAATTGCAGAACGTAAATATGCTTTGCTAACACTGTTTTCTTCCACACCATCTTTAATATGCCTAATAGGAGAAAGGGTAAAAACAATATGAACATCTTTGTTGATGTTTTTGATTAGACAAATTATATTCTGAAGACTTGCTTCTATTTCGTCAACAGTCATTAACTCCTTAAGAAACTTTTTTTGTGGAACTTTATGACAATTTGCAACAACAGTATCTGATGCAATATGACGATATACCCAAGCTGTTCCTAAAGTAATTATGATGTGAGATGCTGAATTGATGGAGCTAAAACCAGTTCTAATTCCGGTGTTTAGGTTATTTAAAAGTAAGTTTTTGTTGATTGAACTTAAAGTAGAATGGGCTTCAAAACAGTGCCATTGCTCATTAAGATCAAAAATATCAGCTTCAGAATAAGTTCGCTCATTGGCAACATTAGTGACATAGGATTCAATCGCCTTAGGATGAAACATTATACCAAACGGATTTAGCGAAGTATTGAATTTAAAATATTCAAGTTTACTACCAATATTTTCAGAAAAGCAAGAACCTAATAACAAGACCTCTGAGTTGTAATCTATTTGATTGCGTTCTTTGTAAAGAGGAATCTGTGTTCTAAAGTTCATGCTGTAACAATTTTTAGATTAGGTATACTAATATATTGAATCTATAATATTCAAATCATGAGAGATTATATAATTATAAAAATAAAAGCTTTTAAAACAAGATTTATTAAGTTCTATTTCTTCCAAGTAAGAACCTTTAACCGCATGCTTGGAATCAACTAAAAGATTAATTTAAAAATTCTTTTACTTGTTCTAGAGCCTCAGGAATTCCTGAAGGATTCTTACCTCCTGCAGTAGCAAAAAATGGTTGGCCACCGCCACCACCTTGAATTAACTTTCCAAGTTCTCTAACTATTTGCCCTGCATTTAAATCCTTATCTGCGACAAGATTTTTAGCAATATAACAGGTTAACATAGCTTTGCCATTGTTTTCTGTTCCAGCAAAGAAGAATAAGTTTTCTACTTCGCCTCCTAATTCAAATGCCAAATCTTTAATAGCACCCTGATCTAGGTCTAATTTTTCAGCAATAAAATTAACACCATTTACAGATTGAATGTTAGCCTTTAAACTCGATTTTAAATTCTTTGCTTTGTCTTTTAGTAAAGCTTCAATTTGCTTTTTTAATGCGGCATTTTCGTCTTGTATTTGTTCGACGTATTTTACAGGGTTCTGAGAATTTTTCATTACCTGCTTAACAGCAGTATAATCTTTTTCTTGGTTTAAGTAATACTCAGAAACGCCATCAAGAGTTAAGGCTTCAATCCGTCTAATCCCTGAAGCAACAGCACTTTCAGATGAAATTTTAAACCACCAAATATCACCAGTGTTTTTTACGTGTGTTCCACCACATAATTCACGAGATTGCCCGAATTGAATCATACGAACAGTATCACCGTATTTCTCGCCGAATAAGGCTAAAGCCCCATTGTTAATTGCTTCATCCATCGGGATGTTTCTAAACTCTTGTAAAGGCAGTTTGCCACGTATACGAGCGTTCACAAAATCTTGAACATCTTGCAATTCTTTATCAGTAACTTTTGAAAAATGTGAAAAATCAAAACGCAGATACTTAGAGTGCACCGCAGATCCTTTTTGTTCAACATGGTCTCCTAGAACTTCCCTAAGTGCTTGGTGCAATAAGTGTGTAGCTGTATGGTTACAAGCTGTGCGATAACGTTGTTTTTCATCAACTTTTACTTTAAAACGCTCTGTTGGATCTTTAGGGAGGTCTTTTGCATAATGTACAATCAAATTATTTTCACGTTTGGTGTCAATAATATAAATTGTATCCCCATTACTTTTTTCGAGATACCCTTTATCCCCAACTTGTCCACCGCCTTCTGGATAAAAAGGAGTCATGTTAAAAACCAATTGATACATGTCTCCATCTTTCTTGGTTGCTATTTTTCTATAGCGTGCAATTTTAATGGTAGCTTCTAAAGTATCGTAACCAATAAAATCTTCAGTATCATCTTCAAAAAGAATTTGCCAATCATCTGTTTCAATTGCAGTTGCTTTTCTCGCACGTTCCTTTTGCTTATTTAATTCTTCCTGAAACTCAACAGTGTTATATGTTAAGTTATTCTCTCTAAGAATAAGGTCTGTTAAGTCTTCAGGAAAACCAAAAGTGTCTTTTAATTCAAACACTTTTTTACCAGATATTTTATCAGCAGTATTATTTGCAATTACAGCATCTAGTAGATTTAACCCTTGATCTAACGTTTTTAAGAAAGAATTTTCTTCTTCTTTTATAACGTTTTCTATTAATTGTTTTTGAACTTTTAACTCAGGAAATTGCTTGCTCATTTGTTTACTCAAAACAAACATCAACCTATAAATAAAAGCCTCTTTTTGATTCAAGAAGGTAAATCCGTAACGAATCGCTCGTCTTAAAATACGTCTAATTACATAACCAGCACCATTGTTACCAGGTAACTGACCATCAGCAATGGCAAAGGCAACAGCTCGAACGTGATCTGCAATTACACGAATAGCGATATCAATTTTTTCTTCTTTACCGTATTCAGTATTTGTAATAGTTTCAATTTCGCGAATTAACGGTGTAAATACATCAGTATCGTAATTAGACTGCACGCCTTGAATTACCATACACAAACGTTCAAACCCCATCCCTGTGTCAACATGTTTGTTTGGTAATTTTTCCAAAGATCCGTTAGCCAATCTGTTGAACTCCATAAATACTAAGTTCCAAATTTCAATAACCAAAGGATGGTCTTGATTGACTAAATCTTTACCTGGAATTTGTGCTTTCTCTTCGGCAGATCTTATGTCAACATGAATTTCAGAACATGGTCCGCATGGACCTTGAGCGCCCATTTCCCAAAAATTATCTTTTTTATTACCATTTAAAATGCGGTCTTCTGGTATAATTTCTTTCCAAAAATCATAAGCTTCTTGGTCAAATGGAATGCCATCTTCCTTATCTCCTTCAAAAACGGTAACATAAAGGCTGTCTTTGTCAATTTTGTATACGTCAGTTAGTAATTCCCAAGCCCAAGCAATAGCTTCTTTTTTAAAGTAATCTCCAAAACTCCAATTCCCCAACATTTCAAACATAGTGTGATGGTAGGTGTCCATTCCTACTTCTTCAAGGTCATTGTGTTTTCCAGATACACGCAAGCATTTCTGTGTGTCAGACACTCGAGCATCAACCACTTTTTTCTGCCCTAAAAAGTATTCTTTAAATGGCACCATACCTGCATTGGTAAACATCAATGTAGGGTCATTTTTTAATACCATTGGAGAAGATGGTACTATTTTGTGCGATTTTTCTTTAAAAAAATCTAAAAAGTGTTGTCTTATTTCTTGCGACCTCATACCGTATTTTTTAAAAGCTTGAGTATGTGTTAAAAGGCAGTACTCAAACATTTTGTAAATTTGCCTCAAATGTACCACAATATCTATAGTTGTGGCTCCGTTTTTAAAAGTGCAAATTTAAGATTTTTTACCCGTATGGCGAAAGTTAAATACTATTACGATTCAGAAACATTGTCTTATAAAAAGATTGAAACAAGAAAGCGTTCTGTGTTTACTAAAATCTTTGCAGGTCTATTGGCTGTAGCTATATCTATGGTGTTAGGGTTTATGGTGTTAACTAATTTTTGGGAAACACCTAATGAAAAGGCTATGATGCGCGAATTGGAGTATTTAAAGTTAAACGAATCTCTACATGCAAAACGGATAGAAAATTTTGAAGAAGTCTTACAAGACCTGCAAGAGCGTGATAATACCATTTATCGCACTTTTTTTGAATTAAACCCTATTCCAGACGAGCAGCGTACCGCTGGTTTTGGAGGGGTAAATAGATACTCTTCTTTAGAGAATTTTGAAAATTCTGAAATGGTAATAGACATTACCCAAAATTTAGATGTACTGTCTAAGCAATTAAAAATTCAATCTGAATCTTTGGATGAGATTGTTCGAAATGCAAAGAACAAAGAAGATTTGTTGGCAGCTATTCCTGCAATTCAACCTATTAAAAATGACGATTTAACTCGAATGGCTTCGGGATATGGTTGGAGAATTGATCCATTTACAAAAGCGCGAAAAAGACATTACGGAATGGATTTTACTGCACCTAGGGGAACTCCGGTTTTTGCCACAGGACCTGGTCGAATTACAAGAGCTGATTCTAGAGCTTCTGGTTTTGGTAAGCATATTCGTATTGATCATGGGTTCGGATATGAGACATTATATGCGCATTTAAGTAAGTATAATGTTCGTGTGGGCCAACGTGTAAAACGTGGAGATTTAATTGGATTTGTTGGAAATACTGGTAGGTCGCAAGCGCCGCATTTGCATTATGAAGTTAGAAAGAATAAGGAGCGAATCAATCCAATTAATTTTTACTACGGAAATTTATCCCCAATAGAGTTTGAGCGTATGCAAAAAGCCGCTCAAGTAGAGGGTCAGTCTTTAGATTAGAGTTCAACAACTGCATTTTTAACTCGGATTTGTCGGTTATTGAATAGTTAAGATTAGCACTTAATTTTCCTATCTTCGTATTCTTAATGTTACATAAGTATGCACATAGATCTTCCAGAAAAACGATATTATAAAATTGGTGAGGTTGCCAAAGCATTTGGTGTAAATAATTCTTTAATTCGCTTTTGGGAAAAGGAATTTGATGTTTTAAAGCCTAAAAAAAACAATAAAGGTAACCGCTTGTTTACGGCTCAAGATGTGCAAAATTTAAAGGTGATTTATGATTTGGTGAAAGAAAAAGGGTATACCCTTGAAGGCGCTAAAAAGAAAATGAAGAACCAAAACAAAAAATCACTTTCAAATCAGGAAATTGTAGCTCAGTTAGAGCACATCAAACAAGAATTAATCACAATAAAAAACCAACTTGGTGACTAATGAGGTCTTTGCTATTATATCTTGTATGTTTTGGCTTATTAATAAGCTGTAGCTCAAATGCCAAAAAGCCTGAATCCCCTTATATTTTAGTATTGGGTATTGCTCAAGATGCAGGCTATCCTCAAATAAACTGTGAAAAAAAATGTTGCAAAAGCGTTTATAAATTTCCCTCTCATAAACGCATGGTGTCTTCACTTGCGTTGGTAGATCCAATTTCTAATAAAGAATGGGTTTTTGATGCTACTCCAGATTTTTCAGAACAACTCAAATTATTGAACAATGCTACAGGAAAATCTGCCGATTTACCGGAAGGGATCTTTTTAACCCATGCACATATGGGGCATTATACGGGGTTGATGTATGTGGGTAGAGAGGCCATGTCATCAGAAAGTTTAGATGTTTATGCAATGCCAAGGCTTAAGAATTACTTAGAGACAAATGGACCGTGGAGTCAGTTGGTAACACTCGACAATATTGAACTTAAAGAGCTTCAACAAATGAGGCCTGTGAAATTGGCGGATGGTATAACGGTTACTCCAATTGAAGTGCCGCATCGCGATGAGTTTTCTGAAACTGTGGGATATTTAATCGCTGCTAATTCTAAACAAGTGCTGTTTATTCCGGATATTGATAAATGGCATTTATGGGAGCACAGCTTAGTTGATTTAGTGCAACAAGTAGATTACGCATTTCTAGATGCCACATTTTATAAAGATGGAGAAATTAATCGACCAATGAGCGAGGTGCCTCACCCTTTTGTAGAAGAGTCAATGGACTTGCTCAAAAATTTGAGTGACGAGCATAAGAACAAAGTTCACTTTACTCACATGAATCATTCTAACCCTCTATTGTTAAAAGGAAGTGCAGCTCAAAAAGAGGTGAAATCTCAAGGGTTTCAAATTGCTCGAGAAGGCGTTAAGTATGCCCTTTAGTTACTTTTTTCTAAAGTAAATAGTAATTGGCACTCCTTGAAAATCGTACAGTTCTCTTAGCTTATTTTCAATGAATCGCTTATAGGGGTCTTTTACATACTGCGGTAAATTGGCAAAAAACACAAACTGTGGCGTAGGAGTAGGTAACTGCATACAATATTTAATTTTAATGTATTTACCCTTTGTTGCTGGAGGCGGATTTTGCTGAATAATTTCCAGCATTGTCTCATTTAATTTACTAGTTGCAATGCGCTTTTTACGATTTTCATAAACCTGAACAGCCGTTTCTATTGCTTTAAAAATACGCTGCTTTGTCAGGGCTGAGATAAAAATCATTGGAACATCAGTAAATGGAGCCATTTGTCTCTTTACCATTTCGGCATAATCTCTTACCGTATTGGTTTCTTTCTCCATTAAATCCCATTTGTTGATCAATACAACAATTCCTTTTTTATTCTTTTCTGCTAACCAAAAAATGTTTTGATCTTGACCTTCAAATCCACGAGTTGCATCAATTACTAAAACAGCTACATCACAATACTCAATAGCTCTTACTGCACGCATTACAGAATAAAATTCAAGGTCTTCTTTTACCTTTGATTTTTTTCTGATTCCTGCAGTATCTACTAAATTAAATTCAAATCCAAAACGGTTGTATTTAGTGTCAATCGTATCGCGAGTGGTACCAGCAATGTTTGTAACTATATTTCTCTCTTCACCAATTAGGGCATTGATAAAAGACGACTTGCCAGCATTTGGTCTACCAACCACAGCAAAACGTGGTAGTTCATCTACAGTTGGTTCATCTTCATCCTCTTCAGGAATTATCTCTGCAATGGCATCTAACAAATCTCCTGTACCTCCACCGTTTATTGAAGATATTGTATGGTATTCACCCAACCCAAGATTGTAGAATTCATAGGCATCATCAACTCGGTTAGCACTGTCCACTTTGTTAACAGCCATAAATACAGGCTTCTTCACCTTTCTCAAAATATCTGCAACTTCTGAATCCATAGGTGTGATACCTTCTGTTACATCAACCACAAAAACAATAATATCAGCTTCTTCAATGGCCAACTGCACTTGTTTTCTGATTTCTTCTTCAAAAATATCATCTGAACCAACAGCATACCCGCCCGTATCAATTAAAGAAAAGTTCTTGCCATTCCAGTCTGTTTTACCATAATGGCGGTCACGTGTAACACCGCTCACAGAATCAACAATAGCTTCTCTACGCTGAATCAAACGGTTAAATAGTGTTGATTTTCCAACATTTGGTCTTCCTACAATAGCCACAATGGTATTCATTCCTGAAAAATTTTTTGCAAATATACGTAAACAAAAAAGTGTGAGATTAAATATTTAAAAAATAGTATCTTACACTGATTTTTATTCTGTATGGTCGACTCGATTAACTAAGATTTTCATGTAAGACCTCGATTTTCAATTCCTCATTCTGCAACTCAAGATGTATTAGTTTTATTAATTGAAATAAAACTATCTGAAATCGAACATCCTTGTAACGTGAAGAAATTAGATACGCACTTCTTTTTTCATATTCCAACGAAAGATCAACATTTTGAAATAGCAAATCCTTAAATTAATTAAGAAATTCTTTTATTTTCTGTTGCACTTCAGGTTTGTAGGTTCTACCAACAGGAACTTTAATTTCGTCCGTTAAAAACAAAAATTTAGCAGTGGTTTTTATAACATGATTCAGGTTAACGATGTATGATTTATGAATTCTCATAAACTGAGTGCTGATCAATTTTTCTTCCCAGTGCTTTAGAGATTCTGATGTGATGTATTTTTTTTCGTGTGTATAAATATCAGTGTAATCAGCATCAGAATTAATATATCGAATGGTATCTATTTCGATTTTATAATACTCATGACCCGATTTTATATAAAGTCGTTTTTGAATTGGTTTTCGCGTATTTTCTGTCCAATGCATACGCTCTATTACTTTTGCCACAGCCTTGTTAAAGCGTTGTTGAGAAAATGGTTTGAGCAAATAGTCAATAACATTTAGTTCATAACTTTCTAATGCATATTCTGAAAAGGCTGTAGTTAAAACAACATGAGGCGGATTATCTGTTGTTTTAAGAAATTCGATACCCGACATTTTTGGTAAATGAATGTCTAAAAACAAAAGGTCAATAGGTTTCTTATGTAATACTTCTTTAGCTTGAAAAACATTTGAATAAATTCCCTCAATCTGCAATTCTGGATGGTCTTGAATGTATCTATTTAAAATACGTTGAGCAGGTAACTGATCTTCTATAATAATGCAGCTAATCATATATTTAATCTTGCAATTGAAGTTTTAAATCAACACAATATAAATCATTCTCATTTGATATAATTAATTCATGAGAATTGGGATAAATTAACTCTAGTCTTTTCTTCACATTCTCAAGCCCAATGCCTTTAGATAAACTTTCTGTATTACTATCTTTTTGATACGTGTTTTTACAAATAAAATTTAAAGTGCCATTGGTTTCTGTAGAAAGGTATATGTCTATCAGGATATTCTCAGCAATGCTAGAAGTGCTGTGTTTAAATGCATTTTCTATAAATACCGATAGTATGAGTGGCGCAATAATATATGAATTGGAATCAATAGCAGTTTTAAAAATTACAGTGCCTCTACCCTCAATTTGCAATTTGCCTAAATGCATAAAATTCTGAAGTTGCTCTACCTCTTCTTTAAGAGATACATAGGTAGATTGGCATTCATAAAGCATGTATCGTAATAAAGAGGACAATGCCAAAATAATCTCCGGTGTTTTTGAAGATTGTTCAACAGCGCAGGCATATAAATTGTTTAGGTTATTAAATAAGAAATGTGGATTGATCTGTGTTTTCAAAAATTGTAATTCACTTTCTTTTACCATCAATTTTAACTCATCTAACTCGCGTTGCCTTGAAACGGCATCCCAAGTTAATTTAAAACCAGCAATAATAATAATTGGAGGAAGTATGTCTATTAGTGTAATTAACACATTAGAAAACCTACTACCTCTTGTGTCTGGGTAAAAAATTTGTTCTATTACAAGTTCTTCAATCAAAATTACAGCAACAATGAGCAAAATGAGCAAAATGGTAAACTGGCGGTATTTTTTTGTGTAAAAGAACTTTGGAAACAATAAGAAGTTGATAATATATGCCGCAAAAGCATAGTTTAGAAAAAACACAATTTCAGTTAATTCTATAAAAGGATTGTTTCTGTCAAAAGAATAGAACAGAAAAATAATAATGATAAACAGCACGTTGAAAAACAATTCAACAGCAAAAGAATTTTTTGTGTTTAGCCGCATAAAACAAATATAAAGAAACAGTTAAACAGTAGGTGTTTAAATCTGTAAGCGACCAAATTAATCGGTCCAATGTCATGGCAAGATGCAATTCAACAGAATGAAATGGTCGTTGGTGGAATGGTGTTTTTAAAACAATAAAACTTGAATTTTCTTTGTATTGAAATACTGAATTAAAGAAGAAGTATGAAAACTAGATTTTGGCAATTAACACTGTTGTTGATGTTATTCTCAACAGCTCTTCAAGCACAAAATAATCAATATAAAATTACAGGAACAATTGTAGAGGAAGCGAGTAGTAACCCTATTGCATTTGCAACAGTATTGGCTTTAGATACTGCAACAAATGAATCTATTACAGGAGTAACAACCGATATGGATGGTGCATTTGAATTGACAGTAGCTACAGAAACTGTTCGAATTGAAATTAGCTTTATTGGTTTTGAATCGAAACAAATTACTTCTATAGACTTTAGTTCAGCAGATATTAATTTGGGCACCATAACTTTAAGTGAGGGTGAAACATTAGAAGAAGTTACGGTACGTGCAGAGAAATCTACTACTGAGTTTAAATTAGATAAACGTGTTTTTAATGTTGGTAAAGACATCAGTTCTACAGGAATGGGGGCGCTAGAATTATTAAACAATGTACCATCGGTTAATGTAAGTATTGAAGGGCAAGTGAGTTTAAGAGGTAGTGCTGGAGTTCAAATTTTAATTGATGGAAAACCATCAATTTTAGCTGATGACCCAAGTAATACGTTGAGTTCTATCACTGCAGAAATGATTGAAAAAGTTGAGGTTATTACCAATCCTTCAGCTAAATATGACGCCGAAGGAACTTCAGGAATTATCAATATAGTGCTAAAGAAAGAAGAAAAAGAAGGTCTTAACGGATCAATTACTTTAAATACTGGTATTCCAGATAACCATAGCGTTGGGGTTAGTTTAAGTAGAAGAACAGAACGTTTTAATTTGTTTACCCAACTTGGGGGAGGTTATCGCTCGTTGCCAAACAACAATGAGAATAGCAATAGAGATTTGTTGAGTGGCACAGTTGTAAATAGTGTTGGTACACAGTATAGAAATGAGCAGTTTTACAATATCATTTTAGGTACGGATTATTATATCAACGATTTTAATATTTTGACACTTTCCGGAAACTTTGCTTACGAAATAGAAGACCAACCATCGGAAACTTTTTTCGAATATTACGATGGAATGGGTGATTTAACTGAGGCTTGGACTCGATCTGAAACAACCGATGCCAATAACCCGAAATACCAATTTGAGTTTCAATACAAAAAGCAGTTTGAAGATTTTGATGATCACCAACTATTGTTTAGCGCGCAAGGTCGTTTTTTTGGAAAAGATCAGGAGTCAGAATTTAATATTAATACTACTGTTGGTAACGATGATAGGAATGACCAACAAACCGAAACAGCCTTTCAGCAAGCGGACTATACATTTAAGTTAGATTATACACGCCCTTATAATGAGAAGTTAATTGTAGAAACTGGAGCTCAATATGTTATTAACGATGTTGGTAATGATTTTACGGTGCGAAATTGGGATGGCAATGATTGGATAACAGATCCTGATCTTACGAATAATTTTACCTATAATCAACGTGTATTGGCAGGTTATGGAACCATTGGCTATGAAATCAATAAATGGGGATTAAAAGGAGGTTTGCGTGTTGAGAATACCATACTAAATACAGAGCTTGTTACAACCGACGAGCAAAATGAACAAAAGTATACAGACCTTTTTCCATCTGCGCATATTTCATATAAGTTTAATGATGCAATTTCTTTGCAATCAGGGTATTCAAGAAGAATATTTAGACCGCGTTTATGGGATTTGAATCCATTTTTTAATATTAGAAACGATTTTAATGTGCGTGTGGGTAATCCGGATTTACAACCAGAATACACTGATTCGTATGAGGTAACTAGTATTTTCTTGATTAATAAATTATCGTTAAACGCAGGTGTGTATTACCGTTATACGACGGATGTAGTAGAACGTGTTACCTTTTTTGAAGACAATGTAAGTATTACCAGACCAGAAAATATCGGCACGAATAACACCGTTGGTTTTGAGTTGAACGCTAAATACAGTCCATTGCAGTGGTTTTCGGTAACAGGAGATTTTAATTATAATTACTTTGATAGACAAGGTACCTTTGAAGATCAAGTTTTTGATTACGATGGTAAACGTTGGACATCAAGAATGACAGGTAAGTTTAAGTTACCTGCTGATTTTGAAACAGAATTAACTGGAAACTTTGAATCTGGATATGAAACTTTACAAGGAGAAATAAAACAAAATGCTTTTATGGATATTGGTGTTCGTAAAAAGATTGCCAAAGGTAAAATTGTTTTGAATCTTGCTGTTCGCGATGTTTTTGAATCACGTATTAGAGAGAGTTTTGTTTCAGAACCTACCTATGAAATTTATAGCAGAGGTTTACGTGGCCGATTCTTTACATTTGGTGCAAGTTTTGGTATCGGAAAAGGAGAAGCGATGACCTTCTCAGGAGGTAGAAGATAACCTAATCTTGATAACCGAAACGACGTAACTGACCTTTATTGCTTCGCCAATCTTTGTTGACTTTAACGTATAACTCTAGGTGAATTTTCTTTTGAAAGAATTTTTCTAAGTCCTTGCGTGCTTCTGAACCAACACGTTTTAAGGCCGAACCTTTATGGCCAATTAAAATACCTTTTTGAGTATTGCGTTCTACCATGATAACCGAACGAATTCTAATGATTTTTTCATCTTCTTTAAATTCTTCAGTCTCGATTTCAACAGCGTAAGGCACTTCTTTTTTATAGTGCATTAAGATTTTTTCACGAATTGTTTCATTCACAAAAAAACGTTCTGATTTATCTGTTAATTGATCTTTTGGATAGTATGGAGGTGAAGCAGGTAGTTTTTCAATAATTACTTCAAGAACCTTATCAATATTAAAATTTTCTAAAGCAGAAATAGGGTAAATCTCAGCATTCGGAACCTTCTCCTGCCAATAGGCAATTTTTTCCATTACCGCCTCTTGTTCGGCATTGTCAATCTTATTAAGCAATAATAACACAGGCGTTTTAGAATTGGTAATCTTTTTGAAAAAGGCTTCGTCTTTCAATTCTTTTTCACCCATTTCTACCATATAAATCAATACGTCAGCATCTTCAAAAGCAGATTTTACAAAATCCATCATAGACGCTTGTAATTCATACGCAGGTTTAATAATACCCGGGGTGTCAGAAAATACAATTTGGTACTCATCGCCATTTACAATGCCTAAAATACGATGACGCGTGGTTTGTGCTTTTTTGGTAATGATAGATAAACGCTCTCCAACAAGTGCGTTCATTAGGGTAGATTTACCAACGTTAGGATTTCCAATAATATTTACAAAACCAGCTTTATGTGTCATTTACAAGTATTTGGCTGCAAAGGTACATTTAAATGTAAAAAAAAGCTTTTAAATTCAAGAATTAGTTCTATATTTGCAGTCCAAATCGCGGGATAGAGCAGTAGGTAGCTCGTCGGGCTCATAACCCGAAGGTCACAGGTTCGAGTCCTGTTCCCGCTACTAAAAAAGCTTCACAGAAATGTGAAGCTTTTTTTATGGAATAAAAACAGGATGAGAAGTTTAACCTGAGCATTGCGACAATGCTCAACACAGGCTTTCATAAAGAAAGCACTGTGCTAAATATTAGTTAAATAAAACGATTATACTTTAAAGAGTACATCCGTTTTTTTATTTTTAGCATATGAGAAAATTACTTTTGCTGTTCGTCTTTGTTTCATTTTCACTTAATGGTCAAACTTTAAAGTTTGAAAAAATTGATTCTATTATAGATGCTGCAATTAAGGAGAATCACCCTGGATTGGCTGTAGGGATTGTAAAAAATGGAGAAGTAGTTTACGAACGTTACAGAGGGCTTTCAAATCTTCAACATCAAATTTCTTTTGATCAACATACGCGGTCAAACATTGCTTCTACAGCTAAACAGTTTACAGCTTTAATGGTGTTGGATTTGTCGTTGAAACAAAAACTTAATCTAGAGGATGATGTTAGAAAGCATGTACCAAGTCTATACCCGAATGTTCCGGATGAAATAAAAATAAGGCACTTAATAAATCACACTAGTGGAGTTCAAGAATATGTTGATTTGCTCAGTGAAGAAGGACCAGTTTGGTGGAAACGTGTGGGCCTAGACAATAATGATGTTATTGAATTATTAGAAAAACAAAAGAGTTTGGCTTTTAAACCAGGTTCTAAGTACGCGTATAGTAATTCTAATTATAACATTCTTGCTACAATTGTTGAGAGGGTTACAGGAATCTCATTTGTTGACTATTCAAGCGATTTTTTCGAAAACCTAGGAATGAAAGAAACCTCGTTTGTTAAACGTTACATGGGTGTAATCCCAAATAGAGCAAACCCATACTCTGATTGGGGAAGGGGTGAATGGTGGGAAACCCCAACAGTAACCAAAACAAGTGGAGAGGGATTTTTATTTACCACGTTAAAAGATCAACTAATCTTTGAGCAAATGATTCAAGCTTCAATTGATACCAATAATTTGCTAAAAATAAGTCAAGATCCGATTCCGAATAGCGAAATTAAAACCTATGGATTTGGATTAAAATTAAATGATAGATTGAACAGAAAAGCGGTTCATCATGATGGTGTTACCTATGGATTTCATTCGCAAATCATCCGTTTTCCAGAAGAAAAATTAGCAATCTTTATTATGAGTAATAATGGTAATATTAGAAGTGATTTGATGGCTGATGAAATTGCAAGCTTTTTGCTGTCAAAAAAATAAAATGCATCAATTGTGACTACACCCCCAACATTTTACACTTGTAAAATTTCAATAGCTTATTTACTGCTTGGTAGTTTTCTTTTTTAACTTCAATATCTGTTAATCTCGGTAAGTGTTCAGCAAAAAAGATTTCGTTGTTGGCCATTTCAAACAAATTGCTCGCAAAAGAATGCGGATAAGGAAACGTTGGATCTATCTCAAGAATAACGTCGGCAACTTTTTGAATAAGTGATTTGTAGCTGTTGTAAAACCCTTGCTTGTTGTCTTCGTCTATGTTTTTAGTGTGGTATGATTTGGCTGATTCTGCAATAATAATGCGGTGCAATATTTTTTCATTTACAAATTCTACCGAAGGATTTTCTCTAGCAGCATCAACAAAATTAGCTATGATAATGTCTAATTTTTTATCTGGGTCAGTAATGTTCTTGGTATTGTAATCCACCAAATAGCTCACCCAGTTCCAGTACCAAACAACCAAATACAATAACAAGTAGTGCTTGTTTTCAAAATACCTGTAAATTGAGGTCTCGTTTGAGTCCATTTTTACAGCTAATTTCTTGAAGGTAAACGACTCAAAGCCAATTTCGTCCATTAAAATAATACCGTGCGTTATGATGCCTCTTCCAAGTTTACTTTGAAGCGGATCTCTTAGTGAAAGACCTTCAGGAATTGAAAAACCAGCCATTATAATCATAGGGAAAAGATATTGATAAAGCGATGATACATGAGCTAAAGTAAAGCATAAAAATTATCTATACTCATGATTGTTAAATTAATACAAATATAGATATAAGTATTACTTACATTTCTTATGTTTGCACAAAATCTTTCATTATGAGTAATTATTTTAAATATTTAAAAAATGACTTACCAGCAAGTATAGTGGTATTCTTTGTAGCAATACCGTTGTGTTTGGGTATTGCACTTGCTAGTGGAGCGCCACTTTTCTCAGGTTTAATCGCAGGAATTATTGGCGGTGTAGTTGTAGGGTCTATTAGTGGATCTCAGGTTGGAGTAAGTGGACCAGCAGCAGGACTTGCGGCAATTGTTTTAGCAGCTATATCAAGTTTAGGAGGATTCGAAAACTTTCTTTTAGCTGTTGTTTTAGGAGGTGCTATTCAATTGCTTTTTGGTGTATTGAGAGCAGGTATTATTGGGTACTACTTTCCTTCGTCTGTTATTAAGGGTATGTTAACGGGTATTGGTATTATTATTATCCTAAAACAAATACCACACTTTTTTGGATATGATGCTGACCCTGAAGGAGATTTTGCATTTTTTCAAGTAGATGGGCAGAATACGTTTTCAGAAATAATCAACGCTGTAAATCATATTAGCCTTGGGCCTACAATTATTGCTTTAATTGCAATGGCTATCTTAATTTTATGGAACAATGTACTTTCTAAAAAAGCAAAAATTTTCCAATTAATTCAAGGGCCTTTGGTGGCGGTTGTTGTTGGTATTATATTTTTTGCAATTAATGAGGGTAGTGCAACATTAGGATTTGGAGCAGACCAATTGGTAAGTGTGCCAGTTCCTGAAGATGCCGCTTCTTTTATGGCACAGTTTAGTTTTCCAAACTTTGGGGCAATTACAAACCCAGAAATTTGGGTAGTTGCATTTACCATTGCGCTTGTAGCGAGTTTAGAAACTTTATTGTGTGTTGAGGCAACAGATAAGATTGACCCAGATAAAAGAGTAACACCTACAAACCGAGAGTTATTTGCGCAAGGTATTGGTAATATGCTTTCTGGATTCATTGGGGGATTACCAATTACACAGGTAATTGTTCGTAGTTCTGCAAACATTCAGTCTGGTGTAAAAACTAAAATGTCGGCAATTATTCACGGTATATTATTATTGATCTCTGTTATTCTTATACCGCGTTTATTAAACATGATTCCGTTATCTGTATTGGCTGCAATACTATTTATTGTAGGGTATAAATTAGCAAAACCAGCATTGTTTAAAACAATGTATCAATTAGGGTGGAAACAATTTGTGCCGTTTATTGTAACTGTAGCTGGTATTATTTTTATTGACTTATTAATTGGTCTTGGTTTAGGTTTATTGGTAGGTATAGTAGTGGTATTGATTAAGAGTTATCAGAATTCACACTTCCTACATATTGAAGGAGAAGATGTAGATGATGGTAAAATTAAAATGACTTTAGCAGAGCAAGTTACTTTCTTCCATAAGGGAGCGATTCTTAAAGAGCTAGACAATTTACCAGAGAATTCGTTCTTAGAGCTAGATGTTAGAAAAACACGTTATCTAGATAATGATATTATTGAGATTTTAGATGATTTTTCATACAAGGCAAACTTGAGAAATATTACGATTAAGTTAGTTTCTGAAAGAGGTACTGTTGAGAATCCGCCGAGTTACTTAGAGTTCTTTAAACTGATGCCTAAGACGGAGTTGTATAAAACATTAGGAGACGTGTCGAAATAAATAGTTAAAATTAGGAATCCTTTAAAATTCTTTGATAATGAATAAAGAAAAAAGATCATTTGACATTTTCAGATTGTTAAAAGAGAAGATTAAACAACATAAGGTTTCTAAGAAATAAAAGTCGACATACACTCCAAGTTGGATGGACAGAAATGAGTAAGTACAATGTATAAATAAAAAACCAGTTTCAATCGAAACTGGTTTTTTTATAATTTACAAACAGAGTTAATTCTTTTTGTTCAACGCCTTCTCTTTGGCTTCTAATTCTGGGAGCATTTTAAGGTAGGCTTCAATATCCCAAGTAAGATTCCATCTATTTAAATTTTCTTGCATAGAGTTAAGTCCCATTTCGGCCCTTCTTTTATCTACATTTTTTGGGTCTTCTAAAGGTAAAACATAAGGTTGTTTGCGCTCTTTACTCATTGCTAATTGCGTACCGTATATCTGACGCTCACCTCGCCTTAACAATAGTCGATCATAAAAGATGGCATATTGTCTTTTTGGGAGATTGTTACTTTCTAAAGCTGCAGTAATCATTGGTAGGTATTTCTCTTGTGTATCTTGATTTGCATGTTGAATAACTAAGAATAAAGTTGAGGTGCCGCGTTCACCTATTAATTTTTTATCAGGCCACCCTTTTTCACTGAGAATTTTTTCAACTTTCGCCAGATTGATGGAGTCTTTCTTCATTATTTCTTGCCATAATGCATCCATTTCTTTTGAGTCTCTTCCATACTTTTCTTCGGTTGAACGAATACTATTTCTAGTGCTTTGGTCGTCAAAATATATTTGATCTAATACGGTTACCAAAGCTTTGTCAAAATGTGCTTCTTCTGCTTCCTTATTTTTAATGATTAAAATGCAGAGTTCATTCCATCGATCATCTGTATGCAAACTGGTTAAGTCTGAATCATTTTTTAAATGATCAATTCCAGTCCATTTTAAATCGTTTGCAATAACAAATAAATGTTTGAAAGCCATGTCTGAATTTTCCGCGAATGCATAGATACAAGATGCATTATAGCGATCTCTTAGCGGGACTTTTTCATTTAACTGAAAGGCTTTTTCATAGAGTTCAGCGGATTGTTTGTATTCTTTGGCGAGACATAATTTCCATCCTTCAGAAATTAGCTGTGCGTAATCAGGGTTGTTTTGAGAAAATATATTGGCTGTTATTAAACAAGCCAATAAGATCATTTTTAAAGGTTTCATAGTTTGATATCGTTAATTTATTCAGGGTTGCTAAATATCAATTTTTGTACCAAGGATACAATTAAATAGAAATATGTATTATTAAATTTAAATGATTCACCGCAAAACAGTTGAAATTGAATAGATTTGTATAAATCAGTAATAAAATTCATGAATAATAAACTTGTTTGCTTTGGCGAAATTATGATGCGTTTATCGGCAAAAGACCATCAAAGATTGTTACAAACCAATGTATTAGATATAAGTTTTGGTGGTGCAGAATTTAATGTGGCTGTTTCTGCCGTAAATTTTGGAATATCAGCTGAGTTTGTTACTCGGTTACCAGAAAATGATTTTGGACAAAGAGCTATTCAAGAAATTAGAAAACATAATGTAGCATGTAATAATCTAGCTATTGGTGGAGAGCGATTGGGAGTTTATTTTTTAGAAATGGGTATTGCGGGTAGAAGTAGTAAAGTGGTATACGATAGATCAAATAGTGCTATTGCGACAATTCCTGTTGGCACAATAGAATGGGATCAGGTTCTTAAAGATGCCTCTTGGTTTCATTGGAGCGGCGTTACACCTGCAATCTCTCAAAATGCAGCTGATGAATGTTTGAGAGCGATTAAAAAAGCGAATGAAATGGGAATTACGATTTCTTGTGATTTAAATTACAGGTCTAAACTTTGGAAATATGGTAAGGCACCTCACGAAATTATGCCAGAGCTATTGCAGTATAGCAATGTAATTTTAGGAGATATAGATACAGCACTCTTTATGTTAGGTAAAAATAAAGTAGCGCCTGATTATCAAAAACCAGAAGAGCTTATTATTTATTACAACGACCTATTTTCGGAGATAAAACATTTGAAATTTATAGCGACTTCGTTACGCTACTCAGAGAGTGTATCGCATCAAAGAATAGGTGGTTTGTTGTATGATGGATCTTCATTATTCACATCTTCTATTAAAGAAATAAATCCTGTATTAGATAGAGTCGGAAGTGGAGATGCGTTTATGGGAGGTCTAATTTATGGCCTTACAGAACATGCTAATAACCTGCAATACTCTGTGGATTTTGCAACTTCAGCCTGTTGTATAAAGCATACCATTTTAGGTGATTTCAATCTAACTTCTGTAACGGAGGTTGAACGTCTAATGAAGGATAATTCTGGTTTGGTTTCTAGGTGATTATTTAATTCCGATATACATGCTTTTTAAATAAGCTCCTTCTTTAAATCCAATAGGGTGATCGCTATCGTGCTGAGTAGTTTCTAGGATTGTATAACGTACTTTATTTCTCGTCAAGACATCCTCATTCAATTCAAAAAATTGCTCAGCAGAAACACGAGAGCTGCATGAAGCCAATACAAGTATACCGTTTTTTTTTACCAATTGTAAACCCAATTTAGCAAGTGCTTTATAGCTATTAAGTGCCTTTGGAATCTCGTTGGCACTTTTAGCAAAAGACGGAGGGTCTATTACCACAATGTCAAACTTTTTATGATTTTTTGCTAGTTTTTCTAATTCCTCAAAAGCATCACCTACAATGGTCAGATGTTTCCCAGGATAGCTATTTAGTTTAGCGTTACTTTTGGCAATCTCTAAAGCTGGTTTGCTAATATCTAAACTTGTTACTTCTTCAGCCCCACCTGCCAAAGCATGTACAGAAAACCCTCCAGCGTAAGAAAAGACATCTAATACTGTTTTTCCTTTAGACAATGCACCAACCTTTTTTCTATTGGCTCTGTGGTCTAAGAAATATCCTGTTTTATGTCCGTGAATAACATTGGCCGAAAAATTTATACCATGTTCTTTAAATATTACTAATTCATTTTGGAGAATCCCATCTAGAATTTGACCATCATATAAGCCAAATGTGTTTTCTTCTTTTTGCACATTTCTACTAAGTCGAAGTACAGTAGTTTTTGCTTTGCTTGTAGCAATCAAACAAGGTAAGATATCTTTTAAATGAGCAAACCAAAAAGAGGCATAAAGTTTTACCACAAGCACATGGTCATAAACATCTGCAATAAGAGATGGTAATTGGTCATTCTCACCAAACACTAAACGATAACTATTGGTGTCTGATTTTAAAAGCTGCTCTCGTTTTTTAAAAGCCTCTTGAACTTTGGTTTCAAACCAGTTCTTAGTGATATTAGCTTGTCTATTGGCTTGTAATATTTTAATCCGAATTGGCGAATTTGGATCGTAAAAACCACATGCAAGAAACTTATTTTTTTTACTGTCAAATAGTACAGCTATGTCTCCCGATCTACCCTCCTTATTTTGTTTTATAATACTGTTTTCAAACACCCATGGGTGTCCTTTTTTAACCAAAGTTTCAGCTTTTGATTTAAGCTTTATAGCAATTTTTTGAATGGGTATTTCTGGTAGGTTTTTCATTCCTGTAAATATAGTTTACTGTTGATTAAAAATGTATTTGTACAACAATAAAAGTTCTCACTGTAAAAGGAGTTATCTTCTTTAAATCTTTAGAAATATGATTTTAGTAATCAATGAAATATTTGATTAACCTAGAAATAGAGGCGCAAAAGGGTTTTGTAATTTTCCATTTATTCTCATTTAAAATTAAATCAGCCCTCTGTATTCTATAAAAGTAAATGAGTATGAAGTTATTGGAATTCATTTTTTCAGTACACAAACACAAACCAATTTAACAAATGAAGCCATAGGAAAATCTCAAATTGGAAATTTTAAACCTCAGGACAACCCCATTTTAGAAGTTTTTTAAAAAGCTTATCAAACAAACGGAAACCTATTACGATGATATCAAAATACTGGTAAACAGCAAGAAGAGCTCTCTTCCTTTAAAAGAAATGATTTTAATAAATTGTTTTTTTTAAATTTAAGTTAGCCGTAAATTTGCAGCCTAATTGAGAACCAATGAAGGAGAATAAGAATTTAGAGCTTTCTAAAGAAGATATGAAGAAATACGGGTATCAAGTTATTGATACCATTGTTGAGCATTTTGATCAAATGAATGATAAAAAACCGTTTTCTACTGCTACTAGAGCAGAGATGGATGCGGTGTTTTTAGAGGAGGCTCCAGAAGATGGAATGGATGCGCACCAAGTGTTAGATTTTGTAAAAGAAAAAGTGCTTTCTGAAATCAATATTGCATCACACCCAAAATTCTTTTCATTTGTTCCTGGTCCGAGTAACTATATAAGCGCAATGGCCGATAGTTTAGCAACTGGGTTTAATGTATTCTCCGGGGGATGGGTAGCTTCTGCGGCAGCAGCAGAATTGGAAATTGTTACGATTAATTGGTTGCTCAAACTTTTTAAATTCCCTGTAAAAAAAGGTGGTGGTATTTTTACCAGTGGAGGTTCTATGGCCAATTTAACCGCTTTGGTTACGGCACGTAGACAGCGTTGTGGAGACGATTTCTCTAAGGCAGTTATTTACATGTCAGACCAAACGCACTCATCAAACATAAAGGCAATTCGCACGATTGGATTTAGAAAAGATCAAGTTCGAATTATTCCTACAGACATGGAGTTTAAGATATCTTTAAACAAATTAAAAAACGCCATTGCTAAAGATAAATTGGCAGGTAGACAGCCTTTGTGTATGATTGCAAATGCAGGAACTACCAATACAGGAACGGTTGATGATTTAAAAGAGATATCTAAAATTTGTAAAGCAGAGAATATTTGGATGCATGTTGATGCTGCCTATGGTGGTGGGGCCATTTTGTCTGAACAAGGTAGAAAGGCACTAAAAGGTATTGAAAAAGCAGACTCAGTTACTATCGACCCTCATAAATGGTTTTACCAACCTTATGAAATGGGTTGTTTATTGGTGCGTAATCACAAATGGTTGAGTGCAACTTTTAGTGAACGCCCGGAATATTTGAGAGATATAGAAGGGAACGAATCTGAGATTAATTTTTATGATCACGGAATTCAATTGACTCGTAGATTTAGAGCATTAAAGTTCTATATGTCTGTTAAAACTTTTGGATTAAAATCGTTTAGAGCTGCAGTTACCTATAATATTGAATTGGCTGAGCAAACTGAAGACTTGATAAGAAATAGTAAGAATTGGGAAGTAATATCTCCAGCTACCTTGGCTGTCATTAATTTTAGATTTAATCCAATTGACAAAGACTTCTCTGAAGAAGAACTAGATAAAATAAATCAAGCTGTTTCACAGCGTATCACTACAGAAGGTAATGCTGTTTTGGTAACAACAGTATTACAAAAGCAAGTGGTATTGCGTATGTGTTTAATCAACCCAAGAACAACATTAAAAGATGTGAAAGACACTTTGAACTTGTGCTCTGAATACGCTAAAAAGTATCGAGCAAAACTTGAGAAATAGATTAATTCTGTAAAAGTACTTTTAGGTTTTTAGTTGGTGATTTTGAATCATGATTGAATTCAATTGAAAATTTCTTCCCATCCTGTATTCATATTCCACTATTTTAGCCATAAAATCTATTAAAATCTCGCACATCGCGGATTGAGGTTTCTATTCTGGTTTATTTTTTATATTATACCTACTTTGCCGGATCTTTGGGCGATAGCCAATCATTGATATCCAAGTTAATTTAAAGGTTTAGCAGCAAATTGATGTTCGCCTACTATATTCAGCTTAATGATACAGCAACACAAGTATCTGTAGAATTTTCAATCCCGTACCAATTGGCAGTAACAGATAATCCATCTTTTGAAGGAAACCTAACTGTTTCTTGGACTATAGAAGTAATCCCAATAAATGATATTAAGAGTATGCCTATAGGTTTTTAAATATCTATTCAATAGTTGTAATTAAGAATACAACCAATTATTTTTTAATTAGATTTGTTGGATTTTAACATCTATTTAAGGAAGCATTTTATAAGGTATCTGCATTTTTGCGAACTCAGTGTCATATGAAACTAAAACAACTATTTATAGCAATTCTCCTTCTTTTTCCGTTAGGAGTTAGCAGTCAGATATTAGATCCGATAAGTTGGACTACCGCCACAGAAATTACTGGAGAATCAGAAGTAACGTTAATCGCTACGGCAACTATTGACGAAGGATGGCATTTATATGCACAACAAATTCCTGAGGATGGACCTATACCAACAAGTTTTGTCTTTAAAAGTTCCTCGGAGTATTTAAAGAAGGGCAATACCAAAGAAGAGACGGGAATTGAATTGGATGATCCTGTTTTTAAAATGCGATTAAAATATTTTGAGAATCAAGCAACGTTTAAACAACGTATAAAAAGAAAATTGAAAACTGCTTTTAAGGTAAATGCTATTGTAGAGTTTATGGTATGTAATGAAACGCAGTGTTTGCCGCCTAAAGAGATGGATTTGATTTTTGAGATAAACTAATTACAAGATTTCTTTTATGAAACGATTTTTAACAGTGCTATTAGCACTTATAAGTATTCAATTATCTGCACAATTATTAGAGCCCGTAAAATGGCAAACTAGTGTTGAGCAGTTAAATGAGACAGAATACCAATTTATTACGAAAGCTACTATAGACGAAAGTTGGCATTTGTATTCACAAGATGTTCCAGATGGCGGACCAATACCTACCTCTTTTACTTATGACGATGCAGGTAAAATCACTCTTTTAGGAAATACCCTAGAAGATGCGGGTCATGAAGTAGATGATGCGGTTTTTAAAATGAAGATTAAATTCTTTGAGAATAAAGCTACTTTTATTCAAAAGATAAAGGTTGATCAAGCAGTAGAGGTCATTGAAGGGTTTGTCGAATTTATGGTATGTGATGACAGACAGTGTCTAACGCCAACAGAAATAGAGTTGTACTTTGATTTGAGTACTGCTCAGAAAGTTACAAAAGAAGAGGCAACCAAAGTATTGGCTCCTAAAAAAGAAGTTAAAGAGACTAAAAAAGCTGCAAGTAGTAGCAAAGAAAAGAAGGAAAAACGAAGTTATTTAGGGACCTTCTTTTTAGCATTTATTTTTGGTTTTGCGGCCTTATTAACGCCATGTGTATTTCCTATGATACCTATGACGGTTAGCTTCTTTACAAAGCAAAGTAAGACCAAAGCTGCTGGTATACGCAATGCGCTTATTTATGGAGTTTCGATTATCGTTATTTATGTATTGTTAGGAGTTTTGGTGTCTTTGGCTTTTGGTCCATCGGCATTAAATGCTCTCTCAACTAATGTATGGTTTAATCTTATATTCTTTGTACTCTTAATTGTATTTGCAGCTTCTTTTTTAGGTGCCTTTGAAATAGTATTACCAAGTTCTTGGGGAACCAAGGTAGATGCGCAAGCTGATAGAGGAGGTATGATTGGTATTTTCTTTATGGCATTGGCATTAGCAATTGTATCATTTTCTTGCACAGGTCCAATTGTTGGAACTATTTTAGTTGAGGCCGCTGCTGGAGGTGATCAAACAGGGCCTATAATTGGAATGCTAGGATTTTCTATGGCTATTGCTTTGCCATTTACTTTATTCGCCGCCTTTCCTGGTTGGATGAATTCTTTGCCAAAATCGGGAGGTTGGTTAAATACAGTAAAGGTTGTTTTAGGATTTTTAGAGCTGGCATTTGCTTTTAAATTCTTATCGAATGCTGATTTAGTATACCAATTACATTGGTTAGAACGCGAAGTGTTCTTGGCTATATGGATTGCAATTTTTGGAGCTTTAAGTCTTTATTTATTTGGTAAGATCAGACTGCCTCATGATTCCCCTATTACACATATATCTGTTGGTAGATTGTGTCTAGGATTGTTGTCTTTATCCTTTACATTATATATGCTACCAGGTCTTTGGGGGGCGCCATTAAATTTGATTAGTGCATTTCCTCCTGCACAGCATTATGCAGAATCTCCTTACGGGGTTGGTTTTACAAAATTAGGAGAAGGTGTTGGCGGAGCTAGTCATGCAGAAGTGCCAGAAGGAGCACATTTAATGGCACCTCATAATATTCTTGCATTTAATGATTACGATCTTGGATTAGCTTATGCTAAAAAAATTGGTAAACCTGTAATGATTGACTTTACAGGACACGCTTGTGTTAACTGTCGTAAAATGGAACAGAATGTTTGGGCAAAAAGTAAGGTTTTAAACGTTCTAAAGAATGATGTTGTTTTAATCTCTTTGTATGTAGACGATAAAAGACAGTTACCAGAAGATGAAGTCGTGGATTCTAAATTGAGACCAGGTAAAAAATTAAAATATATAGGTCAGAAATGGAGTGAATTGCAAGCAGTAAAATACAAGACGAATTCACAGCCATATTATGTGCTTATGGATCATAACGAAGAAAACTTAATCGATCCGGTTGCGTATACCCCAGATGTAGATGAATATTACAATTGGCTCAAACAAGGAATAGCCAATTTTAAACCATAAGAAAAGCCTCGCATATGCGAGGCTTTTATGTTATTTAGGGAACAACTAAATTTTTGTTATTGCTTCAGAATTTTCTTTTTTACAAGGCCTCCTTCGGCAGATTCTAAAGCTACAAAATATAAACCATTTTGCAAACTTGAAATATCTAATTGGTTTTCGTTGCTTTTAACTTGTTTAACTGTGCGCCCCATTGTATCAAAAATGGTTAAATCGTAGGATGTGTTTGATAATCCCGTAACAAACAAACTATTTTGATAACTGAAAATATTTGTACTGACAAGTGTTTGTTCTTCAACAGGTAAAACAGCAGAAGTAAACAAATAATCAGATGCTGTTAAATTTGCGCTTTGGTTACTTCCTATTGAATTTCTCATTATAAACATAAAATTAGTAATAGTGGTCCCAGTTGGAATTATACCTCCAGTAGCGAAATTATAATTATTTAAATTGATGCTCACTTCATGTTTTGACGTTACCGGATTCCATGGAAACTCAGTAAGAGTGCCGCTCCAGTCATCGCCATAAAAAGTATTTTCATCATTCATAAAAGTTTCTATCCAAATGTATAAATAGATCGACTCACCATAGGAATCATAAATTCGAGGGTCGACTTCTAATGATGGGTCATAGGAAATATCAATGGTTCCAAAACCGTCTCCATTTATTGAAAGGATTTGAGAATACCCTTCAAAAGATATTATCAAAAAGGTAAAAAGTAATATAATATTTTTCATAGTTTTAAGTTTATTTAGTTAATAATTAATTGTTTGGTACCAACGCCTTCTGGAGTTATAATTCTAACAAAATAGATTCCTTTAGATAGTTGATTTACAGGAATACTGGTATTTTGTTGACGATCTTTAAAGTGTATAATACTTCTTCCTGAAACATCAAATAATTCTACAGATGTTGCATAGGTATTTAAACTGAAAAACTGATTTGCTGGATTTGGGTATAAACGTATAGCATCAGAAATATCGTTGTCTTCTAAACTTAAGCTACTTGCTGCCTGATTACCGTAAATTTTAAATGTACCAGGTGCCATATTAATAGGATTTGAAGTATTTGTAACATTTATTGATGTGCTCCCTGTTTCATCCATTAAATCATACCAAACACCGGTATATGGAAAATCTGGAATCATATTTTGCGATATAACATCAAAATTTGCAAGTATTACGACATTTTTAAGCTCCGAAGGATCAATTGCATCATCCCAAACATAGATGCGTGGTTGTAATGTATTGGTGTTAATTGAATAGTTTCCTTCAAAAACATCTTCATTCACTTTTAGCGCATTTAAGCGTGCCCAATCATCATAAATTTGCCGTCTATTTATATCGTTCATCCAGTCTCCCGTCCATTGAGGTTGAGGTTTAGTATCCAATTTACAACCGTCGTCATCAAAAGAACCATCTGAGCATGTGTAGATAGAATTATGCATGCCTAATGCACCGAAATGCCAAATCATTTTTGGTCCAGGTACTGTTAAAGAAACAGCTCCTAGAGCAGACATTCTACTTAAAGCTACATTAAGATTCTTTGCATCATGACCTGCATTACTTGAATTACCGAATTGCACATTTTTGTACATCAATCGTTCTTCATCATGACTTTCAGGATATCCCATAACACGAGGTCCTGAAAATCCGTGAGCAGTATGTCCAATTCTCGAGATATCATTACTTGAATTATACCCCATGGTCAACTGATTGTATTGATCAGTCATTTTACCCCACATCATAATACCTTTTCCTTCTCCTAATCTGTAATCTGCCCATACTTTTTCTTCCGTGTCGCCGCCGAGGTGCTCAAATATCACGTAATGGTCGTTATCTAAACTCCAAGAAAAATCTGCATAGTCTTTTAATACAGCCACACGGTCTGCTTGATAAGAATTCGTGCATCCTTCATCCAAATCAGTACAGTTTTGAGTGAATCCTTTTGTAAGATCCCAACGGAATCCATCAATTTTATACTCTTCTATCCAATATTTAACTACTGCTTCAACATAATCCTGAGTAAGTGCTGATTGATGATTGAAATCTGAACCTACATTATAGCTGTGTCTTGGTGATTCATTAAAATAAGGGTTTTCAGAGCTAGGTTCGCCATAATCGTTTTGGTCGTCATCATTCATCCACATACGTACCATTGGGTTTCTGCCAAAAGCGTGGTTTAAAGCAATATCCAAAATAACTGCAATGCCATTTTGGTGACATAAATCAACAAACTCTTTGAATTTATCACTCGTTCCATAAAATTTGTCTAATGCCAAATGAAATGAGGTGTTGTAACCCCAACTTTCATTTCCTTCAAACTCCATAATGGGCATTAATTGAATGGCATTGACATTTAAATTTTTAAAATAGTCGATGCGATCAATTAAATCTTGAAAGTTTCTGTTTTCATCGAAATCTCTTATTAATACTTCGTATACAACTAAGTCTTCTTTTTTTGGTTTAGCAAAATTTGTTACTTGCCAATTATAGGTAGTTTGCCCCGTTTGTAATACTGTAACCTCATGTCTTTGTCCTGCTGGATACGACGGAATATCCGGGTAAGATTCAGAAGGTATATAAGAATCGTCGTATGGAGATAAAACTAAAGTAGAATAGGGGTCTGCAACTTTAACATAAGCTGGTGAGTTTGTTATTGGAGTTTGCTCACCAACCCAGTATTGATAGGTTTCTATTTGCCCTGGAGTTAATCCTGTTATCTGTAACCAAAATTTGCCTGTACCGGGATCTTTTTTCATTACATGTATACTTGTAGGATTGTAATTATTAAAGCTCCCAGCAACATATACAAATTCTTTTAATGGCGCATCTAAAACTAAAGTTGCAATAGTGTCATCTGCATCGTCATAATTAATACCATTAGTCAAACCAACGGGCATAGATTCTGAAGGAGCTCCAGGGTTGACAATTGCAGAAAAAAATCTTGAAATTGTACTACCTCCTTGTTCTACTCGAAGTTCATAATTTTGATCAGCTGTAACGTTGGTATGTGTATAGGCATAAAAATTAGTACCTGGCCAAGAGTTTAATAAACCACCGTTTGCATATAGACTATAGTTTGCACTGCCATTTGTATTTTGAGCTACAATATTAAAATTACTACCTGGACTAATAACTGTAACATCTCTTGAAGGATCATTAAGAGTAACTTGAAAAGCTCCAACTGACAAAGATAAATCAGAAGTTTGAGTACCTCCATCAGCACTTCGTATTACAATGTTTATTGCGGTAATAGTACCCGTAGGGTTGCTATAAAAATCATCAATCGTTGGAGTAAGAGTTAAATGGTAAATGTTTCCTGACATTAGTGTTAATGCAGGTTGAGTAGCGTTATTTCCCCAATTACCTATTACATTTTGCCAATCGTTGGTGTCATTAACTGTTACTCCAGTATGTGCATAAAGTGTTCCTGCAGTATTTTCCAGCGGTGTTCCCGTTGCATCAAATACAATGGTTGCCAAGTCTGTTTCTTCAGGTGTGCCAGATTGCCAAGATATTTGGGATTGAACAATAAGAGTGGTTAGGATACTAACAAAAAAGAGTAGATTTTTTTTCATAGGTATTATAAAGTAAAAGGCTATTCGCCTGAGCAAATAGCCTTTTGAAATTAACTAAATATTTATTCTATTGTATAGGTTGGAGTATCTGGATTCGCAAAGTTTAGGCGAATTGTATATGTGCCAGCCGTAGCCATAATATTGGCACCTCCAACTTCCATTGTACCATCAGCGCCATCGTCTCCATAATTTACAACCCAGTCGTTATTGCCTCTAATTTTCCATTCCCCGTCAAGAAGTGTTACATTTCTTAGAATCCAAGCTTCATCATTGGTACTCCAATCACGTGTAAATGCAGCATCTGGTCCAGCATTACCCCAATCGTTGTAGGCAGAACCAACAACACCCCAGATATAATCTATTTCTTCAATGGTATATGTCAATTCTTCAAAATTTGCAGTAATAATGTAAATTCCAGCAGTAACAACAATGTTATCTCCACCCAAATCTAAAGTGCCATCTGCTCCTGAATCACCGTAGTTTAAGGTCCAGTCGTTATTTTGTCTGATTTTCATTTCACCATCCATTAATTCAACAACCGCTCTCCATTGATCTGAATAAGGATCGTATTCAAAAGCAAAGTCTGGCCCTGCATTCCCCCAATCGTTATAGGCAGAGCCTACTATTCCCCAAGTGTAAGGCTCGATTGTATAGGTTAATGTATTTAAGTTCATTTCTATTTTATACATACCTGCAGTAACGGCAATATTTGTCCCTCCTTCATCAAGAGTACCATCGTTACCATCATCGCCATAGTTTAAAGTCCAATCATTATTTTCTCTAAACTTAATTTCACCATCTACAAGCGTTACATACGAAACAATAACCCCTACTTCGGCTGTTTGATAAAACGGAGCATCAGGACCAGCATTCCCCCAATCATTATAACCAGAACCAACAATACCCCATGGTGTAGAAAGGTCTAGTAAATCTTCATAAGCAGTCGCGTTTAATGTTACAGTTGAAGAACTGATTCCGTGAAAATCACCTAGTTCTGCAATTACCATAATATCTACATCACCTGGCATGTCTTGTTCAAAACCTAAGTTTAATAAATAGCTATTTAAGCGACTCACAGTTAAAGATTGCTCTAAAGCAGAACCCACATTAATAGAAACACCTTCGCTAAAATCTCCACCAGAATTATCCATCATAATGGTATAATTAGGTGCTGCAGCAAAACCAAAATCAGGTTGTGGCCAAGTGATAACTAATGCCTCTGCATCAGGCATACTTGGATCTAGTACAACCGAAGAGTTAGATAAACTAACTTCTATAGTTGTATTTGGATTTAATGTTGTAAGATCGCGATCATCTTCACAAGAGAAGAAGAATACTGGAGTAACCGCAAACAACAATAATTTATATATGAAATTTTTCATGTTTATTAAGTTTTATTAATTGTAACCTTCGTTTTGGTTAAGGTTTGGATTCGCATTAATATCTGAAGACGGAATTGGATATAAATCTAAATGTGCAGGTGTAGAAACACCGTCTGTCACTCCACCTTTCCAAGGCCATAAATACGCTCCTCCTGAGAATCTTCCAAAACGAATTAAATCTGTTCTTCTGTGACCTTCCCAATATAACTCACGAGCTCTTTCATCTAAGATTAAGTCTAAATCTAACATAGAAATAGCTTCAGGGTTTCCAGCTCTAGTTCTTAGTTCATTTAAATATCCAATGGCCATAGACTCGCTCCCGCCGCCACCTCTAACAACAGCTTCTGCATACATAAGGTATACGTCTCCCAACCGCATTAATGGGAAATCGGTATCTGTAAAATCTCCCGTTGGGTCGCTTCCAGCGTTCCCCGCTTGATCAACATTTTTGAATTTAGTAATCGCATATCCATCAGTAAATGTTGGTATATTTTCAATTTCTTTATTCTGACCATCTGTATAGAACATTGCTCTTGCATCTCCAACAGGCTGAATACTATAAACTAAATTGGCTAAATCGAATGTTATTTTATAAGATCCAGCTTCAACAATAATATTTGCACCACCTAGTTCTAAAGTACCATCGGCATCATTGTCTCCGTAGTTCACAGTCCATTGATTATCTTGTCTAAATTTCATTTGACCATCAGCTAATGTTACATATGTTTCGTAAACATCAGTTACACCTGTTTCATGCAGAGTTAAATCAGGACCACCCCAACCATTTGGAGTTGCATCTCCTACAATACCCCAAGATGAAACAGGACCTAAACCATCTTGTAAATCACCTAAATTAACTTCAAATAAGTTCACTAAAGCGCTAGTTGTTCGGGTACCACCCCAACCACCATTTACTCCAAAATCAGAGGCATTCATTGAGCCGCCAATTGCAGCATGAATTAAGAATGTTGTACCTCCATAAGATTGCGTGCGCAGTCCATCAAAGGCAATAGGAAAAATTACACCATTAGAAAGATGATTATCTGCTAAGAATAAATTAGCATATTCTGGTTCTAATGTGTATCCCGCATTAATTACTTTGTCTGTATATGTAACAACATCTGCATAACGACTTTGTCCTGTATAAACTTCGGCATTTAAATAGATTTTAGCCAATAATGTCCATGCACCAGCTTTATCTACTCGAGCATACTCATTAGAACGCGGCTCCATTAAGGTATTTTCGATTGCTAATAATTCGCTTTCAATAAAAGTAAATAGGTCTGTTCTATTAATCTGTTCTGGTAAAAAGAATCCAACTTCATCTTCTTCTGTTACAAACGGAACATTCCCAAATAAGTCTAAGGCATGAGTATAACTCAAAGCACGTAAAAATCGGGCTTCTTCTCTGTATAATTCTACCTCATCTCTAAGAGTACCTTCTACACCTCTTTCATCTAAAAGAGTTGGTGTAGTTTGTCTTAAAAAGGCATTACATGCTGTGATCTGATAGTATAATCTGTTGTAAAGGGCACGAATAAACTCGTTTCCTGAATTCCAATCATGTTCGTGATAATCAGGTAAACTACCATCAGCCCATCCAATTACGGCCTCATCTGTAGTCACCTCTTGGGCTAACCAATACTGTCTCAAATACTGGCTAAAACCTTCATCTATTCCAGAAATATCTGGTAAACCTGCAGGGCCTTGTTGTCCACTAATTGCCAAACCTGCATAAAGTTTAGCAAGAATTTGTTTGTACGCAGATGGATCTTTAAAGATGTCTTCAGCAAGCACTAAATCATCGGTTTGTGGCACAGTATCTAAGTCATCAAAACATGCTGTTAGTGATAACAAAGCAACCAAGGCGCCAAGAATAATTTTATTAAAGTATGTTTTCATCGTCATTAAAAATTAAGGTTAACTCCAAGGGTATAAATTCTTGGTCTTGGATAAATATTATAATCGATACCACTGAAAACTTCAGGGTCTATTCCGTCGTAATCTGATATAATTAGTAGATTCTGTCCAGTTAGGCTTACTCTTAAATTAGCCTCTCCTTTAAACACTTCTCCAAAATTATAACCAACGCCAATATTGTCTAGTTTTACGAATGAAGCATTTTGAACATAGTAGTCTGATAAGTAACGTTCTGTACCACCATTAATAAATCCAGTGTCTAATACATTTTCAACTCCATTTGAAATAACTAATGGGAAAGCAGCATTTAATAATTGGTTTTGAAAACCTAAATTAGAATATACATTATTGTAAACATAGTTTCCGAAGCTTCCTCTCCAGTACATATTAAAATCCCAATTTTTGTACGTAAAATTGGTGTTAAACCCAAGAGTTACGTCGGCATTAGGGCTTTTAAATCTATATCTATCTTCTGGAGTAATTTCTCCATCGCCATTTCTGTCTACATAAACATCTTCTAAAGGATTTCCGTTGTTATCGTATACTTGCTCATAAACAAAGAATGAACGTGGTTGGTAACCTACAGAATGAATTTGAACTGTATTACCAACACCCCCTGATATACCACCTGTTTCTACTCCTGCATAATTTGGATCATCACCCGTGGTAAGTTTTGTAATTTCAAAGTCTTGCCAAGAAATGTTAAATCCTAAATCTAATTGCATATCCTCTTTTTGAATAGCAGTTCCGTTTAATGCTAATTCAATCCCAATGTTTTCCATAGTTCCAATATTGGCATTATCTGCATTAGATAATGAAGAGCCAGCAGGGAAAGGAATGAAGTTTAATAAATCTTTTGTTTCTCTTAAATAGCCATCTAAACTACCGTTCAAACGTCCTTTAAAAAAACCGAAATCTACACCAATGTTATAGGTAGTAGTTTCTTCCCATTTTAAAGTTGTATTAAAAGGTTCTGCTCTATATGTATTATAGAACATATTGCCAAACTGATATTGAGCAGTATCTGTACTCAAACGGTACAATGGAATTGAAGGATAGAAAGATCCAATATCTTGCTGACCTGTAACACCCCAACCTAATCTCAATTTCAAGTTAGAAAAAGCACTATCAGCCATAAAATCTTCATCAATAACTTTCCAAGCAAAGGCAGCAGAAGGGAAATTACCCCAACGATTTTCTTCACTAAATCTTGAAGACCCATCACGTCTGTAAGTTACCGTTAAAAGGTATTTATCTTTAAAACTGTAGTTCAATCTACCAAAGAATGACTGTAAATTGTTTTCATTATAGTATTCTGTAGTTAGCCTTCTTGTTGCATCTTGAATATTTGTGGTTGAATTACCTTTATAAACAAAGTTTTGATACGAATATCCTGCAGTAAAGTCAATTTTACTTTCAATAGACTCAATATATTTAGCATAGTTCAAATAAATATCCATTAACTCGTTCTCTTGCTCATTTGTGTATTCAGAAATCTCACCTAATTGAGCAAGTTCTATTGTATTTGATAATGCAGAATCATAAATTTCATTAGATCCTTTTCCTTTTGAATTGTCAATTGCTAAATTAACGTTAGCCCTTAATTCAGGTAAGAAATGAAATTTATAATCAAATTGAATATTTCCAATAAAACGGTTTACATTAGAAGTATTATCTCTTAATTCTAACATTGCAACCGGGTTTTTTGGAGCTCCAACAGCTATTGGGTTTCCATTGTTTTCTAACCATTCAAAATAACCTCCGTATGGAGATGAAGGATCTCTAACTGGTTTTGTAGGATCAAATGCAATAGCATTTCCGATGGCACCAGTATCAGCAAATTGATTGTTGATAGATGCAGCTTTTAAATTTAATTTAATATCAAGATGGTCATCCAATAATTTAGATCCTAAATTCAACGAAAATGTTCCTCTTTCCATATCAGATGTTTTTAATGTACCACCTAATTTGGTAAAACTAACAGAACCTCTTGCATTTAGTTTATTTCCTCCACCAGAAACACTTACATTATGTTCAGTACCAAAAGCCGTATCAAAAATTTCATCTTGCCAGTTGGTATTTTTATCTGTTAATAAATCTATATCTGAAGGTGTTCCATTTGCAGTTACATAATCTCTAAACTGATTTGCAGATAAAGCGTCAATAAATTCTGCTGTTTCATGTACAGAGAAATTACCGCTATAATCTACTTTCAATTCACCGGATTTTCCTTTTTTGGTAGTAATAATAATGACACCGTTAGACGCTCTTGATCCATAAATTGCCGTTGCAGATGCATCTTTTAGAATAGAGAAAGACTCTATGTCATTTGGATTTAATAAATCCAATGGACTTCTAGATCCTCCAACTCCACCACTAGACACTGGTAATCCATCAATTACTATTAAAGGGTCGTTGTTTGCATTTAAAGATGCTCCATTACGAATTCTAATTGTACTTCCTGTGCCAGGTGCACCACCACCAGTAGTTACTTGAACACCGGCAACTTGCCCAACTAATAATTGTTCTGCACTTGCAGCTGCACCTCTATTAACTTCATCAGCTTTTATTGAGGCAACTGAACCCGTAGCATCTCTTGCGGTAGTTGTACCATAACCAATTACGACTACTTCATCTAAGGCCTCAGAACCTTTTTCTAATGCTACATTAATTGTTGTAGAACTTTCTACAGTTATTTCTTGAGGTTGATATCCTAAATAAGAAAACACTAAAATATCACCAGTGTTTACATTATTTAATGAATAATTCCCATCAAAATCTGTAGATGTTCCTCTTGCAGTACCTTTTAAGATTACATCTACTCCAGGTAGCGGAGAATCTGTTGCTTTTTCAGTAACAGTTCCACTCACCAATAGTTGTGCAAATGTGCACAATGGGAGTAGTAAAAGAACCACAAATATTCTTAAGTTTTTCATGTAAAGTTAAATTAATTAAACGTTGTTTTTTGATTGAACAATAGTTACTAAATCTCGAATTTCACACGGTGAAGCTATTTATAAAGCCATTTTTTAACAATTTTTTCACGTTAAAAAAAAATACGAAAACGTTTTAGTATTCATAACTTTTTTACGCAAACGTTTGAGTTTGGAGGCTAAAAATGTCAATTTTGATAAAAATTCAGATAATTGAGCATATTATTAGGCTCGATTTTATGAAAATAAGGGTTGAACTGGGGGTCGTATTTTCGTTTTTTAAATGTATATTTGATGTATTAGTTGGCCTTAAAACTATGCGTCCAAAAATTACCTTAAAAAAAATAGCAAAAGAGTTTGAAGTTTCGATTTCTACCGTTTCAAAAGCTTTAAAAAATAGCTCAGAAATTAGTGTAGATCTAAGAGAGAAAATTCAAGCCTTCGCAAAACTCTATCATTACAAACCAAATAGTTTAGCAGTTAGACTGCAAAATCAGCAGACAAAAATGATTGGTGTAGTTGTACCCGATATTGTGCATCATTTCTTTACAACGGTAATTCAAGGGATAGAAGAAGTTACAAATAGACGGGGCTATAATGTATTGATTTGTTTGTCTAATGAATCTTTTGATAAAGAAGTAATGAACATAGATATGTTTACAAATGGTACAGTAGACGGTCTTATAATATCTATGTCCAAAGAAACTCAGCGTAAAGACGATTACAAACATTTTAATAATTTAATGGAAGATGATTTTCCGTTTGTCATGTTTGATCGTATAAATGAAGACTTTAAATGTGATAAGGTTGTTATTGATGATGTTGGAGGGGCTATGAATGCAACAAATCATTTGATTGATATTGGTTGTAAAAGAATAGCGCATATAACTACTCCTAGTCATGTAACAGTTGGAAAGTTAAGAAGGGAGGGATATATAAAGGCATTAGAATCTAATGGTATGTCTATTGACGAATCGATTATTCTAGAAATTGATGAAACCCAAGATATTTCTGAACAAATATCAGTACTGTTCGAAAACAATTCACCAGATGGAATTTTTGCAGTGAATGAAGTGTATGCCGTAAGCGCAATGAACGCTGCTAAGCAAAATGGATTTACAGTGCCAGATGATGTGAGTGTTATTGGGTTTACAGATGGCCCAATTTCTAAACTGGCTTTACCACCTTTAACTACTGTTGTTCAGCACGGTTTTACAATGGGAAAACAAGCTGCGGAATTGCTTATAAATCGTATCGAAAGTAAGGAGGATTTAGACCCTCAAAAAATAGTCTTATCCACTAATTTAAAGGTGCGTAAGTCTACAAAAAGCATTTAAACTTGCACGATTAAAAATTTTGTTCCTATCTTTGTAACTTACAAAGTAATTTCACAATTTACTAAATTTCGACTTCACATAATTGAATTATAGGTGTTTAACCTGTAGTTCAACATCAATCATTATACATTTTATCATGAAAAAACGGAAACTAAGTTTCTGGGAAATCTGGAACATGAGTTTTGGGTTTCTTGGAATTCAATTCGGATTTGCGCTGCAAGGCGGATTTATGTCGAGAATATTCCAAACACTAGGTGCAAGTAAAGATGATATTCCTATGCTTTGGATAGCCGCGCCATTAACAGGTCTTATAGTTCAACCAATTATTGGTTATCTAAGTGATAAAACTTGGCATCCAAGATGGGGTAGACGAAGACCTTATTTTTTAATTGGAGCTGTTTTAAGCTCCATAGCATTATTTATTGTACCTCATTCACCGGTATTATGGGTAGCCGTTGGTTTGCTCTGGGTGATGGATGCGTCAATAAACATTTCTATGGAGCCATTTAGAGCCCTTGTTGCAGATAAGCTTGATGAATCCCAAAGATCTTATGGCTTTGTAATGCAAACATTAATTATTGGAATTGGTACATGGGTAGCTAGTAACTTGCCTTGGTTGATTACTCAATTAGGTGCAAGTAACGAAGCAGGTCCTGGTATTGTGCCAATGTCAGTAAAGGTTGCATTTTCAACTGGTGCTATAGTTTTCTTGATAAGCATTCTATATACGGTATTTACTACTGATGAATATCCGCCTGAAGACTTGGAAGCTTTTGAAAGAGAAAAGCGCGAATCTAAAAACAGATTCATACGAGATATTATAGAGAATATTGGATCAATGCCCAAAACAATGAAGCGTTTGGGGTTAATTCAATTCTTTTCATGGTTTGCTTTTTTTACAATGTGGAGTATGGCTACACCAGCACTAACAGAGCATGTTTTTGATGCGCCAGTGCCTATTGAGGCTAATTATAATATGGATATTTCTACAGAAGCTGCAAGCTTTAAAGAGGACAACTTAAATTATCAGAATGCTGCTGATTTAGTAGGTTCGTATATGGGTGTCTATGGATTATCTTCAATGGCATTTGCATTGTTACTTGTAATGTTCACTTCTAAGCGTAGAATTAATAGAAAGTTTGTGCATATGGCATCTTTAATCATTGGTGGTTTTGGATTTATAATGATGTACTATATACCATCTCCTGAATATTTAATTGTCTCTTTTATAGCAATTGGAATTTCATGGGGAAGTATTTTATCTATGCCTTACGCTATGTTATCAAGTTCTGTAGACCCGAAAAAAATGGGTGTTATTATGGGACTATTCAATATGTTCATTGTAATTCCTCAAATAGTTGCGGCAGTTGGAGGAATAAACTTTGCGTATAAACTTTTAGGAGATGAGACAATTTATGCTATGACTGTAGCAGGTATTAGTTTAATAGTAGCTGGTCTACTTAATTTTTTAATCACAAACAAAAACGCAATTTCATACCAAAGTAATGAATAAAGAAAAAGCATTCATATTTGATTTAGATGGTGTAATAGTAGATACGGCTAAGTATCACTATAAAGCATGGAAAAAATTGGCAAACGATTTAGGGTTTGATTTTACAGAAGAGCAAAACGAGTTGTTAAAAGGTGTGAGTAGAGCACGTTCTCTAGAAATACTTTTAAATATAGGTAGTATGACATTACCTGATGATGAAAAAGTGAGAGTAATGCAATCAAAAAATGAACATTATTTAAGCTATATCAAACAAATGGAACAAGATGAAATACTAGAAGGTATGCAACAAGTACTGTTGCATTTAAAAGAGAATAATATTCCGTTCTCTTTAGGTTCTGCTAGTAAGAATGCTCGTTTAATACTCGAACAGCTTGAATTAATTGAATTGTTTGATGCCATTGTAGATGGCAACGATGTGTCTAAAGCAAAACCAGATCCAGAAGTGTTTTTAATTGCCTCAAACAAATTAGGTGTAGCGCCTGAAAACTGTGTGGTAGTAGAAGATGCAATTGCGGGTATAGAAGCTGCAAATTTGGCGGGAATGATAAGTATAGGTATTGGAGATACCAAAACATTAAAAGAGGCATCATTGGTTTTTCCTTCTACAAAAGGATTGACAATTGATGTAATAAACAAATTGATAAGCAACTAAAAATGAATTTAGATTATATAATTCCAGATGAGTGGTCGATAATTGAAGAAGGATTTGACAAGACACATGCCACAGCATCTGAAAGTATCTTTAGTATTGGTAACGGTGCCATGGGGCAACGTGCCAATTTTGAAGAGCACTATTCAGGAGAAACCTTTCAAGGTAGTTATATCGGGGGAATTTATTACCCAGATAAGACCAGAGTTGGATGGTGGAAAAATGGATATCCAGAATATTTTGCAAAAGTTTTAAATGCTCCAAATTGGATTGGAATCAATCTTGCTATTAATGGCGAGCAATTAGATTTAAATACTTGTTCAATTACAAAGTTTAAGCGAGAGCTTAATATGAAAGAGGGGTATTTAAAAAGAACTTTTATAGCAACTATGAATAATGGAAATGAGGTGCAAATAGAGAGTATCCGTTTTTGCTCATTGGTGTTAAATGAAGTGGGAGCTATTAAATATAGCGTAACGCCATTAAACTTTACCGGAGAGATTCAATTTAGCCCTTATTTAGATGGGGGGATTAAAAATGAAGATACCAATTACGACGAACTATTTTGGAAAGTACTAGATATTGAAGATCGCGATAATGATGCGGTTATTCTCTCTCGTACCCTAAAAACAAAGTTCTATGTTGCAACAGGTATGCACATTTCTTTTGAATTGAATGGTGAGAAAGTACATTTACCAAAAACTGTGCATGAAGTAGAAAAACGAATTGATTATACTTCTAAAACCAGTGTTTCAAAAGGAGATACCATTTCAATTATAAAATTTGGTGGCTACTGTCAGTCAATGAATCATGACGAAGAAAATTTAATCGCTGAATCTCAAAAGGTATTGTCTGAAGCTGCTGCAATTGGATTTACAGCTTTATTAGAAAAGCAAAAAGAAGCTTGGGCTAATATTTGGGAAACTGCGGATATTATAATAGAAGGAGACGTAAAGGCACAGCAAGCTATTCGTTTTAATATTTTCCATTTGAACCAAACCTATTCTGGTGAAGATTCAAGATTAAATATAGGCCCTAAAGGATTTACAGGAGAGAAATACGGAGGCAGTACTTATTGGGATACAGAAGCCTATTGTATTCCTTTTTATATGAGTACAAAAGATAAAGATGTTGCTAGAAACTTATTAAAATACAGACACAACCAGCTTGATAAAGCAATTGAAAATGCCGAGAAACTTGGGTTTTGTGGTGGAGCAGCACTCTATCCAATGGTTACAATGAATGGTGAAGAATGTCATAATGAGTGGGAAATTACTTTTGAAGAAATTCATAGAAATGGGGCCATGATTTATGCCATTTACAACTACGTAAATTACACAAACGACTATAGCTATATTCCAGAATTTGGATTAGAGGTTATGATTGGTGTATCTCGTTTTTGGCATCAAAGAGCATCGTTCTCAAATGCAAAAAACAAATATGTAATTCTAGGGGTAACGGGTCCGAATGAGTACGAAAATAATATCAACAATAACTTCTATACAAATTACATTGCAAAATGGTGTATAGAGTATACCGTTGAACAAATTAAAAAAGTAAAAGCTGAATATGCGAACGATCATGATCGTGTTATGCAGCTTACTAAATTATCAGAATTAGAAATTGAAGCTTGGTTAAAAGTAGCGAAAGATATGTATTTTCCTTATTCAGAAGAACATCAAGTATACTTGCAGCAAGATGGTTTCTTAGATAAAGAATTGATTCCTACATCAGATTTACCAAAATCAGAAAGGCCAATCAATCAAAAATGGTCTTGGGATCGTATTTTACGTTCATGCTATATCAAACAAGCTGATACGTTGCAGGGTATGTACATGTTTGAAGATCAATTTACACGAGATGAAATTGAAAGACATTTTGATTTTTACGAACCTTTTACGGTGCACGAATCTTCACTATCTCCTTGTATACATTCAATTTTGGCTGCTTCAATAGATAGAATGCCAAAAGCTTATGAACAATACCTGCGTACTTCTAGATTAGATTTAGATGATTACAATCACGAAGTGCATGAAGGATTGCATATTACAAGTATGGCCGGAACATGGTTGGCAATTGTGCAAGGGTTTGGAGGAATGAGAAATTTTGATGGTAAGCTTTCATTTAACCCTCAGATTCCTGATGAGTGGAAATCATATTCTTTTAAAATTAATTTTAGAGGAAGTACTTTAAAAGTATACAAAAGTCATACGGAATGTCAGTTTATTAATGAATCTGACACACCTGTTGAGGTTTTTGTAAATGGCACATCAAAAACCATTGAGAAGAATGAGTTAATGACGATTTAATCAATAACTCATTTTGTTATTAGTTAAAGAAATTTTTAATACAATCACCATGAAAAAAATACAGGTAATTTTTTATTTTTTTTTGTTGGTTGGTATAGCTACCACGCAAGCACAAAACATTGATAGAGTTGAGCCACCACATTGGTGGGAAGGCATGAAAAACGCCCAATTACAATTATTAATTTATGGTGAAAATATAGCTGATTTAGAACCGAAGATTGAAGATGCGGCTATAGGTTTACTTAAAACACATAAAGCTACTAAGAGTGATAACTATCTTTTTTTAGATTTAGATATTTCTAAAGCCAAAAAAGGCACCTATAAAATAGATTTTTTTAAAGGAAAGAAGATAAAATTGAGTCACTCGTACCAGATAAAAGAACGTGATCAGACAGCAGAAGAGCATGTTGGGTTTGACAGTTCAGATGCAATTTTTTTAATTACTCCAGATAGATTTGCGAATGCAAATCCAGACAATGATATTGTTTCTGGTTTGAATGAATCTACAATAGATAGGTCAGATGATTATAAAAGACATGGCGGAGATATTCAAGGTATAACAGAGCATCTTGATTACATTCACGATTTGGGGTATACCTCAATTTGGCCTTGCCCTTTATTAACAAACGATATGTCTGAAGGTTCTTACCATGGGTATGCAGTTACAGATTTATATCAAATTGACCCTCGTTTTGGAACGATTGAAGAGTACAAAACGCTCTCTGCAGAGATGACCAAAAGAGAAATGAAGTTAGTAATGGATCAGGTTGCAAATCACTGTGGATTGGAGCATTGGTGGATGAAAGATTTGCCCTTTGAAGATTGGTTGAATTACCAAGAACATTACGAAAATAATGTTGAGAATTGGAGTAGCGATGTGGTGATTCGATCGAATCACAGAAGAACGAGCAATCAAGACAATTACGCATCTGAAATTGATAAAAAAGGGATGACTGATGGCTGGTTTGTTAAGGGAATGCCTGATTTAAATCAGCGTAATCCTTTTATGGCTACATATATTATTCAAAACAGTATTTGGTGGATAGAAGAAGCAAATCTAAGTGGTATTAGACAAGATACATATCCGTATCCAGATAAGAATTTTATGTCAGACTGGGCTGGGGAAATCATGAATGAGTACCCTAATTTTTCCATAGTTGGCGAAGAGTGGAGTTACAATCCTTTGTTAATTGCTTATTGGCAAGATGGAAATAAAAACCACGACGGGTATGATTCAAATTTAAAATCTTCTATGGACTTTGCTATGCAGCGCACAGTTGTTGAGGCGATTAGAGAAGATGAACGTTGGGATACAGGTCTAATTAAAATTTATGAAGGTTTGGCTAATGATTTTGGTTATTATAGTCCTAAAGATATTTTGGTTTTTCCAGACAACCACGATATGAGTAGAATTCATACGCAAATGGATTTAGATATCACTAACACCAAAATGGCTTTGAGTTATTACGCTGTTATACCTCGTGTATTGCAAATGTTTTATGGTACTGAAATTTTGATGGATGATTTGGATAAACCTGGAGACCATGGACTAATACGAACCGATTTTCCTGGAGGATGGGCTAGTGATAAAGTAAATGCATTTACTGGTGAAGGATTGACAACAGACCAAAAAGAAATGCAGCAATATGTTTCTAAATTGCTCAATTTCAGAAAATCGAGTAATGCAATTCATAATGGCAAAACATTGCATTTCGCTCCAGAAAATGGTGTATATGTATTGTTTAGAATTTCTGATGACGAAACCGTAGTTCATGTGATTAATAAGAATGACAAACCGTATAGTTTAGACCTATCTAGGTTTAATGAAGTTGGTTTAGTTGGCAAGCAATTGAGAAACATCCAAACGGATGCATCAATTATGTGGGATACAACTATAGAGTTATCTGAAAAAGGGTCTTATCTGTTCACTACAAAATAAATTCGTATGCGCATCATTTCGTATTGTATTGTTTTAGTAACACTTATTTCTTGTGCTAAATCTCAAAAAGAAACGGCACAAGCTTATTATACTCCAGAAGTAAATTTATCAAGTGGTATTCTGCAGAGAATTGATTCATTTCCAACTGTAAATGTATCGCCAAGAACTTTAGATGTATGGTTGCCAGAAGGCTATGATGATTCAAAAAAATATGCTGTAGTATACATGCATGATGGACAAATGTTGTTTGATGAAACAACCACATGGAATAAGCAAGAATGGAAGGTAGATGAGGTAGCTTCTCAATTAATGAAATATGGCTCGGTTAAAGACTTTATTGTAGTGGCCATTTGGAATATTTCTGAAATTAGGTGGCAAGATTATTTCCCAGAAAAGGCATTTGATTTACTCTCCGAGGAGGCTAAAAATGCAATGCTGGAGAAAGCTAAAGAAAACAATTTTGACGTTTCTTTTAATGCTGATGCCTACCTAAAATTTATTACACAAGAAGTAAAACCGTATATAGATCAAACGTATGCTGTGTATACAGATGCTACAAATACATTTGTTGCAGGGTCTAGTATGGGAGGTCTTATTTCTATGTATGCCATGTTCGAATACCCTGAGGTTTTTGGTGGGGCTGCTTGTATTTCTACCTATTGGCCTGGAGCAACACCTATGGAAAATAATCCTATACCACCTGCATTTTTTGAATATATGAAATCTAATGAGGTGAAACCTGAAAATCAAAACTTTTACTTTGATTATGGGACTGAAACCCTAGATGCTTACTATCCTCAATATGCTGATAAAGTAAACAAAGTCTATAAAGAAAAAGGATTTGATGATTCAAACTTTCAAAATTTAAAGTTTGACGGAGCAGCTCACGACGAGATTTCTTGGGCGAAGCGTTTAGATATTCCTCTTACATTTTTATTAAAAAAGTAAATGAAAAAATTAGTTCTACTAATTCTTGCAATTGCAAGTCTACAATTAACGGCACAAAATAGTAATAGGAAGTTCATTGAGGGGCATATGACTTCTCATGGAATTGTGAATATAAAAGTGAGTGATGGTGTGTATACAATTACTCCGTATTCAGATCAAATAATTGAAACTACCTTCGTGCCAGAAGGGCAAGAATTACACAAGCATTCGCATGCTGTTGTGATGCGACCAAAATATTCAAAACCTGAGTTTAAAGAGTCAACAGATAAAGTTGTATTCAAGACCTCAGGAATGGAAGTGCATATACAAAAAAGTCCTTTTAAAATAGCTTATTACTATAAAGGTAAATTAATAACATCTGAAAAAAACGGGTATTCAAAACACGAGAATTCAGAACATATCCAGTTTAATTTAAATGATACTGAGGTGCTATATGGAGCTGGTGCTAGAGCTTTGCCAATGAACCGAAGAGGGTATCGTTTGGAGTTGTATAATAGAGCGCATTATGGTTACGAAACCCATTCAGAGTTGATGAATTACACAATGCCTTTGGTGCTTTCATCTGAATTGTATGCTATTCATTTTGATAATGCTCCTATTGGTTTTTTAGATTTAGATAGTAAGAAAGATAATACCTTAACCTATGAAACCATTTCGGGTAGAAAGACCTACCAAATTGTTGTGGGAGATAGTTGGTTAGATCTTATTGCCAATTACACCGATTTAACTGGTAAGCAACCGCTATTACCACGTTGGGCACTCGGTAATTTTTCAAGCAGATTTGGCTATCATACAGAAACTGAAACAAGAAATACTGTAGAAAAATTCCAAGAAGAAGAAATTCCATTAGATGCCGTAATCTTAGATATCTTTTGGTTCGGAAAAGACATTCAAGGCCATATGGGAAATTTGGAGTTTTTGAAAGACTCATTTCCTACTCCTCAAAAAATGATTGATGATTTTCAAGCCAAAGGGGTGCAAACCGTTTTGATTTCGGAACCATTTATTTTAACAACCTCAAACCGGTGGTATGAAGCAGTCTTAAAAGACGTACTTGCAAAAGATTCTTTAGGGAACCCATTTACCTACGATTTTTATTTTGGCAACACTGGTTTAGTTGATATTTATAAACCAGAAGGTGAGCGATGGTTTTGGAATATCTATAAAAAGATTGCCAATATGGGGGTAACTGGTGTTTGGGGAGATTTAGGAGAACCTGAAGTTCACCCAAAAGAATTGTTGCACGCCACGGGAACAGCAGATGAAGTTCACAATATTTACGGACACGATTGGGCTCGATTGGTATATGAGGGCTATCAGAGAGATTTTCCCGAGCAACGACCGTTTATTCTTATGAGAGCAGGTTATTCTGGTTCTCAGCGATATGGCATGATTCCTTGGAGTGGCGATGTAAATAGAACTTGGGGAGGTTTGCAAGCGCAACCTAAAATTGCATTACAAATGGCAATGCAAGGTATGGGCTATATGCATTCTGATTTGGGCGGATTTGCAGGGCCAAATTTAGATGACGAATTGTATGTGCGTTGGTTACAGTATGGTGTTTTTCAGCCAATTTATAGACCTCATGCCCAACAAGAAGTGCCATCTGAACCCGTATTTCGATTAGAAAAAGCAAAGTTGTTGGCAAAAGAAGCGATTAAATTGAGGTATCAATTATTGCCATATATCTATACATTGGCATGGGAAAATAATCAAACAGGAGCGCCATTAATGCGATCAATATTCTTTGAAGAATCTGATAATCTAGTATTATATGATTATTCAAAAACGTATTTATGGGGAAATGATTTTTTAGTTGCTCCAATTCTAGAACAAGGTCAAGAATCTCAAGAGGTGTATTTCCCAAAGTCAGGTCCTTGGTTTGATTTTTATTCCGATCAAATATATGATGGAGGCCAAACCAAAACTTTTAAAACGGGAGAAACTTCCATTCCAACATTTGTAAGAGCAGGTGCCTTTATACCTATGGCAAAACCTATGCTAACAACAAAGGATTATAATGCTAATGAATTAGATATTCATTACTACCATCACGCTGAAGTTTCCAATTCAGAACGAGTATGGTATAATGACGATGGTTTGTTGCAAGAAGCTTTTGAAAAAGGTGCTTTTGAAATTGTAAAAGCTTCAAGTAAAGCATCAAATAAAAAGCTAAATATTTCTCTTGAGGCTGAATTAGGGAAACTTCAAGATGCTCAGGATAAGAACTATACGTTGATTATTCATAATGTTTCTAAGACGCCTAAATTTGTAAAGATCAATAAAGAAAAAGTAGATTATTCATATAACAATTCCAATCAAACCTTAGAATTAAAGGTGTCTTGGAATTCTTCTAAAGAAGTAGCAATTAATTTAAAATTTTAACCATTGAATAAGTTTTTTATCACTCTAATTGGCCTTTTGGCCATGGTTTCTTGTAAAGAGCCAACCGTAATTAATTACCAACAAGAAAATGATTTTGTTTGGGAGAATGCAAACATCTATTTTCTGTTAACAGATCGTTTTAATAATGGCGATGTTACCAACGATTTAAATTTTGATCGTTCTAAAGAAACCGCGGTACTAAGAGGTTTTGAAGGAGGAGATTTAAAAGGGATTACTCAAAAAATTAAAGAAGGATATTTTACGGATCTTGGTATTTCTGCTATTTGGATGACTCCTATTGTAGAGCAAATTCATGGAGGAACCGATGAAGGTACAGGGGTTACTTATGGTTTTCACGGCTATTGGGCAAAGGATTGGACAGCTATTGACCCTAATTTCGGAACTAAAGAAGATTTACATGAGTTGGTTGCAGAAGCACATTCAAAAGGCATCCGAATTATCTTAGATGCGGTTATCAATCATACGGGTCCGGTTACTGAGAACGATCCAGTTTGGCCAAGTGATTGGATACGCACAGAGCCTCAATGTACTTATGATAACTATGAAAACACGGTAACTTGTACTTTGGTTAAAAACCTGCCAGATATTAGAACAGATAGCAACGAAGAAGTTGCATTGCCTCCGCAGTTAGTTGAGAAATGGAAATCAGAAGGTAGATATGAGCAGGAAGTTGCAGAGCTTGATGCCTTTTTTGAGGCAACTGGTTATCCAAGAGCTCCAAGATTTTATATCATGAAATGGTTGTCAGATTATATTACAGACTTCGGAATTGATGGTTACCGTTGCGATACAGTTAAACATACCGAAGAATATGTTTGGCAAGAATTTAAGAAGGTATGTGATTTAGCTTTTGCTAAATTTAAAAAAGACAATCCAGAGAAAGTAGTTGACGAAACTGATTTTTATTTAGTTTCAGAAGTTTATAACTATGGTATTAGTGGAGGTCGTTATTTTGACTTTGGCAATAAAAAAGTAGATTATTATGACAATGCTTTTCAAGGTCAAATCAATTTTGAATTTAAGTGGAATGCAGCGCAAATGTCTACTGAAGACTTATTTGTAAAATATGATAATGCATTACAAAACGAGTTGAAAGGCTGCAGTGTGTTGAACTATTTAAGTTCTCATGACGATGGTAGTCCTTTTGATCCAAAACGCGAAAAACCGTTTGAAACTGCTACAAAGTTATTACTATCTCCTGGGGCTTCTCAGGTGTACTACGGAGATGAGGTTGCCAGAGAATTAATAGTTGAAGGGGCGAATGGAGATGCCAATCTGCGTTCTGCTATGGATTGGACGCAATACAGGATTAATGAAGATCGTATAATAGTTTTGGAACATTGGCAGCGATTAGGGAAATTCAGACATAATCATCCTGCAGTAGGTGCAGGTAAGCATCAGATGATTTCTGAATCACCTTATGTATTCAAAAGAACGTATGTATCTGATAAAACTACTGACCAAGTTGTTGTTGCGCTAGATGTTGCAAAAGGTAAAAAGACCATTCCTGTTGGAGATGTTTTCTCTGAAGGAGATGTATTGAGAGATGCCTATTCAAATTTAACTTTTAAAGTGGTAAATGGCACTGTTGAGGTTGATACTTCCTATGATATAGTATTGCTTGAAAAACACTTAAAATATTAAGACGGCTTATTCTATGAAAAATTTAAATCTATTAAAATTAAGTTTAGTTGTCCTTTTTATGGCGAGTTGTTCTCAGAATAAAATGAAGGAAGAAGTAGTCGTAAAGAAAGAAGGTAAGCAAGTGGTGTATCAGGTGTTTACCCGATTGTTTGGAAATACAAATACAACAAATAAACCTTGGGGCACAATAGAAGAAAATGGCATAGGTAAGTTTAATGATTTTTCTGATAAAGCGCTTCAAGAAATAAAAGCATTAGGTGTAACGCATGTTTGGTTTGCAGGTGTACCACATCACGATGTAATAACAGATTATACAGCTTATGGCATTTCTAATGACGACCCAGATGTGGTAAAAGGTAGAGCAGGTTCGCCATATGCAGTAAAAGATTATTACAATGTAAATCCTGATTTAGCCGAAAATCCTGAAAATAGATTGGCTGAATTTGAAGCGCTTATTGAACGTACACATCAAGCGGGATTAAAAGTAGTTATTGACATTGTGCCCAATCATGTTGCTAGAAACTACCAAAGTTTATCAAACCCAGAAGGAACAGTAGATTTTGGAGCAAATGATGATACCTCTGTTCAGTACGCTGTCAATAATAATTTTTATTACAATCCTGGAGAGGCCTTTGAAGTGCCTGATTTTTTAAATGGTTATCTTCCTTTAGGTGGTGAAAATCATCCTCTTTCTGATGGAATGTTCGATGAAAATCCGGCAAAGTGGACAGGAAATGGTTCAAGAGCTTCTAAACCTAGTTTCTACGATTGGTATGAAACAGTAAAAGTGAATTATGGAGTTCGTCCTGATGGTTCTTATGATTTTGAAACACTACCAGAGGGGTATGATATGAAAGATTGTAAAGCCCATTTTGATTTTTGGAAAGATAAAACTATTCCAGATTCTTGGTTGAAATTTAGAGATATTGCTTTGTATTGGTTGGCAAAAGGAGTTGACGGATTTAGGTATGATATGGCAGAAATGGTTCCTGTAGAATTTTGGAGTTATATGAATTCGTCTATTAAAGTGGACTACCCTGATGCATTTTTATTGGCAGAAGTTTACAATCCTAGTCTTTATAGAGATTATATCTATAAAGGAAAAATGGATTACCTGTATGATAAAGTGGCAATGTATGACACTATCAAACACATTATGAAAGGTCATGGATTAACGGACAACCTACCTAAATTACAATCAGATGTTAAAGATATTGAGCATCAAATGTTACACTTTTTAGAAAATCATGATGAGCAGCGAATTGCGAGTCCTGATTTTGCAGGAGATGCTAAAAAGGGTAAGCCAGCAATGGTGGTAAGTACAACAATTAGCACATCGCCAACATTGATTTATTTTGGTCAGGAAGTAGGAGAACCAGGAGCAGAAGAGGCTGGTTTTGGTGCGCCAACACGTACCTCTATTTTTGATTATATCGGTGTGCCACATCACCAAAGATGGATGAATAACAAGCAATTTGATGGTGGCCAATCTAGCCAAGAAGAAAGAGAATTGCGTGATTTCTATCAACGTTTATTAAACTTTTCTATTAATAGTGAAGCCTTAATGGGCGATTATGCCGAAATCCATCACTATAATAGAGAGCACACAGAAAATTACAATCATCGTGTATTTTCATTTGCACGTTGGTCTGAAAATGAACAGCTTTTAATTTTATCTAATTTTGATGCAATAGACAGCTATACTTTTGCGTTAAAATTACCAGAAGAGCTTTTAAAAGCTTGGAATGTATTAGATGGTTCTTATCAACTGAAAGACCAGTTGTACGGAACAGATACTTTTAATTTAACTGTTCATAACGGACTAGGTACCATTGAAATAACAATTGACCCCTTAGAGTCTTTTATATTACAATTGTAATTAGTTTCCTAAAAAATTAAAGCCCTGCATTGCAGGGCTTTTTTTATAGTAAATTGTTTAATAAATCTTCTGAAACTTTATTAGGTAATGTAACTTTTAATGTTGGAGTTCGTTCCATCTCACGTTGAATTGCAAATAAGGCTTCATCGTTTCTTGCCCAACTTCTACGAGCAATTCCATTATTTACATCGTAAAACAACATGCTTTCTAGTCTTTTGTTTGCACTTTCTGTACCGTCTAAAACCATTCCGAAACCACCATTAATCACTTCTCCCCAGCCAACGCCGCCACCGTTGTGTATAGATACCCAAGAGGCACCTCTAAAACTATCGCCAATCACATTGTGTATAGCCATGTCTGCTGTGAACTTGCTTCCGTCATAAATATTGCTCGTTTCTCTATAAGGAGAATCGGTACCACTAACATCGTGATGATCACGACCTAAAACTACAGGCGCACTCAAAGTACGATTGGCCACAGCCTTGTTAAATGCTCTTGCTATTTTAATACGACCTTCTGCATCTGCATATAGTATTCGAGCTTGTGACCCTACAACTAATTTATTTCTTTTTGCATTGTCAATCCATGTGATGTTGTCTTGCATTTGCAATTTTATTTCGTCTGGAGCTGTTTGCATCATTTCTTCTAAAACTTCCATTGCAAGATTATCTGAAATATCTAAATCATCTGGATTTCCAGAAGTACATACCCATCTAAAAGGTCCAAAACCATAATCAAAACACATTGGCCCTAAAATGTCTTGAACATAACTCGAGTATTTAAACTCTTCTTTGTTTTTCATGATATCTGCTCCGGCTCGAGATGCTTCTAATAAAAATGCATTTCCATAATCAAAAAAGTAGGTGCCTTTAGCAGTATGTTTATTAATAGCTGCAGCATGACGTACTAATGAATCTTGAACATATTTTTTAAAGAGCGACGGATTTTCTTTTATCAAGAAATTGGCTTCTTCAAAACTTATCCCTACAGGATAATACCCTCCAGACCAAGGGTTGTGTAATGATGTTTGATCAGATCCTACATGTACATATACTCCTTCTTTATATAAGTGTTCCCAAACATCAACTACATTACCTATAAAGGCTATAGCTACAGTTTCATTATTTTTCTGAGCTTCTTTGATTCTTACGACCAAATGTTTGACATTGTCAATTAAAACATCGGCCCATCCTTGTTCGTATCTTTTTTGGGCTGCTTTTGGATTTACCTCGGCACAAACAGTTATACAACCAACAATATTTCCAGCTTTAGGCTGAGCGCCGCTCATTCCACCTAAACCGGAAGTTACAAATACCTTCCCTTTTGGAGTTTCATTTTTAGGAAGTATCTTTCTAAAAGCATTCATAACAGTAATAGTGGTGCCATGTACAATTCCTTGAGGACCAATGTACATGTAAGAGCCTGCCGTCATTTGTCCGTACTGCGTTACTCCTAAAGCATTGAATTTTTCTAAATCATCTGGTTGTGAATAATTAGGAATCATCATACCATTGGTAACAACCACTCTAGGGGCATCAGTAGATGAAGGGAATAAGCCCATTGGATGACCAGAATACATATGCAATGTTTGTTCATTTGTTATTTCAGACAAGTATTGCATTGTTAAAAGATATTGTGCCCAATTTTGAAATACAGCTCCGTTACCACCATAGGTAATAAGCTCTTCAGGATGCTGTGCTACGGCTGGATCAAGATTGTTTTGAATCATCAACATGATTGCAGCTGCTTCTGTTGTTTTTGTAGGATAGTCATCAATTGGTCTAGCATAAATATCGTATTCGGGTTTGAATCTGTGCATATAGATTCTTCCTAAATCATTGAGTTCTTCAGCAAATTCAATTGCTAACTCTTGATGCCAATTTACAGGGAAATAGCGCAATGCATTTTTTATAGCAAGCTTCTTTTCTTCAGAGTTAAGTATGTCTTTTCGCTTTGGAGCGCGATTGGCATCTTTTGGATATGACTTTCTTGCAGGAAGCTCAGAAGGGATTCCTTGTTGAATATGTTGTTGAAATTCTTGTACTGTCATTTTAATTGTGTTTAATAGGTTTCGAATAACGTATCAAATTCACTAAATGCAACTTGCATTTTTGTTAAGTTTAAAAGGCTTCCGTTTTGTATAAGGTCAGTTGCCTTAGCAATGTCGTATGAGAAAATACGATCTTCTTCAGCAAAACTCACATGTTTTCTAATCTCGTCATGAACTTCATCTAAAATTTTAGACGATTTAAGAGGTTTTCTAAATTCAAATGCTTGGGCAGCACTAAGTAGCTCTATTGCAAGTATCTTTTCTAAATTATTGATAACTCTAAGCGCTTTGCGACCACCAATAGATCCCATGCTCACATGGTCTTCTTGCCCTAAAGAAGTTGGTATGCTATCTGCACTTGCAGGAAAACATAACCCTTTATTCTCACTAACCAATGCTGCTGCAGTGTATTGAAGAATCATAAACCCAGAATTCAATCCTGTGTCTTCCATCAAAAGTCGAGGGGTGCCTTTGTATTTGCCTTCTAAGGCTAAATAGGTTCTTCTGTCTGATATAGACCCAAGTTCAGCAGCTGCTAAACAGACATAATCTAAAGGAAGGGCTAAAGGCTGTCCGTGAAAAGAACCACCGCTAATAATTAGTTCTTCAGAAATTATAATTGGGTTGTCGGTAGCAGAATTCATTTCAACTTCAACCAATTCTTTTAAATGTACCCATGCATTTCTAGAGGTACCATGTACTTGAGGCATGCACCTCAAAGAATAAGGGTCTTGCACTTTATCGCAATCTACATGTGATTTGCCAATTTCTGAGTCTTTAAGAAAAGAAGAAATACGTGCCGCAACATGAATGTTTCCTTTGTAGGGTCTTGTTGCATGTAGTTCTTTGTGAAATGGAGATTGAGATCCCATCAAACCTTCTATCATTAAAGCGCCAATAACATCTGCATGGGCTAAACAATTGTATAATTTATCTACAACAAGAACAGCATGCGCAAGAATAAATTGAGTGCCGTTAATTAAAGCCAAACCAGCTTTCGGGTGTAATTTCACCGGTGATAAATGATGCGCCTGTAGAACTTTATTACTAGGAAGGCGTTCTCCATTATAGAATACTTCTCCCTCTCCAATCAGTGGCAAAAACAAATGAGATAGCGGACATAAATCTCCTGAAGCTCCCACTGAACCTTGTTCTGGCACCACCGGAATTATATTATTATCTATATGCCATAGTATGCGATCAATAATTTCTCTAGAGATACCTGAGTGTCCTTGACTTAGTGATTGTACTTTTAATATCAACATTAATTTTGATAATTCTTCTGAAATAGGGTCTCCAACTCCCACACTGTGACTTAACAAAATTTTACGTTGTAACTCGCTTGTATCTTTAGGTGATATTTTAGTGTCACATAAAGGTCCAAAACCAGTATTGATACCGTAAACAGCTTGTTCTTTTTGTGCTGTATTTAGTACAATTTGATGCGCTTTTTCAATTTTGTTTGAAGTATTAGGCCCTATTGAAGTTTTTAAATCACCGCGCAAAATAGCCAATGCTTTTCCAACCGTTAAATGCTCTTCACCATATAAAAACATCTGATTCTTCTTTTTTAAAGTTCCTCAAAATTAATAGTATATTTGATGCTTAACAATATCAATATTGTCAATTATTAATAAATAATAGTTATCAATGGAATTACGTCATATCAACTACTTTTTAGCCGTTGCTGAAGATTTACACTTTAGAAAAGCTGCAGAACGTTTATACATTTCTCAACCAGGATTGAGTAGACAAATCAAACAACTAGAAGAAGAGTTAGGGTTTGATTTATTTGAGAGAAATAATAAGAAAGTCGCATTAACTAAGGCTGGAGAATATCTTAGAGATGAGTTTATTTTTGTAAATAAACATTTAGAAAAGGCGTTAGCTCATGCTCAATTAGTTGATGCTGGTAAGGAGGGTGAATTACATATGGGTTATTTAGGATCAGCCATGCAAAATGTAATACCAAATTTGTTATTGTCTCTTAAAAGAAATTATCCGAACATCCATTTCACATTGAAAGAAATGGAAAATCCTGATCAAATTTCGGCGCTGTTGCAACAAGAAATCGATTTAGGTTTTGTGCGTTTAAACAGGGTGCCAAGAGGATTGAAAATGATTCCTGTTTTTGAAGATACATTTTCTTTAGTACTGCCTGAAAATCACCCTTTAACCACCGACCTATTTAAAAGTCTTAAGCAATTAAAAGATGAAGAGTTTATTTTGTTTGAACAATCGTATAGTCCATTTTATTTTGAACAAGTGATGCAATTATTTGATAAAGCCGGATTCGATCCGAAAATATCTCACAATTCCGTTCATGCTGGAACCATTTTTAAATTGGTTGAAAATAACTTGGGAATTTCAATTGTACCTACGGCATTACAAAAAGGATATACAGGTGCCATTAAATTTATTGAATTGCGGAAATTAAAGTTACGCACAACGCTTTCTGCTGTTTGGAATTCTGAAAATCGAAACCCCTTACTAAAGAATATAATTGATAGTTTAAACGAGAAATAGTTGGAGCAATATTATTTTGATAATAAACAATTAATCCATAAATAGTTGTTTTAATTCAAGAGGTATTTTTGATAAATGTTAATGCAAGTAATAAATCAAATTTGCTACATTTAAACATTATAAATTTATCTAACCATGAAAAGAAGAGACGTACTCAAAAATATATCATTAGGAGCAGGTGCATTAGCAGTTAGTAATATAAATACATTTGCCCAATCAACTCTTGATACAAATACTCCTTTTAGTTTAAAAGGCAACATCAATCATTCAGTATGTCGGTGGTGTTTTAGTAAAACTCCTTTAGAGGAATTGGCTGAAAAATCGGCTGATATGGGTATTAAAGCTATTGATTTATTGAAACCTGAAGAATGGGCTATAGTAAGTAAGTATGGTTTAAAGTGTTCACTTGGTACTGATACCTTTGCCAATATTAAACATGGTTTTAATGCGGTAAAGAATCATAAACCATTGCAGGAGCAATATTCAGGATTGATAGATAAAGCGGCTGACGCAGGTGTAAAACAGGTGATTGTATTTTCGGGCAATCGATTTGGTATGGATGATGAAATAGGATTAGAGAATTGTGCTGTAGGATTAGATCCATTAATTAAACAGGCTGAGAAAAGAGGTGTAACAGTTATTATGGAATTATTGAATAGTAAAGTGAACCATAAAGATTATATGTGCGATAATTCACCTTGGGGAATTAAATTAGTAGATAAAATAGGTTCTGAAAACTTTAAATTATTATACGATATTTACCATATGCAGGTAATGGAAGGAGATATTATTGCTACCATACGCCAAAATGCTAATTATTATGGACACTACCATACAGCAGGAGTACCTGGTAGAAATGAGATTGGCGACACACAAGAATTGTATTATCCTGCAATTATGAAAGCAATAGTTGAGACAGGATTTAAAGGATATGTGGCACAGGAATTTATTCCGGTATCAGAAGATAAACTCGCAGCTTTAAGGCAAGCCATTCAAATTTGTGATGTTTGAGCTACCTATAGACTTACTTCGTAAAAAGTGATTTTCGATAGTCTTTTTTTAATATTTAAACTTAACATTAAATTAGAACCATTGTATGAAAGAAGTAATACTTCTTATGGCGTCTTTTCTTATACTTTTTAATGCCTTATTCATAAGGCGGATATCTTATTAAGATCTAAAGACTCTGTCTATAATAAAACGGAATTCAAGTTGCGTTTAGTAGCTAATAATTCAATACACATAGTTTTATTAATAATACACTTATCAATCAAAGAAAATATAGAGATCCTATCCAGATTAGCTTTGGTTTAGTATTTTATTTTTAGGTAAATACCTTTACTTTATTTTCAAGTTTAAGCTTGAAAAATACGTATATTAGCACTCCTTAAAAAATTACTATGCCTATTACCTTGATAAAAAGAGGATTGTTGCTCATTTTTATTTTAAATTTGAGTTTAGCAACCGCTCAAAATTTAGTTCCTGGAGGAATTTATGCCGGTTCGAACCGGACTTTAAATTGTACATCAGGATCTTGCACTACCTTATCTGCAGACTTTCATGAATCAACAGAGACAAATGCACGTTATAATGTAATGTCTTTACCTATGGATCCTGTGGTTGTAACATTACCTAGTAGTATTTCTTTGGATGATTCGTACTCACCAATTATTGATTTGGGATTTACATTTTGTTATTTTGGTGAAGAGAAAACTCAAATTGTTATTGGAGATAATGGCTTGATTTCATTTAACCTAGATTATTCGAATGTTGCACCCGGTGGAGCGCAATGGCAAATTAATCAGAATTGGGATGTTCCGAGTAGTAATTTACCTGAAGATGCTGTTTTTGGTGCATTTCATGATTTGTATATAGAAGAAGGAGGTGAAATTACTTATGGTGTTACTGGTATTGCACCATTTAGAGCTTTTGTTATTAACTATAGAAGTGTAGCTCAATACAATGCCACAAATGGTTGTGTAGAACCAACAACTCAACAGATTGTATTACACGAAACATCAAATTTTATAGATGTATACATTACTGATAAACCTGCTTGTACTGGCTGGAATGGCGGGATAGCAGTAATAGGTATTCAAAATGGTTCAGAAGGGTATACCGCTCCTGGAAGGAATACTTCAGACTCTCCTTGGTCTGCCAGAGACGAAGCATGGAGATTCGCTCCTCAGGAAGATGGAGCTATTACTTATACTTTAGATTGGATTAATAATACTACAGGTTTAGTAGAAAGTAATGATATAGATTATGATATCTGTCCAACTGAAACCACAACATATACAGCCTCTGTCACTTGGATAAGTTGTACGGGATCTACAGTTTCTGCTGCAGATGATGTAACAATCACAGTAGATTTACCTTTTTCAATTGATATTGATGGAGGTGATCGAGATTTTTGTGTGGGCGACCCTCCTTATACTATAACAACCACTGCAGTAACAACTGGAGGTGTTACAGTAGATTCTTATAACTGGTATGAAATTGGAGACCCAAGCACATCCTTAGGAACTTCAGATATTTTAACCGTTGGTGTGTCGGGTACCTATGTAGTTGAGGCTACTGATTCAGGTGGGTGTACATTGTCTCAAGAAGTCGTTATTAACTATAATCCAGTTCCTGATGCAGGAACAGATGGTTCAATTGATGTTTGTTCTACAGACGGTACTGTTGATCTTTTTACGTTATTAGGAGGAACACCAGATACAGGTGGATCTTGGACACCGGCTTTAGCAAGTGGGACCGGAGTGTTTGACCCATCTGTTGATCCAGGAGGAATTTACACTTATACACTTACCGCAGGCACATGCCCTGATGTTTCATCAGAGGTAAATATAACGCTTAGCGTTGCTCCAAATGCAGGAGGTTCTGTGATAGAAGAATTTTGCAGTACGGATTCAGCAGTAGATTTATTATCCCTTTTGACAGGTGCACCGGATACAGGAGGAACGTGGTCGCCATCTTTAACAAGTGGTACTGGAGTTTTTGATCCTTCGTTAGATGGAAGTGGAATATATACATATACCGTTGCAGGTACAGGAAATTGTGCAGATGCAATGGCAACAGTAGATGTAACTGTTAACATCGCTCCAGATGCAGGATTAGATGGAACTGCTGATTTTTGTAGTACAGATGCTTCTGTTGATTTATTTACCTTTTTAGGAGGTACACCAGATTCCGGTGGAACTTGGTCTCCAGCTTTAGCAAGTGGAACAGGTGTTTTTAACCCATTAGTTGATGCTGCTGGAGATTACACTTATATTGTTGCTGGTGGCGGTTGTGCAGATGCGACCGCATTTGTGAGAGTGACATTAGATGTAGCACCAAATGCAGGTATAGATGATGTTCTTGATATTTGTAGTACGGATGCTTCTGTTGATTTATTTTCGGTATTAGGAGGCACACCAGATACAGGTGGAACCTGGTCACCTGCTCTAACAAGTGGTACAGGTGTTTTTGATCCTTCTCTTGATGGTGGAGGTATTTATACCTATATGGTCGCCGCAACAGGAAACTGTGCTGTTGATGACACCGCTAATATTACTGTTAATGTAAGTGTTTCACCTTATGCAGGAACAGACGGAAATATAAACTTTTGTAGTACAGATGCTGCCACTGATTTGTTCGCATCTTTAGGTGGCACTCCCGATGCAGGTGGTATATGGAGTCCAACCTTAACAAGTGGAACAGGAGTTTTTGACCCTGCTGTTGATTTGGCAGGAACTTATACGTATACAGTTACAGGTGCTGGTGCTTGTTTAGATGCTACAGCCTCGGTAGTTGTAGGTATAGATGCAGCTCCAGATGCAGGTTTAGATGGAACAGCAGACTTATGTACAAATAATACTTCCGTTGATTTATTTACTTATTTAGGAGGTACTCCAGATACGGGAGGAACTTGGAGTCCTGCATTAACTAGTGGATCAGGTGTATTTGATCCTGCATTAGATTTGGGAGGAATTTATACTTATACTGTAACTGCTTCTGGAATGTGTGCTTTAGATGATTTCGCCACAATAACAGTAAACTTAAGTACTGTACCAAACGCAGGTACTGATGATTCCATAACACTTTGCAGTACAGATGCCGCTGTAGACTTATTTACAATTTTAGGAGGAACTCCGGATGTTGGAGGAACTTGGAATCCTACATTAACTAGTGGAACGGGAGTTTTTGACCCAGCCGTTGATATTGCTGGAAATTATACATATACCGTGTCTGGAACTGGGGTTTGCGCAGATGCAATTGCAATAATTAGTGTAGGTGTTGATTTAGCGCCAGATGCTGGAACAGATGGTTCTATAGAAGTTTGTACCAGCGATGCTATGGTTGATTTATTCACAATTCTCGGTGGTACACCAGATACAGGAGGAACTTGGTCGCCAGCTTTAACAAGTGGTACTGGAATATTTGATCCTGCTGTTGATGGCGGTGGAATTTACACATATATAGTTAGTAATGGTGTTTGTACAGATGCCATTGCTCAGGTGACAGTTAATTCGTATACTGCGTCAAATGCTGGTGTAGATGCTACCACTACATTGTGCAGTACCGATGCCACTTTAGATTTGTTTACCGTTTTAGGAGGTACACCAGATATTGGAGGAACTTGGAGTCCTGCACTTACAAGTGGAACAAGTGTATTTGATCCTGCAATTGATGCAGCTGGAGATTACACCTACACCATTGCAGGAGTTGGGGTTTGTTCAGATATTAGTGCAATTGTAACAGTTAATGTTGACATTGCTCCGAATGCAGGAACAGATAGTATGACAGAAGTTTGCTCAACAGACGCATCAATAGATTTATTTACCTTGTTAGGAGGTACACCAGATACGGGAGGAACTTGGAGTCCTGTATTGGCAAGTGGAACAGGTATATTTGATCCGGCTATAGATCCTGGAGGGAACTATACTTACACAGTTAGCAATGGTGTTTGTATAGATGCAACTGCTACAATAGATGTAACGAAATATGAAGCTCCAAATGCTGGAGAAGATGCTAATACCGCTTTTTGTAGTACTGATGCCGCTTTAGATTTATTTACTGTATTAGGAGGAACACCAGATACTGGTGGTACTTGGAGTCCAGCCTTGACTAGTGGAACAGGTGTTTTTGATCCATCAGTTGATACGGCTGGAGTATATACTTATAAAGTTTTAGGTACTGGAACTTGTGCAGACAACACTGCAACAGTAACAGTTGATTTAGGTATTGCACCAGATGCTGGTGAAGATGCATTGACGTTATTATGCATGACTGATGGACCCATAGATTTATTTGGTTTGTTAGGAGGAACACCTGATATAGGAGGAACATGGAGTCCTGCTTTGACAAGTGGTAATGGAATATTCGATCCAGCAATAGATGCAGCTGGGGTTTATACATATACGGTTGCTGGAAATGGATCTTGTAGCGATGTTTTTTCTCAAGTAACTGTTCAATTATCAGAAGCACCGTTTATAACCAATATTACCATTCAAGATTTCTCATCAAATAATATTATTACGGTTGAGGTTGTTGGTTTGGTAAGTGGTACGTCTTTTGGTATTGGTGCATTTGAATACTCCCTAGATGGAGTTGATTATCAGTCGGAGCCTGAGTTTGAAAATGTTGCTCCGGGAAATTATATTTTAAGAGTACGAGATGCAAACGGATGTGGCCCTGATGAAGCTAGAGCTATTTCGATAATAGGAGCCCCAAACTTTTTTACACCAAACAATGATTCCTATAACGATACATGGAATGTAATTAATCTAAGATCTGCGAGCCTTGTGAATCCATCAGATGGTGTTCAAATTTTTGATCGATTCGGAAAACTTTTGGCTGTAATTCTGCCTGAGTCTAACGGATGGGATGGATTTTATAATGGCGATCCGTTACCATCTGGAGATTATTGGTATCATGTTCAAATTAAGGACGCCAATGACAATCCTGTATTAAAGAGAGGACATTTTAGTTTAATTAGAAGGTAGTATAATAAATATGTTAATTAACGGTTTTAATGAAGCCAAAGCCTTATATTTGATACCGTTTTATTTTTTCGAAATAAATGAAGTTTAAAAAATTAAGTTTTCTTTTTGCATTTTTTATAGCTATTGTGGGGGCTAATGCACAAGAAACCCTTCCCATTTATTCTGATTATTTATCAGATAATGTTTATCTAGTTCATCCCGCCGCAGCAGGTATTGGAAATTGTGGAAAAATTAGATTAACCGCCAGAAATCAATGGGCTGGTGTGTCTGATGCTCCATCTTTACAAACATTAAGTTTTCATACTAGAGTTGGAGAAAAATCAGGTGTAGGAGCAGTTATATTTAATGATAAAAATGGTTTTCATTCACAAAAGGGAATCATGGGTACCTATGCATATCATATTGAATTGGGTAGGATTGATGATGTGAATTTATTGTCGTTTGGTATAAATTTGATGCTAGTTGAGAATAGTGTTGACGAAACATCTTTTGTGATTCCTGACCCAGTAATTACGCAAATAGTGCAAGCTCGTAATTATTTTAATGCCGATTTTGGTATGGCATATCACAATCAAGGGTTTTCATCTTATTTTACGGTAAAGAACCTTTTATTATCGGCTAGAAATTTATATGACGACGATTATGAGTCGTTAAATTTAAGAAGGTATTTAATTGGCGCGGGATATTATTTTAATCAAGATAAATCGGTACAATTTGAACCTTCTATTTTATTTCAATTAGTGGAGCGTACTGGTGAAAAGTTTATAGATTTTAACTTTAAGGCTTATAAAAATTTCGATAATGCACAGGTTTGGGCAGGTTTATCTTACCGTCAAGGTTTTGATGGGAATAATGTTGAAGAATTACGTTATATCTCTCCAATTATTGGTATTAATTACAAGAAGTTTATGGTAGGTTATACTTATACAAAGCAAACAGGAGACTTCTTGTTTGACGATGCTGGTTATCACCAAATTTCTTTAGGGTTTAACCTATTATGTAAAGAACCAAGAGGTGCAGGATGCCCTAATATTAATGCGGCATTCTAAAGTTTAAAAATATTATAGTAAAACGCCCGCGATAATCGCGGGCGTTTTCAGTTTAACTACCACCGGTATTATTCCCATGAATAATTTTTTTCTGACGCTTGCTTTTTAATAGCTTTAATCATAGCGCTGTCTAAAGTTTCATTCTGATTGGTATTTCGTTTTTCTATTGCGATATACTCCAACCTTTTTTTGTTTAATTCTTGTATTTCTTTTGTTATTCTATCTCTTTCAATTCGTTTAGTTGCAACATAAGCCTTAATTTCTTCGGTCGATTTATTTTTAAGACTATCTGGTAAACTACTTTTATCTAAAGATTCGTAGCTAAAGTCTGAGTCATCTTCAGCATCTACTAAATCCCAGCTTTTGTTACTGTACATTTTAGAACTTTTGCTCACTGCTCGATTTACCATAACCTTTTCTTCCATTTTCATAGCATTGGCATCTTGCATCATTTGTTTTTCCTTTTTACTTCTTCCGTGATTGCCATATCCTATATAGGTGTTGTTTAGTTGCTTGTTTAAAATAATAATTTGTTGGTCGTATGGTGTGGCAATATGAATTACTTCTTTATTATGGTCTATGGTCATAAATTCTCCACCTGCTAAAGTGGCTCCTTCCAACCATTTGCCTGAAACGCCATTGGAATAGCTACCACAGAATATCGTGTTTACAATAACATCATTTTCTTTTGCATTTAGAGCTGCATTGGTGTATTTTACTGGGCCTTGAGTAAATGGTTCGTTGCCGGCAATAAACATGAGATTTAAATCATTTGAAGTGTTTTTCCAATCTAATTGGTTTAAGGCTGTTTGAATTACTTGCCCACAATGTTCACTGCCTCCATTTGTTTTTAAAGCAAAAAGCTGTTCAGAAATATCATCTAAATCACTTGTAAAACCAAGTACTTGACGAATGTATCCTTCGGCAGAAGGCAACCCATCGTTTCCATATTCATACAAGGCAATTTCTAAATTAGGTTGTTGACTATTGCATTTTGCATACGAAAGCTCATTTACAATTTCCCAGAGCTGTGCTTTCGCTTGGTCAATCAAACCATCCATAGAATTACTAGTGTCTAATAAAAGTGCCACTTTTACTGTTGGCTCTTTCTTAATTTCGACAGGTTGCTTTACTACCAAAACGTCTTTGGTGTTTAGAGACATTGGTTGTTTTTTGTTGGTGTTTCCTTGGCAACTAATACAAATAGCAATTGAGGCTATTGCAGTTACAATTTTTAAATTTTTCATGGTACTAGATATTAAATTAATTGAGTTAGTAGAAGATTGTTGATTTTACCGTAAAACTATTATGAAGCTTTTAAAAGAAAAACTCCTAATGAGTAATCAGGGTGTTTGATTGCGTGAAGTAGGTCAATATTTTAGGGAACAATTCTTTATTCATTTAAAAGTAACGCGATTCATCATTAATTGAGCATATGCTATTTTTTCAATTGAATATTAGTGTGTAGATTTACCCTCAACAGTATGAAAAAAGTTATCCTTCTTATAGCGTTTGTAATAAGTGTAAGTTTAAATGCGCAAGTAAAGCGTAGTTATACTTCTACAATTATGTCAGAAGATGGTGCTCCTATGCAAAATGTGATGGTTCGTGTTAGAGGTACAGGGCAAACCGTATACACAAATGTACAAGGGGAGTTCACTGTTAATGCAAACCCTGGAGATGTTTTAATTATTTCTAAAGATGGTAAGAGAATAAATACTTTAACTTTAGATAATAGTAATTTTTATGAGATAGAAGACACCTCTGAGAGCTTACAAACAAAACAGGCACCAGTTTCGGCTCCATCAAAATCTAGGTATGGTAAAGTAGCTACTCAAAACAATTTTAAAGTAGCATTAGATTCTGCGCAATACTACAGTAAAATCAAACCTGAGGGTAGTATCTCTTTAATTGAAGGGGTTTTGCAGTCGCAATCAAAAACAAGAGGAAACCCTGAAACTTTAGCGAGAGCTTACAGTATTTTAGGAGATGTCTATATGCATTTAAAGCAGTTTGATTTAGCAGTTACAAATTTTGAAAGTGCCTTAAATTTTAAACCAGATAATGTGACTAAATTCAAACTCGCTAAAGCATATACTTTAGATGGGAATTTTGTTGAAAGTTCAGAAATGTATAACGAACTACTACAAGAGAAAAACCTAAATATACACCAACAAATTTCTATTTATGAAGGTTTGGGAGATAATTCGTCTCAACGGCTTGATGAATTAGATGAAGCTGTGAATCATTATAAAAAAGGGTTGCAACTTGCTGAAGCAAATGATGTAGAAGAAAAAATCACGGATTTAAATGATAAAATTGGATATTCTTTCTCATCACAAGGAGAGACAGAGGTTGCGGAAAGCTTTTATTCAAATTCTTTAAAATCAACCGATAGCATTGAAACTATAGAACAGGCCCGTTCAAGAAATTCTGTTGCGGACTTCTATGCTGATCAGAGAGCATATGATAAGGAGATAGAACTAAGAAAGCAAACGCTTTCTGCAGTTGAAGGTATTCAGTTGGAAGAAGCGGCAAAGGAGCCACCAGTCGAAATTTCAGCTCAAAAATTAAATTTGGATATTGGAAATGCTTATTTAAATAAAGGTGATTTGGCAGAGGCAGAGCCCTATTTAGAAAAAAGTATTGAAGAGGCGAGTAAGGCAAATGATTTAGAAACTCAGAAAGATGCGCTTCAAAAATTATCTGAACTTAATAGAGCAGCTGGTAAATCTGATGAAGCTCTAGAAAAGTATCAAGAGTATGCCAAATTGGTAGATGTATTATACCAACAAAAAGAGCAAGAAATTAAAGAGGCGGTCTCTTTAGGAATAGAATTAACAAACAAGCAAAACAGGATTAATAGTCTTGAAAAAGACAGGGAGTTATCTGAAACCAGATATAATTTCTTTCAATCTCAGCGAGATTTAACGGTAGAATCTTACCGAAGACAACAGGTAATTATTTATGCTTTATTGAGTGGTGTTTTACTCTTGATATTTTCTTTGTTCTGGATGTATAAAAGTAATAAGCAGCGCAGATTCGCAAATAATTTGTTAGCCTTAAAATCACTGAGATCACAAATGAATCCACATTTTATTTTTAATGCTTTGAATTCTGTTAATAGTTTTGTTGCTCAGAATGACGAAAGAGCAGCAAATCGATTTCTTACAGACTTTTCGAGATTAATGCGGAGTGTTTTAGATAACTCTGAAGAGGATTTTATTCCATTATCTAAAGAAATTGAGTTATTGAGCTTGTATTTAAAATTAGAACACTCAAGATTTGCCGATAAGTTTGACTATACATTGGATATTGATAAGCAAATAGAAATTGATGCATTTGAGATTCCACCAATGTTATTGCAGCCTTATGTAGAAAATGCTGTTTGGCATGGATTGCGATATAAAAAAGAAGTTGGATATTTGCGAGTAGTATTTAAGCAACAAGATATTCATACAGTTGAGATTGTTATAGAAGATAACGGGATCGGTAGAAATCAATCTAAATTACTTAAAACCCAACATCAGAAAAATCAACAAAGCAAAGGAATGGGTAATATTAAAAAGCGAATAGCTATCTTAAATACAATGTACGGGAACAAAGTAGCTGTTCGCATTGAAGACTTATTAAAAGACAATACAGGAACTAAGGTAATATTAACTCTAAAAAGATAATCGTTGAATAATGAAAAATCTCACCTTGATAGTAACTGTAATAATATTCATTGGTTGTGCAAAGAAAGAAGTAGAAGAAACCGAATTTAAACTTCCTTCTTGGGCTGTAGAAGTAGATAGTGTAATATCTAATTATAATAAGAATGCTAAAGTTATTAACGTAGCTGCGGATACATTACCCAATGGTTTGGAATATTTAGAGTTATATGCAACGGAGAATGGTATTGAAAAAATTTATGTTAAGACCTCTTTTAAAGGATATCATTTTGAAAGTATTTTATATGTTAAAAATGATCAACCTTATTTTTCTGAAGTAATTGGCATGCAGCCTCTAGTTAAACAAAGAAATCAGAATATGCAAAGTGGAGTTGCCACCTTGTTTAAAGAACGTTATTATTTTGACAAAGAAGAAATGCAGCTAAAGTTAAAGAAACTTATAGAGCTAGCAACTTTTGAAGATTACGAAGTAGGGAGAAAACAAATTGACACCATGTTTTATGCCTTAGACTCTGTAGATGATGTCAAGCGGTCATTCTTTCAAGTTGGGCAAATGTATGGTGAGATTAAAAAACGTATAATTAAGTAGAAATGAAACTTCGTACATATATAGTTGAAGACGAGCAGACGAGTAGAGATATTCTAAAAAGTTACTTGCAAAAGTATTGTCCGAATATTGAAATTCTTGGAGAAGCATCTAATATAGAAGATGCCCTAATTTTTATAAGAAATCACGAATTAGATGTGGTGTTTTTAGATGTAGAAATGCCTTACGGCTCTGGTTTTGATTTGTTAGATAAATTGCCTGATGTGCCGTTTGAAACAATTTTTGTTACAGCTTATGATCATTACGCCATTGAGGCGTTAAATAATCATGCATCATATTATTTGTTAAAACCAATATCTATTGACGATTTGATTAAGGCAGTAGATTACGTTTCATCAATAAAGGAAAAAGAGCAATCATTAGAAGCTTCTATTTTAAAACCAGCTTTACATATTCAAGTAGATAAAATTACAATACCAACTCAAGAAGGTTTTGAGGTAATTGAAACCAACCAAATTTTATATTGTAAAGCAGATGATAACTATACCCATATTAATCTTTTGAACGGTAAAAGTAAATTGGTAAGTAAAACCCTAAAACATTTTGAAACTATACTAGGAGATAGTGGCTTTGTTAGAATACATAAGTCGTATTTGGTAAATGTGAAAAGTATCGTTAGTTATAAAAAAGGGAAAGGAGGGACTATTGCATTGGAAAACGGAAAAGAGCTTTCTGTTGCTCCTTCTAGAAAAGCACAACTACTTTCTTTTTTTAGTTAAAAATCTTTTGATTTGACGGTGTAATTACTAGTCTCTGTAGCAAGTAGATTATTTAAAACAGCCTTGTTGTTATTGGTGTAAAAAATATGAGATCCTTCTAAAGTGTTAGAGTTAAGAAGATTGTTAAGTTCTAATATACTTTTAGTTTGTTTAGCCACCGCATATCCCGAATCTATAATTGTAACCTTAGGGCCAACAATGTCTTTTATTTGAGGTATTAAATATGGGTAATGCGTGCATCCTAGTACTAAATGGTCTATGTTTGCTTTTAACATAGGATTTAAATAGGTAATTAGAAGAGCTGTCATTTCTTTAGAATGCAACTTGCCAGTTTCAATAAGTTCAACAATTCCGGTTCCTATTTGTTCAACTACTTGAATGTTTGACGCAAAAGTTTGAGATGTTTTAGAAAATAATGAACTACTCAAAGTTCCTTTTGTTGCTAAAATACCAATATTATTAGTTGTCGTTTTTAGAGCTGCTGGCTTTATGGCTGGTTCAATACCAATAAATGGAACATCAAAATTAGATCTTAAAAAAGAAATAGAATTTGTGGTTGCAGTATTACATGCTACTACTATTAGTTTACAATTTTTCCTTAAAAGGATATTGACATTTTTAATGGAGAGATCAATTATTGCCTCTTTACTTTTTGCACCATAAGGAGCATTTTTACTATCTGCCAAATATATGGTGCTCTCGTTGGGTAGCAATTTTTGTATCTCTTTCCAAATAGAAGTACCTCCTATGCCAGAATCAAAAATTCCAATGGGTTTTTGCATACTACAAAAATAAAAAATCCCGAGTTTTATTTAACTCGGGATTTTAATATAATAAGTTCTGCACTTAATTATTGTGCTGTAATTCCCAATTTAGCCTTTACATTCTCTGTGATGTCTTTACCTTGAGCAACGATTAAAGAATTTACATCTAATACGTAATCATATCCTAATTCTTTAGCAACAGCATCAACAGCATTACGAGCTTTTTCAAAAATTGGCTTGCTCATTTCATTACCTTTATTAGCAATGTCGCGCTCAGCAAATTGCAATCCTTGTTGAATTTTTAAGTCTTCTTGCTGAACCTCTTTTACTCTTTTTTGATTTTCTTGTTGAGTTTGTTGAGGAGCTTCAGCATCATATTTTTTTACCTTTGCGTCTAATTCTTCACCTTTAGCCTTTAAATCGTCTTCATAGGTCTTCTTCAACTTTTCCAAATCATCATTCATTGCTTTAGTTTCTGGCATAGATTTAATGATTTCACCTAAATCTACATGAGCAACTTTAGATTGTGCTTGAACCATGTTAAAACCAAAAGCCACTACAGCGACTAATAAAAGGGTTTTTAAATTTCTCATTTTAGTTTGTTTTAATTTAACTGTTATTATTTTCTTCCTCTTTCGAATCTTTTTCTTGCTCTTTTTTCTCTTTATTTTCTCTAAGCTTAGCTCTAGCGTCTTCTTGTTTCTTAAGACGTTCTTGACGTTTCTTTTCTATTTCCGCTTTTTGAGCTTCTCTTTTTTTAGCACGGTCAGTTTTTGCTTGTTCTGCTTTATCAAGAGCAGCTTGTCTTTTTGCTTCTCTTTCTGCCAATGCTGCTTTTTCTTCTTCTGTTAATTCTCTAGTTATTTCAGGAGAATCATTATTCTTTGCTTTTGTTTTAGCATTGCGTTCTTTCGTTTTTTCAGCTCTCACGATGCTTTTCAAAACGAGGTCGCTAATATCTGCTTTTTTATTGGTATATAGCATAATAATATCAGAAGATTTATCAAAAATGATATCGAATCCTCTTCCTTTACCAATTTCTTGCACTGCGCTATATACTTGATCCTGAATTGGCTTAACTAATAATTTTCTGTAAAAGAATAAATCTCCATCTGAAGAGAAATAAGCCATTTCTGTTTTTTTCAATTCTTCTTCAACTATCGCAATATCCTCTAAACGTTCTTCAATTAAAACATCAGTCAATAAGGCGCGTTCATTAGCTAAATTGATTTTCATCGTTTCAATCTCACTTTTCAACTTATTAAGTTTACCCTGCCAAACAATAACTTTTTGATCTAATTGATTTTGAGCTTGTTGATATTCCGGAATATTCTCTAAAATATACGCTAAATCAACATAACCTATGCGTTGTTGATTGCGTTGACCAACTAGATTAAATATTATAAATAGTGCAAGTACATATGTCAAAAGAACTTTTTTAGTCATGATCGTGTGATTAGAGTTTAGAAAAAATCGTGCCATTTAAGATACATAACGTAAAAGTACTCAAATTATTAAAATTGCTGACCTATTATAAAGTGTGTCTGCCAACCAGAAACTGGTAATCCATCTCTAACAGGATCGAAACCATACGCAAAGTCAATACCTAATAACCCAAATGCTGGCATAAAGATTCTAACACCTGCTCCAGCAGATCTTTTTAAGTTGAATGATGTGAAATCGTCGAATCCATCATAAGAGTTACCGGCTTCTAAGAATCCAAGAACATAAATGGATGCTGAAGGTTTTAAAGTTACAGGATATCTCAGTTCCATTTGGAATTTGTTATATATAACACCTCCATCAACAGAAGAGATACTAGAGTTTTCGTAACCCCTTAAACCAATCGTTTCTCTACCATCTAATTGGAAAGTTGCTAAACCGTCTCCACCCACAAAATATCTTTCAAAAGGAGAGTAACCAATATCCTTATTATAATAGCCTAAGAAGCCCATTTCGGCATTAGACATTAATACAAATTTATCAATCAACGCGGTATACCAACGCCCTTTAAAACTCAATTTATAGTATTCTAACCACTTGTATTTTTCTTGGTCAGAAATTTCATTATAATCTTTACCATTTACTAATGAATATGGAAAAGTTAATTTTGCTCCGATATTAAATTCAGACCCATAAGTTGGGAAAATTGGGTTAGCCCCTGCTGAATTTCTCGATAAGTTAATTGCATATGCCAAGTTGTTTGAAACACCAGTTGAGAAAGAGAATGTAGCAATCGGGTAATTCTTTAAATCATAATGCTGTAAACTAACTGTTTGAGATAACTGGAAATAATCATCTGGCCATGTCAAACGTCTACCCAAACCAACTGAAGCACCAATAATATTTAAACGTTGATCTTTATCTACATCCCTTGTAATAAAATCATATCTAAACTGTTTAGATAAATAGAAAGAGAAAGACAACGACTGAGGCTTTTTACCACCTAACCAAGGTTCTGTAAAAGAGAAACTTGAGGTTGTATAATACCTACTCTTTTGTAAACGCAAAGATAGTGCTTGACCATCACCCATTGGTAAAGGTTTGTATGCATCTGCATTAAATATATTTCGAATAGAGAAATTATTAAATGATAGACCCAATGTCCCTATAAAAGAACCACCACCATAACCACCTTGTAGTTCAATTTGAGAAGCTCCTTTTTCTACAACTGTATAATCTATATCAACTGTTTTATCGTAATAGTTTGGTTGTAAATCTGGCGTAATACTCTCAGGGTCAAAAAATCCTAATTGCCCCAACTCACGTATGGTTCTAATAATATCCTCTTTTCGGTATAAGTATCCAGGGCGCGTTCTAATTTGTCTATAAATAACGTGATCGTTCGTTCTATCATTACCATTAACTGTAACACTTCTTAAAGTTGCTGGTTCATCTTCAAAAATTCTAATCTCTACAAAAATAGAATCATTTCTAACCATGGTTTCAACTGGAGTAACCTGTGAGAATAAGTAACCACTGTTTTGGTATAAAGAAGAAATATCGTCAGATTCTGGTGTGCCATCACCTAAAACACGCTCTTTTAAAACTTTAGCATTGTATACTTGACCTCTATCAATGCGCAATACACGCTGTAAAGCATCATCTGAATAAACGGTATTGCCTAAGTAGTCTATACTACCAAAGTAGTATTTTTTACCTTCTTCTAATGCGATATGAACATTAATAGTACCATCATCATTCCAAGATATAGAATCATTCAAAATTCGAGCATCACGATGTCCCTTCTCACTATATTTGTCTAACAAAGCTTGTTTATCGGCATCGAAATCTTCTTGAATAAATTTTGAGGTTTTCCAAAAACGACCGGGAAATTTCTCCTTTGTGTTTTTCAAAGCGCTTTTTAAGGTTTTATCACTCACCTTGTCATTACCATCTATGATAATATCTTTTATTTTTACTTTTTTACCTTTATCAACATGAACAAGCATGTTTTGCGCATTAATTAGAGTCGTATCTACTTTGGTATCTATTGTCACTTTAGTATTTAAGTACCCCTTTTCTTGGTATTTTTTACGAATATAATTTTCTGAGGTAACTAATAAGTTGTCGGTTAGGTTTGCACCCATTTTTAACTCAGTATCGTCTTGAAGCTCTTTAGCCTTGTTTTTCTTGACACCAGTAAATGTAATCTCATTTAATTGGGGCAACTCAGTTACATCAATTTCTAAATATACTACATTACCATCAACTTTAGATACATAAACATCTACATTGCTAAATTGTTTTTGTTCATATAGTTTTTTAATGGCACTAGACAATTTATCTCCAGGTAGTCTTATTTCTTGTCCTACTTTTAACCCTGAAAAGGTTTTTACTGCGTTTTCACTAAATTTTTGTAAACCTGTTACAGAAATTCCTCCAAGTTCATAAGTTTTGTTTCGCTCAAATCTTACAGGTGCAGTTGGTATTGCAACTGTATCTTTAGCAATATCTTTAATAGAATCTAAAGGTTGAATATTAACATTTCCGCTAACATTAGAAGTCGTTTCTTGAGCAAAAGTTTGGGTTAGTATAAAAAGTAAGGTAATGAATACGGGTATTTTATATCTCATCTGCTTGTTTCAATTTGTTCGCCTGTTTTACCGTAGCGTCTTTCCCTATTTTGATATTCGATAATTGCATTGTAAAAATCTTGTTTCGAAAAATCGGGCCAAAGCACATCAGTAAAATGCAGTTCAGCATAAGCAATTTGCCATAATAAGAAATTACTTATCCTTTTTTCACCACTCGTTCTTATCATTAAATCAACATCCGGCAAAGTAAACGTATATAAATGATTATTTATAATATTTTCATCAATTTCTTCGATGCTTAATTTGTTATTAACAACTTTTTTAGAAATATTTCTAAAGGCATTAACAATTTCTTCTCTAGACCCATAACTCAATGCAATAGTTAGGGTAAGAGCAGTATTATTTTTGGTTAATTCAATTACTTTATCAAGTCCTTTTAAAACTGAAGATGGAAGGTTTTTTCTATTGCCAATAACCTGGAGCCTAATATTATTTTTATGTAATTCTGCTGCTTCGCTTTTTAAAGAAGTTAATAGCAACGTCATTAAAGTTTTTACTTCAGCTTTGGGCCGATTCCAATTTTCCGTAGAGAAGGCAAAAAGTGTTAAGGCCTTTACTCCTAAATTACCTGCAGCATCTATTGTAGAGCGCACTGCTTTAACGCCATTTTTATGACCAAACACACGAGGCTTTCCTTGTTTTTTAGCCCAACGACCATTACCATCCATAATAACAGCTACATGGTTTGGTATTTTTTTTGGATTAATTTGTGTTGTTTTTGTGGTCATTTAATTTTTGATTATTCAGCATAGCACGGTGGCCTACCAAAGGTGTACACCAAATTAATACCGGTAAACATATACCAATCATTATTATTTGGATTTCCAAAAGTTAACTCAGGGATATATGGGTTATTATAATCTATATTATCTTTTATTGTGTATCGTGCTCCAACTTCAACCGCCATTGCCAACGGTCCTGCTAATTTGAATTTATAACCAAAACCAAAAGGTATTGCAACTGTTGTTATAGATGAATACTCATAGGTGTCAGGTCCGGTTCTTAAATTTGTGTGTTTGTAGTTTACCGCAGCTATTTCTGCCAATATATAAGGTGTATGCGTTTTGTCTTGAGTATCTAAATTGTATTCGAAAAAAGAAAATTCTACACCAGCCCCAAATTCATACAAAGAATTGTTGAAACTCAATCCTCGATCTGCCCTTCCAGGGTGGTTTGAGTCTGCATCATTTGAAGAGATTCCAAAATATGTAAAGTTTCCTCTCAAAGCAATTCTTGGATTTAAGTTGTATTTATACAGTATTCCCAATGCCAAATCATTTGGTCTTATATAATTAGTAGGGCCAATATCGCCAATGTAATTGCTTCCACCAACCTGAATACCAACTTCGTGTATTTGAGCTGAGGTTGAAATGGATGCCAACAATATGACGGTAAATAAAAACTGTTTTATCATAATAAATTAGCGTGCAAATATAGTTAATTCAATTCGTTTTGAATAAGGACTTAAACACTTTTTTGATAACACAAAAAGCATTGAATTATTGTGAATTACGCTGCTAATTTTTTTGTGAAAAAATTGAAATAAAAATGACCTGTTAGATAAGGATTATTGATTTCTAGTGTCTTCACCCCACAGCATTTTTTCTCGTAAGGTTTTAATGAATGTTTGATCGTTTAAATGGATCATTTTTATGGAGAATGAGGCCTTTTCGATATGAATTTTAGTACCCTTAGGAATAGTTGCAATTCTCGAATCTAATGATAGAGAGAAATCGTCTTCCCTACCAGTTATATCCATATCTATTTTTGTGTCTTCAGGAATAACCAATGGCCTTGCATTTAAATTATGTGGAGCAATTGGTGTTAAAACAAAGCTCTTAGCTTGTGGAGTTATAACTGGCCCTCCACAACTAAGTGAATACCCTGTTGATCCTGTTGGAGTAGCGGTTATTAAACCATCTGCCCAATAAGATGTTAGGTATTCTCCATCCAAATAGGTGTCTACTGTAATCATAGAGGCTGTATCTTTTCTGCTGACAGTTACTTCATTTAAAGCAAGATTGAATGAGGCTAAATTTTCTTGAGGAGGCTCTGTTTGTACTTGAAGTAATGAGCGCTCTCTTATTTGATAATCCTTCTTGTATAATGCAGCAACTGCTTCAGTAATTACTTCTTTTTTAACAGTTGCCAAAAAACCCAATCTACCTATGTTAACGCCAATAACAGGAATATTTGAATCTCTTATAAAGGTAATGCAACGCAACATTGTACCATCTCCACCTACAGTAAAAAACAAGTCGAATGAATCATCTAAATCTGAATAACTAGAAAATGTGGGATACGATTTTTCTAAATTTAAATGCTCTTTTACCAATTTTTCAAATCCAATTTCAAGATAAATTTCAGCGTTTCTTTGATTTAGAGCAGCTAATAATTCCTCAACAAAAGGCTTGGTGTCACTATTAAAATAATGTCCGTAGATAGCTATTTTCATACTTATATATTCAAGTATTTTTGAAGATAATTAGAGCGGTCTTTTAATTGTTCTAAAAATATGTCTTCTTTGTGTTTGGTTAAAACATTATAAGAGAATCTTCTAAAAGATTGTATTACCTCATTAATATCATTACTGGCAATTTTTAAAGTGATTCTAATAAAATTATCACGTTCTCCCGAAACAAAAACTCCTATTAGTTTCGCTTGACTTGATTCTACAATCTGAACAATTTCACTAAAAGAATAATTCTTTTCTTCTTTTTCAATCACTAAAAAGAAACCATCATTTCTCAATAATGGTGTATCATTAAAAAAGTGTAAAACGTCGGTTAATTCGTAATAACCGATATATTCGTTATTTTCAGATAGAACAGGTAAGATATTACTTTCACTTGCAGCAAAAATCTTTAAAATTTCTATCCAATTATTGGTTGCAGCAATATGAAATTCTTGATATAAATATTGATAATCTTTAAGACTTGCCGCTACATTATCAATAGTTCTAATATCATCCGCATTAATAGATCCAAGTAAAATATTATTCTTTACTACAGGTAAGTGCGAGTAAGCAAGCTCATTAAATAGTTGTCCAACCTCTGCAATTGATTGGGTTTCTTTTAGAGCAGCAATATCGTTTGATATGTATTCTGATATTTTCATATTCATTCATAGCAAAAGTACAAACATTAGACCAAAAAGTGTTCCTGTAATTATGTTTAAATCTATAGGCTTGTCTTTATTTATGCTGTATTTTTGTACGGTAAAAATTTGAGTCATGACAAAGCTTAGTGTTAATATTAATAAAATAGCAACTCTTAGAAATGCAAGAGGAGGTAATACACCTAATGTTGCAGAGGCTTCTATAAAGATCCAGTCTTTTGGTGCAGAGGGGATTACAATACATCCAAGACCAGATGAGCGTCATATAAGATATCAAGATGCTCGTGATTTGGTACCAACAATTAAAACTGAATACAATATAGAAGGTAACCCAATTAGAAAGTTTATCGATTTGGTGTTAGAAGTTAAACCTACACAAGTGACGCTTGTGCCGGATGCGGTTGATGCTATAACCTCTAATGCTGGATGGGATACTATTAATAATCAGGAGTTTTTGCAAGAAGTAATTGCAGAGTTTAAACGTAACAAGATTAGAACTTCAATATTTATTGATCCCGTGGCTGAGAATATTGAATATGCCGCTAAAACGGGTACAGATAGAATTGAATTATATACCGAAGGGTATGCAGTCGCTTATAGTAAAGGAGATAGAGATGCTATTAAACCATATGCCGAAAGTGCAAAATTAGCCCATGAATTGGGATTAGGTATTAATGCAGGGCACGATTTAAGCCTTGATAATATTCAATTTTTTGCGCAAAATATTCCTTTTTTAGATGAAGTTTCAATAGGTCATGCACTGATAGCAGAATCTTTATATTTGGGGTTAGAGAATGTTGTAAATATGTATTTACACAAATTACGAGGTTAATGGAGCTGTTGCACTCAAGAATTTTTGGAGAAGGAGAACCGCTTTTAATTTTACATGGTTTTTTAGGTTCTGGAGATAATTGGAAAACGTTAGGGAATCAATTTGCTCAAGACTTTCGGGTGCATTTAATAGATCAAAGAAATCATGGGAGAAGTTTTCATTCCGATGATTTTGATTATGAATTATTAGTAGAAGATTTAATCTCCTACATGCAACACCATCAAATAGAGAAAGCAAATTTTTTAGGTCACTCAATGGGAGGTAAAACAGCTATGTTGATGGCCGTTAATCACGAAGAATTAGTAGATAGATTAATTGTTGCAGATATCGCTCCAAGATATTACCCACCCCATCATCATGATATTTTAGAGGCATTGAGTTCTGTTGATTTTGATGTGCAAAAAAGTAGAGAAGAAGTTGAAAATGTTCTAAAATCATATATTCCAGAAATTGGTGTGCGTATGTTTTTAATGAAAAATGTGATGCGCACTAAAGAGGGCTTTGCTTTTAGAATGAACTTGCCAATTCTAACAGAGTATTATGAAGAAATAACAGTTGCTTTGCCATCTTTTACGCAATTTGAAGGACCAACCTTATTTTTGAGAGGTGAACATTCGGGTTATATAAGTAAAGAAGACGAAGGTTTAATTTCGGCTCATTTTCCAGAAGCTCAGATTAAAACAATAGCGAGAGGAAGTCATTGGTTACATGCAGATAATCCTCAAGATTTCTACAAAGAAGCAATCGGTTTTTTGAAACAGCAATAGCTTGTATAATTTTCATACCTTGTAGTTGTAATTTAAACAACTACCTATGAAAACAATTCTTAAGATTTTATTGACCGCAGTAGCAGTTCTTATTTTAGAACACATTTTACCAGGTATATCGGTACCTGATTTTATGGCAGCTGTTATAGTTGCTGCTGTTTTAGGACTATTGAGAATAACAGTTAAACCGCTGTTGATCTTTTTTACTTTACCCGCAACCATTGTTACTTTAGGTCTTTTCTTATTTGTAATTAATGCGATAATTATTCTTATTGCAGACTATTTAATTGGTGATGGATTTCAAGTTGCAGGTTTCTGGTATGCATTACTTTTTAGTGTCCTTTTATCTTTTTTACAATCTGTTTTATTTTCTTTTGTTGAAAATCGTAATTAACTCCTAAAATAGAAACACTTATACCTTGTGAGATTGTATAAAAAGGCGTAATTTTGCACCCGCATTTATCGAGAGATAAGCGCATAAATTTAAAAAGATTTATAAAAGAATATCAAATGAATATTACCAAAGAAAGTATAGATGCCTTAAATGCAGTTGTAAAAATTGAAATTTCAGAGGCTGATTATCAAGACAAGGTAACTAAAATCTTAAAAGATTATAGTAAGAAAGCAGACGTTCCAGGTTTTAGAAAAGGGCATGTGCCTTTTGGTATGGTGAAAAAGCAATACGGTAAATCTGTTATGATTGATGAGGTGAATAAATTAATTCAAGATTCTTTGAATAAATTTTTAACAGAAGAAAAGTTAGATATTTTAGGAAATCCATTACCAAAAGTTCAAAACGATTTTTCTTGGGATGAAAAAGATTATTCTTTCGAGTTTGAATTAGGTTTAGCACCTCAATTTGATGTAAACTTAAATGCAAAAAAGAAGATTACTCAATATCAAATTGTTGCTGACGAAGAATTAATAGATAAAGAAGTAGAAAACTTACAACAACGTTTTGGTAAGTTGATAACAAAAGAAGAGGTTGAAGAAGGTGTTAAAATTGCTGGAACTTTTATAAACGAAGAGAAAGAGATTGAGAAAAAATACACTTTTGATTTAGCAGATATTAAAGGAAAAGTAAATCTTAAAAAATTCTTAGGTAAGAAAGTGGGCGATGTAGTTGCTTTAAAAACGAAAGGATTGTTTGTAGATGAGCACAAATTAATGGGTGCTACTGGTTTAGGTCATGATGAAGTTCATGGTTTAGAAATTCCTTTATCTTTAACTATCGAAGAAATTAACTATACTGAGTTAGCAGATTTAGATCAAGAATTATTTGATAAAATCTTTGGAGAAGGTGTGGTTAAAACTGTTACTGAATTAAGAGATCGTATCAAAGAAGATGCAGAAAAGCAATTTGAGTCTCAAGCAGATCAACAATTGCTAAATGCAATTACTGAGTATTTAATTGATAATACTAAGTTTGACTTACCTGCGGATTTCCTTAAAAAGTGGTTGGCAGTTGCAGGAGAGCAACCGTTAAGCGAGGAACAAGCAGCTGAAGAGTACAGCAAGTCAGAAAAAGGATTGCGCTACCAGTTGATAGAAGGAAACATTATTAGAGATAACGAATTAAACGTAACTTTTGAAGAATTAAAAGATTACGCAAAAGGATTTATCAAAGCGCAAATGGCACAGTATGGTAATATGAATCCAGAAGAGAAAGAATTGGATGATATTGCAGCAAGAGTATTAGGTAACCAAGACGAGGCTAAGCGTTTGCAAGAGCAATTAATTAGCTCTAAGTTATTGAAATTCTATAAAGAGAAAATGACTTTCAAAACAAAAGAAGTGAATTACGAAACGTTTGTTAAAGAAGTTTACAAATAAAAAGTAGAACAATTATAAAATAAGAACCGCCTCGAGTAATCAAGGCGGTTTTTTAATATCTCATTATATCTTCAATTCCTTCAGGAGTTACAAAAAATCCCGGACCTTCTTTCTGACAAAAGCCTTGAGTTATGTTTTGATTTAATTGATGACTTGGATTCGTAATTTTTAATTGACGAGCCATTTTTAATGCATCTGTCACATCCTTTGTTTTAACTCGTTCTTTTCCGTTGAGTTGCAACCAAACGGCCGCTCCTAAAAATCGTCGGCGTTGCTTCTCAACAGCATTCTTTTTTCTGAGAAAAGTAGATAGATTTTCAGGTATTACTTTTGGTTTCCTTTCTGTTATAGCAAATAAATCTGATGGATAACTACTGGGTTCTTGTGTTGGTGTTGGGTTTTTTATTTGTTCAGAAATTTCAGCTTGAATGTTTGGTGCTAGATCTAGAAATTCCGACAGTTTGTTGTCTACCCAAACTTGCTCTCCTGCGCATTTAAATTCAAATGAACCAATTTTCAACTCTATTTTTGATTGTGCCATAACCCAAGTATAACGTTTAGTTAGATCAAAAATAATAAAAATATAATGTCGGTTATAAAAAATTATGGGGTATGTATGACACTCAAAAAATTCGTATTTTTACACCCTATTTCATTTTTAAAATATATTCAATGAACTACGGAAAAGAGTTTAAAAAGTTTGCGATAAAACATCACGGAATTAATAGTATGTATTACGACAAACTTATAAGCAATGTAACTCCTTATATTATGGAAGAGCGTCAATTGAACATCACTCAAATGGACGTTTTTTCACGTTTAATGATGGACCGAATTATATTTTTAGGTTCAGCTGTCGACGATTATGTTGCAAATATTATTCAAGCACAATTGTTATTTTTAGAGAGTACAGATAACGCTAAAGATATATCTATTTATGTAAATTCACCAGGAGGTAGTGTGTATGCTGGTTTGGGTATTTATGATACCATGCAATTTATTAAACCAGATGTAGCTACAATTTGTACAGGTATGGCTGCTTCAATGGCTGCTGTATTAACATGTGCTGGTGCTAAAGGTAAGCGCTCTGCATTGCCGCATTCACGAATAATGATTCATCAACCATTAGGTGGTGCTCAGGGGCAAGCAAGTGATATTGAAATTACAGCTCGTGAGATTTTGAAATTAAAAGATGAATTGTATCAAATCATTGCAAATCATTCTGGTCAAACAGTTGAAAAGGTACATGAAGATTCAGATCGTGATTATTGGATGAAAGCCGCAGAAGCGAAGGCTTATGGTATGATTGATGAAGTGTTAGAGCGTAATAGCTAAGAAGAAAATAATTAGAAGTTGAAGTATGGCAAAAGAGGAAGCATTAGAGTGTTCGTTTTGTGGGCGTAAAAAAGCAGAAACCGATTTATTAATCGCAGGTTTAGATGCACACATTTGCGACAAGTGTATCGAGCAAGCGCATGGTATTGTGCTAGAGGAAGTAGCAGAAGGGAAAGCCAATAGCCTTTCATCTGAAATTGTTTTAAAAAAACCTGTTGAAATCAAAGCCTTTTTAGATCAATATATGATTGGTCAAACAGATGCCAAACGTGTAATGGCTGTTGCAGTTTACAACCATTACAAGCGTTTGTTGCAACAGAAAGGTAAAGATGATGACGATATTGAAATCGAAAAAAGTAATATTGTAATAGTTGGAGAAACAGGTACTGGTAAAACATTAATTGCAAGAACAATTGCACGCATGCTAAATGTGCCTTTTGCAATTGTTGATGCTACTGTACTTACTGAGGCAGGTTATGTTGGAGAAGATGTTGAAACAATTTTAACACGATTACTTCAAGCAGCAGACTACAATGTTGATAAAGCAGAAAGAGGTATTGTTTTTATAGACGAGATCGATAAGATTGCTCGTAAGGGTGACAATCCTTCTATAACGAGAGATGTTTCTGGTGAAGGTGTGCAGCAAGCCCTATTAAAATTATTGGAAGGTACTGTTGTTAACGTGCCGCCAAAAGGAGGTAGAAAACACCCAGATCAAAAGTTTGTAGAAGTAAATACAAAGAATATTTTATTTGTTGCTGGTGGTGCTTTTTCCGGTATCGATAAAGTTATCAGTAAACGCATGAATCAACAGGCAGTTGGTTACAGTGCCTCTATTGATGTAGATAAAGTAGAGACTGAAAACATGTTGCAATATGTATTGCCATCTGATTTGAAATCTTTTGGATTAATTCCCGAGATAATAGGTAGGTTACCTGTGCTTACGCATATGAATCCGTTGGATGAAGAAACACTAAGAGCAATTCTTACGGAACCGAAAAATTCAATTGTTAAGCAGTATATTAAACTATTTGAAATGGATGGTATTGCATTGACTTTTGATGAAAAGGCATTAAATTATATTGTTACCAAAGCTGTTGAATATAAGCTTGGAGCGAGAGGTTTAAGGTCTTTGTGCGAGGCAGTTCTTACAGATGATATGTTTGAATTACCAGGTACACATACAAAAGAATTACACATCACTAAAAAGTATGCTGAAACTAAAATTTCTAAAGCAAAACTTAAGAAGCTAAAAGCAGTTTCTTAACTTGAATACAGATAACTTTTAGGAGGCGTTTTTTAATTAAAACGTCTCTTTTTTTATGTATCTTTCATCCTCAATTTTCAATAGTTAATGATTTCAAGAAATACCATAGACCGCGTTTTTGAAGCAGCTCGAGTAGAAGAAGTTATCGGCGAGTTTGTTCAACTTAAAAAAGCGGGAAGTAACTTTAAAGGATTAAGTCCGTTTTCAGAAGAACGCACTCCTTCTTTTATGGTATCTCCGGTAAAGCAAATCTGGAAAGATTTTTCTACAGGTAAGGGTGGTAATGCTATTTCTTTTTTAATGGAGCATGAGCATTATTCATACCCTGAAGCTATTAGATACCTAGCTAAGAAATACAATATTGAAATTGAGGAAACAGAGCAAACTGATGAGCAAAAAGAGCAAGCCAACGAACGTGAGAGTATGTTTTTGGTTTCTGAGTTTGCGCGTGATTACTTTCATTCGAATCTATTAGAATCAGAAAAAGGCAAAGCCATCGGAAAAACCTATTTTGAAGAACGTGGGTATGATAATGAAATTATTAAGAAATTCGAATTAGGATATAGTTTAGACGAGTGGTCAGCATTTACTGATGCAGCGCAAAAAAAAGGGTATGATTTAAAATACCTAGAAAAAACAGGACTCACCATTGTAAATGAAACCAAAAAGTTTGACCGTTTCAAGGGCCGCGTAATGTTCCCAATTCACAGTATGAGCGGTCGTGTGCTTGGTTTTGGAGGTCGTATTCTTACAAGTGATAAAAAGGCAGCTAAATATTTAAATTCTCCAGAGAGCGATATTTATCATAAGAGTAAAGTTTTGTACGGTATTTACTATGCAAAACAATCTATTGCGAAAGAAGATAATTGTTATTTGGTAGAAGGTTATACAGATGTTATTTCTTTTCATCAAGCAGGTATAGAAAATGTGGTTTCTTCTTCAGGGACTGCTTTAACTCCTGATCAAATCAGATTAATCAGAAGATTGACTCCAAATATTACTATGTTATTTGATGGTGATGCAGCAGGGGTAAGAGCTTCTTTAAGGGGTATTGATTTGATTTTGGAACAAGGGATGAACGTACGAGTTGTTACATTTCCAGAAGGTGAAGACCCTGACAGTTTTTCAAAGCATCTTTCCACAGCTGAGCTAAAAGAATATTTAGATAAAAACAGTCAAGATTTTATAAACTTTAAGGTTTCATTATTAATGCAAGATGCGCAAAATGACCCAGTAAAGAAGGCAGGACTGATTCGTGATATTGTGGTGAGTATATCAAAGATACCAGATAGAATTAAACAGGAAGTCTATTTGCAGGAGTGTGCTCGTATAATGGAAATTTCTGAAAAGGTGTTATTTGACGAGTTAGCACAAATATTTAAAAAAGAAGTTCGCGAAGCATCTAAGAGACCTACCGCTCAAAAAATGCCGACAGCTCCGGTAATGAAAAAAGCAACTCCCCATGAAGAAGTGAATGAGTTGTTAAAGTACGAGCGAGAGATTATTAGAATATTATTGCTTTATGGGAATGAGCAAGCAGATTTTGAGGGCGAAATAGAGAAAAAAGATGGAACTTTTGAACGCGCTATTTATACAACGGATATTGCAAGAGAAATCTATTTGGATTTACAAGAAGATGAGACAAGTTTTACAAATGAGCTTTTTCAACAAGTTTATTTTGAAATGATTCATCAATTAAATCAAGATGAGAAATTGGTTGTAGAATCTTTTATCAATCACCCCGACCAACATGTGGCAGAAATGGTGACCCATATTTTAATGGAAGATGAGAAGTATAGTTTGAGCGATTGGGAAAAGAAAGAAATATATGTAAAAGGTAAAGATACCAATCTAGCTAAACTGGTAAAAGATGCGGTTTATAATTTGCGAAGAATTGCCATTGATTTAAAAATTAATTCTTGGAAAAGCCAGATGACACCTGCTGGCAATAACGGTCAACTATTAGATGAAATAGTACAACATACCGAACTAAAACGATTACTCTTTCAACAATTACACCGCGTAATTTGATAATTAGTGTCATAACGATTTGAATTGAACTTCTTATATTTGAATCAAAAAGAAAAAGACTACACTGCGGATTCTTTAAATTGCTATGTTATGAAATCAATAATCAATTACTTAAAAGTTTTGATTGTATTGATAAATGTGCCGTTTGCATTTACCAATGGATCAAAACAACGTTTAATAAAAAAAGCACGACTGCTTTTAAGAAATTAATACTATTTATTCTATTAAATCTTGTTATGTAAAGGTAGGGATTTTATGCCTTGAATTGTTCTATAGACGAATAAACACCTCCAAATAATGATTTTTATTAAAAAGCGAATTACATTATTAAAGCTATATATTAGTATTCCTTTTGCATTTACAAATGCGGGTAAACAGCGATTAAAAAAACGAATGCGAATAATGTTAAATACATTCTAACTTTTTAAATTATTTGGAATTTCACAAACTGGAATAGGCTCCATTTTATGTTTATTTGCAGTATTGAATCTTTTGTATATTACAAATACTTCCTGTTCCCTTCCATTAAAATCATCAGCAGTTTTTCCAGCATCATCCATAGCCATAGCCCATTCTAATTCTGGGTAAGAAGCTCCAATTTGATCTTCATCGGTTCTGTCATCCCCCCATAACCCATCGGTAGGAGGAGCATCTTGAATTTCTTGATGCACACCTAAATGGTTTGCTAACGCATATACTTCGGTTTTAACCAAGTCAGCAATTGGGCTTAAATCTACACCGCCATCTCCATATTTAGTGTAAAAACCAACACCAAAATCTTCAACTTTGTTACCAGTACCGGCAACTAGATAACCATGTAAAGCAGCAAAATAGTATAAAGAGGTCATACGTAAACGAGCTCTTGTATTTGCCAAACTCATAAATCGTTCTTCCTCATTTTCCACTTGAGGGAAAGCAGCAACTAAACTATCAAATACAGGAGTTAACTGCACTTGTTTCATGTGAACATTGCTAAAATTTTCTTGTAACCAGTTAATATGATTTAAAGCCCTACTTACCTGATTTGGGGCTTGGTGTATTGGCATTTCTAAGCATAAAACTTCCAGCCCTGTTTTTGCACAAAGTGTTGAAGTAAGAGCAGAATCAATTCCTCCAGAAACACCTATAACAAAGCCATTTACTCCAGCATTTTCAGCGTAAGATTTTAACCAATTAACAATATGATTTATAATTTTTTCAGCATCCATTTTAAACTATTTAGTATTTTTGCACGTTGTTATTTTTGATGTGTAAAGATACTAATTATATGAAAAGAGTATTGGTAGTTTTTCTTGTTTTATGCGGGCTCTATGCTTGTCAACCTGAAATGAAGAAAATTGTTGATGTGTCTGGTGTTGAGGTAGCTTTAAAGGTAAATAGATTCGATAAAGCTTTTTACGAAATGGATACTGCAAACTACAATCAAGTAAAAGCTGATTTTCCATATATGTTTCCTAAACAGATTGCAGATACAATACTAATGGCAAAAGTTTTTAATGAAGAAGAGCAGTATCTATATAAAGATGCTCAAATTGTTTTTAGTGATTTTAATGAAACCGAAAGTCAGTTAGAACAACTTTTTAAACACATCAAATATTACAGCCCAAATTTCAAAGAGCCCAGTGTAATTACGCATATTTCAAATTTAGATTATCAATTTCCGATTGTGTATGCAGATAGTTTATTGTTTTTGGCATTAGATATGTATTTGGGTTCAGATAATGAAGTGTATAGAGACTTTCCAGAATACTTAACAAACAACTATACAAAAGAGCGTTTGCAAGTAGATGTAGCGAGCGCTATTATTGATGCTAATTATGTTAAGAACACGGATAGACTTTTTCTGAATAGAATGGTATATGAAGGTAAGCGTATGTATTTGCTGCATCAGTATTTGCCAGAGGTTTCTGAGGCTGTTTTAATGGGCTGGACAGATATTAAATGGAATTGGGCAAAAGACAACGAAATTAATGTTTGGAAATACTTTATAGAAAAAGAGTATTTGTACAGTAATGATACCAATCTTAATGCACGCTTTATTTATACGGCACCTTTTTCAAAGTTTTATCAAGAGGCAGATTTAGACTCACCTGGACAAATTGGTATTTGGATGGGGTGGCAAATTGTGCGTGCATTTATGCAAAATAACGAGGTTAGTTTGGAGCATATGCTGGCTTTAAAACCAGAAGTAATATATAAAGAATCAAAATACAAGCCTGCAAAATAGGCAGAAGGAATTATGGCAATAAAGAAGAAATCAAAAATAGAATTTACTGTAGGTTTAGACGAGAATAATATACCAGAGGCATTGTCTTGGAGTGCAGAAGATGGTAATATAACTCATGCAGAGGCAAAAGCCTTATTAATTTCGGTTTGGGACTCTCAAAAAAAAGATACTTTAAAAGTAGACCTTTGGACAAAGGATATGCCTGTAGATGAAATGAAACAATTTTTCCACCAAACATTAGTGTCTATGGCTAATACATTTGAGACTGCAACTCAAGATGAAAAAATGAGTGCTACCATGCGCGACTTTTGTGATTATTTTGCTGAAAAACTAGAGTTGCATAAGTAGAAAACTAGCCTTTAAATTCAGAGATTTTATTAATAATGTTTTTGTAATCTTCTGGTTTATTTACAAAATCGAGATCCGATACATCTATAATTAATACATTTAAATCTTCTTGCGATTTAATAAACGTAGAATAACCTGCATGAATTTTTTCTAGATAAGTAGACTCAATATTTTGTTCGTAATCTCTACCGCGTTTTTTAATGTTTTCTAATAGTCGTTTGGTGTTTTGGTACAAATAAACATACACATCTGGCTTAGAAATTTCTTTGTACATTACATCAAATATTTTTCGATACAAGGCATATTCGTCTGCGTGAAGAGAAACTTGCGCAAAAATTAATGATTTAAAGATGTAATAATCTGAAACAATAAAGTTTTTGAATAAATCAAATTGAGCAAGATCATCTGAAAGCTGATTGTACCTATCTGCTAAAAAACTCATCTCTAATGGAAATGCATACCGCTCCATGTCTTTGTAGTACTTCGGTAAAAATGGATTATCCGCAAATCGTTCTAAAACTAGTTTCGCATTGTAATCATCTCCAATCATTTTAGAAAGAGATGTTTTACCAGCACCTATATTACCCTCTATAGCGATGTAATTATACTTTTCAAAAAGCGGAATTGGTCTTGTGAGTTGTTCTTCAATTTTTTCGATGTCAGAATGATCGTCACATTTTTGCAAACACATTAAAATAGTTTGCTTTTCAATAGGATGCTTTAAATTTGGAGCAATTTCTGTTAAAGGTACTAACACAAATTTTCTCTCTAACATTCTAGGGTGAGGTACTTTTAAATCGGGTGAAAAAATTATTTCATCATCAAAAAGTAATACGTCTAAGTCAATAGTACGAGATTTATATTCATCAGAATTATTGCGTTGTCTCCCTAATTTTTGTTCAATTTGAAGTAATTGTAGTAATAATTCTTCAGGATTTAAATTGGTTGATATCGCAATGCAACAATTCAAAAAATCATCAGCATTAAAACCCCAAGCCGCAGTCTTGTAAACTGACGAAATGCGTTTAACTGCACCTACTGAATCACTAAGAAAATTAATAGCTTGTTGTAAGTTTTGGAGCTTATCTCCCTGATTGCTTCCTAACGAGATGTATGTGTTTCTAACAATTTTCATTGAGTGATGCAAAGGAAATAAATGTACCTCATAAAAACGTATATTTGACAGTCAATTTATAAACAATTTTAATCAGTGAAATTTTTAAGAAATCTTTTAGCGAGCTGTTTAGGCACGGGTATAGCTTTTGTAGTTGTAATACTCTTATTTATTGGGTTTGTTTCTTTAGTTGGTAATGCAGAAAAAGTGGTGGTTAAATCAAATTCTGTTTTAAAGATTAATTTAAAAAAACGTGTACAAGATTATGCTCCTGCAAACAACCATCCTATGAGTGGATTAATTGAAGATGATAGGTTGCAAATGAGCCATATTTTAAATGCAATTGAAAATGCTAAAACAGATCCGAAAATTAAAGGTATTAGCATTGAGAATTTAGTTGTAAATGCTGGAGTTGCGCAATTGCAGAGTATTCGTAAAAAGCTTAAAGAGTTTAAAGAGTCTGGAAAATTTGTAACTGCTTATGCCGATTTGTATACCCAAAAAAATTACTATTTAAGTTCTGTTGCAGATGAAGTATATGTATTACCTTTTGGTAGTGTAGACTTTAGAGGCTTATCTACAGAGCGTATGTTCTATAAAGACTTTCAAGAAAAATTTGGTGTAAAGATGGAAGTCGTGAGACATGGTAAATACAAGAGTGCGGTAGAAGGCTATTTAGAAAACGAGATGAGTGAAGCGAATCGCGAACAGATTACATCTTTTTTAAATTCAATTTGGGCTACTTTTCTGAAAGATATTGGTGAAAGCAGAGAACTTTCTGAAGAGAATTTAAATCAAATTGCTGATGAACTTCTTGGTAGAAGTTCTGATTTGGCAATAGAGAATAAATTGATTGATGGAGGGATTTATAAAGATGATTATAATACCAAATTAAAAGAACTGGCAGGAGTAGATAAAATAAATACTGTTTCCATAGAGGATTATATATCATCTGGAAAAGGAGTAATGGAGGTAAAAGGGTTTAAGAATACTATTGCAGTAATTTATGCTCAAGGTGAAATGCTTTATGGTAAAGGAAATGAGCAATACATTGGGCAAGAAAGTATGGTAAAAGCCATTAAGAGCCTGCGAAAGAATAAAGGCGTAAAAGCTGTGGTGCTCAGAGTTAATTCTCCTGGTGGCGTAGCACTTACAGGTGATATTATTTTACAAGAATTAAATCTATTAAAAGAAGAAAAACCACTTGTTGTTTCTATGGGTGATGTAGCTGCTTCTGGGGGATATTGGATTTCTGCTAAGGCAGACAAAATATTTGCAGAACCTACAACTATTACAGGGTCTATTGGTGTATTTGGTACAATACCTAATATGAGTGGATTGGCAAGTGATTTGGGTATAAATGCAGAACAAGTTGCTACAAACAAACAGTCTATTTCATACAGTTTTTATGAACCAATGTCAGAGGCTTTTTACGAAGAGCAAAAAGAAGGGGTAGAAAGAGTGTATCAACAATTTTTAGAAATTGTGGCTGAAGGTCGAGATATATCTATTGAAGAAGCAGATCGTATTGCCCAAGGCAGAGTTTGGACTGGTAAAGAAGCTTTAGAGAATGGTCTAGTAGATGAATTAGGAGGCCTTGAAGATGCTATTAAAGCTGCTGCACTGCAGGCCGAAATAGAGGGTGATTATCGCATTTCTGAATATCCGAGGTACACCCAAACTATCAACGACGTCTTAGACGGATTTTTACTTGTTAAAACAAAAGAAGAAATTTTAAAAGAGGAGTTGGGCGTTCAAAATTACGAAATATACAATGAAGTTTTGAAAATGAGTCGATTAGAAGGAGTTCAAGCCTTGATGCCTTATGAAATTGTTATTAGATAGTTGTTTTTGTTAAAAAAACGTTAATCATCACTTGTTTTATTTTACCTTAGAACTATTTTAAATTAACCTTATAGTAACAAAGCAATTTTAATGGTGTTAAAATAGCATATAAAATTGAAAAATAACTTGTATTATAAAATATGTTTCCAACATATATTTGTAGTGTCAATAAGTAAGAATTGAATCTGATTCAATCACTACTACTTCAACACGTTCTTTATACATAGTTAGTTAAGTTAATTAAAAAAAGAGGCTATATTTATATGACCTCTTTTTTTGTTTTAGGCACTGCCTATACTATGTGTGAAAGAATACTTTGGTTACTTTATTTTTGAATAACCAATTGTTTCATTTCGTTTCTATACTTTAATGGACTCTTACCTGTAAATTTTTTGAATAATTTGTTAAAATGTGAGAAATTGTTAAATCCACTTTCAAAACAAACATCTGTAATGCTAGAATGACTTTCCGCTAATAATTTGGTTGCATGTACTACCCTAAATTCATTTACAAACTGTGTAAAGGTTTTTCCAGTTACCTTTTTATAGTATCGGCAAAATGCTGGAATTGTCATACTAACCTTGTCAGCAATTTCTTCTAATGGAATTGGCCTTTGAAAATTTTCGCGCACATAACTAAATACTACCTCAATCTTTAAATTATCTTGAGGTTTAATTTCAAAAGCATAACCATCTGCATTTAATAAGGTGTAATCCTCTGTATTTGCTAATTCGTTAAGTATTTTAAGGAATAATAAGATACGTTCAAAATTTGAAGTCTCATTTAGAGCAACTATTTTATCACCCAATCGACGCTTCGTCTCAATTCCAAACAAAATTCCTTTCTTCGCGCGTTCAAACAAGGTATGAATAGCAATCATTTCTGGTTTTTTGAAAAAGTCATCGCCTAAAAACTCTTTTTCAAATTGAACGATTGTTTCAGTACCACTTGTAGTGAATCTATCTGTAAATCCGCTATGTGGCAGATTTTCTCCAATTAAAATCAATTGACTATTGTTAAAATACGAAAGGTGGCTACCAATATGGCGCTTTCCTTTTGCTTTATTTACATATACCAATTCTAATTCTGGGTGAAAGTGCCAAAAAGGTAAATTATTTTCTACCTGCTCACTGTGCTGCTTTACAAGTAAAGAACTACCAAATTCTGGACTTATTTTTTCAAATGCTGGTTTTGGCGTTTTCATAGGGTTTGCCTTTTAAAATGCAAAATTACATAAAACACGTAACACTTCATATTGAATATTCACTTTTTAGTATATTATATTAACATATAGTTTAAGTAAAAGGTGTTTTAAGTGGCAATATTGTATATAAAAACCAATCTATAAATTTAGCTAATACGGCTTTTAGATTCAACTCTTGAGGTGCGAAAAAAATGTGAAAGCTAGATAATGAGTGTATATATTGAAGAGTTATTTTTTTGGAGTCATGTTCGTTTTGTGTAATAGTCAATTGATTTCTCAAAATTAGAAGAGGGTACGAATAGTATGATTTCTAAACACAGTAGCGAAACTTTTGAAAACTGAAAATCATAAACTTTCTTAAGAAATAATTAATAGGCCTAGAAAAGCTCTTTTTTTGTATCTACACTATAGCAACCTTTTTCTGTATTAAATTAACTATTAGTACATAATTATGTAGATTTTTGCCAAAAAAATACTCTATATTAACATTTATCATTCTTTTAAAATACAAACAGTGTTAAAAAAGCATAAAAATTTGAAAAAAATACTGTGTTTTAAATTTTAAACTCACCATAATTTTGTCTCAGAAATAATTGTTAAATCGAATTTATTATGAAAAGAGTATTTAAAATTTCAACAGTAGTAATTGCGTTAATTGTATCGTTACAAGTTAATGCAAAAAGTTTTGGGACATTAGTAGAAATTTCTAAAATCGAGAACACTCTAGTTAACTTTAAAGTTACTAATTTTAATGACAAAGTTTCTATTATTATTACCAACAATTATGGTGAAGTAGTTTATTCAGATGTTGCTCATGATGGTGTTTATTCAAAAAATTTCAATTTTGAATATCTAGCAGAAGGAGCCTATGAAATTACTTTTAAAGGAGATGTTAAAAGAGATATAACTGCGTTTTCAATTGTAGATCAAGAAGTTTTTTTAGGAGAATCTAAAGTGGTTTATAACCCAGCTGTAAATCAGATTGATAATATAATTACAATCAACAAGTTGTTAAATAGCGAAACAGATAATTTTGAAATTGCTTTATTTGATACTGCAGATAACTTATTATATAAAGAGAGTATTTCTGGAGAGCTAAGCGTAGGGAGAATGTATGATATTTCTCAATTAGAAACCGGAACTTATGGATTAGTAATGAGACATAACGGAGAAGTATTCTATCAAACAATTGTAAAATAATTTATAACAATACTTAATTTAATACATAAACAATTAGAGGAGCATTTTATAATGCTCCTCTTTTTTTGTATTGTACAAAACTATAATGGTGTTTGTTCTTTTCATCAGGTTCAAATTTGATTCTTGATACTTCTTCCCATTCAGTATCTCTAATTTCGGGGAAGAAAGCATCCGCTTCAAAAGTCTCATGTACTTCAGTAATATCTAATCTATCTGCCAAATCAAGAGCTTGCTTATATATCTGAGCGCCTCCAATTATAAACGGACTTTCATCTGCTTTTGCCACGTCTAAAGCAGCTTCTAAAGAATTTACAATTACACAGCCCTCTGCCGTATAATTTTTATTTCTAGTGATGATTACTGTTGTTCTATTAGGCAAAGGTTTGCCAATAGATTCATAGGTGTTTCTACCCATAATAATATGATGTCCTGTAGTTGTTTTTTTAAAACGAATTAAATCAGCAGGTAAATGCCAAATTAAATCATTGTCTTTACCCAATGCATTGTTTTCTGCTATTGCTGCAATTATTGTAATTACCATACTAACTTATTGCGAAATTAAACGGAAACGGCTCCTTTGATATGTGGATGTGGATTGTAGTTTACCAACTCAAAATCATCATAGGTAAAATCAAAAATACTTTTAATTTCAGAGTTCAATTTCATTTGAGGTAATGGTCTCGGATCTCTTGATAGTTGTAGGTTAATCTGTTCGAGATGATTGTTGTATATATGAGCGTCTCCAAAAGTATGTACAAAATCACCTGGTTCTAAATTGCATACCTGAGCCATCATTAAAACTAATAAGGCATAAGAGGCAATATTGAAAGGTACGCCTAAAAAGATATCTGCACTACGTTGGTACAGCTGACAAGATAATTTGCCATCGGCAACATAAAATTGAAAGAATGCATGACAAGGAGGTAAAGCAGCTTTGTTATTGGCTACATTTTCTGCAAAAGAAACCGATGTATCTGGCAATACGCTAGGATTCCATGCAGAAACAATAAGTCTTCTACTGTCTGGGTTGTTTTTTATTTGCTCTATAACACCAGCAATTTGATCAATTCCATCGCTATTCCAATTACGCCATTGGTGCCCATACACCGGACCTAAATCACCATTTTTATCGGCCCATGCATCCCAAATTTTAACCTTGTGCTCCTGTAAATAAGCGATATTAGTTTCGCCTTTTAAAAACCATAACAACTCATGAATTATAGATTTTAAATGCAATTTTTTAGTGGTTACCATAGGGAACCCCTCAGATAAATCAAATCGCATTTGATAGCCAAAAACACTGCGTGTACCAGTACCTGTTCTGTCTGTTTTTTCAAACCCGTTTTCTTTTACGTGTTTGATTAAATCTAAATATTGTTTCATGTAATTGGATTAAATTTTGAACACACTTCTGCAATCTAAAAAGGTGCTCTGTAAAAATAAAAAAGCTTCGATTATTTCAATCGAAGCTTTTCTTATTTATATAAAAAGTTATCAACTAATTGGTCATAACTTTAGTTGAGAATTTACCCAATAATCATTCCTGCAATAGTTGCCGAAATTAAAGAAGCAATAGTACCTCCAATCAAGGCTTTCATACCAAATTCTGATAACGTTTTGCGTTGTCCCGGAGCTAATGATCCTATTCCACCAATTTGAATGCCAATAGAAGCAAAGTTTGCAAAACCACACAGCATATAGGTAGCCATAATTATTGACTTATTGTATTTTAAATGAGTAACATTGGAAACGTCTTTTAGCTCTGCTAATTGTATGTATCCTATAAACTCACTTGCTGCTAATTTGATACCTAATAGTTGTCCCATCATCATCATATCCTCTTTTGCAACACCTATTAACCACATTAACGGAGCGAAAATAGTACCTAGAATTGCTTCTAAAGACAATTCTGGATATGATGTGTTTGTAGCCATCCAGTTATTGAAGGTTGTGATGTCGCCAATCCAACCAAGTATACCGTTTATCATAGCTATAAAAGCAACAAACACCAATAACATAGCACCAACATTAACCGCTAATTTTAATCCTTCGGTTGTTCCGTTAGAAATAGCATCTAAAATATTTGTTCCGATTTTATCCGAAGAAACATTTACATCGGTATTAACTTCTTCTGTTTGTGGATATAGAATTTTTGAAATGACTATAGCGCCTGGTGCTGCCATTACAGAGGCTGCTAGCAGGTGTTTTGCGTAAAGTATTCTAAGTGCTTCGTCTTCGCCTCCTAAAAAGCCAATATAAGCAGCCAAAACTGCTCCAGCTACGGTTGCCATACCACCTATCATAACCAATAGCATCTCTGAGCGATTCATCTTTTCTAAATATGCTTTTATCAATAAAGGAGCTTCTGTTTGTCCCAAGAAAATATTACCTGCAACACTTAAACTCTCCGCACCAGATATTTTTAAAATTTTAGAAAGCCCCATTGCCATGAGTTTTACTACTTTTTGAATTACACCTAGGTAGTATAAAACAGATGTTAAGGCAGAAAAGAATAGAATGGTCGGCAATACTTGAAAGGCAAATATGTAACCAAAAGTATCCATGTCATCTACCAATCCTTCAAAAAGAAATTTACTACCAGTTCTAGTAAATTCTAAAACACTTACAAATATTTTTCCAACCCCTTCAAAGGCACTTTGAATGAAAGGTATTTTTAATACACCTATAGCAATAGTTAATTGTAATGCTAAGCCTATAACAGTAGTTTTCCAATTGATTGCTTTTTTATTGGCGCTAAATAAATAAGCTATGGCTATTAAAACAATCATTCCTAAACCGCCTCTTAAAATCGAGCTTAAACTTGCTCCTTGACTTGGTATAATGCTCCCCGCTTCTTGAGCTTGGGTCAAACCATAGCTAAAAAGCATACCCAAAGAGAGTAACAATTTCTTATTCATAGTGAAAGGTTATTTGTTTCGTTTGTTTATTTCATCTCTTAAACGAGCTGCTAATTCGTAGTCTTCGTTAGCAATGGCATCGTCGAGTTGTTTGAGAAGATTTTCAACAGTTTCAGATGAGTAAGAAGATTCTTCAACAGGTTCAGTAATTAAATCACCCAGAACAATATTTTCGTCTTCAATTTCTTCATCTTTTAATTTTAAGTAAACTCCGGCCTTGTCTAAAATATTTTCATAGGTGAAAATAGGTGCGTTGAATCTGGTAGCTAAGGCAATTCCATCTGAAGTTCGAGTATCAATAATTTCTTCAATACCATCTCGCTCACAAATTAAACTTGAATAAAAAACACCATCCACTAATTTATGAATGATCACTTGCTTTATAACAATGTGAAATCTATCAGCAAAACTTTTAAATAAGTCATGCGTTAAGGGTCTTGGTGGTTTGATTTCTTTTTCAAGCGCTATGGCAATACTTTGGGCTTCAAAAGCTCCAATAACTATAGGAAGTGTTCTTGAACCATCAACTTCACTCAATACTAAGGCATACGCACCACTTTGGGTTTGACTGTATGAAATGCCCTTTATATCTAATCTTACTAAGCTCAATCTAAAGTTGTTTACAGTTTAAAGTTATAAAAAAAAGCTGTCTAATTCAAGACTTTTAAGAAGTCCATAATTAGACAGCTTTTCGCGGCACAAGTTACTAAAATTTGTGTACTTGGTTACACAGAATTATTGTGCAGCTTTAAAACTTTTTAACTTATCTATTAATGCAGGCACAACTTCAAAAGCATCACCAACAATACCGTAATCTGCAGCTTTAAAGAATGGAGCCTCAGCATCTGTGTTGATAACTACTTTTACTTTAGAGGCGTTAATTCCCGCTAAATGTTGAATGGCACCAGAAATTCCAATTGCAATGTACAGGTTAGAAGAAACAGGCTTTCCTGTTTGTCCTACGTGCTCACTATGTGGTCTCCAACCCAAATCACTTACGGGTTTAGAACAAGCGGTAGCGGCTCCTAAAACATCTGCTAAGTCTTCTACCATTCCCCAGTTTTCGGGTCCTTTTAACCCTCTACCTGCAGAAACCACAATTTCTGCATCAGCAATGGCAACTTTACCAGAAGCTTGATCTACAGAAACAGAGCTAATGCTACTATTGTTTGCTGGAGCATCAAATGAACTTATATTGGCTGTGGCAGCGTTTTCATGAACGCCAAAAGAGTTTTTAGCCAAACCAATTACTTTAATAGCAGAGTTTATAGTCGTATGATTAAAAGCTTTGCTTGAAAAAGCCTTACGCTTTACAGTAAACGGAGCTGTGCTGCTTGGGGCTTCTACTACGTTAGAAGCTAAACCAGCGTCTAATTGTACAGCTACCATAGGTGCAATACTCAAACCATTTGCACTTGAATCGATTACAACAACTTCTGCGTTTTGAGCTTTTGCAGCAGCGCTAACAGCACCTGCAATTCCCTTTGCATCGTTGCCTAATTCACCGTTTGATACAGTAATAATTTCTGCAGCGCCATACGCTTGTAATTCACTACTATCAATTGCATTAATGGTAAGCACTACGAGATTTGTATTTAATTGTTCAGCTACTTTTTTACCATAAGATGTAGCTTCGAATGCTGCTTTTTTGAAAGCACCATTTACAGATTCGGCATATACTAGAACTGACATATTTTTTGAATTTAAATTTAAAATTAGGATTAAATTACTTTTGCTTCGTTGTGCAGTAAATTAACAAGCTCGTCAATATTTGCAGCATCTACCATTTTACAAGCAGCTTTTGGGGCTGGTTTTTCAAATTTTGAAGCAGCAGTGGGATTGTCAAAAGCAACTGCCGTTGCAACCTGCAGAGGTTTTTTACGTGCCATCATAATACCACGCATGTTTGGTATTTTAAGATCTTTCTCTTCTACCAAACCTTTCTGACCACCAATTACCAAAGGTAGGTTAGAAGTCAAAGTTTCTTTACCTCCATCAATTTCTCTAACGCCCGTAGCGCTATTACCATCTATATCTAAACCAACACAAGCGTTGATAAAATTCCAATCTAATAAAGTAGCCAGCATTCCTGGTACCATGCCACCATTATAATCTATCGATTCTTTACCGCACATTACAAGGTCGTAACCTCCTTCTTGCACTACATTGGCCAATTGTTTAGCTACAAAAAAACCATCAGATGGTGCAGCATCTACTCGCACTGCATTGTCTGCACCTATAGCTAATGCTTTTCGTAAAGTAGGTTCAACAGAGGCATCTCCAACAGTTGCTACAGTTACATTTGCACCTTGTTGCTCTTTAAACCACATGGCTCTTGTAAGGGCAAATTCATCGTACGGATTGATCACAAATTGAACACCATTCGTATCAAATTTGGTGTCGCCATCAGTAAAATTAATCTTAGATGTCGTGTCTGGAACATGACTAATACATACTAATATTTTCATATTTCTATCTTTTAAAAAATTGAGAGTTATAAGCTCGTGACGAAGTTAGTACTTTTTTTCTAAAATACTATGCATGCATAATAAAATATTTGTTAAATTTTTATTTCTTCAACAAAAAAGAGCCTCTTTTAAGAAGCTACAAATTTCGCTATTTATTATTTGAATACAATGTGTTAAATGGCTGAAATAATTATGAATATGGATTCATAGGCTACATATTAGTTCTGCACCATTTATTGTAAAAAAAGCACATATATTTTGAGGTAATTTTTTTATTTTTGCGTACTCAAAATTAGACACTACATGAAGACAATACAATTTAGAGAAGCTATTTGCGAAGCAATGAGTGAAGAAATGCGTCGCGACGAGTCGATTTACTTAGTTGGAGAAGAGGTTGCAGAATATAACGGAGCGTATAAAGCTTCTAAAGGAATGTTAGACGAGTTTGGTGCAAAAAGAGTTATTGATGCTCCTATTGCTGAACTTGGTTTTGGTGGTATTGCGGTAGGTTCTGCCATGAATGGTAATAGACCAATTGTAGAGTACATGACTTTTAACTTCTCTTTAGTAGGTATTGATCAGATTATTAATAATGCTGCTAAAATTCGTCAGATGAGTGGTGGTCAATTTAACTGCCCTATCGTATTTAGAGGTCCTACAGCTTCTGCGGGACAGTTAGGAGCTACGCACTCGCAAGCGTTTGAAAACTGGTTTGCAAACACACCAGGTTTAAAAGTTATTGTTCCTTCTACACCTTATGATGCTAAAGGATTATTAAAAGCAGCTATTAGAGATGATGATCCAGTTATATTTATGGAGTCTGAGCAAATGTATGGTGATAAAGGTGAAGTGCCAGAAGGTGAATATGTATTGCCAATTGGTGTTGCTGATATTAAAAGAAAAGGTACGGATGTAACGGTAGTTTCTTTTGGTAAAATTATTAAAGAGGCACACAAAGCAGCAGAGGCTCTCGAAAAAGAAGGTATTTCAATTGAAATTATCGATTTAAGAACGGTACGTCCTATGGATCACGATGCCATTTTTGAATCTGTAAAGAAAACAAATAGATTAGTAATTTTAGAAGAAGCGTGGCCATTTGGTAGTGTATCTTCGGAAATTACGTATCAAGTACAAGAAAATATATTCGATCATTTAGATGCACCTATTAAAAGAATAACAACAGCTGACACACCAGCACCGTACTCTCCTGTATTGTTAGAGGAGTGGTTGCCGAATGCTAACGATGTTATTAAAGCTGTTAAAGAGGCGATGTACGTAAAATAAACCTCTATCTCAAAGCGTTTAAAACCTTTCAGATACTCTATTTGAAAGGTTTTTTATTTATATGAAATATCTAACCCTTACCATAGCACTCCTATTTACAACTCTTTTGTTTTCTCAAACAAGAGTGGGTGGCGTAGTGGTAGACTCTAAGGATGAACCGATACCTTTTGCCACAGTAGTATTTTTAAACTCTACCGTAGGAACCGTATCTGACGAAAATGGAAGGTTTTATTTAGAACACGATGGTAATTATACCACCATAGAAGTTTCATTTTTAGGATATGAAACGAAGCAGCTAAAGATTAAATCTCGTGATTTAGATTTAAGGATTATTTTAAACGAAGCAGCAAGCGAGCTGAAGGAAGTAGTTGTATATTCTGGTAAAGTAAAAAATAAAGGGAATCCTGCGATTGCTATTCTCGAAAAGATTTGGGCTCGTAAGAGGCAAAATGGCACCTATCTTTTTGATCAATATCAATACGAAAAATACGAAAAACTCCAGTTTGATTTGAACAATGTGGATAGTGTTACTAAGAGTCGAAAGCTGTTTAGAGGCATGGAGTTTATTTTTGAGAATGTAGATACTTCTCGAATTACAGGTAAAGCCTATTTACCAATATTTATAAATGAAGCAATTTATAATACCTTTGGTAATAATGTTACAAATAAAAAACGCGAAGATCTAGTAGCGAATAAAAATTCTGGTTTCGAAACCAATCAGCATGTCATTGCATATGTAAAAGACTTGTATGTAGATTACAATATTTACAATAACTACATCAAGATTTTTGACAAGAGTTTTGTGAGTCCACTTTCTAAAACCGGTCCGATTAGCTACAATTATGTGTTGGCAGATAGCGCTTATATAGAAGATAAATGGTGCTATAATATTGTGTACTATCCTCGTAGAAAGAACGAATTGACCTTTAAAGGAGATTTCTGGGTGAACGATAAAACCTTTGCCATTAAAGAAATAAACATGCATGCTAGTAAGAGTGCAAACATCAATTGGATTAAAGATATTTATATTGAACAAGAGTTTGAAGTATTAAACGATTCTGTGTTTTTATTAAAGCGTGATTATATGCTCTCTGATTTTAGCTTTGGTAAAAAGGAAAAGAACAAAGGTATGTATGGGCATAGAACAACTATGTACCAGAATTACCAGTTTAATATTGATAAAGGTGAAGAGTTTTACAAAGAAGAGTCCAATAAATACGAAGAAGCAATTTATGTAAAGCCCGACGAATATTGGGAAGAAAATCGGCAAGAAAAACTGTCTGAAGATCAAGAGGGAATTTATGAGATGTTAGATACCTTGGCTACTGTTCCTAAATTTAAACGCTTGACAAATTTGGTCACTATTTTAGGTTCTGGTTATATAGAGGTAAATAACTTTGATTTAGGTTCAATATATTCTATAATAGGAACGAATGATGTAGAAGGCTTGCGATTTAGAGTAGGTGGACGAACGTATTTGGGTGGTAACGAACCTTGGCGTGTTCAAGCTTATGGAGCTTATGGTACTAAAGACAATCAGTTTAAATATGGGGTTTCGGCTAAGTGGATGGTAGAGCCTAAGAAACGAGTCATTTTGAGTGTTGGTACCAAACGAGATATCGAACAAATTGGTGTGAGTCTTACATCTACCAATGATGTGTTGGGTAGAAGCTTTGCTTCGTCTGCCTTCTTTACTACGGGGGTTACAGACCAATTATCATCTATTAATTTGACCAACGGATTCGTATCTATGGAGCCCAAAAAGAATGTTGCCTTTAGAGTAGGATCATCTTATAGAACATTAAAATCGGCATCGCCAAACTTTAATCTAGATTTTATAAATGATGATGGCGAGATACAATCTGAGTTAACTCAATATACTTTAGATTTTACGTTGCGTTTAACACCTAAACGCCAAACAATTGGGTATGGTGTAGAACGCAATGATGTTAATCAAGATTACGCTACTATTTTCTTGAATTACCAACGTGGTATTAAGGGGCCTTTTGATAGCGATTTTGATTACAATAGAGTGCAATTGTATTATCGTCAGCCATTTTTAGTAGGCGGATTTGGTCGCACCTTTGTAACTTTTGAAGCAGGAAAAATATTTGATCCTGTTTCACTTGGTTTATTGAGCGTGGTACCTGGTAACCAAACCTATTTCTTGGCAGACAACACCTACTCATTGTTAAATTATTATGAATTTGTAACAGACACGCACGCTTCTTTACATTTAGAACATCACTTTAATGGTCGTTTTTTATCTAGAGTGCCGCTTTTAAGAAAATTGAATTTACGAGAGATTGTTGGTATAAAAGGAGTATGGGGTCAAATTTCAGATGATAATAAAGCTATTAATGCCTCAGATGTAGAATACCTCGCTCCAGAAGATATTTACTACGAATACAGTGCTGGTATCGGCAATATTTTTAAAGTATTTAGACTTGATTTTATATGGCGTGGTAGTTACCGCACCTTACCCGATGCACGAAACTTTGGAATTAGAGGTTCTTTTGGGTTTTATTTTTAGAAAACACTTGTCATAACAAGTGATTATCACTACTTTTGCCCACCTAATTTTTAGATGATTATGACGATTAGTAAGAACAAGACCGTTGATGTGTTGATAGAAATTCCTAAGGGAAGTAGAAATAAATATGAGTACGATTTCGATTTAAAGAAAATTCGTTTTGACCGTATGTTGTTTTCTTCAATGATGTATCCTGGAGATTACGGGTTTATTCCTGAAACCTTGGCCTTAGATGGAGATCCATTAGATGTATTGGTATTAATGCATGAGCCAACATTTCCAATGTGTGTTATGGAAGTAAGACCAATTGGCGTGTTTCATATGACAGATGAGAAAGGTCCAGATGAAAAACTAGTATGTGTTCCAGTATCAGACCCAATTTGGAGCAAGAAAAACGACATTTCTGAATTAAATCCACACAGATTAAAAGAGATTGAGCACTTCTTTCAAGTGTATAAAGATCTAGAAGAGAAGAAAGTAGATGTAGGTGGATGGGGAGACGTTCAAGAAGCTTTAGATATCTTAGAAAAATGTATCAAACGTTACGAAGATAGCGACCATAAAACAAAAGGTAATTTTACCATTTAAGCGCCTTTATTTTACATAAAATTAAACCTCCTAAGAACCATGTTTTTAGGAGGTTTTTTATTCTCGGCTATTTTGCTACATTTGTTGGTCAAATAATTTAACTAATAGAATAACATATGGAATCTAACATTATTTATGTACCAATTGCATTGTCAATTTTGGGGCTCATTTTTATGTTCGCTAAAATGGCATGGGTAAAAAAACAGGCAGCCGGAAACGAGCGCATGCAAACCATCTCTAAAAGTATTAAAGATGGAGCCTTAGCGTTCTTAAATGCAGAATACAGATTATTACTCATTTTTGCCATTATAGCCGCTGTGTTATTATATGTGGTTTCTTCTATTGTAGAAACTACAAGCTGGATGATTGTACCAGCATTTATATTTGGAGCAGTGTTCTCTGCCTCAGCGGGTAATATTGGTATGCGTATTGCAACCGATGCAAATGCAAGAACAGCAGAAGCTGCTAAAACAAGCTTGCCACAAGCTTTAAAAGTTTCTTTTGGAGGTGGTACTGTAATGGGACTTGGAGTTGCAGGTTTAGCAGTTTTAGGATTAAGTTTAATCTTCTTATTTTTTGTTGGTCAGTTTGTGACCGACGGAGGTAATTTTTATAATGATATGACTGTAGTGCTAGAGGCCTTAGCTGGTTTCTCTTTAGGTGCTGAGTCTATTGCTTTGTTCGCTCGTGTTGGTGGTGGTATCTATACCAAAGCGGCCGATGTAGGTGCGGATTTAGTAGGTAAGGTAGAAGCAGGTATTCCTGAAGACGATCCACGTAACCCTGCAACAATTGCAGATAACGTTGGAGATAACGTAGGAGATGTTGCTGGTATGGGAGCCGATTTATTTGGTTCATACGTAGCAACTGTATTGGCAGCTATGGTATTGGGTAACTACGTGATTAAAGATATGACAGACGTTGCTGGTTCGTACAGCGATGCGTTTAATAACATGGGTCCAATCTTATTGCCATTGGTAATTGCAGGGGTTGGAATCTTAGCGTCTATTATTGGTACCTTCTTGGTGAAAATTAAAAACAACGATGCTAAAGAAGCACAAGTACAATCTGCATTAGATTTAGGGAACTGGGTGTCTATTGGTATTACTTTAGCAGCGAGTTATTTCTTAATCACTTGGATGTTACCAGAAACGATGAATATGAAATTCTTTGGAGAAGGTTATATTGAAGTTTCTTCTATGAATGTGTTTTATTCGGCTTGTATTGGTTTAGCGGTTGGAGCATTAATTTCTATGGTAACAGCTTACTATACATCACTAGGTAAAAAACCAGTATTAGATATAGTACAAAATTCAAGTACGGGTGCTGCAACCAACATTATTGCAGGTTTAGCTGTGGGTATGAACTCTACGTTCTTATCTGTAATCTTATTTGCTGCGGCCATTTTTGGTTCGTATGAATTAGCAGGATTCTACGGAGTTGCATTGGCAGCTTCTGCTATGATGGCTACAACAGCAATGCAGTTGGCTATTGATGCTTTCGGTCCAATTGCCGATAACGCTGGTGGTGTTGCAGAAATGAGTGAGTTAGAAAGTCACGTAAGAGAGCGTACAGATATTTTAGATTCTGTTGGTAATACAACAGCAGCAGTAGGTAAAGGATTTGCCATTGCCTCTGCAGCATTAACAGCTTTAGCTTTATTTGCAGCTTATGTAACCTTTACAGGTATTGACGGGATTAACATCTTTAAAGCCGATGTATTGGCCATGTTATTTGTAGGTGGTATGATTCCGGTTGTTTTCTCTGCATTGGCTATGAAGTCTGTTGGGAAAGCAGCAATGGAAATGGTGCAAGAAGTGCGTCGTCAGTTTAAAGAGATTCCTGGTATTATGGAAGGAACGGGTACTCCAGAATATGCAAAATGTGTAGATATTTCTACCAAAGCAGCCTTAAAAGAAATGTTGATTCCCGGATTGATTACTATTATCACACCAATTATTATTGGGTTGGCATTTGGTGCAGAGCCTTTAGGAGGTTATATGGCAGGTGTATGTGTTAGTGGTGTAATGTGGGCGATTTTCCAGAACAATGCTGGTGGTGCTTGGGACAACGCTAAAAAGTCTTTTGAAGCAGGTGTAGAGATTGATGGAGAAATGACTTTTAAAGGATCTGAAGCGCACAAAGCTGCGGTAACTGGTGATACCGTTGGTGATCCTTTTAAAGATACTTCTGGGCCATCTATGAACATTTTAATTAAGTTAACCTGTTTGGTAGGTTTGGTAATAGCACCAATTTTAGGTGGACATTCTATGGAAGAGCATACAGCTCATGAAGTTGAAAAAGAAGTTAAAGTTGAGGTACATGCAGACCAAAATGAGGTATTAAAAGGAACGATTACTATTATCTCTGAAAAAGATGGTGAAACTATTGAAGTTTCTACAGATATTGAAGGAACTCAAGAAGAAATAGATGCACAAATAGATGCTTTAGAAGGCGAAGTTAAAGATGGCGATAAAGTAGAAGTGCACATTGAAAAGAAAGTGGTTAAAGAATAATTAATTCTATAACTATAGAAATTAAAAAGCCAGCTTTAAGCTGGCTTTTTTGATTTTTAAAAGGTGCATTGTGGACTTTTGTTTTTGACTCAATTTGTAAGTCATGTTTTTTGGAGTAGATTTTATTCTAGCAGCAATTGCTGTCTCTCAACTAGAAAATCAAAAGATAATTCAAAAAGGCCTTTTCCTTCTACTGTTGCATTCCAAGCTCCATGGCCATAACCTTCTAATGTTACTAGGTTGCTATATATGTCTAAAGAGTTATAGATATTCTGTAATTCTAGTGCTTCTTCATATGGTGTTACAGGATCAAATTGATCTCCATGTGCCATAAATAATTCTGGATCATTGCTATCGTACCTATTTAACTCATACACTGCCTCAAATACATCTAATTTTATGTTTGATCCCCAAAAATAAACCATACTTTTAACTGTGTAAGTTTCGTTTAGGTTTGTTGTTTCTAGTGTTGGGTCTTCTGACAAAGCAATTTCATCTCTAAAATCTTCCTGATTAGATATTCCTAAAGCAATGGTTGTTATTGCTCCTGCTGAGGCACCTCCTACAGTAATATAGGCGTCGTTAATATTGTACATGGTTTTATTTGCCATAAGATAACGCAGTGCTGCTTTTGTATCTCTTTGCGCTAGATACATGGCAATGGCCTGTTTCAATTGATCTATTGATTGTACTTCTTGTAAGGCATTCTCAATCCATTCTTGTGGAGCTATACCTTTGTAGTATGCTAATACTTGCGCTTCTGTAAAACCTTGTATATTTCCCAATTCTTCTGAGGTTCTATAATCTACAGAAACAAACACCCATCCTCTCGAAGCATAGTAATGTGCCATTTCAACAATTTCTGGTTTTGTCTTTGTTCCTCCATTAAATCCGCCACCATGTATAAACATAAAGACTGGTCTGTTTGCCACCATATTGTCTGGGTAGTATACATCTAATAATAAAGAGATAGGAGAAGAATTTACACTTGAATTAGTGTGGCTAAGTCCTTCTGCATAGGTAATATTTTCATCTACTAAAACATCATATGAAGGTGCTGCCTTCACGATTGGAGTATCATTTTCTGGGGTCACAGGTTCATCTTCACTACAAGCTGTAAAAAATAGAACTGCGAAAACGGTGAAATAAGCTATTTTATTCAAATTACAATTATTTAAGTTTATTTGAATGTTGGACTTAGATTTGACAGAAAGGTTTAATTACAATCTAGAAACGTTGAAAATAATCAGGTTAATTGAGGTCCTGTCGAGTTTTGCTTTGTTTTACAAAATGTTTTTTCACTTCTTAATATTGTTTTTTACATAAAGTTGAGTTCTTATTATCTTAAAAGAGTTTAATCATATTTTTCAACCCAAGTTTTAATTAACTTAATGAATCTTGGATAGTCATCTTGATAGACAAAATGCCCACAATTTTCAAATATTTCTAATTCACTGTTGGGCATTTTATTATTGAGATTAATACCGTTTTGTTTATCTAAGATGGCTTCGTGTTCACCCCAAAAAATCTTAGTAGGGATGTATATATTTTCTAAGTTTTTATCTATTTCTTTTATAGCATCAGGATACGTTTTAAACCATTTCATGCAATTGGCTACTTTGCCTTTATGAGATTTTTTGTAATCAGATATTTCGAATTTATTCGGCACGTATTGAACATTTCCTAAGTTTTTGGCAGATTCTATCAGTGCGCCACTTCCTGCTATAACAAAGAGCGTTCGCCAAAATCCGGAATGCACCATTTTTTTCATAATACTAGGTTCAATAGTTGGTAGCGCAGCAGGTCCATCACCTATCATTAAAGATTTAATGCTGCTTTTATAATTAATTACATAAGACAAAGCTGCTGCCATACCAACATCTGGAGCAACTATATGCGCATTCTCTATCTTAAAATGATTGATAAAAGAATGTAGAAAATCACCTTGAAATTTAAAAGACATATAGGAAGTCTTTGTAGCACTTGCACCAAAACCAGGCAAATCGTAGGTGAATAAATTATATTCTCTTTTTAATGCTTCCCAAATAGGCGAATAGGCAACAATGGTATGAGGAAAAGCTGATAATAAAATAATCGTTTTTTTAGTAGCATCTATCACATCAGATTTGGCCATTCTTACAGAAACCTTATTAATCGTTTGGAATTCCAAAGGCATATGATAAGGTTGTTCTATGGTTGGTTGTCGCCTATAAGAATTCTGCTTTCTTATTGCATTTAATGACGACATTTCAGGAGTAATGAGACTTACAAAAGTGGCATTAAACTTATCGTATAAATTGATCCTACTTAGTTTTTCTTTTTTCGCCATAATTATGTTTAATCGATTGACGATTAAAAGATACAAATTATCGGTAAAAAGAGCATAGTTTTAAAGTCTGCGATCTAATGCTATCTGCTTAGAACGTATAGTTTGGGTCATGGTCATCCACTATTTGTTTTGCAAGTTCATGCAAATCAGTATTGAATCCAGTATTGTAATTATGAGTGCTTAAATCAACATTATAAATACTGCTCAACCAAACAAGAGATCCAGTTTCTATCACAATTTGCCCTTGATGTCCTTTTGTATCTGTAAAGATTGAAGTTGGTTTGGGGCCAAACATTGTAATCTCATCTTGCAGTAAATTATCTTGTTTCATTTGAGCTAAAAATTTACCAGCCCAACCCGTTGGAATAGTGAAAATATTGGTGTTTGGAAATTCTGTGCGTAATTGCTCTACCATTGTGTGGTTTACAAGATCATTTACAAAATAGTTATAAAGTTCTTCTATTGAATCAAATTCATACTCTTGTGCTCTTTGTTCCCAATCTGCTGGAAAATCAATTTGAGGAATGGCAATAAAAATTGCAATATTTGGATTGTTTTGTATGGCATATGCTATCCATTCGCGATGGCCCTCTACAGGGTCTTCTGGTTCATGACCAGCAGTCATTCCAAATATTTCAATGTTACCTTGGTCGAGTGTAGCTTTGATTTCTTGATGTTCAGGACTGTCTGAATCGTTCCAAAAATTAATGGGTCTACCATTATCTCCTCCACGCGTAATAAGTGTACTGTTATGGTTTGTAAATCCAGCATCAATTGCCAACTCATCTAGTTTTTGAGCGTATGGTTTAAAAAAACTATTTCCTATAAGAAGCATGTTGTAACCATCTACTTCGTAAATTGGAATATCATCGTCTTGTTCACATGAAAAACAAATAAAGATAAAGGCTGTAAGTGTTAATAGGGTTTTATTCATAATTATGTTTAGCTTCTTAGACTGTAATGATTTCTGTTGGTTTAATAGTACAAAGAAAAATATTTTTTATTGTTTGCTGAGAATTTTAAAAATTCTGCTATTGATAATTTCAGAAAGATTCCAGTTGTACAATTTAGGGTCTGTAGTACTGTAAAATGAGATCACAACCGCATCTAAGTCTTTATCGTAATTGGCAAAACTTTGATATCCTGGTACCCAACCCCCGTGTTCGTATTCGTAAACAGAAGCATAAATTTCTTGTTCGCCATCTTCAAACAGTGTACCCTCTATTAAGGCTCTTAAAAAGGTTGCTACATCTGCTGCAGTTGCATGCATGCCGTAATCGTTACTTTTTAAATCATCAGGATAACCCACGTGGTAACCACTCATAACATCATCTATATTTACCTCGCTAAGTGAGCTATATGTATTGTTGAGTTGTAGCGGATCTAAAATTTCTTCTTGAATAAATTGAAAGTTGTTGTAGCCCAATACATCATCCATAATCTTGTTGAGCAGAAGGTAATTTGTGTTGCAGTATTCGTAGTCTTCACCAGGGTCAAAATTGGCGGGTTTATCTAAAATTAAGGCAAGACTTTCTTCATAAGATTCCGTTGGGGCAGCCCAAAAATTTGGAGCATCTGTAAAATTGGGAATACCACTCCTATGCTGAATAAGCAATCGCAATGTAATTTTATCAGCATTTTCAATACGACCTTTTAGTTCAGGTAAATAATCAGCCACCGTTTTGTCTAACGATAGTTTTCCGTCGCCCACCAATTTAGTGACAGCCACGGCGTCAAATAGCTTACTAATACTTGCAATTTTAAACAAGGCATCAGGTTTGGCAGGTGTTTTGGTTTCTCGATTAAACCATCCTGCCGCATATTGCTGAGGTGCTTTACCTGTTTGATCTACATAAACAATCATACCTTCAAAACCATGATTTATGGCTTGTTCAGCTTGTTCTTGAACTGTATTTGGTAAAGGTAATATCCATGCTTTTACCAGTAGCCACGGAACGAAATAGAGCGATATAACGGTACCTACAAATAATAAAATTCTTAGAATGCGTTTTTTATTGCTGTTCATGTTGAAATGTATTTACAAGAGTAAAAGTCTGATTTATTACAAAGATGCCATTATTTTTGCTACCCAACCGTCGTTTTATTTGGATGGGTTGTGACATGATTACAATTTCTCAAAAGTTATGTACTAAGAACTTTCTGTTGTTCGCGGTTTTAGAATTAGAAACCCATATATCATTAAACTTAATTGTATCGCTAACCCAATACCTAAACCAAGTAAATTTTCTTTTAAAGAAACGAAGTTTTTTGTAGTCAGGTAAAAAATGGCATAAAGTCCTACAGGTATGTTTAATAATAGACTTACCACTAACCCTGGATTGTATTTAAACCGGAATGCCATACCAACATGTGATAGTGCATTAATGACAGAAAAATAGGCAGTCCATAATCCAATACCAATGGCAATACTACTCGCAAAATAAGCTGAAATTGGAAACGCGATAAAAATAATAGGCACATTGATCCAAAAAGCAGCTTTCTTGTCTAGAGGTGTATCAGATTGTTGAGAGCCCAATACTTTGGTGTTAAAGAATGCTAAAAATCCACCAGGTAATATATACTCTTCAAATTGATGCAAGAAATAAACTACCGTTTGCAACCAAATAAGAAAAACGGCCGTATTTTTTTCTACACCAAAAACCAACAAGACCGCTGTTGTAATTAGAGCCAATGCCAACGTTGCTTTGTGCCAGTTGTTATAGAACCATTTCATGGAGTATTTATTTTAGATAGCTTAAAGATACCGTTATTTTGAAAATTTTATGAACTAAGAAATTGTTTTATTAAGCCTTATGATTCCAATTGTAAAAATGAGTCTCTTTTTGGGCTTCATATCATGATGAAATTGATGGTTTTAGTTCTTGTAGACTTTAATTATATAAAATCAGTCACCTTATATTTTTGACAACTTAACTTTTGGAATCTTCCATTCAACGAAATTTTTTAAGGATCAAGTAGACCTTTTAGTAGCTTCAATAAAAAAAGCTATGAAAAATTTAAATCCATTAAAACAAATTATAAATATTACAATATTCTTAATTTTTGTTTCAAGTTTAAAATGCTTTAGTCAAGAAGTACTTCCATTTCCTGAAGAAAAATCTTCTAGTAAAGCTGGTGTTACTATTGCAAATTCAGTGTACAATCCTACCCCTCCTCCAAGAAGAATTGCTGAGGACGCTCCTAATATCGTTATCATACTTATAGACGATATTGGAAATGGAACTGCTGATACATTTGGTGGTGAAATTCATACACCAAATCTTTCTCGTATAGCGAATAGTGGAATAACATACAACAGATTTCATTCTACTGCAATGTGCTCTCCTACGCGTTCGTCTTTGCTTACAGGAAGAAATCATACAGCAGTTGGTAATGGTCAAATCTGTGAAATTTCGAATGATTGGGATGGCTACAGAGGAAGAATACCAAAATCAGCCGCAACAATTGCAGAAGTATTAAAAAACTACGGTTATAATACGTCGGCATTTGGTAAATGGCATAATACTCCATCAGAAGAGACGACATCAAAAGGGCCGTTTCACAGTTGGCCAACCGGGTATGGGTTTGAATATTTTTACGGGTTTCTATCTGGTGAGGCATCTCAATACGAACCGAGTCTTGTGCGAAATACAACTATTGTAGATCATCCAGAAACCAGTGGTGGTCACGACTATTATCATGTAACTGAAGATCTTGCTGATGACGCTATACATTGGATGCGCGAACAAAAAGCATTCGCACCAGATAAACCATTTTTTATGTATTGGGCTTCTGGGGCTGTGCATGGGCCTCATCAAGTAACGAAAGAATGGATAGATAAGTATAATGGTAAATTTGATGATGGATGGGATGCCTATCGAGAACGCGTTTTTAAACGTCAAATAGAAATGGGTTGGATTCCAGAAGGCACTGTTTTAACGGAAAGAGATAAAACGATGGCAGCTTGGAATGATATCCCCAAAAACGAACGTGAATTTCAGAGTAAACTAATGGAGGTGTATGCTGGTTTTACTGAGCATACAGATCATCATGTGGGCCGTATTTTTGATGAGATTGAAGCGCTAGGTGAAATGGATAATACAATTATTTTTTATATATGGGGAGATAACGGATCTTCTGCAGAAGGACAAAACGGTACGATTAGTGAATTATTAGCACAAAATAGTATTCCAACAACCATAGACCAACATATTAAAGCACTTGATGAACTTGGAGGTTTAGACGTATTAGGTAGTGGTAAGACCGATAATATGTACCATGCTGGTTGGGCTTGGGCTGGATCAACACCCTATAAATCTACTAAGTTAGTAGCTTCGCATTTTGGAGGAACAAGACAACCAATGGCAGTATCATGGCCAAAAAAGATTACACCTGATAAAACTCCAAGATCGCAGTTTCATCATGTTAATGATATTGTGCCGACGTTATACGAATTATTAGAAATTACACCTCCAAAAATAGTAAATGGTATAAGTCAAGATGCAATAGATGGGGTGAGTTTGGCTTATACGTTCAATAATCCTAGTGCAGAAGGACGATTAAAGACTCAATTTTTTGACATAATGGCAAGTCGAGGGGTATATCACGAAGGTTGGTTTGCTGGAACTTTCGGGCCGAGAATTCCATGGGTTCCTGGGCTTCCAGAAGGAATTATGGAGTGGAATCCTGAAAATGACGTATGGGAATTATACAATGTAGAGGAAGATTGGTCACAATCCAATAACCTTGCAGAGCAATATCCTGAAAAACTTCAAGAATTAAAAAGTCTATTTTTAGTAGAATCGGCTAAAAATGATAATCTGCCAATAGGAGGAGGCTTGTGGTCACTTGTCTATCACCCAGAGGATGCACCAAAAACACCATATGATAATTGGGAGTTTTTTGGAGATATAGATCGTATGCCAGAATTCGCAGCACCAAAGCTTGGAAAATTTACGAATACTGTAAAAATGAATGTCACAGTGCCTAAGAAAGCGAATGGTGTATTGTATGCATTAGGAGGATTTGGAGGAGGACTGTCGTGTTTTGTACAAGATGGATATTTGATTTATGAGTACAATTTATTTGAAATTGATAGAACGGTCATAAATGGATCTAAAAGATTACCTCAAGGTTCTGTTGAAATTGAAGTGATCTCTACGAAACTAAAAGAATCAGCTCAATCTCCTATGGAAATTGTGATAAATGTGAACGGAGAGTTATATGCATCAGGCATTGTGCCAATTATAGCGCCACTTACATTTACAGCAAACGATTGTTTAGATTTTGGAAAAGATTTAGGGTCTCCAGTCTCTTTGAGATATTATGATGAAGCTCCTTATAGATTTAATGGAAAAATTTCTAAATCTACAATTAGTTATCCTAAAAAATGATAATCAAGTGTTTAATAGACTTAATAAGCGCATAGAGTTCCTGTTTAAATAAGAGTTTATAACTCTATGTGCCTTTTAACATTGATTTCTGATGTTTTTATGAATATCATCTCACTAAATTTCAATTTTTGCATAAAAGATTGGTGATAAATGTCCTTAATGATTTATTAAAATTTTTCTACAAATAGTTGCAGGCATAAATCTAAATTATCATGAAAAAAGTAACATTATTTTTATCGCTAGTGTATGTATTTATTTTTTTTAATTCGTGCTCAGAAAATTTAGAAGACTGTATTACTTCTGCATTTAAAGTTAAGGTTGCCTCAAGCAACTCATCATCGTATGAGAGAAATTATACTACTACAATACCTCAAGTTTTAACTAATGATATTGTGGTTAGTACTGGAGATGCTATAGCACCATATGGTTTAAATACAAATGGTTATAATTTAACGGTTTTGAATGGTGATTTAATTATAAATGGAGGAGTCAATGGTGCCAGTAATACAATTATTAATGTTTATGGCACGTTTGATGTGAGCGGTTCTGTTAATTTAAACAATATGCACGTTTATTGTAATTCTGCTTTTATTTTTGGCTCAATGAATGGTGGAGGGACAATTTATTATTGCAATGCGATTTCAATGGTTGGTGTCATGAATCAAAATCAATCAAACCCTATTTTTCAGCAAAGTAATCACTGTAATACACTTAGTTTAAATGAATTGAGTTACGAAATGGTTGAGGTTCCTTGCCATTATTTGGGAGAAACAATTGATGGCTACAGATACATAGAAAATTAAGGTTAATTTTTTAAGTATACTTTAAATATTTTGAGTGCTAATCTGCGGAGTTTTTTCTTTGAGAATTATGTCATTTATAGCATTCCATAGTGAAATTCTTTTCGAAATAGATTGCTTAGCCACAGCTAATACTTCATTCCATTTAAATTCATCATTACCGCATAATTCTTTTATCATTTGAAGAGATAGTGGTCCATGTTCATCACCATCTAATTCTATATGTCTTTCTAAATAATATCTAAATTTCGTAAAATATTCATTTGAACTATCCGCCTTATTAAGAATTTCTATAAACATATCAGGAATGATATCTTCTCTACCAAAAGTAAATGCAGCTGCAATTAAATGTATTTTATTTGATTCAATAATTGTAAAGGTGAATTTTACAAAATCTGCTACACGTTGATCTATATCTATTTCACTTAAGGCATAATTGACACTATTTCCATTTCTAATAAGTTTGATAAATTTGTCAATCTGAGTAGTATTTGCTCCAAGTTGACACATTGCATCACAATACATTTCAAAATGACTCTTTGCCTCTCCAATTTCATTAACATCACTTTCTTCACTGAATACGATTTCATTGATAAACCTAGTTAAAGAGGCGTTATTGGAGTGAACCCAGGGAGATTGTATACTTGTAAGGTGTATTTGTAAAGATTTTAAAAGAGACATAAAATCCCAAACGGCAAACACATGATTTTCGGTAAAAGTTTTTACATCTTCTAAATCATTTAGATTCACATACACAATATGATTTTGTAATTGTTGCCTTAGATCATAAATTTCTTGTTCTATATATTCTATTCTACTCATTTTAGACTTATATCATTCTATTTATTTAACTCGATTTACAAACCAATTGTTGCACCATAGTATTGCCACAACGGTACATTGTTTAATTGATCCAATTTTGCTACAATCTTTAAGTATTATTGACGTAATTACTATTCAGTTCTTTCATAGAATATGCTTTTTATCTAAATATTATTTAATGAATATTTATAATCAATGATTCTTAATTAAAAATGTATTGTACATCTAAAAGAGAATTAAATTCTAATTAAACAAATAAGCAGGTTAGTTGCCGTCGCAACCTGGTTTAGCATCTATGTCAGATTCTAAACGTACATTGCTTAATCCAATATCTGTTCCGCTATTTGCATTTAGGGTTAAAGCCGTAGAAATTTGTGTCATATCAACACCTAATTTTTCAAAACAGCTCAGGCTAATTCTATATTCTTTCCACTCGTTAGCATCAATAACAATATCCAAGGTTTTATCACAAGAACCACTTATATCACACATACCAACTTGAATGGTTGTATTTTTTCCGGTAAACGATTTTGCATTAAAGGTCAATTCCATTGCACCATTAGATTGACGCGCCATATCTGTTGTATTCGCTGTAGAAATACGCATTTGATCGCCATCTGATTTTGTCCAGTTTAATCGCAATGCATCCTCTTGAGCTAAATGGTCTGTTTTACTAATAATTAAACCACCAACTGAAGTTGGGAAACTTGCAATTTGTTTTACCAAATCACCCGTACTTAACCATAAGCCCCAAGGCGCTACAGCAGTACCTTTTTTAAAGAATTTACCCGTAGATGCAACTTCACTATTTTCTAAACCAGAAACTTCAGAGAAAGCCGGAACTGCTTCAGTACTTGTATAATTTAATCCATAACCAAATTTAAATAAAGCCTCGTTATTATCTGAAACCACTGCGCTTGCTGGCCATGTAAAAGATAAACGACCTGTAAAATCAAAAGAAGGATCTCTTTGGAAAAGTAAGTCAGAAATACCACCTCCTTCACTACCAGGTAACCATGCAGCAACAAAGGCATCTGAATTATTGATTTCTGGGTTGGTCCACATTGGTCGTCCAGATAAGAAAATAGAAACTATTGGAATTCCTTTTTCTTTATAGGTTGCCAACGTAGACACATCAAATCCATTTGGAACAAAATCTAAATTTTCGCGGTCTCCTTGAAATTCTGCGTATGGATCTTCGCCATACACGGCAATTACTACATCTGCTTTTATAGTAGTATCTCCTTCAGGTGAAAAAATTACTTTTCCTCCTGCTTCATTAACTACTTCTTCAATTCCTGATAAAATCGTTACTCCATTTGGAAACTCATCGTTGGTATGACCTGTTCCTTGCCAAGAAAGTGTCCAACCACCACTTGCTTTAGAAATACTAGCAGCACCATCGCCAACTACCAAGACTGTTTTTGAAGCATCTAATGGTAAAACTTGATTGTTGTTTTTTAGCAATACCATAGATTCTCTTACAGCTTGTCTTGCGATAGCTCTGTGCTCAGGTGTGCCTAATAAATTTTCGTTACCTGCATTTGCACGTGTACTAGGAGCTCCTTTTTCAAAAATACCAGATGCTAATTTTACACGTAAAATACGACGCACTGCGTCGTCTAAGCGCTCCATAGGAATAACACCATCTTTTACTTGTTGTAATGTACTAACGTATAAACCTTTCCAGCTATCTGGAGCCATATACATATCTAACCCTGCATTTAAAGATTGAGCGCAATCTGTATTGGTACAGCCTGGTACTTGGCCATGTCCATTCCAGTCGCCAACAACAAACCCGTTAAAGCCCAGTTTACCTTTTAATACATCGGTTAATAATTCTTTATCGCCATGTAATTTTCTTCCATCCCAACTAGAGAAAGAAGCCATTACGGTTTGTACCCCTGCAGGAATCGCACTGTAATATCCAGCAGCATGTACTTTGGTTAATTCTTCTTCTGTAATTTTTGCATCACCCTGGTCTACACCATTTTCTGTAGCACCATCTGCTAGAAAGTGTTTCGCACTTGAAATTACTTTTCCATCGCCCATAAAATCATCAGCTCCAAATTTGCCTTGTAATCCAATTACAATGCGATCTCCATACGATTGCACAATTTCAGGGTTTTCAGAAAAACCTTCATAGCTTCTTCCCCAACGCAAATCTTGCGGTACTGCAAGAGTTGGGGCAAAGGTCCAATCGTGTCCAGATACGGTTAACTCGTGCGCAGTTACACCTGCAATTTGTTCCATTAAATCTGGATTGTTCATAGCGCCTAGACCCACGTTGTGTGGAAAGACAATAGCACCTTTTAAATTAGCATGACCGTGCACTGCATCTATACCCCAAATAATTGGAATTGCAATTTCTACACCTTCGTCGTCAATAGAGGCATTGTAATATTTATCTGCCATTTCTAACCACGAATTGGTGTCTGCATATGGTAATGGGCCAGGGGCAGAATTACCACCACTGAGCACAGATCCAAGTCGGTATTCTTTTACTTCTTCTGGAGTAACTGAACCACTATCTGCTTGAATTACTTGACCTACCTTTTGTTCTAATGTAAGTTTTGGTAGTATCTCATCGATTTTCGACTCTATAGCAGGGTTTAATGGTAACGATTCAATGGCTGCCCAAGTATCGACATTTTTAGTTTCTTTGGACGGTTCACAACTTAAAAATAAAATGGATGTTACACTTAAGACTAGCGCAACATAACGTAAAGATTTACTGGTGTGCATTTTGTGATTTTTGTTTTTAGATGGTATAAAATACCTTTTTAAAGCGGGCTAAAGATAATGAAATTGACTGAGATGATTCATTCATTTTTTTGTTACATATCTAAGAAGAGCTTTATGCGTAAAGTAAACAAACAAAGCCAGCTTTGGAGCTGGCTTTGAAATGTTTTTTTGTGAAATAATATTACTCAATTATAATTTTTTCTGCACTATCCGTACCAATCACTTTTAGATAATAAAGCCCTGTTTTCCAAGAACTCACATCAATTGTTTTCTTTCTGCCATCTAGCATAAATCGTTTAAATTCTCTACCAATGCTATCGTAAATAATTACCGGTGTGTCGGTTTGAATCTGCATTGGAACTTCAATATTCAATTCGTCTTTAGCAGGATTAGGATACACTTTTGCCATAGATTCTATGGTTTCATTGTTTACATTTAATACAGCATCGATTCCTGAATATTGAAATATGCCAGCATTGGCACTTGCTGCATAAAGTATTCCGTCTTCATTTACATGAATGGTTGGTATTGTAAGCATGTCTGGTAAACTATTATCATCTAGATTAGTCCAAGTAACTCCCCAGTCTGTTGATAGATAAATAGGTTTATAGGTTCCCTCACCTTCATACAAACAATTATTATTTATAGCCGGGTCTTTCCAATCTGACATAGATAGTCTATCGGATGTTTGCACAGAGTATACAACACCATTTTGACGAGGATCAAATTGAACTGGCCCCATCCAGGGTGTTGTTTCGGTTAAATTATAATGCAAACTACCATCTAAGCCTACACTGTTTATATTCCATTTATTTCCTGGTGCCCTGGTATCATCAAATTCATAGACACCTTTTCTACCGCCCATTAAAAATCTTAAGGTACCTCCAAGGGTTGGATCGTGCGCTGCGCGCGGATCTATAGCAATTGCATGTCTATTTTTGTTATACGTATTAAATGAAATAGGGAATAAGTTAGTAGTTCCACCTCCTGGAGCAGTGGCTGTTTCTCTATCTGGCTTTTCTAGAGAAGTCCAAGTATTACCTCCATCTGTAGTTAAATATAATGACCAAATAAATTGAGAAGTTTCTACTCTTTCACGAGTTGCAATGGCTACTTGACCGTTACTAGATGAAACCTCTAATACAACCAATCTTTTACCGTCGGGAAGCGCTAATTGGTCAAATGTTACTCCGTTATCTGAGCTTCTAAAATTTCCTAAATATACGTAATTATCTACCCAAAACCCTTCTCCTACAAAATCTGCATCACTTTTTTTATTAATATAAACACGCTGTGGATCTGTCGGATCACCACGCATTGTTAGAACCCAGGAAGACAAATCAGCAGTTTGCCATGCATCAACTATAATACCTGCTCTAGAAGCCAATAAAATGGCATGTTGAGGTTGATTTAATGGTATGCCTTCTTCCCAAATAATTCCAAAACCTGCGCGGTTTGAAGCACCTCCACTACCAAAATCACTTTGTGAAATACTTTCTATATCATGCATAATATCATCAGAAAACTCTGTAATACCTTGCCAAGATTCGCCCCCATCCGTTGATAGAGCAAAGCCATATTCTCCTAGACTACCGCCTATTAAAGTGCCATTTGCAGCAGTACTAATTTGATTTAACCATTTGGTTTCAGACCCCGTAGTAAATGAGGTAGCTGTTGCTCCAAAATTTGTACTTTTTAGAACCGGTCTATCTTTAGAAGACGACATCCATACTACTGTAGTGGCGTCCATAAAACCAACAGCAGAACCTTGATCTCCTCTACCGCTTTCTTGGTCCATTGACCATCCAAAATCTTGCATATGGAATTGTCCGACAGCCCCTGAAACAAAATCTGAAACATATTCTTGTCCAGTACCAGCATCGGTTGTTGTGCCTCTTGTAATATCACTCCAACTGAGACCATCATCATCAGACCAAATAAAACTGTGTTCTAAATTGCCACCAACTTGAATGACCCAATGATTTGGATTGTATGGATTTTGATAAATGGCACCAAGGGTATCCATATTTGGATAATCATCTGCATCTAATTTTACTTCATATCCTGCACTAGTTGTTAAAGTAGCACCATCCACATTCATTCCAAGATCTCCACTATCTCCCGAAACAGGTTCACCTTGAAGTCTAAAAGGATATAATGCGCGCCCTCCGGTAGATTCTCCACCTGCAGCAGAAGCATCAATAATAACAAATCCAGCTTTACCAACTTCATTAGTTTCAACATCGGTAATATTATACAAGCCATTTAGGCATAATTCTGGAGTACTCATTACTCCAGTAGCATTGTTTATATCAATCCTATAAAGGCGTCCACTATCGTGATACACTTGTCCGTGAATGTCTTCTGGAGTACTATAACCGTCTGCTACTACAAGATATAAGCGCGTTTCGCCACCAAGACTCACACCAGCCGACATGGTTTTAATAAATTTCCCAGCAAAAGCAACAACTTCCCATGTACCTGCGTCTCCGTTAGAAGTTGAACGAAGCAATCCGTTTTCACTACTACCATAATACACATGTGTACTTCTTGCAGGCGCAGGATCTACCAAAAAAACACGTTTCCCCACAGGTTCTTGACCTGGAGTTGTATTGATACTCGTTGGGTCTCCCGTTAGATTTTCTGGTAATCGCAATACTTGGGTCCATGTTTCACCCGTATCTAATGTTCGGTAAATTCCATAAGGGTGATCTGTTCCCCAATTGGCATCGTCAGAGCCAGTCCAATCTCTGGCACCCATTAATCCAAATGCTAATGAGCCATTATGCGGAGAGAAACCAAAGGTATTACCGCTCCAACCAGCTTCTGTGCTAAAAGGTTTAAAGTCTTTACCATTATTAGATACAAAACCTTGTATCCACATATTTCCAGACATGATCATAAAGTTTGGATTGGCAGGTGATATACCAAAGAAGTTGACTCTTTGACCACGCATTTCGCCTCCATATGGTATAAAGCTTTCTGCTTTATGTTTAGCACTCGGAAAAGAATTTCTGACCCAATCGCCTTGTGATAGTGCAACCTGAAAAGTACAGCAAGACAGGGTCAAAAAAAGCATCACATTTCGAGCAAATTTAGAGGATAATTCTTGAGCTCCACAAATTTTTGCTCCAATAGGGATAGCTTTTTTCGGGGTTGATAATTTTTTTTTCATTTTTAGGGGTTTTCAGTATGAATATTATCTCAATAATTAGTTTTGAGATTATTTGTGTTTATAAGACAGGATTCTATAGTTTTTACCCTGCTTTTTATACAGTAATCACAAAGATATTAGAGTTTTGTCTTAAATTCAATAATTAGTTGATTAATTTTGAAAGTGTTGTGTAATGAACCCACAAGTGGCTTTCGGAAATATTATTTAACGTTGGTTGTTCTCTTAAAACAAGCACGAGAGTAATCATTAAATAAGAATTACAAATTGTAATTCTTAACTAATTTATATTAGAATCATAATCGTCTTATAAATAAAAGTGTTTTAAGATCTGAGTTTTATTTTCTTCATTATTCTGGCTAACGAGCAAGTATAGGGCGCGTTTTAATATGCTTTATACATTGTTGTAGTGAATTTTTTTAAATAACTTTTTAATTGAATGCTTTACTAAAGTTGTGTAATAGAAGCTTATTTTTTAGAAAGCTTTTCTTTTTTAACCTATGTTGATCGGATTTATGATTCTAAATTTCAGTACAAAACTGGATGCAAAAGCTCGTGACGAATTGTCTTTCCATTACTTTTCTTTTTAATGCTAGCGGTAGATATCTCGCCTGCAGTGTTAGACCAAAGTATCCAATACTCTTTATTTAAATTGATTTGAAGTTTTTCATTACGAGTAAGTTTTGGGTTTAAGCTTCGATAAGTCCTATTGCGAGATTCTTCAAATTCTACCTTTATTCCTTTCGGCATGCCATTTGTATGCTTTGAAATGATGTTTACCCGTGCATTCTCATTATAAAAAAAAGCATCTAGTTGGTTCTTATTCTGATCGAAAATTCCAAAAGATTTAACAGACCCATTTTTGTTCATGTTAAATTCGAGCACTAATTTGTCTTTGTGATAGTATTTGTGCATTCTCGGCGTTAAAAATTGATCATAATAATAGATGTACGCAACTAATTTACCCTTGCTATCTAATAAACTTGTGTAGTTTTTATCGTAGAAGTCTTCTCTTTTTTTCTTCCAATTTTCGTAGTGCCTCACAATTTTAATGGTCTCGTCTTTATTATATATTATAATTGTACCATTACCATCTTTGAAGGTCCCTGAGTCGCGTTGCTCTCCATTTTCTTTGAACTGTTTTTCCCATGATAGCCTTCCATTATTCCAGAATTTAATGGAACTAATATTACCCGATGAGTAGTAGAACGTCTGCTCTCCGTGCCTCTTTCCTCCCAAAATTGTCTTCACTTGAGATAAGCCCCCATCTTCATTATAGTAACGTACTTCGCCCTCGAGTTTCTCTGATTCCGGAGAAACTAACGTCCCACTCATTTGTAAGGCCCCATTTTTGTAAAAATCTTCAATTTCAAGATTCATTACACCGTTTTTCCATTCTTGATTACGATAGAAAGTGAATTCATTAATGTCATTCGTTACCTTCCAATTAGAATCGTAGAAAATTTTGTACGAACCGTTTATGTTACCGTTTACATAATTCACCTTTTGTTTAACGGTACCATCCGACCAGTATTCTGTCCAAACTCCTTGTTTTTTTCCATTGACAAACTCTCCAAGTTCACCAGCTAGAGCTTGTTCTTGCAGTTTTCTTCTCTCAATTTCTTTGGTTTCCTCTTCAAATTTTTCCTTAACAATGGCAGTTAGTTTTACCATCTCCATATAATCGTCCCGAGATTCATCGGACACTTCAAAATATTTACGAAGATGTTGTTCTGCCTGCTGATAGTTATTTAGTGCCATGTAACTTTTTACATACAGTGCTTCTACACGACCATTAGTGGTTGCGAGGTATTCAACAACCTTATCAAGATTTTCGATTGCCTTTTTATGATTTTTAAGATTTGCAGCTTCCTCCGCCTGCATGTAGTAGGATCTTGCCAGCGTTTCATTATCTTGAGCAGTGGTTGTTATGTAGCTCAACGCAAAAAAAACAAAGACAAAAAGGCGGATCACTCTTGATCGTAAAATTATAAAATTCATTGTTCGGTTAATCATTATTGTTCTTTTTTTTGGTTCCCCAGAAATCATCTTTCTTTTCTTCGGTCTTTTGGGTTTTAGTCTTTTTGTTTCCCCAGTAGTCGTAGTTCTTATCTTTGTAATATTGGTCTAGTTTGAGTTTGATATCTGTAGCAAGCGTTTCTGAGATTCCAGTTATGTTAATAGGACTTAGGGTATAGGTTCCCATAGTACTCTGGTTCGGGTTTTGGAAAAGTGATCCTTGCCAGAAGAATGCATCTTTCTTTTCTGGATGGGAAAAGTTTTTAAAATAGGTATCTATAACATCGTTTTCGTAGTTATCGGACACTGAGCCAAGTTTATTTACAGGAAAATTGAAAATCTGGTATTCATCTTTTCGAGTAGAATTTGCGTTTATAATTTTAGGCGTCCATACCCAGAAATCAGCATCTATGAATGGTTTGCTTTTGGGAGTGTATGGAAGAGGAAGAAATTTGCTCGCCACATTTGAGTTTTGGCTGTAGCTGGCTCCTTCATGATTGATACGAGTAACGGTAAACTGTTCAAACTTTGCCACAATGTAGGGATAGCCAAAGAAGACAAATTTCGATTTTACAGTAACGAATCCATCAACAAAGGTCTTTTCGCTTATTTTCAAACTAGAGAAGAACACTTTTGTGGTGGTGACTTTGCTTTCTATTTTATCGCTTTCTATTTCTTCATCAAGTACTATAACTTCGTATCCTTTTTTCTTAAAAAAAGAAATATCTTCTTCTCTACTCTTAAGTATTTCTTGAAGGGACATACAGTTGAAATCTCCTTGAGATCCATCGTATATCACAGGGTAGGTGTCAGAAATATAGAGTGGCGATAGTTTCTTCACAAAACTTTGTTCATACTCCCTCTCTTTTTGCGTGTCATTGCCTTTTATAATAGGACTAAAATATGCGATGTATTTATCAGGTTTTACGAGAATATCAGAATACGTGTCAACATCGGCTGTATACAAACATACATACTCATAACAATTGTCATCACCAGTTGATTGAGCATTGCAGACATCCTGAATCGAAACATAAAGGATAACTGAGAAAATGAATTTTATGTAGGTACGGGCTTTGCTTTTGACGGTAATCCGATTCAGGATTTTCTTTTTATGGTAATAATATTCTTTTCGTTTGTTGATCATCTGTCTATGAGTTTTGGCTAACGGTCTTGTGTATGGCTCGTTGCGGAAAATCAGCAATAGTATCTTAGATTAAAAATAATAAAAAATATTGATTTGGTAATGTTTGTGTTTTGTTGGGATGCTTTTGGTAGGTTTTAAGCTTTTGTTGATTGTCAGTTGTGTTACTTCTGTATTTTTTGCAATTATATATTTGACTTATAGATGAACTATTGATGAATTGTGTTTAAATAACTATTAAACAAAGTTCTATTTTGACGAAAGAAGCAGTTAGCAAGGCCAAATTATTGGTTGTTAATTAGTTTGGCGCCAGCAAAGTGTTAATGGTAGCATTTAGAAGCTTGAGAATTATAGAATTTAGATTAAATTTCTTTTTTGCGAACGATGTTAAGTGTTTTACCTGGAAGCTCATTAAAGGCGATTCTAACTTTTTCGGCGAGCAGTAATCATTTGGTTTAGGTTCATAGGCTAAATTTTAAGACTGCATTGCTGCATCTAATTGTACCTTAAAATTAGTAGGTTGGTCTATATAGAAACTCAAAATACGATAACTTTTCTTTATACCATATACGCCTGTTAGTTGATGTTCCGATTTTAAATAGAGCACACAATTATGACTTTCGAGTGTCCCCAAAGCCGATAAACTCTTGGTAAGCTTGTCTTTTTCTAATTCTTGAGAATTGAGTTCTAAACGGTCTATTTGATCAAAAGTAATATACGTTTCATTCATAATACTATACCTTAAGGTGAGTCCGTTTGGGTCTATGCTAATTGGGCGTTGCGATAATGCTCTGGCATAGCCAAAAAATTGAATGGCGGTGTACACACTCAAAACTGTAACTATCCAAGCGGCAACGACGTTCCATTTCATTAAAAGAAAATGCAGCGCCACCGTTTCTATGGCAATTACTAAAATAATGCCTCCATATAAAGCAGGTGTTCCGCTGGTTTTATGATAGCTAAACTGGTTGGGTGCAAGGTTGCTTTTTTTAAAATGTAGAAAGCCGTAATACAGCACGCCCACCTCTGTAGCCAAAGCTAAAGCGAGTCTTTTTGGTACAATTTCACCACACACATTTTTAAGCACGTCGTAAAAATCGGGAGCGCTGGTCTTTAGTCTTTTATAGGCCCTTATGGCTTTGGTTACTTTATAGATAATAAAACCAACCACCGAAAGTTCAATAAGCGGCAATACGTAATGGGTAAACATATCGAGGTATTGCTGTTGCGCTTCTGGTATGGTTTTATAACCAATAAACAAGCCAATAAGCACCACCGGTATGCTAGTGGTTTTAGGAATCCTAGATTTGCGAATTAAAAACAAATACACCAACGGAATTACCAATAACAAATCGATACTAAGGGCAAGTGATAACGTGTTGTTTAGAGCTACTTGTTGGGTGAGCAGTACTGCCATGACAAACAAGAGTAACGGAATGCCAAAAATGAGCAGGTTGTTAGTAGGTGTGTATGTGCTTTTCATAGTAAAGCGGTTTTAGTTGAGCTATGTGTTTACTAGGATACCTATTAGTAGCTTAACCACTGTAGATGTTACACTATTTTACTGCTAATTACTGCTCGTACAATGCTATCGGTAAGTTGTCTGGATATTTAAAAAAGAATAAGCGTTTACCTATATGTTCTTCTGTACGAATGACTTGTGTGGTAATACTGTGTTGGTTTAAATGTGCTACCCATTGTTCTAATTAGTCTATTGCAAAAGCCAAATGCCTTCAACCAGCCGCTTCTGGGTAGGAGGGTCTTTTTGGCCGATTGGGAAACGAAAACAACAGCATCTACTGCAACCTTTATATTTTGAGAAATATTCATTTTGTATTGAATTTACACAAATGCACGGAAGTTATTTTCAAATGTTTTATATTGTTTTAGGCTATGATTTCTTTGTGGAGAAAGGTCGGAGGTATTTCGGAGTCTGGAATCATAGTTTCAAGGTTAGCTTTTATAGTTAGTTTTTTATTTAAATCTAGTAATCGACTATTATCATTATTCTACTGGGTTTTATTCAATCTTTTAAACTTATTTCCTATCCATAATTCGTGAGTGACATTACAATAAGAGCAAGTTTCAATCATATTAGTTTCAGGGTCGATTGCTCCAATATTGGTAATTATAAGCGTACTATCTTTTTTAAATTCTAAACCGAAAGAGGTCATAATTCCGTCATATATTTTTCCGGTTAATCTGTCAATAACCATACTATATTGGCAAGAACTACCGCATCCCCATAGAACAAGAGTGTATTTTCCGGCAAAATTTATTCCTTTTTCACATTCATTTTTAATTTGAGTAATAAATCGCTTAGCTTTTTTATTTGTTGAAAAATCTGGATCTAAAAGTTCTCCTTTATAGATTTCTACCTTGTATTTTTCAAAAGTTTGACTCGACATGAAGAGTTTAAATTCGCTTTGCACAGAATCAATTTCCTTGTTATTTTGTGATTCGCAAGGTGCAATAAACAATACAATCATAAGAAATTTTAAAATCTTCATAATCAAACAATATACGAATTCTTCTTAAACATAGTTCTGATTTTTGAAAATTAAGATAGTAAAATTTATATCAAAAACAGTAGAATAAGAATTAAGTTACATTGAAATGGCGATATTATACTTTGTTCTTTTGAATTTATATCACCATCTAAAAAGCATGAATCATGAAGTAAATGTTACAAAAGTACTTATATAAGAGGCCTAATTTAGGTTGCAATAATTTATGTTATGCTAATTACGGTCTATTTTCAAATTGTATTATTTATAATTGTTACTTTTAGATAAAATTGAGACTTATATACCTAAAGGTAAATAGGGTATTAGAAAGAAAAACCAATTATAAATTAATTATGAAACAGAAATATCTTTTTTTATTATTTACATTTTTATTTGTAAGTGCGGCACAAGCGCAAATTCCTTCAACACTATATGTAATTGTTGAGGATGCTACTTCTACCTATGAAGATTATTATGAATTTTTTAACTCCGGAACAAACATGAGGTTCGTTACTGTTTATGTACTGCCAGGAAAACAATATTATTTTGACACTGAAAAGGAAGGTACAGGAACACAATTTGGATTAGTTGATCCAAATATTGGGCAATCAGAAACACCACCAGTAGCGCCTAATTTAGATATTTATACCTCTACCAATATGGTAGGCACATTGTTATCCTCTGGACAAAAGTTTTCTGCGCCACAAGGTGAAGCATATGAAATTGAAATTGATTTGACAACAGGAGTTACGCAAATTAACAGAAGAATTTTTAACGCCGTGGTTTATGACCCTAATGATCCAGCAGGAATTAGTAGTGGAACCTTATATGCTTTAGACTATGTGAGTACAGACGAAGGAAGATATACCATTTCTAATATTACGATTCCACTAGGCTATGAATTGCGATTTATTAGTAGAGAAGGTGCTTTTTTAGGAATTCCATCAGGGAATGATCCTACTGTTTTGACAGGATCTATTATCAATGATTCAGGAGGTAATTCAGATCCCATTACACCAGCCGCTGGCGAATATGATATTACCTTAGACCTTGGAACCGGATTTGACGGAGCTTATGTATTATCAGATTCTACACTCTCAAACACATCGATTACGGACCCTACTTTTGAAGTATTCCCAAATCCTATAATTTCTGATATTTACGTAAATACAGATACAGAAGGAAGTTTCAAATTAGCTTCAGTTCTTGGTCAGATTTTGGTAACTGGAGATGTTAGAAACGGTCAAAATAGAATACAGGTTGACAATTTGGCACAAGGAACCTACTTTCTTACAGTAACTTCAAATAAGGGAATCATGACCAAAAAAATTATTAAAAATTAATTTTATTTACACCAACAATACATTTAGTTAATTTTTTTTATTGTAATAGCAACAAAGTCCTTCAGGTATTCAGGAGGACTTTTTCTTAGATCTTAATTTGTTTCTTTTAGGGGGAGGGAATGGCGAATACTTTTTGATTAAAAAATAGCCATAATTATTGAATTACCTTACTTTAATAAAAAAATCGGTTGAAAATACAATAGCATATAGTGTTAAAATAAAGGTGTAGTTCAGAATTTAATTGTACAGCTCGTTCTTAACTACTATTCTTTATGTTCTTTTTTGACAATAATTTTATTGTCTTGCTTTTGCTTTTAAAATTGATTCAATAGCCTTGTTATTATTGAATGAAACAGCAGCTTGTCTTGGTAGATAATTTTTAAATGTCTTTAAATGCTCATTTAGTATACCAATAGCCGCCCGCATAACCCATGATTTTTTTATAATCATATGAAAACCCGTGCAATTTTTAAGATATGCGCTGTAGTAATTTGGTTTAGCAGTTTGTTGAAACACATTTCTTTTGGGGTGGGAGTGCAAAGCACGTAGCAACAAAAGTTCAACGCTAGTTGAATGTGTTTCAACGTTTTTGTGTATGATTAGTTGCGGGAAAATCAGCAAGATTTTTCTGCTTTAGCACTTAGGTAATCAATTCGAGTGACACGAGCGAAGCGAACTGGTGCAACAATTTCTGCTGAGGAAATTCCGTTGCAATTAATTTTATACGGTGTTAGGCAAAGTATTTTTTTCATATTTATTATGGATTATTATTATTGCTAATCCAAACAGGACAGCTACGAGGATTAAAATTGTACTAATTGATTCGCTTACTCCGAATGACATACGAATTAAAATCGTTGAAACTACAAATCCGGAATTTCTAATTATTTTGTGAAATTTATCGGTGTAAAAGAAGGAAATTAACAGAAGAACGACATCCACTAAGATTAGTACGGTAAAAAATTCATCAAAGAATAAATTATTAATTGTTTCAAAACTAGGTAAGTCGTTAGAGGCAAGAGAAACATCTAAAGTCCAATTCAAAAGTGTAACTAGAGCCATGATAAAAAAAATCGGAACTAGAGCAACGGCAATAATTTTCTTTCTATGTATGAATCTTTCAATTTTTAGTTTATTGTCATTTAGTTGCGTTGATTTTTGCATTCCTTGTTTTTGGAACTGAAAAATCAGATAGAAAAGAATAACTGATGCCAAGATATCATAGGTGAATTGCAAATCTTCTTTTATTTGAAACCAATCTGATGACAGTTCAAGAGCAGACAAATCTTTAAATAATCTTCGGATAATTATAAGTGTTATAATTTCATACTGTTTAGTTATGTAGGTGGTAAATGACTTTGGTAAGTAATAAATTAATAAGTAAACTTCATAAACAAGTATAAATGAGAATGGAGTGTAAATTGCCGATATTGGATTTTTAAATAATTCTGGTTCAAGAGATAAATTTACTATACCGAATTTTGATAAGTAAATTAAAATTAAGTGGATGAAAAAGCCAAATAACGCAACATAGAGTATTGTTTTTTCAATCCGCCTTTTGGCATACTCAGATAGAAAAATTTTGTAAAGTTTATTTAATAAATTCATATTCTATTATATCTGATATATTTTGCCTAATGTGTTTATGTAGGGTTAGTTGTGTGGTTAAGCAACTAAGTTAGCAAACATATTACAGATAGAAAATTCCAGCGGAATTTTTCGTAAGTCGGTAGTGATCTAGCAATTAATTATACACGTTGTTCCCAACGTTTTTTAATACTCAGGGCTCAACTTTTTCATTGTTAAGATTACAGACTTCGCAACTTTAGGGTTATCTCGAAAAATGTGTAACGAATTAGACAAATTTAGATTATTGGTAAAAGCTTCTCCAGATCCTCCGAATGAACCTCTTATAAAATAAATTCCTCCATCTTTTGCATTAATTTCAACGATGTCTTTTTTTGAGTTTTTTTGATTGTACTTATGTACTTCCCCAGCTTTTATTTTGTGTAAGTAATAACTATGAGTTTTAATATTAATAAATGGTTCTCCATTATATTCTACTTTACAAGCTAAAGTGGAGCCCGTATATACGTATGGTCTATAAAAATAAACATGCGCAAATCCAGATTCCGGTTCTTCAATTTTGATATTTAATGGGTTCTTTATTATAGATGTGTCAGAGAAATATGCGTCAGCAAATTTGAAAATATTATTTTTCTTCTTTCCGTTTTGACCATTCACGATGTAGGTAACATTTTTATTTTTCAATTCGACAATTTTACAATGAACAGTATCATTTTGAACGGTTACAAGGTAATCGGAACCTGATGTTTGAGAAATTGCACAAATACTTAGTAAAGTCAAGGAAAGAGTAATTATTTTTTTCATTTTAAAGTTTAATTTATCAATTTTTAATGTTGGGTAACAACCTACTAAACGCAGTTCTGATTAATTCACCAGTCTTATCATAATAATGAATTTGCTTGAGCCTGCCCTAAAATTGTCTAGGGGAAGTCTAATCCGAACTAAATACAGTTCCACATGTTTTATAAAAATAACGCGAATACTATTAGGCTAATTATTTTTATGTTTTTGTTTGGTTGAATAGGCATATTGTTCGAAGGCTTTGATTATTTTCTTAGGAAATTCGTCAGATAGTTGGTAAAGTGTTTCTGTACATTTCATACTATCCATATTCCCAGGTTGATAACTTTTTTTGCATAGGTTAATAAAGATCTCCTCTCTTTTTTCTTGAACGCCTCCATTATCCCAGCTGACTGCATCTTTTTTAAAGATGAGCTTTATGTATTCATGGTTTCCATCATCAACAACTTTTTCAACTTGTATCAAATCATCAAGGTGAGCAGACTGAGTCAGGTCCTGATTCGTTTTTACATAGGTACTAACTTGTGTTAATCTACCATTTTCTATAGAATGTGTATAGCTATATACCAAAGAGTACCCTGCTGCATAGGAAAGCTCATTGATGAAATCGAATTTGCTAATGTTCTTTTGTAGAAATTCTAGTTCCTTTTCTTGAGAATATATATTTGAAATGGTAATGACGAATAGTAGTAAGGATAATTTGAATCTCATTTTTTTATAAATTTTGCGTTAATTTTTACCAACGGTTTGTGTATGATTAGTTGCGGGAAATGTCGGAGACTTTTCCGCTTAGAAATCAGCCTAAATGTATGTTTTTATTTTTGTTTAATGTTCAAGTGTAACAATGAATTATAGCCATTGTTACCAGCTTTTTTTATTTTCAAGGCACATACAAGTATCCATGTCAAAATTAATAATTCAATAATTCGTTGATAAAGACCCAAAAAATCTGATTTAAGATTAGAAATTAATAAAAAAACAAAACCAGCACTTAGAGTTCCCAAAATAACAGATATAAATGAAAGAACTTTATAGTTTGTGAATTTACTCAACCCGATACCTGTTATTATGATGCTTACAGGAACAAAAGCATATATTACCAAAGCTGATATATTATGTATTATTTGCGAAATACTTGGATTTATATATTCAGGATTACAGCCGGTATCACATGGAAAAATCGAAACTACAATAGTTCCAACCCCATAGAATAGTCCAACACTCAATAACCCCGTTTTGATTAATTTAGATGAGGGAAAATACTTGATCCCAAGAAAACAAAAAAGAGTAAATAAGACTCCACTTGGTATATAACCTAAAACTCTTAACCATAATCCATATTTTGTGTCTACAGCATAAGTTTCACTAATATATTGGCTAGTAACACTGTAATTGTCAATTAATATACCTCCAATAAGACAGCTACTTACAAATAAAATTATACCTATTACACCTATTAAATATATTGTTTTATTATTCATTTTTTATTTTTCAAGTTCTGACTAACGTCTTTGTATAGTTTTGAAAATCAGATGTTGACGTTTCTGATTTTTAGTCTTATTTTTTTCTTTTTTTTCGAAATAAGAGGAATTGCTGGTAACAAACTGCTAAACGCAGTTCTATATTTTACGAGTAAATATAAAGAATTTGAGCAACCATTATCGGAGTAATAGACTTCCTATTTCACTTCGATAATAGTTCATCAAATAGATAATTTAATTATCGTTATTTGTCAAATTCTGATTATTGAGAACGTAAAATACAGATCCAAATTACGTTTAGGAATATGGCCTGTTGTTTTTGGCTAATGGGTTATGTTCCTTGTTATAAACAGTATTTATTCTTTATAGTTTGAATTAATTGTTATCCTCTGTAGGAGTTTCTGCTTTAACAGGCATCGTAAATTCTGAATCATCAACCGATGGATTTAATTCAATAGCTTCAATGGTGATTGGTTGTCCAACTTGACTCATTGAGGTAGGGAAATAAAGTCCTCCAAACTCTTCATAATCACTCATTGTCGAAGTAAACACTTGTCCTTTCATCGGACCTTGTTTAGCCTCAGAGTCTAGCGCAATAGGCACAAAGTTTTCAGTGTCAAAAAAGTAAATAGTAGCATTTTCTTCCTCTTTGCCATCAACCATAATTGGATTTTTGGTTAACTTAATCTTAAAGCATTCAGCGCCTTCTTTTGTCTCTTTTCCCAGCAACTCAACTTTGTAGCCATTTTTTTTGTAGTTAAGAAAAGGATCTGGGAATTCTTTTGCTTCATTTTTCTTGTAGTTATCGGTACTTTCTTTATCAGAAACTACAGCTTGCTGTGTCATAACATTGGTGTTCCATAAAATATTACCATCATAAACACCTTGTTTAATTTCTTGACCTTGGAATTTAATTTTAAGCATTGTTCTCCCGTCTTTTAGTGTTAACATTTCTACTGGGATTTTCATGCCTTGTGCATTAACGCTTCCAATCATTTTAAGTCCTTTAAGGCTCTCCCATTTGGCTTTGCCTCCAGTATTCTCGAAATAATTTGCAATAATTTCCTCGGCTGTTTGAGCGTTTACTGAGAGCGCAATAAGCATTAAACAGGTAAATAGTATTGTTTTAAATGATTTCATCTTGTGTTTTTTTAATTTTTTTATATTCTGAGTAACGTTTTTTAAAAGTTTAGTAAACATAGGGGTTTTCACACTTTGTCCACTGTAACGAATTTATTCAATTTTCTCCGTAAAACGTTTCCAAGAAGTAATTAATTTTTTGGAAATAGGAGGAATTGTTTACAACGGTCTAGTATAAGAATAGTAGCGGATTTTTATGCACTTACTTTTTGGTAAAACACAGACCTTTTTTATATTAACTTTGCTTCGTTTTAGTGATTAAACCGCTATTATTTTTATACAATGTTGGTAGCCGTTATTTTACCAATCATTTTTATTTAAGCGTTCCCAAGACGAAGTACTTTGATTAAATTTACTAACCTCTTTAAGGTTTCCTTTTTTGTAAACCTCTTTTCTGGTTGGTAATCCATTTTCATTCATAATAAACTTGGTATAATCATTACCAATTTGATCAATCATAGTTTTTATCATACCATTATCATGATAGGTAACATAGTCATTAATCTTAATATTATTATATTCCGATGATTCATACGCTTTACATATAACTTCGTTTATTTCAGAGTTTGTAAAACTTTTAAAAACCTTGATATTTAGGGCATAATAATCCTTCATGTTTTTGACATAAGATGAAGCTTCTACCTTTTCATATCTTATTTCTTGGATTGTTTTACCATTATATTTAAATAAAATAACCGTGGCTTGTTCATCTGGGAAATATAACTCAACAGTTTTATTAAATTGAACGTGTTCCTCTGCACTTAAAAAAGTATGATTTACCTTATTAAATCTATTAGGTTTTTTGGCATAATAGTAAACCTTTTCAACTAGTCCATTTTTCGTGTAACATACGGGAATTTCACCTCTCAAATCTAATTGGGCTATTATTTCGTGCGCTCCGTTTACATAATCATAATACATTCTAAGTTGTATTTCAGAACCATTATACCATTCAGATAATCTTTTTGTACCATTCTCATTAAAATATTTGATTTTGAAAATTTTACCATCTTCTAATTCAAGGGTTTTTCTATTACCATTAGTATAATAATTATTTGAAGTTTCAATATCAACTAGTATTCTTGAAACTTCTTTTATTCTAGAATCTGAATCATCAGCTTCGTTTAGAAATTGCTCAAACAGTGCTTTGGAGTTATTAATATTTATATCATTCAAAAACCTAGCCTTAGCCTCTAAAAAAATAATATCTGGATTGGTATCACCATTTAAATTTTCCTTTGTTTTAATTAATAATTTTATGGCTTCATCATAGTTTTTATTTTCATATTCCAATTGTGCCTTTTCATAAAAGGCTTTTGCCATCGTGACGTTTTGAGCATATAGAGATGAATTAATAAATAATACCAATAGGTAAAAGATTAATTTTTTCATAAGTTTTTAGTTATTATTATTCCAATAGTCTGTTTTTTTCTTTTTGTTCTTTTTCTTTTTGTCGGTTGACCAATAGTCTGTCTTTTCACCAGATTTTGTTTTTACCTTTTCACCTGTCCAATAATCCTTGCTTTGTTCGCTGTTTATTTTATCATTTAAAAAAGTGATTTGATTCGATTTAGGTGGTATTGCCTGACTAAAGTAATGTGTAGAAACCGCTTTATCCAAATTTGATCTTAAGCTATTTGTTACGGCCTCAACACTTTTTTCCCAATTGAAGAATACAGTGTAATAATCATTAGCTTTTCTTCCAAAATACTCTGCAAGTATTTTGTTCTTGATTTCCTCTATAAAGGGATATTGACCATTAGAATAAGGGAAAAAAGCAAATACTTGAGAAAACTGAACATTGACTTCTTCATTTATTTTAAATTTCATTGTATTAGGATACCTGACATTTTCATAGTAATAGTCGTAGTCTTTCGGAATATATGCAAAGTATATATATAGTGGTTTAAATCCAGTCCCATCTTGATTTAGTACAGATTTCAATTTAGGTTGCTCTAAAAATGCCTGTCTTGCGCTAATAACTGCTTTAAATTGCCCACGATACTTCTCTGCTTGAAAATCAAATTGATTTTTTCGTTCCTCTTCCATTTGCTTTTTCCGTGCCTGTTCTCGTTCAAAAGCAAGCCTATTTTGACGGTTCTGCTCTAACATATTGCCAAGAGCAGTCAAGGCTTGAGTAGCATATTGTATACGTTCCATTTGTTGCTCATATTTGGCTTGGCTTCTCGCTTTTTGCGCCTCAATTTCTGGTGTCGTTGGTAAACCATTACTGTCATACATAACACCATTATTATTCGATACTGTTGAAGTTGAATTATTGGATGAGTTTCTACTTACTGATGATATATTGCCAATTGTCTGTGATGAATTTTGAGTTTGACTATTTGAGACTGATTGCTGGTTTTGGTCAGCATTGTATTGCCTTAAAGCATTACTAACTGTTCCAAAATCTCCACCTTTTACACTATAAATATTTAGTGTCTCTACCCTTCCGTTACGTTCCCAGTAATTCCCCTCTCTATATTTACTTAAGGCTTCATTATGTTGTTCTTTTACACTAGGCGCCCAATCAATAAATCTGTTGATACCGCTATTTAGATTAATCGTTCCGCCTTTACTAAATGTACCACTTGAACGCCCTATTACATCACGAATCTGCATGCTTACTGTTCCATCTGCGTAGAAAAAACAATTAGAACAGTTAAATGGAAAACTTACACCATATTCGCTAAGTGAATTACCAGAAAAATTATTAATCCCTTCGACAACGGTTTTACTTTGTTGTATGGCAAGTGTACCAAATCCTGTTGGGCTTGTCAAAACCTCTACATAGCCATAAATCCCGCTTGAGGTTTGGAATTGTCTAGTGAAATTTTGTGTATTCTGTGCAAAAGAACTTGCAAATGTAAAGGTGAGAAATAAATTTAAAACTATTCTATTCATAATATAAATTTAAGTTTTTCATCAAATTTTCGAAACACCTAATATTGGGTATTTTTAGTCATAATTGCTACCAACAACCTGCTATACGTAGCTCTGTGTTTTAAGAGTAAATATAAAGAATTTGAACAACTATTATCGGAGTAGTGGACTTCCTATTTCACTTCGATAATAGTTCATCAAATCGATAATATGATTATCGTTATTTGTCAAATTCTGATTATTGAGAACGCAAAATACAGATCCAAATTACGTTTAGGTATAGTTGAGACATCGTTTTGGCTCGATGCCCAACTAGCGTTGATGTTTTATAGATAGGCGATTGTGTAATTTGGTTTAGCAGTTTGTTGAAACACATTTCTTTTGGGGTGGTAGTGCAAAGCACGTAGCAACAAAAGTTCAACACTAGTTGAATGTGTTTCAACGGTAACGTATATGAGCCGTTTTAATGGCTTATATACATTGTTGTGCTTTCGTTTTAATTTTTATTGACCAATTTTAAATTAAAGACACCTTTTTTATCACTAGTCTTAATGATTAGAATGGCATCACTAATTTCGCTTGATGGATTCTTGTCAAATTTCAAATTAACCTTAACACCATCAGATTCAGTGAAGAACGTATTATTTGACTTCAAATAAAGCCCATCACTGTAGCCACCGGAATCACTGATGCGTAAAAAGTTTTCGAACGAATCTATCTGAAATCTATTTTCACTTTTAAAACCTAGAGAATCCCCTTCAATTTTATAGGTTTCATAAGAACCAACATATTGTTTTAAATTGTCGCTACTTATAGAAATAAAATCGCTATCTGTCTTTTGTTTTAATATTGTTCTTATTTCTTCCAGTTGGACTATGTAATGTTCTATAAAACTTAAATAGATATTAATGGTTAAATGATTCAGCGCTACTTCATTCTTATAACGTAAACTACTTAAAAAAAAATCTTGTAGCTCCTTACTGCTATTGTCACTCGTAATTGTTTGAGATATCCATTCGGAAAACCAACTGTAGTTATCTTTATAATAGTCTAACATTTTGTTAGCTCTGTTATTTATATCCTTCTCAGTCGGAATTATGGTAGAATTTTCCATTTCTTCATAGAGTTTTACAATCCTCAAAGAAAGGTCATCGTTAAGATTTAGAGCTTTTAATTGCTGAACACCAGTTTTGTTTAGGCTGGTAGATACTCTTGTAGTTATAAGCCGTGTATAGCCTTCGTCAAATAATTTGAGAGTAATTGAATCACTTTTTACTTTATTAAAAACAGGTATCAGATTGTCCCAATAAGATTGTTGCACATATAGCTCTCGTATGTCATTATCTATGTCCAGTATGAGACGTTCATTTATTGCTAGAATCTCCTTATCCCGCTTTTTTTGCTCATTCAAATTATTAATTTGAAGAGCAATTAAAATTCCAATTACAACAAGAATAATTTCACCAATTGCGTATAATAGATATTTACTGAATTTATTTTCAGAGAGAAGTTTTTGCCTGATTTTTCTAAAGAATTTTATCATTGGTTAGCGGTTTCTCATAATGAAGCACAACGGTAACGTATAAGAATAGTAGCGGATTTTATGCACTTACTTTTCGGTTTTTTACTGTTGTTTAATTTATACATTTCACTTTCATTTTAGCGACTAAACTGCTATTATTTTTATACAATGTTAGGTGCTGTTATTATATTATTTCAGTTTAAATTTAGGGTTATATATTATTCCGATAATATTTCCAAAAGGGTCTTTTACTGTCGCAGTCATTATTTCTCCACCGACATTATACGGTTTTTCATTTTCGATTGCTCCTAATTCAATTAGTTTTTTGTAAGTTTCGTTAATGTCATTCACTCCCCAATATGTAACAACATTTTCAGTTTTATTTTCAATTGGTTCCTCTTCAGGCTGAAGTCCGAGTTCAAATCCACCAATATTAAATCCGACATAAAAAAGTTGGTCAAAGTAAGGTTCGATACCAAAAGCTTTAGAATACCATTTTTTTGCATTTGTTATGTCTCCGACTTTGTAGATTGTAGTTCTTAATCCAAGAAATTGTGTTTTTTCCATTTCCGTTTTTTTGTTTTCCGATTTAGAAGAGATTTGAGAGAATCCAAATTGAGTAAATAATAACAGAATTCCAATTATAGTTCTTGTTTTCATTGATTGGTTTTAATTGCACCTAACGTTCTTGTGTATGATTAGTTGCGGGAAAATCAGCAAGATTTTTCCGCCGTGGCACTAAAGTAATTAATTCGAGTGAATTTCCGCTGAGGAAATTCCGAAGCAATTAATTATAGACGTTGTTACCCAACGTTTTTTTTATTAATTTCTTTTATTTGTCCGATTAACAGTACAATAAAACTTGAAAGCCAAATTAAAAAGCCAATTCCGACAATTACATCATTATTTAGTCCGCCTTCGTGAACCGGCACTTCTCTAATTCCGATTGTAAATAATCCGAATATAATTGTTAGAATTGATATTCCGATTTTCAGTTTTAGATTTCCTTTTCTAAAAATCAGATTTCCAAAATAAAGGAAATTCGCAATCCAGGGAAGTCCTAAAAAGAGTTCAAGTTCAAATATTCCAATCACACCTATTATGAGCCCAAAAAAACCAACTAACCAACTTCCAAAGAAAATTGGAGTAATAAGTGAGATTCCATATAGAATCATTGATTTTTTTATGTAAGATAATTTCTTAAAATTCTGTAGCAATTTTTTATTCAGTTTTTAGTGTTTTTCTAAATGTTGGGTAACGTTTAGTATATGGCAAGTAGGGCAGTAGAAAGCGATAAACTTTCGGGTTTGCACTGAGCCAAAACGTTGTATTTTGTTTTTAATTTATTCATTCCTAAAAGCCAAATCAACGATTTGGCGACGTTCTACATAACAATGAACTTTTGTATACCACCAAACGCCCTATTTGCTATATACAGTGTTACCCATATGTTTTTCTTCAATTTTAAATCCAGTCAAATCTTGAACCACTCTTTTTGCTCCTTCTTTTAATAATAACTCTCTATTTTTTTCTCCTACACCTATAAATTCCAATTTTAGATTATTAGCTGTCAATAAATCCCATAGACCATCACCGACTGAAATTATTCTTTCAAACTGCTTAACGTTATAGTTTTGACAAGAGCTTTTAATGGCTGCTTCTACAATGTTTTCTCGACTATAGATTTGATCTGATGCCACTAATTGCCATTCTTCAAATTTTAGGCCTATTGAGCTTAGCTTATGTTTTGCAGCTTTTCGTAATGATCCAGTTGCATAACAAACACCAAATTCTGATTCTTTTTGAAGTTTCTCTACTAGTTCTTTTGCTCCTTTAATCTCTTTAAAATTGATAAGATTTATTCTTTTGGTTAAACCATTTTTAAATTTAAGGGCTTTATCTTCTGTAAAGGTTTTGTTTTGACTTTTTTCATAAATTTCTTTCGCTATGAAACTATCTGTATGATGTTTGAAAGATTTGAAGTCAGCATTGATTTTATTCACTCCAATTTCTAGCAATGTCTCTGTGAATGCTTTTTGATGCTGCAGTACACTATCAGTTAGTGTTCCGTCAATATCAAATACTATTAATGATTTCTTTTTCAATGCTTCTTTATAATTATGGGTAACGTTTTAGGCTATGATTTCGTTGTGGAAAATGTTGGAGACTTTTCGCTAATGAAATCAGCCGATTGGTTGGTTAAATTTATGTTTTTTAGTTCAATTGCCACAATGAATTATAGCCTGTGTTAGCTGTAGTATTTTTTTAGTTTATCAATAATTTGTTTGTCTATTTTCAAACCTTTATCATTTTCAATAAGATCAAACATTCTTTTGTCATTTTTCATAGCTAAATAACAAGCCAAATTATCTTTAATACACCCATCCTCATTTTTTAAAATCCTATTAATAAATTCCTCATTGTCGTTAATGTCCAACTCATTTTTAATGAAATCATCTATTTCATCCAAAAGTTCCGAAAATTTATTTTCTGTAATTCCATAAACGTTGTTATTTCTAAAAGAATATTTTTTGGGCGCATAAATGAATTGATTCCGTCCAATTTTATTTTCTTTAATCCATTTTTTTAGTCTTTTAGAACTTACATATGGAAGTATTTCCAATTGAATATAAGAACCTGACATATTACTGTGAGAACTCCAAAAATTAATTTCTACAATTAAGTCGTTATTTTCACGCCTTATTTTCGGTCTGCTTTTTGAGTATTTCCAGCCTTTTTCAGAATAGTGTTTTCCAATTGAATTACAAATTTCTTTAAAAATTAGAGAAGGCTTAGTTTCTGAATCAAGAGTATTTAAAATTGAATCTTTATTCCAATGCACTTTCATTTATACGTGTTTTTGGGATATTACAGCTAACGGTCTCGGCTATGATTTCGTTGTGGAATCATCCGCAGGATTATTCCGCTGAAATCCAGCCGTTTGGTTTATACTTTTATTTTGGCGTGGCACAAAACCACAATGAATTATAGCCATTGTTGTAAGTAGTTTATTTATACAATTGGGGTTCTGTAATTCCTTTTTCGAGGAACATTTTTTTGTTCATTTCGAAGTGCATTTCGGTCATTCCATTGTAATACTCCTTAAGATTTGGTAATTCGTAAGCTTTTCTTAAACTATCCACAATAGTAGAGTCAATAATTCCAATTTTTGGTATTGCCTGTCCTTTGTTATTATATGTCAACTGACTGCCAAAACGTTGTGGTTTTTTAAGGTTGACATTAATTCTGTCTTCTAACATTGCGTAATGATATTTGTCCGTACTGCCTTTTTCAATCTCCTTTTTCATGGCTTTCAGCATTTCTTGTTGAAAAGGTATGTCATTATCTGCATGTTGGATGGGTAACCAAAAGCTCGTAGAGGCTTCTTCTCCAATTTTTTTCTCACCTAAATAACCGTAATCTTTATAAAGTCGTCTTATTCTATTTTGATTATCGATACCAACACTATCTCTTTTTTGTTTAAAAATTTCCCAAGCCTTCTGATTCCCATACTTTTCTCTTAAATCAGCAGGTGGAATTCCAGCATATTTTTGGTCAATAAAATCAATTTGACTTAATTCTGCTAATATTTTCTCTTTCTCTTTTTTGGTAATTTCTCTCTCTTTTTCACAACTCATGCATAAGATTCCAATAAAAAACAATAAAATTATTCTCTTCATATTTCTGTTTAAATTACTTACAACGTTCTTGTGTATGATTAGTTGCGGGAAAATCAGTAAGATTTTTCCGCCGTAGCACTAAGGTAATTAATAAGATTGAATTTCCGGTGTGGAAATTCAGCCGCAATTAATTATACACGGTGTTGCCATTAGTTATTTAATCAGAACACCACTTCCAACTACTATTCCTCTTTGCATTTTATACTCTTTTACATTTTTTAAAGTAAGGCTTCCCATTACAGTTATTTCACTTCCTTCTCCATTAATTATTGTTCCATTAGAATCCATTTTGATTTCAAAGGGATAAGTCAAATGTCCATTAATAACGCAAACAGTTATAGGCTCACCAACAATTTTATTAGCGATAAGTTCTATCCATTGTGAAGGTATATCTTTTTCGTATTTTTTTTGAAATTCTTCTTTTGTGTAATTATTGAATTCAATATCTATTTTCAAATCCTCCTTTTTATTTTCAACGGAAAGTCTTTTTCCACTCGGAATACTTTCTATATTATCAAAGTTGGACATAACCAACCAATCATTTTCACGCATTGAAAAAATCAATTCTCCTTTTTCAGATTTAATATCCAAATTCAGGAGAGAATTATCTTTTTCATCAGTTGTCAGCCATAATAATTGTTCTTGCTTATTTAGATAAATATTTTGGGCTCCAATGAATACATTTCCACCGATTAAGAAAACTAAATTTTCTCGCTTCCAACTTATTTGCCCATTTACCGAATCAGATGAAGATAAGAAAGGATTCTTTTTTAGCTCCATTAATTGGCTATCTGTATATGCTCCATAATCAGCTTGCTTATGATGTTCAAGACATAATGCAATCATTCCTTCCGGTCTATGATGATTTTCAATATGCCAAGGTGGATCAAAATGGTGATAGCTCAAATATGGGCTTCCACAATTTTCAATTGGGCATCCAAAATTCACTTCTTTTCTTAAAGTATCCCTTACCTCTTTCGGAATATTTCTAGTCATTGGCTCTAATTAATGGCAACGTTCCGGCTAAAAAGCGTAGAAACGGTCTGGTTGGTTAGGTCTATGATTTTTAGCCATTGTTGTGTACAGTTTTTATTTTTTATTCATCACTAAACACTCCAATTGTATCAGCTTTGTAAACGTCAAAATCCACTTCAGTTTCAGTTTTAGCCAAGAAGTCAATTGTCCTTTTATTAAGTCCAAAATATGGAGTTGAAGCTTCTGGATTGATGTCTATGTCAATGACAAATTGCAGTCTGGTGGTCAATCCAAGTTCTTTTTTTAAACGGTTTATTTGTTCTATTTTATTTGCAAAGAGAGTCACGAGTTTTTCGAGAGGAGTTTCTAAATCAATCTCTTGTCCTACGTCAATTCGAAATTTCCAAGAAGTTGATTTAGGAACAGGATCCTTTTTTATCATCAGTGCAGTCGGCTCAATCCCTAATTGGGCTGTAACCACATTTGTATCGAAATAATCCGAATTAAATGAAAAATAGAGGTAATTGTTACACTCTGTTCCGCTGTATGTTATTTTCTCGAATGCCATTTTTTAATTGTACACAACGGCTTCGTATAACCGTCAGTTACGGGCTAATTTAGTATTTATATTTGGTTTAGGAGCTGACCTTAGCAATTCCGAGTGGATTCGGACGAAGTCGAATCCGCCGTAATTGCGGTTATACATTGTTGCCAGTAGTACTTTATTCTTATTGCTGAAACTCTCCAAATTTGCTATTCTTTTCAGTCCATAAAAAGTATTCTCCAAACAAAGTTCCAGATAACAATTCAGTCGTTATGTTCTCTACTTCTTGTCCGTTTATTGTTAATCCTAAACTCTTATTGTTATTTAAGTTTTCTTCAATTTCTCTCAAGAAATTAAATGCAGTCGAATCCAAAATATTCAGGACAAGTCGGTTTAGAATTTCTATTTGTCTTTCATTCAATCCGTTAAAAAATTCAAATCGTTCGTCTTTTAATTTTTGAAATTCAGGTGCTAAATTCGGGTTTCTAGGTAGTTCAGAGTATTCTTTTTCACTCATAGATTTTCCAAAGTCTCTATTTTTTTCATAGTATTTAAAGTTTTCATCGCGTAATTTTCTTACGATTATTTCCCCGAGATCTTTATAGTCTTTTGAAAAATCCATTCGTTAAATATTAGTTTTGATTTGCGTTCTTCGTATTACTGGCAACGGTCTCGTATAACCGTCAGTTACGGGTTTTAAATTACTATTTTTCGATTAATAACTGACGCTCGCAATTCCGAGTGGATTCGGACGTAGTCGAATCCGCCGTAATTGCTGTTATACATTGTTGCCACCAGTTATTTTATTCCGATTACTTTTTCAATCGGTTCGTTAATATAATCAAATTCAAGTTTTTTTATTCTGTGTATTGGGCTGTCAAATCCAACAATATTGTTTCCACTAAATGACCTTAAATCCAAAACTCGAAACTTCTTTTTGTATTTAGTCAGCGTTTGGTTTTTCAAGTCCACAATTCCGATTTTTTGGAATGTTCCGCTAAAAAATGACCTGTCCCAAATCGGTATTGCAACTTTTTGTCCATTTCGAGTCCAAATTGCTGGTCCACCACAATTTTCGGGAATCAGAATTTCTTTATTGTCATAAAGCTTGATTTTGCATTTTCCACTCAATGGTGCACCCATTCCAACTTCGTTAAGATTGGAATATTCCAACGTAGCTTTATTTTCATCTTCTTGTCCGTTTGAGTTTTCATTCGGAAAATCCCAAGCATTTGGATATTTAAGAGAGTCCATTGAGAATCCAACTATTCTGCCTATGGAAAGTTCGTCAAATTTTAATGCTTGAAGTATTGTTCGAGCTTTGTATTTGTCCGATTTTTTGGCTTTGTCAAATTCATCCATTAAACCACTTTCCCAAAGACGTTCATTTCCAGTCATTCCTTCAATTCCTAGAACATTATTCGCTTTTTCGTAAATTTCTTTAGTGGTCATTTCTCTAATTGGTGGCAACGGTTTGGCTATGATGCGTTGCGAGTAGCAGCGTGGCTAAGCGCCACTCCGGTCTGCTTGTGTTTTTCTAACCAGTAGCGAAGCGCGCTGCCTAACACAAACGTTCATTTTTCTATTTGAGATTAAATGTAGGAAATAATCTCCAACTTATTGGGGAAGTAGCAATGCATTATAGGTGTTGTTGTGAGACGTTTATCTGTCCAAAACTGATAATTAATTAATCCTTAAAATACTGTTTAACATGGTAATTAGGTTTAATAATTGTCGAATCTGGTTTTTTTGAAAGTTGGAACTTGTAAATTGATTTATCATTCTTTACAGTGTTATTGAGGTAGTTGATTGATTTATACATAACAAATGTGCTGTCATTTATAACCATTCCTTGTCTCTCATATATTAAGCCATTTCGAAAGGATTGAATTCTTATGACATTACCATCTACTGAGTATATGGGATATTTATCTCTTGAATTAATAATTTCACTATAACATTTAAAAAAATTTATAATCGTATCGAAGTTCTGTTTAGGTTTAAGTTTACATTTCTTTTTACCTTTCTTAAATCTTAAGGTCATACTCGAATTACCAATATAGTCAAAAGGGAAAACTGCTCCATTTTTAAAAAATATAATTGGTGAAATATATCTTATCGTATCATTTTTAGATTTAATTTTCGATTTTCTCTGATAATAGAAACCATCAATCCTTAAGTTGCTATTATGAACGCCAACCTTATCAATTGGAATTGGTTTTTTTGAATTTAATTCATCTTGTGCAGTAAGAACAAGTGGGAATAAAAGAATATAAAATAGAATTGTATTTAGTTTTACTATTTTCATAAATAGAAATAAGACGGTTAAAAATGTCTCACAACGTTCTTGTGTATGATTAGTTGCGGGAAAATCAGCAAGATTTTTCCGCTGTGGCACTAAAGTAATTAATTCGAGTGAATTTCCGCGAAGGAAATTCCGTAGCAATTAATTATACACGTTGTTACCCAACGTTTTTATTTTTTTCTTTTAATTGTCCGATAAGCAACACTATAAAACTCGAAATCCAAATAACAAATCCAATTCCTACTACGATACCAGAATTCCGCCCACCTTCATTTTCGGGTAATTCTCGAAGTCCGATTACAAATAATGCAAAAATTATAGTCAAAATTGATATTACGACTTTTGTTTTCAGGTTCAACTTTTTAAAAATCAGATTTCCAAAATATAGGAAATTAGCCAACCAAGGTATCGCAACAAATGGTTCAAGAGCAAAAATTCCTAACCAGCCCATAATCAGTCCAAAAACACCAATTGTCCAAGTGCCAAAAAACATAGGTGTAATCAATGCAATTCCATAAAGAAGCATTGAAACCTGTTTGTAAGATAGATTTTTCATTTATTCAATTGTTCTTGTCATTAAAATTGTCATCATTATTCCGATATATAAAAACGGAATTGCACTTAAAAAAATCCAAATCAGATTATTTTTCAAGTCAGATTTATGTTTTGAAATCAAAAGGATAGTATTTATCAGTGACCAAAAAATTCCACCGTAAAAGACTAACAATGAAATCATATTTCCATATTGATAAATCCAAGTTCCACGATAAGGCTGAACCATATATTTCAATGACATTGAACTTAAACAAATTCCGATTATCAGAATTCCGCTTTTTTTAGTCCAATCTATATTTTGAAGTGAAATGTTCAATGTTTCGTCAAATGTTGGGTAACGGTTTGGGCTATGGTTTCGTTGCGTGAAAATCCGTGAGGATTTTCCGCCGTAAACCGAAGATAGCAAATTTGCGAGGACTTTCCGAGAAGAAAGTCAGAAGTAATGAACTATAGCCGTTGTTGTGCACTGGTTTTTATTTTAAATATTTTTCTATTTCAGAAAGTTCCAAAACGATTGAACTTGAACTTACATTAAAGCACGCACTTCCAATTCCGTAATCAACGTTAAACTCCACTTGATTTTTGTCGGTAAATGAAATTCCAAATTCGTTTAGTTTATAATATCTAAAGTCAATCCATTTCATACAGTCGCTGATTTCAGGAATTTTGGAATTCGATTCGTATTCAGTTTTGAGTTTTTGGTTTATTAATTTTTCCAATCCGATTGCCTTTTTATTAAAAAAGTCAGAGTTTTTTACTTTTATAGTATCCTTTTTGTCAATCTGAAACAGCTCATACTTATAAGAATATCGACCTTTATAATCAGCAATTCCAGTTGATTTGAATAAGTGATTTTTAAATTCACAAGTTGTTATAATAATGTCATCTGAATATTCAGGGTCTTTTTTAGTCGATTCGTTACAGACAATTTTTAAGTCCGTTTCTTGAGCTTTGACTTTACAGGAAAAAGTCAAAAGAAGAGTCAAAATTATTAATGTATACCTCATTTTCTCAACTTGTGCACAACGGTCTCGGCTATGATTTCGTTGCGGAAAAATCCGCAGGATTCTTTCCGCCATTGCCGAAAGATAGCAAATAAGCGTTGAATTCCGATTAGGAATTCAACCGCAATGAATTATAGCCATTGTTACCTACAGTTTTTTATTTTTTTTAAAATCACTTGTTATTCCGTTCAATATTTTAGGGTTAGTTCTCAATAATTCAGCACATTCAGATATATAAATTTCAACAAAGTCGCGTCCACTTTCCGTCATCATTTTCAATCCGCCAGTTTTGTCGAGATTATGAATCCAATAAAAATTCGTTGGATAGATTTGGTGATTAAATTCAATCGGTTCCGAATGATTTGTAATTCCGATAATTGGTGCGCTTGAGTCAAATTTAAAAATCAGAGTTGAGAATTCAATATCAGCTTTTTGAGTTGTTATATAATATTCATCTTTAATCCACTTTTTCTTGAATTTTGGAAATCCGAATTCAGATTGCAGGAAAGAGAAATTAGTCAAAATCTCTTTTTCTGATACTTTCCAAGTCGGTTTAAGAATGTCCATTTTTCAAATTGTAGGTAACGGTCTAGTGTATGAGTAGTAGTGTATTTATACTCACGCACCTTTCGGTTTTGCACTGACCTATGTTTTATATTTTGACTTTCGCTTTATCACCTAAACCGCTATTACTTATACACCGTGTTGGCAACCGTTATTTTTTAGATTCAATCTGTAATTGTTCTCTAATATAGTCGTTCAATTCAGATTTATTTATTCCTAGGTATTTTTTAATCGCATTGTAGTAGTCCTCATCAGTTTTACCACTTGACATAAACTCCGAGAGTAAACTCCAACTACCTTTTTCTAATATTTTCCTTGCTATTAGTCCGCCCAAAACATAATGATAAGAAGTTTCGCTATCCAAGTTTGTTAACTTGAGCATATCGTTTAGATCTATTTCAGAATGCCTCTTTAAATAGATATTTACTCGTTTTATATGCCAATCCAAGCTTTTTCCACGAGATCCTCCCAATAGTGTTGCTACTCCTTCTGAAACCCAAAAATGCTTGTTTGGATAGTGTTCATCAATTTGAACGTGGAAAACTTCGTGTGGATAATATTCTCCCAAACCACCGCAATAAACTTTGTCGTCAGTTGCTTTGCCGCTTGGTTTTGACTGTCCGCCCATTCCTATGTAATAATCAAACCCTTTTAGTTTTTGGATTTCATCATAGTCGTCAGCGAGATAATATTCAAATGGTTTTGGTTGCACCCCAAAATTCTCACAAGTTTCATTTATGAAATTATTAAGTTTTTGAGCTTTCTTATAGTTGAACTTATGGGAAGGCGGATAGTAAAAGTCGACAACACCAACAGTTGTACAATTCCAGGTTTTTTTATTTACAGTTAGAGCATTGAACAGTTTAAATGTTCCGTTTTCCTTTTTCGCAAAATAGTTTACTATTGCTAAAACGTATGGACTTCCATCTTCTTTACAATAAGAGAATTGAGCTTTAATTTGGCAGATATTATTTCTAAATTTTATACTCAAAACGTGAACTGGAAACCCCATATAAAGTGAAGGTTGAAACTCGCTTTCCAAGAAGTCGTAGTTCTTATGTTTCTGTTGCTCTTTAATATTCCAAAATTCATTTTTTCCTTTATTTTGCGGCCTTGAATCCAAGTAGTTTTCAAAGAGCATCATTACCTTTTTAGTTTCAATATCTGCTGTATCAACAATGTAGTTATATGTTACCTTTTGTCCAAAAGCTTGAAAGCTTAGAAAAATTAATATAATGATTTGTAGTAGTTTCATTACAATGGTTGCCAACGTGTTCGTGTATGGTTTGTGCCAGCTATTGGGACAGATTGGTTACATGAAAAATTTATTAGAATTAAAAGTAAGAAATTTTTGTGTATGACTGCTGGCATGAATTATACACGTTGTTGTACGCTGGCTTTTCCATTTTCTATTATTCTGCATTGTTCAAATTCCATTTCAGGATAAGCTTCATTTGCCCAATCACTTAACATTCTTAAAACGGGCAAAAGTCCAACTGCTTTTTCAGTCAATGAATATTCAACTCTTGGTGGAATTTCAGCAAAAGATTGTCTTAAAAGTAATCCATCGTTTTCTAATTCTTTCAGTTGATTAGTCAATACCTTTTTTGAAATTGTTGGTATAAGTGTATTGAGCATTCCAAACCGTATAGAACCATTTGATAATAAGTATAAAATAATCGGTTTCCATTTATTGCCAATTATGTTCATTGTATGTACAAGTGAACAAGCATTCGGGTTGTCTATATATTTTCTTGCCATTAGTTACTTTTTGGTTACCACTATTTGTTCAAATGAAAACTAAATAGTTTCTTTTTGATACTAAAAATAGTTTCTTTGCGATACAAATGTAATTAAAAATTTAAAATGAAAAATATTTTTATAATCAACGGTCATCAGAAATATCCATTTTCTGAAGGAAAATTAAACGCAACTTTAACTGAAAAAGCGGAAAGCTACTTTAAGAGTAATGGTTACAATATCAAGAAGACTACAATGGAAAACAATTATGATGTCAATGAAGAAATCGAAAAATTCAAATGGGCGGATGTGGTCTTTTTTCAAACACCATTGAACTGGATGGGTGTTAGTTGGTCGTTTAAAAAATACATTGATGAAGTTTTTTCGATGGGTATGATGGGCGAAATGTCTGATGGTGATGGAAGAAGTAAAGAAGCACCGAAGAAGAATTACGGATTAGGTGGAAAGTTAAACGGAAAGTATATGATGTCAGTAACAGCTAATGCACCAAAAGAAGCTTTTAATAATCCAGAGGAAACATTTTTTAATGGAATAAGCGAAGATGAGCTTTTAAAGCCAATGCATCTTAATTTTAAATGGTTTGGTTTTGAACCTTTACCAACATTTATGGCATATGATGTAATGAAGAATCCAGAAATAGAGAATGATTTTAATCGTTTTGAAAATCATTTAAAAGCAAACTTTTAAAGTATTTACTATGAATAGACCAACACCAAAACATATAGCACCAGATTTACAATTTCCATTATTAGATGGAAATCAATGGCATTTAGCAGACCAAAATCCAGACAATTTTACCTTGGTTGTTTTTTATCGTGGGTTACATTGTCCACTATGCAAAAAGTATTTACAACAATTACAAGAATTGCTACCAGAATTTGAGCAAAGAGGTGTTAATGTAGTAGCAGTAAGTATGGATTCTGAAAAGAGAGCAAGACTTTCTCGTCAAAAGTGGGAATTGTCTAATCTTACTTTGGGCTATGGTTTATCTGAAAAATCAGCCAGAGATTGGGCTTTGTATTTAAGTGCAGGTGTAAAAGATGGTGAACCAAGTGAGTTTAGTGAACCAGGATTGTTTTTAATTGACAATAATAATCAAGTCTATTATTCGGCTATAAACAGTAATCCTTGGGGAAGGCCATACTTACCATCTTTTGTGAAAGCTGTAGATTACATCGTTCAATCAGGTTATCCTGCAAGAGGTGAAATGCTATAAATCTTTCATATGGATATAAAGACAAAAGAAAGATTGATAAAATTGGCAGAAGAAGAAATCCCAATTCATAAACATTTTGGATTAAAAGTTGAAATTGTTGAAAAGGATTTCATCAAAGTACGAGTGCCATTTAGAAAAGATTTAGTCGGTGATATTCGTACTAATCATTGGCACGGTGGAATTATTGCTACAATTTTAGATTCCGTTGGTGGCGCTATAGGGATTGCCAATTTCAATTCGTCAGAAGATAAACTGTCAACAATAGACTTAAGAGTTGATTATTTGAGATTTGCAGATGGAAATGATTTAGTTTTTGAAGGAAAATTGGTCAGAATGGGAAATCGAATAATGGTGACCAAAATGAAAGCATTTCAAGACAATTTATTGGTGGCGGAAGGAAAAGGTGTTTATAATTTTATTCGATCATGATTTTCAGCTTGCGTACAACGTTCTGTGTATGGACAGTAGGGCAGATTCGAAGCACTTCACTTTTGGATTACCACTAAGCCAAAACAAACGTTTTTACTTTTAATTTTCTTTTTTGTTAAACGTCAAAACTTTGTTTTGGCGTTGCCTGCTAAAAGAACAGGACTTTCAATTTATCTCTAAATGCCCTATTGGCTATACACCTTTGTTAGGCAACGTTTTTTATTTACTATTCATTAATCCCATTGAGGATTTAGATGGTTTACTTTTATATTTCAAGTTTGCATTGTCAATTTCTCGTAGCATGGTTTGTAAGTCTTTAATTCTATTGGTGTCAAGTGCTAAATTCAAAGCAGTACCTTTAAAAGGTGTTTCTAAAAGTCGTTCCTTATTTTCGGAAGTGTAGTAACCTAATTCCCCACTTGCCATAAAAAATCCACCACCTCTTTTGCAAATATTACTTGTCATAAAAAGACCGTAACCGGAATTAGCCCATTCTCCTTTAGGTTTCCTTTTTTGTCCCTTATAGACTTTTCCTGAAGTTGCTGGTCTTAAAGCAGCCCTTATAGCATCCTCGTCATTATTAAGCTCTAACGTTGGGTTATCACTTAAGGACTCTTTTAGTCCAATTCCTCTATCAATTATAGAAAATGAAACTCGATTTAATGATGGTCGATATTGCGCACAAAATCCAAACTGCTCCGCGTGGCTGTGTTCAATCACATTTCTGAATATTTCTCTCAAACAATAAGTTAACACCTCATTTAAGTCACCTTTTTCACTTCTTGTTAGGACATTTGAAATTTCTTTAGCTCTTGATTCCAACAATTCAGCTGGGTTTATCATCAATTCTCTTGCATCTTGCTTTATTTCTCTAGTGTTATAAATATTTATTGGTATGTAAGTTGAACTGCCTTTAGCTTCTCCTGGTCTTTTGCCGAAATTCATACCAAAGGCTTGAAAAAACCCCATATGCGCTGGGTAAGTGCAATGGTCAAAATGCGTTGCTATAAATTTTGATTCTTCAAATCGACTTCTGCACCTCTGAATTTCACTTGACACAAGCAGTAAGGAAAAAGGGTCAATTGTATTCAAACTTGAAAAGTCAAATTCAATTTCCTTATGTGGTTTTAATGCACGCAAATCCCTAACAAAATCAATTGAGTTTTGAAAAGTTAATCTTGTAGGAACTTCTATTTTTTTTCGTGTCATTTTATATGTTGCCTAACGGTCTCGTATAACCGTCAGTTACGGGTTTTAAATTACTGTTTTTCGATTAAGCACAGACGCTCGCAATTCCGAGTGGATTCGAACGTAGTCGAATCCGCCGTAATTGCGGTTATACATTGTTGTGCATAGTTTTTATTCATTAATTTTTTCAATTTTTTCAATTAGTTCGAGTCCTTTCTGTTTGAATTTCGATAATTCGGGTAAATAAACTTTATAGGCAAAAAATTCAGCAGTAGCTACTCTAGTTTTATAGTCTCTGCTTTTTAAAGCATATTCAATAAACTCCTTATTTACTTTTAGTTGCACATAATCTAACCACCAATCAGTATTGTTTTTCCAGTATGTGAAATTCTCTTTATAATCCTTGGAACGCAGTTCATCATCAACATTAATTTCCAATATCTGTTGCTTATAAAACATAATTAATTCTTGTACTAGGGTTTCTTTCTCTATTTCCACATCTCCTTTAAAGTCCTCCAATAACGAAACACCTCTTTGATTTATAGCTAGTTCTGGGTAACCAAAAATAAGAAAAGCTATATTTGGATTCTCTGTATAGTCTTCAATGGTGTATTCGGATTTTAGAACTTTTTTGAATACAGGTTTTTTATTTTCATAAAACTCGAAAACTTTATCAATTTTGACTAGGTCAGTTTTGAGATCTTCTTTTACTTGAACTAGTATTTGGTTAAGTTCGTTATTTTTCTTTCTATTTTCGTTCCAGTTGTTTATTGAAACGGCTATTAATATCCCTATTACAACTAAGATAATTTCTCGAATAGCATAAGTGAAGAAATTGGATTGTTTATTTCCCACAGCACTTTGTTTACCTAAAATATTTAATTTCATTATTGTAGTTAAGTAACACTTAACAATTCTAGATTATTGTTTCATTTCGCAAATTGTGCACAACGTTTTAGGCTATGATTTCGTTGTGGAAAATGTCGGAGACTTTTCCGCTAAAGAAATCAGCCGATTGGTTAGTTAAATGTATATTTTTTTGTTCTAATGTCACAATGAATTATAGCCATTGTTGTGCGTAGTTTTATTTTTTCTCTTGTTCAATTTTTAAATCTACTATTTTTCCTTTTTTGGTTATACTCATATTTGAGATTGTCAATTCAGGGTATTCATAATCCATTATTATGTGGTCATCATATTCTCTGTTTTTTATTTTTCCAAACGAGAAATTGAATATAGAATCATTAAAACTCTCTAATCTAACATTAAAATCAGTTCCTAATCTACCCAAATTTTCATCGTTCTCTTTGTTTAAAATCACAAAAATTTCTTTGAATCTAAGTGATTGGTCAAATGAAAAAATTGTGTCATTACTTTTTCCAACATAGATTGAGTCATATGAAGTCAAATTGAGTTTGTAAAAAATCTTTTTTTCAACAATAATTTTATTCAAAGTGTCAATTTGAAATATAAAATCATTTAGTTTTCCAAACTGGTCTTTTGCTTGTTTAAATACTTTACTTTTCAAGAAGTCTGATTGGATTATTTCCTTTTCTTTCGATTCAGAATTAGTTTTACAAGAAATAAAAAATATGAAAATCAAGAAGTAAGTTATTTTTCGCATTCTGTTTCTCCAATTACGCACAACTACTGGATATCATCAATATTGATGATAAACTCTTCTATATCCAATGCAGTCGTTTAATTTTCAATTATTTTTCGTTGGTTTTATAAGCAGGGAGCTTATATGGTAAATATAGTGTAAAATTTGGCTTGAGGCAACCCTCATATTGTTCTCTTTGTTTTTGAGTATTTTTGTTAAAACCTATTGCTGTTCCTACCAATCAATTACCTGTCACTACAGAAGCAGTTATCTCAAAATTGAATGCCATTGTTGCTATACGTATTGAAGTTTTGGAGTAAAAAAGTTAGCTCCATGCAATAGGTATTTGATCCAACACTTGTTCTAATTGTTCTAAAGAATCTTTGTGCACCATTTGAGTTGAGATGCCCATTTCTTTTGTGTCGGTTTTTAAAATATAATCGCCAGCAAATTTTTTCTTTACCACAATGTCTTTTATAAGAAATTCTTTTCCAAACGGTCCGTTGATTTTAATGCGGTCTTTAGTAATTGTTAGGTAATGATGATTTCGTAGGTAATAGTATACAATTAAATAGGTTGCAGCCATAAACAACCAAAAGTAATCGAGAGCTTTTAGACTTCCTTCAACAATCCAATTGACTATAAAAAATGCCAACCAAATCAACCCAAAAATGAGGTTGATATTTACAGTTTTATTTTTATAACGAATAATCATCTTAATTTTTTACTAGGTTGATGAGTTGTTTGCCAAAAAGTGCTGCAAAGCCTGCAGCCAAACCGCCTATAATCCCTGTAATCAATAACAACAGATACGGATTACCCCCTAAATTGAGTAAGACAGAAATCTTTTCTGCCAAGATAAAGTTGTTGGTGGAACTCACTACATACGCATAACCCATCCAAAACAGTGTTATTGCCACAAACGGACTAAAGAATACCGCCGCTTTTTTTAGGGGCATAAAAAAGGCCGTTGCAAATGCGGCAATCATAATACCATACCATGGTAAAAATTGTGAACAAATAAGTGCCAATAAAATGGTGGCAATACAGTTTATAAGAATCTTTTTATTCATGGCTAGAAGGTGTTAGGGTTTGTGTGGCCATAACGGCATTGGTTTCGTTTACTGATTGCATAAAGTTGAGTTCGAGGTACTCCCCAGCAGCCCAATCGTTGATATAATTGTCGTAATAGGCAGACCCTGGATTTCCAGATTGTCCACCCGGATAAATACCCAAGGCTTTTGGAGGCGAACTCATTTCAACAATCATACGCCAAGAGGCACCGTGACGTTCTGAAGTAGCATTAACAATGCTGGCATCGCCACCCACAGGTACATTAAATCTTGAAAAGGCAGGTAAGCCTTGTAACAGGTGTTCTACAGAAGTGCCTTTGTAATCTTTCCAGAGGTAGTTGCCGTTTGCTTTTTTAAAGGCTTGTAATTTTTCAACAGCTTTTTTAAAAGCTGCCAAGAAAAGATCGGGTGCTGTTTCTATTGTATCGGTTTCAAGAATGTCCATAAACGCATCTTCTGGATGATGGATTAACAAATAAATGGTTTGGTAGGAGCTAGGTGTGGTAACCGCTTCTTCTGCGTTGTACAACTCATCCCAAATCATTGGGTATAATTGTTCCCACCATGCACGCCAAATACTCGGACCTACCACATCTATTTCGTTGAAGAAATCCCAGTTGCGCACTTCTTGATAGATTGTTTTTTCAGCTTCAGTTAAGTCTGCTTGGTCGAGGGTTTTAAACATTTCTGGTAAAAGCTCTGCAGCCTTAAGATTGTAGTTGTTGTTGTGTAACTCTTTAAAATCTGCTACGCTGAATTGCTCTTTCGAACGGAAGAAATCGTTGATAACGCGGTTGCGGTACATTTCGTACCCATCGTTAAATACGTAGAATGGATAGTCTTCTCCAGCGGGATGTTGGTTGGCAGAACTTACAAAACCACGTTCTGGGTTTTTTACATGCGCATTGAAAGGCTGTGGTATAAAGCTTTGCCAATCGTGTTCTGGATTTGATCCATCCATTAAAAATTTTCCTTGTCCTTTCCATTTATTTGGAAACTTACCTTGCACCCAAAGAGCGATGTCTTTTTCGGTAGAAGCAAATACAAAGTTTTGCGCAGGCGCGGTGTAATGCGATAAGGCCTCAACATAGTCGTCGTAATTTTTAGAGGTGTTTAAATTTAAAAATGTACGTTGGTTGTTACCACCAAGATGTCCTATCCATTTCATGGCATAGCCTGCTCTTGGATTATCTCCTTTAAAATTTAAGTCGTAGGTAACCGGACCGTGATGTGTATAAAGCACTGTATCTAAAACAGTAGCTCCATTTCGCACAGTAATTTCTTCAACACGAGTTTCAATAGCTTTCCATTGGTTGTTGTGTTTGTATTGGGTTCTATCTTCGTTGAATGTTATTTTATACCAATCGAGCACATCGCGTTTTGCATTGGTAACGCCCCAAGAAATGTGTTGGTTAAAACCAGAAATAACCCCTAATGCTCCTGGTAGTGTTGCTCCCATAACGGTATGATCTGGAGTGCTCAATTGCACCACAAACCAAATAGAAGGAAGGTTTAAGCCAAGGTGTGGGTCGTTTGCTAAAATAGGATTGCCTGTGGTAGATTTTGCTGCAGAAACAGCCCAGTTGTTACTACCATTATCAGGATGTGGCTTAGCGATGGTTTCTACAATAGTATCTAACGGTACTTCTGAACTTGGTGTTGCTGTTATTGGAGTATCTATAAAACTCCAATCGGTTTCTTTAGGAATAACAGGATCATTGATATCAAAGAAATCAGGAAACAATAAGTCGAAACGCTCTTTACCAAATTTTCTCAAAATGTTGGTGTACTCTAAATCGTCATCACCAGTTGCCAACATTTTAGTCATATACATTAATAGCAATGCCGTTTTTTTGCTCGTCCAAGCTTCGGGTTGGTAGTCGAGTAATTTGTATTCTACCGGAAGGTCTTTCTGCTCTAAAGAGTTGATATATGCATTTACACCGTCAGCATAGGCTTCAAGATACGCCAATCCGTCTGGATCGTCCTCCATCTTTTTTAATACATTTTCCGCAGCGAACACCATGCCTCTTCTGCGCTCACCGCGGTCGTAATTTATTGCTGCTTCTCCAACTATTTCAGACAATCTACCAGCAGCGGCATGGGTTTGAAATTCCATTTGCCACAAGCGGTGTTTGGCAGTAATATAGCCTTGTGCTTTGTATAAATCTTCTCTGTTTTGGGCGAATATATGCGGAATTAATGCCTTGTCGTAATGCACCGTAACTTCGGCTTTAAGATTGGGGATGGCAATTTGACCATCGAGCTGGTCGTCGGTTTCATTTTGCCAAACGCCTTGCACAGGATCTAAAAATTTACCGATAGGAGGAATGCTTCCGAATTTGGTATTTAGGACATAAAAAACAACACTAGCAAGTACCAATGTTGTGATAAGTTTCAAGTATTTCATGAAGTGCTAACTTTTACTGGATGTAAGTTACAGAATTATATTGAGAGTTGTAACTTACCTATTATGGGAAAATAATGGTGAAAATAAAGGTCGAGAAAATGGCGATTAAAATCACCCCATAAATAATATTGGTACGCCCTTTAGAGAGCGAAAGCATTACAGTAAAAATGGATAGACCTAGCAATAGTGTTGCGATTTCATTTAACCCTAAATTCACTTCAAGATTAAACGCAATACTTACAAAAGCCACAGTAGGAATGGTGAGTCCAATGGCTGCTAAGGCAGACCCCAAGGATAAATTAAGACTGGTTTGAATATCGTTTTTATGAGCTGCTTTAACTGCAGCAAGGGCCTCTGGTAATAAAATTACAGTTGCAATTACAACTCCTAAAAGTGATTGTGGTAAACCAGCATCAATAATTAGTTTTTCTATAGTTGGCGAAATTGTTTTAGCCAATAACACCACTATGGTCAAACTTAATAGTAGAAAAATAAGATGTATCCCAATATGGTCTTGATGGTTTGCTTCTGAATGGCTATCCGGTTTTTCAGATAAGAAATAATTTCTGTGTCTAATTGTCTGAACATAAATAAACGTAATGTAAATAGCCAAACATACAATGGCCACAAAAATAAGTTGCGGATTACTAAAAGTACCGATGTTTTCAATAGACACGTAATTGGGTAATACCAAAGAAAGAAATATGATGGTTACTAAACTCACCAAGGCTGTATTTACAGATTTCTTTTGAAAAGTTTGTTCAAAATGTTTGAGACTCCCAATTAAAATACAAGCTCCAATAATGAGCGTAAGTAGTATCATTACAGCAGCAAAAACGGTATCTCTCGCCAAATAAACAGCCTTTTCGCCTCCTGCCAACATGAGCGAAACAATTAAAGCAACTTCAATAATAGTAACCGAAACAGCTAAAATTATGGTGCCGAAAGGTTCACCTACTTTGTGCGCAATGTATTCAGAATGCATTACTGCCGACAAGATGGATCCGACTAATAAAAGAACAACGAGTACTTGACCTACAGCATTTGTTTCGAAAAGCTCTGTAGTATATGCTATTATCGCAAGTATCGGTATGATGTTATTCCATTTGAGAAGGCTCTTTAAATTCATGTATTGTGGGATTATTGATATGTACGCTGTAAAATTAAATTTTATGATAGACTTCTTCAAACGGTATTCTAAAACGCGGACCATAAATACCTTTATCGTCTCGAATACCGCAACCGATTACCATATTAATTTCGGCACTTGAAGGGATGTTTAATATTTTCTTTACACGAAAGGTGTCGCTTCCTTCCATTGGGCAGGTATCGTAACCTATAGCTGCCATACTAATCATAAAATTTTGAGCAGCGAGTCCTGCGCTTTTATGTGCCACAATCCGCATATCGCTCTGGCGTACTTGGCGATACATAGGTTTAAATAGCCCCATGATTTGAAACATAAAAAACTTGAGATACCCTAAGATGCCTAGAAAATCGGCATAGGCCATCGGTATGAGTTTTTGGTAATAGTTTAGCGCTACTTTTTTACGCTTTTCTAATCTTGGTTCTAAATCAGGTTTATCAAAAGCAGCGGATAAAAAATCTATATTAGCTTTAGCACGTTTGCGCCACAAGTCTTTGCGAGCGACCACTACAACCAATTGCTGAGCGGTTTGCGCAGCATTTTGATCGAAACAGGCTACAGCCATTTCTTTCAATTTTTCAGTATCGGTTACATGGTAGAATTCCCATAATTGTAAATTGGAACTCGTTGGTGCAAGCACAGCTTGCTCTATACATTGCTTTACTTTTTGGTTGTCTATTGGAGTATCTTTATAAACCCTACATGAGCGACGGTAGTTGATTGCCCCGCTTACTGTTTTTTCCATGGAATGATTTTAAGTTGTTAATCGTTCAGTTTGGTCGCAGTAAATCGCTGAACTTTAAATCCGGTAACCTGATCGTCTTTAAATTCAAAATCGAAATAGTCGCCATCTTTTTGGTCAAAAAATTTAGCATCAGATTCTTGAATCATAATAATAGCATTGTCTAAAAAATCACCTGTAACTTCTAAGTCTAAACCTTTTACAGCAATATTAAAATCTCCGAATTCTGGAATGTTATAATCCCCTGCAAATTTTTGAAGTGCTTCCGTTGAGGTTTTCATGCGTTTACGCAGCATGGGCTCAATACCTGGTAGATTGTATTCTTTGGCAAAGCCTAAAAGGATTTCTTGAATAATGCTGTAGTTGTCTGAATTTACCATTACTACAACCGCTACTGGTTCGTCTTTCCAAGCGTACATTTGGGCTCTAAAACCTTCGTCTGCACCACCATGACCAAACATTATTTTATTGGCACTTGGGCCCAAACCATGGTCGTTCATCCCTGGAGTTAACATGTCGTTTACTGTAGCGACTTTTAACAAACCATCTTCTTTATTTTGATAAATATTCTGCATTTCTTGTGCCCATAGAATTAATTGCGAAGGTGTGGTCCACAAACCAGCTGCCGCCATTTCTGGGTAAATAGGCCATTTGCCCTCAACTTCGTCGCCATTCATTCGGTAGCCCGTTGCTGCAATACTGTGGTATTTTTCTGGTAACGGATTAGCAAAGGTACTCTTGGTCATGCCCAATGGGTCTAAAACATTGCTTTGCATTAATTCTGGATAAGATTGTTGATCTACATCGGTAATCATTAACTGCATAATGGTGTAACCACCTCCTGAGTACATCCAGCTTTCTCCTGGTTCTTTATAAACTCTTACCGAATCGGTATTTCCCTTGCCATCTAACACGTCTTGCACAGACGGAATGGTATCGCCTTTATCGTATCCTGGAAAACCCCAAACGGTTAATCCTGCGGTGTGATTTAATATTCTGCGTGTCGTTACTTTTTCTTTTTCAGTAAACTCATTGTCTGGTAATTGCCAGCTTTTAAGGTATTGGTTGATATTGGTATCTAAATCAATGGTACCTTCTTCTGCTAATTGATGCGCTCTTGTTGCAGCTACAGGTTTACTGATAGATCCAGCTAAAAATAAAGTTTCTGTAGTAGCAGGTCTGTTAGCTGCTGCATCCGCCATTCCATAAGCTTTTGCCCATTCAATTTGTCCGTTGTTTACAACGGCTATGGTAACCGCAGGAATTCCTAATTCTTTCATGCGCGCTTCGATATTGAAATTGGCCACCGAATCGCCTTCTATTTGTAAATTAGGTTGCAAGCCATTTTCTATGCGCTGTATGCGTTCTTCAACAGAAATTTCTTGCGTAGGAGCGGTGTTCTTACAACTCAATACAAGTGCTGTAAGTAATAGAGGAAATAACTTTTTCATAAGATGAGTAGGTATAGGTTTTATATGAGGTTCTAAGGTACAATAATATATTGACTGCTTTCGATTAGATTTGATTGTTTAAAATAGTGCGAAAGGTGAGGTTCATTCTTGGTGTATTTACTTTGGCTGCTTTTGGTAATTGATGTAACCAATGCTGTTGAATTGCGCCTTGCATTACTAACAAGCTACCATTAGCGAGTGGAATCGTGACTTTTTGTTTTGTGACTTTGTGTTTAAAACTAAAGTTGCGTTCGGCGCCAAAACTAACTGATGCTATGGCTGCATTTGGTTGTAATTCGGGTTCGTTATCGCTGTGCCAAGACATGCCTTCTTGACCATTGTGATAATAGTTGAGCAGACAGGAATTATAGGTAGCACCACTTTTTGTTTCTACTGCTTTTTTTATCTCTATGAGTGCTGGTGTAAAAGGTAGGGCAGATTTTGTTGTTCCTGCATAGGAGTAGTTGAATTTTTCGAGACCGTACCAAGCCACTTTTCGTTTTGTTACTATGCGTTTGCCAAACATAACCACTTCATCTTGACGCCAAATGATGGTGTTTGTCAACACTTCTAAAAAATTGTTTGATATGGCATCGTCAAAAAGGTTAGAGTGGTAATAGACCTCGCCATCTTGAGGAAGTAGATTCTGGTTTGGATCGAAATTGAATAACATTTACTGGTCTTATTTATTTCAAGTTGAATTTGTTCTGAACCAATTAGAACATTTCTAAAGTACTAATTCCCTATTAAATCTCAGGTATAATACATTATTCAATTTTGCACTAGAAATATAATGGACCTATAAATCCTACTAAAATTATGAAATATGAATAGGATGAATCCAATATTAATCTATAGCATAAGCTCTGGGTACCGACCATTGGTCTTGATATCCTTCTTGCCAATCTTGAGATGCAATTTCTTGATCTGTAGCAAGACAAGCATCGAGCTCTACTCTTATTTGTTTTTCGTTAAGGTGTTGACCAATAAATACAATTTCGTTTTTCCTGTCGCCAAAGGTGGTATCCCATTCTTGTTCGATTTGCTCTTGGTTTTCAACAAACCCCATATATTGGATTCTCTTTTCAAAAGGCATGCTACTCCACCAAACACCTGCACTATCTGATTTTAATGAGCCTCCTGCTTGCCCCCAAATGAGCGCCTGCTCTGGTCTTGATGCCAACCAAAACAACCCTTTACTTCGTATAACTGATGGAGGAAAATTGTTTTGAATATAATTCCAGAATCTATCTGGGTCAAATGGTTTTTTTGTTCGATAAACAAAAGAAGAGATCCCGTATTCTTCTGTTTCAGGTGTGTGTTCTTCCTTCTTTAATTCTTCAATCCAACCGGCACTTTGTTCTGCCTCTTCAAAATCAAAAAGACCTGTATTTAATATTTCTTGAGGAGCTACTTTACTGAAACTAGATTCAATTATTTTAGCAGATGGATTTAACTTATTGACAACTGCTTTTAACACTTCTAAGTGTTCTTTTGCTACTAAATCGGTTTTATTGACAATAATAACATTGGCAAATTCTATTTGATCTGTTAGCAGATTTACAATGGTTCTAAAATCACCTTCAATATCTGTGAGTTCTCTATCCATTAATCGTTCTGGGCTGCCAAAATCTTTGAAGAAATTAAAAGCATCTACCACGGTAACCATGGTATCTACATAACTAAATTGAGATAGATCTATACCATTTTCTTCATCTACAAAAGAGAATGTTTGTGCCACTGGAACAGGTTCGCTTATACCAGTGCTCTCTATTAGTAAATAATCAAATCGATCTTCTTTGGCTAAACGTTCAACTTCAATCATTAAATCTTCACGTAAGGTGCAGCAAATACACCCATTGCTCATTTCTACCAATTTCTCTTCTGTTCTAGAAAGTGTGTTTTCACTTTTTACTAAATCCGCATCTACATTTACTTCGCTCATGTCATTAACAATAACAGCCACTTTTAAACCTTCTTTATTGTGTAAAATGTGATTTAGTAATGTAGTTTTACCAGCACCCAAAAATCCGCTTAAGACCGTAACAGGAAGTTTCTTATTCATATCTATATCCAAAGATTAATTATAAGCAACAAAATTACAGATAAAAACGCATTAACGCAATTGAGTTGCAATAAGATAATTATACCTTTGTAATGCAATAAAAAATCAGCGTATGGCATTAGACAAACTTAGTATTGGAATCATAAATGTATCAGATAGAGCAAGTAGGGGTGAATATGAAGATTTACCGGGTAAAGAAGTTAGAAGGCTGTTAGATGTATGGCTCACTACAGAATGGAGAGAAGTATATGCTGTGATTCCAGATGAGCAAGAGCAATTGGAAAAAGCAATGATTGAAATGGCAGATCAGCAACAATGTAGTTTGATAGTAACTACCGGAGGTACAGGTCCTGCTAAGAGGGATGTTACTCCAGAAGCGACTATTGCTGTTTGCGAAAAACTGTTACCGGGATTTGGAGAGCAAATGCGACAAGTAAGTTTGCAATATGTGCCTACTGCTATTCTTTCTCGGCAACTTGCGGGAATTAGAGGGCATACATTAATTGTGAATTTACCGGGTAAACCAAAGTCAATTCGCGAATGTTTAGAAGCGGTATTTCCTGCAATTCCTTATTGTGTTGACCTTATTGAAGGTGCTTATATTGAGACAAATGAACAAGAGATGAAGGTGTTTAGACCAAAGAAAAGTTAGAGTTAAAGGTATAGATTGTTTTTACAATTTGAATTTTTGACATCTTAGGTTTTCGGTTAAGCTTTAAAGTTGGTTTTTTTAAATCTAGAAATGACATGAGCACAAAGAACTACAGCTAGGAATATTAGACAGAGTTATAGGGGGTTTCTTTAATACATTAGATGTATCTTTTTATTTTTGTTCCAACCTGCTTGATTTTCAGATTCAACAAAATAAATTTTTACATCTGCTTGATTCTGATATTTAACAAAGTAGATTTTTTTCTTTGCTTGATTCGCATAGTCTGTAAAAAACCATTTTCCGTTATTTTCTCCAGCTTGGTTCTCGTACTTCACTTTGAACACGTTTAAATCTGCTTGATTCTCATACTTCACAACAAAAACTTTTACATCTGCTTGATTTTCGTATTCAACCGAGAATACCTTTTGTGCAATTGCAGTGCTTGTTTGAAATAGTACTAAAAGGATTATTAAAGTACGGTTCATATTAAGTGAAATTTAATCGTTCTTGAGTATGCGTAATAGCAAATTTGCATGCGATACTTTATGTTAAGTAAAGTACAAAATAAAAAGTAATAGCGATTTGAATTAATATTCAAATCGCTATTATTAATAAACGATATTGGCAATGGTTATTTGACAGTTACTTGATTCCAAATTCCAGTTTCGGCTGTTTTTTGAGCATATGCTGAAAATGTTTTTGCTTTTCTTCCTAAAACTCGTTCAATGTCATTAATTACTAGTTGATTATTCGGATTGGTTAAAACATGACTGAATAAATACTCTATTAACCACACAACATCCTTCGGTATTTGCATTTGCTTCATCCCTTCAATATACTGTTCTAATGTTATGTCATAGAAATTTAATCTTCTGCCGCTAGCCTTTGAAATGATGTTCACAACATCTTTAAAAGTAATTAATTCTGGACCTGTTACCTCAATAATTTGACCATTATAAGAATCATCTAGCAGTACTGTTGCGCCTACTTCTGCAATGTCATCAGCATCTACAAATGGTATTAGAACATCAGATAAGGGCAATGCTACTTCTCCAGATGATATTGGTTCTAAAAAGAAGCTTTCACTCCAATTTTGATTGAACCAAGATGCTCTTACGATGGTATAACTTATACCTGAATCTATGACAATTTTTTCACAAGCTTCTGCTTCGGTTTCACCTTTTCCGGAGAGTAGTACCATTTTTTTAACACCTAATTCCTTCGCTAAATAGGTTAAACTCTCTATGGCATTCTTAGCGCCTGGAACCGCGAGGTCAGGATAATAGGTAACATACATTTTTTCGATACCATTTAGGACCGCTACCCAAGTATCTTTGTTATCCCAATCAAAGCTTGGTGATGTATTTCTTGAGCCAATTCTTGGCTCAATTCCTTTGTTTTGTAATTGCTCCACTACGCGACGACCAGTTTTTCCTGTTCCTCCGATAACTAGAATATTTTCCATATACTTTTATATTTTTTATCTGATATTATTTATGATTTGAATTCGTCAAGTTTTTTTAGTTTCTCTTTTTTAATGAATCCCTTTATTAGTCCAATAAACCAAGGAACACCATAGCCATTTTTATGTAAATGATTTGCACCAAAATGATAAATAGCTTTGTTGCCCTTAATTCCGTGACCGTCAAGTAATCGATTATAAAAGTTGAAAAGACAGCCAATTAGAATTACCTCTTGCAAATCTTCTTCACTCCAACCAGCATTAAATACAGCATCTGCATCACTTTGTGTAAGCTTGCTTGCTGATAAGGTTAGTTTTCTTAAATAATTGAATAGTGGTTTTTCAATACTTTTTACGTGGGCTGATGTTACATCTTCTAAAAGTGATTCTACTATTTTTGGAGAAACACCAAAGTTTTCTGCCACGGCTACATGGGATCCATAACAAAAGCTACATGCGTTAAGTCCAGAAACGTAGGCTGCAAAAAGTTCTTTTTGAGCGTGAGTAAAACTTGATTTTCCACGCATTATTTTTTGAGAAGCTTTATCTAAGGGACCTAATCTATTTCGGTCATTCCATGTGATATCTGTAATATCAGACAGTTCATTTAAATGTTTAAAAAAAGGCATAATATTATAATTAAGTATTTATTTTTTTGATTTTAATCAAGTTTTATTTTGAGTAAAGTGTCCCTAGTATTAGAAATAAAAAAGAGATGATTGATGATGTTGTTCTTAACATATGCCAACGATTCCAAGGGTGTTCAAATTTATTTCTAAGTGTTTGTAATTCTAATTTTGAAAGCGATTCTAGATTTGATTTATCTAACATCTCATTTAAAGGTATGTTGCCAAAAACAGTTATTAGACCTATACCTATAAAGAAAAAGATTGCTGCAATTAGAAAAAGCCAAAAAATTATATTATTACTTCTAAAAAGAAAAGCGTTCAGAAAGAGCAACATACTTGGACCCATAAAAACAAGCATGAATGGACCATTAATTATAGCTCTGTTCATGGCTTGGAAAGCTTTTAAAAAACTGATATTATCTAATCTTCCGATACCAGGAGTAACTGCGTTAGACCAAGTAAAACATAATCCAGATGTTAAACCTGTAAATAGAATACTGATTATTAATACAATAATTTTAAAGTTGATTTCCATTTTGACTATTTTTTGAAATTAATATCCATGTTAATAATTCTTGATGTTCATTTTGATTTAGTTTTGTTTTCTTCCTTTTAGGCATTCTTTTTTTTGTAAAAACTTGTTTGTAAATATCATTTGCCCAAGTATTCATATTTTCTTTGGTAAATATTCTTCTGTTGTTACGTCTGTAATAACAGGTGTTGCATTTACTCTCTATAATCATGTAAGTATTCTCTTGACAAGATTTATCTAAAACCATTGAAGAATGCTGAGTGATAGACTGTTTAGTTACTCCAATTGAATTGCAAGAGTCTATAGTATTAGCGGTGAGAGTGACTATAAGTCCTATTAAAATTTTAATGAGAGTTACCATTTTTAAAGACTGTTTCTTAGATTTTCTATTAGATTGCTTTAAAGGATATTTAGGAGTTTATGGTGAAATACCACTTACATTTAAGCTTTAACCTTTTGTGTTAAATAGTTGCCATAGTACAAAACAATAAAGTAAAACTCTACGACTAGTGTGTAGAATATGGCATCGCCAAAAAACTCCGAAAAACTGCCGCCATTTGGAATAATAAACATCGGGACTGTAACCAAAGCATCTAACACAATAGAAACTCCGATAAAGATTAAGGCTAATACTGAAGGTTTGATAAAACTTTTTTTATAAAACAAATAGGTACCAATGCTAGCGCATGGTACAATGGCAAGCACAAGTACAATATTTGATTGTAGTTCTGTGTTTTCTAAAATTGTCAAGAAAGAAGAAAGATAGTAGCAACTTACACCAAGAACCCATACTAGTATGGCACATGTTATACTGTATACAATTTTATTGATCATAATTATTTAGTTTTTTAATTATGATACAAATCTATAGCAGCTTTGTGCCAGCTACTTATTCTGAAAGAATTATGATTTATTCGAAAAGAATTTTACACTTGGCTAGGTCTGTAACCAAACTTTTTTTCAAAAGCGTTCGAGAAAGAACCAAGACTATCGTAACCTACAGCCCAGGCAGCTTCTTGAATTGTTTTTTGTTGATTCTTTATTAAATTATAGGCTTTTGTCAATCTTTCGTTTTGTAGATATTTAAAAACGGGTACTCCAAACTGAGCTTTGAACTCTATTTTGAGCTTATTTGTATTAACTCCTATTTTGTTAGCTAGTTCTGTTAAAGAAGGTGGATTTTCTAAATCGGATAACAAAATTTCTTGAGCAAGATTAATCTTTTCTATTAGTGAAGTATCAAATTTTGTGTTTTGTTGTTTTACCAATTGTCCAAAATAATGAGATAGTAAAGCTGTCATATGGCTTTTGTAAAACATCATTTTAATTTCGTTTTCATACGTATTGCTAAAAAATTGTTCAACTATTTGAAACATTTCTGGAATCATATTAAAAACAGGGCCTTCAACATAATGGTCTTTTGGGTGGAGTAATTGATGTAAAAATTGTTCTAAGAATTGACCTTCACCATTAGGCAATTTATCTAAGTTCCTAATTGCTGTGGCGATTACTAAACACTGTAATGGCTTTAATTTAGAAACTTGATGTTCAAATTCTACCTCACTATCTGCATAAAATGATAGGACCATGCCTTTTGTATGTTGGAATTCTTTTACTTTACCTTCGAACTTAACTTTTAGGCCAACATCTCCAGCGCCATAAAAGGCAATTCCTATTACAGGTTCGTCAAAAAAACAAGAATCTACTATATTACTTTCGCTTGATGTTTCTTCTAATAGAATGCTGCAGTCATTTATGTCTATTATTTCGCGATTCATTCTTACTAATTCTCTAAATCGAGTTTAAATATTACCAATGGCTTGTGTATGATTATTTTCGTAAATTTAACTATTCGAAAGGCAAGTACAAAACAACTAGGAAATCCATAAGAATTTTTCTAAGTAATGCATGGTAACAATGAACTTTGAGCTTTGTTGGGTATTCGCTATCTTTTTAGTTTAATTTTATCATTCTAAAGTTTATTACTAAACCTTTATCTTAATGAATTTCAAATGTTATAATTGGGACTATGTTGATACCAATTTAATGACTTCAACAGGCTCCGATCTGCCTTTGAGTTGTATTGGACCAAGCGATTCAAAGGTGTATTTTTCAACATCGGTAAGATCATTAAGCACTTCTTTAGACATAAGTAACTCCGATTTAAACTGCTTATTCAACTGCTCTATTCGTGATGCTAATATGACTGTGTTTCCGGTTACTGAATATTGTCTTCTTTTAGCAGTACCTACATTTCCCGTTACAATTTCTCCAGTATGTAAACCAACACCAATTTTTGTATTAATTAATTGACCAGATGAACATCGATCTTCAAGCTCCTTTAGTATTTCTAAAGATGCATTAACTGCATTTTGACTATGATTTCCTGGTGAAGCTGGCGCACCGAAAGATGCTAAAAAACCATCTCCCATAAACTGATTGATGATGCCATTATGCTTGCTAATAATATCTATCATAAATCCAAATACGTCATTTTGGTATTGGTTTATTTCTGTAGCATCTCTTGATTCAGAAAATGGCGTAAAATTTCTTATGTCCAAAAACATGATACAGGCTCGTACTTTATTAGCTCCAGATTTATACGAATCAGATAATAGTTCTTTAGCTACTTCTGGAGATACTTGCTGACTAAACAAGGTCATGGCTTTTTTCTTATTCTCAATTTCGAATGCATTACGCTCTTTTAAGTACCTGTTGGCTGCTTGCTTTTGTCGGTAACCATAATAGATAACACCAACTAAAAGCATAAGTAAAAAAGCCCCAATTATCAATGCTTCCTTGGTGTTTTCTGATTTTTCCAATTTCATTTTATCAATTGCTTGCTTTTTTGAGAATTCCAAACTATCCGCTAAGACTTCTTTCTTAAACTCCATTTGTTGAAGTTTTGTTGCGGTTTCTCTAAGATTAAGGCTTTTATCTAACAACCTTATTTTTTCCAAATAAAATAGGGCATCATCCTCTTTACCTAATTTTTTAAAAGAATCATATAAACATTCGCAAGCATCACTTTGCGTTATAAGATCATTTATAGATAGGGCCAATTGGTAACTCTTCTGACAGTTTTCTATAGATTTAGTGTAGCTGTTTTGGGCAAGATAAATCTCTCCAATATTTATTTTAGACCTCGCCATACCTTGCTTGTCATTTACCTTCTGCTGAATGTTTAAGCTTTGATTGTAATAGTCCAATGCCTTTTTGTTTTCATCAAGCTTATGGTAAACAAGTCCTATACAGTTCAGGTCGTTGGCAATACCAATTTTATTATCTAGATCCTCATTAATAGCTTTACTTTGCTTAAAATAGTTCAAAGCTTGGTCATAATCCCCTTGATTTTTTGATATAAGACCTAGTTTATTTAAGATTTCAGATATCCTATACTGGTTGTCCTGTGCTTTATAAAAATTCAAACTTTTATTAAAGTACTCCAGAGCTTTAATCTCATCGCCTTGATCAAAATAGACCGTACCAATATTAATTTGAAAATCTGCAATACCACTTTGGTCTCCTAGCTGTTCATTAATCTTTAGTCCTTTATTATAACAAATGATTGCTTTTGGATAATTGCCTTGAATAGAATAAATGAATCCAATACCTGCAAGAGAAGTAGCAACACCTATTTGATTATTAATTTGCTTGTTAATCTTGATACTTTCATTGTAATAATCGAGTGCTTTTGTATGATTACCATTTCTCCTATAAATAACTGCCATATTATGAAGGGTGCCAGCAATATTTCTTTTGTCATTTTGTATTTTATAAAGCTCTAAAACTTTTTCTTGAAATTCCATGGCTTTGAAATAATCACCTTTATTCTTGTAAACAATACCTTGGATATTATAACCGTAATTTTTGGCTTTTGTATAGTTGTAATCTTCTCCATATTTCACAAGATTTTTTGCTAAAACAATTGCAGAATCTGGTTTAGAGTATAGAAACCCTTTCCAAATATATTGATAGTACGCCTTGACGCGAACCGAGTCGACCAGAGCTTTATCTTGCCATATTGCATGCAATGAGTCGAGTTGGGTTTGTGCATTTAGCTTGATCTCTGTAGAGTAGAATATTACGATTAAAATGAGCCATTTAAGACTCGCGCAATACTTTATTATTTGATTTAAAATTTGCATAAAAATTCAAATATCTTTTAGTTTAGTGGTAATGGTGTAAAGAACTTTTTTCTGCACTTTACTGTTCGTGTATTCGAGATATAGACGAAATTAACATTTCAATTGAAATCTGCCAAAGTCACCATCGGATTAATTTTGATTTCTCTTGAGATTCATTTTTTTAATAGAGTTTTTTAAGATTTGTTACTGAGAGTCAAGTATAAGCGTCAGTTATCGTTTTTAAGTTAATTTTTTTCTATTACGTACTGACTTTCGAATTTCCGAGAGGATCCGTACTTCGTTAAATCCGGCGTAATTACGATTTTATTTTGTTAGCTAATGGCTATTATTGTTTCCTTTTTTTTAATCACAACCAGAGCTTAATCGAACCAAACTATATCCTGATGTTTCAAAATATGCTTCTCCGCCATTACATCTGAATATAATTGGAGTGACCAATTCATTTCCAAAATTCAAATCAACAGTTAGCACATCGCTTTCAAATGTATATTCATTTGTTTCGGGGAGGGCGTTAGAATCTCCTGCTTCAAATGATTCATATTGTGATGCACAATCATCTCCAATACAATAATAGGTATATCTGATTCCATTTTCAAAAATGTACATTGTATTTGAGATACCTTGATCACTTATTCCATCCGTGTTGGAAGGGAATAACCATTTACCTTCAATATCATATGCAATAGGTATTTCGTTCGTATCATCGTTTTCACAGCTTAAAAAACTTAATATAAGTACACTAAGCATTAAAATTTTTCTCATAAGTAAAATATTAGATGGTTTTTTTATAAAACATTTGACAACATAAAATTTCTAACCATTCGTTTCAATAGCTTTTAAAAACTTTATTTGTTGCTTTTTTACCTGTAACTAACGGTCTAGTATAAGCGTCAATTACGGTTTTTAAGTTAATATTTTCTATTAAGCACTAACTTTAGAATTTCCGAAAGGATTCTTACTTAGTCGAATTAGCCTTAATTATGGTTATACAATTTTGTGCTACGTTTTATTTAACGTCTATTATTTTGTAATCCTTCATTCCATTTTCTAACGAACTCATCAGACCAAGCATCCCATCCAATTGTCACTAGTGTCCAAATAGCAATTCCAACAATTATGAGATTAAGTATTAGTCCAATAATAGCAATAGTCTTTCCTTTTTTTATTTTGTTGATATTAGAATATGCCTTCGGATTTTGCTCGTATATTTTTTCAGATTTTCTAGCGAGTATATATGAAATCAGTGCAAAAACAATTGTAATTCCACCGAAGAAAAATAGTGTACAACTCAATAGTGCAAATGTGTAAATTAATTTTCCGTTTGGTAATTTAGTTTTCTCCATATTTTATTGGTCATTTTTGGTACTCAAGTATTATTTATATCATCATTTAATAATAAATTTTAATATTTTATTGCATGTTGTACCACGGTTGGGATATGATTTCGTTGCGGAAAAATCCGCAAGATTCTTTCCGCGGTAGCCTAAAGATAGCAAAAAGGGTTGAATTCCGATTAGGAATTCAACCCCAATGTTTTATAGCCATTGTTGTCAAACATTTTTTATGTCTTTTTAAAATGTATGGTGATTGTTGATGTAAGAATTAAAATTCAACCTTTTATCTAATCGAAACATGCTTTTCAATCAACTAAATCATCTGTAATAATGAGTGAATATTCATATTCAAGACTTGATAGTTCGTTTAAACTCCAGAGTTCATCTAGTATTGGATTCTGTTCATAAGCTAGCACTTGATTTTGATTGGAATCTAATTTAAACAATTGAATAGAATTAATATTACTATTTTCTGAGGGACTAACTACAGTTGATGCGTTAGGTCCTGAATTAAAAACATGACTCGATTGACTTGCTATTACAGTTTCACCAGCTTCTTCAGTAATAAAAATTAGATTGATGTTAGAGTCGTTTTGAATTATATATTCTGTGCTTACCACAATTTCGTCAGACTCACATTGAATAGCCATTAATAAAGGAGCGATAAATAAAATGATTAGTAACTTTCTCATAATAACATTTCTTTAAAGATGAAGGAATAACTAAATGGTTGCGTCAAATATTTGGCAACAGTTCGGCTATGAAGCGCAGGAACAGTTTGGTTGGTTTGGCATAGGCTTTATAGCAATAGTTATTTCATCTCTACTTTTTTAAGTAGTTTCAAATTACCTTTTAGATCTTTATAGACTTTGGCTTTCCACACCTCCTTGTTATCTAGTTGAAATTGTACATCATAATTAGTTCCATTTACTATTTGTGATTTCGCATTAACAATCTTTTCAAGTTTCGCATTAGTGTTCATTTTACTGATTGCAAAATCAACGACTTCTTTAACTTCATCGTTGATCTGTATTGAACTCCATCCACCAACAATTTTAGGAGCTATATTTTTGTTACTCGAGCTATGGCTTACTTGAAAGTGTTTGCCTTTATATACAGTGCCCATTATTTCAATGTCTTTTAATTTCTCTTTGTCATAGGTGAATGGATTATCTTTTAATAATGTGAAATTTGCGATCTTTCCGGCTTTAATACTTCCGATTTCCTGTTCTAAATTTAAGGTTCTTGCCGCATCAATTGTAATAGCCTTTAGAGCATCATAAACCGAAATTCTTTGCTCCTGAGAATATTTATTTCCTTCGGATGATACTCGGTTAACGGCTGTCCATGCCAATGTTAAGGGTTCTACCGGGGCCATTGAAAAGTCTGAATGAAAAGACAATGGTATATCGTTATCGGTAAGATATCTTAGCGCTACAAGGTTTTTAGCTCGTTCTGAACCCAGTCCATTTTCAGAGTATTTATCGGCTAGTGCCCATAAATAATAAGGGTTTACTGAAGCTTCTGTTCCTAAAGTCGACATTTCCAGCGCCATGCCTTCATCAAAATACCCCATGTGATGCAGCGTAAGACGATGATCTTTTCGAGGGTTCGATTTTTGTGCCTTTTTTACAAGGTCGAGAACCATTTGTTGCCCCAGGTCGCCATTGGCATGAATATGAATTTTATAATCATTATTCCAATACATCATAAGCTGCTCTTCAAATAAATCTAATGGTGTCATCCACTCTCCTGAATGTCCATCAGTATATCCATCTTTCATTTGCATAAGTTGCGAATAAATTGCTCCATCAGAAAAGAGTTTTACTTGTTTAGGTAAAAAGTGTACGTTGTGTCGGTTATAGGCTTTAACTGTATCTAAGGTTTCCATGAAAGCCATCGCCTGTTGGTTTCCTCCTTTCATTCCATATAGCTGAGTACCGCTTGGAATTAAATAAACATCATATGGTGGGTTGTTCTCCATTTCTTTCATGAGTAAATTCAACTCTCCATCAAAATTTGAACTTGGAAATCCAGGCTCTGCAATAGTTGTTATTCCATTTTGTAATAACAAGTCACTCATTGTGCTTAGGCCTTTAAGGTAGCTTCCTGGTTCTAGTAAAATAGGAGCCATTTTAGGAACAAGTGCAAGCCATCCTCCTTCGTAGAAATGTCCTTTTTCCCATTCTACTTGGGGGTTTCCTTCAAAATCACTTTTCTCAATACCCAGTTTGGTAATAGCAGCATCGTTCAAATAAATTTCATGGAAGGAACGATGAATAATTCCGACTGGTAACTCACCTGCAATGGAGTTTATCATTTCTCTAGAAAGCTCTCCATGCCAAAGTTGATGATACCCCCAAATGAAGTAAATTTCATCTGGTTTCGCATTGGCTGAGATAGATTCAGTAATTTTTTGTCGGTAAGCTTCTTCTCCCTGTACACCTTTTTTTACCTCACTAGGTAAAATCCAATCATATGGCGCAATAATTTCGTTTTGTAGCATTATAGCAGCTAATGAAGGATGTAAATGAGGTTCAATAAAACCAGGTAATAGAGTTTGTCCATTGAGGTCATGTTTTTTAGAATTTGGAAAAAAATTTTCCGCTTCCTTTACTGTTCCTACATATTCGATTTTATCATTTATTGTCACTATTGCTTCTGTATACTCAAGTGAGTTGCCTTCCATGGTGACAATTGTACCGCCATAGTATATCGTTGGAATTTCGATCGATTGAGTTCCTTTTTCTTGGTTGCAAGAGATCAATAATAGGATCCCTAAAATTATACTTACTGATTTTAACTTTTTCATTTGTTCGGTTTTAATTGTTTCTAACGCCTCAGTATAACCCACTTTTACCGATTCTAAGTTATGGTTTGTCAGGTACTGACGCTCGCAATTCCTAGCGGATTCGGATGTAGACGAAACTGCCGTAATTGCTCTGATACACTGTTGTACAACGTTTTTTATATTTAGTTTGCGATTCCAATTTTTATAAAAAGTTCACGAGCTTTAATTAATTTAGATTGGTTTTTGAAATTTCCCAAATTCCTTTTCTTTCCGTTTTTTAATTCTAGTGCAAACCTTTTCTTTCCAAACACAATTTTTTCTTCTAGTCGACTTATTTGTTCAACAGGAATGTTATTAGCGGTTGACATTTTAAACAAAAACATAAAGAGAACAACCAATGAAATAATTCCCAATCCAGCCAAGATATATTCAATAAAACCATATTCAGTTGTTTGTTTTCCAAATATTCGGATTACTGCGTTTGCTATATTTAAAATCATTAAAATTTTTAAAATCAGATATTGGTTTTTTAGTCCATCTTTGATTTCGATTGAGTTTTCTGATTCGTTTAATTGTATTTTCATCTCTTTTTAAGTTTTCTTGACAAATGTTTTACGATTTGGCTATTATTAGTAGCGTGGTTTAGCGGTAAACTTTTTAAAGTTAGAATAAACTGAAAATACGTAATAATTTTCAGAAGTAGGTACGAACAAGTACTTAGTTATAGTCATTATTATAAACAGCTGATTCCAGTTTTGTTAATAATTTGGGATTGGATGGCCTCAACTCTTCTGGACTTATCACTCTACCTTTTTTATCTAAAAAAATAAATCGAGGTAGAGCGCCAATATCATAAAATTTTACAAAATCAGAATTTGCACCAGAATAGAGTTGTATTCCATTGATTGAATTTTTGGTAATATAATTCTTCCATTTATCAAATTCTCGATCAATACTAATTGAAATAATTTGAAGTTCATCATTATTAGAAAAGTGTTCCTCAAGTTGTTTGAGAAAATCATGTTCTGCTTTACAAGGCTTACACCAAGTAGCCCATATATCAATATAAAGATATTTACCACTAAAATCTTTTAATGAAATATTATTATTTTTAATATCTGTAAAAGAAAAATTGTTCCCTAGTTCATTTACCAAAGATGTTTTATACAAGTATTTTGCATTTTTCTGCTGAAGAATGTCGGAGAATTTATTAAAATTTACTTTGACATAAGTACTTAAACTATCTGCTATATTTAATGAAATCCCTTTTTCATTAATTAAGTCACCTTTTTCATAGATGAGTGTTTCAAGCTCTTTTTGTTCAATACCATTTCGGACTATATTAGATAATTGGTTTTGGTGTTTTTTAGAATACGCTAAAAAATTATTAGGTTCCTTAAAGGTGCCGTCATAAGTTATAGATTCAAAAAGTTCGTTCTCATTCATAGATAGCCTTATTTTGCTATTTGGTGAAATTAGTAACTCTCCCAATTCCCCCTGTTTCCCATTTGAAAATGAATAAATTTGATAAATTTTCTTTTCACGAACATTCAGAGTGTCTTTAACACTCTTAAACTCATTAAATCTAAGAGTAGTCTTTACCTCCCATGACTTTTCTTTATCATATATAATTAGGCTATCCAGTGATTGTTGATTAGTTACATGAACTTCGATTACAGAAAAAGGTTCTTTTATTTCATCCTTACAACCGAAAACAACAATGGATAGTAGAAATATTATTACTGATGGCTTAATCATTTTGTTTAGTATTGTATATAACGTTTTAGGATATGATTTCGTTATGGAATCATCCGTAGTGTTCCGATTATGAAATCAGCCTATTGGATAGTTAAATTTATATTTTTTTGTTCTAATGCCAAAATGAATTATAGCTAATGATGAAACAAGCTTTTAATTTTTACCAAGTATTTTTTCTTTTTGATAATAAACTCTTCCTCTGTTATGATTCCTTCATCTAAAAGTTCTTTTAACTTTTTTAATTGGTCCTATTTAACTCAGCTTCCAAATTTTGTCATTGTTATAAAAATCAGTATTAATGTTAATATTCCAATTATACTAGTAAATCGTCCTACTTTTCTAGATTTTGTCCAACCTGATAATCCAATCATAACAGATAGAGAGAAAAGTCCAATCATAAATGTCAATATTCCCACAATTCTAGTAATTTGAAAATCCTTTATTGAAACGTTTTTGATATATCCGCCTGGTGTTGTTGTCATAATTATATCAACCATTGCAAAAACGGTTACGAGAAAACAGCCAGCTGATAAAGTCGCAGATTTCAAAATTCGATTAGTCAGTTTATCATTTTTATCAGAAACCAATAGGCTCGCTACTACCGTAATTGAAAAACCACTTAACAAAGAAGTAATCAGGAGTGTTTGTTTTGCTAATTCATTCCAGTATTCTAATGTAATTTCCATAATTTTTTCTAATTCGGTTTAATTAATAGCAAGGCTCATTAATAACCGTCAGTTACCATTTAAATTTACTAATTTATAATAAAGCACCCATATTTGAAATTAGTGGTAGATTCGAACGTAGTCGAATTTGGCATAATTTAAGTTACAGATTGTTGTTTTTTTATTATTATTTGAGTTCTTCATCTATTAATTCTGTAATTAATTGAATTTCCTCAATTGCTCGTTTATATGCTTCTTCTTTTCGTGAACTAAGATAAATTGTCAGTACAAAACTATTTTGAAAGTCAATTCCAAAAATAGCATTTGGATTTCGAGCTGAAAAATCAACAAGTTTAATGTGTTTCAATATTTCAAGACCAATACTGTTCTGTATTGCATTAGAATGAATTTGCTCCATTCGATTCATATACATATATGTTGCCTCTAGTTTTTGGATCTTTTCCATTATAGTTTTATTTTTCAATAATTTTGATTCTCCACTATTAATCAGATTTTGATATATATTACTGCTAACATCACCATCAGTATATTGAATGAGATCGCATTCAATCTTCACAAGAGTATCTATTTTTGTTCGATCATTTTTTTCTATAAGCATAACTCCATATTCGTACTTTTCAGATAGTTTTTGATTCGCTTTAAGATTATCAGAAATTGTGCTCTTATCGGCGTTAATCTGACGTTTGATATTTTTGTAGATGTAATTTGCTGCGTTTATTTCAATACGCTTACTATTCAATTCATTAATATACAATGCTATTAAAATACCTAGGACTACAAGAGTAATTTCTCCAATGGCATATTTTAGATAATTCTCTGCTTTTCCTTCTGAAGGTAAATGATGTCTATTTTTTCTAAAAATTCTATTCATGGTCTTTTGGCTGGTTATAATAAGGTACAACGTTCTAGTGTAGATTAGTTGCGCGGGTTAGTACTTAAACTTTGCGTGTAAACAACAAGCAAAAAATCCGCGAGGATTTTACAGGAGTGGTAGAGAGTAGTCAATTATTTCTAGCCGTTGTTTTATGTTGTTTTTATTCTGTCATTTTATTAATAAGTTCAATTCCTTTTTCAAGGGTTTCATCCGTTTTAATAGTTGTTTGCTTTACATAATTTGTTGGCACATATTTTTCTCTTGGTGTTCCATTTATATGAAAAAGTTTGGCGGTCGAAAGGCGAAATCCAAAACTTTGGTGTTTAAACGAAAAACCATACACTTCCCCTGCCAAACGTTCCATTTCAGTACCAACTACTTGCCCTCTATTCATTCCTTCAAAACCAATTGCAAGACCTTCTCCCATGCTACCTGTCCATCTTCCAACTAAAATTAGAACAGGGTTTTTGTATTGCTCTTTTCTCGGGCTTACATATTCAACCCAACTTCTTTCAATATCTGGGTTTCCTTTTGATTTCGACATAAAGGAATGTCTTTGATATGGTTTAGGCTCGTTAATAAACCTACTCATTATTCCACGCGCCTCATATGAATCACCACCATGTACAGTATTTCTTACATCAATAATTAATCCTTTGGTATTGAATAGACTATCGAGCGCATTATCAAATTCATTGATAATTTCATCTTTACCAAGTGAATTGTTTATTCTTATAACACCAATATTATCTATTTTATTGACTGTTAAAAGGGTTGGTTCTTCTTTCATTTCTAATTTATCTAAATCGAAATCAATTATGGTATCGTCTTTTAGTTTTAATTTTAAAACTCTCGGTTGATTGTAACGACCTGCTAATATTTTATTAGAAATCCACTCTTTGACATTTATAGCTTTTTTGTCATTACAATGAGTTGGGAATTGTTCTATAGCTTTATCAAAATCAATTTCATTTATCATTAGTAATTCAGCACCAATTATGTCATATTTGAGGTTTTTTATTTGTGTTTGCCAAACATTTGAAACAATGATTTTATCCTCTTCTGCCGTTACATAAACTGGTGAAGAAAGACGAAAAGAAGAATTATACGCTGTGTTTAAATGGACGTGACTATCATAAAACTCATCTAGTAGATATTCAAAAAAAAGCACAATTTCTTCCTCTGATTTTATATTAGGAATTAATGCTTCGTAATATTCTCTAATACAGTTTAAATCAACGTTTTTTTCTTGCAGATAGGTGTAATTGTGTGAAATACTATTTAAAATTACATTCAAGTCTTCTTTTATTCTAATAGGATCAATATTGCTTTCTTGAGAGTTGACACAAGAGAAATTGAATAGAAGAAATAAAAAAGTTAGTTGTCTCATAATTTTTTCAATTGTTTTTCAAATTGCTTAGAACAGTTTGGCTACGTTGCGTTTTAATGTAGTTTAGGTGTTGTTATGATACTATTCATTTGTCTAATGTTAATTCTTCAAGGGAAATAGTGTAATCAACACGTTGATTATCATTTATATCCCAAATTTCTACTTTTACAGTAGGTGTAATACTACCACAATTAATTGAAAGCAAACCAAAGTGATTCTCCATAATTGGCCCTTCTATTCTATACTTATTAGGAGTGGCGAAATGCCAGGTAGATGATAATCCACTGGAGGTAATATCGTATATGGGATAAAGATTTCGCACCTCCATTTTTGAAATTTCAGCATAATGAACATCACCTGAGATAAACAGAACACCGTTGGCTTTAGTTTTTTTGATTAATTTAAGAAGCTTTCTTTGTTCATTCGGAAAATTAGCCCAAGCTTCATATCCATTAAATTCGACTCCAAATTGTGTTCCAGAACCAATGATACGAACGTCAGCGGGTTTTTCAAGTTCCTTTTCTAGCCATTCCCATTGTTCTTTACCAAGCATGGTAGCTTTACTAGAGCTAGTATGTGGAGCATAATCTAAGTTGTAAAAGTATCTTCGGTCATTCTTGTATTCACCGTTATAGTCCTTAATGTCATCTCTAAAAGTTCTTACATCAAGCAGAATTACTTGAATGATTTTGCCATTCTGCTCATATTCATAGGAGTGGTATATACCCTCATGTGTTCTGCGATCGCTAGTATCTGGTTCTTCAAAAAAATCAAGGAATATATTTTTTGATTCTTCCTTAAACTCGTAATGTCTTCCAGCGTCATTCCATCCGAAATCATGATCATCCCATGTCGCAATAATTTCAACATTTTTCTTCAAGTTTTGAAAAGATGGTTTTTCATTTAGCAGCTTATACTTTGATCGTAAAGTATCCATTTCCTTAGTATCGCCATAAATGTTATCTCCTAAAAAAATGAATAAATCAGGTTGATGTGCAACAATATTATTGAATATTGGTAAAGGATTGTTCTGATGACCACAAGATCCAAACGCTATTTTGAAAATACCGTCAACCTGAGCGCAAGCATTGGCAGTGAAAAGGAAATAAATAGATAGAAGAATATATCGGCACATAATTTTTTAATTAGAGCAACTTCTTAATGAATTGTTACGTGGCTTATATTAAACTACTACACGTAGTTCTGTGTTTTATGAGTAAATATAAAGAATTTGATCAACTATTATCGGAGTAGAGTGCTTCTTATAAAACTTCGATAATAGTTGATCAAATTGATAATGCAATTATCGTTATTTGTCAAATTCTGATTATTGAGAGCTCTAAATACAGATCCAAATGTTTTAAATTCATGAGTTCCTAATTATAAAAATATTTAGGTAACGAACTAAATTATGTCTAGGTATAGTTGAGACATCGTTTTGGCTCGATGCACTACTAATGTTGATATTTATAAGACATGCGCTGCAGTAATTTGGTTTAGCAGTTTGTTGAAACACATTTCTTTTGGGATGGGAGTGCAAAGCACGTAGTAACAAAAGTTCAACGCTAGTTGAATGTTTTTCAACTTTATTGCATATGATTAATTGCGGGAAAATCAGCAAGATTTTTCCGCCGAGGCACTAAAGTAATTAATTCAAGTGATACGAGCGAAGCGAACTGGTGAAACAATTTTCGATGAGAAAATTCCGTAGTAATTAATTATATGCGTTGTTGACGGTAGTTATTATTAAAATTACAATTAAAGTAATTATTAATAGTATCAAATAGATAAGATATGTTAATATCAACTTCAAATTCTTGTTGAGCCAACTAAATTCATAAAATAATCGATTGTAGACATACAAATTATAGAAAATGCCTAATATCAACGGAATCATAGCTAGTAAACTATTTCTGTCTTTTATGAAACTGAAAAGTGAATAAATTAGTAGTTGTTCCCCTGTTATGTATAGATTTAAAATTAAATGTTCTGAAAAATTATATTTATTCTTTTTGAATGCAAGAAACGAAGCCAAAGAGAATAGCGGAGCAATTATAAGAAATACATAAGTCTGATTTTTGGTTAAAAAGTCAAGTGTTTTTAATTCAACAGAATTTTTCAAGTTTTCATTTACTCCATTTCTAAATCCATTAACAAAATCGTCCACAAAAGTATCATTACCTATAAATTTTGTAGATATTAAAAACACCGAGGAAGAAATTAGAAGAAAGGCAAATGGCTTATAGAATTTTTTCCTTTTACCTAAAAAAAAATCATTTAAACTTTTCCCTGGACTCAACAGTAATGTTTTTACAGTAAATAAAAAGCCATAATTAATTTGGAAAATACTATCTATAATAGATTTACTTAAATAGTTCCAACTAATTCTTTCAACTTTAGAACTCTGCCCACATTGATTACAAAATTCTCCTTCAAATTTATTGTTACAGTTTTTACAAATCATTTTTTACTGCAGATGCTTTTCAATTACTACCAACGTCAAATATAAAGGGCATTTTGATGCCCTTTATATAGTTGGTAAAAATATTATTGTCTTGCTTTCGCCTTTAAAATTGATTCAATTGCCTTATTGATATCTAATGAAGCTGCAGCTTGTCTAGGAGGGTAATCTTTAAATGTCATTAAATGGTCATTAAGTATTCCAATTGCTGGCTGCATCACCCATGATTTCTCCATAATTAAATGAAAACCCGTTATGTCATCGTATCTTTCGAAAGGGTCTTTTCTCAAATTAAACAATTGAGGCATGGTGTGTTGAACCATATCGTCAAAGTAGCGCTCTTTGGTAGCAAAATGCATTTTCCATGGACCAACTCTCATTGCGGTTAGGCCACTTTCGTAATAATAGAAAAAGTGGTTTCTGGCTGATTCATCTGACTTTCCAGTCCAATAATCGAGATTATTATAGCCGTCAATGTAGACTTTGTATTTCATATCGCCTACTTGCATACCATTCATTAATTCTTCATGAATATTTTCATTACCAACAGCAGCCATTAGTGTTGGTAAAACATCTTCATGTGCCGATATACCGTTTCTGATTAATCCTGCGGGTATTTTTTTTGGCCATCTTACCATAAATGGCGAGCGTAGGCCACCTTCCCATGTAGTCATTTTTTCACCTCTGAACATTGTTACGCCCGCATGCGGGAAAGAACTTTGTTCAGGACCATTATCTGTCGTATAAATTATTATTGTATTTTCATCAATACCTAGTTCTTTTATGTAGTCGAGTAATTCACCCACTTGTCCATCATGCTCCATTAAGCCATGTCCAAACAGATCTAAATCAGTGCTGATGCCAGTGGCTAAATTCTTTGACTCATCCTTTAAACGCGTATAAACATGCATGCGGCTTGTAGCGTGCCAAATGAAAAAAGGTTTCTCCGCATCTTTAGCACGTTTCATGAAATCTTTCGTTTTAGCGACTAACTCATCATCAAATGTTTTCATTCTTTCGGATGTGAGTTGTCCAATATCAGTTACTTTTTGCTTTCCAATAACGCCAAATCGCGGATCTTCAGTTTTGTCAAAGGTGTTAGTAGCATAAGATTCAATAATTCCACGGGGGCCATATTTATTTGCAAATTCTTCACTTTTTGGATAATCAGCCTGCTCAGGCTCTTCAGATACATTGAGATGGTATAGGTTACCGAAAAACTCATCAAACCCATGAACTGTTGGAAGGTGTTCATTTCTGTCACCTAAGTGATTCTTCCCAAATTGTGCAGTCATGTAACCATGAGGTTTTAAAAGTTCTGCTATTGTTGGGTCTTCCTTTTTTAATCCTAACGGATTCCCGGGCTGTCCAACGGTAGTTAGCCCAGTTCTAACCGGTTTTTGTCCTGTGATAAATGCTGCCCTTCCTGCCGTGCAACTTGGTTGTGAGTAATGATCAGTAAATAAAACACCCCCTTTAGCTATCTTGTCAATATTAGGAGTTGGATATTGCATTCCCATTGAATAGCAACTTAGGGCATTAGGTGCCACATCGTCCACCATAATTACCAAAATGTTTGGTTTTCCCTGTGCTATGGCACTTAAGAAACCGAATAGAAAAATAATTAGAGTACTTTTTTTCATAACATTTATTTTAATGATTTTGAGTTTATAAAAATTTCGTAAATTAAATTGCCACAAACTGCTAAATGTAGTTCTGTGTTTTACGAGTAAATATAAAGAATTTGATCAACTATTATCGGAGTAGAGTGCTTCTTATAAAACTTCGATAATAGTTGATCAAATAGATAATGCAAGTATAGTTATTTGTCAAATTCTGATTATTGAGAGCTCTAAATACAGATCCAAATGTTTTACATTCATGAGTTCCTAATTATAAAAATAATAAGGTAACGAACTAAATTACGTGTAGGTATAGTTGAGACATCGTTTTGGCTCGATGCCCAACTAGCGTTTATGTTTTTGAGATATACGCTGTAGTAATTTGGTTTAGTAGTTTGCTGAAACACATTTTTTTTAGGGTGGGAGTGCAAAGCACTTAGCAACAAAAGTTCAACGATAGTTGAGTGTTTTTCTACGTTTTGGATAAAAACGTTTTAATACTTTTTAGGTTTTGTTGGCTACAGTTTTAATTCTTAAAATCAGTTTTTCCTAGCCAAGAAAGCATTGCATCGAATCCAATATCTCTTACAGGTTTAGGAGATAAAAAAATATCATGCTGTGCATTGTCAATTTGCATCATTGTAACATCCTCACCTAATTTTTTTCCAATTCTTTTGATGTCTTCAATATTTAAAACAATATCATTAGTCATTACCTCTTTAGAATATTTCTTAGTTTTTACTGAACCTGATGAATGCATTATTAAAGTGGGAACTTGAATATTTGATTTGTCTAATCTTTTCTGCGCTCTTGCAATTGCATCAATCCATTTGAAGTACGTTGGAAATCCTTTTATTGGTTTCCAATCAAGGTTAAATTCCCATTCTCCAAAATGATCTTTATGTACACTTTGGGCATATACTGGAGATAGTGCACCCTCTATTTTGGCATAGTTTGAGAATTTACTAATCAGTCTTGCTAAAAATTTACTTAATGATTTTTCAATCTTAGATTGATTAAAATCCAAAAATGGAGAGTTTAAAATCAAGCCATTTATAAGACCTCTTTCTTTACCAAAATTCATGTAACAGCTTGCTGTTAGGCCACCTGTTGAGTGTGCTAATAAAAAGACAGGATTGACTCCACTTTTAATTCTACGAATCGCGATTGAAATTTCTTCAAAATACTCTTCAATATTTTTACAATAATTAGGATGCTGATGTTTCATCAAGGATCTGCCATGTTTGCGGAGGTCGAGTGCAAAAAAATCAAAGTTATTCTGGTTAAATTTCTCACCTAAGTGTGGGTGAAAAAAATAATCGACATATCCATGCAGATACAGCACACTTTTTCTGCTTCCTTTATTATTTTTAGATGCAGTCAAAACCGCCTTTACTTCGCCTTCATAATCAGAGTTAAGCTTAATGTTTTGACTCGTGTAATCGTCCTTTAAATTCATTCTCATTTAATTGTTACCAATGTTTTATAGCCATTGTTGTGCTTAGTTTTCTAATTGTTGTTGAATGAATGTGTTAAATTCGTTTTCAGTAACGCTGAGTTTTTCATATAATAATGAATATAAGTCGGTACTTTCATTTCCAATGGTAAGAGAGTCTTTAATTCCTTTAATTCCTTCTTTTTTATAAATTTCACGAATAATTATTGCTCCTACAATATATCTTAAATCTGTCATGTGTTTTCCATTTGGAATATCAAAGTCAGTAAGATTGTTTATGTTAGAATAATCGTAATTAGGATTTGTCTTATGAAACTCTTTTAATTCTTTGAAATGCCAATCAAATGATTTCTCTGTACTTCCTGCTAAATAGGTAGCAATACCTTCATTTATCCAAAAGTGAGGAATGTTTTTAGCTACATTGAAAGCATACAAATGTACTACCTCATGTGGATAGTATTCCGAATTGTTACCTGCCAAAATAACTTTGTTACTAACAATAGCAACTCCCCCTGATTGCTCTGGTCTGTACATTCTATCCATATATTCATAACCCCAAATTTCTGTTATTTCTCTTGATGTATTTGAAACAAAATAATCAAACTCTAAAGGACTTGTGTTAAACTGTTTGGCAAATCTGTCACTATCCGAATTCATAAGTTTTGCTTTTTCAATATCAAATTTGTGAAAGGGATGAACATAGTAATTTATATTTCCAATTTTATGATGTTCTAAAATTTCTTTATGATAGGTAGTACTATTCACAAGTAAAAATTTGCCATTAAATTTTTTCGCATAAACAGTTGGAATGACATCTAAAAAGATCTCACCGTTATTATCAAGATGAGTAAAGGCACTTTTTAAACAATAGTAATCGTTTTTCACTGGAAAAACCCCTATTATTCTACACTGAGTTTGATAATCTCTATTTTGTATATTATTGATACCAACTGCCCATAAATACTCGTCTGGAACATTTATATTTTCAAAAGACCAGTAAGGCGAATTTGTATCTCCATATTCTCCATTCAAAAGATAATCTTTCCAAAGTTGAATAATTAATTTTTCATTCTCATCATCTGCATTTATTACTTGTTCACCAACATAGAAAACCAATTTTTCGCTTAAGGAATCTTGGATATTGTTTTGGCTGAAAGCTTTGAATGTTAGAGGGAATAAAATAATTCCAGCAATAATATTTTTAATCATTTTATAATAATTACGATTGAGGCTTTGTTCGTTTTCTAATTAAGCACAACGGTCCGTAGAACCGTACGTTACGGGTTTAAAGTTAGAGTTTTCGGTTAAGCACTGTATTTAGCAATTCTGAGTGGATTCGGACCTAGTCGAATCCGCCGTAATTGCGGTTATACATTATTGGCAATAGTTATTTTACTTTTTGTTCAAATTTAAAAGACTGTTTTTCATTTGTAACTACGATCTCATAAACTCCTTTTTTCAATCCGAGATTACAATTGTCTTTTTGATTTTCAACTTCTGTAATATCAATTGGAACAGCTAAATTTATATCTTCCCCTTTTTTATAAGCTAAAACCATAATTGGAAAATCAATTTGAATATCAGTTAGTAAAATAGAAACGTTTTTATTTCCATTTTCGAATAACCAATTAGGTCTATCATCAATATATTTTGTGTTAGGATGAAGAACAGCTATATCAGTCCAAGCCTTTCCTCGTTGATAGCTTAATGGTTTATTATCTTTGTCAATAATTACTGACGATTCTTTAATGTCTAAGGCTTTCAAAAGAGGATGATTGTATTCGGGTTTACTTTTTTCACTATAAACTACTTGATTAATAGTCAAAGGATTTATGTTTGTATATTCAGTTAATCTTCCAGCCATTGCTTTTTCCCATGAGCTATGATTTCCCTCTAAGGCGTGGTCATAACCGCAATGGATTAAGAAATTTTCATTTGGTTTGGAATTGATTACATTCTCAATATTTTTTGCTTGTTCAATCTCTCTTGGTTTCCCACTTCCTTTCCCAATATTTTCATAAGCAAATAGCTCATATCCAATTTCAAGAGCATCTCTAACTAAATTACCAAATTGAGGGTCTTTGATATACAAACCTGTTTGTTGAATTGGGTATTTTCTTTGATTAAGAGCTGAAACTAAACTATCATTATTTTTTAATGCCTCAAGCCCTAAATTTTTATATCCATTTTCAAATAACTTTTGAAGAAGAGATTTTGTAAATACTCGATGAAACGAATTGTGGTGAGCTTCATTGATAATTATTACTTGATTCTCCTTTGCTTTTTCTATAATATACTCACTTGCTTTAATTTTCGAATACTTCTGATTAATAGAATCTATTTGGGATTTTGAAAAGTTTTTTTCTCTTGTTCCCATTGCCAAATCCCATTGAATTAAAGCATTTTTATAATCTCCTTTTAAAGCATAATTAGAAGCTGAAATTTGATACTTCCAAGAAACAGTATCTTTTTCAACATCATTCTCTATTTCAGATGAAAATTTATATTTTGGTTTAAAATCAATTTTTTCAATCACTCTTTTTTCTTCTTTACAAGAGTCGAATAAAATAATCATTGCAAATATGTAAAATATGTTTTTCATAATTATTGCCAACAACCTGCTATACGTAGCTCTGTGTTTTACGAGTAAATATAAAGAATTTGAGCAACTATTATCGGATTAGAGTACTTCCTATAAAACTTCGATAATAGTTGATCAAATAGATAATACAATTATCGTTATTTGTCAAATTCTGATTATTGAGAACGCAAAATACAGATGCAAATGTTTTACATTCATGAGTTCCTAATTATAAAAATATTTAGGCAACGAACTAAATTACGTTTAGGTATAGTTGAGACATCGTTTTGGCTCAATGCCCAACTAGCGTTGATGTTTTTTAGATAGGCGATTGCGTGCTTCAAAATTATCCAACTGTTACGGTGTTGAAGCAGGCTACTGCTCTTTATTTTAGCACAATCCCGCCCATTTTGTATATACCGTGTTATGGGCTGGTTTTCATTCTAATGAATGTTAAGGACGTAACCTAAAAGCATTTTTATATTTAATGAAGTGTTGTCGAATTTATACATATAAATCTTTTTCACTCTTTATACAAGTAGCCTGTTGCTGTATAACCCCAATCAGTGTTTCCATCAGCGTCTTCCATTTCATTACTAACATGTCTAATAAAATGAACTGAAAGTTTATTCGCATTATTCCAAACTAATGAATAAACTTGAGTTTCTGTCCAAACTCCACCTTTATTCATCCAAACATAATTAAGTTGTTCTCCATATCCTTTACTCCAAGAAACTTCTTTAAAGAAGTCTTTTGTCCTTTCGCCATCTTCATCTTCGGTAACACTATACACATTATTATCCTCTATATACAGGGTGATAGATAAGGTCTTGTCCGTGGAGGTATTTAGTTTACCCGTCCAAATTCCATCAAAATCTCTATTTTGAGCATTCAGAAATAAGCTAAATAATAACATACAAAAAGTAATATTCAATTTTTTCATTTTTTTGTCTTTCGAATTTTCTACTCATATGGCTTTTCGATTTCGCCCCGTTTTTATAGAGGTCGCTGGTCTCCTCTTTTTTGTACGTAAAAAATAATCTCGAAATAATAACTTTTATGATGTATCAAAAGCCTTTATCATTTTTATGTTTTTTCGTTCAACTTTTTTAACTTGCCCATAACAACCTGCTAAACGCAGTTCTGTGTTTTACGAGTAAATATAAAGAATTTGATCAACTATTATCGGAGTAATGGACTTCCTATTTCACTTCGATAATAGTTGATCAAATAGATAATTTAATTATCGTTATTTATCAAATTCTGATTATTGAGAACGCAAAATACAGATCCAAATGTTTTACATTTATGAGTTCCTAATTATAAAAATATTTAGGCAACGAACTAAATTACGTTTAGGTATAGTTGAGATATCGTTTTGGCTCGATGCCCAACTAGCGTTGATATTTTTTAGATAGCCGATTGGTTGGTTAAATTTATATTTTTTAGTTCTAATACCACAATGAATTATAGCCAGTGTTGTAACACGCTTTTAATTTTTATCAAGTATTTTTTTCTTTTCGACAATAAACTCTTCTTCTGTTATGATTCCTTCATCTAAAAGTTCTTTTAACTTTTTTAATTGGTCATATTTATTGATAACAGATGTTTCTTTATTTGTAATAGATTTCTCTGCTGTTATTTTTTCTTTTGTGCAATTTTCAATCTCGCAATACAGAATAGCCAATTCAATATCGAGAGTGACCCTCCCGTATCCTTCTACATTTACTCTAAATCGAGCAATTTTTTTATCATTTTCGAGGTCGGATATATTTTCCATTTTTTTTATTGTTGCCGTCCTTCCTTTATATTTAGCTGGTAGTCTATTGCTTTTGTTAGTTGTTAAAATGCTAATAACTCCAAACGTGTCAAATGAAATAAACCTTCCTTTGTCAAAAGCACCTTTTTTAAGCTTAATTATGTCTCCTATTTTGTAAGTAATTCCATTAGATGCTCTGTATTCAGTTATTTTTTGCGCCTGAATCGAACAAACAAATAGAAGAGTGAATATTGTTAATAATGATTTTTTCATAGTGTTATTTTATTAAATGTGTTTCAACGTTCTTGTGTATGATTAGTTGCGGGAAAATCAGCAAGATTTTTCCGCCGTAGCACTAAGGTAATTAATTCGATTTAATTTCCGCTGAGGAAATTCCGTAGCAATTAATTATACACGTTGTTAGCCAATGGTATTTTACATTTTCTTATATAGTCCATTTGGAATTAGTCTCAATAATTTGGCAATAATCCACCATCTTTTCGTAACGTATCCAATACCTTTCTTCTTTTTTATAGTTCCAAAAATTTGTCGAGCTGCTTTTTCCTTTGTTGTGACCCAAAATTGACCTTCTCCTTTTGCCATATCTGTATCAACAAATCCTGGTCTTATATCAGTTACGTAAATTGGATTTTTTGTTTTAGCAACTTTTTGTCTCAATCCCTCCAAATAGTTAATTTGATATGCTTTTGAAGCGTTGTATGCTGGTGCCATTCGACTTCCTCTAATTCCTGCAATTGAACTTATAGCGACTAAATGTCCTTTTTTTTGTTTTTCAAAGTAGTTAATAGCCCAATCGACGATTTCTGTAAAAGCGTTTACATTGAGTAAATTCGTTCTATGCTCAATTTCAAAATCTAATCCTTCGTTTAAATCTCCTGTTCCCGAGCTCAAAATCAAAAGGTCAAGTCCTCCAATTTTTTTGGTCAATTCAGATAATTTTTCAGCGTTATTTTCAGTCACACAGTCAAATGGACTTATTTCATAATTGTCTGTTTTACTTTGTTTTAATTTTTCTAATTCAGTTTTCCGCCTGCCTGTAATACCAACTTTATATCCATTTTTAGCAAGGGTTTTAGCTAGTTGGTTTCCTATTCCAGAAGTTGCTCCAATTATTATTGCTTTTTTCATTCGGTCTTACTTGTGGCTAATAATCTGCTAAACGCAGTTCTGTATTTTACGAGTAAATATAAAGAATTTGATTTACTATTATCGGAGTAATGGACTTCCTATTTCACTGCGATAATAGTTTGTCAAATAGATAATTTAATTACCGTTATTTGTCAAATTCTGATTATTGAGAACGCAAAATACAGATCCAAATTGAGTTTAGGTATAGTTGTGACATCGTTTTGGCTCAATGCCCAACTAGCGTTGATGTTTTTTAGATAGGCGATTGCGTAATTTGGTTTAGCAGTTTGTTGAAACACATTTCTTTTGGGGTGGGAGTGCAAAGCACGCAGTAACAAAAGTTCAACGCTAGTTCAATGTTTTTCAACGGTCTCGTATAACCGTCAGTTACGGGTTTTAAATTACTATTTTTCGATTAAGCACTGACGCTCGCAATTCCGAGTGGATTCGGACGTAGTCGTATCCGCCGTAATTGCGGTTATACATTGTTGTGCCTAGTTTTTTTATTCATTAAAATTTTTATCACATATAGAATTGGAAGTCCAATCAATAAAATTGGAAAAAGAGGTCCAAGAAATTTATCAAGTTCATTTTCTATTCCAAGTCCATCTAAAACTGACATTAAAGTCACCGAAAGACAGAGAAACCCATTGAGTAAGTTCAAAATACGTAGCATTTGTGTCGCTTGTCGGTAATTATATTCCGCATTATTTTCATCTATTTCAGATGGATAGTTGAAAATCCACGGATATTGATTCAGTTTATAAATTCCGATTCCAATTATTCCACAAATTATTGGGCTTGCCCAAAGCAAGTCTTTTGTCCCAAATCCATTTTCGTCTTTAGATGGCCAATTAAAATGTATGGGTAGCTTTTCGGGTAATTGGTTGTAATAAAATCCGATTAAAATTCCCGAACTCAAAATCAATAGAAAAGTCACAATCTCTATTAAATTATCAGCAACAGTTTTTTCTATTTTAATTTTCGGACGATTCATTTTTCAAATTATGCACAACAAACTGCTAAACGTAGTTCTGTATTTTACGAGTAAATATAAAGAATTTGAGCAACTATTATCGGAGTAGAGTACTTCCTATTTCACTTCGATAATAGTTCGTCAAATAGATAATTTAATTATCGTTATTTGTCAAATTCTGATTATTGAGAACGTAAAATACAGATCCAAATTACGTTTAGGTATAGTTGAGACATCGTTTCGGCTCGATGCCCAACTAGCGTTGATATTTTATAGATAGGCGATTGTGTAATTTGGTTTAGCAGTTTGTTGAAACACATTTCTTTTGGGGTGGGAGTGCAAAGCACGTAGCAACAAAAGTTCAACACTAGTTGAATGTGTTTCAACGGTTTGGCTATGAGCTGTTGGGGATTTCTTGACCTAATTTTTCATTTTAACACTCACCTTTATTTTATTTACTAGTTTTCATTTAAATACCTAGACCCCAATTGCTTATAGCCGTTGTTAGCGGTAGTTATAGTTATACGTATAATGCAGTAGCTAGTGTATTAGTCAAAATTATGCAGGGTCATTGTTAATTATTATTGGACCATCATCAGGTCCATCAGGCTCTCTTCCTCCTGCATCTACTTCAATAACTGGCCCTTCGATTTCAATGGTTCTTTCTCTTGACTCTACGTGTGTGCTAAAATCTCTCCCATTACTTGATTTTCTTTGAATTCTTGGTTTACTTCTCTTTAGCTTTATGAAGTTTTGATTTGCAGCTTTTTCAGAGTTTTTATTATTAGCTAGAAGTCCTTTCCTCTCGGCATCTCTTATAATTTCAAATAATTCATTATTCGATAAATTAGATTTTTTCGCAAGTTTGCCAAGATAAATACCTACTCTGTTATTATAATCATCGTAAGGATCATTTCTACTATATTCATGATTATCTAGAATATCTTTAGCAGTTTTAGAACCTAAGTAAGTAGTCATTAATGAAGCCCAGTAAGCATGCCTAATACTGTCACGTGGAGTATTCCTAAGAGATCCTTCAAATTCCTTTAGACTAGCAGATTTTTTGTATGCTATTATCATACCAAGATATGCACCTATTGCACTATCAATTGGGTGTTCTTTAAGATACTCTTTTTCTTTATCGTTTAATCTAGCATAAGTGGCTGATATAGTATCCTTATATGCATTAAATTTTAATATACTATAAAAATCTCTTTCAAAAGTTGATTTAAATATGAATGAACCGGCTAGAGGGTTGGCGAAACTAATATAGATTCTACTTAAAAGACTTGTTCTTGTCGTAAATTCATCTTTAAAACTGCCTTCAAACAATTCTATTTCTTCAATATCTTCTGATTTAGAAATAAAACTGTTATTTAAAAAATACCCGACTCTCCTTTGTGTCATTGTATAAATTACCTTAGAAAGATTGGGTAATCTGATCGATTCATGTTCAAAAAATGTTACATTTTTTTTATAATATAACTCTACATCAAAAACTGAAACTTTGTTGTTTTCTGAGATCAACCGATAGAATTTTACTGGCTTAGGTGGTAATAGTGAATTTCTCGTTAAAAAATCAGAAATAACTGAATTATTAGAAGTAATATTAGAATCAATTTCTTTTGTATCAAAATTCATTTTAATATCGTTTGTGTAATCAAAACCTAAATTACACAGCAAGAATTTTTCTTTATCTGATATAAGAACTTTGGTTGTATTATCAAATCGATGTATAGAGTAGTTGAGTCCTTTAATAGTTTCATTGGATAGAACTGTAACATTTTTATTCTTATATGTTTTAATTACAGATCCGACACTATAAACTATTTCTGGACCATCTTCTGAAAATTTACAATCAAGTATGTTAATATTATCACCTAAATCGATTTCAAAATGTTTCAATAACTTAAGATCAAAGCCGATAATTATGTATTCAAAGAATAAAAATTTGTTTTTTTTCTTTGTTAAACATGATATTACGAATACATTATTAGATAATCTTGTATCAATAAAAAAAATACCATCAGAAATTATAGGAATTTCTTCAGCAATTACAATGCCTGAAATTTGTAAAGTTACCGAATTCGAAGGGTAAAAATCTAAGCATTTGTATTCTTCAGTTTCAAGTTTAGCCTTTAATTCACTCATCTTTAATGAGTAATCACCGTTTAAATGATAAAAAACCGGAAACCCTATGTCTATCAATTGCTCAGGTGTAAAAAGATTTGATTGTATTAATTGTGCAATCATTTTATAAGAATAAGATTATTAGCATTTTTTGTTTGTGATTAAGAATTTCGATTGAGTGACCAAATTACCGCTAACGGTCTCGGCTATGATTTCGTTGTGGAATCATCCGCAGGATTATTCCGCCGAAATCCAGCCGTTTGATTTATACTTTTATTTTGGCGTGGCACAAAACCACAATGAATTATAGCCATTGTTGGCATTAGTAATTATTTTCTTTGTTTTCTTCTATCTCTTATAAATAACCAGATACTTAAAATAGAAATAATGGCTAATACGTAATATCCACCTCCAATTTTGTGAATAAACCCACTAATTAAAAAATTGTTTAAAAAATGTAATGCGATTGCACTAACTAACCCAAAATTTAGATAAGTCAAACCTAAACAAACTCCCATCATTACAAAAAATATAATATTAAAGCTTGAAATATCTTGGCCCATTATTGTATTTGAAAGGTGAATAAAGCTAAACATGAGAGAAGAAATTAATAGGCCAATGTATTTTTTGTTTTTCTGGTTGAAAAAATTCAATAGTGTTCCTCGAAAAATAATTTCTTCGGTAACACTAGCACCAAAGGCCATTGCGAAGTTTTTAAGCGTAAAGCCAACAAATAAATATTCAATATTATCAGTGTCAAGAAACTTGCTTATCCTAGTGGGATAGAGAATAATTAAAGCCAAAGCAAATCCAATGAGCACTTTTATAATTAATGGGCTATTTAGTATTAACTTTTCTGGTGGTATTAAGTTTATTTTCCTAAAATATAAGTTCGATAAATAATAAGTTAGGAAAATGAAGAGAATAACTTGAAACAAATCAATAACACTTCTTACAGTTTCATTTTCAAACAGTAAAGTAAGAGCCATTGTTACACCTGAAAGGACTAGGAATAACAGGGTAATACCAAAAATGCTCAAATAAGGTGAAATATTAATTTTTTTGTCCATTATTTTGTTTTATTAATGCCAACGGTTGGGCTATGGTTTCGTTACGGAATGGTACGCGAGTATCATTCCGCCGTAACCATAAATTTAGCAAAAAGGCTCGAAATTCCGATTAGGAATTTCAGCCTTAATGAGCTATAGCCGTTGTTAGGCAACGTTTTTATATTCATTTTTTGGTTTAGTTTTATTCGTCAAAGTAATAAAAACACAGAAATTCAATATTATTGTCAACATTCTCATTTTGCGTTAAAAATACTCGAAATTCAAATTCACAATCTGATTCTGCATCGATATTCACACAAGATGTTGGCGATGCAGTATTTGATGTTGAATAAGTTATTATTTCTCCGTTCTCTCTAAACACAAAGCTTGGACTTCCAGAAACAGATTCAAGATTTTCATTCGTAATTGTAGCTGTAATCAAATATCCTTTTTCGTTAGATTCATTAAATGTTTGAATCATAAAATTCGATTGAGTTACTCCGTTAACTCCAGGGAAAGGATTCAGCTCACAAGGATTTGTGAAATTGTTATTATCATTGTCGTTTCCACAACTAATAAATGTCAAAATCAGAAAAATAATCAGTAAGTTTTTAAATCTCATATGGGTTTTTGTTAAATGTTGCCTAACGGTTTGGCTAAGCTGCGTTTTAATGCAGTTTAGGTGGTGTTGTAGCGTGTTTTATTTAATCAAATTTCCATTACTATCTAGTAAGTTTCTAGGATACTCTAGCATTACTTGTTGAAATACGTATTTATCTGCTTCCGTCTGCTCAACTTCTAAGTAAACATCTGCAATAGTTTCTAAATCCTCTAAGGTGTGTTTGATCTCTGTGCATTCTTTTTTTATGAAAACGTTATGACACAATTTACCTAATAAGATTCGAGGCATATCCTGAGTTAATAATCCTATCAGCCCTATTAGTTCATAGTTGCCAGCAGTATATTTCAAAAGATCCTTTTTATCTTGAGGAGTGAGTGTTTTTCTTTCGTTAAAAATTGTAAGTAAAAATTCAAAGACCTCAAATTCACTATTATTATGTAATAATTCTTTCATTTCTGTAACCAAAGAGTTAATCTTTAAATGTGCTACAACGTTTTGGCTAAGCTGCGTTTTAATGCAGTTTAGGTGTTGTTATCCATTTTTTTTTATTATTTCAATAGTTTGCTCGACCCAATCTCTTCCTGATTCAAGATATTTATCAGGCGGAATACCAACCATCTCATATTCAATTGAATTATATGATTTTTCAACTGTCATCAAAACACTAAAACCACATTGGGTTGTTGACTTAAGTGCTTGATTTCCATATCCGTAAGCTACTCTTCCTTTAGTATTTTCGCCTACTACAATAACATTTTTAAATTCTCTTATTTCAAGGAGAATTAATTCAGTCGCACTTGCTGAAAAGCTGTTAACAATAACATAGGCTTTAATATCATTATTTTTTTTCAGGAATTTAATTAGTGCCTTTCCTTGTAGCGTGGATCCTCCACTATTATTTCTTAAATCAATTATCAAGTTTGGTTTGTTGATTTTACTGAAACTGTGTTTATAAAAATTATCAATCTCCTTCATAAGATTTGAAGTTCTTGAAAATGTAGATATTGAAATGTAATCAGTAGATTCATTAATTTCTTTGAACTCGAAATTTGAATTCTTTTTTTTATAGAAGAAGTATGACTGATCCTTATTCCAAATGGAAGGAAAAATTCTTCCATCCTTAAGCAAAACTGATTTACGATAAATTAATTGACCAGCTTGGTTGAATTCAAACATCTCTAAACCATCTTCAGTTTGTTTAATTTTAAAAATAATTGAGCCTTGTTTCCATTTCTCTGCCTTACTAAAAAGTGAAACTGCAACCCATGTTTTTTCACCTTGCGGAACTAAACCAACTTTTGTACTCCCTAAGTAATATATTCCTATTATAGAGTCATTTTTATTTTCGACTAAGGTAATGAGAGAATCAATATTTTCCGAATATTGAGGAAGGTTTTGGAGTAGACTGTCTTTTGTTTTATAAACCTGATTGTGATCATCTTTAATATAAGAGATAAGTTTATTAAGATAAGCACCGCAATAGTGATCAATATCTTGATCATCTGAAGCTTCTTCTTTAACTTTAATTAACCATTTATTAAAATCTTTCTTATTTCGTTTATTTATTTGATCCTTATAGCTTCTTGAGTTTTTAATTATAGCATTTAGCTCATCTAATTCATTGGCGCAATTACATTTTGCAATTTTAGTCTGTGCCATTATCGTAACAGAATTAAATATTAAAAATGTCATTGTAAATAAAAGTCGATTCATAATTATGGATAACGGTTTCGTATAACCGTCAGTTACGGGTTTTAATTTACTATTTTTCGATTAAGTACTGACGCTCGCAATTCCGAGTGGATTCGGACGTAGTCGAATCCGCCGTAATTGCGGTTATACATTGTTGTAAGTAGTTTTTTATTCTTTTTTTATTAAAACCCATTTTTCTTCTTTGTCATTTTTATAAGAGACAAGACCATAATCTTTATCCCACTCAAATTCAGTTATTCCAAATTTTCCATTTAGATTGGAATAAGGACAATTATCTTTATTAAATACATATACATTTTTCCAGTCAGAGTTTAATTCAGATAATTTTGTTTTCGGCAAATCGTGATCGTAATTACTATATTCTAAATTCAATAAACGAATTACTGGACTTGAGTTTTCTAGTTTTTCATTTGCACTAATTTGTACAAAGTAGTCCTCAACTATATTGAAAGTGTCCTTTTTAATTTTGTAGTCTATTCGAGCAAAATCTTTGTCAAATTTTGAGACAAATGGGTTGCATTCTCCTTTAGCTTCTTTGATAACTTTATTAGTGATAAAAATTGTGTCAAAATCATTTAGTTGCGACTTGAATATCAATTTATTTCCAATTTCGTAATTATTGAACCAAGTTTTATCATTCGCAGTAAAATATACATTGATGCAATCAGAACTACAAGACTGTATAAAAACAAAAATAATAATGAGGATTAGATATTTCATTCTCGACTCGGTCAGATTACTTACAACGTTCTTGTGTATGATTAGTTGCGGGAAAATCAGCAAGATTTTTCCGCTGTGGCACTAAAGTAATTAATTCGAGTGAATTTCCACTGAGGAAATTCCGCTGCAATTAATTATACACGTTGTTGGCTAACGTTTATTATAGGTAATTGAAGAATAGTTCAATAAACACACCAATGACAACACTTAATATAGCTGCAATATTAGACAAGCGTTTTAAATTAAATGTGTTTACAAAGGCCAACCATAGGCATAACAGAGCACAAATAGATAAAATTATAGTTCCATATAAAGGCACGATACTGTTGAAAAGCCCAATTTGATTAAAAATGGGATCTAGCAAAGCTGTAAAACCAAAAAGAGCTAAAGCGAAATTTGTCTTTTTATGTCCTCTAAATAAGTAATAACTTGCAATTAATAGCTCAACACTTATTGCTAAAGGACCAAATTGGTTATAATATTCTCTTTTAAAATATACCTCGAAACCTTGGTGAAATTCGATCTTCATTATAAATGCAATACTTAGAGCAATTCCGATAATCAAAAGTAATGATGCAATTGTCTTTCTTTTTTTCATATGGCCTTTCTAAATGTTTGCCAACAAACTGCTAAACGTAGTTCTGTGTTTTAAGAGTAAATATAAAGAATTTGAACAACTATTATCGGAGTAGTGGACTTCCTATTTCACTTCGATAATAGTTCGTCAAATAGATAATTTAATTATCAATATTTGTCAAATTCTGATTATTGAGAACGCAAAATACAGATCCAAATTACGTTTAGGTATAGTTGAGACATCGTTTCGGCTCGATGCCCAACTAGCGTTGATATTTTATAGATAGGCGATTGTGTAATTTGGTTTAGCAGTTTGTTGAAACACATTTCTTTTGGGGTGGGAGTGCAAAGCACGTAGCAACAAAAGTTCAACGTTAGTTGAATGTGTTTCAACGTCTCGCATATGGTGCGTATCCCATAGGGTATGCATTATATGCATTGTTAGGCGTTCGGCTTTTTATTTTTTCTTTTCATGGAAGTAACCAAAACCTCCAACCACTCCAATGTTTTCTGTAATAATAATTGAAGTCTTTGAGTTCAGCATTTTGGTCAAGTCCATTCTGTTTTAGTTCACTTTGATATTCTGTTAATGCTTTAAAAGTCTTGACTTCATTTTTGTCTAAGTCATAGAGGAAGAATTTACCTTCATAATTTTCGTTGTGGCTTCCCGCCAGCCCGTAAACATAGTCGTCTGTAATATGGAAGTTGTCAATGTCCAAAGCATAGATTCCATTGTCAATGTCTTGAATGTAAGCTTGAGTTCCATTAATCTCTTGAATTTCTCTAAAATGTCCGATTGGAATTCTTGCTCCGTCTCCAAGTCCATGGTCTCCAAAATGAGTTGTCATAAAACCGAAAAGTCCGACTGTAATAATGAAGCCACTTATAAACCAAAATTTAAATTTCTTCCGTGCTACTCTGTCAAACCAACTGTCTGGTCGATACTTCCCAATCAGTTTAAATAACAAAAGAGTCAAAGTCGCATAGATACTCGCGAGTATGGAGATTTTGATAATCTCGAATATCAAATGAAATAATGCTTCCATGTTTTTCTCGTTTCTTTTTTCAGCTGACGCCTAACGTTCTTGTGTATGATTAGTTGCGGGAAAATCAGCAAGATTTTTCCGCTGTAGCACTAAGGTAATTAATTCGAGTGAATTTCCGTTGAGGAAATTCCGTAGCAATTAATTATACACTTTGTTGTAGGTAGTTTCAAAAGAATAATTCATTTTCCTCTTTCAAATCAAAATTGTTAATGAAAATATCGGATGTTTTTAACTTATTATCTATGAGTATGTATCTTTTGTAAATACTGTCCATATGAAAAGTAATAGTATCTTTCTGTATGGATTCAATAACAATGCCGTGAATTTTATTATTGTAATAGTTTTCAAAACTAAACTCTAATTGCTCAATTGATTCTGAAGTTACGTTTGAAATCCAAATACTATCTCTATTTTGCTCTAAATAAGTGAAGCGAATGAATCTATTCTTAGAGTTTTGAAGAGTTGAATCATTGTAAAACGAGAACAGTTCTAATTTGCCATGGTAAATGTTTTTTGATGAAGAATTATTAATACTTAGATTGTAAAATCGGGAGTTTAATGTGTCGATTTTATTATTTCTATAAAGTAAAATTTGATTCCAAATAGAATCATTATTTTCCGAAATGTATAATTCCACCTTAGCACTAATAGAGTCTTTTTTATTTAAGTTAACCCAACGTTTATTATATCTGCCTTTTGTCAATAGTTCTTGGGTAAAGTATTTATTATTACTTTCTTCTTTTAGTAGGGAGTCAATTCTATTTTCCCAATTCAATTGCTCTTGCACATTTGCACTGTGCTCTGTTTCTGTATCATAAAGTCTCTGCATTTTTATATTTTCCAAAATGATAGAATCAAGAGTAGTTTTAAACTCGCTTTCACTTTTCGGTTCAGTCTTTTTTAAATAATTGTTTAGAAATCTAGAATAATATTCAGTGATGTTAAAATGATATTGTTCATGTTTAAGTAAATAAACGCTCTCCTTAACTTTTGAATCATGCCAAGATTTATTATTTATTTGAACTGCTTTCGAATTGTATTTTTTATTAATTGAATCATATTCTACTTTAATTTCTGTATAAATTTGAGCAGAAAATCTGCTAAAAGGTTTGGGCATTCCTTTAAAATTAGACCAACTAATTTCATTCCATTCTGTTGTAGTTTCTTTTTTGTAAAATGAATTATCGAATAGAACTATAAATGCAATTATAAATATGGACGAAAATAGTATGCCTATTTTAATTTTCGTAGAAATGGTCATTAGAAAATTCGAATAAAGTGCTTAATTCCTGAAATTAATAGTTCCCACAGAAAAATGAAAATTAAAAAAATTACAATTATTTTCAAATCTAAGTATCTGTAAAATCCAATAAGGTTACTCATAATATGAAATGTCAAAACAAAAGCATTATCAATGATTATTCGTCCTATATAAATATTGCTTCGTTTATGTTCTATTTTATAAAACACATGATTTGTAGACATTATTATGGCGAAGATAAATAACTCTAAAAGCCAATGTTTTGTATTGGTAAAAATTCTTGCTTCTGGATAAAAGTATTCAAGATAATTTAAACAAATTGTAAAAAACACTAGAGATATAATGCTCAAAAATTCCTTATAACTTATAGTTTTAAAAAAATATCTTAATTCTCTATTTTCGGAAGTGTTTCCTTTCATTTTTTTCTTGTACTGATCGAAATCAAAAATTACCTACAACGGTCTCGTATAAGAATAGTAGCGGATTTTCTCGCACTTACTCTTCAGTTAAACACAGACCTTTTTTATATTTACTTGCTTTAGTTTTAGCGATTAAACCGCTATTCTTTTTATACTATGTTAGCAAATGTTATTGTTTGTTTAAATTACTGGTAATGTTTTCTATCATCTTTTCTAATTCTGGATCGGGTTTGAGTTCTTGTGCCTTATTAAAATAAGTTAACGCTTCTTTATGTATATCTTTTCTTAATTTATTTAGCCTATCATACTCATTAAAATTATTTAAATTATTATTCATTTGCTCAACAATATCATTCTCTTTACCTAAAATAATAAGTCCCACATTTAAGTTAGCACCAAAGTGATTAGGATTAATTTTCAATGCGTTTTCATAATAGTATTTGGCAGATTCATGATTTTTAGTAACACCATCTCCATTATGATAGAGGACTCCTAAATTATAGTTCGCACCTTCACTACCCATGCTTGCGGCCTTTTTATATATTTCAATAGACTTGTCATAATTCTTTCGTGAGTAATGACTTGTGGCAAGTGCTAATAATATATCCAAATCAACATCATCACTAGTTAATGCAATACTTGATGATAGATCATTACTAAATTCATTCAGGAGTTTAGGCATTACTAAAACTCCTAAAAAATCAGTTTGGTAATATGTATTCAGGAATGAATCTATAGAATCAATTAATAACTCCTGTGATCCACCTTTTTTGTATACAAAATAAGTTCCTTTATCAAAGGTTGATAAGAACTTATTATAACTCTCTACAGAAGCATATTGGCTTTTTTCTACTCCCCAATCAAAATCTAATGATACTGTTTTTTCACCTGTTTTATAATTATATGAGGCCTTTACATGAAGTATATACTTTTCTATATCAAAATATTTAAGCTTGTTATACCCCCTATTGCCTAATACTCGAACAGGATGATCAAACCTTGCATCTTTTACTTCCCTTGAGAAGGCTACATGAAGTGTATTCCCTTTAAAATAGGCATCTTTTATTTTTTGTTCTGCTATATAGATACATAAACCATTTCTATTAGACTCGGATTCATTTGTATTTGTACCGAGATAGGTATTACCTGCTGTTAAAATGAGTTGCAAAATTCTTTGTTTTTCTTCTTTTATGGTATTTGCAGGAAATTTTTTGAAAATATTAATGATTTTTCTAAGATCATTATAGGAATCTCCCCTGAGGTTTGACACATAACTTGGAAACTCATTGAAAAGTTTTTCTTTGGCCATCATGTCTCTGTATTCCTGACTTCTTCTTGCTTCTCTTTTTTTAGCAGCATTCACAAATAACCCTCCTATTAATTGACCAGCCGACTCTGAAAAGTTATTCCAGTTTTCATTATCTCGCTCAATACTTAATCTAGTAGCGGTAACTTGATCTCCATTTGCTCTGGCAACATTTATAGATGATTCTCTTAAGAATGAAATTTGTTCATTCTTTAATTTTTTTTCTAATGGATCGGTTATGGTCAGAAGATCATTTTCGGCTTCATTTAAGAGTTGTAATGGCGATTTTAAATACACATATTCGTTTTCAGTATCATTACTTGTTACATCATTTTTTGTTTTTTTATTATTTGATGATTCATCATTTGAACGACCATTTACATTGCTGTTTTTAAATGAATTACAGGATTTAAAATCATTGATATATTGCTTAATATCAATGTCTAATTTTACTACAACTGTTCTTTCTGTTATTCTGTCTTTTAAAAAATTCTTATGCACTATTCCACCCACTAGTCCATCAAGTTCATATACAAATCCGTCATCAAAACCTTCTTCGACTGCTTTTTTGAAAAGATGATGTTGTTTTATTGCTGAAATAATTTCTGGTTCAATTTTGGATTTCCAAACTTCCATATAGGATTTATTTCCATAGCTAGTGCAAAATGGTTCACTGGGATAGTATTCAGCATAAAATAAGTAATCTTTATTAGCATTTGGTGATGCAATTAATTCTCCACCACCAATTCCCCAAGGCTGATTTATTCCACTATTCAATTTGTTATCATCTGAACAGCTATTACACTTTTCTTGAGCATTAATGTTTGTTAAAATTGAAAACAAGAAAAAGGTCAATATTAATTTTAAGTTTTTCATTTTTAATATTTGCTAACGGTCTCGGCTATGAGTAGTTGCGCGGGTTTGCCACGAACTTCGCAAGTACACACCGAGTTGGAAATTCCGCAAGAATTTCCAAATTAGGTGAGAACAAGCAATTACTTATAGCCATTGTTAGCAGCTGGCTTTTTATTTTATTAATTTCTCCATTTCATTTTGTAATCTTTTTTCTGCACCCATTATATCTAAAATCATCATCTTAAGAATCTCCTTTTTTGTTCTATCCGTTTCCTCAAAGTTTTGGAATATAAACTCAGTATGTTTCTCGATTCTTTTGGTTAAATTTTGTTTCCTATAATCTATGTCGGCAAGGGCAGATAGCCTATTGTATTCAATCAATTCGATTTTGGTATTCGCTATGGCGTTCCATCCATTGGTTTTAATTGGAGGCGAGTGAATTCCGTTTGCTTTTATTATTATTTGGTACAATGAAATTCGATCGTTATTCAAGTAAACATTGATTGTGTCGACAGAAGCTTGGTGTTTGGGTAAAACTTTTTTAATGTTATCAATGTTTTCTTTCAACTCGTTCTGAATGGAAGAATAAACTTGATTTAGATATTTCTCTTCCTTTCTTTCATCATTCCAGTTATTTATGAATAATGCGATTAAAATTCCAATCATAACTATCAAAATCTCCTTTATTAAGTGCTTTATTCCTTTCATAAATAATTCCTTCTTTATATTCGATTTTTTCGCTTGCTGCTAACGTTCTTGTGTATGATTAGTTGCGGGAAAATCGGCAAGATTTTTCCGCCGTAGCACTAAAGTAATTAATTCGAGTGAATTTCCGCTGAGGAAATTCCGTAGCAATTAATTATACACGTTGTTGCCATTAGTTTTTATCTATTTATATTTTCAACGCGTTCAACTTTGTTCTCCTCGTTAAAGAAGATAACTAATTGATAATGGTCCAACATTGCATAATTATCTGGGTCAGGGGCAACATAACAGATTGTGTTTTTAGTCCAACAACCAGTTGTATAGCTAATTCCTAGCAATTCAATTATCTCATTTTTTGTTTTTCCGTTGAGTTTTTTATTCTTTTTCAAATCATTAATCATTCTGTATCTTAAATCTACATTTTCAATCCAATCCTTTGAATTAAATTCTTTAGATCTTAAAATTGGATTAATGATTCCGTAACAAATACCGATAAATATAGCTGTCCAAAAAATCGGTAATAAAAGTGTCGCAAGAATTGAATATAATTTTATGTTTTTATTTCGGGATTTTTTTGTCAAAACCTTTTTGTACATAAAGTAAGAAGGAATTAAGAAAAGAACCTCAAATACGATAAAAAAGAAAATCAGTTTAATCATTCGGGCATTTTTATCAAATTAATGGCAACGGTTTTGTGTATGAACTGTTTTAATGGTTTATATACATTGTTAGCGATTTGTTATTTTATCTCAAGTTCGAGTAGATTCTTCAACGCTCGGTTCTTTTCAATTAATAGTGTATTTCTATTTTTTCCTCTAGAAATCAAACCACCACTCCAATTTGATGATTGGACTATTCTCTTGTAACCATCTGAATTGTTATCACTAAAGAAATTTTTAGCTAATTCTAGATTATTCTTACTTGCAGACCTTATATACCAATAGTCCAATAATTCAGGACCATAGAAAAGGTTTCTAAATTCTCTTCTATCTTCACGTGATTGGTAAGTATTATCATCAACCAATCTATAATATTCTATAGTTTGGTTGATTAAAGATTGATTTTCCAACTTGTAGATACTACCTGTATTAATCATTTCATCAAAAGTTGCTCGAACACTATTAACATCTTTAATATCCGCACCACTGAAGAAAGCGACCTTCTCTAATTCTTCAGGGCTCTCAATTTTATCCATTACAAGAATCTTATAAACTTCACCTATGTTTTTTAGGTTTTTCGTGTAAGTTGAATCTATATATTTAAGACGATTATAATCAGCATCAATATCCTGCATTAATCTATGCAGCACATTCGTAGCGGCGTCCTTATCTAACCTTTTTTGGTTTAAATTATTTATTTGCAAGGCTATTAAAATTCCAATAACAACAAGGATGATTTCTCCTATGGCATAAAAAAGATAGTTTCTAACTTTACCTTGTTTAATTAACTTTTTCCTTATTTTCCTTATCAGTGTGAACATTATATCATCTAATAATCGCTAACGTTTTAGGCTATGATTCCGTTGCGGCGAAAATCAGAATGATTTTCAGAGTAGGAATCGGTAGCATAGGTTAGGGGATTAAATTTAGTTTTTCTCACGGTTTTAGCAATGGATTATAGCCTTTGTTGTAGAGCGTTTTCTTACATACACTCTTCGTAATATTCGCTCCATTTACAAATCCATCTGCCATCTACATTTAGATACATTCGTTTATAGCCAGTCATACCTTCGTCATCAAGTGTTTCGTAGTAAATGAATACATCCAGAATATCATCACTATTAAGGTCATAACCAGTCCCACTTATTTCCTTTTTATCAGTCGTCAATAATTGAGTCTCTGTTTCTATTATTTGACTAATATTTGAGTTGTACGGGATAATAGCAATGCCATTCAAGTTGTTCGTTCTCGCATCTTGTACGTCGAAAAGTTTATCAAAATTTAAAACTGGAAATAGAATAGTCCCAGGGCAATCAGTTTGTCCGAACAAATACCAATTATCGATTGAAGCATTATAAAATTTGTTGTTCAAATATATGAGCGAAGATTTCTTTTCAGTCCAATCGATTTTTATCCCTAGATAATTTGAATCTGCGTCCTTACCCTTTTTAATAGAAATGTTGCTGTCTTGAGATAATAAGAATTTCAGAATTGATAGGTCACAGTCCCAAGAAAAAGGAATACTCAGTCCACTTATTTTTATTGGAACGACAAAACTTGTTTCAGAACTCAGATTGTTAAAAAAAGAACTATCAGTATTTTCCAAATCTGGGTTAGTGGAAATCCAATCAGAATTAACGGTCTTACTAATCTCTTCGTAAACATTCTGTTGCCCAAAGCAGGCACCGCTAATCAATAATGATAATATTATTAAATGTGCTTTCATTCTTAATGCTCTACAACGTTTTAGGCTATGATTCCGTTGCGGAGAAAGGTCGGAGACATTTCGGAGTTTGGAATCATAGTTTGTTGGTTAGGTTTTAAATTTAGTTATATATTCAAATTTAGCAATGGATTATAGCCATTGTTGGCAATAGTTTTATTTTTTATATTTTTCAATAAGTTCTGGCTTCGTAAATGTCAATGATAAAATATTTTCACCATTCACGTATTTTCCTCCAGTTAGATATGTAGTAAAATCAGAATCCTCCGCCGCAATAATTGCGATATCATTATTGTTCAATTCAGTTATAAAGTCATCTATTAAAATTCCCTTTGAAGTTTCTATTACTCCGACTATACTTTTCTCCTTAAGAAATATAATATGTGTATAGAAATCAGATTTTGTCAGATACTTGATTCCCATAGTATTCAGACCATTGATGTTAATACCTGTCCTTTCTTCAATATCTTCTGAGTTAAAATGTCTTTCTAGAAACATTAGACTATCCCATTCGAAACAGTTCAATTCATTTTTGAAGTTAAGTTGTATATTTTCAGATAATCCATTATTTACTTTAATCTGCAAATTTTGTAAGCATTCCTTACCGTTATTATAGGAACACCCAAATAATAAAAATGTACTCAGGATTAAAATGTAAATATTAGATTCTTTCAATGTCGATTCAAATTATTGCCAACTACTGGATATCATCAATATTGCTGATAAGTAATTATATGTCACCCAGTAAGATTTTAATTTTTTAGTTAACGTTGGTTCTATTATTAGCTAAGGTATTAATAAATCTTGAATCTTACCAATGTCATTTTTCGCAACATGCGTATAAATCTCCGTTGTTTTACTCGAGTTATGACCAAGTAATAGTTGAATGTGTCGCAAACTTGTACCTGCCTCTAATAAGTGTGTTGCAAAACTATGCCGCAACATATGTGGGGTAACTCTTTTTAAAATTCCCGCTTTTGAGGCCGCTTTTGTAACAATATTTAAAACACTAGTACTGCTATATTTTAAATTCGTTGCGCCTTCAAATAAATATTTTCTCGGTCTAAAGGTTTGGTAATAAGAACGAAGTAAAGCTAACATAGTTGGGGTAAGTACCGTAAACCGATCTTTAAAGCCTTTGGCCCCGCGTACCTTTATTAACATACGCTGGCTATCAATATCTTCAACTAACAAATTAATAAGTTCTGATCGTCTTAATCCACCGGAATATAATAGTGAAATTACACTTTTGTGTTTTATATTTTGCGTATGTAATAGTAGGTCTTGAACTTCACCTTTCGATAAGACCTTTGGTAGTTTTTTTGACTTTTTTGGTCGTTCAATCTTAACGAAAAGCTTGGGTAAATCTAAAACCGTTTCATAATAAAACTTAATACTGCTTAAAGCAATATTCACCTTAGATGTGCTCGCTTTTTCCACTGTGATTAAGTGCTCTAAATAATTTCGGATTTCATTTTCGTTAATGGCTTTTAATGACGTATAATTAAAGTAATTTAAAAACTTTAAAAATGCATTGCAGTAGTTGCGCTGTGTATTTGCTGCATAACCTTTTAATATTAACTTCTGTTGATAAGCTTTTGGGATTTTTAAATTACTGTACACAGCATTGTCTAATGCGACTGTCAATTGTTTTGACTTAATGGCTTGACTCGTTTTAGAAATATGTTTTGCATTTACCCAAGCAATACCTCTAAACCCATCAAAAATAGTTTGCAATGCTCCAGAAGAATAGTGAACTAAATATTGATTCTTTTCTTTACTCCAAGTTGCGCCAATTAAATCTTCAGCAATTGCCTCTAAAGATTTGTTGGCGCTGAACTGCAAGCCTATAAATTTTTGCTGGCTGGAGTACACATAGGTTAGATTGACTATATTGATCATAATTAAATGATTTACAAAACATGCCTTATTTGCTCCCTAACAGCAACAATTCATTACATACAACTTCGGTTACATAACGCTTGTTGCCTTCTTTATCATCATACGATCTTGAGGTTAACTTACCTTCAATGGCAATCTCACTTCCTTTTTCAAGGTATTTTTCTACTATCTCAGCCGTTTTGTTCCAAGCCACTATATTGTGCCATTCTGTGTTTGTTACGCGCTCGCCTTGAGCGTTTTTGTAATTTTCGTTGGTGGCAACAGAAAAGCGCGCCAGTTTTTTACCGCTTTCCATGTTTATGATTTCTGGATTGTTTCCTAAGTTGCCAATTAACTGTACTTTGTTTCTAATTGAATTCATGGTTTTAAATTTTAGATTACTATTTCGATTTGTTGTTGCAAAGATGAAGTCGATTAATAATCTTATCCGGTTGATAAATGATTACTTTCGATTGTAAATGTGGTTAGTCGATTACATTCAAATAAATTAAGTATCTTTCAAAAAATCACAAACTATGAAGAAAGTATCAAGTGTTACAGCATATCTAGCCCTTCATCTCGAGTGGATTGAAGAGTTCAGGTATTTGCGCAGCTTAGCAAACAGGACTTTTTTAAAAGAAACCATTAAATGGGACGCACCAATCTATGCGGTAAATAGTAAAAATGTGATGGGTATTGGTGCTTTAAAAAGCATATATGAATCTTTTAGCTTATCTAAAAAGCGTGAATATGCAGATCATATTAGTGCAGTAAATAGAGAGGCAACAAAACTGAGTAGCTTAGAAAAAGCAATACCTATGATTAAAGGAGGCAAAGGCTTGTATTATAAATACAAAAACTGCTAATATGGATAACCTCACTTGTAAAGAATGCGGAACGCCATTAATAGGTCGAATAGATAAAAAGTTTTGTTCAGATTATTGCCGAAATACTTTTAATAATAAAGTAGATAAAGAGAGTAAGAATATGATTCGCAATATCAACAACAGATTGCGAAGAAATTATAAAACACTATCTGAGTTGAATACCACAGGAAAACAAAAAGTGACTCGCGTAAAACTACTGAGTCACAATTTTGATTTTAATTTATTCACTTCTATTTATACCACCAAAACAGGAAACACCTATTACTATGTGTATGACCAAGGATATTTGGCTTTAGAAAATGATTATTATTTATTAATTAAACGTGAATAATTAAAAGAGACTTGCTCTTCTAAAATTGCGACGCCAACTACGACCGCTTAAATCTAAAGCTGCTTTTAGAACATCTTTTTGACTGATTTGACCAATTAATTTACCGTCTTGTACAATTGGAAATCTTCGACGTCTGCTATTTAAGAATTTATTAACCGCGTCAAAAATGTTCATATTACCATCTATGGTTTCTACATCTTTGATCATGTGTTTCTCTACAGAATTATCGCCCATTGGCATATTAAAATAGCGACTTTCTGAAAGTTGTTTCATACAGTCTCCTTCTGAGATAATTCCCATCAGTTCACCTTTGTCGTTAACCACAGGGCCACCTGAAATACGTTTTTTTATCAGGGTGTCCATAACTTCTAATACTGATTGGTTGGGGCTAAATGTAATCAGTTTTTTTGTCATGTAGTCAGAAACCAAAATTGGTTTTCCTTCTAATTTCTCTGGCTTCTTTGTCTTTGCTTTGTAATTTTTGATTGCCATAACATTTACATTTAGGATATTGTTAAAGATAGGAAATTTATTCTCATTTCCTATCTTTAAACCCACGTTGTCAATATTTTATATGGCTAAATCAAGGTTTATTTTACCTGACTCATGCGAAGTGTATTTACCATACCCTTTTCTTTTACAGGCATGGCAGTCAAATTAATTACCAAATCTTCAGATTGCAAATATCCTTTTTCTTTGGCAATTTCATTAATTTCTTTAATGGTTGTATCTGTATTTACAAGGTTGTTATAATACAGTGCTTTTACACCCCAAAGTAAGCTTAAAGACGATAAAATACGTTTGTTAGATGTAAATGCTAAGATGTGTACTTTAGGTCTCCATGCAGATACCTGAAATGCGGTATATCCAGAATTTGTAAGTGTTGCGATTGCTGCTACGTCAAAGTTATTTGCCATTAACGCTGCGTGATGACACACTGCTTTTGTTATGTATCTATTTGTTTTAATATACGGCGGTGTATCTGGTACTTTAATAATTTCAGAGTTCTCAACACTTTCGATAATGTTGGTCATATGCTGAATTACATTCGGAGGGTTTACACCAACAGATGTTTCACCAGAAAGCATTACCGCATCTGCACCATCAATAATTGAATTGGCAACATCGTTTACTTCGGCTCTTGTAGGAACTAGATTTTCAATCATAGATTCCATCATTTGCGTAGCAATAATTACAGGAATACGCGCTTGTTTAGCTCTTTCTACCAACTTCTTTTGTACCAATGGTACTTCGTTCATAGGAATCTCAACACCTAAATCGCCGCGTGCTACCATTAATCCATCTGTATGCGGAATTAAATCGTCAATATTTTTAACCGCTTCAGGTTTTTCGATTTTTGCAACTACAGGAATTCTATAGGAAGAGTGCTCTTTAATAAGATCGTGTAGCATTACTAAATCTTCACCAGTTCTCACAAAAGAAAGCGCAAACCAATCGATTTCTAAACTCATGGCAAAGATGGCATCTTTTACATCTTTTTCTGTTAAGGCTGGTTGCGAAATATTGGTATTGGGTAGATTAACACCTTTCTTAGATTTTAATTCACCACCTCTAATTACTTTCGTCTTAACTTTTGTTTTACCATCTGTTTCTAATACCTCAAATAATAATTTACCATCATCTACAAGAATATGCTCACCAGCCTTTACATCTTGCGGAAATTGTTGATAGGTCATAAAGGCTTGTTTGTTATCGCCTACACATTGTTCTGTTGTAAACGTAAAAATATCACCATCATTTAAATGTGCTTCAGACATGGTGCCTACTCTTAGTTTAGGACCTTGTAAATCTGCTAAAATAGCTGGGTAAATATCTAACTCTTGACTAAGCTCTCTAATAATTTTTACACGCTCTGTAACATCGTCATAATCGGCATGTGAAAAATTGATTCTAAATACGTTAGCTCCGGCAAGAATCATTTTCTTAATGCTTTCTCTATCTCCACATGCTGGACCTAATGTTGCAACTATTTTAGTTTTTTTTGTTTGTGACATTTCGTTAAAATATTAAATAATCCTTCGACTTTAAGGTGGAAGGATCAATATTGTAAGATGTAATTATTTCGTGAATATTATTTAGCTTATCTAGGGTATTTGAAAGTTGATGCGCATCCATTTCGCCTTCAATTTTCAAAAAATAGTCTACGCGTTTTCTTTCTGGTATTAAATAAGAAGTAGAACTATAAACAACTGATTCAGAAAACAACCCAGTACTTTCTTGCGTGATTTGTTGCTCTTGAAATTTGTTCGCTATTAAATATTGATCTATTTGATTTTTACAATCAAAATAATCGAATACCGTAAAGCTAGCATTGGTATTTTCAAAATCGAGCGAGTCTTTAAATCTGGAGAAAGCGGTGTTTAAATGCACATTTAAAAGATAGGCCAATCTATAATCTTCTTCAGCAGTGTGAATACCTATAAGATTGTAATCTTCGGCCAACTCTAATTTGTGAATTTGCATAAATTTGTTTTCTAAACCAACTACAAAATTACGATTTGTTTAGCGATAATTAATTGAATTATACTTAAAAACACGTGGTAAAAATTGCTTATTGATTAATTTTTTGATATTTCTTTTTGAAAAGCATAAAAGGCTCTTCGCGCTGCAATCTCTTCGGCTTTCTTTTTCGAGGTAGACCTACCTTTAGCAATAATTTTGTCGTCTAAATAGAGCTTTACACTAAAATGTTTAACCACATCTTTTCCTGTGTCATCGTATACATCAAAATAAAATCCGTGTTTCTCTTTTTGACACCACTCTATAAATAAACTTTTATAACTTGTTACTTTACCTTCTAGTTTTGGAATATCTACATAAGGTTTAATTACGCTTTGATACACAAATCTTTGACAGTATTTGTATCCTTTATCTAGATAAATAGCCCCAATTAGAGCCTCAAAAATATTCCCATTTATATTCTCTCCAAACTTAGATCTGGATACATTGCTTTTTACAAAGCGAATAAGGTTTAAATCACGGCCTAATTCGTTTAAATGCTCTCTGCTTACAATTTTAGAACGCATTTGTGTGAGGTACCCTTCGTTACCCGAAGGAACTTTTTTATAGAGGTAAGCTGCAATAATGGCATCTAACATTGCATCGCCCAAAAATTCTAAACGCTCGTAGTTTCTTGGATTGCCAGTTTCATCTGTTTCTTTAATAGAACGATGAACAAAGGCATTACGATATAGTTCAATGTTACGTGGTTGAAAACCTAACACTGACTTTATTTCAATGTAGAAAGCCTCATCCTTTTTAGGAAGAGGTTTGATTATTTTTCTAATAAACTTCATTCTAAACCTTTAGTCTAGTTTTTTGAAAAGCACACATGCGTTATGCCCGCCAAACCCAAATGTATTACTCATCACAACACTTACGTTGCGATGTTGCGGTTTATTTAGTGTAAGATTAAGTTTTTCATCAATATTTTCATCTTTAGTTGTGTGGTTTATGGTAGGTGGAATAATACCATGTTCTAAAGATAAAATAGATGCAATGGCTTCTATAACTCCAGCAGCTCCTAACAAGTGCCCTGTCATAGATTTTGTTGAGTTGATATTAAGGGTATATGCATGATCTCCAAAAACATCTAAAATAGCTTTGGTTTCTGCAATATCACCTAATGGTGTAGAAGTACCATGTACATTAATGGCATCAACATCTTCTGGTTTTAAATTAGCGTCTTCTAAACAGTTTAGCATTACGTTACGAGCACCTAACCCTTCAGGATGTGGAGCTGTAATATGATGTGCATCTGCAGATAAACCGCCACCGCCAACTTCTGCATAAATTTTTGCGCCACGTGCAACAGCATGTTCGTATTCTTCTAAAATCAATGCTCCTGCACCTTCACCTAAAACAAAACCATCTCTGGTTGCATCAAAAGGTCTTGAAGCACTTGAAGGATCTTCATTTCTAGTAGATAAGGCGTGCATGGCATTAAAACCACCAATACCTGCTTGTGTTACAGCGGCTTCAGAACCACCAGTAATAAACATCTCTGCTTTACCTAATCTAATATAATTATAAGCATCAATAATAGCATTTGCAGAAGAAGCACATGCTGAAACGGTTGTAAAGTTAGGGCCTCTAAAACCGTATTTAATTGAGATATAACCAGGAGCGATATCTGCAATCATTTTTGGGATAAAGAATGGATTAAATCTTGGGCTACCATCACCAGCAGCAAAATTTAAAACTTCATTCTGAAAAGTTTCTAAACCGCCAATACCAGCACCCCAAATAACACCAACTCTATCTAAGTTTAACTTTTCTAAGTCAATGTTTGCATCGTTCATGGCCTCTTCAGCAGCAACCATTGCGTACTGCGTAAACTTATCCATTTTACGAGCTTCTTTACGATGTATAAAATCGTTTACATTAAAATCTTTTACCTCACAAGCAAATTGTGTTTTGAATAACGAGGCATCGAAATGTGTGATTGGTGCCGCACCACTTTTGCCATTCACCAATCCGTTCCAATATGATTCGATATCGTTACCAATGGGTGTTAATGCTCCAAGTCCGGTTACTACTACACGTTTAAATTCCATATAAATGATTTTAATGATGTTCTAAAAATGAACTACGAGTTCATGTCTAAATGCATGAACCCGTAGTTTTGTATCTTTAGATTACTTTTTTGCTTCTTCGATGTAGCTAATTGCTTGACCAACAGTACCGATATTCTCAGCTTGATCATCAGGAATTTGGATATCAAATTCTTTTTCAAATTCCATGATTAACTCAACAGTGTCAAGTGAATCTGCTCCTAAATCATTTGTGAAGCTCGCTTCAACAGTTACCTCATTTTCGTCAACACCTAATTTGTCAACGATGATAGCTTTTACTCTAGATGCAATGTCTGACATAATTTTCTAATTTTTAAAATTTAAATTCTCGGCAAAAATAAAAAACTTATTTCTTATAAAGCTATTTAGCCTAAAAAATGTGTTACTAAGTTAGTAAAAAGCATTTAATTTCTGAACCTGTGTTGGTTGCTATAAATATTATATGTTTTTTTGTGCTACTTTATAGACTGATTACAATGAAAAGACTGGTTATTTTGGCTTCTGGTTCTGGCACAAATGCTGAGAATATTGCTAACTACTTTAAAGAGAGTACATCTATTAAGGTTGAAGCAATATTAACTAATAAGACCACCGCGGGAGTTTTGGAAAGAGCGAAGAGATTGAAGATACCATCTAAAGTGTTTACTAAAACTGAAATGAATGATGCTAACATTTTTGGAAAGTACTTAGAATCGCATGCTGATTATATTATACTTGCAGGCTTTTTATTGAAAATACCTGATTATTTAGTTGCTATATTCCCTGATAAGATAATTAATATTCACCCAGCATTGTTACCTAAATACGGTGGTAAAGGTATGTATGGAATGTATGTTCATAATGCCGTTGTGGCAAATAAGGAAGTTGAAAGTGGTATTACAATTCATTTTGTAAATGAACATTATGATGAAGGCGCTATTATATTTCAGGCTTCTACAGCAGTTACAGCTACAGATACTCCTGAAATGGTGGCGCAAAAAATTCACGCCTTAGAGTATGCACATTTCCCTAAAATTATTGAAGAGGTTGTGAATGGATAATCAAGTACATATATATACTGATGGCGCTTGTAGCGGTAACCCAGGAAGAGGTGGTTTTGGTATTGTGATGGAGTGGGTGGGTAAACCCTATAAAAAGGAGTTTTCTGAAGGATACAAATTAACAACCAACAATCGCATGGAGCTATTGGCAGTCATTGTGGCTTTAGAGAAATTGTCGAAGCCGGATTTAAATATTACTGTTTTTTCAGATTCTACTTATGTTGTAAATGCGGTTGAAAAAAAGTGGTTGTTAGGTTGGCAACGTAAGCGTTTTAAAGACGTGAAAAACCCTGATTTGTGGAAACGTTTTTTAGTAGTTTATAAGCAACACAAACCAAAGTTTGTATGGGTAAAAGGCCATAACAATCACCCGCAAAACGAGCGTTGCGATGCGCTAGCAGTAGCAGCAGCCAAAAAGAAGGAGCTGTTAACAGATGTAGGTTACGAAACAGCTACTAAAAAACTCTTCTAATCTTTCTCTTTATAACGTAGCTTTTTAGTTTCAATACCAATAGCTGTTTTTGCAAGAATGGTAAAGACAAAAGCGCCTAATGCCCATATGCCAAGAGTTACCATTATTTCAATTCCAGTTGGGGTATATTCTGCAATTTTACCATAAGGTCCAGGTATAAAACCTGGTACAATTAATCCAAAACCTTTTTCAATCCAAATTGCCACAAATAACATAGCACACGCCGTATAAAGGACTTTAAAGTTTCTTCTTAGTTTATTTGAAGTTAGTAGGATAGTAGCTGTTATATTTAACGGTATTGCTGTCCAAATCCAAGGCATTAAAGCGTTTTTACCATGCAAGCCAAAGTATAGATAAATCGCACTTTCACTGTGGTGAGTGGGAGCATAGAATTCTTTAAACAGTTCAGAAATTAACATGATAAGGTTTACCTGCGCCGCAACCGTAACTACCATGGCAATTTTACGAATAGTTTTATCCTCAATTTTAAAATCAGAGTACTTGCGAATGAAAGCTAATACAAGAATAATAAGTGCAGGTCCTGCTGCGAAAGCTGAAGCCAAAAATCTTGGGCCTAATAATGCATTGTTCCAGAAAGGTCTTGCTTGTAGCCCTTGGTATAAAAATGCAGTAACTAAGTGAATGCCGACTGCCCAAAACACCGATAATAATGCACCGGGTAAATACACACTTTTTTTAGCTTCTTTACCTTGATAATGCCTAAATAAGATGTATAAAGGGATGGTTATATTTAAAAATAAATAACCATTTAAAACGAGTACATCCCAAGTTAGCATGGAGCTCGGAAAATTAAACACACCAATTCCTGGTATCATATGCCAAAGCACAGATGGGCCACCCATATCTGCAACAACAAATGCTAAACACATAATAAGTGCTGCAACTGCCAATCCTTCTCCAATAAGAACTGCTTGTTTAAAATCGATGTCTTTTAATACATATGTAGGCATTACAAGCATTACAGCAGCGGCCGCTACACCAACTAAGAACGTAAAGTTTGAAATGTACAACCCCCAGCTAACACGATCTGTCATGCCAGTAACTACCAAACCTTCTTTTAATTGTATAGAGTAGCAGTACATGCCAATCAGCATCATGAGCGTCAAAAAGGCCATCCATAGATGGTATTGACGCGTGCCATGGGTAACAATGTCAAAACTATCTTTTAATAAACTTTTAAAAACTTTGAGCGTTCTCATAACTATAGATTTTGCATTGTGTGATTAGTCCATGAAATACCAGAACTTCGGTTCTGTACCTAAGTCTTCTTTCAATCTAAATACTTTTTTATTTTCTAATACCCATCTAATAGTACTTTTTGGGTCTAGTAAGTTTCCAAATATTCTAGCACCAGTAGGACACGCCTCAACACATGCTGGGTTTTGTCCTTTTCTTGAGCGTTGAACACAAAACGTACATTTTTCCATAACACCTTTTTTACGCAATCTGTTGCCTAGGTAATGTTGGTTATGGTTCACTTGTTCTTCTGGTACTTCTGGCTTACTCCAATTAAATCTTCTACCATCGTAAGGGCAAGCTGCCATGCAATATCTGCAGCCCACACACCAATCATAATCTACAACTACCAATCCGTCTTCTTCTCTCCAGGTTGCTTGTACCGGACACACATCTACACATGGTGGATTATCACAATGGAAACACTGTGTTCCCATATAAAAATGACCTTCAGCGGGAACTTCGTGATAATAGCTATCATCGGCCTCATCAAATTTGAGTCCTTTACCATCTTTCATTTCATGAATACGTATGTATTGCATTTGTGAGTTTCTATCCTGATTGTTTTCTTCTACGCAGGCATTCACACAGTCCATATACCCTTGACATTTAGAAATATTAAATGCATAACCAAAGAGCACATTCTCTTGAGCGTCGGTAGAAGTCATGTTTAAAGTTTTGCCCGTTCGCATTTGATAGGAACGAACCAATCGGTCAACCGTAGCCTTTTTCTCGTCTTCGGTCATTAATTTGTAGTTGCCTTTAAACTGCTCTTCCCAATCTATTTGTGCTTTTTCTTTAGCATCGTCATCGGCAACAACACTACACGATGTACTCACTGCTCCAGCTCCTATTAAAAGACTCGCTGTTAATTTTCTAAAAGCTGTTCTTCTGTCCATTTGAACGTCAAACACTTGTTGAAAACCATCTTTTGGTTGCTCTTCGGCAAAACTGGCATCTACAGCAGCATCAAATTGCTCGTCTGATATTTCTTGAGGTTGCGATTGATGAGATCCACAGCCTCCAGATGTTTTACCACAACCACAACTTGATGGAGGTTCAGGTTTAGAGTGTCTGCCTATGTTAAGCGAGAAAAAGTTTCTTCGGGAATTTTCCATAGTGTTGTTGTGTTAAGTGTTATTCTCTTTCTTTTAGCATTTGTGTATTAAATCTTGCCGGCCATTTTGATTCGAAACTCGGGTTGTGCGGATTATGACAATTTACACAGGTAAACGAGGCTCTAGGAGGTGCCCAACTGCCCATGCTTTTACCGTGTGCTCCACCAGTCCAATCTTTGTATTGTTGATTATGGCATTGGCTACATACATTGTAACTGTTGTTAAAATCTACTTTAGACCCGGTAAAAGTCTGAAGCTCATTCAAATTTTCACCATTATGACAGGTGGTACAATTCATTGTTTGAGCATTGGCATGCACAATTTCTATGTCCCAATGCGCTTTTTGTCCTTCTCCCATTTTCATTTGATTGAGCGGTTTTATATGGCATTCTGTACACTCAAAAGATTTAATTTTGCTTTTACGTTCGGGGATATAGAATACTTGCCCATTTTCACTTACCTGCATTAAATCATATTCGGCATAGAAGGAATCCGAGCTCAAATCAACTCCATGGTAATTTTCTCCTTCGTGTTTGAACTTGTCAATCACACTGTGATAGTCATGGTCTCCATGATTTTTTTTACAACTCGATAATACGGTTAGAAGACTTAACCCCAATATTGCAATATATTTATGGAAGCTCTTCATGATTCTGTTTTTTAAAAATTCCTATATCTGCTGTTACTTTATCATTTAAAACGTGGCATTGTCTACAATTAACACGCTCTGGATGGGTTACACGAATCTCAATTGGTGCACTTGGTCCTGCATGACACGATAAACAATTTTCTCTCATTTGTAAAGAATGCGGCACAATTGGTGGGCTACCCGGTAGTGCATTATTACCTGGGCTAGGTGCCTTAAATGCAGCAAAGTTTGTTGCTTTAAATAAGCTACTTGTTTCTTGCGGTACATGACATTGTCTACAATTTATCATTTCTGGATGAGGAGTTACTGGAGCGTAGTTTCCAAATTTTGGAGAGAAACCTCCGTTTTCATGACATTTTAAACAACTATTACCGCCCATATTTAAATTGTCTGCTATTTCATGTGGTATATAAGGTGGCGCTCCTGGATAGGCTCTATTGTCGTAATAGGTATCTAAAGTGCGCTGATGATCTTCATCATAAGGCATTTTTGAGTAGTCTAGTGCGTAACCAGAGCGTCTAAAAACACCTGTTTCGGATGGAATAGATGGAACGATTCTTTGACTATCTAATGGTACATATGCTTCTTCTCTACCTTGGTTGTAACTGTGATTCCACACCACGATAAAAGATATAAAGAGCAACGCAAATATTGAAAGCATTCTAATTCTTTTCATAACTAAGCCTTTTCAACTTTAACCGCACATTTTTTATAGTCTGGTTCTTTCGATATTGGACAGAAGGAATCTAAGGTAATATCGTTAATAAGCAGGTTCTCGTCAAAGAAAGGAACAAATACTTGCATTGGTGGTGGTACACCACGTTCGTTAACAGAGGCAGGTAAAATAATTTCACCTCTTCTGGTAGTAAGTTTTATTTTATCGCCAGATTTAATTTGCATACGTTCTGCATCTTCTGGATTTAATTCAACATAGGCGTGTGGCATTGCTTTATGCAGCACAGGAATTCTTCTAGTCATAGATCCTGTATGCCAGTGTTCTACCACCCTTCCTGTATTTAGCCAATATGGATAGTCTGCATCTGGTTCTTCTGCAGCAGGTTCGTATGGTCTTTGCCATATCACCGCTTTTCCATCTGGTTTGCCATAGAAGTGAAAATCTTCTCCGTTACTACATGCTGGGTCGTATTTGGCATTGAAACGCCATTTGGTTGATTTACCATCTACAAATGGCCACATTGCTCCAGATTCTTCTTTAAGCACTTCCAAAGGAGCCATTCGATGTTTGTCGTTATCATGATGTCTCCTATATTCATTGTAAATCTCTGTTATATGCTCTTCTTCTGAATAATAGAATTGTTTTTCAAACCCTAAGCGTTTCGCAACCTCAACAATTTGCCAAGTGTCACTAATTGCCTCTCCTGGTGGTTCTAGCATTTGCTCAAAATATTGAGTTCTTCGCTCAGAATTACCATACATTCCTTCGCGTTCTATCCACATAGCTGATGGTAGTATTACATCTGCGATGTCTGTGGTAGGCGTTGGATAAACATCAGAAACAACAATAAATCTTCCTTCTTTTTTAGTGGCATCTCTATATCGTTTTAATTTGGGCATAGTAACCATTGGATTGGTAACTTGAATCCACATAAAACGTATTTCTCCTCGATCTAAAGCTCTGAACATTTCTACCGTATGATAGGTAGGCTTCGGATCGATATTTTCAACAGGAACATCCCAAATTTCTGCGGCAAATTTTCGATGCTCTTCGTTCGCTACAACTCCGTGAGGTAATTTATGTGTTAAGGTGCCTACTTCTCTAACCGTACCGCAGGCACTTGGTTGTCCTGTTAATGAAAACGGACTGTTGCCTGGTTCTGAGATTTTACCAGTAAGTAGGTGAATGTTGTAAACTAAATTGTTAATCCATGTTCCACGCGTATGCTGATTCATACCCATGCACCAAAGAGACATGACTTTCTTATTTGGGTCTCCATAAAAAGACGCCATGTATTTAATGTCTTTTGCAGATACTCCAGAAATTTTCTCAACCTTTTCTGGTGTGTAGTCTTCTAAGAACTCTTTGAATTCTTCGAAACTTATTTTTTCGGGTTTATCATTAAACACGTAATTATCTTCTAAACCATAGCCCATATTGGTAAGGCCTTTATTGAAATTACAATGCTTGTCAACAAAACTTTTATTCATCCAACCGTTGTGAATGATTTCGTAGCAAATTGCGTTTGCAACAGCTAAATCTGTTTGTGGTTTAAAAAGAATAGACCTATCGGCGGCCATACTGGTACGAGTAGTTCTCGTAGCAAAATCAATTATTTTAACACCTCGTTTTAAGCGGTTATCAAGTAATCTTGAAAACAATACGGGGTGCATTTCTGCCATATTATTGCCCCAAAGTACAAATACATCCGCATGGTCAATATCATCATAACATCCCATAGGTTCATCAATACCAAAAGATGTCATAAAACCAGTTACTGCACTTGCCATACACAATCTCGCATTTGCCTCTACATTGTTTGTACCTATACATCCTTTAAACAACTTAGAGGCAGCATAACCATCTGGAATGGTCCATTGACCTGATCCGTAAATAGAAACGGCATCTTTACCATGCTCATCAATGGTTTCTTTTATTTTAGATGCGACCAAATCCAGAGCTTCCTCCATGCTTGTTTCTACATACTTTCCATTTTTCTTTACTAGCGGTTTGGTTAATCTGTCTTTACCGTATAAAGCCATAATAGAATGATATCCCTTTACACAACATAAACCTTTGTTAACAGTTGAATTTGGATCACCTTTAACAGCTACAGCTTTGTCGTTTTCTAATCCTATTAAGACACCACATCCAACACCGCAAAATCTACACGGTGCTTTTTTCCATTCAAGATTGTTTTTAGTGGTGTGCCCCCATTGTTCTTCGGCAAAAACAATTCCTGGAAACATTGTTGCAGCAGCTGTCATGGCAGATAGCGCTGCCATTTTTTTAATAAAACTTCTTCTGTTGGATAACGAGGTGTACATAGGCTTAATTTTTACTTGGTGAGTTAAATCCGGATACCATTGCCAATAATTTCAAACTATCTATTTTTTGTAAAGAAGATTGTAAATGATCTTCTTCTTCTTCAGAATTTGTATCTGTTATAAGTATGAGGACTTCTTTGTTTTTGGCTGGAATAATTTCGCAATATTCAATGGCAGCTAAGGCATAAGCCAATTCTTCTTTTTTACCATTGTACGGATGTGCTAAATAGCTTTTTATAGGCATAGCAGTTATTTTAGTTTCTTCTAAAGTAGGGGGTTATGCTGCCTAATCCAATAATAAATATTATGTGTTTTAAATAGCAACTGTCTCAAATCTAGCAAAATAAATTTGAAATGTAAATAGTGCTATTTAATATAGAATGATTGTAAATTAAGACAACATTGCTTTGGCTTTTAATGTAGCTTCCACTAATAGGTCGATTTCTTCCTTCACATTATAAAAGGCAATTGATGTTCTGACAGTGCCTGGAATTTTATAGTAATCCATTATAGGTTGCGCACAGTGGTGACCAGTTCTAACCGCAATTCCAAGCTTGTCTAAAATAACACCAATATCATATGGATGTATACCTTCAATATTAAAAGAAATTACAGAAGTTTTGTTTTTTGAAGTACCATATATTTTGAGCCCGTCAATAGCTAGTAATTTTTCTGTAGCGTATTCTAAAAGTTCTTGTTCTCTTTTTTGAATAAAATCGAAACCAATGCTATGTGCATAATCTAATGCAGCACCAAAGGCGATGCCACCACAAATATTAGGAGTGCCTGCTTCAAATTTGTGAGGTAAGTCTGCGTAGGTAGTTTTTTCGAAAGTTACTTCTTTTATCATTTCTCCTCCACCTTGGTAAGGAGGTAGTTTGTTCAGCCATTCCTCTTTACCATATAACATGCCAACGCCTGTGGGGCCATAAATTTTATGAGCAGATGCCACGTAAAAATCTACATCTAAGGCTTGTACATCTGGTTGAATATGCGGACATGCTTGTGCGCCATCTATTAACACAGCAGCACCAAAAGCATGTGCTTTTGAGATAATCTCTTCAATAGGGTTGATGGTTCCTAAAGCATTTGAGATATGATTGGTAAATACCAATTTGGTTTTTTCTGAAAGTAAATTGTTGTAAGCGTTCATTTCTAAAGCACCTTCTTCATTCATCGGAATTACTTTCAAAATTGCTCCTGTGCGTTCGCATAACATTTGCCATGGAACTATGTTCGAATGATGTTCTAATGCCGAAACTATAATTTCATCGCCTGGGTTTAATAAGGTTGTAAAACCAGTTGCTACAATATTAATACTATGTGTGGTACCACTGGTGTAGATAATTTCGTGCGCTTTGGCTGCATTAAAATGTTTTTGAATTTTTAATCGTGCTTCTTCATACTTATCTGTAGCCTCTTGACTTAAAGTATGAACCCCTCTATGAATGTTTGCATTGTAGGTGCTGTAATATTCGACAATTACATCAATAACCTGCTGCGGTGTTTGTGCTGTAGCAGCATTATCAAAATACACCAAAGGCTTACCGTTAACTTCTCTTGATAAGATTGGAAAATCTGAACGAATTTTTTGAATGTTTAGCATACCTATAAATTGACGAATATTAACGGCAAAATTACAAAAGACCAATAGATTTTAATGCATAAGCTATATATTTGTTTTATACCCAAGTACTGTAATTTCAATTTAGTTTTTACTTCATGAAAAAGTTTTTCAAATATTTTGTACTCTTCTTAATTATAGGATGTTCTGTAGTTGTTTATCAGAATTATCCAAGGTTAAATATTATAACAGGTTACGCTTCAAAAAGTACGGCATCTGTGGTGTATTTGGCGAATAGACCTTTAGAGTCAGTTGAATCGCAAGACAATAATTATGCCCCGGTAAATCAATCTAGTAGCAGTGTTAATAGAGAAGAACAGTCTGCATCTTCAAAGGTTTTTGGTTTGAAAAAACGCACTGCTGTATACAGAGAAGGTTTGGGTGCTGTTTTGGTGAATGACAGTTATGACGCTAATGCAAGTTATTTAATCCCGAATCGAACGAAGGAGACTAAACCATTGCCTTTTCCTTATGGTAATATGCCTCAAAAGGACACGATTTTTGAGAATGTAGATTACAAACGATTGCAAGCGGCAGTTGCTGCAACTTTTGATACTATTGGTGGTTTTGATTTAAAAACACGATCGTTTTTGGTGCTGTATAAAGATCAAATTATTGCAGAGTCTTACGCTGATGGGTTTGATGAGAATTCATTGCATTTGGGTTGGTCTATGACCAAAAGTGTGATGAGTACGGTTTACGGTGTGCTAAATGCTCAAGGTAAAATGGATGTAGACCAAAGAGCACCTATTGCAGCATGGAAGAATGATGAACGTGCTGAAATAACCATTAGTAATTTACTTCAAATGAATAGTGGATTGGAATGGGAAGAGGATTATGGCAAAATATCTGATGTGACTAAAATGTTGTTTTTGGAAACAGATATGACAAAAACGGCAATTGATAAACCTTTGGTTGGAAAGCCGAATGAATCATGGTACTATTCTTCTGGTACAAGCAATTTACTTTCAGGCATACTCAGAAATCAGTTTGACTCGCATCAAGCTTATTTAGATTATTGGTATACAGATTTTATAGATAGAATTGGCATGCACTCTATGACTGTTGAAGCCGATTTGGCGGGGAATTATGTAGCATCTTCATATGCTTGGGCTACTGCAAGAGATTGGGCTAAATTTGGATTGTTGTATTTGCATAACGGTAACTGGAATGGTGATCAAGTTTTAACTCCAGAATGGATTACCTATGCTACTACGCCAACTAATGATTCTGATGGTGCCTATGGAGCGCAGTTTTGGTTGAATGATGGTGGTAGCTTACCAGATGCACCCAGAGGGATGTATTATGCTGATGGGTATCAAGGGCAACGGGTGTATGTTATTCCGTCTAAAGAGCTTGTAATTGTGCGCACAGGATTGGCTAATATTGATTTTAATACTGTATTAAAAGAAGTGCTGGCTTCGGTGAAATAAAATCAACTAAAAAAGCCTTAGTTCTCACTAAGGCTTTTTTAGTTGATGCTCTTTTATAGCGTTAAATTTCAAACCCGAGTTTTACACCCAGTTTATTTGCAATTAAATTGGTAATACGTGTTTTAAGCGCAGGAATTTTTATTTTTTCTACAACCTCATTACCAAAGGCATATAGTAAAAGCGCTTTCGCCTCTTTTTCTGGAATTCCTCTTGACTGCATATAGAACAATGCGCTATCGTCTAATTGACCAATAGTACAACCATGCGAACACTTTACATCATCTGCAAAAATTTCTAATTGCGGTTTCGCATTGATAGTAGCTTTCTCTCCAATTAAAATATTGTTGTTTTGTTGGAATGCATTCGTTTTCTGAGCTTCCTTCTCAACTATCACTTTTCCGTTAAATACGCCTGTAGCACTGTCGTCAAAAATACCTTTATACAATTCAAAACTTTCGCAATTTGGGTGCTTGTGATGAATTAAGGTGTGGTTGTCTACGTGCTGTTTTTTATCTAAGATAGAAATACCATTTACATGCGATTCGATATGCTCACCTTCGTGATAAAAATCAACATTGTTTCTTGTAAGTTTCCCACCAAAAGAAAAGGTATTAACCGAGGCAATACTGTTTTCTTTTTGTTGTACGAAAGTACTGTCTATTAACGAAGCTGTTTCAGCATCGTTTTGAATCTTGTAATAATCTACAATAGCTCTCTTGTTACAAAAGATTTCTGTTACTGCATTGGTTAATACTACATTCGATCCTAAACTTTGATGACGCTCAATAATTTGAACATGCGAGTTTTCGCCAACAACAACTAAATTTCTTGGTTGTAATAAAATTTCTTTTTCATTACCTGTATAGAAATTAACGATTTGTATTGGTTTAGGAAGCACCACATTTTTTGGAATGTTGATATAGGCACCTTCCATTGCAAAGGCCGTGTTTAAATTGGTAACACTACTCTTTTTATTGGCAATGGTATTAAAGTAATTGTCTAATACCATTTTGTATTTCGGCATTTTGAATGCTGCAGACATCAAGCAGATATCATATCCATCATGTGTAGTTTCCGACAAGAAAGAACTGTAAACACCATCGATAAATACAACTTTGTAAGACTCAATTTCGTGAATAAAATACTTTTTTACTTCTTTAAACTCAATGGCAGCTTCACTTTCTGGGAACACACTGTAATCGTGTTTTAAAACACTGTTTAACGATGTATATTTCCATTCTTCATCTTTTTTGGTAGGGAAACCTTGTTCTTCAAAAGCGTTTATTGCTTCTGAACGAATTTTATGGAAATTAGAATCTAAGTCTACTCTTCCACGGTTTTCCATCACCATAAATGACGATATTAAATTATCTTTTAAAGACATATATTACTCTTTAATCCAGTCGTAACCTTTTGCTTCTAATTCTAATGCCAATTCTTTTCCTCCAGATTTTACAATTTTACCATCGTGCAATACATGCACATAATCTGGTACAATATAATCTAGTAAACGTTGGTAGTGTGTAATAACAATTACTGCGTTGTCTTCACTGCGTAATTTGTTTACACCGTTGGCAACAATTTTTAATGCGTCAATATCTAAACCAGAATCAGTTTCATCTAAGATGGCTAATTTTGGCTCTAACATCGCCATTTGAAAAATTTCATTACGCTTTTTCTCACCTCCAGAAAACCCTTCGTTTAAAGAGCGTGATAAAAATTTGCGATCCATTTCTAACAAAGCAGACTTTTCACGAATTAATTTCAACATATCCTTTGCAGGAAGCTCTTCCAATCCGTTTGCTTTTCTTTTTTCGTTAATGGCTGTTTTTATAAAATTGGTAGTACTTACACCAGGAATTTCAACAGGATATTGAAAACTTAAAAACACGCCCTTGTGTGCGCGCTCATCTGGAGATAATTCAAGTACAGATTCATCTTCTAAAACAACATCACCTTCTGTAACTTCAAAAGCCTCGTTTCCTGCAATTACAGAAGATAGCGTACTTTTACCAGAACCATTTGGTCCCATAATGGCGTGTACTTCTCCAGCTTTTACATTAAGGTTAATTCCTTTTAGAATTCCCTTATCTTCTACTCCTGCATGTAAATTTTTAATCTCAAGCATTTGCTTATTTATTTATGAGTTGGTTATCCAACCGATCCTTCTAAACTAATTTCTAATAATTTCTGTGCTTCAACAGCAAATTCCATTGGTAATTTATTCAATACCTCTTTGCTAAACCCATTTACAATTAATGCGATTGCTCTTTCAGTATCTATACCGCGTTGGTTACAATAAAACAATTGATCTTCTCCAATTTTACTTGTAGTTGCCTCATGCTCAATTTGAGCTGATTTATTTTTAGACTCGATGTAAGGGAATGTATGTGCGCCACATTGATTTCCCATTAACAGTGAATCACATTGCGAAAAATTTCTCGCATTTTCAGCTCTGCTGTTAATTTGTACCAACCCTCGGTAAGAGTTTTGAGACTTACCAGCAGAAATACCTTTTGAAATAATAGTACTCTTAGTGTTTTTACCAAGGTGTATCATTTTAGTACCAGTATCTGCTTGTTGGTAATTATTTGTTACTGCAATTGAGTAAAATTCACCAACAGAGTTATCTCCTTTTAATACACAACTCGGGTATTTCCAAGTTACTGCACTTCCAGTTTCAACCTGAGTCCAAGAAATTTTTGAATTGGTATGACAAATTCCTCTTTTAGTTACAAAGTTGAATACACCACCTTTACCTTCTTTATCTCCAGGGAACCAATTTTGAACCGTAGAATATTTAATTTCAGCATCGTCTAATGCAATTAGCTCAACCACTGCTGCATGCAACTGATTTTCATCTCTACTTGGTGCTGTACATCCTTCTAGATAACTTACATAACTGCTTTCATCGGCAATTACCAGTGTGCGCTCAAATTGCCCGGTACCACCTTCATTAATTCTAAAGTAAGTAGACAATTCCATAGGACACTGCACTCCTTTTGGTATATAGCAAAAAGAACCATCTGTAAATACAGCTGAATTTAAGGCCGCATAAAAGTTGTCAGTTTTAGGAACCACAGTTCCCATATATTTTTTAACCAATTCTGGGTGCTCTTGAATTGCTTCAGAAATTGGCATAAAGATGATCCCTTTTTCTGCTAATGTCTCTTTAAAAGTAGTGGCTACAGAAACAGAATCTACTACAATATCAACAGCTACACCTTGCAGTCTTTTTTGCTCGTCTACAGAAATACCTAATTTCTTATACATTTCTAACAACTCAGGATCTATATCATCCAGAGATTTGTTAGGATCTGCTTTTTTTGGAGCAGAGTAGTACGAAATATCTTGAAAGTTGGGTTTTTCGTATTGTACGTTTGCCCATTCTGGTTCTTCCATTTGCTCCCAAATTCTAAAAGCATCTAATCGCCATTCTGTCATCCATTCTGGCTCGTTTTTCTTTTTAGAGATTTGGCGTATAATGTCTTCATTCAATCCTTTCGGGAATGTCTCTGCATCTAAATCAGTATAAAACCCATACTCATATTCTTGGGTTTCTAATTCTTCCCTTAAGTCATCTTCTGTATACTTAGACATATATTAAAAATTATAATGAAAATGATTCCCCACATCCACAAGTTCTATTTGCGTTGGGGTTATTGAAAACAAAACCAGTACCATTTAACCCACCTGAATACTCAAGTGTCGTACCTACCAAATACAAGAAGCTCTTTTTATCTACAACAATATTGATGCCGTTGTCTGCAAAAACTTTGTCTTCTTCAGATTTTGTTTTATCGAATTTTAAGTCATAAGAAAGTCCTGAACAACCACCGCTTTTAACACCTACACGAATAAAATCTGTGTTAGCGTCAAATCCGTCATCACTCATTAATTCAACTACTTTCTTCTTTGCTATGTCTGATACTTTGATCATATATTAAAGTATTAGATTAATTCTAAATTGGCTGCAAATATAGTGACAAAAAATGATATTTGTCTTATTTCAGCTATTGATAAAATAGATGTTTAAATAGACGTATTTAATTCTAGGCAACTTACTTAGTGAAACCTATTTTCCCCACTAAGGATTGGGGTTTTGGAAGTTAGGATTGTTTATAAAAGACTCGTCTGATAGCGATAGCAAAAAGGCTTTAAGGGCAGCTTTGTCATCTGGAGTTAACTGAACACCACCTTCATGAACAGATTTCATCAATGGGTCTATGGTTGGACTATTTTGTAAGCCTTCAGAATAGTGGTTGATTACTTCGTCTAATGTAGTAAACCTGCCATCGTGCATGTAAGGCGCTGTAAAAGCGAGATTTCTTAAAGAAGGAGTTCTAAATTTACCGTTATCTTCAGGATTGCCTGTGTGCTCACCTAGACCTAAATCGCTAAAATTACTGTCTAGTCCATTGTTGTGGAATAAGTTGTCAGTCCATAACGGATTGAATTGATTGCCATGGCAATGAAAACAATCGCCTCGAGTTTCATCCATAAAAACGTTGAAACCCTCCATTTCTTCAGCGGATAAATTTAAATCACCTAATAAGTATTGATCAAATCTTGAATTAGCAGAAATAAGTGTTCTTTGAAATTGTGCAAGGGCTTTTGTAACGAGAATAGAATCGATTTCAATTTCTCCAAAAACTTTTCTAAAGAGCTCTGGATATTCCGGGTGCCCGTTTAGTTTATCTGCATTTATTTGCCAATCACTGTGCATTTCTATTGGACTAACTACTGGCTCAAACGCTTGATTTTCTAGACTAAAAGCATGTCCATCCCAAAAGAATAGCTCATCGTAATTCCAAGCTAAATTAAAAATAGGCATAGAGTTTCGAGATCCTAAGAGACCGTCTATTCCTTCTGAGAATCGGTTTTGATCGGAAAAAGCGGCTTCTGGAGCATGACAATCCGAACAAGATTTGGTGTTGTCTCCGGATAATATAGGGTCAAAAAAAAGTTTTCTACCCAATGCAATTCCCTCAACGGTTTGAGGGTTGTCAAAAGGAATGACAGGGTCAATTATGTTGTCTGCAAATAATTGTGGAATTTCTAATGGAGCAGGAGTTGGAGCATACGGTACATAAGTATTTATTCCATTGTCTTCACAGGCAATGATAAAATAACTGAAGGAAACCAGTAAGCACCATTTTTTAATCATCTCCAAATAATCCAAAAACACTAACACCATTATCGTTCATCATTATTTGAGCATCGTAGTTTGGCATTAGGTTAGTATCGTAGGTATTTAAATCCCAAACATGCGGATTTTTGAACCACTCATCAATTCTCATATTAAATGCTAGAGTGCCAGGTCTATCAAAATTGAACTCTTCATTAAAACTAACTTCAAAATAATTTTGTTCAAATACACCATCGCTCACTTTTGCTGTACCCATATGCAGTGCATATGGTTTTTCTTCTGCACCTAATTGATATTTTCCTTCAAATTGCATAAAGTGATATCCACCTCCTAGGTCTACAGGCCAATTCCATAATTCGGCATTTAGAGCTGGATATTCACCATCAATATTATCTTCTTCATCAAAACCAAAGGTAAATTCTACTTTTACATAAGTGTCAAAAGGTATGTTTGCAACGCTTATAAATGTACGATCAAGTTCAATATCTACTAAAAAATAACCGCTAATTTCTATTTGCTCTTCAGCAGAATTGGTAAGTATGATATCTGATATTAAGTATTTTAATTTGGAAATACTCATTAACTCGCCATTAGCATTGGTATAATCAAACCTATTAAAGTCTTCAAAATTTACTTCTTCTCCATCCCAAGTATGGTAAAAAGCAAAACCCATTGCCCCTGAGGTAACTTCTGTGTTATCATTATTTACACAACTGATTAAAATTATGCTCAATAAAAAAAGCCAAACTATATTTTTCATTCTAAAATTATATTCGTGATTAATAAATCTGTAAATCCTCTATTTAAATCAATGTCGCCATCGGCACTATTTGTTTCGCCAATAGCCACAATTTGTCCATTTGCTAATTCAGTAATTCCGTAATAGAAATCTATTTGAGAACCGCCACAAGAAATTTGCCAAACTAAATTTCCATTCATGTCAACTTGCACTATCCAGCCGTCATTTTGCCCTTTATTTTCTGATACATCTAGATCTGAACTTCTAGAGCTTCCTGTTAAAAGAAATCCCTCAGTATTGCTAAGTATTTTTCTTCCAGCGTCAAAACTAGTGCCTCCAATTGATTTTTCCCAAATTAAATTACCTGAATCATCTATTTTAATGAGCCACATATCTGCAGCACCTCTCGGATTGGTAATGTCAAAGTCATTGCTTCTACTATCACCTAGAATTACATAATTTCCGTCATTTGACCGAACTATACTTCTTGCTTCGTCAATTTGGGAGCCACCAAAGTTTCGTTCCCAAACCAAATCGCCATTTGCATTTATTTTAACAATCCAATAATCGTAGTTTCCCTTATTTTCTGATACATCAACATCGGTAGAGTCTGATGATCCCGCAAGTATAAATCCTCCATCTATTGTTGGGGCTATTCCGTAAGGAGTATCAGTAAATGAACCTCCAAAGTATCTACGCCAAATCTTATTGCCATTTCCATCTAATTTTATGGCCCAGTAATCACCGCCTGCATGTCGTGCTGTAAAACGGTCGTTGCCATCACCACCTGAAGCTGTAACATCAAGAACACCAATAATTAACAATTGATTGTCTGAAGTTTCTAATAGACTTAAACCTTGATCGTTACCTGAAAAGCCATGACTCACTTCCCAAATAATATTTCCTTGGTTGTCTGTTTTAACTACCCAAACATCGTTTCCTCCAAAGTTTTCAGATACATCGCCATCGTTACTTTCTGAAAGACCAACGAGTGCAAAACCACCATCTTCGGTTTGTATGCAATCAAAACCTTTATCAGAGGAAGTGCCTCCAAATGTTTTACTCCATTGTAAATTGTGAAAACTGTCAAATTTTAAAAGCCAGTAGTCAAAATCATTCCCAAATCGCCCTGTTAAATCTCCATCCGCACTTTGCGAATAACCAAATACAGCATAGCCACCTTCATTCGTTGTTATTATACTTTGTGCTACTTCGTTACCGCTCCCTCCGTAGGTTGCAACAAGATTGATTTTAGGTTTTAATCCACTTGGTGGGCTATCATTGTCTTTACATTGCCAAAGAAGAAAGCACAATAATAGTACTCCTATTTTTTTGACCATTATTCTCCACTTTTTCTAACAACAAATAATCCTCCTTCTATATCATTAATAATGATGTTACCACTTTCAAAATATGGATATATGTTCCAAACTCCGTTAAACGAAGTGCCGTTATGATTTGGATAAGAATCAAAGAAACCAACTTCGGTAAGGTTGCCTGAGGCTATACCAGAGATGTCTATAAAACGAACACCAGCAGTGTAGTTGGCTAAGTAATAAATATCGTCTTTTACATAACCATTATGATCAATAGCTCCTGTTGGGCCTTCGTAAACCGTATGTAAGGTTGGATTGTCTATGTCTTCAAAATCGAAGACTAACGTTCTAGTATTTCCTCCAAAATCATATTCGTCTAATTCATCGCCAACGATAAAATATCGCATATCATCAGTAAACCAACCTTGATGCGTGTAGCCTTGCTGTGGGTAGGTAAGTCTTTCTATAACAAATGGATTTGATTTATCGGTAACATCTGCTATTACAACTTCGTTTGCTCCATTGCGCTCTCCGTTACTACCAATTAAAAGCTCTCTACCAGTATAGTCAGAATCTGGTCCAGTATAACTTACAACTTGTGCATCATGACTATATCCACCATCGCTCAAACCTCCTGCGGCTACAGGATTTAAAGGGTCTTGAATGTTTATAAAATGTGCGCCTCCTCCAAAGGTACTTGTTCCAACTGCATAGGCAAAGCCAGTATTTTCATTAATAACAATATTGTGCGCATTCCCAAAGCCACTATAGTGGGCGTCTGCAGTAAACGTTTGTGGTGGATTGCTAACATTTCGCAATCTAGTAAGATCAAATACTTGCATACCATGTCCTCCAGCTTCACTAACAATAAAGGCATAATTATTATAAACCTTTATATCTCTCCAAAGACTATTAGAAGTATGTGTTGGCAGGGTACCTAGTAGCACTAAATTTTCTGTATCGCTAATATCTACAAAAGCGGCACCAGTTGTAGTTCCAACTAAAGCATATTCAATACCTGTTTCAGGGTCTGTCCAACCCCAAGAATCATTACCTTCTGCACCAGCTCCACCTAAATCTTCAACAGGTATATGAGCCATTAAGTCATAGTCGTTACAAGGGTATGGACCTGCCATACCGCCTTCACATTTACTGAGAGGTTCCTTATAATCTTCATCACATTCATTACCAATTCCGTCATTGTCGTGGTCTTCTTGGTCTGGGTTTGGTATCAAAGGGCAATTATCATCGACATCTAAAATTCCATCATTGTCATCGTCATCATCGCAGGCATCACCGATTCCATCTAAATCATTATCTGATTGGTCTGGATTAGGTGTTTCTGGACAATTATCTTCAGGATATAAAACTCCATCTCTATCAGGATCTAAGTCTTCACAGGCATCACCTATACCATCACCATCTTCATCTTCTTGACCTGGATTAGGGTGTTCAGGGCAGTTATCTTCAGCATCAGGTATCCCATCATTATCATCATCGTCATCACAAATATCTCCTATACCATCATTATCCGTATCTATTTGATCAGGATTAGGAGTGTCTGGACAATTATCTGCAGTGCCCGTAATGCCGTCACCATCAGGATCTAAACTTATATTATCGTCAAAACAACCTTGATTAATTAGGCCAATAGTTAATATCAATAAAAGTGTGGTTAGCAGTTTTAAAGGGGATTTATAAATTTTCATATGCCATTTATTTGTAAATAAGGGACTCTTTCAAAAAAAATGCGGAATTTTGCATTTTGAACAAATGTATCAATTTCTACCGCAATAAAATATATTTCAGATGTTAAAAGACAAGAACGAACAACGTACCTCATTAGGTGAATTAGGAGAATTTGGGTTAATTAAACATTTAACGAAATATTTTCAAATTCATTGTGAATCAACCGAAAAGGGTGTTGGTGATGATGCAGCTGTATTAGATTTCAATTCTGAAGACCAAGTGTTGGTTACTACAGATTTACTGGTGGAAGGAGTACATTTTAACTTGAGTTATATGCCTCTAAAACATTTAGGATATAAGGCGGTTATGGTCAATTTATCTGACGTATATGCCATGAATGGTAAGGTATCTCAAATTACAGTTTCTATTGCTGTATCTAATAGGTTTCCGTTAGAGGCTTTAGAGGAATTTTATTCAGGAATTCAATTAGCTTGTAACACTTATAAAGTTGATTTAATAGGAGGTGATACGAGTTCTTCTACTAAAGGGATTTTGATTAGTGTGACTGCATTAGGAACTGCAAAAAAAGACAAGGTAGTTTATAGAAATGGAGCAAAACCAAATGATTTATTGATCGTTACAGGTGATCTAGGTGGTGCCTATTTAGGGTTACAAGTATTAGAGAGAGAAAAGCAGGTATTTGAAGTAAATCCAAATGCTCAGCCAGATTTAGAGCCTTATAGTTATATTGTTGAAAGGCAATTGAAACCAGAAGCTAGAAAAGATGTGGTTTCTTTACTAGAACAATTAGATGTTAAACCAACATCTATGATTGATATATCTGATGGTTTATCTTCTGAAATTTTACATTTAACGAGTCAGTCTGGAGTGGGATGTAACATTTTCGAAGATAAAATTCCTTTGGACCCTCAAGTAATTAATACTTGCGAAGAATTTAATATAGATTCTACTACAGTTGCTTTAAGTGGTGGCGAAGATTACGAATTGTTGTTCACTATTTCACAAGACGATTACGATAAGATTAAAGGGAATCCGAGCCTTACAGTTATTGGTCATATGACTGAGCAATCTGAAGGCGTGCACTTAGTAACAAGAGCAAATCAAAAAGTGCCAATTACTGCGCAAGGTTGGAATGCTATGCAGTCTTAATTTTCGGTATCTTTTTTAGGTAAAGGTTTTATTTTACCTTGATAGCTAATAAAGTTTCTATGGCTGCTACTTACGTCTAGATTTGCAGTGCCACTGGCAAAAACAGTAAGCTGAATATTAAATGTTTCTGGTGAATTATTTGCATTGAATTTTATAATTACACTGTGCTTTTTATCGTTGGTTTCAATGGTATAATTGGTTTTTTGCTTTTCAAAAGTTACACCAGTTCTATCGCCATAGCCAGCACTTTGCGAAACTCCAAAATAGGGAAGATCAGCCAAATTTTCGCCGTCTTCAAAAGTCAATGTTCCAGGATTGGTTGTCAAATCTATTCTTCTACCACTTTGCGTATACACAGCATTGGCATCAAAGAAAAAATTACCAGAAGCAATCAATTCTTGAATTTCGGTAAATTCTTTTTCTTTTTTCTGTTCTTTCAGCTCTTTCTTTGATTGAGCATTTGCAGTGATCATTCCAATGCATAAGATACTAAGTACTAAAACGATTCCTTTTTTCATGATATTTCAATTTTATAGATACAGTCGAAACCACATCGATTTTTGTGCAAGTTATAATTCTGCTTTGAAGATATTTATGACATCTTGAGCCGCCTCAATATGGCTCATATGCCCTAAAGGTAATTCATAAAATTTAGTATTGTTACCATCAGCTAATTTTTTGTGTTGTTTTATGGGTAAAATACCATCACCTTTACCTAAAATTAAAATTTTATTCAAATCATCTCTTTCTAAAATAGCGCTTCGATCAGGTCGAATTTTCATGCCTTCTAGAGCAGCAATCACCCCTTGTTGCGATGTTTGTAATGCATCTTTTACAACTTCTTTAATTTCTGATTTATGAATTTCATGACTTTTTATTGAAAATAAAGCAGGTACAGCAACCTTTATAAACGTTTTGTGATTTTCTTTTACAGCTGCAATTGCTCTGTCTCTATTTATTTTCTTTTCGTGCGTATCGGCAAAAGCAGTTGAGTTTAATAAACAAACACCTTTCGTGTTTTTTGGATATAAATCTGCATAAGCTAGCGCTATATATCCTCCCATTGAATGGCCAATTAAGGTGGCTTTGCGAATATCAATACTCTTTAAAAGAGCGCGAACTAAATGTGCCTGCTCTTCCATTGTATGCTTGTATCCAAGATTTTCAGTTTCGCCATGACCTAACAAATCAATACAAACTACCTTTCTTTTTTTTGATAGGTGTGGTATAATCTCATTCCACATAGTTAAGTTTTCTAAAAAACCATGTAAAAAGACCATAGCACTCCCTTTGCCTGAAACTGTGTAATTGATATTGCAATTTTTATAATTGAATGTTGGCATGCAGTATAATTCTAATTTATTGCAAGATACATTTTCGGTAGTTTTATAAGGTGTTTGAAAGGTGTCTTATTATTTATTTAACATCTTATATCTCAATTTTGAATTGATTGTTTATTTTTAATGCGTCATCAACTATGCATGAATAAGACCAAGCAAATTTTCATATTAGGCTTTGCCATCTTTTCACTTTTTTTTGGAGCAGGTAATCTAATCTTACCTCCTAATATGGGTTTTAAAGCAGGTGAAGATTGGTGGTTGGTTACTATTGGTTTTATCTGTACCGCTGTAATTGTGCCAATTCTAGGTATTGTTGCTCATGCAAAACTGCAAGGCACCATGTATGACTTTGGTAAAAAGGTGTCGCATAAATTTAGTTTGCTTTATTGTTTTTTAATGTATGCTATTGCTTTGGCTTTACCAGCACCACGAACTGCATCTGTAACACATGAAATGGCTATTGAACCTTGGTTTCAAACGCCATCTTGGGTAACAAGTAGTTTGTATTTTTTGTTGGTATTTGTTTTTGTAATGAACCGATCTAAAATTCTTGATCTAATTGGCAAATATTTAACGCCTCTTATAGGTATTATTCTTTTGGCAATTATTGGAGTAAGTTTAGCCTCATTTGATGGTTTAGGTGCTTCTGTTGTTTCAGAGGCATCACCCTTTGTTGGTGGTATATTAGAGGGGTACCAAACTTATGATGCAATAGGAGGTGTTGTAGTGGGAGCTGTAATTGTAATTTCTTTAAATATAAAGGGAATTGAATCATATCAGCTCAAAAGAGAGATGATATTAAAGGCAGGTCTTATAGCAGGAGGTGGTTTGTTATTAATTTACACTGGCCTTATTTTTAGTGGAGCTATTTTTTCAGAATCTTTTTTACCGGATAGTGATCGGACATCGGTCTTAATTCAATTAAGCAAATTTACTCTAGGTCTAAGTGGTACAAATTTTTTGAGTGTACTTGTTGCATTGGCTTGTTTTACTACTGCAGTTGGAATTGTAGCAGGGACTGCAGATTATTTTAAAGGTTTATTTCCAAGATCTAAATATGCATTTTTAATAACAACAGTTATAGGATGTGTTTTGGGTGTTGTGATGGGGCAATTAGATGTGCATGATATTATTGTTATTGCGATACCCATATTATTATTTATTTACCCTATAACTATTGTATTAGTATTATTAAATATTTTGCCTAATAAGTATGTTTCTCCAATGGTTTTTAGGGCGGTAACTTTTGTAACAGTTGTTTTTGCAGTATTTGAGCTTTGGTTTAGCTTAAAACCAAATGATACTGCACAAGTAGTATTATTTATTGGATCTTTAGGTACGGGAAATTTGTCTTGGGCAGCACCTGCTTTGTTAGCATTTATAATAGCCCAACTTATTCCTAATAGAGCTAACTCTTCAAACGTTTAATTACAGAAAAAGCTTTGTCAACCAAATAATCTTCTACCAGAATTGTAAACTCGTTGGTAGTAGAAACAACTTCGTATAATGAAATTCCTTCCCAAGCCAATCGTTTAAAAATTTGATAGTATAGGCCTGTGATTTTAGAGTTGCCACTTGGTAAGCTAATGCTAATAGCAGAAAGATTTTCTTGAAGACCAATACGTTGCTCGTTTTTGAAATTTTGATTGATAATCTCCTTTTCAGAACTCGAGACAATAATTGTGCTTTCGTGAATACCTCTTGTAAAGGCGTAAAAGATGTTAGATTTAGCTTTTAGTTGCTCTAATACTCCTGAATGACTATCAATTAATGAAACTGAATTTTGAAAAGTAAAGTCAGTAAGATTTGAACGCACGGTAATATCTCCTAGGTTTTGAAGTACCCGTTTTAGTTTGAGGGAGTTTCCTAAATCTTTTGGTGGGTTATATCTTCTTAAAGCCATCATAATAGCACCAGATTTCACAGGTTTTCTAAGCATCAAGCTCACGGGATCTTGCAATTCCTCTGCCAAAGCAGAGTAATTGATGATACTTCTTGAAAGCGCTTCTTCTAAAAATGGTTGAGCAACTAAAATCTCTTCTACACAAGATGCAATGGTACGCATTGTTAAATATTTAACAGTTTGTGCAAAAGTAGTGTAAATTTTTCATTTATCTGTGCAAACTGCTAAGTCGCTTTACATTTGCTCACAATTAAAATTATATACAATGCTTGTTTTAAAATTTGGAGGTACATCTGTAGGGTCTGTTGAAAATATGATGAATGTAAAAAACATCATTAAAAATGGAGGAAAGAAAATTGTAGTTCTTTCTGCAATGTCCGGAACCACAAATGCATTGGTTGCCCTTTCTGAGCAAATTCGTTTACAAGAAGTAGATGCGGCAAGTGCCGGATTGGATACGTTGTATCAAAAATATCAAGCTACAATTGATGAGTTGTTGAACCAGTCTGATTTAAAGCAAGAAGTTGCAAATTACATCGATCAGGTTTTCGAATTTTTAAGAAGTTGTATTTCTGAAGAACATTCAGTGTTGCTATATAATAAAATTGTATCGCAAGGCGAGCTATTATCTACGTATATTTTTAGCAGATACTTAACTCAAGAAGGCTTGAATGCACGTTTGTTACCTGCATTAGATTTTATGCGAATTGATAGGAATAACGAGCCAGATAATTTTTACATCCAACAAAATTTAAATAGAGTAATCGACGATATTTTACCAGCAGATATTTATATCACTCAAGGATTTATTTGTTTAGATGCAGACGGAAATGTTGCCAACTTGCAACGTGGAGGTTCTGATTACACTGCTACCATTATTGGTGCAGTAATGAATGCAGATGAGGTACAGATATGGACGGATATTGATGGGTTCCATAATAATGATCCTCGTTTTGTAGAAAACACACATGCCATCTCAAATTTATCTTTTGACGAAGCAGCTGAGTTGGCTTATTTTGGAGCAAAAATACTGCATCCACAAACAGTAATGCCAGTGCGTCAGTTTGATATACCTGTGCGCTTAAAAAACACAATGGCTCCTGATGCGCATGGTACTTTGATCAACAGTGAAATTCATGGTGATGGCATTAAAGCTATTGCTGCCAAAGACAATATTACGGCTATCAAAATAAAGTCTGCACGTATGTTATTGGCACATGGTTTCTTGAAGAAAGTCTTTGAAATTTTTGAGAAATACGAAACTGCTATTGATATGATTACAACATCAGAAATTGCAGTATCACTAACTATAGACGACACCACTCATTTAACTTCTATTATTAATGAGTTGGAGAAATTCTCAAATGTTGAGGTTGATAACAATCAGAGTATTGTTTGTTTAGTGGGGCATTCAATTGTATACCACGAAAAAACGCATAAGTTGTTTCAGGTATTGACCGATGTGAATGTTCGTATGATTTCTTATGGAGGAAGTAATAACAATATTTCGTTATTGGTGGCTACAGAAGATAAATTAGCAACTTTAAAGAATTTACATAACTATCTATTTTAGTTACTTATTGATATATTATTTGGTGAAAAAAAGAGGGCATAGCCCTCTTTTTTAGTTATTCATTAATGCTTCGATATCTTCAATTTCAATTGGTATGTTGGCCATTAAGTTTAAAGGCTCTCCTGATTCTTGAATTACATAGTCATCTTCTAATCGAATACCTAAATTTTCATCTGGTATGTAAATTCCTGGTTCAACGGTAAATACCATACCTGCTTGCATAGGTTCAGTTAATATACCATAATCATGGGTGTCAAGTCCCATATGATGTGATGTGCCATGCATAAAGTATTTTTTATATGCAGGCCAATCAGGATTTTCATTTTTTACATCTTCCTCAGTAATTAATCCCAGTCCAATTAATTCTTGAGTCATAATTTTACCGACTTCTACATGATAATCAGCCCAAATTGTTCCGGGTATCAACATTTTTGCTGCTGCATTTTTTACTCTTAAAACGGCGCTATACACTTCTTTTTGGCGTTCGGTAAATTTTCCCGAAACCGGAATACATCTAGTCATGTCGCTAGAATAGTTAGCGTAACTAGCGCCAACATCCATTAAAATAACCTCCCCAGCTTTACATTGCTGATTGTTCTCAATATAGTGCAATACATTGGCATTAAACCCACTGGCAATAATTGGTGTGTAGGCAAATCCACCAGAACGGTTTCTTAAAAACTCATGAGCGTATTCTGCTTCTATTTCATATTCCCAAACATTTGGTTTTGTAAAGCCTAAAACACGCTTGAATCCTTTTTCTGTGATATTGCATGCTTGCTGAATTAAAGCAATTTCCTCTGGTTCTTTTACAGAACGCAAACGCTGCATTATTGGTTGACTTCTCAAATAGGTATGAGCAGGGTATTTCTCTTGACACCATTTTATAAAGCGCGCCTCTCGAGTTTCAGTTTCTACAGATGCTCTATAATGTTCGTTAGTATTGATATAAACGTTTTCAGCTTGTGTGATCAATTCAAATAAAATCTTTTCAAAATCTTGTAACCAATACACCGTTTTAATTCCAGAGGTTTCAAATGCCTTTTCTTTGGTTAATTTTTCACCTTCCCAAATAGCAATATGTTCATTGGTTTCTCTTAAAAACAATATTTCTTTATGCGAGTCTTTTGGTGCATCTGGAAAAATGACTAAAATACTTTCTTCTTGGTCAACCCCACTTAAATAGAATATATCTCTGTGTTGCGCAAAAGGTAAGGTGCTATCTGCACTAACCGGATAAATATCGTTAGAGTTAAAAATCGCTAAAGATTTTGGTTTTAATTGCTTTTTAAATTTAGCTCTATTTTTTGTAAATAATTGATTATCAATAGGAAGGTATTTCATTTTTTAAAAAATTAATTGTACAAATTTATGAAATAAAGGATATACGAGTTAAAAATTATTAACTTTACCCTACTAATATTAAACCTTTTGTTATGTTGAATAAAACTACTTTTCTATTTGCTTTAATATTAATTGCTTTCTGCTGTAATGTTAATGCCCAAATGCATTTAATGTCTGAAGTATCATTAGATGATCAGGTTAGGAATTCGAAAATGATTGTTGAAGGAAAAGTACTTTCAAGTAAATCGATGTGGAACGAAGATCATACACAAATATATTCTGTTTCTGAAATAGACGTTTATAAAGTTTTTAAGGGAGAACCTATAGGGACTGTTGAAGTTGTTACACTTGGAGGAGTTGTTGATTTTGAAGCAGAAATTGTGCACCCAAGTTTAACCCCACATAAAAATGAAGTTGGAGTATTTATCTTAGAAGAAGAGAATGAATTGAGATTCGAAAGTAGTTCAAATAATTCTAAAAAATTTAAACCTTATGCGGGGTCACAAAGCTTTTATAAATACAATAGGTTTGATAAACTGGCAGCAAATGGGTTCTCGATAAAAAATGATATCAATGCATTTTATAATGAATTGAAAGGGTTGTCAGGTGAGACAATTATTGACTTAGGTAATTTTGATTTTGAAACATATTCCGATTTTTCGAATAATATAGCTGTAGCTATATCTAGTATTTCTCCAACCACAATTAGTGCTGGAACAGGGTCTATACTCACAATCTCTGGAAGTGGCTTTGGTACGACTACGGGAACTGTGAGTTTTAGAGATGCAGATACTGGTGGTGCTACATATATTGATGTATTAGATTCACATATTGTCTCATGGAACGATACTCAAATTCAAGTGGTAGTTCCTGCGAGCGCGACCGTGAATGGGGCTGGGAATGCTGGTACAGGAACAGTGAGAGTAACACATGCTTCAGATACAACATTTGCAACCTCTACTACATTAACAATTTCTTGGGCTGTAACTAATGTTCCTTATGATTGGGGTAATGGGTTGGGCTATCAAGACACACCTACACGTCATAGAGATATTGATGATAATGGTGGTTATACGTGGCAAATGTTTACTGATTTTGATGCTGCTTCTAGTCCAAAGGCAACATTTGAAACTGCTTTTGATTCTTGGCGATGCGAGACTGGAATTAATTGGACCTTTGGGGCCGTTACAACAACAGACGCTGTAGCGAGTGATGGCATCAATATTATTCGATTTGATAATGGAGAATTGCCATCAAATGTCTTGGGAAGATGTACAAGTTATTATTCTGCTAACTGTGGATTTACCGATGGCGATTTATATTGGTACGTTGCAGAAATGGATATTAATTTCAATGAAGATATAAGTTGGTACTACAGCAGTGATGGCGGAAGTATTGGGTTCACTGAATACGATTTTGAATCGGTAGCTGTTCATGAGTTAGGACATGGGCATCAATTACCTCATGTGATAAATTCAGGTGCTATAATGCATTATTCAATTGCTAATTCAATTGTAAGTAGGACATTGAGTGTAGGTGATATTGCTGCAGGTAATGATGTTCAAGGGAGAAGTGTTTTAGGTAATCCATGTATAGCAGAACCAGATATGACAGCCTATAATTGTACTGCAAGTTTAGAAGACCAATTGTTGGCATCTGGTTTAGAGATTTACCCTAATCCAACGCGAGGAATTTTACAAATTAGAAATAACTCCGATCAAACACTAAAATCTTATGAAGTCTATGATGTTTCAGGTAGACAGATATTAGAAGGGAAATTTGACGATTCTGTAAGAACTAAAGAGTTCAATATATCTTCATTAGCAACTGGAGTGTATTTCATTAAAATTAATAGTGATATAGCATCTGTAGCAAAACAGTTTGTAAAAGAATAGTTTAGCACTTGTATTATCTTTTTAAAGTCTGTTTTTTAAACTGAGTCTAAATAGTTTAAAAAGCAGACTTTTCATTTTTAGATAATTTCGTTTAGCAGTATATTTGCAGAAGTAAATAAACAACTATTTTAAGATGAGCGGAATATTATCTTCGTCAATTGCTAGAAAGGTTTCAATGGCTCTTTCTGCATTTTTTTTAATGATATTTTTACTCCAACATTTTGCCATCAATATCACTTCTGTATTTAGCGAATCTGCGTTTAATGAGATTTCTCATTTTATGGGTACCAATCCAGCAGTTCAGTTTGTATTGCAGCCAATTTTAATTTTTGGTGTGGTATTTCACTTTGTGATGGGCTTTATTTTGGAATTAAAAAATAAGAAAGCACAAGGTGTTGCATATGCTAAAAATAATGGTGCTGCTAATTCTACTTGGGTAAGTAGAAATATGATTTTATCAGGTTTGGTAATTCTTGCATTTGTTGTATTACACTTTATCGATTTTTGGTTTCCAGAAATTAACACGAAGTTTATTCAAGGTGATTGGACTGGAATGCACAATGGAGAATACAGATATTTTGAGGAGTTACAACATAAGTTTGTAAGTCCTATTCGTGTGGCTGCTTACAGTCTTGCATTTGTGTTTTTAGCTTTACATTTATTGCATGGTTTTAATTCGGCTTTTCAATCTGTTGGAGCAAACAATAAGTATACGAATGGAATAAAAACATTCGGAAAATTATACGCAATTCTAATTCCTTTAGGATTCATTTTTATAGCTATTTATCATCACTTTAATCATTAATATAGAGGTATGACAACATTAAATTCAAAAGTACCTAAAGGCGCTATAGGCGAAAAGTGGTCAAAATATAAAGAACATATTAACTTGGTAAATCCAGCAAATAAACGTCTTATAGATGTTATTGTTGTTGGTACAGGTTTAGCTGGTGGGTCTGCTGCGGCAACCTTAGCTGAGTTAGGGTATAATGTAAAGGCATTTTGCTATCAAGATTCTCCGCGTAGAGCGCACTCAATTGCCGCACAAGGAGGTATTAACGCAGCAAAAAATTATCAAGGAGATGGTGATTCTAACTACCGTTTATTTTATGATACGGTAAAAGGAGGTGATTACCGTTCTCGTGAAGCAAACGTACACCGTTTAGCAGAAGTATCTGGTAATATTATTGATCAATGTGTGGCACAAGGTGTGCCATTTGCACGTGATTATGGTGGATTGCTTGATAACCGTTCTTTTGGTGGGGTATTGGTTTCACGTACTTTTTATGCAAAAGGTCAGACTGGTCAGCAGTTATTGTTAGGAGCCTATTCTTCAATGAACCGTCAGATTGCTCGTGGGAAGATTCAGATGTTTAATAGACACGAAATGTTAGATGTTGTAAAAGTTGATGGTAAAGCCAGAGGAATTATTGCACGTAATTTGGTAACCGGAGAAATTGAACGCCACTCAGCACATGCAGTTGTAATTGCTTCTGGGGGGTATGGTAATGTTTATTTCTTATCTACCAACGCAATGGGTTCTAATGCTACTGCGGCTTGGAAAATTCATAAGAAAGGTGCCTATTTTGCAAACCCATGTTTCACGCAAATTCACCCAACGTGTATTCCGCGTTCTGGAGATTATCAATCGAAATTAACTTTGATGTCTGAGTCATTGCGTAATGATGGTAGAATTTGGGTACCTAAACATTTAGAAGATGTAAAGGCAATTAGAGAAGGGCAATTAAGACCGACTCAAATTGCAGAAGAAAATAGAGATTACTTTTTGGAAAGACGTTATCCTGCATTTGGTAACTTGGTGCCACGTGATGTTGCTTCTAGAGCAGCTAAAGAGCGTTGTGATGCTGGTTATGGTGTAAATGCAACAGGTGAAGCAGTGTATTTAGATTTTGCTTCTGCCATAGAAAGATATGGTAAAGAGCAAGCCTTAATTCACGGTGTTAACAATCCGTCTAAAGAAAAAATTACTGAATTAGGAAAAGGAATTGTAGAAGCTAAATACGGTAACTTATTTCAGATGTACGAAAAGATTGTTGACGACAATCCGTATGAAACTCCTATGATGATTTATCCAGCAACTCACTATACCATGGGAGGTGTTTGGGTAGACTATAACTTAATGACTACTGTAGAAGGTTTGTATTGTATTGGAGAGGCAAACTTCTCTGATCACGGTGCAAATAGATTAGGTGCGTCTGCCTTAATGCAAGGTTTAGCCGATGGTTATTTTGTATTGCCATACACAATTGGTGATTACTTATCAGACGATATTCGTACAGGGCCAATATCTACAGAGTCTCCAGAATTTGACGAGGCAGAGAAAGAAGTTAAGAAACAAATCGACTTCTTTATCAATAATAGCGGAACACATTCTGTAGACTACTACCACAAAAAGTTAGGTCAAATCATGTGGGATAAATGTGGTATGGCACGTAACAAAGAAGGTTTAGAAGAGGCCATGAAAGAAATTAAAGCATTAAGAGATGACTTTTGGAAAAACGTAAAAGTTCCTGGAGATGCCAACGAGCTGAATCCTGAGTTGGAAAAAGCCGGGAGAGTTGCAGATTTCTTAGAGCTTGGAGAGTTGTTTGCTAAAGACGCTTTAAATAGAGAAGAATCTTGTGGTGGTCACTTTAGAGAAGAGCACGTAACAGAAGATGGTGAAGCAAAACGTGACGATAAGAACTTTGCGTATGTGGCAGCTTGGGAATACAAAGGAGAGCCAAGTGATGCTGTATTGCACAAAGAGCAATTAGAATTTAATGATATTGAGTTAAAAACCAGAAGTTATAAATAAGATGAATTTAACACTAAAAATATGGCGTCAAAAAGATGCTAACGATAAAGGAAGAATGGTTGACTACAAGGTCAGCGATATTTCTGAACACATGTCATTTTTAGAAATGTTAGATGTGTTGAATGAGCAATTAGTAAATTCTGGTGATGAGCCTGTGGCTTTTGATCACGATTGTAGAGAAGGTATTTGTGGTATGTGTTCATTGTATATCAATGGTGAGGCACACGGCCCAGATAGACGTGTTACAACATGTCAATTGCACATGCGTATGTTTAACGATGGCGATACTATTTTTATAGAGCCATTTAGAGCGGCTGCATTCCCTGTAATAAAAGATTTAGTAGTAGATAGAACAGCCTTTGATAGAATTCAACAAGCGGGTGGATTTATCTCTGTAAATACTTCAGGTAATACACAAGATGCAAACGCATTGCCTATTGCTAAAGAAGCTGCAGACGAAGCTATGGATGCTGCTACTTGTATTGGTTGTGGTGCTTGTGTTGCTACTTGTAAAAACTCTAGTGCTATGTTATTTGTAGGTGCTAAAGTTTCTCAATACGCACTATTACCTCAAGGTCAAGTTGAGGCTGCAGAGCGTGTAACCAATATGGTAAATCAAATGGATTTAGAAGGATTTGGTAACTGTACAAATACAGGCGCTTGTGAGGTTGAATGTCCTAAAGGTATTTCACTTACAACCATTGCACGTATGAATCGTGAGTATATGAAAGCCGGCTTAAAAGGTTAAGACTATTTTACAAAGAAACATAAAAAGCCCGAACCATTGGTTCGGGCTTTTTATGTTTTTCGTACTTACAAATTAAAAATCTCCCAAATAAAAGCTGTTAATTTCAACTTCATCTCACGAATATCATTATCGGGAACGAACTATGAATGATTGAGTTTTGCATCCCATACATTACCAACAAGACAGTTGGCAACGCAAGATAAATATTAAGATTACTACCAAGACTTTCCAACGTCCTTTCGTAACCGCATACAGTAAGGCAATTTTATCCAAACGTAGTATTGTTTCCTACATATCTATGGCAATACTTTTATTTTTCCAATACTGCATTACGATAAACGAACAAATAATAGAAGAGGCGAGTCCTTCTATTAATAAGGCCACAGACATGAGTGGTGGAGTTAAAGAGGCACCCCATAGTGTAGAGCCTTCTAATACGGTTATAAAACTAGGATCAATATAAAACAAATACACGTTTAAAGATACACTGGTGAGCACCACTGCAATAAAAGAGGTAAAGAACCCTATAAATAGGTTGTGTAAATAGGTACTATTAAAATTTCGTGTAGCATTGTTTTTAATAGCAACATTGATACCCCAAAATACAATTAGAAAATTGAGTATTCTAAGTTCTGTAATTTGTTCTAAATTTAAAAATTTCATCAAAAAGAAGAAGGCTACAATACCTAAATAGATACGAGTAGCGTTGTACAGTACATTTTTTTCTATAGACATAACAAAAAGATTTTAAAATTTGATTGTGGTGTTGTAACAAATTAGACGTCAATAAATTAAAACCTATCAAACGCAACTGATATTTCTTTAAAAGCACCAAGTGAAACAAGGCTAAAGACCTTAATAATAGCGTGAATAATTGGTAATATTTAGATATAAATTTTTCAATTTATAAAAAAATATGAGCAGCACTCTGATGGGTCCTGCTCATATAAGGCAATTGGTTTAGGCTAATAATTAGTACGAGTAAGCTGAATAAGGCCTATTTACATTATTTTTTTATTCAGTTCTTTTGTTTAATTTGAAATACTCTGTACAAGGGCAATCAACTCTTCGGTTGTTCCGTAATCTATATCAACATTAAAGGTATCGTCTCCCATAACTGTAATAGGTAAACTTCCAAATTTTAAATAGCTATCTTCATCTATGGTAATAGCCAATAAAGTAGCACTTAAACCTGTTGGTATAGAATTATCATATGTTTTTAATGCTGTCATAGTATCATTTAAAGATGTAATCATAATTACAGATGGGAAATCGTCGATAACCATCCAAACAACAGTTGAAGAATAATCTGTAACACCAGAAACCATTACTTCAAACTGAGTTGGCGCTTCTCCTACCATATCATATAAAACATCACAATTTGCTAGACCTTGTTCTAAACCAAATATATTAAAGGTTCCTTGGTCTATCCACGATTCGTTGTTTCCGCCTAGATTCCAGTTTACAACTTCTCTACCATCTACTATGGTTGTTTCTCCAACAAAATAGCGCATATCGTTTTCAAAACCAGTAATATCTGTAGCCACTGGAAATTCTGCTTGTAGGCTCCATGGGTCTGCATTTACACTCCCGCCATTTTCATCTTCAAAAGTTAAATTAAAACTACCACCAGTAACTAACAGCTGATTGTTAGAACTTGTTTGTGCATTTGCTAAAAGCATGTCTTCAATCGTTAATTGTTCTCTTAATTTAACTGTTATTGGGGTAGTAATTAAATTACTACTATTATCTGTAAATGCATTTGCAGCAATTGAAATTATCGTTCCATCTTCCCCTGTAACTGTTTGAGCATTTGTGGGGTCTATTGTAAATAATTGGTTCGCAGGCTTTAATTCTTGTACTAAATCGTCAAGAGATTGATAAATGTCTGCATCGTTCATTGGTGGGGGGTTGTTGTTGTCATCGTCATCACAATTAATTGCTAAAAGTGCAAACGAGATACAAGCCATCAGGATTTTTAAGTTTGTTTTAGTCATGACTTTACTTTTTTATAAAGATACATAAATAGTAAAAAGGTTGCGTTTAATACATCGTATCTATTTTTTAGCCAATGAATTACATTGATTTTTTAGTTTCTAAAGTAATGTTTTCGCAGAATAACTCCAGAGTCTTGCATTGCGTACTACAGGAATAACAAGATAGCGATACTTTTTCACGGGTTTTGTTTTACGTTAAAAATGAATGCTAAAAAGTATTGTTGATTCTTAAAGAGATACATAAGAAGCGCAGTGTTAAAAAGGGTTAATAGTTTTGCGTTTTTACTTTATAAAATAACCGCATTACAACTAACAAACTCACCAACCCGATCAAACCGAAAAATAGTAGTATGACAATATCATAAAGATAGATGGGTCTGAGTGATTCTGTAGGCAAATTTTGCGCAATAGCATGGTTAAATTGCTTGTGACTGTATAGTAGCCAAAAAGCACCTATAGTAGACAAGACTATGCATAGTAGCCCAATGCCTAGTTGTATTTTTTGTTTTCTTGTCACAATGAAATAAGAATTTTATTGGTGCGTTTTTATGTATGATTTCGTTTTGTGTTTAAGTACCTGATTTAGCAAATAAAATACAGATAGAAAGTTCGCGAGTACCATGGTAAATTAGCTAATACTAGCAATTAAATTTATACGATGTTAACACTTGTTTTTCTTTTTAATACTTTAATCCCAAGTGATATTAAGATTACTATTAATGCAATAAAAAATATACTTGTTGAAATGCTTTTTATAACTGAAACTATATTAGTTGTATAAACCGCAGTCTCTTTCAATTCGGGATAGTTTTTAAGCATTATGATAATTCCGATATTTTCTAAATAATCCGTAATTCCGGCAATTATTGGTATTAAACAGAGATAAATAAATGGCGATTTTAATTTGTTCAGTTTTTTCAAGAAATACCCTAAAAGCAAACTGTAAGAAAGCCCAAATAGTAATGGGTAAATCATATCGACAGGTATTTGTTTGGTCAGATATGTCATTCGTCCATTTTCTCCAAGCGAAGTAAATAATTCATTTACATAATTAAAATCATATCCTGTAGGCATCATATCCAATAATTTCATTCCGTTAGAGAATTCCATTGTTTTAGGAATTGTAACAGTCAGCATAATGGTGTAAATAAGATTAGTCAAGATGAAAAGTCCTAAAACCTTTTTACCTGAAATATTCTTTTCTATCAATTTTTTTAATTGATTCATTATTTTTCTCAAATGTATTAAGTTCTTGTGAATGATTAGTTGTGGGAAAATCAGTAAGATTTTTCCGCTGTGGCACTAAAGTAATTAATTCTAGTCATACGAGCATTGCGATTTGGTGGAACAATTTCCGGTGAGGAAATTCCACCGCATTTAATTATACACGATGTTATATTGTGTATTTATTCTAGTACAGGTTTCATTTTTTTCTTTCAACTAAGATAACGAGCACTCCAAAAATTAACTCAATAATTCCACCGATGATTCCACCAAAATGAAAAGGTTGGTTTGAAATCAAGCAGAATATCCCAGGTATTATTAAAATTAGTCCTAAAATCCAATATAGCTTCATTCCATAGATTGATTGAAATACAAAATATCTTACGCCAATTATCATAAGCATAACTGGAAAAAACCAAAGTGTTTGTTTTAGGAAAATTGAATAGGCTATAAATAGTCCAATAAACAATATTGCGGTACTTTCAATAGCCAACTTTGCTAGAGGATTATTATTTTGATGTTTGCCACTTCTATTTAATAGCTTTGCAAAAAATACTCCCAAAGGATAAATTAGCATTCCGCCTATAAAAAAGATTAAAATACTAGTTTCTTTGGTAAAGTAAATTCCAGATAATCCCGAAATTAGCCAGATTAAACCTGAAACAAAAATTCCAGTACCTCCGCCTAAATAGGCAATTCGCATATCTTTTTGAAATTCCTTAAAGTTCATCCAATTTTAGTTTCAGTTCGTTTTCTTTGTTGATCTGCATATGGCAAAACGGTATCGTAAATCAGACGCAGCTGATTATTAAGCGCAAAATTTTCGGTTTAAAACAGGCTGTAAATTTACGAAAAAGCCAGAGAATAAGGACGAACTGAGCTATGGCTTATATACATTGTTAGCCACTGACTTTTTTATCTACAGAAATCGGATTGAGCTAATATAAGTCCAAGCAATAAACAGAAATTGTAACGGAATTCTAAACCAGAGGTAGGAAAGACCATTTCCGTCAAATGTTCCTTTTTGATAATCAATATTATGAAATGAAGCATAAATATTTGCAGGCAAAATCAATAAAAGGAAAACAATTAAAGTCCATCCGCTAATCATTTTCAATTTTGGAATAAGCAAACCAATTGCTAGAAGAATTTCAAAAAGTCCTGTTAGATAAACAAGATTTGTTTTGAATGGAATAAATTGTGGTATTATCATTGACATTCCTTTGGTAAATGCGAAATGTCCAATTGCCGTAAAACATAACATTACAGACATCGCAATTCTTGCAGATAATGCAAAATTATGATCCTTATTGATGATTTTTATTACAAAAGTTGCTATCACAAAACTTGATAAAAGTACTACTAATGGTTTCATGTTATTTTCTTTTAATTCTCTTACAAAACTCTTAAATGATTTTCGAGGAGACAATGAACCCAAGTTAAGTAATTCGTTTTCGTATCCTGCTTAAGGCTTGGGGTGTAACACCAATATAGGAGGCAATGTATTTTAATGGAATTTGTTTTAATAATTTGGGGCGTTCCGAGAATAAGTCTAAATAACGTTCTTCGGCTGTTTTGTTTAGTAGAGAAATTTCTCTTTTCGACTTTATTAAGAACATATTTTCCGCCATTCTTCGACCGATTAAATTTCCGTTTTCAGTTTCTTTATAAACCTCTTGAAGGTCTTTGACTGATATTCGCCACAAAGTTGTGTTTGTTAGCGTTTCTATTTGATAGCGAGAAGGGGTTTGTGTGATAAAGGAATCATAAGCAGTAACAAATTCATTTTCAAATAAAAATCCAAAGGTCAGTTCACCTTCTTCTTTTGGGATATAAAGTCTCACTATCCCTTCGGAAATAAAAGATAAGTAGCTCTCAATCTCTCCAATTTTTATTATAGTTGAGCTCTTATTTATTTCTTCCTTACGCAATTTTGAAGAAAAAAAATCCCAGTCAGAATCGCTTAATGGATAAATACTGTCAATAAACTTTTTAATTTCTTCCATCCTGCAGTTTTTCAGCTTCTGGCAAAAGTTTTTGTGTATGATTAGTTGCGAGAAAATCAGCACGATTTTTCCGCTATGGTACTAAGGTAATAATTCGAGTGACACGAGCATTGCGAATTGGTGAAACAATTTCTGCTGAGCAAATTTCTTAGCAATAAATTATACACGTTGTTTCTGTTTCTTTTTTAGTACGAAATTAATAATATTTAGTACATCTAAATATGGTAAATAAAGGAAAACAGAAAGAACTATAAAATAAAAAGTTTCGAACGATGCAGTTGAATGAAAATCAAGTCTATAGACTCTATAAACCAATTCTTCTTCATAAATATCAAATAAAATAATTGATATAGCGCCGACTGCTATTTTTAAACGTATCGACCGATTAATAAATAGACACTACTATTAAGGATTAACTCAAGCTGTTTTTTATTCAATAATGGTATAATAAGTATGGGTATTGCAAAGAGTAAGACAGCAAAAGTACTATTTCAGGGTAATTAAGATCCATTGCATGGTAGCGATCTAGTGTATGAAAAGTAGGCGATTAAAAATTCACAATAATCGGTTAAGCATAAGATCTGAGTTTAGGCAAAAAAAACAAAATGTGTGTATTACGTGTATTTTTATATATATAATTGGTGTTCGTTTTACTTTTGTTTACTTGGTAAGTGCTTCTAATTGCAATTCAACTATGATTTCATTTTTTCGATTAAAAACTTCATAAGGCGCATTATAGCCTAAGAAATAAAATCGGTTAGTATATGCTATTCCTTCAGCATCTAAAGCTGCTTTTAGTTTTTGTTTATGCTTTTCTATTTTTGTATCATTAGCCCAACCGCTAAAGCTTATTGCAGCAACAGTTTTTGCGGGCTCTTTCTTAAATTTTATAATTGATTGATTTGGTTTGGGAAGCATTTCCTTTTTCAAATCCTTTGGAACCATGAACATCATAGTTATAGAATCTTCTAATGTCATAGCTACCGGTGAGGTCATAGATATTTTTTCGTTCCTTTCATTCCCTCCAAAAATATATCCCGCTAAAATCGAGAATCCTTTACTTGAAGAATTTTTATATCCTGAAGTTGAGAGTTTGACTGAAGTAAATAAAGTTTCTTCATATTTTCTTATTTCAAATGTGCTATATTTTTTATTGATTACATAAGAGTAAGTTTCAATATTACTTTGACTCTTGAATGCAAAAAGTTGAATTACTACAAAAGCTATCAATACAACTCCAAGTAGAATTAATAGTATCTTCATTTTAATATTTAAGTGTTTAACTATTTTCATTTGTAACGAACACCAATGTATAGTGTATCATTTGTGGTTGATTCTAAAGTATGGTTAATGATTTAATGAATTAATGATTGCTTCGCGTTCTAGTTACTTAGTCACCTAGTCATTCTAGTTTTCAACTTCTAACTTCTGATCTCTTTGAGCTAATATAGCAATCTAGCTTTGGAGTATGGAGTGCGTATTTAGAGAAATGATTCTGTTGGTACGGGTGATGATCGTTTAATTTAATTTGCGATTTTCTTCCTGCAAAAGTCAACGGCTATAAGCCTCCTTCTTATTTGAACAAGAAGAAAATCGCAAATTGTAATTATTTCTGAATGGAAATGGTCACATGATCAATCGTACCATTGAAGGAATTGGATTTACCGGCCTTATAGTTCTTACTAACTGGACTAGAATCATCCCATCCTACCGAAGCACCCTCCGAAGTGGAGTATACAAAAGGCATAGTTTTCTCCACGCGTCCACTAGCAATAGCCTTATCATTGACTTTTAAGGTAATCATACCTCCTTTTCCAACACCATCTCCATCGTATTCAAATACTGCGGATAATTTTTGAGTACCTAGCGTTAGGGGAGTATTAGAATTAATTTCAAAATACTCACTGCCTAGGTAATTGTAAACAAAACGTAATTTTCCGTCCTTCATATATAAGCTATAACCTCCGAAACGTCCTCCCATAGCGAGCACGACACCTTCAGCTTGCTTATCAATCTGCACCATGGATTCAATGGTAAAGCTCGTGTTTTTGGTATTGATAAAGACATTTTCAAACAAGTGATCCATTCCAGGATATACGGTCAATTCTGTCCTACCAAACATTAAATCAGGTCGACCCGCAATCTCTGGATTAATTCTTTCCACCACCCTGTCATCCAAAGGGTATACATTATTTGCGATAGCTTCTCGATCGAAAAGTTTTTTCATTTCTTCTAACTTTTCTGGATTTTCCTCGGCAAGATCTTTACTCATCGAAAAATCTTCATCCCAATGGTATAACTCCCATATATCTTCCTGAAAAGTTCTTCTCGGTTTCTGTTCCCATGCGGCCTTGTGCACTACTTGTGCAAACCAACCATCATGATAAATCGCACGGTTTCCAAAACCTTCATAATACTGGGTTTTATGATTACTTTCCGCATCCGGATTATCAAAGGAATATGCCATGCTTTTTCCTTGTATCGGAATCTGCTCATACCCATTTACATGAGAGGGTTCTGGTAGCTTTGTAAGCTCTAAAATAGTTGGAGCGACATCGATTACGTGATGGTATTGATGACGCAATTCCCCTTTAGCCTTTATTCCATTTGGATAACTAACAATGGCTCCATCAAGCGTACCACCACCTGAAGCAACTTGCTTCGTCCATTTAAAAGGAGTACAGGCAGCAACAGCCCATCCAGAAGAATAAATTCCATAATATTCTTTACTTCCAAAATCATCTATTTCGTTCACATGTGAAGCGGTATTGTCTAAAACATTATTGTAATAGTAATTCACATTGGTAAGGCCCGTTATCGTACCTTCGGCACTAGCTCCATTATCTCCCATGATGTAGATGATAAATGTATTATCTAATTCCCCCATGGCATCGATAGCATCAATAACCTTCATCACTTGCGCATCGGCATGTTCAATAAATGCTGATCCAACCTCCATTTCTCTTTCGTGCACAATGCGCTCTTCTTCACTCAAGGTTTCCCAATCTACGATATATGGTTCTTTTTGGGCCAAAACGGTGTTTTGATCTACAATGCCTAGTTTCTTTTGATTTTCTAACGTCTTTAATCGCAAGGCATCCCAACCATCACTGAATTTACCTTTGTATTTATCTATATATTCCTTTGGAACATGATGTGGAGCATGGGCAGTTCCCGTAGAAAAATACATAAAGAAGGGCTTATCCGGATTCAATGACTTCTGACTTTGAACCCATTCTACCGCCTCTCGAGCAAAATCTTCTTGTAAATGAAAATTAGGGTCGTTGTAATCGATGTCAACTGTTGAAGTTCCGTCAAATATTGCAGGGTACCACATGTGTTGCTCATCTCCTATAAAGCCGTAGAATTTATCGAATCCGCTCTGAGTTGGCCATAAATCAAAAGGTCCGGCTGCACTAACGGTCCAAGCAGGAGTCTCATGATTTTTCCCAATGTAGGCCGTAGCATAGCCATTCATTTGAAGCATTTCTGCCAACAGTGCAACCGTTTTTGGGCGTTTACCATCATATCCCGGATAAGATGTAGCCACTTCTGATACTGCTCCTTGATGGGCGGTATGTGCATTTCTTCCGGTCATTAATGAAGCTCTTGTAGGCGAGCACATAGGATTCGTAGCAAATTTGGTATACTTGAGACCTTGGTCTGCAATACGTTCTGCTGCTGGCATTTTTACAGGCCCTCCAAAAGTGGAAGATTGACCGTAGCCAACATCGTCAAGCAGAACTATCAAGATATTTGGAGCACCTTCAGGAGCTCTAACATCAAAAGGATCCGGTTGCTTTGTGTTACGCGCATCCAATTCCGTGAATTTTTGAACTGGTGGAGGAGCAATAGGAAGTTTTGTCCTGTCCATTTTCCAATTTATATTGGATCCACCGTTGTCTGAACAGCTCGCAAAGAACAACAAACAACAAATTAATTTAAGTGAATAATACCTCATAATAAAAGAATTTAAGAGTATGTTGGGGTGGATCAGTAATATAATGAAAATTTAAAAAATTACAAAATATTGATTCAAAGCTTGTTAGTGCCCGTGCCTGCGGCAATAGTGTGTTACTTTTTAATAAAGAAGGAGAAATCACTACTTAGCTCAGAAGCTTAGCCTTTAAGGGTATCATCACTTAATTCTAATTGAAACAAAGCGTTAAGCGCAGTGATTACAAAGGTTCCATCGGTAGAACCACCGTCCAAACCAGTACCCATAAATATCTGTTTGTGTATAAAAGACATTAGAAGTTAAAAGTAAAATTGTAATTAAAAAATAAATTTGTTTCATTGTAGAAAATTGTAATTATTTAGTTTTATTGCTCGCTAACTGCCAGATAACAGTAATTGCCATAACTATTTATCTAGTAATTATTGTTAGTTGTTTACATTGGTTTTTTATGGCGGGAGCCATATACTAAAAATAGTAATAAAAAATAATTTTAAAATGGGGTGGCTGCACACAAGATGTGTATCTTTAATCTTTGTATGAAACAGCGTTCTAAATTGCCCTATATAGGTACCACTATTTTTACTACTATGAGTCAAATGGCCGCCGAATACCAAGCCATTAATTTATCACAAGGCTTTCCAGATTTTGCCTGTGATCCGGTGCTGATTGATTTGGTTACCAAGGCTATGAAACAGCAGTACAACCAATATGCGCCTATGCCTGGGGTATTGGCATTGCGAGAAGCGGTAGCTCAAAAAATTGAGGCGTGTTATGGGGCGCAGTACCACCCAGAAACTGAGGTGACCATTACCGCAGGTGCCTCGCAAGCTATTTATACAACCATCAGTACGTTTATTCAACCGGGTGATGAGGTGCTGTTGTTTAAACCCGCTTTTGATATTTACGAACCCGCTATAACAGTGGCAGGAGGTACACCCATAGCCATACAATTGGATGCGCCAAATTATACCATAGATTGGGAGGTAGTAAAAGTCAACATTTCTGCTAAGACCAAGATGATAATTATCAATACACCGCAGAACCCTACAGGAAGTATTTTAACAGCGGCAGATATGCAAATACTAGAGGCGCTTACTGAAAATACCGATATATTAGTGTTGAGTGATGAGGTGTATGAGCATATAATTTTTGACGGACACCAACACGAAAGTGCAAGTACCTATGCAGGTTTAAAAGAGCGCAGTATTGTAACGGCTTCTTTTGGTAAGACCTTTCATGTAACCGGTTGGAAAATGGGTTATTGTGTGGCGCCAGCATCGTTAATGGCAGAGATTAGAAAGGTACACCAGTACGATGTGTTTTGTGTGCACCATCCTACGCAAATTGCCTTGGCCGAATATTTAAAAGAGCCATCACATTACGAACAGCTAAATGCATTTTACCAAGAAAAGCGCGATCTGTTTTTAGATAGTATTAAAGGTTCGCGTTTTCGTTTTACACCTTCTGCGGGCACCTACTTTCAAAACTTAGATTATACGGCTATTTCAGACGAACACGATGTGGCTTTTGCAAAACGATTGGTAGAAGAATTTCGATTGGCAACCATTCCGATATCTGTATTTAATGTGGATGGTAGGAGTGATGGACTGCTGCGCTTTTGTTTTGCCAAAAAAGAGGATACGCTAAGACGTGCTGCTGAGGTGTTAAATAGGATATAGATTTTTATTCTGCATAAAAGGGTTTGCTCTTATTGGTAAACGAATTATAGTGAAGGGTGCTTAAAAAGAAAAAAGGTTAGCACCTTGCGTTTGCAATGCGCTAACCTTTTAATGTATTGTGACTTGTTGTTATTCTTTTTCTACAAAGTTTTCTTGCTTTGGTGTAACCAAAGTCATTTCGTCTATTAAATGTGAGGCACCAGCAAACTTGTCTATAACAAATAAGATGTAGCGAGCATCTACCATAATGTTTCTACAAATATCTGGATCGTAATTAATGTCGCTCATGGTACCTTCCCAAACACGATCAAAATTTAATCCGATTAAATTACCTTCGGCATCAATAGCAGGACTTCCTGAGTTACCACCAGTGGTATGATTGGTTCCGATAAAGCTTACAGGTAATTTACCATTTTTGTCGGCATAAGCTCCGTAGTCTTTAGCTTCGTATAACTCAATTAATTTAGCAGGAACATCAAACTCATAATCACCAGGAACGTATTTTTCTACCACACCATCTAAGTAAGTTACAGGGTTGTAATACACGCCATCTCTTGGGGCGTAACCTTGTACTTGTCCGTATGTTACTCTTAATGTACTATTGGCATCTGGATAATAACGCTCTTCTGGTAGCACCTCCATTAAGGCTTTCATATAGGTCTTTTGAACGGCCGCAATTTCGGTGTTCATTTCGCTATACTCTGGATTGATTTCGTTGTAAAACTCCTCAATAAACGGTTTTGCATACGCATAGGCTGCATCTTTGTTTAAGTATTTCAACACCTTGCCCATGCTATTATTTAATAGATTGAACGCTCCTTTTTTTGAGGTAAAAGCTGTGTTGTTGTAAATGCTTTCATCCACATTATCAGTATACATTGGCATAATGGCTTTGTATACATTACGATCTACAGTTATATTGTAGTTTTTATAGAACTTTTCAAGCGAGTGCATAAAGGCAACTTTGGCATTTTTAAATACTTTCTCGCCTTTGTCAGCAGCCAATTCTACTTTATACAATTTAAACATAAGATTGAGTAGCTCGTTGTTTCTATAGAACACTTCTAAAAAGCTGGCGCGTTTAATTGCTACAGGCTCATAGGCTGTATAGAACTCCTTAAAGTCTGTTAAGATGTTGCCATAGCTGTCTTGCAATTGCTGTCTTTCTACTTCAGCTAAGAACTTCTCTTCAAACTGTTGTTTTTTGGCAATGGCATGGCTCTTTTCGATCCCTTGATTTTCACCAATCCACTTTTTCCAAGAGTTGGCAATACGAGCTTGTTTAGATGCGTATTGAATTCTAATTTGATCGTCTTGCTTCATGTAATTGTTAATTACTTTTAAAGCAGCATCTCTATAAGCTATGTTATTCGGATTGATTTTTTGTGTGATTTGTGCTACGGCTACCGCAGGTAAATACTCGTTTGTTCTACCTGGAAAACCAAACACCATCGTAAAATCGCCTTCTTCTACACCATTTAAAGAAATAGGTAAGTGGTGTGCTGGCTTGTACGGCTTGTTATCTGTACTGTATTTTGCTGGTCGGTTTTGGCTATCTGCATAAATTCTGAATAATGAGAAATCACCAGTATGACGAGGCCATACCCAATTGTCTGTATCAGAACCAAACTTACCAATGCTACTTGGTGGCGCACCAACCAATCTAATGTCTTCAAAACGTTCGTATACAAATAAGAAGTATTGATTGCCTTTGTAAAAGGACTTTACTTTTGCTTTTTGCCAAGTAGGGATGTTAGCCATCTTAACTACCTTAGCCATATTTTGATCTACAATGATTTGTTTTTTCTTGGCAGATTTTACGTTTTCTGTACCTGCTAAAACTTGTGCCGTTACATCGTGAATGCTCTTGATGAAATCGATATACAATCCTTCATTCGGTAATTCTTCATCAAGACTCATAGCCCAAAAGCCATTTTTTAGATAATCATTTTCTAATGATGAATGTGATTGAATTTGACTAAATCCGCAATGGTGGTTGGTTAAAACCAAACCTTTAGGTGAAATAACTTCACTAGTACAGCCTCCGTTAAAATGGCCAATGGCATCTTTTAAACTCGAGTTATTCACATCATAAATGTCTTGGGCTGTTAATTTGCTGCCAAGGGCCTGCATTTCTTGTTCGTTCATCCCGCTTAAAAGCGAAGGAATCCACATACCGCCTTGTTGTGCAACCACTTGAAAAGAAATAAACAACAAAACAAATTTCAAAAACTTCATAAATCTCACTTTTTAAATCGGGCAAAGATAAAAAATTGTAATTTTAAATTATGAAAGAAGTACTCGAAATAGCTTGTATTCAGGCTGATATAGCTTGGGAGCAACCCGAAGCGAATCGAAATCATTACGAAACCTACTTTCAACAATTAGATAAAAACACCGATGTTGTGGTGTTACCCGAAATGTTTACCACTGGTTTTAGCATGAATCCATCGGCCAATGCAGAACCTATGTTTGGCACTACCATGCACTGGATGGAAACACACGCAACTGCTTTAGACGCTTTGATACTCGGTTCCTTAATCATAGAAGAAGAAGGACAGTATTATAACAGGTTGATTGCCATGTATCCGAATGGTACCGTGCGTTACTACGACAAGCGACATTTGTTTACTTTGGCAGGTGAGCATCTTGAATACACAAAAGGTGAGGAGCGATTGGAATTGAATTTTAGAGGGTGGAAAATTTGCCCATTAATCTGTTACGATTTGCGATTCCCAGTATGGTCTAGAAATACTCAAAATTTTGATGTGCTTTTGTATGTAGCGAATTGGCCAGCAAAACGATTGCAAGCTTGGGACGTTCTTTTAAAAGCGAGAGCCATTGAAAATATGTGTTATACCATTGGTGTGAATAGAGTAGGTGCCGATGCGAACAATTTAGATTATGTGGGACATACCCAGGTGATAGATGCTTTGGGTACTGCTATTGCCACTACAAAGGAAGGAGCGCAAGCTTTGCTGCAGTATTCTTTGAGTAAACCTTCTTTAAACAAGGTGAAGAGTGCCTTACAATTTTTAAACGACCGCGATTTCTTTACGATTGAATAATGTCTCTTTTAATTGTAAATTCTACTTCTTCTAATACTGTATCTATCTCTTTATCTTGAGGTGCCACTGGAGCATGTACCTTAAACTGGAGGTGCACTCCAAGTAGCATTGGAAAGCCTTTGTATTTTAAAAATTTATAGGAATTGTTTACCGTAATAGGAACAAGTACTGCAGATGGTGCATGTTTTAACATGGTCTTAAGACCGTTGGTAGAAAAGCGCTTAGGTACACCACCTCTACTACGCGTACCTTCTGGAAAAATTACCGCTGAATAGTTATTCTTTTCTATGTATTTGCCAAACTTCTTAAGTGTTTTTAGAGCATGAGCCGAGTTTTTACGATCAATTAAGGCGCTACCTCCATATTTTAAATTAAAGGAAACGCTTGGGATGCCTTTGCCCAATTCTTTTTTAGATACAAACTTAGGGTGATGAGCTCTTAAGAACCATATCATTGCAGGTATATCATTTAAGCTTTGATGGTTGGCTACAAATATGATTGGTGTATTTTCTGGTAAAGGTGAGGTGATTTTAAAACTCACGTTGGTACCTAAAATATGCAAAGCCCTTACTAGCCCAAGGTTTAGAATGGCTACACTTATTCTATGTGCGTTGTACCCTCCAATTTTTAGGCAAAGCCATTGTATAGGATGGAAGATCACCAGTAATAATGCAAAAACTATGTAATAGAATACTGATATTGGATACGATAATATTTTAAAGAAATACCCCATAAAAAATCCTGTCTAAAGACAGGATGTAATTATTAATTAAACCAGTTAGACCAAGGAATTCTACTTAAAACAAATAGCAAACCTAAGCCATAAAAAATGGCAATTGTTTTAAATTTTGCTGCGTCTTCTGTTTTCTTTTTGTGTTTCGACCAACCCACTGTAATACATGCTATTGCAATAAGCATCATTAACGGGTGCTCAACAGCTAAAAGTCTTGTTGCAGAATTTTTCATAACCTCACCACCATTGCTTGTTAAGGCAGAGAAATACGGACTCATAAAATACCAAATAAACCCAATTACCAATTGAATATGTGTAACGATAAGTGTGAATAAAGAAATGCGTAAATCTTTATCTGTAAAGTCGCGTTTACCTGTTAAACCTGTTACAGCATTAATTGTGGCAATGATTAAAAAGCCTAGGACTAAGTAGGCCCACCAAGAATGAATATTAAGCATCATAGTTATGAAAGTTTAGAATGTAAAAATACAATTTTTGGCATAAAAAAACCTCCTGAATTTTCAGGAGGTTTTGAAAATATAAGTTGATATTTTAGAATTCGAAACGTACAGTAAAGTTCCAAGTTCTACCGAATCCCCAATAGATACGGTTATCAGTTCTAATACCTTTGTATGTGTCGTCACCAGCTTCTGCATGTCTGTTAGTGTCAGATTCTGCCATGTACACTTCGTCAAATACATTATTTACATTTAATCTGAAGTTTAATACTTGTCTATCATCGTTAAATGGAATTCTATAGGTAGCACCAAAATCAACTAAATCGTAGCTTGGTAACTCTAAAGAACCTTGGTGATCTGGATCATCAAAATCAGTAGCATCAATTTCTGCGTATAAGTTGTTCGCATATCTCCAGCTACCATCAATAGTTAAACCATCCATAATTTGGAAATCTGCACCTAAACGCGCTGTAGTTTGTGCAGCATCACCAACTTTTACACCGTCTAAGTATAAAGTAACAGACTCTCCAATTGGGTTTTGATCATCGTCAAATGCTTGCGCAGTAACATCACCTTTGTACTCCCAATTACCTACAGAGAACATACCGGTTAAGCTCAATCTATCTGAAGCTCTAAATCTAGCGTCAAGCTCAATACCTGTGTGAACTTGCTCAATACCATAAAGGTTCGCGTTACCTTGAGTTCCATCATCAGCTGTTAAGCTAACAGACTCGAAACGATCTTGCCATGAAGTTCTATAGAAGTTCACATTTACATCAGCTCTACCATTGTGTAAGCCATAACCAGCTTCTAAACCAAATACTTTTTCGTTTTGTAAGTCAGGGTTTAAATCGTTACGGAAATTTAAATATACAGCATCAAAGAAAGGTTGTCTAGAGAAGTAACCAGAGTTCACAAATACATTGTGGTTCTCGTTAATCTTATAGTTTAAACCAGCTTTAATGTTCCCGCCAGTTCTGCTTTCTTTTTCAGAAGTTTGCTCATCTGGTGTGTAGTTAAAGTAATCTACTCTTTCATAGGTTTGCTGAGAAATAGCACCTTGAACAAAAGCAGAGAATTTATCTGAAGTATATTCTAATTGAGAGAATGCTCCTGCCCAACCAACATTACCATCGTTATAGTATTCGATTTTTTGTTGATCTTTAATGTTTACAAAAGGATTCCAGTTTGGTGTTACACCGTAGTACTCTGTAATCATTCTGTTAGGATTGTTGATGTCTCTGTTATCCATATAACCATCAGCTCCTAAATCAGAGTTTACTATTCTATAGTGAATCCCTTTGTATGTTCTTAAATCAACACCAGCATTAAAGCTTAAGTTCTCGTTAAATCTTGTGTTGTAGTTTGCAATTACCCCATACCAGTTATGAGAGTTCATAGAAGCTCTTCTTGTAAAACCGTTACTTCTATCGTTAATATATGGCTCTGATCTATCTGCACCAAAATCAGGTACACTTTCTCCCATGTTCCAAGCTCTAATATCTTCGAATCTGATTAAACCATTTGCATCTCTAAATTGTGGTCTCCAATCTTGAGCACCGTTAATTCTTCCAATTGGTCCAGATCCACCACCACGACCCCAAGAAGCATAAGCTGCAGTTGAGATGGATGATTCGTCAGATAGTTTCCATTCCCAGTTAACAGTCATAACTGGCTTGTGGTAGAAGTTACGTCTCCAAGTATACTCTTCACCATCTAAATAGCCCCACTGTGCGTTGTATTTTCTATTTGGGTAATCTTCAGAACCACCATAACGCTGGTAATTGTATATTTCAACTGCTCTGGAATTTTGGTTGTGCCATTGTGGAGCACCAGTGTAAATAAACTGTAAGCTGTGGTTGTCATTAATTTCGTAACCAATACCTAAGAAATAGTTATTTGCTAAAAATTTCGTTCCATCAATGTATCCATTACCTTGTGTTTGACTTAAAAGTAAAGAAACAGATAATCCGTTATCTAATTTACCCGTACTATAAGAACCTAACACTTTTAAGTATCCGTCATTACCCATAGAAGTAGAGAAAACTCCACCTTCTCTTGCGTTTGCCGTTTTAGTTACAACGTTAATTGTACCCCCTACAGAAGATACAGCTAATTTTGAAGAACCTAAACCTCTTTGAATTTGGATTGCCTGTGTTACATCTGATAAACCAGCCCAGTTAGACCAATAAACCCATCCGTTCTCCATATCGTTCACAGGAATACCGTTAATCATAACAGCCGTATTACGTTGATCGAAACCACGAACGTTAATTCTAGAATCACCAAAACCACCTCCAGATTTTGTAGCATATACAGAGGGTGTAGCATTTAAAATCTCAGGCAATTCTTGAGATCCTAATTTTGCTTGAATTTCATCTGCTCTTACAGTAGAAACTGCAATCGGTGTTTGACGGTCTTTTACGATGTCGGCAACTCCAACTACTACAATTTCATCTAAAGATTCGTTTGAAACTTCTAATACAATTTGACCTAAGTCAACTGTTTCTCCACTGGCAACAGTATAATCTAGTGTTACAGATTTGTAGCCAATAAATGATACTTGCACAGCACCACTTCCTGAAGCCACATCAATAGAGAAGGCTCCATTAAAATCTGTTGCAGCACCATCAGTAGTTCCTACTACTAACACATCCGCACCAGGTAAAGGTTGGTTTGTTTCGTCTAAAATAGTACCTGTTAATGTTTGACCGATTGCTACACTCGTAAAAAGCATACAAATAGTTACGTACAAAAAAGTAAGTTTTTTCATAAGAATTTTTAAGTTTAATTTTTGGCAAATATGCGACTTATTTACAAGTCGCTACTAAAGTAAATATTAAAAAATTAAGATAACTTTAGCATTTTATCAAAAATACGAATTATAGTAGAAAGGGTTGATATATAGCAAATTAGATGTTAACAGGTTTTAAACAGGCCTATTGACATCAAATTTTTTATGTTAATTTAACATTAAATTATTTGGCCGCATAGATTTTGTGCGCCAATTCCTTACCTAATTCAACTCCAAATTGATCGTAACTGTAGATATTCCAAACAATACCTTGAACAAAAATTTTATGTTCGTACATGGCAATTAAGCTACCTAAATTTTCAGGAGTGAGTTTTTTAATTAAGATGGTATTACTTGGTTTGTTACCTTCAAATACCTTAAATGGTAATAATTTTTCAATTTCATTGAATTTACCAGTTGTTTTTAAATCTAGGTGTGCTTCTTCTTTAGTTTTGCCCTCTGCTAAAGCCTGCGCTTGAGCAAAGTAATTTGCCATTAACTTATCATGATGTTCTTGATTGCCATACAGCGATTCTTCGAAACCAATAAAATCAGCAGGTATTAGTTTAGTGCCTTGATGCACTAATTGCATATAAGCGTGCTGTGAATTGGTACCAGCGCTTCCCCAAATAATGCTTCCTGTTTGATAGTCTACCCTATCTCCATTTCTGTCTACAGACTTCCCATTACTTTCCATGATTGCTTGTTGTAAGTATGCAGACAATTTATTTAAGTATTGGGTGTATGGCAATATTACCTCGGATTCTGAACCGTAGAAATTGTTATACCAAATACCAATCATACCTAATAGCACGGGAATATTGTTTTCGAATTCAGTATTTTTAAAGTGCTCATCCATTTCAAAAGCTCCCTTTAAAAGTTTGTGGAAATTTTCAAATCCAACTGCTAAACTGATTGATAGTCCAACTGTGCTCCATAAAGAGAAGCGACCACCAACCCAATTCCACATTGGAAAGATGTTTTCACTTGCAATACCAAAATTTGAAACCGCTTCAAGATTGGTAGAAACGGCAACAAAGTGTTTTGCAACAGCGCTTTCTTCTGAAGATTCTAAGAACCACTTTCTAATAGTTGTGGCGTTTGTAATAGTTTCTTGAGTGGTAAAAGTTTTAGAAACGATTACAAATAAAGATGTTTCTGGATTTAATGTTTTAATCACTTCTTGAACATGGTCTCCATCAATATTTGAAACAAAGTGAACATTTAAATGATTCTTATAGTATTTTAAGGCATCAACTACCATGTCCGGACCTAAATCAGATCCTCCAATACCAATATTAACAACATCTGTAATGCTTTTTCCTGTATGACCTTTCCAGTTTCCAGAAACTACTTTTTCTGTAAATACCTCAATCTTTTTTAAGGTTAATTGAACTTCTGGAACTATATTTTCACCATCCACATTTATTGCATCGTCAGACTGTGTTCTTAAAGCGGTATGTAACACAGCACGCCCTTCAGTTTCATTAATAATACCACCACCAAAATATTGGTTCATGGCATCTTTTAAATCTACCTGATTCGCTAAATCTACTAATAATGAAATCGTTTCGTCGGTAATTCTGTTTTTAGATAAATCTACCTTAAAGTCGTTAAAAGATTTGGTGAATTTTTCAGCTCGATCTTCTTGCTGATTAAATAAATCTCTTAAATGTGTTTTATTGGTTGCTTTATAATGTTGCGCTAATGTTTGCCAAGCTGCTGTTTCAGTTGGATTAATACTCTTAAGTGCCATGTTGTGTTGTTTTTGATTATTTATCGCGCCGCAATTTCTGAATAATCTTCAGGAAATTCTATTGCGTCGAGTTTTATTTTAATGTCTTCGATTGAATTGAGGTAGACAGGTTTGATTTCCTCTTTCATAGGCTTTGCGGCTGGAAGTTTTTCTTTTAGAGGATCTACTTGTCTGCCGTGTTTCCAAAATCGATAGCAAACATGTGGTCCACCAGTATTTCCTGTCATACCAACATACCCAATGATATCACCTTGTTGTACTACTTGCCCCACTTTAACTGCACGTCTACTCATATGGAGATATTGGGTGCTGTAGGTGCCATTATGCCTAATTTTCACATACTTTCCATTACCTCCGCGCTGTGTAGATTCTGTAACAGTACCGCTTGCAGTTGCAATAATTGGCGTTCCTACAGGGGCTGCAAAGTCGGTGCCTTTATGTGGTCTAACCTTGTTGCCGTAATAGGCTATTCTTCTTTTGAGGTTATACCTTGAAGAAATTCTATAGTTAAATTGAATTGGAGCTTTTAAGAATTGACGCCGTAAAACATTGGTGTTTTCATCGTAATAATCTTCAATCATTTTGGTGGAATCGGCTATAAATTTAAATGCATAAAATGGTTTGCCACCATGCTCAAAATAGGCTGCCTTTATTTGCTCTATTCCTGCAGAAATGGTGTCATCAATGTATCGTTCGTTATAGACAATTTTAAAGCGATCATTCTTTTGCAGTCTAAAGAAATCTATAGTCCAAGCGTAAATAGTGGATAGGTCGTTTGAAATAACAGGGCTCAAACCTTGACTGTCTAAAGCTTCTGAAAGTGAACTTGTAATTACTCCTGCAGCAGTTTTTTCAACTAATTTTACGGGTTTCTTTTTTCTATTTGCAAATACAGAGTCCTGTAAATGAACCACAGTGTATTCAATTTTATTGTGCTGATAAATAAAATATTGCGCTTGCTCAGTAGAATCTTTTTTTGCTAAAATGGTGTATGGTTTACCAGCTCTAATTCTTCTGACATCTAAAGTGTCTTTAATAGTTGCAGCAATTCGATATACATGAGCAGGTAGTATATGATTTCTATCTAAAATTTCACCAAAACTTTCTCCTCTTTGAATAGTATCTTTTACAACTTTAAAATTATCGAGATTAAAACCAAACTCAATTATAGGTTCTGGTTTTTTAAGTGTATCTTTTACAGTTGGCTTATCAGTATCCTCTCCACAAGACCACAACAACATCAAACTAATAAAAAGTGCAAAAAAGTTTTTAAACTGCATTAATTTTTACGGGTTTCTTAAGTGAGCAAAGGTAATTAATTATCTACAATTATTTTAAAAGGATGTGCCAAACCTTTAAATTCATCTAGGTCTGCTTTTAACGATCCAACAGCTAATTCTGCTTTGATTCGAATTGGTATTTTATTTTTATCTGCGGTAATCCACACGGTAAGACTTTCATCTTCTTTAAAAACGCGTCCAGATTGGACTAGCGGTCTAAATTTTAAGCATTTAATTTTTCCAAATTTTGTATTGATTTCGTCAACCCCCAAATATTTCAATCTAAAATCGAATGTTTCATAATCAAAAAACATATCTAATTGAATCTCATCGCCTTTTTCCATAGAAGATAGGTCGTGATTTCTGAGATAGTAGAATGAGGAAATCATATCTTGAACTTCACCAATTTCAAGCATTTTGGTTTTATTCTTTTTATGATCTTCAACAAAGGCTTCCCCATTTAGTTGGTCAAAATAGACATCTCTAGAAATGATGTAACCACCTTCGTTAACTCTACGTCTAAAATGATAAGGTAGCTGAGAATCTTGATAAAACTTTGTTTGATAGTTATCTTTAACTTCAAAGAAAAACTTAATCATGCCGACAGTCCAACCTTTACCAATAACATGAAATGCTGGTTTCCCTTCATCGTTTATTTCATTGATTTGCACACTGGCATATCCTGCATTTATAATTCCATAATGCATGCGATATTTTAAATATTCATCATTTTTGTATGCTGATTTATTTGGCTGCGCAGAACCAATAAGACTAATTAAGAAAATACAGGCAAATATTACTACGCGCATGTTGGATATTTTTATTTTGAATAGACACTACAGCTATTGTGCCAAAAATAATTATTGTACCTCGTTTTAACGTTAAGCTTATGTGAAAATTATAAACTTGTTAGGATTTTGCACGTCTCTAAATTCGTGCTTCCCCAATTGTCTAATTCTTCTTGTTTCCACAGATCTGGAAAGAAAATTCGGCGTTGGTATTTAGGGTGCATATATTTACGCCAATGGCTACCTCCAGTGGCTTCTAATTCTTTTTCTCCTGAACTTAAATATTTGCCCGCAGTTTCGTAGTGAGCCATTACCCACTTAACATTTACAGTATGATCGTAATGACGCATGGCGTTCACCAATTCTAAATTATTGCGCTCTTCTTTTGGTAATTCTTTAAAACGAGACCAAAGATTGGTATTGTTGTACTCTTTCATAAACCTGAGAAATCGCGACTTGTATTTTTTCTCAAATAATTTTAATAGCACTGTTTTTTCACCAGTTTTATGATCTTTACCTGCAGCTTGCCAATACAAGTGCTCAAACGCATTTTCATAAGGTGTATTTCGATCAATACCGTCTCTAAATCTGTAATCTATTAAGTTGATTAACTCTGTAGAGGCAAATTCAATCATTCTATACTGAGCGCTTTGAAATCCGCTTGCAGGAGTTAAGGTGTGTCTGAATTTTAAGTATTGCTCTGGTTCCATACCTTCACCCATAATATCGAAAGAAGTTGTAAGCATATCGAAATATCTGCTTATACGCCCTAATCTTGATGTAAAGAAGACGGTAGTTAAATCTTTTTTGCGAGACACCTGAGTCATTTCCCACAAAATCATTTTAAACAACAATTCATTGATTTGGTGGTACATTATAAAAACCTTTTCGTCTGGTAAGGTGGTTCTTTGCGCTTGCAAAGATAGCAGTGGGCCGGTTTGAATATAGTCCCAATAAGTTATGGGTTTACTATGAAGTAAACCCTCTAACATGGATGCTGTCGGAATGCCTAAATCGTCATACTTCTCGGATATGGCATTGAGCAAATCTTTTTCTTTCATTGCCAATTTTTAGTTTTGGCTTAGCTCAACAACTTCCTCTATTTGAGGAGCATATCTTTTTATGGTAGCTTCTACTCCGTTTTTGAGTGTCATTTGATTTACAGAACACCCAACACAAGCACCTTCTAATTGCACTGTAACTTTATTATTTACAATGTCTATTAAAGAAATATTTCCTCCGTCTGAAACCAAAAATGGTCTGATTTCGTCAAGGGCTAACTCAACTTTTTCTTTTAATTCTTGTGCATTCATAATCGTTATTTTTTAACGGCACTGCAACCACTCATTGTTGTAATTCTTACAACTTCGGTTGGCGGTAAATGTTCATTTCTTTTAATTAATTCGGCAGCCATATTTTTAGTAATTTCATTAAAAGTACTTTCTAATATGGTTCCTTCTTGCAGCGCCGCAGGACTGCCAAAATCCCCAGCCTCTCTAATACTTTGTACCAATGGTACTTCTCCTAAAAAGGCGGTATTTAAATCTGTTGCCAAATTCTTTGCGCCATCTTGCCCAAAGATATAATATTTATTTTCAGGAAGTTCAGCAGGAGTAAAGTAGCTCATGTTTTCAACAATACCCAATACAGGAACATTAATACTTTCTTGTTGGAACATGGCAACTCCTTTTTTAGCATCAGCCAAAGCAATATTTTGTGGTGTACTTACAATTATAGCTCCGGTTATAGGTAATGATTGTACGATTGATAAATGAATATCTCCAGTACCAGGAGGTAAATCAACAATTAAGAAATCTAATTCACCCCAAGCGGCATCAAAGATCATTTGATTTAACGCTTTTGAAGCCATTGGTCCGCGCCAAATAACAGCTTGATTTGGCTGCGTGAAAAAACCTAAAGATAAAATCTTAACGCCATAATTTTCTACGGGTAACATTTTAGAGCGTCCATCAACAGTAATTGCCTTCGGTCTTGCCGTTGCAACATCAAACATTAAATGTGTTGAGGGTCCATAAACATCGGCATCTAAAATACCAACGCTAAAGCCCATTTTAGATAAAGACACTGCCATATTCGCTGTTATGGTAGATTTACCAACACCGCCTTTACCAGAGGCAACAGCAATAATGTTTTTAATCCCTGGAATTTCTTTTCCTCTTAACTGATTTGTAGGTTTTTCTTGAGCAACTGCTTTTACATTGACTTTTACATCTGCTTTTGGGTGAACTTTTTCATGAATGATTTTCATGATATCAACTTCAACTCTTTTTCTAGCTTGTAAAGATGGGTTGCTAATTTCTATATCAACAACGACCTCTTTGTCGAAAATCACAATATTTTTCACAGCATTTCCTTCAATCAAATTCTTTCCTTCTCCTGGTGCTGTAATTAATTCTAGTGCTCCTAAAACATCTTGTTTTGTCATACTTACGTGTCCTAAATTAAAATGATTCTAGATTGCAAAAATACAGCTATTCATCAAATAATTAATGCTTGAAACAATATTATTAATAATGATACTTAAATGTGATTAGATACTATAATTCTTTTGAGGGGTCCCAGAAAACTTCATTAAAATTTTGAATCTGTAAATCTTTTACAACGATGCCCTCGCTTTCTAAAAGCTGCTGCATTAAGTTGGTTCCATCAAAATGGTGTTTGCCTGTAAGAACTCCCTCTCTATTTACAACGCGATGTGCTGGTACTGTATCGTCATTATGAGATGCATTCATCGCCCAGCCAACCATACGTGCTGATCTTGCGGCTCCTAGATATTTGGCAATAGCTCCGTAACTAGTCACCTTACCATAGGGTATTATTCTGGCGATATCGTATACTTTTTGAAAGAAATTTTGGTTAGAAGGTTTCATTAGATAAAATTACAAAATCAATTAGTAATTCAATCTGAACTTAATATAAGTTATTGCTTTACCCGTTTCTAAATATTGACTCTCATAAAAAGTTTGCGTATTGATAACTTCTTTAGGTGAATGCGCATTATTATAGACGTTGTGATGTGCATATAAAACTTCATGACCTTCTCCATGCAATAGGCCTAAAGTGTAACCATGCATAAACTCGCTATCTGTTTTTAAATTAACAATACCATCTGGTTTTAATACTTGATGGTATTTTTTAAGAAAGTCTTGATTGGTAAGTCTGTGTTTTGTTCTTGTATATTTAATCTGTGGATCTGGAAAAGTAATCCAAATTTCATCAACCTCATGTTTGTCAAAACACAAATCTATAAGCTCAATTTGTGTTCTTAAAAAAGCAACATTATACATGTTGTCTTCTAAAGCTGTTTTAGCTCCGCGCCAAAAACGTGCTCCTTTTATATCTACACCTATAAAGTTTTTGTCCGGATTTTTCTCAGCCAAGTCTAAAGTGTACTCACCTTTACCACAGCCTAATTCAAGAATAATTGGGTTATTGTTGCCAAAGTGTTTGTGCCATTTACCTTTTAAGGTAAAGCCGTTTAATACTTCTTCTCTTGTCGGTTGAATTACATTGTCGAAAGTTTCGTTTTCTCGAAACCGTTTCAGCTTATTCTTACTTCCCACAACCCACTAAAATTAAATTGAAATTTGATGCTCGAACCGAGTTTTACTCAGCACCTTCATTTTTGAATATCTTCAATTGACCCATCCAATAAACGAATGCTACAGCAGTAATAATAACAAAAATCCAGCTTATAGAATTTTGTAACCACCAATTGTCGGAAAAACGAATGGCATCAAGTGGTTTAAATGCAACATTTGTGAAAAAATCGCCTATAGCTCTAAAAATATTGTTTGCAATCATTTTGAAATATATTTACTTTGCAAATGTATAAAAAGTAAGAATGATTGCCAATTTTTTTAGTAAAACAAAACCAATTCATGCCGTATTAGTAGGTGGGTTGTTTTTGTTTTTTTTTGTATTGGCAATATTGGTTGTAGAACGACCAGTTTTTAGTTGGAATTTTTTCTTTGAAAAGTTGGGACTATCAATCGCCTTTTTATGCCTGTTTTTTGTTGTTCGGTTTATCAATAGAAAAAATAACTTAACTGATCAGAACTCTTATGTTTTGTTAGTTTTGGCTTTGCTATTTGCAACATATCCTGCAACCATGCAGTACTCTAATGTGTTTGTCGCCCATTTTCTTTTATTGTTAGCCTTTCGCCGTATTTATAGTTTAAGGACTTTTAAAAGTATTAAACAGAAATTATTTGATGCGGGATTTTGGATAGGGATTGCAACTGTATTCTTTAATTGGAGTATCTTGTTTTTTCTGCTTATTCCTGTTGCAACAATTGTTTATAAAAAGCAATCTATAAGACACTTTATTATACCAATAGTTGGATTTGTTACACCATTCTTTTTGTTATTCACCTATTATTATTGGATAGACAATGCAACGCTGATGTATCAATTTTTTTATTTTGAAATTGGTTTTAGTTTAATAGCTTTTGTGCAACCTGCTTATATGATCGCCGCTATAACAATTTCTGCGCTATTGATTATTGGAATTGTTGTGGTATCATTTAGAATAAATAGTCAGTCTAATGAATTTGGGCAATCATGGCTTTTGCTATTGGTTCATTTTGTCTTGGCGTGGGTTGTACTATTATTGAGTGCAAACAAAGAAGGAACTGAAGTTGTGGTAATTTTTTTACCGGCCACATTTATTTTAGCGAATCTTTTACAGCAAATTCCTGGTAAAGTTTTGAAGGAGGTGATGATATTTGGAATGCTAGCATTGGCGATGCATGTTTATCTTACAGCTTAGAGCCATAAGCTAAATCGCCAGCGTCACCAAGACCAGGTACTATGTAACCTTTCGAATTTAGGGAGGGGTCTATTGCTGCAATCCAAAGTTCAGTATTTTCAGGGAGGGATTTTTCTATGTGTTCTATGCCTTCTGTCGCCCCAATAACGGCCAATACATGTAGTTTTTCTGGAGTTCCATTTTGCAATAGAGCATCGTATGTACTTACCAAACTTCTTCCAGTGGCTAGCATTGGGTCTGCTAGTATTAAGGTTTTATTTGTAAATATAGGAGCAGCCAGATACTCTACTTTTATTTCAAAATTTTCAGTATCTAAATGATGTCTGTAAGCAGATATAAATGCATTCTCAGCCTGATCAAAATAACTGAGAATTCCATTATGAAGTGGTAAGCCAGCTCTCAGAATGGAACATATCACAATATTTTGCTGAAGTACATTCATAGATTTAACTCCAAGAGGCGTTGTGATTTCTGAGGGAACTGTTGGTAAAACTTTACTTAGTTCATAACTTAAGATCTCACCAATACGCTCGATGTTTCTGCGAAATCGCATTTGATCTTTTTGAATGTTTACCGATCTAATTTCAGAAATAAAATTTTGAAGTACAGAATTGTCAGCTCCTAAGTGATGAACTTTCATAGTCATTGATTTGAAACAAATATAATTTTTTAAATCGTAATGATATGGCAAATAAGTATCATCTTTGTATTTAAAATTTGTTTTATGAACTCTAGGCTTTTTGCATTATTAGCTGCATTTATTGCAACGTTTATTTACGGCATAAATTATACGATTGCAAAAGACGTTATGCCAAGCTATGTGAAGCCTTATGGGTTTATCATTATTCGTATTTTAGGAGCTCTACCTTTCTTTGTTATCGCTAGTTTGTTTCATAAATGGGAAAAAGTAGCACGAACAGATTACAAATTCATTGTTTTGGCTGCCGTTTTTGGAGCATCACTTAATATGCTCTCCTTTTTTAAGGGGTTAGATTATACAACACCAATTAATGCCTCTGTAATTATGGTAATGGTACCTATAATTGTTTTTGGATTGTCTGTATTATTTTTAAAAGAGAGACTGATTAAACATCGAGTTGCAGGAGTGATTATTGGGTTAATTGGGGCCATTGTTTTAATCACGTATGGTAAATCAACTGGTCAGAACGCACCAGATATATTATTGGGTAATCTTTTAATATTTTGTAATGCCACGCTTTATGCGTTCTATTTGATAGTTGTTAAAAAACTATTGGCTAAATACCATCCGTTGAGTTTTGTAGTGCAAATTTATTTTGTAGGATTCATAGTGGTATTGCCATTTGGTGCAAATGAGTTTTTGGCAATAGAATGGGGCACAATTCCAGAATCTATTTTATACAAAATATTATTTGTGGTAATTGGCACTACATTTCTGACATACATACTCAATTTATTCGCTCTTATAAAACTAAAACCAACTACCGTAAGTTCTTTTGTATATCTACAACCTGTAATAGCAACAGTATATGCGCTTGTTTTAAAAAGTGATGAATTGAGTACTGTTAAGATTGTTGCTGCTGGTTTTATTTTTTTAGGCGTATTCTTGGTGAGTAAACCTGTTAAGAAATCCGCGTAATCTGTTCATTAAAAAGAGTATCTTTGCATAATTTTATTATTTGCTGATGATACAATCAATGACTGGGTATGGTAAAGAAGAACTACAGTTGCCAACCAAAAAAGTAACCATAGAAATTAAATCGCTGAATAGCAAAAATCTTGATTTGAACGTACGTGTTCCTTCCTATTACAAAGAGATGGAAATGAGTGTGCGTAAAAAGATTGCTAAAACTTTAGAAAGGGGTAAAGTAGAGTTTGCTATGTATGTTGAAACTATTGGTCAAAATATTTCATCAGAAATAAATAAAGAGGCGCTTAGAGCTTATATGAGCCAATTAAAAGATGTGACAAATGCATCAGAATTGGAGTTGTTACAAATGGCGATTAAATTACCAGATACATTACAAAATAAGCGAGAGGAATTGAATCAAGAAGAATGGAGTAAGATAGACGCTGCGATTTCAACCTCATTAGAAAAAATTAGAAATTATCGGATTGATGAAGGTAAAGCGCTTGAAGAAGACTTTGTAAAACGCATTGAGTTAATAAGTGAAAATCTTGAAGCTGTAATGGGATTAGACAGGGACAGAATTGAAAATATTAAAGCAAAATTAGTACGTGCTATAGAAGAACTTGGTACCAAAGTAGACGAGAATAGATTTGAGCAAGAATTGATTTATTACCTTGAAAAATTAGATATTACAGAAGAGAAAGTACGCTTAAAAAACCACTTGTCTTATTTCTTACAAGAGTTAGGTACAGCAAAATCTAATGGTAAAAAATTAGGTTTTATTTCTCAAGAAATAGGTAGGGAAATCAACACCATTGGTTCTAAAGCAAATTATGCACCTATGCAAAAGTTGGTAGTTCAAATGAAAGATGAGCTTGAAAAAATTAAAGAGCAAAACTTAAATGTACTTTAATTATGAATGGTAAGTTAATCGTATTTTCAGCGCCATCTGGCTCGGGTAAGACAACTATTGTAAGACATTTATTAGGTCAAAAAGACTTGAATCTAGAGTTTTCTATTTCTGCTACATCTAGAGAAAAAAGAGGTCAAGAAGTGCATGGTAAGGATTATTATTTTATGAATGCAGATGAGTTTAAAAGTCATATCAAGTCTGAAGACTTTTTGGAGTGGGAAGAGGTGTATCGCGATAATTTTTACGGTACGCTAAAAACAGAGGTAGAACGTATTTGGTCTCAAGGGAAACATGTAATTTTTGATATTGATGTTTCCGGTGGATTGCGTATTAAACGTAAATTTCCAAAAGAGACTTTGGCTATATTTGTGAAGCCTCCAAGTATTGATGAGTTAAAAATTCGATTAAAGAAGCGTCAAACAGAATCTGAGGATAAAATTAATATGAGAGTTGCTAAAGCAAGTGCAGAATTGGCAACGGCCCCTCTGTTTGATGAAATTGTATTAAACGAAGATTTAGACGAAGCAAAGGCAGAGGCTCAAAAACTAGTTAAAGATTTTATAGCGTCTTAATCATGAAAATAGGGTTGTACTTCGGAAGTTTTAACCCAGTGCATATTGGGCATCTAATTATAGCCAATTACATGGTGATTCATTCTGATTTAGATGAAATATGGTTTGTGGTTAGCCCGCATAATCCTCATAAGAAAAAGAGTTCTTTATTGGCAGATCACCATAGGTTAAGATTGGTAGAATTGGCTGTAGAACCTTATGGCTATTTGAAAGCTTCTAATATAGAATTCAAATTGTCGCAACCTTCATATACCTCTCATACCTTAGCGCATATTGAAGAAAAATACCCGAACAATCAATTTGGTTTAATTATGGGAGAAGATAACTTAAATAGCTTCCATAAATGGAAAAATTATGAGGTGATTCTTGAGAATCATCAGATTTATGTATATCCGAGAATAGCTGATGGAAAAGCATTGCCGGAACTTTTACAACATAATCACGTGCATAAAATCAATGCTCCTATAGTAGAGATTGCAGCTACCTATATTCGAAAAAGTATTGAAAAGCAATTAGATGTGCGTCCGCTTTTACCGCCAGATGTTTGGCAATATATAGACGAGATGAATTTTTACAAAAATTAACGCTACTATGCAATTAGGCGTACTATTTCGCCCGAAAATACGTTGTATATTTGCTTAGAATTATGGCCCAAAAAAAAGATAAGAAGAGACCCCTTAAAAAGAAGCTAACCTATAAGTATAGGATGGTTGTTTTAAACGAAGATACCTTCGAAGAGAAAATATCGTTTAAATTGAGTAGGCTAAATGTGTATGTGCTTGGAGGTTTGATTTCAATCTTATTAATAGTTGCTACCACAGTATTAATTTCTACTACACCTTTGAAAGAGTATATTCCAGGTTATACTGCGGTTGGTTTAAAAAAGAAAACAACAGATTTAATTTTAAAAATTGACTCACTAGAAAGAGTTATGAAAGTGAATGAGCAGTATATTAATAATGTTCAAGAAGCCTTAACTGGGGATGTTGGCACTTTTGAGTTTGATATAGATTCTGTGCTTGAAACCGTACGTAGTGATTTTGACAATGAAGCTTTAGCGGCCTCAAAAGCAGATTCGCTTTTTAGACTGGAAGTTGATAGGTCAGATCAGTTTAGCTTTTTTGATGAGGCTCAAAAAGATGTGAGGGTGGTGTTTTTTGCTCCAATTACAGGTACCATTACTGCTGGATATAATATTGATGAAAAGCACTTTGCCGTAGATGTAGCTGTTGAAACTGGAACTCCAGTTAAGGCAGCAGCAGATGGTACAGTTATATTTGCAGAATGGACAGCTGCCACAGGACATGTTATAATTTTAGAACATACCAAAGGCTTTATTTCTATATACAAGCACAATGGAGCTTTGCATAAAACGCAAGGAGATTTGGTAAAATCTGGAGAGGTAATTGCAAGTTCCGGCTCCACAGGCGAACTTACTACAGGACCCCATTTACATTTTGAATTATGGAGTGATGGATACCCTGTAGATCCTATTAATTTTATTGACTTTGAATAGGAATGATAAAATCTATTTTAGCTATACCCTATGCTAAGCGCATAGCACGAAGAGTAAAAAAGTGGTCGTTAAAACCATCTGAAACGCAGCATAAGGTTTTAATGAAATTAGTAAAAGATGCAAAACATACGCAATTCGGTAAGGATCATAATTTTTCTAAAATAACTTCATATAAAGATTTTATTTCCAATGTTCCTATCAGAGATTACGAGGGGTTAAGATTTTATGTAGATAGAGTTGTTGCGGGAGAGCCAAATATCTTATGGAAAGGCAAGCCCTTGTACTTTGGAAAAACTTCAGGTACTACATCAGGTACCAAATACATACCGCTAACCAAAGAGTCTATGCCCGAGCATATAAAGGGAGCTCGTAATGCCTTGTTAATGTACATTAATCGTAAGAAGAGAGCTAAGTTTGTTGATGGTAAAATGATCTTTTTACAAGGGAGTCCAGAATTAGGAGAAAAGAATGGTATTAGGGTAGGTCGATTGTCTGGAATTTCAGCGCATTATGTGCCAAAATACCTTCAAAGAAATAGACTGCCCAGTTGGGAAACAAATACCATACAAGATTGGGAAACTAAGGTTGAAAAGGTGATTGATGAAACTTTGGTAGAAGATATGCGTTTAATTGGTGGTATCCCATCTTGGGTACAAATGTATTTTGAGCGTATTGTTGAAAGAACAGGTAAAAAGGTGGGTGAAGTTTTCCCAAATTTTGAAGTATTTGTTTATGGTGGTGTAAACTATGAACCTTACCGTAAAAAGTTTGAAGAATTAATTGGCAGAAGAGTAGATGCTGTAGAATTGTATCCTGCTTCTGAAGGTTTTATTGCCTTTCAAGATACAGACGAAAATGGAATGCTCTTGAATTTAAATGCAGGGATCTTTTATGAGTTTATTCCAGCGGATGAATTTTTTGAAGAAAACCCAAGACGTTTATCTGTTTCTGATGTACAATTAGGGGTAAACTATGTAATTATTTTAAACACGAATGCAGGCCTTTGGGGATATAATATTGGTGACACCGTAGAATTTGTTTCTCTAAAACCACATCGAGTGTTGGTAACAGGCCGCATCAAACATTTTATTTCAGCTTTTGGAGAACATGTGATTGGTAAAGAGGTAGAGCGTGCTATGGAAGAAGCAACTTCTAAATTTGAGGCAAGCGTAACTGAATTTACTGTTGCGCCGATGGTAACTGTTGAAAATGAATTGCCTTACCACGAATGGTTTGTGGAGTTTGAACAAGAACCAAAAGATATGAATGGTTTTACCGCTTGTATTGATAAAGCATTGCAAGAACAGAATTCTTATTATTTGGACTTAATTGAAGGGAAGATTTTACAGCAACTAAAAATTACTTCTGTTGAGCGTGATGGATTCAGATCTTATATGAAATCTCAAGGTAAATTGGGCGGTCAGAATAAAATTCCGAGACTCTCTAATGATCGTAAAATTGCAGATGGATTAATACCACACATTGTAAAATGAAAGTAGTAGCAACAAATATTGGAGAACGCAAAACTGTAGTTTGGAAAAATAAAACCGTTGAAACCGGAATATATAAATTCCCAACTTTGGAGCCTATTGTACTTGGTGAAAAAGATGTGGTTGGTGATGCGGTAATAGACAGAAAACACCACGGTGGAACAGAACAGGCGGTATATGCGTATAGTGCATCTCATTACAATTATTTTAAAGAATTACATCCTGATTTAGATTGGCAGTACGGTATGTTTGGTGAAAATCTAACTTTAGAAGTATTAGAAGAAACTGAGCTTACAGTTGGTAGCACCTATTCATTGGGAGAGTGTATAGTTGAGGTTTCGAAACCGAGGCAACCATGTTATAAATTGGGCATTCGATTTGGGACTCAAAAAATTGTAAAGCAATTCTGGAATTCTACTAAAAGCGGAGTTTATTTTAAAGTGCTTCAAGGAGGAAGAGTACAAGTTGGTGATCAATTGGTGTTAATTGAAAAGAAATTTAGTACACCAACTATAGCCGAAGTTTATGACAGTAAAAAGTAATTCACCACTAGCAACACCATTTAAATTGCCCTGTGGTGTAGTATTGAAAAATCGTATTGTAAAGGCTGCTATGACAGAGCGATTGGCAGATAAAAACAATCATTCAACTCAAGCTTTATGCCGTTTGTATGAACATTGGTCGAGCACAGGTAGTGCTGTGCTGCTCTCTGGAAATATAATGGTTGATGGGCGCTATAAAGAGTCTGGAGGTAATGTGGTAATTGAAGATGAAAGTGGTTTGGATCAGTTAAAACAATGGACGAACTCCGCCACTAAACATGGTAACCAATTTTGGGCACAGCTATCTCATGCGGGAAGACAAGCAACTATTTTTTCAACGTTTAAACCAATCGCACCTTCTGCAGTGCAATTAAAAAAGTTAGGTCTATTCGCAAAACCTAAGGCAATGACTATTGCTCAAATAGAAGATGTTATTGAGCGTTATGTAAATACTGCAGTCATTTGTAAGAAAGCTGGTTTTACGGGTGTGCAATTTCACGGAGCGCACGGATATTTGTTGAGTCAGTTTTTATCGCTAAGAACAAATTGGCGCGAAGATGAATACGGAGGAAGTATTGAAAATAGAAGTAAAGTGCTAGTCACGATTATTAAAAAAGCGCGTGTTGCTTTAGGAGTAGATTTTCCTATTTCTGTGAAATTAAATTCTGCTGATTTTCAACGTGGAGGTTTTGAAGAGAACGATGCTTTTTACGTTATAGAGCAACTGGAAAAGCTTGGAGTTGATTTATTAGAAATATCGGGTGGGACTTATGAAAATATCGCCTTTTTTGAAAAAGCGAACTTGCGAGAATCCACCAGAAAACGTGAAGCTTTTTTTATGGATTTTGCAGATAAGTTGCGTAATAGGTCAAACATTCCTTTAATGGTAACGGGTGGATTTAGAACGAAATCTTTTTGTGAGGACGTTATAGCAAATAAAGAACTAGATATGATTGGTTTTGGTAGACCTTATCTGGCAGATGCTAGCTTTCCGAAATCATTTATTAGTGGTAACAGAACTCAAATAGAAGATCCTGCATTTTCTGTAAAATCAAAACATTTAAAAGATATGGCTGAAGGTGGATTTTACGATTATCAGATTTATAGATTGTCTCAAGGCAAGGAGTTAAAACCTAATTATAGCCCATGGAGTGCTATTTTGAGATTAATTTATAACGAATTTAGAAAAGGGTGGTTATAAAAATACCCTGCTCTTAAAGAACAGGGTATTTGGTAATTAATTCAATTAATAATTACTGTACTTCTACATCAAAAGTAACATCAATATCAGTAGAACCTCCTGCGTCTGCTAGTGTACCATCATTTGGCTTATTTGGCTCATGACGTAATACTACATTTAGAGTACCATCACTTACTACTCCAGCATTAACTGTAAAATCAAGACCAACTGGATTGTTATTAGCATCCATATCTTCGTAATCTACTGTAACATCTAATGTTCCATTAGGAATGTAGAATACTTGGTGCTCATCATCTTCTTCTCCGATTTCAATAGTAATATCTTCTGCTGGGTCTTCCGTTGTGTTCCAGAATTCAACAGTTCCAGAATAAGAAACACCTGCAGCTAAAGGACCAGATACATCATATACTGGTGGGTTTGGTCCTTCTTCACCATCTAAATCAGTGGCAGTCATAGTAACAGTATCTCCAGCTCCAACAGGAACTAATGTTACAATTACTTGTGTAATCAATTCTTCTTCGTTTACTTCATCTGGTGCGTCGTCGTCACACGAAATAAATAAAAGTGAAGCTACTAATGCTAAAGTTAAAAACTTAATTGCTTTCATGTTTGTAATCATTTTGTTTTGATTTAATAATTAATATTCAGTTTTAATAAAAAATTTCTCCCTAACTCATCGGCAAAAAAGCGCATATTGTTAAGGTAGTTTCTGTACGATGTGTTAAACACATTGTTTATAGAGAAGCCAACATTTAAGGTTGACTTTTGAGACATTTTAAAATCGATACTCGAATTAAAGTTTAAAAGGTGATACGCATCTGGTGGTGTACTGATATCTACCTCTTCGTAGGTTTGCGTTTCTGGAATAAATACTTCAAAATTATTGTCTGGATATTCGTTTTGACGGAATACATATTCGCTTTGCAATGACAAACGCAAATTGTTTAACGCTGCTTTGGTAAAAACAAGCTCGTTAACAGTACTTACAGGTGGTACATCAATTAAGGGTTCGTCTTGTATATTATCATATCCCTTTAAGAATGAAAATTGACTCGTTAAAAGAAAATCATCTAAAAAAGCATAAGACGCATCTAAATCTACACCATACAGATTAGCATCTGTTTGTCTGTACTCCCATACAGGAAAACTCCCTCTTAAGGTTTGGTTAATACCGGTTGGTTCTAAAAGAATATAATTGGCTACATTGTTATAAAAAGGTGTTACTTTAAAACTAAACTTGTCATGCGACCTTTCTAAACTTGCCGAAAACTTATGTCCAATTTCTGATTCTATTCTCAAATCTCCATATTCTATTCTAGCGGCAGAATGGTGCAATCCTTCACTAAATAATTCAGACGCATTTGGTGCTCTAGAGGCTAAAGAATAATTTAAATACAATTTATAATCTTCTGAAATTGTATAATTGGCACCAAGCATAGCTGAACCATTAGAAAAATTTAGTTGCGGCTTGGTAAGAACACTGTTATTGGTTTCTTCCACTACGATATCAGCAAACTCCTCGTCGTAAACTCTTTCTTCCCAAAAAGATTTTCTATAGAATTTCCATACATCCATGTAGCGGTAATCAAATCGAGCACCAGCTTCTACGAGCCAAGAATCATTTAGTTTATAATCTGCGATAGCAAAGATTCCAAAGTCGTATTGGTCGTAGTCAGGAATTAAACGTTTTACTCCCGTTTCAGGGTCTGGAAAATTAACTTGGTACCTACCAGTGATACCAGCTTTTAAATTTAGGTTTTCCTTCAATTTAGTATCTAAATCAAAAGTTAATGAATGCGTGTCTAGCTGAAGATCTAAAGCTGGTTTGTTTTGTCTTTCACCTCTTCTAATATCAAATTCTAATCTGTTATTGAGCTGAAAATCGTATTGCAGATTTAATTTGGTTTTGTTATTGAGCCAATAAAACCCATTTAGTTTAGCTAAATGATGTGTTACTTCTTGTCTCGGAGGGTTAATCTCATAAGTAAAATCCTCAATGTATAGAGGTACATCGCTTTCGATAGCTCTATATAAATCTCGAATGTTTCCTAAATGAGATGCTCTTAAAATGCCAATGTCGTTTTTAAACATAGAGTAGTACAGGTCTATGCCGTAGTCAATTCGATTAATCCCCGCATTTATAGAAAAATTACGTTCATAAATTCCGGTATTACTCAATACATAATCCGGAGCTTCGTAATCTCCGAACCTTTTAATAGTACCTTGTATGGTAGTATAAAAACCTTTTTCTGTACTTCTGGTAAGTTGAGAAGTTGCAGAAAAGCCTCTGCCGTTAGTAGTACCAGTTAATAAGGTTTTGCCGTAAATACTATCTTTAAGATGTGCTCTTTTTGGAGATACTACAATAACTCCTCCAATCGCATCTCCACTGTATTGCAATGCCCCAGCGCCCTTAACCAAGGTAATGTTTTGGGCTGCATTAATATCAATGTTAGGTGCATGTTCAGAGCCCCATTCTTGGTCTTCCATTCGTACACCGTTATTGATAATTACAACTCTGCTACTGTGCAACCCATTGATAATTGGTTTTACAATATTATTACCAGTATTTAATGTTGATACGCCACTTAAACTCTTTAACGCATCTCCCAGAGTGGCACCATTGTTTTGTTCGATTTCCTTTTCAGAAATAGTACTAACATTTATAGTTTTTGCAGTATTATTAAATGCCTTACCATTAACAGAAATTTCGTTTAGTTGATCTAAGTGATGTTCAAGTTTAAAATCTTTATTTTGATTTTTTGATAAGGTGACATTAAAGCCTCTAGTCGCACATTCTGGGTGCGATATTTGTATAAAATACTTGCCTTCACACAAGTTTTTAATAGTATAGTTCCCATCAAAATCACTTTCTATAACAAGATTAATATCAGCCACAACAAGTGTTGCCCCAACTAATGGAGAATCATCATGAATGTCTATAATCTTTCCTGAAAGTGTTAAATCACAATTTTGTGATATGGTAACAATACTACTAAAAAGTAGCACTGTTATAAATAAAAACCGCATAGTAAATGTTTCTTAATTAACGTGATAGCTAGATCGTTGATTAAGAATAAATAGGAGGTGCGCGAAGTTGTTTGTTTGAATGGTGATAGGAAGAAATAGCAACGGTTGTGTAGCTATCAATTTTTGATAAGATTGGAAGATTTAAACTATAGTCATTTGTGAAAGCTACAGCATTATTATAAGAAAATGCTTCAAATGAACAGATACTACAGTCTAAGTCAGTTTTGCAAAAGTGAGTTTCAGTTTCATTACACGTCATATGCTCATGTCCTTCAAACACATGCAACAACTGAACAGCAGAAGGAGTCATTAGCGCAATAAAAAGCACTAAAGACAACATGTTTTTTTTACACTGTTCTGTAATATTCACTTCAATAATTTGATTAAGTGGCAAAACTAATGAATTAAAATTTGATTTGCTTATAAAAAATAGAGCAATATGTTAAACAAGTCTTAAATAGCTACTACAATTTCTAATTGCAATTTTAGGAGTTAATTACTCTTTCCACCCTCTGAGAAATAGCAGTTAGAAGTTCGTAAGAAATAGTTTCTGCTGCTTGAGCTAAATCTTCTATCATTTCTTGGCTATCAAAAATAACGACAGTATCTCCTTCAGTACAATCAATTTTAGAGATATCAACCATAATCATATCCATACACACATTGCCTACAAAAGCCGCCTTTTGGTTCTTAATTTTTACATACCCCTTACCTTTGCCTAAAGCTCTTAGAATACCATCTGCATGGCCAATAGGAATGGTAGCAGTTTTCATTGCAGAAGTTGCTATTAAACCTCTATTGTAACCCACACTCTCACCAGGTTCTATAATATGAATCTGTGAAATGATACTGTGTAAAGAATTGACATTTTTTAGTTGCGATGTAAAATGTGTGTCATTTGTAAATCCATGCAAGCCAATTCCAATGCGAACCATATCAAAGTGGGCTTCTGGATAATTTAATATACCCGAAGTATTACACATATGCAGCATTGGTTGGTAGCTCAATTGCGACGCTAGTTTATTTGTAATAGTTTTAAACATATCAATTTGACTCAATGAGAATTGCCTTTCGCTTATGTCTTCTGATGCAGCTAAATGTGAGAAAACACCATTTAGTTTTAAATTCGAATTGTTTTTAAAATAAGAAACTATATAATCTACATCAGAATGCCAAAAACCAAGTCTATTTAATCCCGTATTAAATTTGATATGAACAGGCAACTGGTTGAAGTTTTGTTGCTCAGCTAGTTTAAAAAATGCTTTCAAAATTCGGGCATTATACAAGTTGGGTTCTAAAGCAAAATCAACAAGAGTTTGTAAATTGTCTATTTGTGGATGCAATACTAAAATAGGGGTATCTATTCCAGATTTCCTCAATGCAACTCCTTCTTGAACATAAGCAACAGCAAAATAATGAACTTTATCTTTCAAGTGGTTGGCTATTTTAAAAGCATCACTACCATAACCAAAGGCTTTGATTACAGCCATTACCTTGGTAGATTCAGAAATCTTAGTTTTAAAAAAATATAGATTGTGTGAGAGTGCGTTTAAATCAATAAAAAGCTTGGTGACATGCTTATTCATTCTTTTTTACTTCTTCTTCAATAACATCCATTTTAGCGACCTCTTTTTCAAGATTGGCTTTATAATATGCAGCTCTACTTAATGGCTCGTATTCTTGAGTTTCACCCAATAAAACCAAATCATCGCTTTCTGCTGTTCTATGGCTATAATGCGCCAAATTTCCTGTTCTAGTGCATACAGCATGTACTTTTGTTACATATTCTGCAGTTGCCATTAATGCTGGCATAGGGCCAAACGGATTGCCTTTAAAATCCATATCTAATCCAGCAATTATTACACGAATTCCTTTGTTGGCTAAATCGTTGCAAACCGAGACAATTTCATCGTCAAAAAATTGTGCTTCATCAATACCTACAACGTCTACATCGTTTGCCAATAATCTAATGTTTGCTGCAGCAGGCACAGGAGTAGATCGAATCTCGTTTGAATCATGAGAAACCACCATCTCGTCATCATACCTCACATCTACTGTAGGTTTGAATATTTCTACCTTTTGTTTCGCAAATTGAGCACGTTTTAAGCGTCTGATTAGTTCTTCGGTTTTACCAGAGAACATTGATCCACATATCACTTCAATCCACCCAAATTGTTCTGTATGATTTACCGTATTTTCGAGAAACATTTTGTAATTTTCGGACTTGTAAAGGGTTTAGTAAAGAAATTTAACTACGTAACTCCACAAATGTATCAAAAATAACCCATATAAATTCTGCTACTTATGCACAAAAAATTGGAATCTGAATTGATTAGTCTTGCACACAGTATCTTACAGATGAAAAATAGAGATGATGTTCTTGCATTAAGAGATAAAGCTCAAAAATTATACGAGCGATTGGCTTTGTTAAGTTATGTAGATGAGTTTATAACTACAACTCCTCAAAACACCAAATCAAAAGAAGAATTGCTCGATACTGTTACTGTCGAAATTGAGGCTGCTGAGCAAGTAGACGAGGTTGTTGAGAAAATTGAAAGTTTGGATGAAGTGGTTGAAGATATTGTAGAGGAAGTTGTAACGAAAGTTGAAGAAGAAATAGAAAGTGTATTTGTTCCTGAGGAAAAGGAAGAAACAAAAGATGAAGTTGAAGAAGTATTTGAGAAAGCTGAAATGGTTGAACCTGTTCCAGCTATTGAGAATGTTGAAGAGGTAAAAGAAAAGTTAGTTGAAGAAACACCTCCCAAAAAACAACTATCATTAGAGGAAGAGTTTAAAGATGCGGTTTCTGTTGATGTTACAGCCGATTTATTTCAAAAGGCCGATGAGGTTCTTCAAGCAAAACCAACACTAAACGATAAATTTAAAAATAAACATATTCAAGTTGATTTAAATGATCGTATTGCTTTCGTAAAGCATTTATTTAATCAAAGTCAATCTGACTTTAATCGTGTTTTATCGCAGCTAAATTCTATTGAAACTGAAAAAGAAGCCAAACAGTTTATTAATAAAATGGTGAAACCTGATTACGATTGGGAAGGGAAAGAAGAGTATGAAGAACGTTTTATGGCTTTAATTGAACGCAGATTTTAATGAGCATTACCACCAATTATATTTTTTGCATGAAATGGGGCACCTTATATGGTCCTGAATATGTAAACAGATTGTATTCTATGGTCAGTAGAAACCTGACAATACCTTTTAAAATGGTTTGTTTTACAGATGATACTACTGGAATAGATGATGCCGTTGATTGTTACCCTATACCAGAAGTTGACATAGATTCAAATCTTCCTGAACGAATGTGGAAGAAGCTTACTACAATGAAAGAGGATTTGTATGGTTTAGAAGGGAGGGCGCTGTTTTTGGATTTGGATATCGTCATTGTAGATAATATTGATTGCTTTTTTGAAGTTGATGGAGAGTTTAGAATAATTAAAGATCATAGCTGGAGGTCTTGGCGCATTACAGGTAATTCTTCTGTATATCGTTTTGATATTGGTAAACACGGTTATGTGTTTGATAATTTTGTAGTGAATTTTGATACCATTAGAAAAGAGCATCGCAATGAGCAAGAATATTTAACGCATGCAATTAACGATAAAGGAAAATTGCAATATTGGCCAGCAGAATGGTGTCCCAGTTATAAATACGATTGCATCTCTAGATTTCCATTAGCATTTTGGAAAGTTCCTGTAATTCCAGAAGGTTCTAAAATCATCATTTTTCACGGAGAGATTAACCCTCATAAAGCTATAAAAGGTGGTAGAGGAAAATGGTATCGATATGTGAGAGCTGCACCTTGGGTAGCAGAATATTGGAAATAATTTATTTTTTCTTTTTCACTTTTTTACCAACCGGATTTAGTGTGTTTACTAATCCAGACTGAATGGTTTTCCAGAAGTAATTACCCAAACCTTTATAGGGCACGCGTTCAAATTGCATGATAACTTCTCTAGGTTCTTTTCCTTTTTTTGGATTGGATTCATGAATCAAAGAATTGACACCCCAGGATAAGAATTTATTTTCTTCTAGAGAATTTGATTTAAAGATTTCAGCCTCTAAGTCATGATAAAGCATGGTCATACTACCTTCTGAAGAAATCGAATTGGCAGATCCTTGAAAACTTAAATGGTCTAATTCTCCCTTTATAACTTTTAAGCCTAATGCAGGAAAAAGTGCAGAGTCAAAGAGTTCTAATTTTGATTTGCTTAAAGTTCCATTAAAATAAAAGCGGTGGTTGTTGTCTTGCATGTTAAATGATGCCTTTGCATGAATTTTACCTGATTTCATAAGCAATGCATTAATATCTGCTATAATGGGTGCTTTTCTATATTTCGCAATTGAACTTACATTAGAAATAGATGCATTAATCTGGTTAATTGGGACCTCCATCAATATGTCTTTTTCGGCTAATTTTTCTTGAACTAAAATGCTGCAATCTACTAAGGCAACATTTTTTATCAATAATGGAAGTTTCAATTGTTTTAATTTAATGTGAGGTAAGCCAGGTCTTTTACTTTCATTAAATGGTTTGCGCTTGTCTTTAAAAATAGTTATGTCAGCTTTTTCCAAAGAAACACTATCTATAAAAACCCCATTGCCATTTATTAAATTCTCTATATTAAAATTGTATAATTGAATTTTTTGGATATCTACATCTATTATATCATCATTATGTTTTTTAGTTGTGGCGAGTTTAAATTTGTCTGTTTTTGGATGAATACTTAGCTTTTTGAGGTCCCAAATATTTTTGGTATTGTCGTATTCAAAAGAATTGAGTTTGAATTGATAATCTATATTGTCAAATCCAATACCTTTTATAGCAAATGATTTTCCTAATACTTCAAGTTTAAAATAGTTCTTCCCATTAGGGGTTAATTTTAAACCACCCATTTTTAAATCTAGTGGTACACTTGTAAAAGTAATTTGATTACTGTTGAAATCGAAGGATTCAAATTGCGCTTCATTAAAAGTAAATTTCTTTACTTCTAGACCATTAATGTCTTTAATTGGTATACTATCAAGCTTAATTTTTATTCCCGATTTTTTAATTTTTGATTCTGAATTTTTGAATTTATAGAACTTTAATCCATTTACTGCTAATTCACCTATATTTATTTCTTTATGAAACAAAAAGTCGAAGAAGCTAATGTTATTTATTGAGATGTATTTAGCTGAAATTTTATCAAGATTGTTTTTATCGAGATCTTTCTCCATCAAATTGAGTAAGGCTTTACTCTTAGGAGTAAACTTAATGTCTTTAAGAGTTATATTACGTTGAATAAATTTAAAAGAAACATCTGAGACTGAAACGGTGTAATTTGTAATAGGATTCTGCTTAAGAATCGACTGTAATTTTTGTTTGATAAATACGGAGACTGCAATATCTGTTAATAGAATGAGTAGCAATAGTATTGCAAGTATTCTTACTCTTTTATTTGAAAATAGACTGTTGGGCATAGCTATGCGTTAGCTATATAAAGGTAATAAATTAAATTAACTATTCACTTTTAAGAGCTAATTGCAATGCCTCGACATTTTTTTTGCTGTTGCCTATAAAAATATTGTTTCTAATTATTGCCACAGGTCTTTTGAGAAACGTATACTCGTCTAACAGTAATCTTCTATACTCTTTCTCAGAAAGATTTTGGTTTTTAAGATTCATTTGCTTGTACTTCTTTGCACGTTTATTAAATAAACTTTCATAAGAATCTGTTAAAGTATACATTTCTTCTAATTGTTGAACAGTAACAGGATTAGATTTAATTTCTTGAAGCTCTATACCGTCAATATTTAAAGATTTAAGAATTCTTGAACAGGTATCACAGGTTTTTAAAAAGTAAATTTTTTTCATGAGTTAAAAATAATCAGTTTGTGTACATTTATCAAAAAAATGAGATATGCAAGATCAGTTTGATATACTTCATAAAAATAGAGCCTTAATAACTAAAATAGTTTCAGGTTTAACCTTAGAACAATTAAATACAATACCACAAGGATTTAAAAATAATATTGCTTGGAATCTTGCCCATTTGGTTGCTACTCAGCAGTTACTTTGTTATTTTAATTCAGGCAATAAAATGTTGGTTGACGATACCTTTATTGAAACCTATAAAAAAGGTACTGCACCAATAAAGTTGATGTCACAAGAAGAATTAGATCAAGTTTTACAATTCTTCAAATCTTTACCAGAGCAACTTGAAAAAGATTATTCTAATGGTTTATTGAATAACTATAATGTTTATACCACTAGTGTCGAAGTAACTTTAGATTCTGTAGAAAAGGCAATTGGATTTAACAATTTTCATGAAGGTATACACTTAGGGTGTATATTAGCTCTCAGAAAATTGGTTTAATTAAGATAATAGATAAAGCCAAAGTTTACAAATAAACTCCAATCGTTATATTTATTATTTGGATCGGTACCATTGACATCAGGTCCTGTGGCATTTAATCCGTCAATCCAATCATTAAAATAGTAGTGCCATTTTCCTTCTAAGAAAACGTCTGAGTATTCACCCAACTTAATTCGAGAACCTAAACTAGAAGTAAGTGTTCCTGTAAAACCTGCATCAGTGCTTACATAAGCTGGATTCGCCCATTTCTGATACAATAAGTCGTAATTGCTTTCCCAGTCACCATCACCATAAGTGGTTTCGATTGATGGATTATAATAAGTTGCCATTATACCAATACTTAAATAAGGTGAGAAGCGTAGTTTAGGATTTCGTCTAGAACCAAAATCTGTAATATTTACAAAGTGGTACTCTGCTTGTGTACCAAAATTAATAGTTTTGGCCTCTCCTGTATGTGCACGTAATCGATCTGCTTGATCAGAGGTTTGGCTATCATCAACATACTGCCCAAAATGCTCTAATTTAGCTTGATAATAAGATAATTCTGTTCTAAATCTAAAGTGATCCCTAAAGAAACTATGTCTCTGATTCCAACGATATCTGTAATCCGCTAAGGTAAAATAATGTATTGCGCTAATTCCAAAACCAGTATTTCCTGCTCCACTACTTTGAGTTTCATATCGCTCTCCATAATCAGTAGAAAAAAATGGAACACCTATACTCACTCCAATTTCGTGAGTAACTTTTCCATGTCTATTCCAGTCTTGTGCATGCAGATTATTGCAAACAAAAATAATGAGTAGTATTGGGGTTAGTATTTTTGTACTATTAATCAAAAAATATTTTTTTCTTGTCAACAAAAGTAGCAAAATCTATCAAACATACAACGTTTTATTAAATTCTTTATTGTTATTTTAAATTTAAATTAAAATCTTCGATTTGCTCCCAATTAGGTTTTATCTCTATCTCCCCTTTTCTATAAACGACTTTTTCAGGTTTGATGCGCTTTAAAAAATTACCGGTATCCCAAATGCCATTTTCATTTGTGTCGTAAATAACTCTAAATTGATAGTTGTCTGGAGTCAGGTATTCAAATTTGAAACGGTTATTTTCTCTTACATAAATTTGTTCTATTATTTCTTGCTTACTGTTTAATAGTTCCAGAATATATGGGTAAGAAGCTGCATTTTGCATATTTAATTGAATGGTGCCATACATATCTAGTGTTCCTGTTCTTGCAGTCATATTTAATGTATCATTGGTGTCGCCAAACAAATCTTCAATAGCATTAGGTAAAAAGCGAAGGTTGTAATTCTCTTCAAAGTTTTTATCGAAATTTAATTTTAACTCTTGTTTAGAGGAAGACAAATGCATTGTGAAATTTACAGGTAATGAATCTTTATCTAGAATTGATATTTGAGATTTTCTGATATTTAACATGGGTACATTGGAGGAAATCGAAAAGGTGTCCTTTAAACTTAAAACTCCAGATGTAACTTGAGAAATACGCAATGAATCGCGCTCTTTTTTCCTCAAAAAGACTTTAAGTGTATCTAAATATTCATTTTTAGAAACCTCAAAAAGTAAAGAATCAGCGTTTATTGGAGTGTACCAATAACTCAAAGTATCTTTATCTTTTTCAAAAACAATATGAGAATTAAAAATGCTGTCTGGTGGAGATAACAATTTAATTGAAGCTCCAGTGGGATCTCCTTCATATCCAAAATATAATTGCCCCATTTTGTTTTCAGAAGGTCTTATAAAACGAAATGGTAAAACTTCATTAAATAATGTTAACTCAAATATAGTATCATTCGGAATTGTAATATAGGTTGGGTGATAGCCAATTTTGTCAACTTTTGCATCAAATTTATAGTTCCGACTTACATCTTTTATTGCGACCATTAAATAAGTGCCTTCTTTTAAGTTTGTAAGTTCAAAAGCAATACTGTCTAATGTGTTTGCAACATAACTAGGACGTTCTTTGTATATGATGGAATCAGAAAATTCTTCAGTTATTTCGTATAACTGAACAGATACATTTTTCTCTGATTCTAGATTGAATGCATCAGATATTCGGCCTGAAATGGACAAAGAATCTATATAGTCTCCTGTTGAAAAAATATATTTAAACTGTGCTAACGGATTTTCCTCGTTGTTATCTACCACACTATTGCCAAAATTAAATGTGTATGTAGTATTTGGTTTAAGGGTATCTGTAATTCTAATATTTATATCTTGACTAGCCGTTCCAACAGGTGTAATTATTGGTTGATTTTCTAATGGTGGAGATACAACAAGCTGTTGATTAATATCTTTTAATTTAATGTATTCGTCAAAACTTATTCTAATTTTTTCTTCATCAAAATTAATACTTAAATGTTCTGGTTTAGCTGTAATTACAATAGGTGGCAATTCATCTTTAGGTCCCCCAGAAGGTCTACCTCTTCTCGCACAACTGGCTAATAATAGTAATACAACGGCCACATAAAACCAATTGTTAAGTTTAAAAATCATACAGCTAAATTTGTTACAAAGAAACCATTTTTTTTGGCTTTTGTAAAGCTTTTATTCGGTATAAGCCATAACAGCAATACTTAACTTAATTTCTGATATTTTGAATAAGGCGTTTGCGCAATTAGTAATAGTTGCTCCAGTTGTAATTATGTCGTCGATTAATAGTACGTGCATCCCGCGCAATTCTGAAGTATTTGTAATTTCAAATTGTTTATCCGCATTTTCCCACCGATTAAATTTTGTTCGTTTGGTTTGACTAACTCGTTGTTTCGTTTTGATAAGTGTAGAAGTGTTTATTGGAGCATTTAATAGCTTTGACAAAGCCTTGCAAAAAAGAGTTAATTGATTGTATCCCCGTTTTTTCAACTTGGCAGGGTGTAAAGGTACAGGCACAATTACATCAATTGTTTTAAATCGATTACTTTTTAACATCTCATATCCAAGCCAATTTCCTAATAAATCGCCAATATTTTCGTGTCCTCTATATTTTAATTGGTGTATTACTTTTTGAACTATATGATTTTTGTGAAAGAAAAATAAGGCGGTTGCTTCTTGCAATTCAAAAATTCCATAGAGTCGTTTTTCTATTAAATTTCCAGTGCAGTTACTAAAATTAGTTAAGGGTACTTCGTTGCGACAGTTAGTACATATCAGTAATTCACTCTTCATCAATGTTTGTTCGCACGAATAGCACAATTTTGGGAAAAATAATGCAACTATATTCTTAGCAATAGTCAACATAGCTTTTTGTTTGTAAGTTACAATTATTTAATGATTTAGGTGATTTTTGAAGAGACTCCAAATGATGGGAAAATCATAAAAATAATAGGGTAGTCATATAATTTCAATTAAATTTGCACATTTGTTATAATTAACCCTAAATAATTCATTTTAATCATGGAAGATACTAAATCACAAAGAAAAATTGTTGTTGGTATTTTGCTTTTACTTTTGGTAAGTCTTGGAGTTTATACCATCTATCAAAATAATCAGTTAAATGCTTCAAACAACTTTTTAGAAGAAGAAAAAGTAACCATTCAAAATAACTTAGATGAAATGGTTGCGAAGTATGATGCTGCAATTGCAGAAAACTCTGAGTTGAGTGAAGAGTTAAAATTAGAACGTGAAGACATTATTTTATTGCGCGATTCTGTAAAAAACCTAAGGAGTACTAATTATAGTATTATTAAACGTTACAGGTCTAAAATAGAGGATCTTGAGGCCTCAAATAAAGAATTGTTTCGTTTAAACGATTCACTTAGAATCGCAACGCAAATTTTAGAACAAGATTTAGAAAGTGCTGAAGGCGTTATTGCTACTCAGAATTCGGCTCTAGATTCTATTAATTCGCAAAATGAAACCTTAAATGGTAAAGTGGCAGTTGGCGCACAGTTACAAGCAAATAGTTTAATCGTAAGTACTTTAAAAGAGAAGAGTAGTGGGAAAATGGTTGAAACTACAAGAGCTAATAGAACTGATGCCCTGAGAATTCAATTTACAATTGCAGAAAATGCATTAACAGAGGCCGCTACTAAACAAGTGCAGATTCAATTGTTAAATCCAAAAGGAGAAGTATTAAATATTGTTGGAAATTCTACAACTTCTGATGGAACAAATTTTGACTATTCAGATGCTACATCTGTAGATTATGCAAATAAAAACCAAGATGTTATTTCTTTAATCAAAGTAGACAGAAAAGAAATGCAGAAAGGTACACATACAGTAAACATTTATTTAGAAGATAGATTGGTAGCTGTTGGTGGATTTGTATTAAAATAAATTCGGTAGAAATATACAAATTGGTGGCTTTTGTTTGCGCTTAAGCCACTTTTTTTATGTTCATACCTCTAATCTTAAAACCTTTATTATTTTTGCAGCATGGCAAAACAAGAAGATAAATTTAAAGCAGTAATATCTCACGCAAAGGAGTACGGATATGTATTTCAAAGTAGTGAGATTTATGACGGTTTGAGTGCAGTTTACGACTATGCTCAAAATGGTGTAGAGTTAAAGAAGAATATTAGAGAATATTGGTGGAAAGCCATGGTGCAAATGAATGAGAATATTGTAGGAATTGACGCTGCAATTTTTATGCATCCAACCACTTGGAAAGCTTCTGGGCACGTTGATGCTTTTAACGATCCATTAATTGATAATAAAGATTCTAAAAAACGATATAGAGCTGACGTTTTAATAGAAGATTACGTTGGTAAATTAGATGCTAAAATTGAAAAGGAGGTAAAAAAAGCAGCTAAACGTTTCGGAGAGGCTTTTGACAAAGAGCAATTTTTAGCCACCAACCCCAGAGTTTTAGGTTATAAAGAAAAAGGAAATACCATATTAAAGCGCATGGGCCAATCTTTAGAGAAAGAAGATTTAGCAGATGTAAAAGCTTTAATTGAAGAGTTAGAAATTGCTTGTCCATTATCTGGTTCTAAAAACTGGACAGATGTAAAGCAGTTTAACTTAATGTTCGGCACAAAACTTGGTGCATCTGCTGAAAGTGCGATGGATTTATATCTTAGACCAGAGACAGCGCAGGGTATTTTTGTAAATTTCTTAAACGTTCAGAAAACAGGACGTATGAAGATTCCTTTTGGTATTGCTCAAACAGGTAAGGCATTTAGAAACGAAATTGTAGCTAGACAATTTATTTTTAGAATGCGAGAGTTTGAACAAATGGAAATGCAATTCTTTATAAAGCCAGGAACTCAAAAAGAGTGGTACGAGCACTGGAAAGAGGCTCGATTAAAATGGCACTTATCTTTAGGAATGGGTAAAGATAATTATCGTTTTCATGATCATGAAAAATTGGCGCATTATGCTGATGCAGCATCGGATATTGAGTTTAGATTTCCGTTCGGGTTTAAAGAACTCGAAGGAATTCATTCTCGAACAGATTTTGATTTATCGCAACACGAAGAATTTTCTGGTAAAAAATTACAATACTTCGATCACCAAGAGAATAAATCGTATGCGCCATACGTATTGGAAACTTCGATTGGTTTAGATAGAATGTTTTTGGCTGTTTTCTCTAATTCGTTACAAGAAGAGGAGTTAGAAAACGGCACAACACGCACAGTTCTTAAATTACCTGCTGTTTTAGCGCCTACAAAAGCTGTAGTATTGCCATTGGTAAAGAAAGACGGGTTGCCCGTTATTGCCCGTAAAATAGTAGACGACTTGAAGTGGGATTTTGCTGTTGGATATGATGAGAAAGATGCAGTTGGTAGACGTTACCGTAGACAAGATGCTGCTGGTACTCCATTTTGTATCACAGTTGATCACGATACATTAGAGGACAATTCGGTTACGATTCGTCACAGAGATACTATGGAACAAAAGAGAGTGCCAATTTCAGAATTGAGAAGTATTATTGGTGAAGAAGTGTCAATGCGAAACTGGTTACAAAAAATGTAAACTATTGCCTATATAAATTATAGAAAAAAGCCTTACTTCTGTAAGGCTTTTTTATTAAAATCGTTTTCCAATGCTTATTCCAATTCTAGGGATTCCTTCGATATCGTGATTGCCAAATAGGTTTCTGCCAACTCCAACATAAAGTTCTCCAACAAAACCATTTTTAGATAGAAATTTCCCACCCAATCCTAAACCAAGGGCAAAATCATTCGTAACAATATCATAATCGTCTCGAGTAGAGTACATTCCAAAACCTTCAATAAAAAATCCTGCAGTTGGTTTATCACCAAAATAGAATCTATAATAAGGTGTAAACGCAAAATTTAAATCGGTATCATCATTTAAAGCAAGCAATACAGAAGCGCCTAAGGCAGAATCTTCATTTAATAGATATTCATAAGAAATTTCAGGAATGGCCAAAAGTGAGTACAAAGCGTTTAGTTTGATTTCGTGTTTGGCTTGTTTGGGAGATGATTTTTCAAAGTCATTATTCTGAGCATTTATTGTCAAAACTGTACAAAATAATACGAGGGGCAATAACGTTTTTTTCATAGGTATTTTAGGTTATGTTGATAAGATGATAATTTTACTCTTTGGTTGCGTGCAAACTTAATACCATTTTTAAAAATTTGCTCTCAACTGGACAGTGCCTGTGTGAATCGCACCAGTTTCTTCACTTTTTCTTCCGAGATAGCTCAAATTAAGATCTAAAAAATTAGTGAGTCGCTGTTGCCACAAAACGCTCCAAGTGAGGTTATTGCCAGGTTGCAAACCTTCTAGCATTTGATATGCAACAGGGCTTTGTTGATTGCCATCAAAATTGTTGATTAAAAAATTGAAGTCAGCTGAAATAGAAGTACGCTTTTGATTTGAAGCTTTAAAGGCAACTCCCAATTTATGTGATTCTAACTGCTCTAAATTGCCAACGGTATTCTCTTTTAATTGAAATTCATAGAAAAAATCTAAGGTGGTTGTCTGATTATAGAGGTACGAAATTTTAGGAAAGGCACTCAACGTATTTAAATCAAAATTTCTACTTGGGTAATTTACTGAGGTGTTTTCATGAGTGCCAGAAGTTGCTCTAATATCACTAAGCCAATTCATTCCTATTTTATGTAAAAATTGAATCTGATGAGCAGTAATTTGAGTGTCTACTTCGTCTACTGTAAAATTAGTTTTAACTCGCGTATTTAAATAGGTATAATTAGTAGAGTAATTCTGTAATCCTCTGTTGTAAAATAAGGTGTTTTTAAAATTGGTATTCAAAGCGAGTAAATTATCTGTTTTAAACGGATTCATATTAAACCCGTTGTCTTGTCTTTCTTGCTTGTTATCTAGTAATAAAAATGTCTGATTTTGAAAATGTGATAATCCTTTTAAAAACCCTTTTTGATTTTGCCATTGCTGAAAGTTCACTAAAACCGATTGACTCAACTTTGTTTGATGGGTTTCTAAATAATTTATGGTGGGTAAGGCTACGCGAAGATAAGTAGCTTCATCGGGAAATTGAGCAATTTCAAATTCATCTAATTCTTGAATTCCGTTACTATTGTAATCTATCCATGTGTAAAAACCTTGTCCGGGTTCTACCTCTATATAGGTAAATTCTTGCTGTGGTAGGCTTCCAGAAACGGTTTCATAAACTGTACTTAAATTGACAATTCTATTAAACAACTGTTGATTGTAAACAAGTCTTGAATTAAGTGCTTCTGAATCGTTTATAAAGGTATTATTTACTTTCCTGTAGTTCACATATAAGCGCAGGTTTGCTTTTTGTTTTTGAATTAATTGTGAATTGATAAAATACGTTTGTGCTTCACTCACTTTTTGTAACGTGCCATTGTGCAAACTGTCATTGGTTCTTAAATTTATACCAAGCTCAACAAAAACCTTGGTAGAATCTCCAATTCCAAAAAAGGCCTCATAATCTTGAAATCGCTGACTTAAAGGAGAGATACTATTGTCTATAGCAATTGTTCGCTCTGAATCTTCGGCCTCAATTTTAGCTCCTACCCAACTTTTATTAAAACTGTACTTAGCAGTGCTGTACAATCTAAAAAAAGCATTTTCTTTAATTTCGGATGTGCTATTTAAAAGGCTTGTATTAACTCGTAATTGTAAACGTTCAAAATTTAATGTGCTCAAAACGCTATGTCTAATTCCATCAAATGAGTCATCAAAATTTAACGATTCAAAAACATATCTAATATAGCCGTTAGTGTCGTTACTATAATCTAAACTACCACTAAATAATTGCTGTTGACCTGTGGGATTTATTAGAGTCCAATCACGATTAAATTCTATGTTTCTGAAATTTTCAATGGTTTGAAAATGCTCGCTTAACAACTCGAAATTTAGATTGCTTTTTAGGTCCCAATCTCTATCAAGAATTGTTTGATCCCAATTAGCTTTTATGGCAACGCCATCATTCATTTCGTTGTCAATAGAAGAAAAGAGATTGGCATCTCTTTGACTAAAGGCTACTTCTGCAGCAACATTGGTCTTATCAGAAGGGTAGTATTTGCTATTAACAATCATAAGCTGAGTTTTTTCAGGTGGTACCAACCTAATTAATGGTGCGTAGTCTCCCATATTAGCGCCCACATATTCATATACTTTACCTGTTGCAATGGTTGTAGCTAGTATGTAAGCTCCATTATTATTGCCAATATTTGTGAATCGTACATTAAATAATTCGTCATCTGGGTTGTTTGAATACACAAAAACTTCTTCTGAGCCAATCAGTTCTTTACGGTATAAAATTTTGTTTTCAGAATAACTATCTGGCGCATCACTTGGAGCAAACATTTTTAATGGGTCATTCCCTGCATCGGCCAATATTTGTTTTTGTGCATCTGTTAAATCTTGTTGTAATGGTTGATTTTTAGAATCACTTTCTAAATAATATGAACCGCCAATTGCAAATTTTTCTCCTTCATAATAAGCGCCATCATGTGTAACAAATCGAGTGTAGTTCTCATCAGAATATTGAAATTCTACAGTAATTCGCATATTGGCATTAATAGGGTAGGTAGGTGTAAACGTAATTTCGGCAGTGTTGTAGTCTATAATATAATCATTGTTTTCACCGCGAGTTAAAGGAACACCATTTACATAAACAGTTTCACTCCCAGAAATAATTACAATATACTGCTCGTTATTTGGTCCAAACAATCGATACGGACCTTGATTACTTTCTTGCCCCACAAATCGATAGGTAGTAAATTTACCTCTTACCAAGGCTCCAGATGCAAATACTTTGGTGGTGCCCGTGCCATGGTCTAGAGTAGCATCTATGGCAATCCCTGCTACTTTTTTATTGAAACTGCCGTAATAAGATTGGTTGTTATATAGGTTAACATCACCAGCAGTAATTTTCCATTTTTCCGTGTACAATTCAATAAATACGCGATCGAATTCATTTAATTGTTGGGTGTAGCCATTTTCTTGAATGGGTATGTTACTATCAGTAATAGAGGCTCTTAATGTGACTTTATCAGATAATTTACCTGCAATTTGCAGGTCAAGAGCAGAGTTTACTACGGCATCTTGATTGTTACCTATGGTTAGTCCTCTGCTAATACTCCCAGTTGATTGCAACCCTTCAAAAGGAGTAAAAAAGCTTTGTTGTTTTTGGGGCCTAACAGAATATAATGTTGCATTAGGGCTGCTAGCTGGAACAATTATATTAGGGTCGTAGGCACTGTAGGTTTTGGTTATAAATTCTGGAAATGCTAAATAATTAACTGTAATCTCTGAGTAATTATTAGCATCAATCACTAAATAGGCTTCGGCAAAATTTACTCTATATTGAAGTGGATTCACTTCTTTTTGGTTATCATCAAAGACCTTTATAAAGCTCGAATTTATGCTTACGGTGTCTATTTGAACAGTGTCTTTAGCAACTAAAAAAGTTTTAGTTCGATACACACTATCTTCTTTTTGCGCCCAAAGTGAGCAGCTAAATACAATAAAGAAAATAAGGAGTACCTTTTTCATGTTGTTATGAACGCTAATAACACAAAAATAGTTTAAAATAAAGACTGCTGTTTACTACCACTTTCATGCTCTAATAACCATTTCTTTCGCGATATTCCACCCGCATATCCAGTTAAAGAGCCATCAGATCCAACAACTCTGTGGCAAGGAACTACAATCCATAACGGATTTTTTCCATTTGCATTTGCTACAGCTCTTATGGCTTTTATATCACCTAAATGTTTTGTTTGTTCGCTGTAGGTTCGAGTGCGGCCATATGGAATGTCTAAAAGTGCGTTCCATACTTTTTTTTGGAATGGAGTTCCTTGCGGTTGTAACTTTAAATCAAATGAAGTCCTCGAGCCATTAAAATATTCTTTTAATTGAATAGCGGCTAATTTCAAATAATTAGGCATTTCATTGATTGGTGTTGGTGTTGTATGTTCGTCTTCTAGAACAGATATTTCCGCAATACCTTCTTGATCACCACTAATTTTAGCAATGCCTAATGGAGTTTCTATGTACACTGATTTAAATTCCAAAAATAGCTTTTGAATTTTGAGTAGTAATATCGGCAATTTCTTGGAAAGATTTTCCATAGATATCTACTAATTTGTCTATTACATAGGTCAAGTAGCTACTTTCGTTTCTTTTGCCTCTATAGGGTTTTGGTGCTAAATATGGCGCATCTGTTTCTAAAACAATATGCTCTAAAGGAATTTCATTTAAAAATTTATCCATCTTACCATTCTTAAAAGTTGCCACCCCACCAATGCCTAATTTCATATTAAAAGAAAGTGCCTTTTCTGCCTGTTCTTTGGTTCCAGTAAAGCAATGGAATATTCCGAAGAGTTTATCGTCTTTTTCAGTTTCTAAAACTTCAAAGATTTCGTCAAAAGCATCGCGACAATGAATTACAATTGGTAGTCCTTTTTCTTTTGCTAATTGTATCTGAATTCTAAAAGCTTCTTGTTGTTGTTTTAAAAAGGTTTTATCCCAATATAGATCTATACCAATTTCTCCAACCGCATAAAAATCTCGTTTGTCAAATTGCTCTTTAACATGTGCTAATTCTTCTAAATAATTTTCTCCAACCGAGCATGGATGTAGCCCCATCATTAAAAACACATTTTTTGGATAGGCCTTTTCTAAATCGTACATACGGTTTGTATATTCAGAATCAATTGCGGGAATAAAGAAACGATGAACTCCAGCATCTATAGCTCTTTGCATCATTACCGATCTATCTTCATCGAATTGTGAGCTGTACAAATGGGTGTGAGTATCTGTTATATTCATATGCTTTCGTTACTTTTAGGCAAAAATACTACTTAATGACAAGCCTCAAAAAGATACTTTCTAAAAAGGGTTATATAGCTATAAACTTTAAACGAACCAAAACAAACCATATAGAAATTAAGGCCAAAATAAATGGAGTAAAAGGTCGATTTATATTAGACACAGGAGCTTCTAATTCTTGCTTGGGTATAAGTGTTTCTGAAAAGTTTAAGTTAGAGGTTACAGATTCTGAAATTAAGGCTGCAGGTGCAGGTGCTATAGATATGGAAACACAAGCCTCTAAAAAGAATAGTATTAAAATTGGTAAATGGGCTTTTGAAAATTTAAACCTAATTATTTTTGATTTAGCGCATGTAAATACTGCTTTATTAAACCATGGCGCAAAAACTGTAGATGGTATAATTGGAGCAGATGTTCTAGATAAAGGTTCTGCGATTATAGACTACAAAAAAGAACGTCTTTATTTAAAACGATTAGTTTTCAAATATTAAAAGCGTAACTAATAAGGAGTTGAAGCGTCTTTTTAGTAGCGAGTTTATTAATTTTGAAAAAAAAATGAGTCACGGGCAACCATTTTCTTAAGTGCGCCGTCTTTATAAGTGAAGATCAAAACCAACTGAATATTTTGAAAATTATTCAATTGCATAGCAATCAAAAATCATTGCTTAAAAAAGCAAAGCAAAATGATAGAGAAGCGCAAAAGCGTTTGTTTGATTTGTATGCGTCTAAAATGCTAAGTGTTTGTAGGTATTATATTAAAGATGTTCAAACAGCAGAATCGGTTATGTTAAGCGGCTTTTTAAAAGTGCTTACTAAATTGGATTTATATTCAGGTTCAGGAAGTTTTGAAGGATGGATAAGACGTATTGTGGCTCGTGAGGCAATTTCGTATTTACGCAGTCAGAAACGTATCGAGTTTTCTGTAGAAGAAGTTACCGTACCTCATTCTTACGAAAATAATATTCAATCGGCTATGGATGTTGCGCAAATTCAGCAGTTGATAGATAAGTTGCCAGATGGTTACAGAATTGTTTTTGTTATGTATGCAATTGAGGGGTATAAACACCATGAGATTGCTAAAGAGCTGGGTATAAGCGAAGGGACTTCTAAATCACAGTTATTTAAAGCAAGAAAATTATTGCAACAGCAATTAACGGCATTAAACACGACTAGTTATGGCACCGTATAAATTTGAAGAAGACATAAAAAACACGTTAGAGAAACGCACTATTGTACCTTCTCAAGATGCTTGGAGTACATTAGAAGCTTCTTTAAATACGAGTCCTAAAAAAAAGGTTGTGGGCCGCTTTTGGTGGCTTGGTATTGCGGCAAGTATGGTTGGTATTACATTGTTGGCTTTCGCTGTTTTTGGAGATCAAGATCCAATAAGTCCGACAATAGTTGATACTCCAGAAAAATTTGAAACACCAATTCAAGAAGTCGAAACACCGGTTGAAGTAATTGCACAAACAGATGCAGTAGCACCAATTGAAACTCTAGAATTAAAAGAGGAGCAGATCGTTACGGATACAGAAAATCAGCAAGTCGCAACAGTAGTTGAAAGCTATGAGCGAAATGAAGAAGCCACAGTAGTCAAAACAGCAACAAAAGAGTTTGTTGAAAAAGAAGTTCAAAAAGTGACTGTTGTAGAAAGTGCTGTTCCAATGGAAGCTGTAGCTTTAAATACTGAAACTAGTTTAGACTCAAAAGAAGCTGTTTTAGATGCTGAGGTTGAGACTTTGCTTTTGATGGCTAAATATAAGTTAGACACCAAAAAAGGTCAGGTAACAGATGCAGATATCAATGCACATTTACTTTTGCTTGAAGTTGAAGAAGAACTCGATCCAACATTTAGAGACAAATTGTTTAATATGTTAAAAGAAAATTACCAATCGGTAAAACATGCGGTTGCCAATCGCAACGAATAAAGAACCAATCATTTACATCAAAATTAAAATTGAAAACTATGCGTACTATTACACATTATATGCTATTTATTGCCTTGTTTTTAAGTGCAACAATGTATGCTCAAGAGGAAGAAAAGACTCAAGCAAACGAAGAGAAAATAGAAGTTTTAGAAAAACAAAAAGCAGCAATTGAAGCAGAAGAAAAAGCACTGTTAAAAGAAGAAGTGGCTGCGATTAATGCAAAACTGAGTAAAGGAGAAATTAGCCAAGAAGAGGCAGATAAATTAAAACAGGAGGCTGCCCAAAGACGTGCCTTGAATATTGAAAATAGAACAACCATTATTGATAATAAAATTGCTTATTTAAAACGAAACGAAGATTCTTATATGGATGAATATAAAATCTTTGGAGTTACAGTTGTGGCAGAAGAAGATGATGTAGTTAGTATTCGATTTAAAGATGATGATTACGACAAGCCTATTAAATATGATAGAAGAACTACAAGTGATTTAGTAGTGTCATTTGGGTGGAATAATGCTGTGATTGAAGGAGAGAGCTTTAATGATTCTCCATATAAGTTTTGGGGGTCTCGTTACTTTGAACTAGGATGGGCATGGAAAACCAGATTGTTAAACAGTTCGAATGCATTGCGTGTTAAATACGGTTTTTCGTTTCAATGGAACGGTTTAAAATTAGATGACAACATGTACTTTGTTGAGAATGGAGATGAAACCGTTTTTGAAGAGCATCCTTTTAACTTAAAGAAGGCCAAATTAAATATTACCAATGTAATTTTTCCAGTGCACTTAGAATTTGGTCCGTCTAGAAAAACGCAAACCGATTCTTATGTACGATATAGTACACGAAATAAATTTAAAATGGGTGTAGGAGGTTATTTTGGATTTAATATTGGCACTTATCAAAAGTTAAAGTATACAGATGATATGGGCGATAAAGGGAAGGATAAAATCAAAAAAGGATACAATGTAAGCGATTTGGTTTATGGTTTAAGTACATACGTTGCCTTTAGTAATGTAGGGTTGTATGCTAGATATGAATTATCTACCATTTTTGAGAATCAATCAGTAGATCAAAATTTAGTGGCCTTAGGATTGCGATTTGATATGAATTAATCTTTGTTTTTCATTATAAATAAAAAAGCCCAAGTTTAAAACTTGGGCTTTTTTTAAAATATATTGTTTGAATTTACATCTCCAATGCAGATTTTGGATCGTCGTTCATTAATAACTCCACTGGATTTTCTAATGCTTCTTTAACAGCAACTAAGAAACCAACAGATTCTCTACCATCAATAATTCTGTGATCGTAAGAAAGTGCTACATACATCATAGGTCTAATCACTACTTGACCATTTTCTGCAACAGGACGCTCAACAATGTTGTGCATACCTAAAATACCACTTTGAGGAGGGTTAATAATTGGCGTAGACATCATAGATCCAAATACACCACCATTGGTAATTGTAAATGTACCACCAGTCATTTCGTCAACAGTAATTTGACCATCACGTGCTCTAATGGCTAAACGTTTAACTTCGCTTTCAACACCTCTAAAAGTTAAGTTTTCTGCATTTCTAATTACAGGAACCATTAATCCTTTTGGTCCAGATACGGCGATTGAGATATCTTGGAAATCGTGAGAGATTTTAAAATCTCCATCAATCATCGAATTTACATCTGGATACATTTTTAAAGCACGAACAACAGCTAGTGTAAAGAAACTCATAAAGCCTAATCCAACACCGTGTTTTGCTTTAAATGCTTCTTTGTATTCGCTACGTAAGTCGAAAATAGGTTGCATGTTAATCTCGTTAAACGTAGTTAACATAGCCGTTTCATTCTTCACAGAAACCAAACGCTGTGCAACTTTTCTGCGTAGCATAGAAAGTTTTTTGCGTTCACTGTTTCTTGTACCATGAGCAGGAGGTGTACCCATTGAAGGTACAGCGCTAATAGCATCAGCTTTAGTAACTCTACCATCTTTTCCGGTACCCTTAACTTCAGAAGCTGCAATACTTTTTTCAGCTAAAATCTTTTTGGCTGCAGGTGATGCGCTTCCTGTTGCATACGTATCGGCAGCAGGTGCTTCAGCTTTTGCTGCTGGAGCCTCTTCTTTTACTTCTACTTTGGCAGGTGCATCTTCAGACCCCTCAGGTTTTTTAGCATCCATATCAATTAAACAAACCACAGCACCAACTGCTACGGCGTCTCCTTCTTCTGCTTTTAAAGTAATTACACCACTTTCTTCAGCAGGTAATTCTAAAGTAGCCTTATCAGAATCTACCTCGGCAATGGCTTGATCTTTTTCTACATAATCACCATCTTCTACCAACCAAGTGGCAATTTCTACTTCTGTAATAGACTCTCCCGGAGAAGGGACTTTCATTTCTAAAATCATGGTCTTAATTTTTTATTTCTAACCTAATTTGTTGTCGTATTTATTTATGATTCAGTGCTAAAAACACTATCAATAACTCGTTGTTGTCTGCGTTTATCACGTGCACCATTACCTGGTGCAGGTGCTGCAGCAAAATCTCTAGCGGCTACTTTTAAAGGAGCCAATTCAAAGCGTTGTAACATGTAGCTCCAAGCTCCCATGTTTTTTGGTTCTTCTTGTGCCCAAACATACTCTTTAACGTTCGGGTACTTATCCATAATTGCTTTGATTTTATCGTGATGTAATGGGAATAATTGCTCTATTCTAATTAGGGCAACATCATTACGGTCTAATTTCTCTCTTTCTGCCAATAAATCATAATAGAATTTACCTGTACAGAAAGCCATTTTAGTTACATTTTCAGGTGCTATAGTATCATCTATTACTTCTTGAAAACCACCTTCTGCTAGTTCACTTATAGATGAGATTGCTTTTGGATGACGCAATAAACTCTTAGGTGTAAGCACTACCAATGGTTTTCTAAAATCGCGTTTCATTTGACGACGCAACAAGTGGAAAAAGTTGGCAGGGGTAGTACAGTCTGCAACAATCATATTGTGGTTTGCACACAATTGTAAGTAACGTTCCATACGAGCACTTGAGTGTTCAGATCCTTGACTTTCGTAACCGTGAGGTAATAAAACTACAATACCATTTTGCATTTTCCATTTATCTTCAGCAGCTGAAAGGTATTGGTCAAAAATAATTTGAGCACCATTGCTAAAATCTCCAAACTGCGCTTCCCAAATAGTTAAGGTATTCGGGTTTGCCATGGCATAACCATAATCAAAACCTAAAACACCATATTCAGATAAAAGAGAGTTGTAGATGTACATTTCTCCTTTATTTTCTGAGTTGGTATTTAAAAGATTGATACGTTCCTCTGAAATTTCGTCTCTCAAAATAGCATGACGATGACTAAAGGTACCACGCTCTACATCTTGACCTGTAATACGAACATCGTAACCTTCTTCTAATAAAGAACCATAAGCCATAGTTTCTGCCATACCCCAGTCTAAAGTATCTGTCTCAAACACCATTTTCTCTCTCCCTTTTAAAATTCGCTCAGCTTTACGAACAAACTTCACACCTTCTGGAACGGTAGAAACTACTTTTGCAATATTTTTAAGGTTGCTTTCGGGATATGCGGTTTCCTGATCTTGCAACATACCGTCTAATTTTTGACGTTCAAATCCTACCCAACGTTCTTGCATGAATTCACGCACTTTAGAAGAATCAGATTCTTTTGCTTTGGTATACTCACTTTCTAAAGTAGCCTTAAATTCAGCTACAATATTTTTAGCATAATTGCTATCAATAGTACCTTCAGCAATTAACTTATCGGTATATATTTTTAAAGGATTATCGTGTTTAGAAATAGCCTTGTATAATTTAGGCTGTGTGAAACGAGGTTCATCACCTTCATTATGACCATATTTACGGTATCCTAATAAATCGATATAAATGTCTTTTTTGAATTTCATACGGTATCTAACCGCTAATTCAACAGCATGAACAACCGCCTCAGCATCGTCTGCGTTTACGTGAAGAACAGGTGATAAGGTAACCTTAGCAACGTCTGTACAATACGTACTTGATCGGGCATCTAAATAATTGGTTGTAAATCCGATTTGGTTGTTTACAACAATATGAATTGTACCACCAGTTTTATAACCGTTTAATTGACTCATTTGAGCAACTTCGTACACTATACCTTGACCAGCAATAGCAGCATCACCATGTACTACAATAGGTAAGATTTTAGAATCGTCGCCTTTGTAGTCTTTATCTATTTTTGCTCTTGTAATTCCTTCTGCAACCGGTGCAACAGTTTCTAGGTGCGATGGGTTAGGAACCAAGTTCATTTTTATCGTCTTTCCGTTTTGATAAGTTTTATCAAGTGTAAGACCAAGGTGATATTTAACATCACCATCAATATTTTCGTCTTCAAAATCTTTTCCTTCAAATTCACTAAATAGCTCATTCATTGGTTTACGGAAAATATTTACCAAGGTACTAAGCCTACCTCTATGGGCCATACCAATAACGGCTTCTTTGACATCAAAATCTTTTACAGCATCATATAGAGCAACACTAATTGCTGGAATTAATGATTCGCCTCCTTCTAATGAAAAACGTTTTTGACCAACATATTTTGTTTGTAAGAAATTCTCAAAAGTAACAGCGTGGTTTAGCTTCGAAAGAATATATTTTTTAGCATCATCAGAAAATTGCTTGTGATTGTCATTTTTATTTAACTGCTCTTGCCACCATTTAATCACTTCTGGATTTCTAATATACATATATTCTACACCAATAGAATCGCAATAAATCAATTCTAGGTGGTGAACAATATTTTTAAGAGAAGTACTACCTAAACCTAGAACATCTCCAGCATTAAAGGTTGTGTCTAAATCATTTTCTGATAAACCAAAATTAGAAAGTTCAAGCGTAGGTCTATAAGTTCTGCGATTTCTAACTGGGTTAGTTTTAGTAAATAAATGCCCTCTAGTACGGTAACCGTTAATCATGTCTAAAACACGAAATTCTTTATGAACCTGCTCGGGAACTTCTACTTCAATTTCTTCGCCATCTATGCTATAATTTTCATTGGCTAAATCATAACCTTGAAAAAAGCTTCTCCATGTTGGTTCAACCGCATCTGGGTTTACCAAATACTGGTCGTATAAATCAGAGATAAACTCTGAATGAACTGCATTTAAAAATGAAAACTTGTCCATATGATTTTTCGTGCTAAAAATGTTTTATTTAAAACAGGAACAAAAATACAACTTCTTAATTTATAGCCCCATATTTTTAGCTTGATTTAAGCCTAAATATTTTTTTTAAAATTTGTTTGGTGAAACTATAAAAAGATATATATTTGCACACCGAATTTAACAACGGAAACATTCCTCCTTAGCTCAGTTGGTTAGAGCATCTGACTGTTAATCAGAGGGTCCTTGGTTCGAGCCCAAGAGGGGGAGCTGTAAAAAGCAAAAGTCATTCAAGAAATTGGATGACTTTTTTGTTTAAACAGCATATAGTATTTGATTTATTTTTTAAATGAATGGGATTTGATTAAGTTATGTATTAATGCTCGTAGGGTTCTAGTTTCATTCGTATTTTTATGAACTTTTTAAGTTTGTTTTATTTTTTATTTTTTTAATGTTAACTTAAACATACTGGTAGGGAAATGCAAAATTATTTTGTAATTTTGTGAATGCGGCAAGTAATATTCTTAAATCTTTTGGTTTACCGATAAAATGGTTAAAACTTAATAGGTAATGATGTTGATTTGTTGTCTAAATAAAAACTAACTAGCTATAAAAGCTATAACTACTTCATTTATAAATGACGAATGTTATGAACATTACACAGCACGATATGGAATATGTATATGCAGGTCAAGATAAAATATTGTTGGCTGTAGATTGTGTTGTATTTGGATTTGATTCAAAAGAAATTAAACTATTATTATTTAAGAGAAAGGTAGCCCCATTAAAAGGAGAATGGTCTTTAATAGGTTCGTTTATAAAAAACGATATGAGTCTTGAAGATTCCGCTCAAAGAGTATTAAATGAATCTACTGGCTTAGATAACGTATTTTTTGAGGAATTAAAAACGTATAGTAATGTAAATCGTGATCCTGGTGCGCGTGTTATATCTGTAGCCTATTATAGTCTAATACGTTTAAACGATATGAACAAGGAGTCTGTAGAAAAGTACGATGCACGTTGGTTTGGTTTGAATGAAATACCAGAGCTAATATTAGATCATGGTGATATGGTACGATTAGCTATTGAAAGACTAAAAGTAAAAGTGAGAAGAAGACCAGTTGGATTTAATTTATTGCCAGAGAAATTTACGTTACCCCAATTACAAATACTTTACGAAAGTATCTATCAAAGAAAAGTAGATGATAGAAATTTTAGGAAGAAAATATTGTCTTTTGATATTCTTACTAAAACAGAAGAGAAAGATAAATCTAATTCAAGAAAAGGAGCTTTTTACTACAAATTTAATAAAGACAAATTTGATGAATTCGTAGCAAATGGCTATAACTTTGAATTGTGATTATAAATAGTAATAGCTATTAAAAAACTTCACATTATCAATATATAGTATAAAAACAGTAAAATTAGACATCTAAATTGCATGTTTGTTAAAAAACATTGTGCTAATTTATCAATACGGCTTTTTTAGCTATTGTAAAAGTTTTTATTTTATTGGTCGCTTTTTGCTTAATATCATGTAGTGCTACTAAATCAACTACGGCAAATTCTCAAAACACAAAAGAGAGCAATCATGTAGTACCTCCAGATACTGGGATCAAATAAGTATTAAAAAAAAGATAAGGTGGTTAAAAAAATCTTAGAAGTAAACACCATTTTTAATGGTATTTTTTTATAGAAATTAGTACTTTCACTGCGATAAATCGGGATGTAGCTTAGTCCGGTTAAAGTGCTGGTCTGGGGGACCAGAGATCGGAGGTTCGAATCCTCTCATCCCGACTTTTTCAATTTTAGATTCCATTTTACAATACGAAAAGTTTTAGCATTTTTAAAATATTCAAATCTGTTGTATTTTTAAAGAAAAATAATGCTATGAAAAATATCTTTTTTCTTTCATGCTTCTTTGCAACTTTTTCACTTTTAGGCCAAGAGAACATATCAAAAACTGAAGAGTCGGAACAAAGAACTTATTTAATAGCACCTTATTTACTATTTCCGAATATGGAAGGTGCAAATAAAATTAGAATGTTACCACCAGTTGAGGTAGATGCTCGTCCGTCTGATATTTTCGGACAACTGAAATTTGGAGGAATGCTATATTTTGAAACCAGTAAAAATAAATGGATTATAAGTACTGACTTTATTTACATGCATTTGGCAATGGGACTGGAGGAAGGTTTGGTCGTAGATAATGGGGAAATTGATTTAAAGGAATTACTGTTCGAGGTATCCTTTCTGAGATCTTTAACCGATTGGATAGATATTGGTGTCGGAGGGAGAGTTGTTAGTATTAAAGAGGGAATGACTATAAATACTAAAATTCCGAACTCTATACCATTGACAGGAAGCATTACCGAAACGTGGTTTGATCCTGTAATATTATTGAGATCTAAAGGATATTTTAATGAACATTGGTTTTATCAAGCTCGTGGAGATTTTGGTGGATTTGGATTAGGATCTGATTTTACTTGGCAGATTCAGTTGGAATTAGGATATCAGTTCACCGATAAATTCGGATTGAGTTTGGGGTATCGTAATTTAGATATTGATTACAATAATGGTCAGGGGTCAGATTATTTCTCTTATGATATGAACACGTTTGGCCCACAACTAAAAGGTGTTTTTTCGTTTTAATCAATTTACTTAGTTATTATATTTTGTTCTTATTCAATTTCCCGTAATGGATATTAAAGAAATTTATCAGGAGATATTTAAATCTTATGGTCATATTGATCTAAGTAGTCGTATTCAGAAAATTATTGATCTAGACAGATTTTTACCTTATAGTTCTACTTTTTTTAGTGTTACTAATACAAGAGATTTGTCATTTCACTACATCAGTAAAAATGTCTTCTCAATACTTGGTTATACACAACAAGAAATAGTCGATGGAGGGATGCGTTTTTTTTGGAGCAAAATTCATCCTGAAGATATTGATATTTGGTTAAAAACTCTTGCAGATTTAATGCAGTTTACGATGAATGAAATAGCGGTTGAAGACCGAAGAAACATGACCTATGTCTGGAATTATAGAATGATAAATTCGAATGGTGCATATGTAAATATTGTGCAGAACACTACTCCTTTGGAGTTTGATGAACATGATAAGCCAATAATTGGTTTAGCTCATTATACCGTTTTACATGGTGAAGTACCTATGCCAATTACAGCCTCTGCAAAATTGATGAATGAGCAAAATGAATACGAGACCGTTTATTTTAATAATTTTTCTCAGAGATTATTAACGGATGGTTTGTCTAATAGAGAGCGAGATGTTATTAGATTGCTTGCTCTTGATTATACGAGTAAGGAGATAAGTTCAAAATTGAATATCTCATCTAACACTGTGGATACACATAGAAGAAATATATTAAAAAAATTAAAGGTTTCTTCAACTGGAGAATTGGTTGGTTTAATTAAGTCATATCAATTAATTTTATAAATATGAGAATATTTTTGATGTAAAATACTCAAATTGAGTATTGTATATTCTGATAATTCAAAGTATATTTGATATAGTTAAGTTACGTAACTTAACTATATAACTTTTTATTGTTTTTAATTGGGGGATTAAAATACATATGAAAAAGAAAGTTATAAAAATGAAAAAGGACCGCTTATATGAGTGGTCTTTTTTTGTTGATTTAATCTTAGAGAAGTTGTTTCAAATTGATCCATTAAAAAAACACCAACTTATTAAAGTTGGTGTTTTTTTAGTTTATTTTATTTACAGTTATTTCTGTTTATTTTGTTGTATTTGATATTCCTTTTTAAGTTTACCATAGTTTGGTTCAATGCCCTTTTTCATTTTAGCAATAACATCTGGACGTTCTTTTTTTAACCATTCAACAACTTCTGGTCCAGGAGGAGGAGGCGCATTTTCCCAATCTATTTCATCGAATCCAAAATCATGATTTTTGCTATTCCAATCCTCAAAATATCCTTGCATCACTTTTAATTGTTCTTTGTAGTTTGGATCATCAACAAGGTTGATTGTTTCATAAGGATCGTTCACAAGATCGTACAATTCTTCCTTTTCTTTTGTAGCAGCAAAAAATCTTGATTGTAATTCATTTAACTCATCTTTAGCATATAAATCTCTCATAATATGAACAGCAGGTCTGTAAAACTCTAGATATGCTTGTTGCGCATCATAAGGTACTTCAGGCATGTTGTTTCTTATGTATTTAAAATTTTTCGTAGTAATTGCTCTTGACTGCTCTAAGATTTCATCCCACAAATCTCGACCAGAATAAACATATTCTCGACTCGCATTATCATTATTAATAAATGGTCGTGCTGTCATATAAGATGGTAGTTCAACTCCTGCTACTTCTAAAATTGAGGCTGCAATATCTATTGATGAAACCAACCTTTCATCAACCTTACCTCCAGTCATACTTGCAGGCCAATTTACTATTAAAGGCAAGTTGATACCTGGTTCGTATAAATAGCCTTTACCGCGAATATTGCATCTGCCGTTATCTCCAATAAAAATCACGATCGTATTTTCTTTTAATCCTTTTGCTTCTAGATCTGCTAGCAACATCCCAACCTCATTATCCATATATTCAATTTGGTCCAAATATTTAGCCCAATCTTCTCTAATTGCTGGATGATCTGCATAATAAGGAGGTAAAACTACATCAGCAGGATCAACTTTGTGCTCAGATTGATTCCTTACTTGATTCCACCACCCACCTCTGTGCGTCACATTTAAAGTAACTTGTGCAAAAAATGGTTGATCAGAGGGTAGAATACTATCGTATTTGTCAAATAGACCAAATTCTGTAGATCCGTTCCAACTTCCAATAGCCTCATGTTTAAAATTAACATCAATTTTTCTTCCTTTACCTCTAACAATTGGACTTCCTAAAATAGTGGTGTAACCAGCTTCTTTTAATAGGGCAGTTATAGGTTTAATAGAATCTCTTAAAATAATCTCTCTATTAGATCTATGATGCTGCGTATTTGCAACATTTTGATGTACACCTGTTATCATGTTAGATCTACTAGGTGAGCATATGGAATTGGTACCATAAGCATTGGTGAACATACTACCCGTTTCAGCCAACTTGTTTAAGTTAGGTGTTTTTACGGCAGGCATTCCGTAAATTTCTAAATCAGTCCCAATATCTTCTGCCATTATCCAAAGAATATTTGGTGGGGTTTTCGTTTCTTTTTCTGTTGCTGAATTTTGTTCGCAGCTCATTAATACACCAAGTGCGAGAGCAGCAAAAGCCATTTTAAGTTGTGTTAAATGTTTCATTAATAAGGTTTTTCTTTTCTAGGCTCATTTAGCCAAGTTCTTAACTCTGTTACTAATTTCTCAGCAATTTTGGGGTATTGGTTTAGAAGATTCCAACGTTCATATGGATCTTCTTTTAAATTGTAAAGTTCAATATATTCTCCTTCTAATGCAAGTAATTTCCAATCTCCTTTTCGAGCAATTTGATTTGCCACTGGATGAATAGGTTCATCTATGGTATTTACATAGTTCCAATTATTTTTGTAACGATTGGAAATTTGAAAAAACATTGTTGGTCTTTCTTCAACTTCAATATTTTTTAAGAATAATTCACTTAAATCTATTCCGTCAATTTTATGTTGTTCTTCTATGGTTGAATTGCTAATTGTTGCAAATGTTGGTAAAAGATCAATTGTATTCGCTAGACTATTAGAGATTTTATTTGGTGCTATTTTAGATGGCCACCATGCAATAAACGGAACTCGAATTCCACCCTCATGAAAATCAGTTTTCCTTCCTTTATAAATACCAGAACTACCCAAAAATGCAGGTCCATTATCGCTAGTAAAAATTACCAATGTATTTTGGGCAATGTCTAAGTCTTTTAAAAGAGCGAGTATCTCACCAACACCCTTATCAATTTGTGATACCATTGCCCTATATAATAAATCTTGCCCATTAGTACGGTGTTTATAGTTTGCAATTAAAGAATCTGTAGAATACTCATATGGAGCATGAGGTGCATCTAGCCAAAGGTTTAAGAAGAATGTTTTTTTGGAGTTATTCTGTTCTTCAATATATTTTTTCGCTGCATCAAATTTTAGTGAGGTCCAATGATCATTATTTGGAGGTAACCTCTTTTCATCTTTAACCAAATATTTTCCTGCATCTTTATACAGTCTTTTTTCTTTCATAGCGGGAGCTCTGTATAAAGTATCTTCAAGCATTGTAAGATAGTGATCAAAACCATGTTGTAAAGGCCCTGGAGGAGATTCTTTTCGGTTTTGTATATGTTTTTCATTGAGTCCCCCTAAATGCCATTTACCAATATGCATGCTGTTGTAACCTTTTGAATTAAGAAGCTTAGGTATGGTAAGCATGGTATTGTCAAGATACATTTCTTTATCATTAAAATGTTGAGAGACGTTATACCTAAGAGGGTAATTGCCGGTAAGAATACTTACTCTAGTGGGAGTACAAACAGCGGAGGCTGCATAGAATTGATTGAGTTGTAGACCTTCTTTGGCCATTTTATCTAGTTGAGGAGTTTCTATTCGCTTACTTCCATAAGTACCTAGATCTGCATAGCCTAAATCATCTGCAACGATCAAAATTATATTTGGACTCACCTCATTTTTTACTTGACCAAATAAAGATTTAGTGGCAATTAGAGTAATAAATAGAAGTCGTGAGAAACTCATTTTTAGAAATAAAATTAAAGTGCTATGATAGATTAATTTAAATTATTGATTGTAGTATTCATTAATTTAAAGGTTGTATAAATTATCTATTTATTAGATAAAAAGAGCCCAGATAAAACATCTTAGGCTCTTTGAAATTAATTTAACTACTTATTATGATATAAAACTAATATCCTGGATTTTCAACCAAATTAGGGTTGTCTGCAACTCTATTTATTGTTATTGGTAAATAGTAATGCTTTTCTTGAAATACTCTTGGTCCTGTTGAGGCACCTCTTCTAATTTGAATTTTATACTTATCTGTTGCACCGTTATAGGTAAATTTTAAACCTTGAAGATTTGTTCCATTCAAAACATCAACAGCAATTCTCCATCTTCTTAAATCCCAGTAAGCTTGGTCTTCAGCAAATAACTCAACACGTCTTTCTTGTTGAATGTTTTCAAGTGTTAAACTAGTTCTTGCTGGCATTCCCGCTCTCGCTCTAATCATGTTAATAGCGTCTAGAGCTTCATCAGTATATCCTAAGTGAAATGCAGCCTCTGCCAAATTTAAATAGGTCTCTCCTAATCTAAATACTATATAATCAGTATCATCAGTATTTCCAATTGGAAATTCGGTTCCTTCATCTACGCGTTTTCTAAGCAATAATCCCGTACCGTTGGCTTGATTTCTGTTTTTTCCTGGGGCTCTATTAGACCATCCTGGAGGTGCGCTCGTAGCATTAATTGTATTGTCATGGAAATATACTTTGCCACCTTGCCAATCACTTTCAGGGAAAAATACAGATGCAACAAATCTTGGATCACGATTTCTAAAGAAATCATCTACATGCCATTCTTGATTATGTACTAAAGAACGATCGATTTTACCAGTTGATCCATCAGCAAAATCAAATAACTCAACAGTGTCATAGAATACGAAGAAGTTTGCACCCCATCCACCATGGAACGGCCATGGCATCGCCAATAGACTGAATGAATGCGCATTCAATTCATCATCAAATTTTTCTGAGAAAATAACTTCAGGGTTCTCATTTTCATCAGTAAATAATTCTTGAAAGTTTTTTGCTGGATCACTGTGTCTTTGGTATAAAGAGTGTCCACTTTGTTCTATCAAAGTTTTAGAAGTATTATAAGCTTCTTGCCAAAACGGCTCTGCATCTGGTATTCCTACTACACCATCTAATTGCACAGTACCGTATTCTCCAATGGAACCAGCGTATAATGCTGCTCTATTTCTTAAAGCCATTGCTGCCCATTTAGAAGGAGTTCCGTCGTTTGTAGTTTTATCTGGTAAAATAGCTTCAATAGCCCTCATTTCAGAAATAATAAAGTTGTAAACTTCTTCTTCGGTATTTCTAGACACAAATAATTCTTCAGCAGGAGCATCTATTGCTTGTGGCTCTGTTATTATTGGAACTCCTCCATAGCGTTTAACCATGTGAAAGAACACATAGCCTCTTAAAAATCGAGCCTCAGCTATTCTGGCTAATTTAAAATCAGCGTCTAATTCAGATATAGTTTCCATATTAACAATGAATTCATTGCAATTACGCACTTGCGTATATGCCCAATATTGCACTGCCCCAGCTGGAGTACCAGTCTCATCTATATCTCCAGTTGATGCACCAAAAGGCTCTTGCCATGGTCCTATATTTCTAAATTCACCAGCCATATTTCCGTCTAATCCGGCATTAAACCCAGATTGGCCAGCTTGATTTAAGAATAGTGAATTCTTATAAAGTTGGTTTAATTTAGTGTCTACTAAATTCTCATCTTGCCAAACACTTGCATCAGATATTAACCCCAATGGCTCTTGGTCTAATACATCATTGCAACTTGTTAATGCGAATGAAATACCTAAGATTATATATGTTAATTTTTTCATTTCTATTTCGTTTTAATTATAGTGCTAATTTTACTCCGAAGGTATAAGTTCTCATAATAGGATAGTGGCGTCCATTTTGTGTAGCTGGGCTTTCCGCATCAAACGTATCTTTATAGATTCCTAGATTATTAAAACTAAATAAGTTTGTTCCAGCAGCGTAAATGTCTATTCGATCGAACCCGATTTTGCTAACAACATCAGAGTCAATAGAATAGTTCAAATTTAATGATTTTAATCGAACATACGTGTTATCTAATAACCAGAAATCAGAAGTTACATTGTTATTTGGTGCAACACCATTATTGGTAATCTTCGGTAATCTCGCCATTGGATTTGTGTTAACCGTTGGATCATCATAATCTGGTCTCCAAGAATATTTTAGGTGATAATCATAAGGTGTAGATGCATTTGAAAAAGCGCCTCGCGCCGCACCAGCAATATTCATATTGAATAATCCGGCACCTTGGAATAATGCAGATACAGAGAAGTTTTTGTATTGCATGAAGATATCTAAACCATAAGAAATATCAGGTGTACTACCTGTACCAATCTCTTTCTGATCTCTCCAGTCAATCACGCCGTCTCCGTTTAAATCAACATACTTAATGTCTGAAATACCTGGAGCTCCGTTTCCTAATTCATAGACTGCGTAGTTGTCAATCTCTTCTTGAGTTTCAAATAAACCATCAGATACATAACCAATCCATCTATTGGTATAATTTCCTTCTTGTTGGTATAATCTAATTCTATCTGGATCTGTTTCGGCTTCTTCAGCAACACTTACCCATTTTTGTCTTGCCCATCCAACATTACCTGAAATACTATAGCTAAAGTCATTACCAATTTTATTTTTATGATTGATTAAGATGTCAAATCCTCTATCATCTCTATCATTGATATTTTCTTGAGGCAAAGCAGCACCAAATGTACTAGGTATATCCGTTTGGTTAGTACCAAATAAACCTTCGGTCAATCTGTAGAATACATCTACTTCAAACCCTAATAAACCATTCCAGAAACTACCATCAACACCCACATTATACAAGGTATTGGTAAACCAAGTTATTTCTTGATTAGGTAAGCCGTTAGTAAAAATGATTTGACCAGTTCTATCGTCGATTAAATAAGTTCCATTTTCTGAAATTGAATATCCAGTTAAGAATCTAAAGTTTCCTACGTTATCTAAACCTGTTTGGCTAAAAGAAGCTCTTAATTTTAAATTATCTACTGAATTAGAGTTTGCTAAAAAGTTCTCTTCAGATAGTCTCCATGCACCAGAAACACTTGGGAAATAACCCCATCGATTATCTGGATCAAATTTTTCTCCGGTTGCATCTGCTCTCATAGTAGCTTCTAAGAAGTATTTACCTTTATAGTTGTAGTTTACCCTTCCCACATAACTCATACGTCCAGAAGAACTAGCATTACCACTGTTTTCGGCAGTTTCTTTATCACCTGATCCTAAGTAAGGAATATCAGTAGAAATCAGATCATATCTTCTTGCTTGTATTGCATCGTCTTTAAATTCAATTGTTTCAACTAAACCTAGAGCGTTAATGTTGTGCCCGTTGATACTCTTTTTATATTCTAAAGAAAATTGAGGGTAGAACTGAATTCGTTTTCTATAATCTTCAGTAATACTGCTTCTTCCTTGAGCAGTACCTTGATATAAATACTCATCATTTTCATAGTCATAATCCCATACATCATAAGGTTTTCTCAATGCTTTTCTTGATGAATTTAATGATTCATACATTATGACACCTTTTGCAACTAGATCATTCGTAATGTTGAATTTTAACTGTACTCTTGCATTTAGGAACTCTCTGATATCCTCATTGAATCCACCAAAACTTTTATCTGTAGCAGCGTATGGACTTCTGGTATTAAATCCTGAAAAAGCAGCTCTCGTTGGGTCTGGTAAAAACGCAGAGTATACGGGTTGTGCCGTTTGTAATCTGTTGTACATATCACTAGGATTTGTTGCTGGTTGATCTCTATCTTCACGTCTGTAAGAGATGTCTACTCCAAATGATAATTTTTCACTGATTTTAGCATCTAAGTTTGAACGTAAGTTGTAACGTCTGAAGCTTAAATCTCCTGAACGATATGCACTTTCTTGGTCTAATAAACCGACAGAAGCAAAGTATTTTACATTTTCGCTACCTCCACTTACATTTAGGTTGTGCTGTGTCATAGGAACATTTTGAGTAAATACTGCATCATTCCAATCTTGGTTTACATATCCTGGTACATTTCCAGCTTTAAATTTATCTACATCTTCTTGAGTATAGGTATCGTCTAAGCTTCCATTTCCGTTTAAATCAGCCTCTCTAATCAAAGTAGCGTACTGCCAAGAATTAACATAGGTACGCTCTTTAACAGGTGATTGGAAACTGGTGTTACCGTGATAGGTAATTTTAGCTTTTCCTAATTTACCTCTTTTGGTAGTTACTAGAACAACCCCGTTACCAGCTCGAGAACCATAAACTGCAGCGGCACCATCTTTTAATACAGAAACACTTTCTATATCATTCGGATCTATTCTGTCCATTGAAGTTTGAACTCCATCAACTAATACTAAAGCATCACCAAAACCACGAATATTAATAGTGGTAGCATCGTTACCTGGTACACCCGTGTTTTGTTTTGTAATTAAACCAGCAACACGACCCGATAATAGTTCTGTCGCAGTTGATGTAGGCGCTTGAACAAGAGCTTCTGATTTAACTGTACCAACTGCTCCAGTTAAATCAGTTTTTAAGGTTTGACCATAACCTACAACTACAACCTCATCTAGTTGGCTTGTACTTTCGGCAAGAGTTACATTTAAAAGAGTTTGATTTGCTACTGTAACAACCTTAGTTTCGAAGCCCACAAATGAAAATTCAAGTTCATCTCCAGTGTTTGCATTAATTGTAAAGTTTCCGTCAAAATCAGTTTGAGTTCCATCGGTTGTACCTTTAATTAAAATACTAACACCTGGTAAAGGTGCTCCGGCATCATCGACAACAGTACCAGATATTTGTTGTTGTATCGCTGCTTTTTCCTTAATAGAAATATTAGCGTTTTTGTAAGCATACATTGTATCTGCAGTAAACATGATACACGTAAGTACTAAACACATAATTAGCTTATTCTTATATTTAGAATAAACTGAAGAGTTCAGTAGTTTTTCCATAATTAATTAAGTTAGTTAATAGATTTCGTTTAGTTCTATAGTTTTAAGAAAAGAAAACTATCTTTTCTATGATTTACCATTAACACACACTGCACTTCTGGTGGGTAGTGGTGGGTTCGAAACAAAATTCCTTTTTGTTTTAAAAATTTCTGGGGTATTTAGAAGTCAATATGAGGGTAAAATGAGTGCATTTCTTCTTGTAGCTCGTTATAAAGATTAATATTTTAGTTATTTAATTGAAAATTGTATGATTATAGCACTTTCTATATGAATTTTAAAGGGATACCATAACTAGTATACCTGTAAACAAAAGGATTATTAAGAGAACAACAATGAGTTGAAAAAATTTGTATTTATATTGGTTTTTGTTAGAAGCCATTTATCAAATATCTAATAACTTCCTTTTAAAATAGGGTATAATTAAATCAACAAAAGGGTAAATTTAAATCAGATTGATTTATTTGTACTTAGAGGGAGTAATACCAAATTGTTGAATGAAACACTTTCTAAAGTATTTGGGATCGTTAAAGCCAACTTGATAGGCTATTCCGGAAATATTATCTTCTTTATTTTTTATCATTTGGGCAGCCTTTTTAAGTCTAATGGTTCTTATAAAGGCAGAAATATCTAGATCTGTAATAGTCTTTATACGTCTATATAATGTTGAGGCACTGACAGCCATTTCACTAGCCAAAAACTCTCTGGTTAAATTAGGGTTATTTAAATTTTCAGATACGACAAGGCTAACCTTATTTAGAAATTCTTGGTCGAGTCTACCAATTGATATTGACTCGGAAGACTCAAGACTAATAGAGTTCTCGAAAAATTCGCGTAATTTCTCTCTACCATGCAGTAATCCCTCCACTTGAGCTCTTAATACGTTGGGATTAAATGGTTTTGTTACATATAAATCGGCACCGGCATTATATCCCTGTTCTTCAAAAATTTTACTTGTCCTAGCAGTTAGTAAAATTACAGGTACATGCAATGTTTTTTCGTTTTCCTTTATAGATTTGCTTAAAGTTAATCCATCCATATTAGGCATTATAAGATCGCTAATTATCAAATTAACTTCTTTGTTTTGGCAAATCTCTAGGGCTTCAATACCATTTTTTGCTTCTAAAGTTTTAAAAATATTATTGAAAATTGATTTAATAAATGCACGTATATCAGCATTGTCATCGACAATTAAAATTGTAGTATTTAATTTATTAGATTCAGATCTGTCTTTTGATTTTAAAGATTTATTTATTACTGTTTCTTTAACCAATAAAGGAGTAGTTGTTTTAGTTGGAATTTTGGTGCCGGTAATTTGTTCTGTGCCAGTTTTAAGCTCAATAATAAAAGATGTTCCTTTGTCTTTGGTAGATTCATAGGTAATGGCTCCTTGATGCATTTCTACATATCTTTTGGTTAGTGCAAGTCCAATTCCTGAACCTCTTAAGTCTAATTCATCAGCTTCATTACCTTTGTAAAATCTATCAAAAATTTGATTTCCTATATTCTCTGGGATTCCAGTTCCGTCATCTGTGACCTTTATAAAGAATCCTTTTTTATCTGGAGTTTTATCTAAAATTATAAACACTTTTGAGTTTGTATGTTTAAAAGCATTAGATAGTAAATTACATAAAACTACTTCCATTTTGTTTGCATCAAAAGTTGCTTCTAAATCATCTTTGAGAGGAGAAAATTTGTAGATAATACCTTTATCATCAGCGAGTGTTTTAAATGAAAGGAATATTTCTTGTACAAAATCATTTAGACTATAAGTGCCAATAGTAAGATTAAGTTTTCCCTTTTCTAATTTTCTAAAATCGAGTAATTGATTTACAAGATTCAATAATTTTTGAGTTTGAGTATGAATCGTATTTAAGTAATTTTTATCACTGCTGTTCAGATTAAGATTTTGCGAAATTAAAGCGTCAACGGGTCCAGTTATTAAAGACAAAGGAGTTCTAAATTCATGAGCAACATCTGTGAAAAAGCGTTCTTTTAAATTACTTATTTCTATTTCTTTTTCCTTGTTTAATTGGGCAATCGCTAATTTGTTTTTGAGATTATTTTGTTTGTTAATAAGATACCTATAAAGGTATAGGAGGAGTGTAAAAATGACTATGTATAATACTATTGCTTTGTTTGTTTTGTAAAAAGGAGGTAAAACTTCTATTGCAATAGATGATGGTAAACTATTTGTATAATAATTTCTAGATTCTGGTCGAATAATAAATTCATATTTACCAGGGGTTAAGTTGGCATAATTAATAGTATTTACTCCTGTTAGTTTTTGCCAATTATTGTCCTTTCCTATTAATTTATATTGATAACTTTGATTGCTAGAGGTGTTGAAATTTATTGTGGTAAAGGAAAGACTAAAAGAATTTTGAAAATATTCTAGTTCAATAGAATTGGTGTATGAAATTGATTTTTCAAGAATTATTTTATTCTCATATAATTGAAGAGGTAGTATTGTTTCCCCTCCAATCCTTAATTCAGTAAGTATTACTTCAGGAGAAGTGACATTCCTAATTTGTTTCGGATCAAAAATACTTAGTCCACTGTTACTTCCAAAATAAAGTTTACCAGAATCGTCTTTTAAGGCAATTTTATCATTGAATTCATTTGAATTCAGCCCGTCATTGGCATCAAAATTAATGAATAAACTTTTGCTGGTATTGAATCTTGAAAGTCCTAAATTGGTACTCACCCAAATATTTCCTATATCATCTTGTATGATACTATGGATATATGAGTTTGGTAGGCCGTCTGAGGTGTCATAAATATTAAATTTAATTTGTTTTGATTTTAAATCAAATTGATTCAAACCATTTGTAGTTCCAATCCAAAGGTTTTCACTTGTATCCTCAAATAACGATGTAACTATATTGCTGCTTAACCCACCATTTTCAGGATTATTCTGGATTCTGATAAATGTGTTGTTGTTAAGGTTGTATTTAATTAAACCATTATAGGTTCCTATCCACAAGATGCCATATTTGTCTTGATGGAAAGATGTTACTCTATCCTTTTTAAAAATATTTTCAAAATCAGCGTTTAATGGATTTCCTTTAGTTGAGGATTTATAGACACCATGCTGTTGCGTGCCTAACCAGAAGTAGTTGTCAGAAGATTGAAAAATAGCAGTGGCTTTGGCAATATTTATATAGTTAATTGAGTCTTTCAATTTAATTTTAATTGGGATTAAATTGAAGTCATCACCTTCGGTCTCTACATTGTATATGGTATGATTGTCTGATGCCCAAAATGTGCCACTTAAGTCTTCATAGATTGCCTTTATTCCTTTTTTTCTCCCTTTTAATCTCGGATTTAAAATAGGAGGTGCCGGTTTTGATTTTAAATGCGAGTTTTCTTTAGATACATATAAGTTATTATCTCCTTTAATACCTAACCAAATTCTTTTTTCACTATCCTTTAGAATAGACCATATTGGTTCCTTTGGAAGGAGATTTAAAATCGGAGCCTCAGCATAAGAATTAAATTGATTAATTCGATTGTCAACTTGACATAACCCTCCACCATTTGTGCCTAACCACATAAGACCATTTTTGTCTGTGGAAATAGATATAATGTCTTTATACAGTTCCTTTCCTCCTCTGTTTTGACTATTTTCTATTTGATAATGAAAGAATCGTTTTTTTGCAATATTGTATTGGTATAGACCATCTCCCCAGGTTGCAATCCATAAATTCCTGTCTTTGTCTAATGCTAACCTATAAGCATTGTTGCGTTGACTGCCACTAGTTTGAAACTTTGGAATAATAATATTTTCGAATTCTATATTTTTTTCATTGTATTTAAAAATATCAAAATTCCAAGAACCGAAATACAGATCTTTAGAAATGGGGTCTTCGATTACACAAGTTAGATAACGAGGAGATAGCTTTTCGATTAATTCTCCGTTCAAACTGTATTTAAAAACACCTTCTGATGAAACAGCGATCATCCTATTGTCAGAAGTTTTGTGAAGATCTAATATGATTGATTTGGGAAGAAGATGCTTGATGATTTGTTGGTTTTTGTCAATAACAATAATACCTTTCTGCCAAGAACCAAGCCAGATTTGCTGAGTTGTACCCTCTTCGATACTTACAATTCTTGCATTAAATAAGTCAAGATTGTTTTGATTTGTTGGAATAATAGTTTTAAACTGTTCGAATTCTGGAGAATATCTTGTAACTCCATTCGATTTTGTTCCGATCCATATATTACCTTGCTTATCTTCGAAAATTGTTTCAATAGAATTATTAGATAAACTATTAGGGTTATTTAGGTCATTGTTAAAAACTTTAAACTGTTTACCATCATATCTATTTAAGCCCCCTCTAGTACCTATCCATAAAAAACCTCTTTTATCTTTTATAATAGAGGTTACCTCACTTTGAGAAAGTCCATCTTTAGAGGTTAAGAACTTTACTTTGTTATTGAATTGGGAATATTGACTAAATGTATTAGTAGTTAGAAGTAATGAAATTATAATGGAACATGCAGACAGGTAGTTCTTTAGCATTTTTCTATTAGTTAAAAAAGCAGTTAATTTTGTATTCATTACTTAGAATGTCTTTCAAATATAGATTATTTTTTTAGTGCCATGCAAAAGAATAATAAGTAATTGAAAATATATAAGCATTCTGGTAGGTAGTGGTAGTAAAAAATATTCAAAATTTCACTATTTTTCAGAATAGTTTCCTTAGATTAGCCAAAATTCTTTTGGAATATTAACTTTTCTTAACTAGATTGAAACAAGATTATTTGACCATAAGGCATATCACACCCGAAAACTACAGCTTGGTGTACATGAGTTTTAAAGACGTACTTTTTTACTTTGCATTAAAATATGTAGAGGATCAAGTTGCAGAAGATATCGTACAAGATGTATTTTTAAAACTTTGGCAAAAAAAGGATGAAATTGAGTTTAAATCTTCTATAAAGTCTTATTTATTTACAATGGTTAGAAATGGTTGTCTTTCTCATTTAGAAAAGCAAGCTGTTAGAATCAACTATAAAAAAAATAAAGAGGTTTATCTTAAAGGAAATTTGCAGAGTGCGGCTCACGAAAAACAAGGTGATACCATTCTCATAGAAAAAGAAAATGATGCCTTTTTTCAAAAAGCACTTTCAAAACTTACCCCTAGAAGTTGTCAAGTGTTCTTGTTGAGCAGAGAGCAAGACAAAAAGTATAAAGAAATTGCAGAAAGTTTAAACGTTTCTATTAAGACCGTTGAAAAGCATATGACTTCTGCTCTAAGAACGCTTAGAGTAGAATTGGCTGTTCATTACAATTAATTGATTTAAGCTTTTCTTTAGAAACTACTAATACACTTGATTAAATGAAATTATTTCGTTTAGATACGAGCATTTTAATGCTTGCTTTTATGTTTATGGGATGTAATCCATCAAACAATCAAAAAGAAAAAATAAAAGCTCCAAATATTATTTTTATAATGAGTGATGATCATGCATATCAGGCTATAAGTGCTTATGGTATGAATTTAAATCATACCCCAAATATAGATCGAATTGCTCAAGAGGGAGTTTTGTTTAATAAGGGTTATGTAAGTAACTCTATTTGTGCTCCTAGTAGGGCAGTTATGCTTACTGGTAAGCATAGTCATATGAATGGAAAAGTAGACAATATACAGCCTTTTGATTGGAATCAAGATAATTTTGCAAAACAGCTGCAATCGGCTGGATATAATACGGCACTTATAGGTAAGATACACTTAAATGGCTTGCCCCAAGGATTTGATTACTCAAATGTGTTGCCAGGTCAGGGTAGCTATTATAACCCAGATTTTATTGAAAATGGCGAGCGCAAAAAATACCAGGGCTACGTAACTCGGATTACAACCGATTTGGCGCTAGATTGGTTGGATAATAAACGTGATAAAGAGAAACCTTTTCTATTATTGTATCATCAGAAAGCCCCGCATAGAACTTGGATGCCTGAAAAAAAGTATTTAAACTTATTTAGGGATTCAATTTTTAACATGCCCTCTAATTTTTATGATGAATACCACAACCGAAATGCAGCTTCAATGCATGAAATGGGTATTGTTAAAGATTTAGATCTAGTGTATGATTTGAAAATGTTGGATAAAGCGGGCGAGTTAAAAACAAGATACCGAAGAGCCTTTCAAAACCAATACAATAGAATGGATTCTATTCAAAAGAGTTCTTGGGACCAATACTACAACCCAATAATAAACGAGTTTAAAAATGCTGATTTAGAAAATGAGGCATTAGCAAAGTGGAAGTATCAAAGGTATATGCAAGATTATTTAAGTACTATACAATCTGTGGATGATGGTGTCGGAGAAGTTTTGGATTTTTTAGATGCAAATAATTTAACAGAAAATACCATTGTTATTTATACCTCTGATCAAGGTTTCTATTTGGGAGAGCATGGTTGGTTTGATAAAAGGTTTATGTACGAAGAGTCTTTTAGAACGCCCATTTTAATGCGGTATCCAAAAGAAATAAAGAGTGGTACTGTTTCTGAAGATTTGATCCAGAATATTGACTTTGCTCCAACTTTTATAGATTATGCAGGACTCGATATTCCTGAAGAAATACAAGGAATGTCTTTCAGAAGTATAGTAAATGAAACTTCTGATGAGTGGAGGGATGCTCTGTATTATACATACTATGAATTTCCGGGAGAACACCATGTTAAAAGACATTACGGTATAAGAACAGATAGGTATAAACTTATACATTTTTATTATGATATTGATGAATGGGAATTGTATGATTTACAAGAAGATCCAAAGGAAATGACTAATCTTTATGATGATACTAACTATAAAGAAATTCAAGTTTCACTGCATAAAAAGCTCGATGATTTAAGAGTGCATTATAAAGACAGTGATTCCTTAAATCAATATCACTTGAATCGATTTTTAGACGCTAAAGGATTGCAGAAGCACTAAAAGAAAATCCCGATAAACTGAGTTTTAAATCAGTCTATCAGGAATGTTCAATCAAAATTAACTAAGTATGTAATAATTATGCAATCTGCGCTTTAATTCTTTGAGCAGCAGACTCAGCAGTAATATCTCTTTGTGGCGTGCCGAACAATTCGTAGCCAACCATAAACTTTTTAACGCTAGCACTTCTTAACAAAGGTGGATAAAAGCTCATATGCCAATGCCAATGATTGTTATTTTTACCATTCGTTGGTGCCTGATGAATTCCACTAGAATAGGGGAAAGAACAATTGAATATCTTGTCGTATGCTTTCGTTAGAACTGCAATGCCTTCTGCATAAGCTGTTTGTTGTTCTTGTGTCATTTCTAATATAGAAGTTTGTTGTTTTATGGGGGCAATCATTGCTTCAAATGGCCAAATAGCCCAGAATGGAACAAGAACTACAAAATGATCATTTTTAAAAACTACACGTTCATCAGCTTCTAATTCTTGTCTAATATAATCTTCTAATATAGATGCGTTTTTATCTGCAAAATAAGCCAATTGCTCTTTATCTTTTTTAAGTACCTCGTTTGGTAAATTTGATTGACTCCAAATTTGGCCATGCGGATGTGGATTACTACAACCCATAACGGAACCTTTATTTTCAAATATTTGGACGTAGTTAATCCCTTCTGTACTTCCTAATTCTTGATACTCTTTCATCCAAGTGGCAACCACTTTTTCTATCGCAGTTACAGACATATCTGCTAATGTTTTAGAATGGTCTGGGCTAAAGCAAATTACTTTACAAATTCCTTTTTCGCTTTCAGCTTTTAGTAACCCATCGTTCACAGTAAAATCTGGTGAGTCTTTTTGTAAAGCGGCAAAATCATTTGTAAATACAAAAGTTTCTGTGTATTTTGGATTTACTTCACCACCAATTCTAGTGTTTCCAGCGCATAAATAACAACTCTCATCGTATGATGGTCTTACTTCTTTAGAAATGCTTTCTTCTTGCCCTTGCCAAGGTCTTTTGGCTCTATGAGGTGATACTAATACCCACTCACCAGTTAATATGTTAAATCGTCTGTGCGAATAATTATCTAATTGTTCGTTCATTGAATTTAGTTTAAAACGTGCGTTCCGTTAGAAAGTGCTACGTCGTAAATAGAACAGTCTTTATTGAATTTTTCTTTATAAATGGCTGAAATTTCTTTTGAAATTTCGGATACCTTAGATTTCTTAATTAGGTTAATTGTACAACCTCCAAATCCACCACCCATCATTCTAGCTCCAATAATGGCATCCTTATTTTTGGCGTATTCCACCAAAAAATCTAACTCTTCGCAGCTCACCTCATATTGATTCTGAAGACCGTTATGAGAGCCAAAAAGTAGTTTGCCTACCTCTTGAATGTCGTTATTTTTCATTGCTTCTATGGCCTCTTTTACACGTTTGTTTTCTTGTAAAACAAAAAGTGCTTTTTGATAAGTGTTGTCTGATAGTTGATCTTTAATGTTTTCTAAACAATCAAAAGAAACCTCACGTAAAGAAGGTCTGTCCAATAAGTCGGCTACTTCTTCACACTTACTTCTTCTGTCGTTATAGGCACTTTCAGAAAGACTGTGCTTAACGTTGGTGTTAATTAATAAAAACTGATAGTCACCTAAATCAATCGATACGCTTTTATAGTCCATAGTTTTGCAATCTAAAAGTAATGTATGGTTTTCAATTCCAAACATACTTGCAAACTGGTCCATTATTCCACATTTTACACCAGCATAATTGTGCTCAGCTTTTTGAGAAATTAAAATCATTTCATCTTTAGTTAGTCCTAAACTAAATAATTCATTTAACCCAAACACAACACTATTCTCAATGGCAGCTGAAGATGATAAACCAGATCCGTTAGGAATATCACCACCAAAAACTAAGTCAAAGTTGGTAATAGTTTTACCTGACTTTTGCAATTCAGCAACGACTCCCATAATGTAATTCTGCCAAGCACCAGCTTCTAACGCTTGGATGTTATTTACATTAAACGAATACGATTCATTTAAATCATAAGCATATAGATTACAAGAACCGTTTGAATTTTTGGCCAAAGATGTTACAATACCCTTGTTAATTGCCGCCGGTAATACAAATCCGTTATTGTAATCTGTATGCTCTCCAATTACATTGATTCGTCCAGGTGAGCATATTGTAAGAGGACTGTTGTTATACAACTCTACAAATTTTTTGGGGATGTTTTCTTTATAACTCTTATTCATAATATTAGTTAAATTGAACTGGACGAATCCAATATGTGTAATTGTAATTTTTAAAAGGTAATAGATATTGTTTTAAAGGCTTTGCACCCCAGCTGTTCACGCTTCCTAGCCCCATTTGGTAGCCATCTATATTAACGTAAACTTCTTTTCTAGGACTTAGTTCTCCTGCATGTTCTTGGCCTTTTTTATCACCGGAGTCCAAATCTGAAGTGCTAAAATTAAGAGCAGATATATTTAAGGCGTCTGTTCCCCAAATTTTTAAACCTACTCCTTTTTTCGTGTCTAATACAGCCCATCTAACCTCACTTTTATTACCAGTTTCTTGAGGTCTGATGTACGGATGGTATTGTTCTTCTATAGTTTGGTTATAAAGACCAATTTTAGCTGCATGTTGTCTGTCTGCATAAGCTTCAAAAGGACCTTTACCATACCATTTTAATGTTTTGAATTCTGAATTTAATACCAATTGATTTCCAAATTTTGGAAGATTGGTATGCTTGCCCTTAATTTTTGTAATTGTATTATCTATTTTAAGAGTGCCATCAGCTAAAACTTGTATAATTTGTTTTGTAGTTGCGTCTCCCTCTAGAATAGAATTTTCAATAACCACCGTTACAAAGTTTTCTTTTTTTGAGAAAGAAAAATCACTTATCACATCGTTAAAAGCAGTCTTCCACTCCTTATTTTTAACCGGAGTTTTAGCGCCATAGTCATTATCAACAGGTGCTCTCCAAAAATTGATTTTAGGACCTTGTTCAATAATTTCATTACTCTGATAAGTGTAAGAAGATATTACACCATCGATCTTATTAAAAGTAACTGAAAAGTCTTTACCGGAAATTAGTAATTCAACATCAGAATCAGCAATTGTTAATTCACCTTCTTTAGACGTATATTCTGATGGAAATTCAAAAGCTTGTAGATTAAATTGCTCATAGGCTAGTTCGTAACCCTCAGGAATTAATGGTTCTTCAGATTTTGTAGTTGCATTTACATTTAGTAAATATTCGTTTCCTGGTTTAAGCTCTGATTTAAAAGGAATTTGGAAGTCTTTAGTTTCTTTTGGCAATACGTTTATGTCTTTAATCATGCCAGATTCAATTGACTTTCCATTTTCAATGATTTCCCAACTTAACGCATAGTTGCTTAAATCTCGAAAGAAATACCAGTTTTTAATTGAAACAATTCCTTTGTTTAAATCTTTCTCGTAAAACTTAATGTTTTGGTGTATGTGTTTTACTTCATACATGTGCGGATTTAATGTTCTGTCGGGTTGAACTAAACCGTTATTCAAGAAATTGTTTGAACTTGGTACATCTTCTGGTCCAAAATCACCTCCATATGCATATATTTCATGTCCGTTCTTAACTGTTTTTAATCCTTGATCAACATAGTCCCAAATAAAGCCACCTTGTAATTTTTCGTATTCTTCGTATAAATCCCAATACTCTTTAAAACCTCCCATACTATTACCCATAGCATGTGCATATTCGCATTGAATTAAAGAACGTTGCTCTTTATCGTTTTTAGCATAGTCTTCTACATGTTTTGGTCCAGCATACATTGGCACATAGAAATCTGTATTCCATTCTAAACCTGCTCTTTCATATTGAGTAGGTCTTGTTGTGTCCATTTCTTTTGCAAGTAGATAGGTATTGTAAAAATTGAAACCATTACCAGCTTCATTTCCTAATGACCAACCAATAATAGAAGCATGATTTTTATCTCTAGCAATCATTCTTCTTGTGCGATCCATGTGAGCTTCTAACCAGTCTGGTTGATTTCCTAATGTTTGTGTTGGTTTGTAGCCCATACCATGAGATTCAATGTTAGCTTCATCTACAACATAAATACCATATTCATCACATAACTCATACCAGTAAGGGTCATTTGGATAGTGGCACGTTCGTACTGCATTAATGTTATTTTGCTTAAAGATTTGAATATCTTTTAACATATCTTCTCTCGTAATAATATGTCCTTTAATAGGGTCATGCTCATGGCGATTAACTCCTTTAATTAAAATAATCTCACCGTTTACAACCAATCTACCATTGATAATTTCAACATTTCGGAATCCTATTTTTCTTGAAATAATTTCAATTGCCTTTCCTTTTTTATCTTTTAAGGTAATTTGTAAATCATATAGTTCCGGTTGCTCTGCATTCCAACTTTTAATATTTGGTAATTTAGCCGTGAAATTTGTATTGGTATTGCTATTTGCTGCTGCAGTTACACTTTTTTCAGTTGAGAACAACTCTTGATCATCTCTCGAGATACTCACTTGCAGTGAACTTTTAGAATCTTTAGGATTAAAATTAGTTGTTTCTACCTCTAAAGAAAAAGCACCATCTTTGTAATTGTTCTCAAGTCCAGCTACTACTTTAAAATCTTGAATTTGTAATTGAGGTCTTGCATATAAATATACATCGCGTTCGATACCTGAAAGTCTCCAGAAATCTTGACATTCTAAATAACTTCCATCACTCCATCTATAAACTTCAAGAGCAAGAATGTTATTTCCAGTTTTAACAAAAGGGGTTAAATCAAATTCGGCTGGTAATTTAGAGCCTTGACTATAGCCAACTTTTTCACCATTTACCCATATGTAAAATGCCGATTTTACAGCGCCTAGGTGAATATATACTTGCTTTCCATCCCAATCTTTCGGAATTTCAAAGTTTCTTCTGTAAGATCCAACAGGATTATAACCATCAGGAATATCTGGTGGATTTGGATTTTTAAAGGCAAATGGATATTCAATATTCGTGTAAATTGGAATCCCAAAGCCTTCAACTTCCCAGTTTGAAGGAACTGCAATGTCATCCCAACTAGAGACATTAAAAGAAGTTTTATAAAAATCTTTTGGTCTATCTTTTGGATCTCTAGTCCAATTGAATTTCCAAGTTCCGTTTAATGATCGGTAATTAGAAGCTTCTTCAGGTATGTTGGCTTTTGCTTCAGTTGAATTGTTGAATGGAAAAAATGAAGCTCTAGCATCCATTTTATTCATACTAATTACCAAGGGGTTCTCTATCACTGGGTCAAGCGTTTGCCCTTTTGAAACACTTACACAGCTAATTAGAGTTAAAATTAATAGAGAGATTTTTTTCATTTAATGATAAGTGACTTATTGTGGTTTATAAAGAGTTCCTAACAATTACAGAACTCGGGTTTTTAATACTAATGCTCTCTTTATTCATAACCATTTTTGCAAGACGTTTGCCCATATATCCAAAATTGGTCGAAATACTGGTAATACCTCCTTCAATTATTTCTTTAAGTGGCGTGTCGTTATATGAAATAATTCCAACATCTTTTGAAAGATCTAGCTTATTGGATTTAATTTCCTTGATTAAAGTAATAAGGCTTTTATCTTCAAATATCAGATACACTTCACCAGTTGTTATTTGATGATCATCTAGGCTCGGAATTATTTCATAGGATAAATTATTTTTAGAACAGAATCTTTCAAATCCTAATAAGAATCCTTGGGGTTGCTTGTCGTCAGAAAAGACCATAGTTATGTGTTCATAGTCTTTTATATTTTTTTCAAGTCGAACAAGACCGTTGTATAAATCGTGCTCAAAATTCTGGAAAATTGCAGAATAGCTTGAAAGCTCAGGGTGTGTCTGGTCTAAAATGTATACTTTTTGATGTGGTAAACGCTCTATAGCAACATGAGCATCTCTTAAATTTGCTGGCATGATAATAAAATAATTGTAGTTGCCAACATTGTTGTAAATTAAACTATTAAATACATCGATATTAAAGTGATGAAAAAAGATATCTACATCTATGTGTTCATCTAAATTATTAATAAAGGCATTATAAATATCTTCTTTAAAGCTATTGAGCTCATCGAATAGTAAAAATATTTTTTGCTTAACATTGGTGTTAATACTTTTTACATAGTAGCCTTTCCCAGCAACCGACTGCACAATTCCACGTAATTTTAATTCATTAAAAGCTAATAATACAGTATCACGAGAAAGATCAAATTCTTTTCTAATCGAGTTGATCGAAGGTAGTTGGTCACCTACTTTAAGCCCCCCATTTTCAAGCGCGCGTTCAACCGATTGAACGATTTGTTTATACTTAGCAACTCCAATTTGGTTGTTGATGTTAATTAAGCTCATGTTACAAAGATACACAAATACTTTAAAAAAACAACTGGTAGGTACTAGAAGTATAAAATTCTATTTTTGCCTTATTTATTAAGGGTATTAAGTTTTTGTTATTGAGAATATTTTAATAAAGTCACTTAATTATTAATAATGAATTTCTATTTTAGCCACCTTAGAATTAATCGATGACGCAACGAAGCAGAAAATTTGTTATTCTTTTAGGGTTAGTAGCGGGCCTTATATTAATTGGGTGTTCTAAAGAAGAACAAAGCTATTCTGAGATCTCGAAATCCTCTGCAATGCCTGCTTCTCATTTTGTTGGTTCTCAAGATTGTAAGTCATGTCATCAAAAAGAATTTGATACTTGGAAAGGGTCTCATCATGACAATGCTATGAAGGTTGCAGATAGCATCACTGTTTTGGGAGATTTCAATAATATAACGTTCAAAAACAATGGTGTTTCTGCTCGTTTTTTTAAGCAGGAGAATGAGTATTTTGTTCATACAGAAGGTATTGATGGAACCTATAAAGATTTTAAAATTGATTATACTTTTGGTATTTATCCATTGCAACAATATTTAATTGCTTTTGAAAATGGAGAGTACCAATGTTTAACTACTGCCTGGGATTCTAAAAAAGGTAAGTGGTTTAGCTTGTTAGATAATAGTATTGATATTAATCATGGTGATTGGCTGCATTGGACAGGAGGAGCAATGAGTTGGAATACTATGTGTGCAGATTGCCATTCTACGGATTTAAAAAAGAATTACGATGCAATAACTGATACCTACACGACCACTTTCTCTGAGATAAATGTTAGTTGTGAGGCATGCCATGGGCCTGCAAGTGCTCATATTACATATTATAAAGAAGGTAAAACTGGAGCGGCTCCTGAAATGTATATGCATAAGGATATGACTTCAGAAGAAGTTGTAGATAAATGTGCCCGTTGTCATTCTAGACGTTCACAAATTACACCTTATTTTGATTATCAAGGAAAATTTACAGATCATTATGCTCCAAGTCTGTTGGTAGATGGTTTGTATGAATTAGATGGTCAAATTAATGATGAGGTTTATGTGTATGGTTCTTTTGTACAAAGTAAAATGTATCATAACGGAGTTTCATGTAAAGATTGCCACGATGTTCACTCATTAAAGCTTAAAAAACATGGAAATGATTTGTGTTTGCAATGTCATACTCCAGATTACAATTCACAAGAACACCATTTTCATTCCAACAACTCTAAAGGAGCTCAATGTATCAATTGTCATATGACAGGTAAGATATATATGGGTAATGATTATAGACGAGATCATAGTTTTAGAATTCCTAGACCTGATCAAAGCGTTACTTATGGAACACCAAATGCATGTACACAATGTCATACCGATAAAACGGATGAATGGGCTGCGCAGGTTGTAATAGATAAGTTTGGTCCGGATAGGGCTGATCATTTTTCTGATCATATGTTAAAAGGCTATTTCGAAGATCGCGGAGCTTTTGAAATGGTAATTGCAAATCATGGATATCCAGATATTGTAAGAGCAACTGCGTTAGGGCAATTTTCGAATCAATATTTAGACCAAGATCAGCTGAATAATTTACGCAGCTATTTAAAAGATTCTTCTGAATTTGTTAGAAATGAGGCCTTGATGGCTATAGAACGTTTACAAGTGCCAAATCAAGCGTTTGCAATAAATCAACAATTAAATGATAGCAGTAGGGTTGTAAGAATTTCTGCTGCCCGATATTTTGCCATGTTAGGTGAAGAAGGGGCTGATCTGGTAAAGTATTCAAATGCTAAAAAAGAGTTTTTAACTTCTTTAGAATTGAATGCAGACTTTGCCTCTGGTCAGCATCAAATAGGCTTATATCATCAAGCAAATAATAATATAATGGGCGCTATTAAAGCTTATGAAAGAGCAATTGAAATTGATGGGTATTACAATAGAGCTCGTATGAATTTAGCCTTATTATATTATCAACAAGGTGAAGTAGTAAAAGCAGAAAATCTGTATTTAAAAGTAGTTGAACAAGAACCGGAGTTTGGCTATTCTTACTATATGTTGGGCTTATTGTATAATGAGTTGGGCAATAATGCTGAAGCCATTAAATATTTGAAATTGGCAATAGAGAAGGAGCCAACAAATCAAAATGCTTATTACAATTATGCTATTAAATTACAAGAATCAAAAGACTTTGAAGCTTCAATTAAAGTTTTAAATAAAGGTCTACAAAGTTACCCGTATGATGAGCGCATGTTATATGTAAAGTTATTGGCAGAAATAAATACTAATAATATAATTCATGCTAAATCTACTTGTGAATTATTACTACAAATTGCTCCGAACAATCAGCAATATCAACAAATTTATGGAAGGTTAATGGGGCAATAAAAATGCTTTAATTATCAATAGTAACCTTTTCAACTTTACCATTTCTCAAGTAAACAATGTCATAATCTAAGTTGTCAAACAACACCATTTTTAGTCTTAGTTGTGTTAGAGCTTCATCACTGTTTAGTTTAACGCCTGCAATAGATAAAATTATATCGCCACCAATAAGAAGTTCACTTCCTTCAATTACGGCATTAATATAACCGCCTTTTAGGCCTAATCTATCGCCAAGTCCTTCAGAGGCCACAGACAAAACGAGTAACCCTCCTTTTTGAGGAATGTTAAAGGCGTCAGCTAATTCATTTTGAAGGAAAACAAATTCCATACCCGACCAGATATTTTTTTGTTCCATTAAGATTTTAGTAGCAACATTACTGGAAGCTCCAAAACCTAAACCATCAAATCCTCCTGATTTAGATAGAATAAAACTTGCTATAGCAATTACCTCGCCTTTCATGTTAAATAGTGGTCCGCCTGAATTTCCTTGATTAATTGCAGCATCTGTTTGAATAAATTCTACCGGTAAAAAATCTTCTTTTAAATTATCTTTTGCAATTCGTCCGCTTACAATTCCTCTAGACAAACTTTGCTCTACGCCAAGTGGAGAGCCAATAACAAAAATCTCTTCACCAATTCTAACCAAATCTGAATTGCCAATTGTAGCAACATGTTTGTTTTTAAGTTGAAAAGATCCTTTTACTTTAATTAAGGCTACATCTGCTGTTGGACTCGTGCTTAAAATTTCAGCTTCGTAAATTTCATTATCAGTAAATTTCACTTGAACTTTTTCTGCAGTGTGAACAACATGGGAAGCCGTCCAAATGAGTCCATCATCTGATATCAGAACACCAGATCCCAAACCTTGTTCCGAATTCGTTTTAATTTTATCGCCACCACCTGCACTCAAATTAGAAAGTGTTTGAATTACCACAACAGAAGAATGCACTTGTTGGTATAAATCAGCCAAGTTTTGTGAGTAGATAGTAGTAAAAGAAATGATTGTAATTATGCTTAAAATGGTTTTATTCATAGAAGTATTTTAGACTAGTAAAAATAAAGTAAATCTAAATTTTATTCAATATGCTTTTATTTTTTTAAATCATGTGGATAGATAACTTTCCAATCATTTTTCATATCAATAATTGTCCAGCCTTTTTCTTGAGCTTCATCCAATCCTTTATTTAATTTTCCTATATGAGATTCGCGATCATAGGCCCATTCTCGAACATCATCTGTGTGATGTAAATAAAGCTGAAAACTCTTATAAGAATTTGAATCGGTCCATTGTAGCATTTGCAAATCTCCATCAGAATTACCAGAGGCGAATACTGGCTTTTTACCAATATACCTATGAATACCAACTGGTTTTCCGTCTTTGTCATCAATAAAATGAAGTTTTGGTAATCGTCTAATTACAGGTTTCCCATTATTATAATCATATGCTACTTCAACATTTGATCCAATAACTTGATCGGGTGGAATGCCATATACTTTTTCTGTCCAAGGCCTCATAAATTCAATTCCACCCCCAGATACAATATAGGTCTTAAAGTTATTAACACTCAAATATTCAAGTAGTTCAAGCATGGGTTGGTAAACAAGCTGGTAATAAGGCTTGTCAAATCTTGGATGTTTTGCAGTATTCAACCAATTTACGACTTCTTGTTCAAATTCAACGGTAGTAATCCCCGCATGGGTAGCCATAATAATTTCTATTAAGCCTTTTTCTCCAAAAGAAATTAAGCTGTCTATATCATTTTCCAAAACTGCTTTAAATGGTTGTTCTGTCCTCCATTCAGGGTGCTCATCTACTTTTGATTTTACCATATCTATTGCAAAAAAAAGTTGAAAGTAAGCAGGTTGTTCACTCCATAAAGTACCGTCGTTATCAAAAGTTGCAACACGATCTTCAATTGGTATAAAATGAATACTTCTTGGGTCAGTCACTACTTCTACATAATCTATTATTGCTTGTTTTGTTGATCCCTCATTCCAGCTATTTAAATAATTTGGTGCTTGAGTTTTTTCCTTTTTATTTGGTGGGCTACAAGCAACAATTAAAACTGAAAGTACTAGTAAAATTTGAAAGTTTTGAAATAGTTTCATAAGCAGCGAATTTTAAAAGAAAAGGTCAGTACAAAATACTGACCTTAAATATAATTAATTTCTTTTTGCCGATTCCATCTGTTCTAGAACTTTGTCTAGGCTAAAACTTCCCACGGCTTGTCGTTGAGGGTAATCTTTAAAGGTAGCTAAAAATTCAGCAATTTTTCCTTGAGCTGGAACAAGCATAAACATACGTTCTGTCAACCAATGATTGTAATCTTCAGAATCGTGCTGTGCTCTTTCAAATGGATCTCCGTACATATCCATTATCATAGGGAATCTTAATTCAGTATACTTTTTTTGCCAAACATTAAAGCCGTGGTTTTCTTGTATTTTAAAATGCATTTTCCATCTTTTATATCTAAAAGCATTCAATCCGCCATCATCATCGAAATAAAATATTTCTTCTCTAGGACTTTCGTCTGTTTGTCCTGTTAAGTATGGTAAGAAGTTATAACCGTCTAAATGAACTTTGTAATTTCTGCCAATAGCGTTATGACCTTTAAGAAGTTTTTCCTTAACATCAGGTTCTCCAGCGGCGGCTAAAAAAGTTGGTAACCAATCTTCTCCAGATATAATGGCGTTGCTCACTTGACCAGGTTTAATTTGTGCCGGCCATTTAACCATACAGGGTGCTCTAAAACCTCCTTCCCATGTAGTGGCTTTTTCTCCTCTAAAAGGAGTCATACCACCATCTGGCCAAAATATAATTTCGGCACCATTATCCGTACCAAAGATCACCATTGTATTTTCTTCAATTCCTAATTCATCTAACGTGCTAGTTAATGCTCCAACAATTTCATCTAATTCAACCATTCCATCAGCATAAACACCCAAACCCGTCTTTTCTTTGTATTTGTCTTGAAGGTGTGTCCAAACGTGCATCCTCGTAGAATTATACCAAACAAAGAAAGGTTCGTTATTTTTATGTGCCTTTTTCATAAAGGCAATAGCCGCATCTTTTGTTTCATGATCTACAGTTTCCATTCTTTTCTTTGTCAAAGGTCCTGTATCTTCAACTTTACCATCTGAGGATGATTTAATGACTCCTCTTGGTCCAAATTTCTTTTTAAATTCTGGATTTTTTGGATAATCAGGATGCTCAGGCTCTTCTTCTGCATTTAGATGATATAAATTACCTAAAAATTCATCAAATCCATGATTTGTAGGTAAGTGCTCATCTAAATCACCTAAGTGATTTTTTCCGAATTGACCAGTCGCATAGCCATGATTTTTAAGCAAACCTGCAATGGTTGGATCTAATATATTAAGACCCTCTTTGGCGCCAGGTAGCCCTACTTTTGTTAAGCCAGTGCGGTAAGGGGATTGCCCTGTTATGAAAGCAGATCTGCCAGCAGTACAAGATTGTTGCGCATAGTAATCGGTAAAAACAATACCGTCTTTACCAATTTCATCTATATTAGGAGTTTTATAACCCATCATACCCATATTGTAGATACTCGGATTAGACCACCCTATATCATCTCCCCAAATCACTAATATATTTGGTTTATCTTGGGCAAAAATTGTTAAAATACCCAAGGCGAGAAATGCAATTATTGTAGTAAAAATATTTCTTTTCATAGTATTTTTTTAATTTCTTGGAGGTTGTAATAATTGTTGAACAACTTTATCAATGCCCAAAGAACTTCCTTGGACTGGAGGAAATTCTTTGAAGGTTCCTAAAAAGTTGCCAATATAACTTTGAGCAGGAACGAATAACCACATATTGTCACCATACCAACGGGTATATAATGCAGATTTCCAAGAGACTTCATATGGATCTGCTCTTAGATTTATTGCTAAAGGCCATGAAGGAGATTTTCTATAAGCTTCATTTATAGCTCCTTCCATAATTGTAAAATGTAATTTCCAATCTTTATATCTTACAGCATTGAGATTTCCGCCAGCATCAAAATAGAATATCTCATTTCTTGGTGAGGCATCAATTTCTCCTTTAAAATATGGCATTAGGTTATAACCATCTAGATGTTGCTTAAACGTTTTGCCATTTGCTGAATGCCCACTTTTAACCTTTTCCTTAATATTCGCATCTCCCGCTGCGGCTAATAAGGTGGGCATCATATCTTCATGAGAGAAAATGTCATTGAATATGGTTCCTGGTTTAATTACTCCTGGCCATCTAATAGCACATGGAACTCTAAATCCACCTTCCCATGTTGTGCCTTTTTCTCCTGCAAAAGGAGTAGTACCTCCATCAGGCCAAGTAAATTTTTCAGCCCCATTATCTGTTGAATACATGATAATGGTATTATCAATAATTTTTAATTCTTCTAATTTTGCTAATACACGTCCAATTTGTTTGTCGTGCTCTACCATGCCATCTGGGTATAAACCGATACCAGTAACCCCTACACTTTCTTCTTTCAAATGTGTCCAAACATGCATTCTCGTAGCACTTAACCAAACAAAGAAAGGCTTACCGTCTGCATGCGCTTTTTCTATAAAGGCTATAGCTGCATCCGTAAATTCATCGTCTGCCGTTTCCATACGTTTGCGAGTTAATGGTCCTGTATCTTCAATTTTTCCGTCAGAGTATGAATGTAATACTCCACGGGGTCCAAACTTTTTATGAAATTCTGGATCTTTAGGGTAATAATAAGTTTCTGGCTCTTCTTCTGCATTTAAGTGGTACAAATTCCCGAAGAACTCATCAAATCCATGATTTGTAGGTAAATGCTCGTCGCGATCGCCTAAGTGATTTTTACCAAACTGACCAGAAGTATAGCCATGTGGTTTTAATAATTCTGCAATTGTAGGTTGTGTGTCTTTAATACCTTGGGTAGAACCAGGCATTCCAATAGTTAAAAGTCCTGTTCTAAAAGGGTGTTGCCCTAAAACAAAGGCCGCTCTTCCAGCTGTACAAGACTGTTGTGCGTACCAATCTGTAAACATTGCACCTTCATTAGCAATACGATCTATGTTTGGTGTTTTATAGCCCATCATACCGTGATTGTAGACACTAATATTGGCCCAACCAATATCGTCTCCCCAAATCACCAAGATATTGGGTTTCTCAGTTTGAGAAAATGCGGTTGTAATAAAAAGCAGAAGGCTAAAGCCAAACAACCTTTTAAAATTTAATTTTGTAGAAATAAATTCCATAGAAGTAAGTTTTAAATTAAATAATTTTCCCCTGCAATGGTCTTAAAAGTAACACAGAGATGTATGGGGCTGCAATTTTTTTATTCATTAAATATACTAAAAAATGCGGTGAAAAATAAAGGGAGAGTTTTATTTTTAGATAAAAAATAGGTTAAGGATTTACCCAGGTTGAGCTAGAACTCTTATTGACATATGGAGTTGTAAAAAGTTCTTTTCGAATTTTTTTCCAAGTTTTTAAAGATAGGTTGAACTTCTTAGCTTGAGTTTTCTGTAAAATCTTCTCAATCTCATTTCGATGCTTTGTTGAAATTGATTCACTTAATTCTATTGCTGATTTGGGTTTATTGGGCAGATAATTTAACCAAATGTAAAAATTGGTTAGAATTTGTGCGTCATCACCTTTCTGAATTGAGGATATAAATTCTTTAAAAAAATAGGGTTCAGAAACTTTATATAACTCTCGATTGAGTCGATATCTTCTCCACAGAATTAAAATTAGTTTTCTTAAAAAAAAAACAAAAATTGCTAGTAGAACTATTAAACCAGTTAATTGCTTGAGAGTTAAACCTAAAAATCTAAATGATTTAGAATCGGCATCTTCGGTTGTTTGATTATCTTCTATTAGTTCCTGTTTTTTTGATGCTAACATGCCCAAATCTGGATTTGGAGCAATGGTTAAGCTTTTTTCTGGGAGCGTCTTTTTGAACAACTTTTTTTGATAAGGGTCGTACCAAGTAAATTCAATTGCAGGTATGATTAATTCTCCTTCTTTTTCTAAAAGGTATCTAGTTCCTTCGAATCGGCTTGCGCTTATATTGGTTTTAGTTTTATTGTTTTTAACCTCGGATCTAGTCGGATATTGACTCACTCCTGGAATACTATCCCATTGCACAGGAGGAATTAATTCTGAAACAGAATTTGAAACTGTTCTTTTAATGGTTCTTTCAATAACATCTCCAACTTTCAAATTGCTGGTATTAGACCAATTTTCGGAGACAGACATCCAATTTGTTACTAACCAAGAATCTGAGTTGAACCCTTTGGGTATTGATTTAACATTTATAGATCTTGTTTGGGTGTTTACAGTTTGAGCAATTCCTTTATAACCTCCATCTCTAGGTGATTCAATTTGAATGGCTAAAGAAGGAAATTCAAGTTCGCCATCTTCATATGGAAATACATTAAAAAACAGTTGAACACCGGCATGAGTTTTTCCGTTAATTCGTTTAGAGGTGCTCAATGAACGGAAATATACTGTGTAGGCACCATTTACTTTAATATTTCCAGGGTTTACCCCTTTTGTAAACCAAGTTGAGGTAAATACCTCTACGGTAACTTGAACAGGTTGACCAACATACACATCTGAGCGATTAAAAGATACACCGCTACTTAACTGTTGTCCAAAAGTAGGTAGTGAAATCAACAAAGTAAAATAGATTATATGTACAAGTCTTCTAATTACCATTGTTTTGTTGTTGTCGGTTTTAATTGCTGTTGCTTGACTTGGTATTTAAATTTACGTTGTAAAAACAGTGCAGGGTCATCATCTATTTTTCGAAGCAATACTTTTTGATTGTTTTGTTGTTGACCTCCTTGAATATCATCTGGTACTTCATCTAATTCTTTACCCTTACGCATATCCGTTGTGACCGTTTCTTCTAAACGTTCTTTTTTCATGTCTTCTTCAGTAGCCTCTTGACCACCTCCACTCAAATCTTCCATGCTGTCATTTTGCTTATTATTGGCTGGTCCTTGTTCTGGAGCTTCTTCGGCATCTTCAGGATTAACTTCATTTTGGGCATCTGTTAATTGAGTAGCTAACTGCTGATTCTTGTTAGTATCTTGTGCTAAATCAGGATCTAATTCAACCGCATCTTTAAAAGCCTGTTGAGCCATTGTGTAATTGCCATTTGCCATATAGGCAATTCCTAAATTATAGGCCCCTAAGGCAGTTGTGTCTTTCTCAAATGCAGCAATCGCAGCACCGTAGTTTTTTGCTTTGTAGTAGGCAATTCCTTTTCTCAATGGGTCTTGATAGGTATTTCCTGCTTCATTATAGTTTCCTTTATTTGCAAATTGTTGTGCCTGATAATCTTTTGTTAGCCAAAGATCTTTGAATGAACTATCTGAAGAACATGAAGTTAATAGGAAGCCAGATAATGTAATGTACAATACCCATCCTTTTCTAAAAGACATTAAAATTACAATTAAGAAAGGCAATATAAAAAAGAGACCATAATCTTCCCAAGCATCTTCTTTTTCTTGATCAGCTTCTTTAAACTGTGCATTTTTACTCAATTTAGAAGCTAACAATTCCATGTCGCTCTTATCGAGTGTTAAATCGTGTATTGTAATATTAGAAATGGCATTTAGCTGAGAAAGTATTGTTTCATTTCTTTTAGAATACACTTCTTCGCCTTTCGTATTTTTTAAAACACCTCTTCCATTATAATTTGGGACAAATGCTCCGGATAAAGTATTCATCGGAACAAGTTCTAAGGAAGTGTCATGGTTTGTAGCATAATTCTGTAGGATTTGAAATGACTCTTCTTCAAAGTCGTCAGAGAAAACTATAAAACTAGCAGGCGCATCAGTAATTGAACAAATAGTATCTGCTAACTGTAAAGCCATGGGTAAATTATTTCCTCTGAATGGCATTATTTTAGGAGACAAACTACTGATATGCGTTTTAATAATGCGATAATCATTTGTAAGAGGTACGATTGTGTGTGCGGTTCCTGCATAACCAATTAATGCCAATCGAACTGTTGGATTTGCCTCAATTAGATCTGAAATTTTAAACTTTGCACGTTCTAATCTATTCGGTTGCAAATCCTCTGCCATCATACTTTGCGATAAATCTAGAAGGATAACCACAGGAGTTTCTAGTACTTGACCAGGAACTTCAATTTTTTTCCAAGTTGGACCAGCTAATCCTAAAATGGCAATTAAAAGTGTGAAGAGGGTTGTTAATTGCATCCATTTTTTAAGTGATTCACTTCCTTTTTTAATCACATAAGGTCTTAAATGTTCTGCAATATTTTTCTGCCATTTAACCTCATTTTTACTTTTAAGTATAAGTAAGATTAAAATGAATAGCACAGGTATAAGAGCCCACAAAAATTGAGGTCTTAAAAAATGGAATAATTCCATATCTATGGTAGCAAAATCACGTATTTTATCCATTATTCCTGAGATTAATTAGATTAGAAATACTTATAATTCCGCCATGAAGAAGTGCTATTAAAATAGCGATTACAAGGGGGTAATGGTAGAGCAGGGTAGTTGGAACATAAGATTCTTCTTCATACTCTATTGGTTCTAATGTGTCTAACTCATCGTAAATTTGATTTAATCTATCCGTGTCAATTGCCCTAAAATATTTAGCATCTGTTAATGAGGCAATTTCTTCTAATGTCTGCTCATCGAGGTCAGAACCAGGTGCATTAGGATCTCCAATTCCTATGGTGTAAACTTTAATACTATCTTTTTGAGCCATTGCAGCTGCATCTAGTGGTAAGATGTCGGTTCCAGCGTCAACACCATCAGAAAGTAATAACATAACTTTAGATTGTATGGTGTCTTGTTCAAACAGATCTATACCTTTTACAATTGCTTTACCAATATTGGTCATTTGACCTGCCATACCAACATCGGCCTCTTCTAGAAGTTGCGATACGGTATTTAATTCTGAAGTAAACGGTGCTTGAATATATGCATTAGTGCCAAAGAAAATGAGGGCCATTCTATCTCCATTTCGTTTGTAGATAAAATCTTTCATTACATATTTAACAGCTTCCCAGCGTCTTACACGATTACCTTCAATTCGCCAATCGTTTTGAGCCATACTAAACGATATGTCTGCCACGATCAAAAAGCTCCGAGATGTTTTTACTTTAAGTTCTGGTTCAGCTACCAAACGAGGAGATGAGAGTGCTGTTATTAAACTTGTCCAAATGAGTAAAAGAGAAATCCAAGATATTACATTACGTCTTTTAATAAGAGCAGCTGTTCGAGCTTTTTCTCCGGTGTAGTGTTCCGATTTTTCAAAATCAGGAAATAATAAAGCAGCACTTTTTAGGCGCAATGGGGGCAGAATCCAATACATCAAAAGAGGTAATGGTAGTAACCAAAACACAAATTTATATGCTATTTCAAAATTTTCAGGCATGGTGATTGATCCATTGTTTACTGATTTTTAAAAGTGTTTTTGCTTCATCAATTGTAACTACTTGGTGATAAATAGCATTCATATAGAATGATTCATATTGTTCGAATGATATTGATTTGGCCGAATTTTTTAGAAATTCTATCCACTGGCTTCCATATAAATTTGCCACCGTAGTTCTACCATAAGATTGTATTGCAACCAATTTTAATTCTACCGCCATTTGTTCTATACTTTGGTTGCAATTGGAGGTATTTAGTACTTGTTCTAAGTTGGTTAATTTTTTATGTGCGTTTCTTTTGTATGCCATTTTTCTATACCGAACATAGATTTTGAAAGCATAGAAAATACATATGACAATTAGCACAATGAATAGTACTTTCCAACCAATTGTATCGAAAGAAAATTGAACAGGAGGAGGCTCTTTTATTTTATCTAAAACAATAGCAGTGTTTTGGTTTGATTGCGATATGCTATCTAATTGAGATGCTATGTAAAAAAGCCAAGTCAAATTTTTTTGGTTGGATTTAGAATGTCTTTTAACTGATCTGAAATAGGAGTAATGGTATTAAATGAAATTACTGGAATTTTATGACGTTTCATTTCGGTTTCAAATTTTCGGATACCTTGATCAAAACCAGAACTAAAGTTTTTTTGAATTTTTTTATTACTTCCTTTTACAATTAATTGTTTATCTCCATCGCCAAAAACAAATGTGTCTTGTGCAATATTTCGTTCAAAAGGATCGGTTACTTTAGCCAAAATAACATCATTTTTTTGAGCGAGTTGGGCGATGTTTTTTATTACTGTTGGATCATATCTTCTAAAGTCACTAATAATAATTACTAGAAAATCATGAGTAACTATATTTCGAACTTTTTGAAATGCAATGCTAGATGATTTTTGATGATCTGTGGCTTTTGCCGTAGCGAGTTCATTATTTCGGATCACAATTTTTTCAAAAAAATGTAAGATGTTTTTTCGATTTCTTTTGGGGTAAACAATGTCAATGCCATTATCAGAATAGACAACGCCACCAATGCGATCTCCGTCTTTTAAAATTTTAAATGCCGCTAAGGCCGCCAATTCTGCAGCTACAACAGATTTCATTTTTTCTTGAGAACCAAAAAACATAGATGTTGATTGGTCTACAAAAATTAAAGCAGGTTTTTCTTTTTCTTCACTATAAACCCGTGTATGGGTTTTTTGAGTACGTGCAGTAACTTTCCAATCTATTGTTCGAATATCATCCCCCGCAACATAATTACGAACTTCTTCAAAATCAAGTCCGCGACCTCTTAATTTAGATGCATGTTTTCCACCAAGTATACTTCGTACTTTTTGTTTTTTGGCAAGAAAACTAAAATCTTGTGCATGGTGCTCTTGGTAGAGTAGGTCTTGAAGCGAAACAAAGACTTTATTGGTATGTCCCAATTCTTTATCCATAGTCTTTAAAATTAACCTACAACTGCAACATGTTTTAACAATTCATCAATCACTTGGTCTGCAGAAATTGCATCTGCATTGGCCTCGTAACTTAATATCAAACGGTGTCTTAAACAGTCGTGAACAACAGCTCTTACATTATCTATAGATACAAAGTCATTGCCTTGCATCCATGCATGTACTCTACTTGCTTTATCAATACTAATAGTTCCTCTTGGGCTTGCACCAAATTCAATCCACGCAGAAAGTTGTTCGTTGTATTTTTCGGGATATCGCGTAGCCGAAACAATATCTACTATGTATTTTTCGACATTTTCAGAAATACTAATTTTGTGAATTTCTTGTCTCGCATCAAAAATAATTTGAGGAGATAATTTATCGCTCTTCTTAGAATCATTTGATTTTGGGCCTTGCTCAGCTCTATTTAAACGCATAATTGCTAGTTCTGATGCATCGTCCGGGTAATCTATGTTTACATGCATTAAAAAACGATCCATTTGAGCTTCAGGTAATGGGTAAGTACCTTCTTGTTCTACAGGATTTTGTGTGGCTAGCACCATAAAAAGAGAATCCATTTTATAGGTTTTTCCTGCAACAGAGACTTGACGTTCTTCCATTGCTTCTAACAAAGCTGATTGCACCTTGGCAGGAGACCTGTTAATTTCATCTGCCAAAATAAGGTTGCTAAAAATCGGCCCTTCTTGAAAAACAAACTTCTCTTCAGTTTCTGGTTGATAAATTTCGGTTCCAGTAATATCGGAAGGAAGTAAATCTGGGGTAAATTGAATTCTACTCAAACCACAATCTAGTTCTTTAGATAAGGACTTAATGGCTCTAGTTTTGGCAAGACCTGGTAAGCCTTCTAATAATAAATTTCCATCGGCTAATAGCACTAAAATTAGTCTCGAAACTAGTTTGTCTTGACCTATGATAGATTGCGACATACGTTCACGTAACCTATTTATTAGTGAAAGAGTGGTACTCATAGCATTTAATTTTAAGAGAGTACTTCAAATATAACGAACTCATTCGTAGATAAAAGAGCTTTTATAAATTAAAATGTTATTGTTCACTTACTTTGTGTGATTCATTAGTATATTTGTGTAAACAGGCAATTTATTTTGTTGCACTCCAACTACTATCTATGAAAAAGCTTCTCGTTGTAACAGCCCTTTGTTTTATTACCTATCAATCGAATTCGCAGGTTTTGATTTCACTTTTATTGGGAGATAAACTTAATTCCGAAAAATTGGAATTTGGTCTACAAGGAGGTTTGAATTGGATGCATTTAGGCGGACTGGATTCTAATGATTATTTAACGAAATTCAATTTAGGGTTTTATTTTACTTTTCAGATGAAAAATCCAAAGTACTATTTTCATACCGGAGTTTTAGTAAAATCTAATGAAGGTCTAGACCACTTATCGAGAGCAGATCTTGAGTCTATAGGAGGTGAATGGCAAGAAATTGAGGGGAGATACCAACAAATCATTCAAAGTTTTATGGTACCCGCTTTAATGCGAAGACAATTTGAAGATGGTGTGTACGTAGAGTTAGGTCCACAATTTGCTCTTCGTTCAAAATCGTATGTAGAGTATACATCCGATGTTGATGGCGTTGAGCGAAATATTAAATTTGATAATAAAGACTTAATCAATAGAATTGATGCCGGTGTTTTAGGTGGCTTTGGATATCGATTTGGCAAAAATAGAAATGTTGCAATTGGTGCACGCTATTACCAAAGTTTTGTAAACGTCTATAAAGATCGACCTAACACTCAAAGTAGAGGATTCTTTTTGAATGTAAATTATCCAATAGGTGTAAAAAAGGCGAAAGCAAGAAGAGAGACGAAAGAAGCTGAAGAAAAGAATTTAGAAAATTAATAAGTTATTTGAGCTTTAAACTTTTGTTAGGTTCTCTGCCAAATCCTGATATGAATAGGCTATCGTTTGTAATAGTTGCAATGGCAAAAGCTGTAGTATCTTTGGTATCTACCATTCCTTTAAATGTAACATGATGTACATTATTTAAAGTTGCATAGGCTCCAGCATGATTGTGTCCATTCATATAGAACTTTATATTTTCATACGGTGCAATAAGCTCTAAAAATTCCTCGGTATTCCATAAGTTATGGTTGTCTATTGGTTGCACGGGGAAATGACAGAAAAATCCCACATTTTGATTTTGTGATTTGGCCTCTTCAAGTTGAATTTTTACCCAACTCATTTGTTCTTTACTTAAAGCACCATTGTAAAACATAGCATAGGGCAATGAATTTTTTTCTTTTTTAGCTAATAATTGTTGCGATGCTTGTTGGTTATTTTTTGATGGGGCATAAGTACTTAAATCGGTGCCATCTAGTACTATAAATTTCCAGTTGTGTTTGTTGAAACTATAGTATCGATTTTTGAGTTTTAGTTTATAGGGTATTTTGGACTTTAAACTATCTGCTACATCAAAATCATGATTACCCAAAACATGATATCTATCTGAATTTAAATTTTTCCAAGTAGGTAAGATACTGTCAAAACTTTTAAAATCTTTATCGATAAAGTCACCTAAATGAATTGTAAAATCAAGATCGTGCTGATTTAACTCATTTACAGCATCACTTAAACGTTGTGGTGATTTTCTAAAATAGCGGTCCCATTTTATATCACAATCACAATATTGACAGTCTGCGATTATACCAAACGAAAATTCTACTGATTCTTCTTTTTTTTGGCAAGAAATAACACAAAAAACAACAATTATAACATAAAGTAATTTTGACATTTTCAAATGAATTAAAAAATAAAAATACAAATAAAATAAATTCAACAAATCTTTGATAAATCCTTAATAATTACGGCGAAAATTAACAAGTTTTGAATTCTGTTGTTTATTGTGTTTTTTTTACACGTTATACTTGTTTAGTGATTATGGAGATTATATATTTGTAAGGTAGGTTAGACCTACTTTCTTTTTCATAGCAATTTTCCCACTTAATCACTTAAGTGGGTTTTTTTTGTGCTTTTTTGTTTGGAAATATTTTAGAGTTTTACGAATTTCATTATTAAATGTAAAAAATACAATTTATCCTTGCGTAATATTCCAAAGTAACATATCTTTGTTGCGTAGGTTAAAACCTACTTTCTTTTTCATAGCAATTTTCCCACTTAATCACTTAAGTGGGTTTTTTTATGCGCAAAAAAACCTCTTTACATTTATAGAAAGAGGTGTGCTTAAGTTAAAATTAAGTTTATTGACTATTTACCAACAATATGTATCGTCGTAAAATCTTTTGAAACTATTAATGTTTCGCTGTTTTTTGATACATCCACGTTCTCATTATCAACAGAAATACTAGCTATTTCAAAAGGTAATCCTTTTAAGTTCAATTTAAATGTTGAGTAAGGAGTTATGTATTTACCAGATTTGTGTTGTTGAATTGAAAGTGAGTTTGATTTACCAACTAAACTGAAATTTCTCAAACTATAACGCCCTTTGATATAGTCATAGCCGTCATGTGCATCTTCAAATAATTGCGATTTTTCTTTTCCTTTTTTGTAATACACATCTAAAGTTAATTCATCAAATTCTTTTTCACCTACATATTGTTGAATTGGATATTTAGGAATGATTGCCCCCTCTTTTATAAAGATTGGCATAAAATCTAAATCTGCATCTACCCATGCTTCTTGACCACCTTCAACAATACTATCATCCCAGAAGTTATACCATCTGCCACGAGGGAAGAACATGCGTCTACCTTTAGCATTTGGTTCATTAATTGGACATACTAATATTTTCTCTCCAAACACAAACTCATCATTTCTGTAATGTGTATGCGGATCTTCTTGGTCAAATAAAACCAATGATTTTAGAATTGGCACTCCGTCATTCACGTAATTCCAAAAGGCCGTATATAGGTATGGTAGTAATTGGTAACGAATCTCAATAAACTTTCTAACTACATTTGTAATGTTGTCGTCAAAAGCCCAAGGTTCTTGATCGCCATGGTCTCCAGAAGAGTGTGTTCTACAGAATGGGTGGAATATTCCTAACTGAATCCAGCGAGCGTATAATTCACCATTCGGTTGTTCTGCAAAACCACCAATATCAGAGCCTACATTTGAGAATCCAGATAAACACATACGTTGTGCTTGTTGGTTAGCAATATTTAAATGATCCCATGTAGCAATATTATCACCTGTCCAAGTTGAGGTATAACGTTGTGTACCAGAATAGGCTGCACGTGTAATTACAAAAGGACGCTTAGGATATGAGAATTTTTTCAATCCTTGGTATGTTGCTCTTGCCATCTGCATACCATAAATATTATGAGCTTTTCTATGGCTACAATGGTTACCGTCGTAATTATGTCGCACGTCGTCAGGAAAAGTTTTACCAGGTACATCCATTACTGCAGGCTCGTTCATATCATTCCAAACACCCTTAACACCAACTTCCTCAATCAGTTCTTTAAATAAATCAGACCACCAATCACGTACTTTGGGATTTGTAAAGTCAGGGAAATGGCATTCACCAGGCCAAACTTTACCATTCATATATGGTCCATCGGCACGTTTACAGAAGTAATCGTTTTCCATTCCTTCTTTAAACACGCTGTAGTTGTTGTCTATTTTTATTCCTGGATCAATTATAACAATAGTTTTAAATCCATCGTCAGAAAGGTCTTTAACCATTTTCTTTGGATTCGGGAAATATTCTTTGTTCCATGTAAAGCAGCGGAACCCATCCATATAATCAATATCTAAATAGATGGCGTCACAAGGAATTTTTAAATCTCTAAATTTTTGTGTGATTTCTCTAACGTTAGATTCTGGATAATAACTCCATTTACATTGGTGGTAGCCTAGTGTCCATAAAGCTGGCATATGATGAGGCTTACCTGTTAAATCTGTATAATTAGAAACTACATCGCTCATCTGAGGTCCGTAAATAAAGTAGTAGTTCATCTCGCCACCTTGAGCCCAAAAACTTGTAATATTTCTGCGTTCCTGACAAAAATCGAAATACGATCTGAACGTATTGTCAAAAAAGATACCATAAGACTTTGTGCCATGCAATCCTATAAAGAACGGAATAGCTTTATAAATTGGATCTGTATCTCTACCGTATGCATAAGAATCTGTTACCCAGTTTTGAAAGCGTTTTCCTTTTAGGTTGATGTGCGAGGGTTTGTCTCCTAAACCATAAAAGCTCTCACTACTTTGAGAAGCTTTGGTCATTTTTACAATATTACCTCCGTATTCATAACTTTCTTCCCAGTGAAAACCAAGTTCGTCTTGATTGATTAGGCTACCGTCTTTTGCATCATAAATGCTTTTTCGAAGGTTTACTTTTGAGATATGACAAATCAACTTTGCAGTTGTAATAATATAATTGTCATCGTCTTCTGTAATCTCTAAATGATTGAAACCTCTACTCGCATATTTAGTTATTGCATACGAGAAATCGTTCTCAAAAATTAGGTTGGTTGTATATCTAAATCTCAATACACTGTCTCTAACAACAGTTACCTGAAGTACCACATTATTTTCTGTAGTAAAATAAAGTGTATCTACATCTTTTTTATATGATATTATTTTCGATGGATATAAATTTCCTTTAAATTCTAATTCTTCATTTAAAATCATAAAACCTTCTATTTAAGCGTAGAGCAAATTTACTTAAATGTTAAATTTTATAGAGTGTATATATCATAAAAACACCCCTATTTTATTGAAGTTTTATCAACAAAAAAGAGGTGTATGTTAATTGAGAATAGTTGAGGGTTAATTAATTTCAAAAACCACAACAGCTAATGGTGGAATTGTAATTTCAGCATGATGTTTTTTACCATTCCAAGATTCTTTTTTAATTGTAATTGGTTTGGAATTCGATATGCCTCCGCCACCAAATTTTTTCATGTCACTATTAAAAATTTGTTTTAGCTTACCTTTGTTTTTGATGCCTATCTTATATTTTTCATGAACGGTAGGAGTGAAGTTGCAAACTACAATAACATCGGTTTCTTTTCCTTTTCTAATGTACGATATTACCGAATTCACATTGTCATCATAAGCAATCCATTCAAAACCTTTGTTAACAAACGCATTTTCGAAAAGTGCAGGTGTTTCTTTGTAAAACTTATTTAGGTTTTTAAAATAGGTTTGCATTTTTTTATGTGGTTCGAACTCTAAAAGATTCCAATCTAAACTTTGTTGGAAATTCCATTCGTTGTATTGCCCAAATTCGCCTCCCATAAATAATAAATTTGTTCCAGGGTGTGTAAACATGTAGCCATATAATAATCTTAAATTTGCAAAGCGTTGCCACTCGTCACCAGGCATTCTGCCAAGGATGGAGTTTTTACCATATACTACTTCATCGTGTGAGAGGGGTAACATGAAATTTTCTGTAAACGCGTAGGTTAAACTAAATGAAATGTCATTCTGGTGGTATTGTCTGTAAATCGAATCTTTTTTGAAGTAATTGAGTGTATCGTGCATCCAACCCATCATCCATTTCATGCCAAAACCTAAACCACCCATATCTGTAGGGTTGGTTACATTAGGAAAGGCAGTAGACTCTTCGGCAATAGTTTGAACATCTGGAAAGGATTGATAGATTTCTGCATTTAATTCTTGAAAGAAAGAGATCGCATCTAAATTTTCTCGTCCGCCAAATTCATTTGGTTCCCATTCGCCATCTTCTCGAGAATAATCTAAATACAACATAGAGGCTACAGCATCTACTCTCAAGCCATCTACATGGTATTGATCTAACCAGAAAAGTGCATTGCTAATTAAAAATGAACGCACTTCGTTTCGTCCATAATTAAAGATTAAACTTTTCCAATCTTGATGATATCCTTTACGACGATCTGGATGTTCGTACAAGTGTGAGCCATCAAAATAACCGAGGCCATGAGCATCTTCGGGAAAATGAGATGGCACCCAATCTAAAATAACACCAATGCCACTTTGATGTAGTTTGTCAACTAGAAATTTAAATTCTTCTGGATACCCGAAACGTGAGCTAGGCGCGAAATACCCTGTAACTTGATACCCCCATGAAGGGTCGAATGGAAATTCCATTACAGGCATAAACTCAACATGCGTAAAGTTCATTTCTTTTACATAAGAAACGAGTTCATCTGCTAACTCGAAGTATGACATAAAACGGTCTTCTTCAACCTTTCTTTTCCAAGAACCAAGATGTACTTCGTATACAGAATAGGGAGCGTCTAATGCATTGTGTTTTTTGCGGTTTTTTAACCAGTTATTATCTTTCCATTTGTAATTGTCATCCCAAACAATAGAAGCTGTTTTTGGTGGATGTTCGTACCTTCTTGCATACGGATCAGCTTTTTCTGTTATGACTCCGTTATGGTGTGATTCAATTCGGTATTTATAAATATGACCTTTGCCAACATGTGGTATGAAACCTTCCCATATACCTGAGGCATCCCATCGAACATTTAATTGATGTTCATTAGCATTCCAATAATTAAAATCGCCTATTACAGAAATTGATTTTGCACTTGGAGCCCAAACTGCGAAATACGTTCCTTTTACTCCATTAATCGTGGTAATATGAGAACCGAATTTATGATAAAGCCGGAAATGTTTACCGGCTTTAAATAAGTTGATGTCGAAATCAGAAAATAAACTATGTGCTAAAACTTCTGCCATACTGTTAGATTACAAAACCATTTGGAATAATAGCTCCTTTTTTAAGGACAACAATTCCATCTTTAATGACGCATAGATCAGTTTCTTGATCTTCTAAATGCACGCCGCCATTAATTCTCACATCATCCCCAATACAACAATTCATGTCAATTATAGCATTTTTAATAAAGCAACGTTTGCCAATACCTTTTGAAATAATATTTGGGTTTTCTAATTCTTCGAGTGATTGGTATGAGTCGCTTCCCATCATATAAGTATTTATTATAGTAGACTCTTCTCCAATTCGAGATCTAACACCAATTACACATCTCTCTAATTTTGCAGCATGAACAATACAGCCATCTGCTACTACAGTTCTATTTAATGTTGTGCCAGATATTTTTGTTGTTGGTAACATACGTGCACGCGTATAAATGCGCTGTGCTTTATCGTATAAATCGAAATCAGGAATATCGTCTGTCAAACCTAAATTGGCCTCAAAGAACGAATCTATGTTTCCAATATCTGTCCAGTACCCTTCGTATTGATAGCTTAATGTTTTGTGCTTTTCAATTGATTGCGGAATAATTTCTTTACCAAAATCAATGGTGTCTGGGTTTTTCATTAATTCAATCAGTAAGTCGCGATTAAAAATGTAAATACCCATAGAGGCAAGATAATGTCTTCCTTCTGCTTTCATTTCATCACTCACTTCAGAAGTCCAATCTGATAATAAATCAGCAGCTGGTTTTTCTATAAATGAAGTGATTTTTCCTTTATCGTCACTTTTCAAAATTCCAAAAGAAGTTGCTTGCTTCGCATTTACAGGAATGGTAGCAATAGAAATTTTTGCTTTCGCCTTTTCATGAGCCTTGATCATGGCATTAAAGTCCATTTGATACAATTGGTCACCAGATAGAATTAAAGCATATTCAAAATCATGACGCAAAAAATGGTGCATACTCTGTCTAACAGCATCGGCAGTTCCTTGGAACCAACCCTTATTATCAGGTGTTTGTTCTGCCGCTAATACATCAACAAACGCAGAACTGAAAAAACTAAAAGAATAGGTGTTTTTTATATGACGGTTTAATGATGCAGAGTTAAACTGCGTTAACACATACATTCTCTTAATATCAGAATTGATACAATTGGAAATAGGAATATCAACCAATCTATATTTTCCGGCAATTGGAACTGCAGGTTTAGATCTTGCGTGTGTTAATGGATATAAACGTGTTCCTTGTCCACCTCCTAAAATGATTGATAAAACTTTGTTGTTAACCATGACTTACTTTTTTAATGTATTATACAATTTTATATATGCTTTGGCAGATGCATTCCAAGAATGATCTATGTCCATAATAGCTTTTCTTATTTTAGTAAAATTTGGGGTATCATTGTAAAAATTAGTTGCTCTTTCTATTGCCTGAACAATTTGTTTAACTTCTACTTTTTGATGTACAAATCCAAATCCGTTATTGTCTATATCAATAACTGTATCTTTTAATCCTCCTATACTTCTTACAACAGGTATCAAACCATAACGTAACGAATATAACTGATTCAGTCCGCAAGGTTCTACTCTTGACGGCATTATTAAAAAGTCTGCACCAGCATAAATAATATGCGATAAGCGCTCGTCGTATCCGATATAGTTGTTATAAGTATTTGGGAATAGCTGTTTTATTTCATTTAATTCAGATTCAACATTTTTGTGACCTGACCCCAATAAAAGTACAGAAATATTTTCAGAAGCCAATGCTTCTTTAAAAGCCGATGGTAATAAATCGGCGCCCTTTTCGCCAACCAATCTTCCGATAAAGGCAAAGAGAGGTTTAGACTCATCTAATCCAAACTCATCACACAACCATTTTTTATTTCCTTTTCTGCCAGAAACTACCGTACTTTTTTTAAAGTTTTTAATAATGTAATTATCTGTTTCCGGATTCCAAACATCGGTATCGATACCGTTTAAAATACCAGAGCATTTTGCGTGCTCAGATGCTAATAAACTTTCCAGCCCATTAGCTGCTAGTTTTAGCTCTTCCATGTAACTTGGTGATACAGTTGTAACTGCCCAAGCACATTTTATTGCAGCTGCAAGCGGATTGATTGCGCCTCCCCAATCTAACAATCCAACATGGTCAAAATTAAATGCTGGTATCAGGCCAACCTTTTCATGTGAAAACCATCCTTGATATTGAGCATTGTGAATAGTAAGTACAACAGGAATTTTATTTAATGATTCATATTTATACGATTCTTGCAACATAAAAGGTGCCAACCCTACATGATGGTCGTGGCAATGAAATAGGTTTGGTTTTTCGTCCCAAGTTAAGACCCAGTCTAGCGCAGCAATCTGAAAAGCTAAAAAACGATTGGTATCGTCCGAAGAGTAGACATAATCAACAAATAATAGATTAGGAATTTTTATAAAATAAATATTAAACCCTAATGTGTTTTCTTTTAAAGTAACAATTTGATATGCTAAATTTTGATTGCCTAACTCTAGCGTACTATTATAAATTGTTTTATACTCGTTTTTATGAGTAAACGCATTGTCGTACAAAGGCATAATTACTTCAGATTGACTATTGCCATTGCTTTGATATTTTGGTAATGAGCCAACGACATCTGCTAATCCTCCAACTTTTGCTATAGGATAACATTCTGCGCTAAGGTGTAGTATTTTCATGGTTGTGATTGTGACCGAAAAAATACGAATTATAAAAAAAAGAAATGGGTGTTTATAGTTAAAAAAACACCCATTATTATTATGAAATTGTCAATTAAACTGAACGAAATATCAATTTCATCACATTTTATGCAAATATGTGGTTTAATCGTTTAATTTTAAAACAGCCATAAATGCCTGTTGAGGTATTTCTACGTTACCTACTTGACGCATTCTCTTTTTACCTTTCTTCTGTTTTTCTAATAATTTACGCTTTCTAGAAATATCTCCTCCGTAACATTTGGCCGTTACGTCTTTACGTAAAGCTTTTACAGTTTCTCTGGAAATAATTTTAGATCCAATGGCTGCTTGAATTGGAATGTCGAACTGCTGTCTAGGTATTAATTCACGGAGTTTTTCACACATTTTTTTGCCAATGGTATATGCGTTATCTGCATGTATTAAAGCTGAAAGCGCATCTACAGATTGTGCGTTTAATAGGATGTCAACTTTTACTAATTTTGAAGCTCTCATACCAATAGGTGAGTAATCAAAAGATGCATATCCTTTAGATACAGTTTTTAAACGATCGTAAAAATCGAAAACAATTTCAGCCAGTGGCATATCAAAACTCAACTCAACACGATCTTGCGTTAAATAGGTTTGGTTGGTAATTTGACCGCGCTTTTCAATACACAAGCTCATAACTGGTCCAACAAAGTCAGACTTGGTAATAATTGATGCCTTAATATATGGTTCTTCAACACGATTTAATGTTGAAGGGTCTGGTAAATCTGATGGATTATTTACAATGATGAGCTCATCAGGATTTTTATTGGTATATGCATGGTACGATACGTTTGGTACCGTTGTAATAACGGTCATGTCAAACTCACGCTCTAAACGCTCTTGAATAATTTCTAAATGCAACATTCCTAAGAATCCACATCGGAAACCAAATCCTAAAGCGGCAGAACTTTCTGGTTGAAACACTAAAGAAGCATCGTTTAACTGAAGTTTTTCCATAGAAGCTCTTAAGTCTTCATAGTCTTCTGTGTCTACAGGATAAATTCCAGCAAACACCATTGGTTTTACATCTTCAAAACCTGCAATAGCCTCTTGTGTTGGATTTTTAGCGTCGGTAATTGTATCTCCAACCTTAACTTCTTTTGCTGTCTTAATTCCTGTAATCAAGTATCCAACATCTCCAGTTTTAACAGAGTCTTTAACTACCTGATTTAGTTTTAAAGTGCCAACTTCATCAGCAAAATATTCTTTATCTGTTGCTAAGAATTTAATTTTTTGACCCTTTTTAATTTCACCATTTAGTACTCTAAAATATGTTTCAATTCCTCTAAATGTATTGAATACTGAATCAAAAATTAATGCTTGTAATGGTGCTTCTGGGTCGCCTTCTGGTGCAGGAATTCGATCGATAATGGCTTCTAGAATTTGATCTACACCAAAGCCAGTTTTACCACTTGCAGGAATAACCTCTTCTGGATCGCAACCTAAAAGGTCTACAATATCATCTGTAACCTCTTCCGGATTGGCACTTGGTAAATCTACTTTGTTTAGTACAGGAATAATTTCTAAGTCATTCTCTAATGCTAAATATAAGTTAGAAATGGTTTGTGCTTGTATGCTTTGTGCTGCGTCTACAATTAAAAGGGCTCCTTCGCAAGCAGCAATAGAACGTGAAACTTCGTAAGAAAAATCTACGTGACCCGGAGTGTCAATTAGGTTTAACACATAGGTTTCACCCTTGAATTCATACTCCATTTGTATGGCATGTGATTTAATGGTAATACCACGTTCACGCTCTAAATCCATATTGTCTAAAAGCTGATCTTGCTTTTCGCGTTCTGTAACAGAACCAGTGTAATCTAATAACCTGTCTGCTAGTGTACTTTTACCATGATCAATATGGGCTATAATACAAAAGTTTCTTATGTGCTTCATTTTCTATTCCTTCGTTCAGATTGCAAATATAAGTTATTGTGATTGGTTTAAAGACAAACTAACAGTTACTCTACCCAATCAGCTAAAAATAAATTGGTGTCGTGGCCCCCACCATTGTTTCTATTAGATGAAAACAAGATGCGATTACCATCATTAGAAAAAACAGGGAACGCATTAAACGAACCTCCATGTGTAATTTTTTCTAAGTTTTTTCCATCAATATCAATCATGTATAAATCAAATGGAAATCCTCCGTCATTTTCAAAGTTTGAAGAGAAAATAATTTTTTCTCCAGATGGGTGAAAGAATGGACTCCAATTGGCATTTCCTAAATGCGTTAATTGACGTAAATCTGATCCATCTGCGTTACAGATGTACAATTCCATTTCTGTTGGTTGTACCAGTCCTTCTATTAATAATGCTTTGTATTCAGCAATTTCTTCATCTGTTTTTGGTCTTGACGATCGGAAGATAATTTTGCTGCCATCAGGTGAGAAAAACGCACCACCATCATAACCATAATCAAAGGTAATTTGCTTAATATCGGTGCCGTCAATGTTCATTGTGTACAACTCTATGTCACCACTTCTAGTTGAGGTAAACACAATTTTATCTCCTTTAGGCGATACTGTTGGTTCTGCATCGTACCCAGGCTCATTCGTTAACTTTTTAATGATTTCTCCTTGTGGATTTGCTAAGTAAATATCGTAGGTATCATAAATTGGCCAGATGTATTTGCCGTTTTTACGCAATACAGCTTCTGGACATTCATGGTGCCCTTCATGTGTAGAAGAATAGATAATATTTCCATCTGGCAAAAAATAGGAGCAAGTTGTTCTTCCTAATCCTGTACTTACCATTTGTGGTTTCGAATCTTCAAACGTTTCGCCAACATTCATTATAAACATTTGATCACACTCAACGCCCCATTCTTTGTGATTTGATTGGAAAATAATTTGTTTATCATCAAAACTCCAATAGGCCTCTGCATTATCTCCACCAAATGTAATTTGTTGCATGTTTTTAAAGTGTTTTTCACCTTTAAAATACAATGAGTCGGTATAGGTTTCCCCACTCCAAGCGTCCTTATCTTTTTTATCTGATGGTACACAGCTAATTAAAAACAGTCCTGAAAGGGCAAGGAAAAGTTGATTCATTTATTTGTATATTTTTGGTGGTTTAGCGTTTTAAATATGTTAGAATATTTAATTTTGCAAAATTAATCCGATAATCCTATGAAACAATATTTTGCGCTGTTATTTTTGGTAGTTATAGCAGCTTGTACTACTGAAAAATTTGACACAAAAATGCAAGAAGATGTAACTTATTTGGCTGATGATAGATTGGAAGGCAGGCAAACTGGAACTGAAGGAGAGCAGATTGCAGCAGATTATATTGCTAAACGTTTTAGAAAATTAGGTTTAGACCCAAAAGGAACAGAAGGGTATTTTCAGTCATTTTCATTTGTGCCCAAAACACATCCGCATGCTCAAGTAAAGTTTACGGACTCGGTTTCTAAGAACACAATTACAGGTAAGAATGTTGTTGGCTTTTTAGATAATGGTGCAGAAAATACGGTAATCATTGGAGCGCATTATGATCATTTAGGTTGGGGTTCTGAAGGATCGTTACACAGAGGGGATAGCTTAATACATAATGGTGCAGACGATAATGCAAGTGGTGTAGCCGTAATGTTAAATGTAGCAGATAGATTACAAGAAATTAATACGAACAACAATTACCTTTTTATGGCTTTTTCTGGTGAAGAAATGGGATTGTTGGGTTCTAATTATTTTGCAAAAAATCCTACGATTGATATTAAAAAAGTAAATTATATGATCAATATGGATATGGTTGGTCGTATGAAGCAAGATAGTTCTTTAGCAGTTTACGGTACCGGTACATCACCATTGCTGTCACAAACAGTTCATTCTTTAGGAGACGATTTTAAAATTATTGAGAAAGAATCTGGTGTGGGGCCTTCAGATCATACTTCTTTTTACTTACAAGATCTGCCTGTTTTGCACTTGTTTACAGGACAACATGAAGATTATCATAAGCCGTCAGATGATGCAGAATTACTGAATTATGAAGGTATGTATAAAATAGCAGACTATGTAGTAGCTATTGTTACAGAATTGGATGATAATGGAAAATTAAAATTCACAAAAACTAAGAATGAATCTGAAGAAACACCAAGATTTAAAGTAAAGTTGGGCGTAGTTCCGAATTACTTATATGACGGTGAAGGAATGAAGGTTGATGGTGTTAATGAAGGCGGTCCTGCTGCAAATGCTGGAATTCAGAAGAAAGACATTGTTGTGAAAATGGGAGATCTAGAAATTGTAGACATGATGGCATATATGAAAGCGCTTTCACAATTTGAACGAGGTCAAACAGTAAAGGTGGTTGTACAGCGTAAGAAAGAATTGGTTGAAACTGAAGTAACTTTCTAAAACAGTAAAATTAATAGAAGTGGTAAAAATTGGAGATATAGAATTAGGAGATTTTCCGTTGTTGCTTGCACCAATGGAAGATGTGAGTGATCCGCCTTTTAGAGCTTTGTGTAAAGAGCAAGGAGCCGATGTGGTATATACGGAGTTTATTTCTTCTGAAGGGTTGATTCGTAATGCAGCTAAGAGTGTTAAGAAATTAGATATTTACGAAAAAGAACGTCCTGTTGGTATCCAGATTTTTGGAGCCAATTTAGAATCTATGCTGCGTACGGTTGAGATTGTAGAGCAATCGAAACCAGATATTATCGACATTAATTTTGGTTGCCCAGTTAAGAAGGTTGTTTCACGCGGAGCAGGTGCAGGTATTTTGAAAGATATCGATTTAATGGTTAAGCTTTCTGACGCGATGGTAAAGCATACAGATTTACCTGTAACAGTAAAAACGCGTTTGGGTTGGGATCACGATTCTATTAAAATTGTTGAGGTGGCAGAGCGCTTGCAAGATGTAGGTGTTAAATCCATTGCCATACATGGCAGAACTAGGGCTCAAATGTATAAGGGAGATGCAGATTGGAAACCTATTGCCGAAGTAAAGAATAACCCTAGAATGCATATTCCGGTTTTTGGAAATGGCGATGTTTCTACCCCAGAGAGAGCTAAAGAAATGCGTGATGATTATGGGCTTGATGGTGCTATGATTGGAAGAGCTTCTATTGGAAACCCATGGTTTTTTAAGCAGGTAAAACACTTTTTTCAAACAGGTGAACACTTGCCAGAAATATCAATTGCGGAACGTGTAGAAATGGCAAAGCGTCATTTGCAAATGGAGATAGATTGGAAAGAAAGTGAAATGCAAGGGGTGTTAGAAACAAGAAGACACTATGCAACCTATTTTAAAGGAATTCCACATTTTAAAGAGTACAGACTTAAAATGGTAACTTCAGATGACGCTCAAGTGGTGTTTGATACGTTTGATGAAGTGCTTCAAAAATTTGGTTAGAACAGAAGTAAGTATCAAAAGTTAGATTCATTTTGACTTAGCTCTGTATTTGTTGCTAAGAAATAAAAGACTTTGTGATTCTACTACTAGCTATTTTGGCAGCCACATAACCAAGTGTTAGAATTGTTACAATAACTACAGCTACATTTATCACTTTAAATTCTACAGGAAAAGCAAGAGAAGGAGTTATCATAAATAAATGATATTGCTTTTGTAATACTACAAGAACAATACCTAATACCAAGCCTATAGCGAGACCAATAATACAAAGTAAGCTTCCTTGTAATACAAAAACACGTTTAATATCTTTTACTTGAAGGCCAATATTAAATAGCGTTGTAAGATTTTTTCGTTTGTCAAAAATCATCATAATTATGGCTCCTATAACATTAAAGAGCGCAATAATAAGGATAAGTGTGGAGACCAAATACGATGCTAAATTTTCAATATTTAGCATTCTGTAAAAAGTGGCATTAAGTTGTTCTCTTGTTTCAATTTTAAAATTGGCACCTAACTTTTCTTCTAAGTCAGTAATCAAATTGGAACGGTTGTCTAGATTGTCAACTTTTACCTCAATTGCACTAATTTGATTTAAATCATACTCAAGCAATTGTTGTGCTTTTTGCTTGGTAATAAACACATATTTAGAATCGTACTCCTCTGTCAATGCAAAAATCCCTACAGATTGGGTCAAAATGGTACTAATATCATTTTTCATGCTTTCTACATAGCCTTTACCTGGTTTCGGCACATAGATTTTTAGTGGCTCTAAATGGTCGTTGATACCCATTGATAGTTTATTGGAAATTTCATTCCCAATAACTGCGTGATGATCAAAATCAAAATTTATCCAAAAACCAACAACCAATGCCGTATCTACATTGTTTACTTTAATGTAGTTTTCTTCTATACCTTTAATGTATCCTAAATGTGTTTTACTTCCGTGTTCTAAGAAAACACGTTCTTCAATTACTTCGGCATAATGTGCAATACGATTGTCATTATTCAAAACTTCTTTTATGCTGTCGGTCATAAAAAATGACTTTCCATAGGTTGGCGTAATTTTAAAATCTGGGTCTGCAATATCTACAAAAGACAAACTGAAGGCCTTTAATCCAGAAAATCCTGAGAGTACAATAAACAATGCCATAGTGCCAATAACAACACCTATAGTTGCAATGGCGGTAATAATGTTTATAGTATTATTACTGCTTTTTGAGAATAAATAGCGTTTGGCAATGTATAGGGATATGTTCAATAATTAGCGTTTTTGACGTTTTTCGAGAATATCCGGATTTTCAATAGGATTTTCCTCGTTTCCACTCAAGGCATTGTCAATACCTTCTATATAGTCTAACGAATCATCTACAAAAAAGTGTAAGTTAGGCATTCTACGTAGCTGATTTTTTGTTCGAGCAGCTAACTCATGCCTAATATCTACAGTATTTGATTTGATACCTTCAATCAAAACATCTCTTTTGTCTGTTGGAAAAATACTTAAGTATACTTTGGCTTCACCTAAATCTGCTGTAACATGTACTTTAGTTACAGATATAATTACCCCTGGCATACCTTCTCTTGCTGCACTTTGCAACACGTCTACCAAGTCTTTTTGTATAACGCCTGCAATTTTCTTTTGTCTGTTTGTTTCCATGCCACAAAAGTACGGTATATTTGAGAATGTTAAGAATAGTAGGATGAAAAAAATAGAACATTTAGGAATAGCCGTTCGAGATTTAGAGGCTTCAAATCAATTGTTTGAAAAACTGTTTGGCGCGGCTCCATATAAAAGCGAGGCTGTTGAATCAGAAGGTGTGATTACCTCATTTTTTAAATCTGGCCCTAATAAAATTGAATTGTTAGGAGCAACAAATCCAGAAAGTCCGATCGCCAAATTTTTAGAAAAGAGGGGCGAGGGTATTCATCATATTGCCTTTGCAGTAGACGATATAAATGCTGAATTAAAACGCTTAAAAGCTGAAGGTTTTACTTTGATTAATGAAACACCAAAGCGAGGTGCAGATAATAAACTGATAGCTTTTGTAGATCCAAAAACAACCAATGGGGTATTAATTGAGTTGTGCCAAGAGGCACCGCAAGAATAAGGTATATACTAATTTTAAACTCAGTTCGTTTTTTACGTATAACAAACTCAATCGATTCTTGGCATAGAGCCTAACGATTGTTATCTTGCAGCAAAATCAAACTTTCATGTCTAAATCCTTCGAAAAATATCAAAAACGACGATTGCGTTCGTCATATATTTCTGTAATAGTAAGTATAGCCTTGGTGCTTTTTTTGGTTGGTATGTTAGGATTGGTATTGTTAAAAACTCAAAATATTGCAAAGCACTTTAAAGAGCAAGTTGCAATAACTGTGTTTTTGAATGACTATATAGAAGAAGATGATGTGCTTACATTAAAGACTATTATTGAAGGTCAAGAGTATACGAAAGAAGTGGTTTATATTTCGAAAGAAGAAGCAGCAAAGAATTTTGGAGAAGAGATTGGTGAGGATTTTATTTCTTATTTGGGTAAAAATCCTTTAAAAGATGCCTTGAGTATTTATGTGAAATCAGATTTTGTTACTCCAGGAAAAATGACTTTAATAGCGAATGAACTAGGAGAGAATGATTCGGTATTTGAGGTGAGTTATGATAAGCCTCTGATTGATTTACTCACTCAAAATATTCAGCGTTTCAGTTTCTGGATGCTTATTTTTAGTGGGCTATTTACATTAATCGCCGTGGTTTTAATTAACAGCGCAATAAGACTCTCTGTATATTCAAAACGATTTACAATTAAAACGATGCAAATGGTAGGTGCCACTAAAGCATTTATAAGAAGACCTTTTATTTGGCGCGGAATTCAATTAGGTTTGGTTGGGGCAGTTGTAGCTATTTTAGGTATAGTAGGTCTTCTAATTTATATCAACGGAAATATTCCTGAATTACAAGTCTTAGAAGATAAAGTTCAATTAGCTATAGTTTTTGGTGCAGTACTGTTATTAGGTATTTGCATCACTTTTTTAAGTACTTATTTTGCAACTAGAAGGTTTTTAAATTTACGTACAGAAGACCTGTATTATTAAATAATAACCGTTACTTTGCATTGACTCAAAAAGTAACAGAAATTAAACACCATGAGTAAGAAGAAACAAACAAGCAAGCCACAAAAACCATTTTTATTTGAAAAGAAAAATTACATTTTAATGGTAATTGGTTTAGTAGTTATTATGCTAGGTTTTGCCTTAATGGCAGGTGGCGGAAGTGATGATCCTGAAGTGTTTAATGAAGCGATTTATAATTTTAGAAGAATTCGTTTAGCTCCAACTCTAGTTATTTTAGGATTGGGTATTGAAATCTATGCCATCTTAGCAAAATCTAAAAGTGAATGAGCTATATAGAGGCCCTTATTCTTGGAGTTATTCAAGGTCTTACGGAGTTTTTACCAGTATCTTCTAGTGGTCATATAGAATTAGCAGAAGCTATTCTTGGCGATCATGCATTACCACAGGAGAGTTTAACTTTTACAGTTGTGTTACACTTTGCTACGGCGTTAAGTACGATAGTCATTTTTAGAAAAGAGATAGCTCAAATTTTTAAAGGATTGTTTCAATTTAAATGGAATGAAGAAACATCTTTCTCATTTCGTATTCTATTGTCAATGATTCCAGCTGCAGTAGTTGGTTTCTTGTTTGAAGAGCAATTAGAAATGCTGTTTTCTAGCCAGATTTTATTGGTTGGATTTATGTTGATTATAACTGCATTGTTACTATTATTAGCAGATAGAGCGCAAAATACAGAGCGAAAAGTGTCGTTTTTTTCTGCCTTTATTATTGGGGTTTCACAAGCCATTGCAATGCTTCCTGGTATTTCGAGGTCTGGTGCTACAATTTCAACTGCTGTTTTATTAGGTATTGATAGAACAAAAGCTGCACGCTTTTCATTCCTCATGGTAGTGCCTTTAATTTTTGGTAAGGTTGCTAAAGATATTTTAGGAGGTGAGATAAGTTTTGAAGGAAGTCAAATTGGTATTTTATCGGTGGGTTTTGTTGCAGCATTTGTATCAGGGTTGCTCGCTTGTACTTGGATGATTAGTCTTGTTAAACGAAGCAAATTATCTTACTTTTCTATTTATTGTGCAGTAGTAGGTTTCATAGCTATTACAGTTTCTTTAATGAATTAATACTATGAAAACACTTGAAGATTTTAAAAACGGACAAGTGTTGTTAATTGATAAGCCCTTGAATTGGACTTCATTTCAAGTGGTGAACAAATTGCGATGGGAAATCCGTCAAAAATTCAATATCAAAAAAATTAAGGTTGGTCATGCAGGTACTTTAGATCCTTTAGCTACTGGATTGTTGATTTTGTGTACTGGTAAAATGACCAAGCAAATTGAAACTTTTCAAGCGCAGCATAAAGAATATACTGGTACTATAACAGTTGGGGCTACTACGCCAAGTTACGATTTAGAAACAGAGGTTGATGCGACTTTCGAAACGTCTCATATTACAGAAAAACTGATTCATCAAACAGCTCAAAATTTTGAAGGGAATCAACAACAAATTCCACCTATTTTTTCTGCATTAAAAAAAGATGGAAAGAAATTGTATGAGCTAGCAAGAGAGGGTAAAACTACTGAAATCAAATCCCGAAAAATTGAAATTTCATCTTTTGAAATAACGAAGATAGACTTACCGCATATAGATTTTAAAGTTGCCTGTAGTAAGGGTACTTATATTAGATCGTTGGCATTTGATTTTGGCAAAGCCTTAAAATCTGGAGCACATTTATCGGCTCTTAGAAGAACCAAAATTGGTTATTTTTCTGTAGATGATGCTCAGTCAATTGAAGCATTTATTACAGAGTTAAAAGCCTAGATAAATCTATTGTGCCAACTCTCTGTAATAGGAACCTCCCAAGCGTCTTCTAGTTCTTCTTTGGTTTCAATTAAGTTATTAAAAACAATTATTTTTTTAGAAATTGCCCCTTGCTTGAGCATCTTTTTAAATTCTTGAACACTTTTATATTGCACAAAATCACCTTGTTTAAAACATACATTAACTTTATCTAAAAGTGTTAAGTCATGTTTGTTTTCAATGCCTATTATAAAACTGATTAACGCATCTATGGCTTGTACATTTAAAGAATCAATTGTTTGGTCTACACCAACAATAATAATACGATTGTAAGCAATTTTATACCCTGAAATTACAGGCTTTCCATTGTTTAACCAGTTGCTAGAAAATTGGGTGAGTAAATCTTGAATTTCATTAAATAACTTAGCATGCAATTTTTTGCTTGAAGGAAAGATCCAAATTTTTGAAGCGTTTGGAAGTTGCTTAAAATCTACGTTCATAAGTTATTATTTATGTGTAAAAATACGACTTTAATAAGACCCTCGTTTAAATGAATAGTTCGCAATGTTTTCTGAATGATTATGTTGCAATTTTGCTATTTTTACCAACTACAAAAGTATTTATGAGAACCTTACTATTCATATGTCTATTAGCACTTTTTGTATCGTGCAATTCTAAGAAGAAACAAACAATAGAAGAAGTGTTGGCTAATACTGAGCAAGAAGAAACACAAATAAGCAGAATAGGTGTTACTTTAAGCAGTATGGCTCAAAAAGACATGCAAACATGGGTTAAGTATCAAAACATGCGTGCGATGGTAGAGCGTTATCAACGCATCACCAAATCAGAGGCGCTTCAAAATGCCTTGGAGTTGTCGGAGTTAATTTTGGATGCATCCGATACAATTGAGGTAGCTATGGTAGATAAACCAGAAGTACAGATGCGTTTTCATGTGCTGTATAATCAAGCATTTCGATTAAATGATATGGCAGACATAAGCTCTATTACTAAAGAAGAAGTGGAGGTGCAGGTAACAAATATTCTTGATGCATATTCATCTTTAAACGATAAGATTAATGTACTATATAAAATTGATCAGTTTAAAAGGCAATACAAAGAAGGAGAAGATATTCCGTTTGAAATTCAACAACCTGTTTTAAAAGACGGAAGGAGCTTGAATGAAATGCATAAAAGAACTTCTAATAAGAAAACTCCTAATGAGCGCCTCGAAGCAAAAAAAGGCGAAAACAGTAGACAGTAGTCTGTTAATTAGCGTTAATTTTTTCAGCTAAAACTTTAATTTGTTTATTTTGGCAATTCGAACTTAATTATTCAATTATATTATGAAATCTTTTCAAATGAAAGCAGGACTTTTTAGTCTTGTTATCTCTTCTGGACTTGTATTCACTGCATGCGAGAAAAAGGAAGAAGCACCTACGGTTCCGGGTATAGACATTGCCAAAATGGACCAAAACATTAGTCCAAAAGACGACTTTTTTAAATATGTAAATGGTACTTGGTATGACAATACTGAAATCCCTTCAGATAGAGCACGTTGGGGTAGTTTTGATGAATTACGTCAAATGACAGATGAAGATGCCCTTGCAATTTTGCAAGAGGCCATGGAAAGTGAAGCCTTAAAAGATGCTCCGGCACCTGGAAATATTACAGATCAACAAAAGGCAATAAATTTTTACGAAACGATAATGGATACGGTAACAAGAGACGCTCAAGGTATTGAGCCATTGAAGCCATATTTAAATCGAATTGACGAAATTAATAACGTTGCAGATTTACAACGATTCTTAATTGAAATGGAACCTTTTGGGGGAATCGGTTTCTTTGGTTTTGGTGTAGGTTCTCATCCAGAAAACAGTGATTTGAATACGGGCTATTTAGGGTCTGTAGGTCTTGGTTTAAGTAGAGACTATTATGTAGATACCGATGAGGATACTCAAGAGAAAATGAAAAAATATCGCAAGCATGTTGCACGTATGTTACAATTTATTGGCGATGATGAAGAAACAGCAAAAACCACAGCCGATGTAGTTGTAGATTTCGAAACAAGTTTAGCGGAACCTAGAATGAATAAAGTAGATAGAAGAGATGCGCGTAAGCGTAACAACCCGCGTTCTATTGCAGATTTAAACAAAATGGCTCCATCTATAGATTGGCAAGCTTATTTTGATGGTATTGGCGCAAAAGTAGATACTGTTATTGTTACAGATCCTAACTACATTATTGCCATGGATGGTATTTTAAAGCAAAACGATGTTGCTGCTTGGAAAGCCTATTTGCGTTGGTCTGCTATTGACAGAGCAGCAGGAAATTTAAGCACCGACATAGATAAAGCTAATTGGGAATTTTACTCTAAAGAATTAAGAGGTGCTAAAGCAATGCGCGATAGAAAAGAGCGTGCTTTAAATGCTTTAAACGGTAGTATTGGTGAAGCATTAGGTAAGTTGTATGTTGAGAAGAAATTTCCGCCGGAAGCTAAAGAGAAGGCTGAAAAAATGATTAAGAATATCATGTTAGCTTATGAGAAACGAATCAACGAATTAGAATGGATGCAGGCTGAAACCAAAGCTAAGGCGATTGAGAAGCTCAGAAGAATGAAAGTTAAAATTGCGTATCCAGATGAATGGAAAGATTATTCTGCGTTGGTTATGGAAAGCACTAAAGACGGTGGAACTTATTATGGTAATACTTTAAACTTATCAAAATGGAATTATTATAAAGATTTAGATAAATTGGGTAAGCCAGTTGATAAATCTGAGTGGTTTATGCCACCGCAAATGGTAAATGCCTACTTTATGCCGCCATATAATGAGATTGTATTTCCAGCAGCAATCCTACAACCTCCATTTTATAATTATCAAGCAGATGAAGCCGTTAATTACGGAGGAATTGGTGCTGTAATCGGACATGAGATTTCTCATAGTTTTGACGATGCTGGATCTAGATATGATGCAGATGGAAACTTGAATAATTGGTGGACCGACGAAGATTTAGAAAAGTTTAAAGAGTTAGGTAAAAAATTAACAGATCAATTTGATGAAGCGGAAGTATTACCTGATGTGTACATAAATGGTGCATTTACCTTAGGAGAGAATATTGCTGATTTAGGAGGTGTACTTGCTGCATATGATGGTTTACAGATGTATTATAAAGAAAATGGTAGACCTGAAGATATTGATGGATTTACAGCAGAACAACGCTTTTTTCTTTCTTGGGGAACGATTTGGCGAACAAAATCTACGGATGATGCATTGCGTAATCAGGTAAAAACTGACCCACATGCACCAGGTATACAAAGAGCACAAATGCCCCTAAAAAATGTGCAAGCATTTTACAAAGCTTTTGATATTCAAGAAGGTGATCCTATGTATTTGGCACCTGAAGACCGAGTAAGAATTTGGTAATCAAAAAGCGATCATATTTAAGCGCCCACGCTAGTGGGCGCTTTTTTATTTTATGTACTTTTACTTTAAGAAATTGTAAATGAGTTGCAGATGAAATTGAACCTTCAAGAAATTGAAAGGGTACCCACAATTACCAAACAAGAATTCGTTAAAAATTATCTGAAGCCGCAAAAACCAGTTGTAATAGAGCAGTTGGTAGATGATTGGCCCGCTATTAAAACATGGAGTTTAGAATATATGAAAGAAATAGCAGGAGAGATATCTGTTCCTTTATATGATGATCGGCCTGTTGATTATAAAGATGGTTTTAACGAACCTCATGCAACCATGAAGATGAGTGAGTATGTAGATTTGTTAAAATCAGAGCCAACAAAGTACCGTATTTTTTTGTGGAATATTTTGAAAGAAATTCCGTCACTACAAAAAGATTATAGCTATCCAGATATTGGTATTAAGTTGTTAAAGAAATTACCTATGCTATTTTTTGGCGGTAGAGATTCTTATACCTTTATGCATTATGATATTGATTTAGCCAATATTTTGCATTTCCATTTTGAAGGAAAAAAACAATGCATTTTGTTTCCTCAATCGGAAAATGATTTTCTGTATAAAATTCCACATTCTTTAATAACGCGAGAGGATATCAATTTTGCAAATCCAGATTTTGAGAAATGGCCTGCCTTAAAAAAGGCGAGTGGTTACATAACTCATTTAGAACATGGCAATGTATTGTATATGCCCGAAGGATATTGGCATTATATGCGTTATTTAACTCCTGGTTTTTCTATGAGTTTAAGAGGGTTAGCTCGGAACCCTAAAAATTTAGGAAAGGCAGTGTACAATGTGTTTGTAATGCGAACTGTTGATAATTTAATGAGGCGATTAAAAGGTCAGAAATGGATTGATTGGAAAAATGAACAAGCCATAATAAGAACAAATAAAAAAAACGGGAAGCATTAAACTTCCCGTTTTTAATTACATTTCATTTCTAAAGAAGATGGCGTTCATCAATAATTTATTGGTTCCGTACCAAAATCCTCTAAAATTAGTGTTGTCTGTAAATAATAATACTTTACCTCTTTTTAATCTTTTCGTTTTAAAAGGCACAGTGCTTTTTAGACTATCCAATTTTTCTTCAGAAATATAACCACTTAATAATGGTTTATTAGTGTATTGAATTGGGTTGTTATAACTCTGCTTTTCAGGTTCCATAAAGATTGACGTGTTTCTAAACAGAGCCAACTCATCATTTTTGTATCCAAAGTTAATTGGATGTGAACGATCTATTTTAGCATTAAAAATGGCACCTCCAATATTTTGGGCTCCTCTAAAGTTCTGGCGGTCTTCAAAGCTTACATCATTAGCTATTAAACTTGATTTTTTGATTTCAACCTTTATAATCTCTTTACTGTTTAGCCAAGATATTGTATTTCTATAGCCAATGAGTGTTCCACCATTTTCAATCCACGATTTTAAATTATTAGTAACACTTTCAGAAAGTCCTCCTGCACTTGGTAAAATAATGGTATTATAACGTGATAAATCTAAACGTCCTAAATCTTCTGTATCTAATTTTGCAATTGGAATATTAAATCTTTGATCTAATAAATGCCATATTTCTCCTGCATCATAACTCGAAACTCCATTGCCAACAACTAAGGCGATTTCTGGGGTTTTTAATGTTCTAAAATTGTTACTTCCTAAATCAATACCTTGATTTAAACCTGTATTAACTGATGTTACAGTTAAATGCGCATTTTTAGCAGCGATATTTATTCTATTAAACAATTCTGAATCGTCGTATTTCTGATTTTGTACAGGTATCATTAAAGTTCCATAGTCATATTCAATGCCACCCGCAGTAAATTGTTTTAAGGCACCTTTAATACGAATTCCGTGAGATTGTAATTCAAATGCAAATTTAGGCGAATAATACTCATGCCATTCTACTAAATAGGCATAGTTGCTTTTATTCAGAGCTTTGCCTTCTGGTAATTTAAGATCTGTTACAGGAGATCCAGCATTGCTCATACTTGCATTTTCGTTGTAATCTATATTAAAAGCTAAAGGAAAGGTCCATGCAGAAACATCGTAGAATAAACTGTCTTTAAACGTAGTTCGTTTTTCAAACATAGCTTGTAAAAGCTTACTATTCTTTTGTTGTTTTGGCACCACAAAGCTGTACCCTTTTTTATAATTTTTACCTTTTAAAGTTATATCTTCTTTTAATTCGTAAAACTCAATTTTATGACGACTTAAGATTTCGGCTAAATGATATGTTTTGGCTGCATCTTTTGCATCTCCAAAAACAATGGCTTGTTTTACCTTATTGTTGCGCATGTGAGCAAAAAAATCTCTTTGATAATTAAGCAAGTTTTCGCGCAAAGATTGAGCTGCTTTTAAAGTAGAAAGTGCAGTGGTAAATTGATTTCGTATAGTAAATGGAAATGATAATAGGCCATTAGAAGTTTCTTGTAAATGACCTCTTGAACTTGCCTGCTCAAATAATATTCCAACAGCACCATTTATATCAGGAAATGTAGAGCCTTTTCCGTAATAGTAATCATCAAAACTTTCTTCAGAATAATAAAGAGAACCAATGTTATCTAGTGCTTTAGCATGGAATTTTGCAATTTCTTTTGTTAAACTCTGATTCAAATCAGGAGTTAAGGGATGTGTTCTAGATGGAATGCCTGGTTGGAAAAAGAAGGAAGCGTTTGACCCCATTTCATGATGGTCGGTCAAAATATTTGGCATCCATTTATGAAATGTATTAATACGTGCCCTTGATTCTGGTAATTGCACTGGCAACCAATCTCTATTCATATCGAACCAATAATGATTCGTTCTTCCTCTTGGCCAAACTTCGTCGTATTCACGGTCGTTTGGATCCGAAGTTAAATTTTTGTTTTTGTTAGTGTTTGCCCAATAGGCAAAACGTTGTAAGCCATCTGGATTAAATGATGGGTCGAATAAAATAACCACATCGCTTAATAGTTGTTTTACCTCTTCAGAATTAACTGCAGCTAAATAATAGGCCGCTACCAATGCGGCATTAGAGCCACTAGGTTCGTTTCCATGAATTGAAAATCCTTGATAAACTACAATTGGCGCATTATTTAAATCTACATTTTCTGCTCCAGCTTCTGTTAACGCCATATGTTCTTTTTGAATATCATCTATATTGGCATGATTTTCAGTTGAAGTAATCGTTAATAAGACCAAAGGACGATCTTCAAAAGTTTTACCTCTATTTTCAATTGTAATTCTGTCTGAAGCCTCTGCTAGGGCATACATGTATTGAACCAATTTATCATGTGTAATATGCCATTTTCCCACAGGGTGCCCAATGACACTTTCAGGAGTTGGTATGTCCGGATTTAGATTTGATTCTTGAAAATAATACGATAAGTCTAAGTTATTTTGTGCATTGCTTATTAGTGAGAAAGCCAAAGCACAACATAGGATAATTCGATTCATATTAGATGTTTGTTGTATTTCTCAAAAATACAGAAATATTACCCAATTAAATCCTTAAGTTTTTCATAAACCATTGCAGATTCCCAACCTCGGTAGAGTAGATAGTCGGCCAATTTTTTCTTAGCTTGAATTTTTGATTTACCTTTTAATGTTTCGTATTTTTTTAAGGAGAGTTCATCAAAAGTCTGTAGATATTCTTTATCACTAATTTCTTGAAGTGCAGACTTAATATTGTATGTTGAAATATCTCTAAATTTTAACTCTCTTATGATACGCTGTTTGCCCCATTTTTTAATTCGAAACTTACCACGAGCAAAACTCTTGGCAAATCGTTCTTCGTTCAAAAAGTTGTGTTCGATTAAGTGAACAATTATATGATCTATTGCCTCAGTTATCATATGGTATTCTCTTAATTTTTTTTCAACTTCTTTATGGCAACGATCTTGATATACACAATAACGCTCAATGTTTCTTTTGGCCTCTTCTACAGTGTATGTTTTTTTGTTGTTCACGAGACGAAAATAATTAAATCAGTTATATTTGATTAACCAATAAGAAGTAAAATAATCATGAAGAAAGTTTATAACATTGTTGCAATCATTTCTATTCTATTGTTCGCGATTGGATTTGTTGCTGATAAATTAAACGTTGAAAGTTTGAATATGCTGATTGAGAACAGGGATTTATTTGTGGTAATCTATTTATTTTCTAGTCTACAATATCAGAGAAAATTAAATCTTGAAAAGGAAGCATTAATTAAAAAATTAAAAAAAATAAAAAACCGAAGCATTTGCTTCGGTTTTTATGTTTTAGGCTGCTCGCCATCTTTTGATTCTGTGTTTAAACTTGTTTACTAAGTAGAATAATATTGGAACAACTATCAGGGTTAAGAAGGTGGCTACAAACAGACCGTAAATAACCGCCCAAGCCAATGGTCCCCAGAAGATAACATTATCTCCTCCAAAATAGATATTAGGGTCAAACTCATTAAATAATGTATAGAAGTTTATGTTAAACCCTATAGCTAAAGGAATAAGACCTAAGATAGTTGTAATGGCAGTAAGTAATACAGGACGTAAACGTGCCTTACCTGCTTTTACAATACTTGTATGAATATCTTCTATTCCTAATAATTCATCTTCATTAAAGTCTTGTTCTACTTTTTTTCTATCTATAAGTAATTGGGTATAGTCTAGAAGTACCACTCCATTATTCACTACAATTCCGGCAAGGGAAATAATACCCATCATGGTCATCATTAATACAAACGATGCGCTTGTAATTAATATGCCACCAAATACACCAATAAAGCTTAAGAAGATAGCTATCATGATAATTGTTGGTTTAGAAATAGAGTTGAATTGGAAAATTAAAATCAAGAATATCAGACCTAATCCCGAGAAGAAGGCGCCCATTAAAAATTTCTGTTGTTTTTCTTGTTCTTCAATCTGCCCTGTATAATTAATTTTGATATTTGAAGGTAATCCTTCAAAAGATTCCATTTCATTTTGAATTTCTGTCACAACTGCTCTCGCATCAATAAAACCAGGTGCTAAGGCTGAATACACTGTTACAACACGTCGAGAATCACGATGTTTAATTGCACTAAATCCAGACGTGTTTTTTTGTTCTGCCACGGCGGATACAGGGATTTCCTTAATTTGACCAGAAGCCATATCTCTAAACGTAATCTTTTGGTTAAAGATGGCGCTGGTATTGTAGCGGATATCTTTGTTAAAACGAACATAGATATCATAATCATCGCCATCGTATTTGTATATGCCTGCTTTTGCACCAAAAATTGCATTACGTAATTGTTGCCCAACTTGACCTGCGCTTACCCCTAATTCACCCGCTTTTTTACGGTCAACATCAACAATCATTACTGGCTTCGATTTATTTACATCTATCTTTAGCTCATCGATACCTCCAATATTTCTATTGTTGATAAACTCACGCATGCGCTCAGCTGTCAGAATAAGTTCTTCGTAATTATCTCCCTCTAATTCAATGTTAATAGGATGTCCGATAGGCGGTCCGTTCACATCTTTTTCAACAGAAATTAAAACTCCTGGATATATTCCAACTAGGGCGCGTTGCACTTTAGCCATAAGTTCTTCACTCATTCTGCCCTCTCTATATTTATACTCGCGCATTGAGGCAGTAATTTTGGCTTTGTGCGGCATTTCTGCTGTTGAACCACCATCTGAATTTGGGTTGCCTGCACCTTCACCAACTTGAGATACAACAGATTCCACTAAATAGTTATGGTCGCCATTCATATTGTCTGGGTCATCTAAAAGCTTGTATACGCGCTCTTCGATATCTTTTGTAATGCGATTGGTTTTTTCGATATCAGTACCTTCAGGATACTCGATGTATACAATAATTTGATTTGGTTTATTATCTGGGAAAAACTCAAACTTCGTATCTCCACTTCCTAATGATGCCCCAAATTTTGCAAAGATGAAAAACAGTAAAAAGAAGGTTCCGACAGTAATAATATAAGGTCTGTAACCACGTAAGGCAATTTTTAATGTTCTTTCGTAAAAACGCTCTAAAACGGTTAGAATTCTTGTTTGGAAAAAATTAGCGGCTTTTCTTAAGATCAATCGATACACCCATAACATGATGGCTGTAAAAATCATGATACTACCTAACATTTTGTATCCTCCACCAATTAATAGGATGATTACACCTATTACTGTAAGAACTGCAGTTATACCAATAATATTTTTTAATGGCATTTCGCTATCCTCAACTTTCATAAACTGAGATACTAAAACTGAGTTAAAGAAAATCGCAACAAATAGAGATGATCCAAGTACAACTGATAAAGTTATAGGGAAATAAATCATAAATTGCCCCATTAACCCTGGCCATAAACCTAATGGTACAAAGGCTGCTACAGTTGTTGCAGTAGAAATAATAATTGGAAATGCGATTTCGCCAATACCTTTTTTAGCAGCTTCTTTTCTACTCATTCCTTCCTCGTCCATCAAACGATAAACGTTTTCTACTACTACAATACCATTATCTACTAACATCCCTAATCCCATAATTAGGGCAAATAAAATCATGGTATTCATAGTATAACCAAACTGGTCTAATATCATTAAACTCATGGTCATAGACATTGGAATAGCAAACCCAACAAAAAGGGCATTTCTAAATCCTAAGAAGAACATTAAAACAGTAACAACTAGAATAATACCGAAAATGATATTGTTTACAAGATCATCTACCTGACCAATAGTTTTAGAAGATTGATCGTTGGCATAAGTAATTTCTAAGTCTTTAGGAAAAACATCTTCTTGCGCCTTTTTTACAATATCATATACTTTGTCTACTGCTGCCACCATGTTTTTTCCTGCACGTTTTTTAACGTCAAGCATAACAACACGATCAACATATTGACGAGCATAAGTGGTGCGTTCTTTTTCTTTAAACTTAATATCTGCAATATCCTTAAGGTAAATGGGATTGTTAAATTCAGATTTTACAACAAAGTTTTGCAATTGTTTTGGAGTGGTAATTTCACCTAAAATTCTTATTGTTCTTCGTTGTCCACTGGCTATTAAATTACCAGCACTCATAGTGGTATTACCATTTTGTATAGCGTTAATAACGTCAGAAAAACTCACTTGAGCAGCCATCATTTTATATATGTCTACAGCTACTTCAACTTCTTTTTCTTGCGCTCCACGAATGGCTACTTCTTTAATCTCATCTATGGCTTCAATTTCATCTTGAAGGTATTCACCAAATTCTTTTAACTTTTCTACAGGATAATCTCCAGTAAGGTTAATGTTGATGATTGGAAACTCTTCAGACATAGATAAATCAAAGACATTTGGCTCTACCTTGGCACCATTAAATGTCGGCCAATCTTCGCTAGAAGTTTCGGTATCAATTTCGTCTTTAACTTTTTGTTTGGCGGCTTCTACAGTTATGTTTTCATCAAACTCTACAATTACCATCGATACATCTTCTTGTGATGTAGATGTAATTTCTACCACATTACTTAGGGTTTTAAGAACTTCTTCTATTGGATCTGTAATTAGTTTCTCTATATCTTCTGCTGTGTTTCCAGGGAAAATAGAATTGATATAGATTTTAGTTTCTTTAATCTCAGGGAAATTCTCACGAGGCATGCTGTTGTATGCAGAATATCCAAAGAATAATATAAGAAACATCGCCATGTAAATGGTAGTCTTATTGTTGATAGCCCATGATGAGAGCTTAAATTCTTTATCTACTTTTTTTTGATTCTTAGTCATTTGTTTTTCATCTTAATTTGTTAGCTAAGATTGAATAGGGGATATTCAATACTTTCTTTTTCAGATTTTTGGTTTATTCAACCACTTTTACAGATTGACCTTGGTTTACTGTTCGCGCTCCTTCTTCAATAATCTCCATTCCTGGTTCAAGACCCCCTAGTACTTCTATAAAGTCTCCTTGAGTCTTGCCAGTAGAAATAATAATTCGCTTTGCTTCGCCAATATTTTCATTTTTATCAATAACGGCATACACATATTGCTCACCAGAAGCATTCTCAGTAATTATACTTTGAGGGATTAAAACAGCAGTTTCATTTGTGTAATCGTTTATTTTTAATCTACTAGTTAAGTTTGGTTTGATTTGATGGTCTTTATTTGGAATACCAATTTCAATTTTAAAAGACCTATTACTAGGGTTGATATAATTTCCAACTTGTCTAATTGAAGTTTGAACAGTTTTGCCTAGAATTGGGAAGTATACTTCTACAGATTTTCCTTTTGTTACATTTTTGATATGTGCTTCTGGAACTTCGGCTTCAATATACATGTTGTCTAAGTTCACTATACGCATAAGCATAGAGCCACCTGGAGCAACAACGGTACCTTCATCTGTTAATACATCATCAATAATTCCTGAGAAGGGAGCGGTAACAATGGTTTTAGCCAATTGCTTTTTCATTTGATCAACTGCATTTTGTTGTGCTAAATAGGTAGTTTCTGCTTGTAAATATTGAATTTCAGAACCTATTTTTTGATCCCATAGACGTTTTTGGCGTTCATAGGTAGTTTTGGCAAGTGCAGCCTGTGCTTCTAATTGAGCAAGTTGTTGGCTCAATCCACCATCATCTATTCGAGCCAATTTTTGCCCTTTCTTTACGGCTTGTCCTTCTTTAACAAACACTTCTATAAGAACTCCACTAAACTCTGGATATATCACTATATTTTGTTTTGTAACTACATTACCTTGTAATTCTAAAAAGTGATTGAACTTTGTTGTAACAATTGGCAATGTTGTTACTGTAGGGTTTCTTGAATCTCTATTTAATTGACTTAAAGCCTCTTCAATTTCTTTTAGCTGTTTCGCCGTTTCTTGTTGTGTTTTTCTTAGCTCTGATTTTTTTGATTGTAGCGCTTTGGTGTCTCCAGCAGCAACAAGATCTTCAATACTTGTTTTATTGGCGTTAGAACTACAAGCAGCAATCAAAATAGCTATGACGATTATAGTTAATGAGTTTTTCATTTTTATAGTGGTTTTTTTATTTAATGTTAAGTGCGTTTTCTAATGTTACTTTCGCGTTTATAAGGTATAAGATGGCGTCTAAATATTCTCTTTGACGAGAATATAGTTGATTTTGTGCATTGCTTAAATCAAAGCTTGTTGATACCCCTTCTAAGTATTTGGTGTTTTCTTTGCCTTCAATTCTTTCGGCTAAATCTAAGTTTTGTTTAGCGTTGTAATAGCTATCTATAGCAAAGGTGTAATCTGTTCGAGCATCACTAAGTTCCACTAAAAGGCGCTGTTCTGTTTCTGTTAATTTTTTTGAGGCTTTGTCTAGTTCTATTTTAGCTTGTTGTGTTTTAGCATCTCTACTAAAACTACTAAAAATTGGTACATTTAAACTAACACCTAGCATAGATGAAGCAAACCACCTTTGATCGTTACTTAGAAATCGAAATTCATCATTATTTGCTGTAGTTCCAACATTTACAAATGCGCTTAAAGATGGTAAGTATTTGCTTTTTTCGTACTTCATCTGCAATTCGCTAGTTTCTTTATTCGTGTCTGCTATTCTATAATCTATATGTTCTGTGATATCGAATTCTTGCTGAGTCAATCCAAGATTAAGATTGGCCATTAATAGGGATTCTAAACTTTCACTTAAAGTGATGGGTTTATTAATATCGATCCCTAATCCGAGATTTAGTAACTTATAAGCCGAAGCTTTAACTCTATTGGATCGATTAATTTCATTTTCGATAGCAGACAATGTTAATTGCAATTGTTCTGCGTCTTGCTCTTCGCTAAATCCGTTTTCAACAAGCTTTGTTGTTTGATGTAAATTGCTCTCCAAAACAGCTTTGTTTTTTTCTAAGATTAAAATATTTTCTTCAACCAATAAAACGTATGTATAGGCATTTGTAATAGTTTGTTTTATTACAAACTCGGTTTTCTCTTTTGCATTTTCGCTGAGGCTTAAGTACATTTTTACACCTTTCAGACCTATAAAATAAGAACCGTCAAAAAGTAGTTGATTAAGTACTAACTGAGCATTCACATTTTGTTTGGTGCCAAATACTACTTCAGCAAATTCTCCATCTTCACCACCAAAAAATTCGGCAGGAACTAAAGAGACTTGTTGTTTTATATTGTTTTGGTAATCTACATAACCATTTAATTGAGGTAAACCAATGGCGGTAGTTTCTCTAACCTGTTGTTCGGCAATTTCTATGTCTTTTGAGGCATAGTCCATTTCATAAGAATTTTGAATGGCATAAGCTACAGCCTCATCTAAACTGAAGGATTGAGGAACTTCTTGTGCTTGCAAAAAAATACTTATTAGAGTTAGTAATAGTAAAAAGTTATTTTTCATTTTTCAGTATTAATTTTTCTAATGTTTGGATTCCTTTTTTAGTGGCAATTGCTCTAATGTGATAGTCTAAATAGAGCGTTGATATATAGTTATAGTTATATTCATTACTTGGAAATGTTTCATCGTCTTTTAAACCAATAGCGCCTATGAAGTATATTCTTGTAATAAAGTCAACATCTAAATCGGGTCTGTATAAACCCATTTGAATACCCAAATTCAAATTTTTAGATACGCAACTTTGAATAAGTTCTAATTGCTTCAATTTTAAATTGTGAAAAATTTCGGGATAATATTTCTGGAGTTGGTAATGTGATGAGGATGATTCGTCTTTCAAATGTTCGTGAGTAAATTTTTTAACGGCAAAAAGTTCTTCTATGGGGTTTTTGGTGTTTTTACAAATCAAATCAATACCACCTGATATCATCTCAAACAATGCCATGGTGGCTTCTTCAATTAGAATGTTTTTATTTTTAAAATGTGAATATATGGTCTTTTTTGATATACCCAATTTGTCGGCTATATCATCCATAGTTACACTTTTAAAACCATATTTAAGAAAGAGTTCTCCAGCCTTTTCTAATATAGCACACTTCATAGTAGATTGGTTAAAATCGAGTGTAAATATAGTTTGGAAACTTTTTACACACAAAAAGTTTCCAAAGTTTTCACAGAATTTTAACGGTTTATTTAAAACTTGATTTATTTTAGCAAAAAATCCATCATTTTGTTAGAAGACTACAAACAAGAATTCCTTAAGTATATAGAAGAAAAAACTCGTTTTAGCGAACCTAGTTCTTTATATGAACCTGTTAATTATATTTTACAAATTGGAGGTAAGCGTATTCGTCCTATTCTTGCGTTAATGGGAGCTGATGTGTTTGGAGCGAATTATAAAGACGCTTTAGATGCGGCTTTAGCAGTTGAGGTTTTTCACAATTTTACGTTATTGCATGATGATATTATGGATGATGCACCTTTGAGAAGGGGGAAACAGACAGTTCATGAGAAATGGGATATAAATACAGGAATTTTATCTGGGGATGCCATGTTAATTTTAGCCTATCAATTTTTAGAAAAATATGAACCAGAAATATTTAAAAAGCTTATAGCAGTTTTCAGTAAAACTGCACGAGAAGTTTGTGAAGGGCAGCAATATGACATAGATTTTGAAACAAGAAATGATGTTGCCATAGATGAATACATTAAAATGATACGACTAAAAACTTCGGTGTTGGTTGGGGCAGCTTTAAAAATGGGAGCTATTGTTGCAGGCGTAAGTGAAGAGCAGACCGAGGCTATATATGATTTTGGAGTAAATCTTGGTATAGCATTTCAACTGCAAGATGATTATTTAGATGCTTTTGGTGATCCAAAATCTTTTGGAAAAAAAGTAGGAGGAGATATAATTGAGAATAAAAAAACATTTTTGTATCTAAAAGCTCTTGAGTTAGGAACTGATGAGCAGAAAGACATACTATTTAATTTATTTCAATTAACCGAAGACTCAGAAGATAAGATTAATAAAGCAAAGAGTCTTTTTAAAAATTCTGGAGCAACTTCTGCTACCAGAAATGAAATTTTGAATTATACGAATAGAGCATTTGAAATTTTAGATAAACTGCAAATAGAAGTGTCAAAAAAGAAGTTGTTACAAGCTTTTGGAGATCAATTAATGCATCGTACAGTTTAAAAATAGGCTCTAAAAACAGGAGTGAAAGCTGATCCATAAATAGCCTGATTGTCATCGTATAATACATCATAGCGCATTCCGAATGAAATATTTCCGGTGTTGTAGGCTATTCCAAGGTACAGGGCTGTATTCCAATAATTATTATCAAACTCAAAGCGGTCATCTGAATTATTAACATGCATCTGTTCTAATTCTACTGAAAACTGAACAGGAGGCAATACGTTAAAAAGACCTATAAAACTTCCTCCAATGATATTTGAAGAAACCTCGAAATCTCTATTTAAAGAAGGGCTATAATATTCACCTTTACTATACAGGTAATTAAAGCTTACACCAGCACTAACTTTTGGATTAAAATCATAAATAGCACTGGGCGATACACCTATTGATGTATAATTGTTGCCAAATCCTAGATTAAAAGTACCGCCAAATCTAACATTATCAAAAAACATCGATCCCTCAGATTGAGAATAAGAAAATGCAGAAATACACAATAAAGAAATAAAAAATGCGTTTTTTATAATTTTCATAGTGGAGTTAATTTTAAGTAAATGTACGAATTAGTTCGGATAGCTTTAATTAGTGACATCATTGTTGAATAAAAAATTGTACAATAGGTAAAATAATAGTAATATTGCACCCAGTTTCAGGACCCATAGCTCAGCTGGTTAGAGCACCTGACTCATAATCAGGGGGTCGAAGGTTCGAGCCCTTCTGGGTCCACTATTAAAAATTAAATGAAAACTAGAAACAAATGGAATTTTATTCTATATTTGTGTCCAAGCTTAACCCCAAATTATGAATAAAAGTTTGAAAAGACTTTTTTTAACTTTAGTTCTTGTAACGGTTTCTCAATCGTTTTTTGCTCAGGTAGCTCCCCCTCCTCCGCCTCCTGTGGGTCTTCCAATTGATGGAGGAATTCTTTTTTTAGTTATATCTGGTTTAGTATATGGAGTCTGTAAAATAAAGAAAGACTAATTATTGTTGCATCAATTTCGCAACGTATTTTCCAATAACATCAAATTCTAAGTTTACTAAGGTGTCTTTGGTGATGGCTTTAAAATTGGTGTGCTCTAAGGTGTAGGGTATAATTGCGACACTAAATTCATTTAATTTAGAATTAACTACTGTAAGACTAACTCCGTTTACAGTGATTGAACCTTTTTCAATAGTTACATTATTTAATGAAGAGTCGTATATAAAAGTAAATATGTGACTTCCTTCTTCGTCTGAAATGTTTATGCATTTTGCTATTTGATCAACATGACCCTGAACTATATGACCGTCAAGTCTAGCGCCCAATTTCATGGCGCGTTCAAGGTTGACTAAAGTTCCAACAGTTAATTCACCGAGACTAGTTTTGTCAAGAGTTTCTTTAATAGCTGTTACTACGTATTCTCTGTTTTCAATTGAAACAACAGTCAAGCAAACTCCGTTGTGAGCAACACTTTGGTCTATTTTTAACTCTTGAGTAATGTCGCTTTCAATGGTGAAATGAACATTTTCTTGTTCTCTTTGAATGGCTTTTACAATGCCTAATGTTTCAATTATTCCGGTAAACATGTCTAAATATTATTGATTACTTTTGAGGTTTCAAAAATAGCAATTATTTAGGCGGTATGGATAATCATAAAATGAAAATAGGAATAAGCGTTGGAGATATAAATGGAATTGGTGTTGAGGTAATTTTGAAAACATTTTCAGATAAGCGAATGTTGGACTTTTGCACTCCTGTGATTTTTGGAAATAATAAATTGATTGCTTTTTATAAGAATCATTTGAGTCTTAATTTTCAAACTCATCAAATTTCTAACCTTAGCCAAATTAATGATGATAAAATAAATGTTTTCAATGTTTGGAATGAAGATGTGCAGATTACTCCAGGAAAATCTAACACCCAAGGAGGAGAATACGCTCTGAAGTCATTGGAAGCTTTAGTTAAGGGAGTACATAGCGGTGCTATAGATGCAGTTGTAACAGCTCCTATAAATAAAGATAATATTCAATCTGAAGGATTTCAATTTCCAGGTCATACGGAATTTTTGGATGCATCATTTGATGGTAGTAGTTTGATGATCTTAATGACAGGAAAGTTGCGTGTTGGTTTAGTAACTGGTCATATCCCAGTTTCTGAAATATCGAATGCCATTACGCCAGAAGCAATAGAACGTAAGGTTAAGCTGCTCTATGATTCGTTAATAAGAGATTTTAAAATTAGTAAACCTAAAATTGCAGTTTTAGGTTTAAATCCTCATTGTGGAGATAATGGTGTAATTGGAAAAGAAGATGATGAGATTATCAGACCAACCATAAATAAAATAAAGCAAGAGGGAAAACTTGTATATGGACCTTATGCAGCAGATGGATTTTTTGGATCAAAAACTTATGAGCAGTTCGACGCTGTCTTAGCTATGTATCACGATCAAGGATTAGCGCCATTTAAAAGCTTATCTTTTGGTAAAGGGGTAAACTTTACCGCAGGACTTTCTGTAGTTAGAACTTCACCTGATCATGGAACAGCATTTGAAATAGCAGGACAAGGAGAGGCTGATGAGGGGTCTTTTAAAGAGGCGTTGTTTACGGCAAAATTGATTGCTGAAAACAGATCGGAATTTAACGATTTGACAAAGGATCCATTAAAAATGACAGCTTCAGAATAAAAAGTAAAATTGATTTAGATTTATACGATATTTTTATATCTTTGCACGCTCAAATTAATGTTTTGAAATGAAGGAGTTACGTGAATTTGATATTCCGTTTGTAGGTTTAAAACTAGGAAAACATGAGTTTGAGTATCAAATTGATACTAAGTTCTTTGAGAATTATAATTACGACGAGTTTTACCAAGCCAAAATAAAAGTGGTGTTGACTTTCGAAAAGAAAGCAAATATGTTGCAGCTTGAGTTTGAATCTAAAGGTGTTGTTAATGTTGCTTGCGATGTAACAAATGAGCCTTTTGATTTGAATGTTGATGGCAAACTAAATTTAGTGGTAAAGTTTGGAGAAGAGTTTAATGACGATGATGAAGAAATTTTGATTCTACCGCATTCTGAGTATCAGGTAAATGTAGGGCAATATATTTATGAAATGATTGTGTTGTCTTTACCTATAAAAAGAGTACATCCAGGTGTTGAAGATGGAAGTTTGAATTCAGAAGTGTTAGAACAATTAAATTCTTATAAAGAGCAAAAAGAAGAAATAGACCCGAGATGGGCAAAACTAAAAGAGATACGAACGAATAAATAATAGTAATAATGGCACATCCTAAGAGAAAAATATCTAAGACGAGAAGAGATAAGAGAAGAACGCATTATAAAGCATCCGTTCCTCAAATTGCGGTAGATCCAACTACAGGAGAAGCACATTTATATCACAGAGCACATTGGCATGAAGGTAAATTATATTACCGTGGTCAGGTGGTGATTGATGCTACTGGAGCAGAGGCTTAATATAAAACACATAAAACTATGAAAACTCTCAATTTTGAGGGTTTTTTGTGTTTTTTTACTTCAAAATGAGCGAAAAATGACTTTTTTTCGCTTTTTTTTGAAATAAATTTCATTACTTTGACATCCTTTAAATGGAGTAAATACTTAATCTTATGACTAAAGTAACTGCAGCTATTACTGCTGTTGGAAAGTACCTTCCAGAGCACGTTTTAACCAATCAAATGTTGGAGAACATGGTTGAAACAAATGACGAGTGGATTGTGACTAGAACTGGAATTAAAGAGCGAAGAATTTTAAAAGAAGATGGTAAAGGAACTTCTTTTATGGCAATTAAAGCGGCTCAAGACTTACTTAATAAATCTGAAATTAATCCTAAAGAAATAGAATTAGTGGTTGTTGCAACTGCAACGCCTGATATGCAAGCTGCAAATACTGCGGCTTATGTTGCTTACAAAATAGGTGCAATAAATGCATTTAGTTTTGATATGGACTCCGCTTGTTCAAGTTTCTTATTCGGTATGTCTTTGGTTTCCGGGTATATAGAATCTGGAAAATATAAAAAGATCTTACTCATAGGAGCCGATAAAAACTCATCGATGATTAATTACGAAGATCGCGCAACATGTATCATTTTTGGTGATGGAGCTGCTGCGGTTTTGTTTGAGCCTAATACGGACGGTCTTGGTTTGCAAGACGAGTATTTAAGAACTGACGGTTCAGGTAGAGAACACCTAAGAATTTTAAAAGGTGGATCTGCTTATCCTTTTAAGAAAGGAGAAGTGTTTGGTGGTGGTGAAGAATATTTTATTCGTCAAGAAGGGCAAACAGTATTTAAGAATGCTGTATTTAACATGGCTGATGTTTGTGTTAAACTATTAGAAAGAAATAATTTAAAGAAAGAAGATATTTCATGGTTAGCTGCGCATCAAGCGAACAAGCGAATCATAGATGCTACTGCCAATAGAATTGGACTAGAGTCAGAAAAGGTGATGATTAATATTGAAAAATATGGAAACACCACTTCTGCAACTCTACCATTATTATTAGTAGATTACGAGTCGCAATTGAAAAAAGGCGATACCATTATTTTTGCTGCATTTGGAGGAGGTTTCTCTTGGGGAGCTGTATACTTTAAATGGGCTTATAACAGTTAATTTGACTAACTAATTAAATCAAAAAACATAAATCATATGGATTTAAAAGAAATTCAAAGCCTGATAAAATTTGTATCAAAATCTGGCGTAAACGAGGTGAAATTAGAGCAAGAAGACTTTAAAATTACTATCAAGGCAGGAGGTTCTGCTTCAGAAACAACAATTGTACATCAAGCAGCTCCAGTAGCAATGCCTCAGGCTCCAATTGCAGTGGCAGCTCCAGTAGCTACTGCTCCAGTAGCACCAGCAGCTCCCGCGGTAGATGCAGCACCAGCAGCTGATGAAGATTCAAAATATGTTACGATTACATCACCAATTATTGGTACTTTCTACAGAAAATCATCTCCAGATAATCCAAACTTTGTAGAAGTTGGAGATTCAGTACAGAACGATAGCGTTGTTTGTATAGTAGAAGCTATGAAATTATTCAATGAGATTGAAGCAGAAGTTTCAGGTAAAATTGTAAAAGTTTTAGTTGATGATGCATCTCCAGTTGAATTTGGTCAACCATTATTCTTAGTAGACCCTTCTTAATTGTTTATTGCCTTATTTAAAAATAAGGACACAAAATATTTTTAGTTATGTTCAAAAAAATATTAGTTGCCAATAGAGGGGAAATAGCCCTACGCGTTATTAGAACTTGTAGAGAAATGGGGATTAAAACAGTTGCTGTTTATTCAACTGCTGATGCCGATAGTTTGCACGTTAAATTTGCTGATGAAGCAGTTTGTATTGGTCCAGCACCAAGTAGTGAGTCATATTTGAAAATTGCAAATATTATTTCAGCTGCTGAAATTACAAATGCAGATGCTATACACCCAGGTTACGGATTCTTATCTGAGAATGCAAAGTTCTCTAAGATCTGTGAAGAGCACGAAATTAAATTTATTGGTGCTTCTGCCGAGATGATTGGTAAAATGGGAGATAAAGCAACTGCTAAAGCTACCATGAAAGAAGCTGGTGTGCCTACAGTACCAGGTTCTGACGGAATTATTGATTCTTTTGAAGAATGTGAAAAATTAGCTGAAGAGGTAGGATATCCGGTTATGTTAAAAGCTACTGCTGGAGGTGGTGGAAAAGGAATGCGTGCTATCTGGAAAAAAGAGGACCTTAGAAAAGGTTGGGATGATGCTCGTATGGAATCGAAAGCTGCTTTTAACAATGACGATATGTATATGGAGAAGTTTGTTGAAGAACCTCGCCATATTGAAATTCAAGTTGTGGGTGATGCCTATGGCAAAGCATGTCATTTATCTGAGAGAGATTGTTCTGTACAACGTCGCCATCAAAAATTAACTGAAGAGGTTCCTTCGCCATTTATGACTGACGAATTGCGTCAAGCTATGGGAGATGCTGCTGTAAAAGCTGCTGAATTTATTAAGTATGAAGGTGCTGGTACAGTTGAATTTTTGGTTGATAAGCACCGTAATTTCTACTTCATGGAGATGAATACACGTATTCAAGTTGAGCACCCAATTACAGAGCAAGTAATTGATTTTGATTTGATTCGTGAGCAAATATTAGTTGCTGCAGGTGTGCCAATTTCTGGTAAAAATTATGAGCCAAAATTACACTCTATAGAATGTAGAATTAATGCGGAAGATCCTTATAACGATTTCCGTCCTTCACCAGGAAAGATTATAACATTGCATGCGCCAGGTGGTCATGGCGTTAGATTAGATACACATGTATATGCAGGATATAGTATTCCGCCAAATTACGATTCTATGATTGCCAAATTGATTACTACTGCTCAAACCAGAGAAGAGGCAATCAACAAAATGAAGCGCGCTTTAGATGAATTTGTAATTGAAGGAATTAATACTACGATTCCATTCCATAGACAATTAATGGATGACCCTGATTATGTTGCAGGAAACTATACCACAAAGTTTATGGATGATTTTGAAATGAAATAATATTCTTCTTAAAAAGAGATATAAAAAAGGGTTGCTATTGGCAACCCTTTTTTAGTTTTATTTTTTGAATGACTAATCTCTTGATAGAAATATTTGAATCACATACCAGAATAATAGCATAAGTGAAGCAAACAACCCTAAAGCTGCTGGAACGTATTGATCTTCAGAATATTTATGCACAATATTAGATGTTTGGTATAAGATTGAGCCAGATGCTAATACACACATCCCAACAGAAAACCAAAGGCCCAAATCAAAACCGAAAAAGATTCCAGCAACAATTAAACCTAAAGCAATAAAGAATCCCATTGTTAAAATTGATCTTAAAAAAGAAAAATCTTTTTTAGTGAAAAATACAATTGCGGATAGTCCAGTAAATAGAGACAATGTAACAATTGAAGCTTGATACAATAAGTTATATCCTTCAGTATATGCGATAGCAATATACAATAATGGAACAAAAATAAATGCCTCGGCTACAATGTAAAGTCCGTAAGCAAGATATTGAGTTTTCATATCTGGTGCTTTAAGAGTCATTCTTTCGGCATAATTAGTAATAAGCATAAATCCACCGAGCATCAAAAGCCATTTATAGCCATCAAGCATTGAAAGTGTAAAACTTATAAGCGTATCAGATTGTAAAAATAGGTATTCTATAATAATAAAGGCTAAGATACCACCTGCTACATGACTGTAAGTTTTACGATAAAATTCTGCTCTTGCTGATTCAGACAATTCGCCAATCAGTATTGGTTGTTGGTTGTTTTCCATGATTAAGTTTTAATTAAATTGAAGATTAAATGTATATTAAAATCCTTAGTAAAACAAAAAAGGGATATGTCTCCATATCCCTTTTGGCTGTAATCTATTGATATTTAGTCTCTACCCATGTAAATCATAATGTAGTAGACCAAAGTTGCTAAAGAACCGACTGCAGCAACCACATAAGTTCTTGCTGCCCATTTCAACGCATCATAAGCACCATCTTGTTCATTAGGCGTAAGCATATTTGTATTGCTTAACCATGCCAATGCTCTATTACTGGCATCATATTCTACCGGAAGAGTAACAAAGCTAAATACAACGGTTGCAGCGAATAAAATTATACCGATTGGTAGCAATGCGGGAAATGATTGAATGAATAAGCCCGCTAAGATAATCCATGTAGATAGTTTGCTTGCAATACTTACCATTGGCACTAAAGAAGATCTAAATTGCAGCCAAGAATAGGAAGTAGCATGTTGTACAGCATGCCCCACTTCGTGAGCCGCAACTGCAGCCGCAGCGGCATTTCGCTGCATATAAACAGCTTCACTTAAATTTACCGTTTTATCACTTGGATTGTAGTGGTCTGTTAGTCTACCCGGGGTAGAGATAACTTTTACATCATAGATGCCATGATCGTGTAACATTTTTTCTGCAATCTCTTTTCCAGAGAGTCCGTTTCGTAAATGAATTTTTGAATATTTTTTAAAAGTACTTTTTAATTTTTGTTGCACCAGAAATCCTGCAAGTGCAATTCCTATTAAAATGATGTAACCTAGAGTCATTTTGAATTATTATTTTTGATTCACTTTATAAATGACATAAATTATACCAAATTCAAAACACGTCAAAATGGCAAAAACACCACATATTTTATTACTTTATACTGGAGGTACTATTGGAATGATTCGCGATTTTGACACTGGCATTCTTCGACCATTTAACTTTGATAAGTTGTTAATGCAAATCCCAGAGTTAAAGCATTTGGATTGTAAGATTTCAAGTGTTTCTTTTGAAGAACCTATTGATTCGTCTAATATGAATCCAGCGCATTGGAGTGTGATTTGTGATCGTATTCAAGAGCGATATAATGATTTTGATGGTTTTGTGGTGCTACACGGTTCAGATACGATGGCTTATACTGCTTCGGCCATAAGCTTTATGTTTGAGAATTTATCTAAACCTGTCATATTTACGGGATCTCAGTTGCCTATTGGATACATTCGTACTGATGCAAAGGAGAATTTGATAACCTCTATAGAAATTGCAGCAACTCAAAAAAATGGGCGGCCAATTGTATCTGAAGTATGTTTGTATTTTGAGTATAAGTTGTATCGCGCAAATAGAACTACAAAAATTAGTTCGCAGCATTTTAACGCTTTTATATCGCCCAATATGGACCCTTTGGCAGAAAGTGGAGTTGATTTAAGTTTTAATCAGTATTTACTATTAAAACATAGAAAATCCTGCGATTTAAAGGTGAGTAGGCAATTGTCTGAAAATATTGTTGTTCTTAAACTCTTCCCTGGAATTACAGAGCAGGTTGTGAAGAATGTTCTGAGTATTGAGAAATTAGAAGGGGTTATTTTAGAAACTTTTGGCGCAGGAAACTCTCCGACAAATTTGTGGTTTCAAAAACATTTAAAAGAGGCTCTTAAAAAGGGAGTTAAGATTGTAAATGTTACTCAATGTATTGAAGGAGGAGTGCAAATGGGTAGATATGAAACTAGTGAGCACTTAAAATCTTTGGGTTTAATAGATGGGAAAAATATTACGACAGAGGCCGCAATTGCCAAATTAATGTATTTATTAGCGAAAGATTTATCCGAAATTGAATTCAAATCACTATTTGAAACATCTTTGAGAGGTGAAATCGATGAGTAATAGATTCTACAATTGAAAAAAATCTAAAGAACCTTGTTTTAATCGTTGTTTAATTGAATTAAAACCAACAAAAAGAGGAGATTACCTTAAAATATTTTTTTAACCACAATGTCTTTAAAAACCGAAATTTAAATTTTCTCAACTCAACATTTTTTTGTTACTTGGCGTTCGCAAATCCAAATTTGGAGAGGTGGCCGAGTGGTCGAAGGCGCACGCTTGGAAAGCGTGTATGCAGGAAACTGTATCAAGGGTTCGAATCCCTTTCTCTCCGCCTCAAAAATTGGAAGCTTTGCAAAAAAGTTATATCTTTAACCCGTTTAAATAAATTATTAAATTAAGTATCACACAATGAAAAAATTATTTACCATCCTAGCAATTACAGGTCTATTGTTATTAGGAACAACACAGAGTACTTACGCTCAGGAAGATGCTCCTGCGCAAACAGAAAAAACTTTCCACCAAGAATTAAAACAACGTTTTATTGAGGGTGGTGCTAGCTTTATGGGAATTGTATTAATTGCCTTAATTCTAGGACTTGCGATTGCTATTGAGAGAATTATCTACCTTAATTTAGCTACAACTAACACTAAAAAGTTATTAGCTAGTATTGAAGATGCATATGCTTCAGGTGGTGTTGAAGCAGCTAAAGAGGTTGCTCGTGACACTAAAGGTCCTGTTGCTTCTATCTTCTACCAAGGTTTGCAAAGAGTAGGTGACGGTGAAGGCGTTGAAGCTGCGGAAAAAGCAATCGTTGGTTACGGTGGAGTTCAAATGGGATTATTAGAGAAAAATATTTCATGGTTATCTTTATTTATCGCATTAGCACCAATGTTAGGGTTCATGGGAACTGTAATTGGTATGATTAAAGCCTTTGATGATATTGCGGTTTCTAACGAGATGTCTCCAGCAACTGTTGCAGGTGGTATTAAAGTAGCATTATTAACAACTGTATTTGGTCTTATTGTTGCGATTATTCTTCAAATTTTCTACAACTACATTATTTCTAAAGTTGATAGTATTGTGAATAACATGGAAGATGCTTCAATTTCTTTAGTCGATATTTTAGTAAAACAAACTAAATAAATCTGAATTATGAATAATAAGTTTTATAAAATAGCAAAAATCCTTATCGCTGTTTTAGGACTTATAGGTATTATTATGCTTGTAAGAGTTCTAGGTACAGATGAGGAGATGCTTAAAACAGATTTAGATATTCAGAGTGGTATCGTAGATCCATTTGTGTCGTTCACAATTTTTATGCTGATTATTACTGCGGCATTTGCAGTTATTTTCTCAGTAATTAACTTAGTGAAAAATCCAGCAGCTTTAAAGAAGGCCGTAATTAGTTTAGCAGTTTTAGGCATACTATTTGCGATAGCATATGGTGCTGCTTCAGATGCTGAGATTACAGGTGCTAATGGTGCTTATTTAGAAGGCGGAGAGCAAGGTTCAACTCCAAAAATGATTGGAGCCCTTATTAAATACACATACATTTTAGGTGCTGCAGGTCTTGCGATGGTAATTTGGGGATCTGTTAAAGCAATGTTCAGTAACAATTAAAAAAGAAAAATATTATGGCAAGAAGAGACGCTCCAGAAATTAATGCCGGTTCTATGGCAGACATTGCGTTCTTACTATTGATATTTTTCTTAGTAACAACAACAATGGATATTGACGCTGGTATCTCACGTAAATTACCTGAGAAACAACCAGAAAACGTTGAGCCTCCAATTGTTAAGCAAAGAAACGTTTTACAGATTATTATTAACAGAAACGATGATTTGTTAATTGAAGAAGAAGAACGTACAGTTGGCGAAATTCGTCAAATTGCGATCGACTTTATTGACAATGGTGGAAACGTTGGTAACCCTATTAAAGATTTAGGGCAAACAAAGGGTGAATTATGTGATTGGTGCCAAGGTGCAAAAGATCCCAATTCATCAGATCATCCAAATAAAGCTGTAATTTCATTATCAACAGATCGTAGTACAAGCTATGATATGTTTATTAAAGTTCAGAATGAGTTAGGAGCTGCTTATACTTTCTTAAGAAATAGATTGGCTCAAGAAAAGTATGGTATGCTTTATACAGATATGGTGGCCGAAGAAAGTAAAGGTACTTCTGAACCTGCTCGTTTAAACAGATTGAAAGATCAAATTAAGGATATCAAAATGCGTTATCCAGAAATTATTGCAGAAGCAAATACGAATTAATTAAAACATAAACACATGTCAAAGTTTAGTAAAAAGAAAAAAGGAATGGCGCCAATTAACACGGCATCGCTTCCAGATATTGTATTTATGTTATTATTCTTCTTTATGGTTGCTACCACGATGAGAGAGAATACCATATTAGTTGAAAATGATTTGCCTAATGCAACTGAAATCAAGAAACTTGAAGATAAACGTTTAATTATGACTATTTATGTAGGAGCTTCAAAAGAACCTGCGCAAGCGAATGACGGCGATAAAATTCAGTTGAATGATAAGATTGCATCTATTAAACAAATTAGAAACTTTATCGATGTTTCAAGAGCTAAGGTACCAGAAGAGGACCAAAGTTATATGACTACATTAATTAAAGCTGATGCAAATTCTAGTGTTGGTACTGTTAATGATATCAAGAAAGAGTTACGTGAGGTTAATGCCTTAAAAGTGACTTATGCTACTAGACAAGGTGCAGTAGAATAGAACAATATCTTTAGAGAATAATAAAAACGGCAACCAATATTGGTTGCCGTTTTTCGTTATATTTGTGTATGCCTCAATTTAGATTAATTGCTGTTTTTACTATTATAGGATCTTTAACTACCTGGTCTCAAAACGATAGTACTTTTGTTGATACAAAATACCTTGAAGATCATTTGTATTTTAATATTACGTATAATTTAATGGTAGACCATCCAGAAGATTTTAGTCAGAATGGAATTTCTGGTGGAATTGCTCTTGGGTTTATTAAAGATATACCTTTGAATGAGAGAAGAAATGTTGGACTTGGTATAGGTTTAGGATTTAATTACAATGCATTTAATCATAATATTAAATTTACAAATGATAATCCACCTATTATTATTCCAGAATCTGATTTCAAAAACAATTATCTGGCTACATATGTAATTGAAGCACCAATTGAATTTAGATGGCGGACCTCTACAGCTACTAAATATGGATTTTGGCGTATTTATACAGGTTTAAAATTGGGTTATGTAGTTGGAAGCACTAATAAGTTTTCTGACGATTTAAGTTCAATTAAAGTGTCTAATCTTGAAGAGGTAGATAAATTTCAATATGGATTGAGTTTTTCTGCAGGCTATAGTACCTTTAATTTGCATTTATATTATGGCTTGAATCCATTATTTAAAGACACTCAAATAAATGGACAAACATTGAATTTAAAACAACTAAATGTTGGATTGATTTTCTATATATTGTAGAAGATGTACACTGTTATTTGACTAATAATTCCAATGGCTGCTCCAAAAAATACTTCTTTTGTTGTATGAGCTTCTAACTTAATTCTTGCATTTGCAATAAAACCTGCGATAACAAACAGAAACGCTAAAAGAGGTAAAATGTTTAATTGAAATTCAAAACTAAAAAAAAGGAAGAATCCAATCATACCAGTTATTCCAATCATGTGTAAACTAGCTTTAAATTTTACATATAGTAATGCATAGGTTATTGCTAAAGCAACAGTTACTCCCATAAAAAACAAAGCCAATTCAAATGTATTAACACCTTTAAATATTAGGTTAGCCAGTAAAAAAGAAATTGACATAAAAAATAAAACCGGAAATTTTCGTTCATGAGGATCCTCTAAATGAAAATTGCGAATAGCTTTAGTGTATTTTAAACTGTAAAGAAATAGTAAGGGTACAGCATATGTGCCTATAAAAACGGCTAAAATAATATATAATTCCGTTTGGCGGTTTATATGTTGTGGTAACAAAATAAAATATATTATTGTACCAACAACAGGCATAATAATAGGATGTAGAAGGTATGATAAAACTTTATTCATACTATAACTTCTTTCTTAAGCGAGCAACCGGAATATCTAGTTGTTCTCTATATTTAGCAACTGTTCTTCTAGCGATTGGATAGCCTTTTTCTTTTAATAAATCTGAAAGTTTATCATCGGTTAAAGGTTTCTTTTTGTCTTCTTCTTGAATAACAGTTTCCAGTATCTTTTTGATCTCTCTTGTTGATACATCTTCGCCTTGATCATTTTTCATTGATTCAGAAAAGAATTCTTTTATCAATTTGGTGCCATAAGGTGTTGATATGTATTTGCTATTGGCAACGCGCGATACTGTTGAAATATCCATTTCTATATTGTCTGCAATATCTTTAAGAATCATAGGTTTTAACTTACGTTCATCCCCTGTTAAGAAATATTCTTCTTGATAATGCATAATAGCATTCATAGTAAGTAAAAGTGTTTGTTGCCTTTGTTTAATGGCATCTATAAACCACTTTGCAGCGTCTAACTTTTGCTTGATAAATAATACAGCATCTTTCTGCGCTTTGGTTTTATGCTTAGCATCTTTATAACCTTTCATAAGATTATTATACTCAGTAGAGACGTGTAACTCTGGTGCATTTCTAGCATTTAGCGTAAGTTCTAATTTGCCATCTATAATCCTAATTGTAAAATCAGGAACTATTTGTTCTGCTATCTTATTATTGCCTACATAGGCACCACCAGGTTTTGGATTGAGTTTTTCGATTTCGCCAATAGCCTCTTTCAATTGTGCTTCTGATGCAACATGCTTTTGCAGTAATTTTTTATAATGCTTTTTTACAAAGGCATCAAAAGATTCTTCAAGAATTGCTATTGCTAAAAGTCTATTTGCAGACTCCTCTTTTCTTTTAAGTTGAAGTAAAAGGCATTCACTCAAATTTCTTGCACCTACTCCAGCAGGATCTAAGCTTTGTACAATATCTAAAAGTTTACAAACTTCATCCTTGTCTGTAAACAAATTTTGAGTAAATGCTAAGTCGTCAATAATATCTTCTAACTCTCTTCTGATATAACCACTTTCATCTATACTTCCGATTAAGAAATCTGCAATAGCTTCTTCTTGTTCCGTTAAAGAGAAAGTGTGAAGCTGACTTAATAAGTGCTGATTAAACGATGTTCCTCCAGCATAGGGAATACTTTTTTCATCATCATCTGCACTGTAATTGTTAGCCTGTGTTCTGTAGGACGGGATTTCATCGTCACTCAGGTATTCATCAATATTAATATCTTCAGTATCAATTGTCTCAGTGTCATTAAAATCGTCTTGAGCAACTTCATCAAAATTGTCAGATTCTTCCTTGCCACTTTCTAAAGCGGGATTCTCTTCAATCTCCTGTTTTAAACGTTGTTCAAAAGCTTGTGTAGGCAACTGAATCAGTTTCATTAACTGAATTTGTTGCGGTGACAATTTTTGTTGTAATTTATATTGAAGTGATTGTTTTAACATAGTACTTCTAACGAACCTAAATGGATTTTTATTGAAATACTAAAATAAAAAAATCTTGTAGATAATGATGCTAATAGTCTCTTAAAACTCGGCACTCTGAGGTGTGCGAGGATAAGGAATTACGTCTCTAATATTACCCATACCTGTAACAAATTGAACGAGTCTTTCAAATCCTAATCCAAAACCACTATGCACAGCAGTACCAAACTTACGTGTATCTATATACCACCAAAGTTCTTTTTCATCAATACCTATTGCTTTAACTTTCTCTTTTAGAACATCTAAGCGTTCTTCACGTTGACTTCCTCCTACAATTTCTCCGATACCTGGGAATAAAATATCCATGGCTCTTACTGTTTTGCCATCATCATTCAAACGCATATAAAATGCTTTAATATTTGCTGGGTAATCAAATAGAATTACCGGACATTTAAAGTGTTTTTCAACTAAATAACGTTCATGCTCACTTTGTAAATCAACCCCCCATTCGTTTACAGGAAATTGGAACTTCTTCTTTTTATTTGGTTTTGAATTCCTCAGAATGTCGATAGCCTCTGTATAGCTAACTCTTTTAAAGTTGTTATTTACTACAAAATCTAACTTTTCGGTAAGTGACATTTCACTACGTTGATTTGCTGGCTTTGATTTTTCTTCTTGAGTTAACCTATTTTCTAAAAAGGCAATATCATCTTTACAAGAAGCAAGTACATCAGAAATTACAGATTTGATGAAATCTTCACCCAAATCCATGTTAGCATCTAAATCGTTAAATGCAACTTCAGGTTCAATCATCCAAAACTCGGCAAGGTGTCTAGTTGTATTTGAATTTTCAGCTCTAAAAGTAGGTCCGAATGTATAAACTTTACCCAATGCCATTGCATACGTTTCTGCCTCTAATTGACCAGAAACCGTAAGATTTGTTTCTTTTCCAAAGAAGTCTTGAGTATAATCAACCTCGCCATTTTCTGCAATAGGAGCTTTATTAGGCTCAAATGTGGTTACTTTAAACATTTCTCCTGCGCCTTCGGCATCTGAACCAGTAACAATAGGAGCATGAAAATTATAGAATCCATTTTCTGTGAAATATTTATGAACGGCAAAAGATAGGGCAGAGCGAACACGCATGACAGCGCTAAAAGTATTTGTTCTAACTCTTAAGTGAGCGTTTTCTCTTAAAAATTCTAATGAATGTCTTTTTGGTTGAATAGGGTATTCGTCTGGATCAGAATCTCCTAAAATCTCAATAGACTTCGCTTGAATTTCTACTTTTTGCCCTCTACCTTGACTTTCTACTAAAGTACCTTTAATTGCAACTGCAGCACCTGTAGTAATTCTTTTTAAAACCGATTCGTAGGTGTTTTCAAAATCTACAACGCATTGAATATTATTAATGGTAGAACCATCGTTTAGAGCAATAAATCTATTGCTTCTAAAAGTTCTAACCCATCCTTTAATTTCAATTTCTTGAAGGAGTAATTCTCCTTCTAATAACTGTGCTACATTGCTTTTTATCATGGTATGAAAAATTGGTCAGCAAAGATACTGAATGATATTAATGATTAAAAGTGAAACTATCGTAAAATATCTATTAAACAACTCAAACTACTTGTCTTCATCATCCAATTTTTCAATTGGTAATACCGGAATTGTTGGCTCTTTTAATGTCTGTTTGTTTGCTATAGATTGTTCTAAAGATAGTAGTAATGATGGCAACAACAAAAGATTAGAAGACATAGCAAATAGAAGTGTAATAGAAACCAATCCTCCAAGTGCCACTGTACCTCCAAAACTAGAAACAGTAAATACTAAAAATCCGAAAAATAGTACAATAGAAGTATAAAACATACTCACTCCTGTTTCTCTTAATGCCCCGTACACAGACTTTTTAATTTTCCAATTGCTAGCTTGTAACTCTTGCCTGTATTTTGCTAAAAAGTGAATTGTGTCATCTACAGATATACCAAAGGCAACGCTAAATACTAATATAGTGGAAGGTTTTAAAGGAATGCCTAAGTAGCCCATTAAACCTGCTGTGATTAGTAAAGGCAAAATATTTGGAATAATTGAAATCAAAATCATTTTAAATGACCTAAACATAAAGGCCATAAATATTGCAATTAATAATACGGCTAAAGAAAGCGATAAAACAAGATTATTGATGAGATACTTGGTTCCTTTTAAAAATACTAAAGCCTTTCCAGTCATAGTAACTTCGTAATCTTCTGGATTAAATTCTTTATCAATTTTGGCTTGAATTAATTGCTCAATTCCTTCCATTTTTGTAGTTCCAACATCCTTCATATACATCGTCATACGAGCATATTGACCAGTGGAGTCAATCAGATTATTCATTAGGTTAGTTTCTTCACTAACCGAATTTTTCATATAAGAAAGAATAAAGTTTTTATCTTGATTTGTTGGTAATTGATAGTATTTAACCATGCCGCGGTAATATGCTTGTTTCGCATATTTAACCATATTTAGAACAGAAACAGATTTAGATAACTCTGGGAATTCACTCAATTTTTCATTGAGTTTTTCCATTTTTTTAAGCGTCTTTAAATCCATGACTCCTTTAGGCTCTTTTGTATTCACCAATATTTCTAAAGGCATAATTCCACCAAACTGTTCTTCAAAGAATACAATATCGCTAAAGAACTCTTTGTCTTTGGGCATATCATCAATTAAACTACCAGAAATTCGCATTTGATAAATACCAATCATACTTACAATAATCAATATTACAGAAGAGGCGTAAATAGCAAATCTATGATGACGCACCATGTTTTCCATCCAGTTCACAATGCCTTCCATCCATGTACGATCGAGATGTTTTAAATGACGTTCTTTTGGCAGGGGTAAAAAGCTGTACATGATTGGAATAATTAATAATGCCAAAAAGAAAACAGCAATAATATTAATTGACGCCATAGTTCCGAATTCTACTAGTATCTCATTTCTAGTAAAAATAAAAGTTGCGAACCCAGATGCTGTGGTAATATTTGTCATTAAAGTGGCATTACCAATTTTGGTAATAACACGCTGCAAACTTTTGGCTTGGTTACCATGTTGCTTAATTTCTTGCTGATATTTATTAATTAGGAAGATGGCATTTGGAACACTAATTACAATAATCAATGGCGGAATTAATGCCATCAAAACTGAAATTTCATATCTAAATAAACCAATAAAACCAAAGGCCCAAGTAACACCAATGGAAACTACTATCATGGTAATTAAAGTGGCTCTCCAAGATCTAAAGAATAAAAAGAAGATTAATGCTGTTACACCTAGTGCTAGTAGAACGAACATGCGCATTTCGTCAATAATGTTTTGCGCATTCATAGTTCTTACATAAGGCATTCCAGAAACACGAACATTAATGTCGTTCTCTGCTTCAAACTTTTCTATAGCTTTATTGAACTTGCCAAGAATGAGGTCTTTACGAGCTGCCGTATTTACAATATCTTTTCGTATATATACTGCAGATAATAATGCCCCTGTTTCTTTATTGTAGAGGATATTATCATATACAGGTAGATCTTCAAACAAGAGTTCTCGAAATTCTTCAACTTCACTTTTTGTAGTTGGTATAGTATCTGTAATTGGTGCTAAAACAAATTTTCTCTGTTCGTCATCTCGCACCAATTTCTGAATATCTCCAATACAGAAGGTGTAGTCTATTTCTTCAAAAGATGCTATTTCTTTGGAGAGATTGTTCCAATTATTAAACTTTTCTGGAGTAAATATGGTGCTGTCTTGCACCCCCATAATTATCACATTTCCTTCTTCGCCAAAAAGTTCTAAAAATTTATCGTATTGTATATTTACCTCATGGTCTTCTGGCATTAAGTTGGCTTCTGTATATGAAAATTTCATATACTGAAATTGTGTTGTAAGTAAATAGGTTACAATACCAATAAGAAGTAAAATTACAAGGCGACCTTTAATTATAAGTCTTGAAATGCGTGTCCAGAAATTCACTCAAAAAAATTTGTGCAAAGTTAACAAATACAATTAAAGCATGATGAAGAAGAATGATTTAAAATTTCTAAAAAGCAATTAAAAAGATTTGAAGTTTTAGTTAATAAAAAAGTCCACCTATAGATGGACTTTATATTCTTTATCAAACAGCTTTAAACTGTCATAATATCTGTTTCTTTTTTAGTGTACATGTCGTCAATAATCTTGACATATTTATCAGTTAAATCTTGTACTGTAATTTCAGCATTTTTCTTCATATCGTCAGAAGTATCTAACTTCTTAATGTCGTTATTAGCATCTTTACGTGCATTTCTAACACTTACTTTATCGTGTTCAGCTTCAGCTTTTGCTTGTTTAGCCAATTCTTTACGACGTTCTTCTGTTAATGGAGGAACATTAATAATGATCATTTCTCCATTATTCATAGGGTTAAAACCAAGATTTGCAATCATAATTGCTCGTTCAATCTCTTGTAGCATAGATTTTTCCCAAGGCTGAACAGATAGTGTTCTACCGTCTGGTGTATTTACATTTGCTACTTGACTTAAAGGAGTTTGAGAACCGTAATAATCTACCATAACGCTACCCAACATAGAAGGTGTAGCTTTCCCAGCTCTAATGTTTCTCAATTCTTTTTCTAAATGAGCTAGGGCATTATCCATTTGCTCTTTAGCTGTGTCAATTATAAATTCAATTTCTTCGTTCATTTTTGTAAAAATTTAAAGCTTTTATTTATCAACGATTGTACCAATATTTTCACCTTTAACTACCTTTAGTAAGTTACCAGGTTTGTTCATATCAAATACGATAATAGGTAATTCATTTTCTTGACTTAAAGTAAAGGCAGTTGTATCCATAATTTTAAGTCCCATTTTTAAAACGTCGCTAAACGATAATTTTTCAAAACGCTTCGCATCTTTATTCTTTTCAGGATCTGAATCGTATATACCATCTACTCGTGTTCCTTTTAGAATAACATCTGCTTCAATTTCTATTGCTCTTAAAACAGCAGCAGAATCAGTAGTAAAGAACGGATTACCCGTGCCTGAACCAAAAATTACAACACGTCCTTTTTCAAGATGTCTTACAGCTTTTCTTTTGATGTATGGTTCTGCGATTGCCTCAATTTTAATGGCTGTTTGCAATCTTGTTTGAATCCCTTGATCTTCAAGAGCACTTTGCAATGCCAATCCATTTATTACAGTTGCCAACATGCCCATATAATCTGCTTGAACGCGATCCATACCATTACTAGCTCCTGCAACTCCTCTAAAAATATTACCACCACCAATTACTATGGCAACTTCTACACCCGTACTAATAATTGCATCAATATCTTTTGCATATTCTGCCAATCTTTTTGGGTCGATACCATAATTTCTATCGCCCATTAGGGCTTCACCACTTAATTTTAAAAGGATTCTCTTATAAGACATAGGTTGTTTTGAAAGTTGTACAAATATATAAAACTTATGTAAGTTTTGAATTGAATTAAAGTCTTAATAAAAAGTTGATTTTAATGAAAACCTCAAATACCAAATAACCATGAAAGCACTACGATTATTACTAATAGCTATGTTGTTGATTTCCATTTCTTGTGATGATGATGAAGACACCCCTTTCCCCCCTCCTGTAGATACTCAAGCAACCTATACGGCAGTTTTTGATGCACAATGGACTCCGACTTCACATCCATATATGTATCCAGGGAATGCTCATTTTAGTTGGATGGTTGGAACCACACACCAACAACAAGATGTAATGTTCCGTTTGGGTGGAATGGCAACTGAGGGTATTGAAGATATGGCAGAAACCGGTGCCACTAGTATGCTGGCAAGTGAATTAGATACTGCAATATTGATGAATAATGCCTATGAATATAAAATCGGAAATGTGATTGATGGAGATGGTAGAGATGAAATTACAGTTACTGCCACAACAGATCATCACTTATTTTCATTTGTTTCCATGATTGCTCCGAGTCCTGATTGGTTTGTAGCTAACGTGAATGTGGATTTAATGAATAATGGAGATTGGATTGATAGTTTGGAGTTGGATGTAATTTTATACGATTCAGGTACTGATTCTGGCCCAACATTTACCTCGTCTAATGATGATACAGTTCCTAAAGCTCCTATTGCCTTAATTGTAGGACCTCCTTTGGGTGATGGCTCAGGGGTAAATCCGGCAGTAGGAAAATTAATTTTAACAAGACAATAAAAAAGCCCCTCGATTGTCATCAAGAGGCTAACCATTATTAATCAAAAATAACACTACTACTTCATAGTATTATGGGTTTAATCTATTCAACAGGTGCCCAATCAACACGATCAGATTGATAGTATTGAATGTTCATCTTTTTAAAATATGATGTTTGGTTTGCTAATCTAACTTTATAAGTTTTCCAACTAAAGTCAGTTGGGGCACTCCAGCCTAATTCTGCTGCACTTAGTAGTCTCGGAAAAGCTAAATATTCAATCTCTTGCATGTTTGAAATAGTTTCAGACCAAAGAGGTGCCTCAACGCCTAAAATTTGTTCTTTAGGTAATCCGTGTACATAAGTTTCAGGATTCCATGTATAAGATGAATCTACAGGAATGTATGCTGCCCAGTGTAAACCATGTTTAGATAAAGAATCGTATTGCATATCTAAATAGATTTTTTTTGCAGGAGAAAGAATTACTTTCATTTCTTTTTCTTGAGCAAGTTTTACGTTTTCTTCTTCTGCCCAAAATTGTACTACAGATTCAGAGCTAACATCAGCATTTGCTATTTCGTCCCATCCAATCATGGTTTTACCATATTTTTGAATGATTTTTTCTACACGGTTTACGAAATAAATGTAATCGTCTTTTTCTGTTACTAAGCTTTCATCACCACCCATATGAATGTATGGACCCGGAGTTAGTTCTGCAATCTCTTTTATAACATCATCCACAAATTCATATACCTTTTCATTGCGAGTGTCGAATGTGCTAAAACCTACTTCAATACCAGTATATAAAGCAGCTTTTCTATTATCTCCATGCGTGTCTAGCATTTCTGCTGTTTTCTTACTTCCATTTAAAAATGGATAGGCAGTTGACGCAGCATGTGTATGCCCAGGCATATCAATTTCAGGAATAATTGTGATATGGTGTTTAGTAGCGTAAGCCACAATTTCTTTATAGTCTTCTTGTGTAAAGAAGCCTCCTTCTTCACCACCAACTTCCGTATGTCCTCCAATTTCAGTAAGTAGAGGCCATTTTTTAATTTCTAGTCTCCAACCTTGGTCATCCGAAAGATGAAAATGAAGTATGTTCATTTTGTAATACGCCATAATATCGATGTATTTTTTTACGTCTTCAACAGTAAAAAAGTGACGCGATACATCTAACATAGATCCGCGATGATCGAAATTTGGGCTATCTTGAATCTGTCCTGTTGGAATTAACCATTCAGTATTTAAATTATCTACAGAGTTAAAAGGAATAACTTGTCTTATAGTTTGCATTGCCCTAAATGCACCTACTCCTGTAGGAGCATTTATGACAATGGAATCTTGGGAAATAATTAATTCATAACTCTCAGGGTGCGCTGCTGCATCGTTTACTTGATTTAAGTAAATTCCTTTTTTGGCACCACCATTAGATACTACATTAGGGGTTAATTGTGTTTTCATTGCTATTTTTTCTACAAGAAAATTAGCGGCATCCTTAAAACTTGCATCATCAGAAGATTGAATTACAACATCTGCGTTTAATACAAAGTTCTTATGAGTTGCTTCTATTTTGTTCGGTATTGGTATCAATGCTGCCTTTGCTAAATCTGAGACCGGTAATTTATCTCCGCCACAAGATGATAAGACAAGTCCTAAGCCAATACCAGTAATAACTTTAAAAAGTTTCATTTTGATTGTTTTAAGGTTGATTTTATTTAAAATGATATCTTCTAAATGCTTCCATAGCAGCATAATCTGCTAAGCCTAAAGCATGATATTTTCTAGCTGTATCGTTATTTCTATCTTCAGCACGAACCCAGAATTCACGAGTGTCGTTACCTTGGAACATTACACCATCTTTTTGAGATTGATGATAGAATATTGCCTTACGTTTTTTCAACACTTGATCCGGACTCATTGGAACCGCCATTTCAATTTGATGGATGTCCCATTCGTGCCATGCACCTCTGTATAACCAAACCCAACAATCATCCATATAAGATTCGTTTTTAAGGTTTTCTAAAGCTGCAAATATGGCATCTAAACACACTTTGTGCGTACCATGTGGATCGGCTAAATCACCTGCGGCATATATTTGGTGTGGTTTTACATCTGCAATTAAGTTGGCCACAATATCTATATCTTCTTGACCTATAGGATTCTTTTTAACAGTGCCAGTTTCGTAGAAAGGCATATTTAGAAAATGTACTTGATTATCCGGAACTCCAACAAAACGAGTTGCAGCTAATGATTCTCTTTTTCGAATCAATCCTTTTAATTGTCGTACTTCTACAATATCTTCAACAGCACCAGTTTTAGCATTTAAGCTGCCTATTACATGATCAATTCTTGAAGAGTCAGGGTGCACATCTTTCATCACTTCAGCAAACATTAGTGCTTGGTGATCTGATACGGCAATATTACCCGAAGTTTGATATGCTATATGCACTTCGTGCCCTTGTTCTACCAATCTATCAAAAGTACCTCCCATGGAAATTACATCGTCATCTGGGTGTGGACTAAAAATAATTACACGCTTTTTCTCTGGTGTAGCTCTTTCTGGTCTTGAACTATCATCTGCTCCAAATTTACCTCCTGGCCAACCAGTAATTGTACGCTGTAATTTGTTAAACATTTTGATATTCAAATCGTATGCAGAACCACCTTGAATAAGAAGGTTAGACATTCCATTATCATTGTAATCTTTATCAGTTAATCTTAAAATGGATTTCCCGGTTTTCTCGCATAACCATACAATAGCTTTTGCTGTTAACTCTTCATCCCAAATACATGGGCCTACTAACCATGGTGTTTTAAATCTTGTTAACTCTTCTGCAGCTTCAGCGTTTATAACAAAAGTTGTATTGTTATGATCTTGCAAATAGGTTGCAGGAACTTCTGCAGAAATTTCTCCTTCTATAGTTTCTTTTAAGATTGCGGCTTTATTACTACCCCATCCTAATAGCACAATTCTTTTTGCCTTTTTAACAGTGCCGATACCCATAGTTATCGCCTTTTTAGGAACATTGTCAATTCCTAAGAAAGACTCAGCAGTATCAATTCTGGTAATATGGTCTAAGGTTATACTTCTTGTTCCAGAGTTGTAGTGAGAACCAGGTTCGTTAAAACCGATATGTCCTGTTCTACCAATTCCTAATAGCTGAAAATCTAACCCGCCGTATTCTTTTATTTTTAAATCGTAATCAATACAATATTGGTGTAATTCTTCAGCGCTAACTGTTCCGCTAGGGATGTTTACATTTTCTGGGCTAATATCTACATGGTCAAATAAATGCTGGTGCATAAAGTAGAAATAGCTATGAATACTATTTTTTTTCATCGGATAGTATTCGTCTAGGTTAAATGTAACAACATTGGCAAAACTCAACCCTTCTTCACGATGCATTCGAACTAATTCTGCATATACCTTAATTGGAGATGAACCTGTAGCTAAACCTAAAATGCAAAGTTCATTCTTTGCTTGTTTTGTTTTAATAAGCTCAGCAATTTCTTCGGCGACTGTTAAAGATGCTTTATCTGAACTTTCAAATACAACATTGTGTATTTTTTCAAAACGGGTATCTTCAAACTGACCAGCTGGTTGGTATTGAATACTTGATACATCTACTAATTGACTCATTTTTCTTGAATTTATTTAATTGGAATGTGCTTTTCTACTACATATCTTTCGACGCCAGCTTCAGGAACTTCTTCATGTCCTTGCTGAATAAGTGTATCACCACTTTTATGCACAGTGAACGAAAATTTCTGATTGCGCCAATTGCTATTATCTAAAAATTGTAATGTTTCTGTATAATTGTTTCCTTCTAATTTATAGGTGCCTACGCCAGATACAAAATGTCCTATACTGTCTTTCTGTTGATTGAAAAAGGCAAAGTGAGAAGGAGAGATATTCTTAATTTCATCACCTTCTTGCGTATGATCAGAAACAAGTTGCCACGAACCCTGAATGTCTAATGAATTGGTTTGGAGTGAGGAAAATTGAGGTTGAGTCTCTTGATTTGAACAAGAAATGAAAGTTAAAGCTAATACCAAAATCCCTCTGCTTATCATTTACCGATGATTTGAGATTACAAAAGTATGATGACTGTAAAGTGTTTTGAAATAAAATCTATAAACAACAGTTTTAGCGCAATAGAAAACCAGATTTGAAATATAAACGTTTTAGCATTTTGTAGAGAGTTCGTAATTAATAGATTGTAGTATTCGTTGATTTTAAAAAGGCAAGAAGCATATTGTTTTACAGTTTCTTATAGGGGCTTTTTGTCTATCAATAAAAATTGACCTACTTTCACAAGCGCAATAATTAACGCATTGATTTTTTGAAAGGAAAACGTCAAGAGAATATTAGATATGCCATTCCAATACAATACCATATAATTTTTTGGTGTTGTTATTTTATTTTTGAGGTAGTTCGTTGGGGAAGTTATTACGAAGATTATACATATTCTTTAAAGTCGAACTTGGTAACCTTTACAATGAGTATGTTATTGGTGTATTTTAACGTGTACTACTTAATCCCAAAATTTATACTTAAAAAAAAGTACAAGTTATATATCTTATTTTTCTTTATCACACTCTCCATGTGGTATGTTGTGCGTACAGAGTTGATTTATTATTTAATCAATGAGAATGTTTGGCCCGAATCTGAAACCCCTCAGACTGCTTATTCTTTTAATCATGTTGTTGCTGTTTTTTTAATAGGATTATACGAAGTCGCTTTTGTTACTGCTATTAAGCTTATGGCAGATTGGATTTATGTTAGAAGGAGAGTAGAGAATCTTCAAGAGATGCAATTGCGAACCGAATTAGATTTCTTAAAAACTCAAATACAACCACACTTCTTTTTTAATACCTTAAATAATTTGTATGCATTAACATTAGAAAAGTCTGATGTAGCACCTAGTGTTGTGTTAAAGTTATCTGATATTATGCAGTATGTACTGTACGATGCTAGTGAGCCAAAAATTAGGTTGTTTGATGAAATTAAATACATACAAAATTATATTGATTTAGAGCGTTTAAGGTATGGTGATAATGTAGAGGCTGAAATGGAAATAATAGGCAATATAAACGATGTGAAAATTCCTTCTTTACTATTTATTCCGTTTATAGAAAATTGTTTTAAACACGGTATTCAACAAGACGAAACATTTAAATTAAATGTTAAATTTGAAGTGGTAAATAACAAATGGTTGTATTTTAGAGTTTCAAATCCATTTAACCCGCATTTAGAGAAAAAAACCATACATGGAATAGGTATAAAAAATGTTTTAAGAAGACTGGAGTTATTATATAAAACAAACTTTACCTTTGAAACCAAAACTATTGAAGACAATTATATTGTAACCATAAAGATTCCGATTACATGAAGTTGAGATGTGTAATTATTGACGATGAACCCTTAGCGATAAAAGTATTAGAAAATCATTTAAAAGAGTTTCCTGAAATCGAATTGATTGATACTTTTAATTCTCCTATGAAGGCGTTAAATACAATTAAAGAAGAAAACATAGATTTTATGTTTTTAGATATTAATATGCCTAAAATGAATGGATTAGATTTTCTTAGATCTTTGTCGAAAAGGCCTCATGTAATTATTACTACTGCGTATAGAGAATTTGCCGTTGAGAGTTTTGATTTAGATGTTTTAGATTACCTAGTAAAACCAATTCCTTTTGAGCGTTTTATGAAAGCCGTAAACAAGCTTACTAACAGATTGCGCTTAGAAAAAGGAGGTTCTGAAACTTCGGAAGTTAAAATAAAAGATGAGCCGTTCATCTTTTTGAAGGTTGACAAAAAACTAATGAAAATCAAATTAAATGATATTCTATACGTAGAGAGTTTAAAAGATTATGTGAAAGTAATTACCACAGCTGGAGATTTTTTGGTGCATAAATCAATGACCAGTATGTCTGAAGAATTACCAAGTAGTAATTTTATTAGAATTCATAGGTCTTTTGCTATAGCTATCAATAAAATTTCTTTCTTAGAAGGCAACTCGGTTAAAATAGGAAATCGTAGAATCCCTATAGGTAGAAATTACCTGCAATATGCAAAACAACGCATTTTAAATACCCCAGAGTCTTCAGAATAGGCTAATACCTTTTTTTTGTTTGTTTATCTTCTTTTTAATGTTGCTTATAGAAAATTGTTTAACAGCTTTTTATTTAGGCATACATTACCATTTCAATTTATTTAAAACTTAACAACAATGTCAAATTCTAAAAACAATACATTGGTACCTATTGCAATTATTGCAGGGTTATTTTTCATCTTCGGTTTTGTAACCTGGATTAACGGAGCGCTAATTCCGTTTATGAAAACTATCAATGAGCTTACGGAGTCTCAATCTTATTTAGTAGCTTCAGCATCTTATATTTCGTTCGTTGTAATGGCACTACCCGCATCTTGGGTAATTAGTAAGATAGGATATCAAAAAAGTATGTCCTTAGGTTTGGTCATCATGGCTATTGGGGCTTTGGTATTTATTCCTGCTGCTAATGCAAGAACATATTCGGTCTTTTTATCAGGTATTTTTATTCAAGGTTTAGGTATGACATTGTTACAAACAGCATCTAACCCATATATTACAATTTTGGGCCCTATAGAAAGTGCAGCAAAACGTATATCTATTATGGGTATTGCTAATAAAGTAGCAGGTGCCTTAGGTTCTTTAATTTTTGGAGCCATTCTTTTAAAAGGCATTGATGGAATTCAAGAAAAGTTAAGTTCTGTCAGTACTGCGGAAAAGGATGCAATGTTAAATGAAATGGCGAGTTCTGTTGTTACACCATATATAGTAATGGCCATTGTTCTTGTAATATTAGGAATTTTAATTAGAAAAGCTCCTTTACCTCATGTAGAGGCAGAGCCAATAGAAGAAGGTGAAGATGGAGCTTCAACTAAAACAAGTATTTTCCAATTCCCACATTTATGGTTGGGCGTAGTAGCGTTGTTTTTATATGTAGGAGCTGAGGTAATTGCTGGAGATACCATTATAGCTTATGGAATTTCATTGGGGATTCCTGCAGCAGAAGCTAAATTCTTTACAACTTTTACATTAATGGCTATGGTGGCGACTTATGCTTTAGGAGTGGTATTGATTCCAAAGTATATGAAGCAAGACACAGCACTTAAATTAAGTGCAGTTTTAGGGATTATATTCTCGGCTTGTATATTATTTACTGATGGTTTTATATCTGTATTATTTGTGGCAGCTTTAGGTATTGCAAACGCTTTGGTATGGCCTGCAGTTTGGCCATTAACATTAAAAGGTTTAGGGAAGTTTACTAAGACTGCATCGGCTTTATTAATTATGGCAATTGCAGGTGGAGCCATTATTCCCCCTTTATATGGTAGATTAGTAGATGGTAAAAAGGAAGAATTAATTGCACAAGGAATTGAAGTAGCAGCAGCACAGGCCGAAGCAGCAACTTCAGGATATTGGATATTATTCCCATGTTATGCATTTATTTTGTTTTACGCAACCATTGGTCATAAAGTAGGACTTAAAAAATAATACTATGGCTTCTACTAAAAGATTACTTGCGCTCGATGTTTTAAGAGGATTAACAATTGCTTTAATGATTTTGGTGAATACACCAGGTAGTTGGAGTCATGTATATGCACCTTTATTACATGCGTCTTGGGATGGTTGTACACCAACTGATTTAGTATTTCCATTTTTCTTATTTATTGTAGGATCTTCTATGTGGTATTCCTTTAAGAAGTATGGAAATGGGTTAACCAGTGCTGGAATTCGAAAAGTTATAAAGCGATTTGTGGTAATATTTTTAATAGGCTTGTTTTTAAACGCTTTTCCAAATTTTGATTTTGAGAATTTAAGAATATACGGTGTGCTTCAACGTATTGCTATTGCTTATGCTATTACGGCTATTTTATGTATGCAATTTGATATTAAGAAATTGATTTATATTGTTATTGCCTTGTTATTAGGGTATTGGGCAATATATCATTTAGGAGGCACCTATGATTTAGAAGGTAATGTTGTTCGTAAAGTAGATTTGTGGTTATTTGGAGAAAAACATATTTATCATGGCTATGGAATGCCTTTTGATCCAGAAGGGTTAGTTTCTTCTATTCCATCTGTAGCTACTGTTTTACTGGGGTATTTTGCAGGTAACTTTGTGGATAAGTCAGTTACCGTTATGCAAGGGGTTGTAAAATTGATTTTAGCTGGAGCTTTATTAGTTGTACTTGGCTTGATTTGGAACTTTGGATTCCCAATTAACAAACCAATTTGGTCGAGCTCTTATGTTGTTTATACAGGTGGATTGGCAATGTTGTTTTTAGCCCTGTTATTGTATTTAATAGACGTAAAGAACATAAGAATACTATTTACACCATTTATCCATTTCGGTACAAATCCATTATTCATATATGTTCTATCTGGAATGATTGGCGGTATATTAGGGTTTGTTCAAGTAACTAACAGTGCTGGTGAATCTGTTGGTATTTTAAGAGCATATTATACAGATGTATTGGTACCAATGTTTGGTGATTTAAATGGTTCTTTAGCATATGCTATATCTCATGTTGTTTTCTTATGGTTAGTTGCACTGATTCTTTATAAGAGAAAGATATTTATCAAGATTTAGTAGTAGTTTTTCATTATATTAGAAAAGCCCGATACAATTTTGTATCGGGCTTTTGATATCTATTAATTTAGGGCTTATCCTAAGTTTACTCTTGAGAATGCAGTAACCTCAACATCACCTAAAGATTTTACATACTGAGCAACAGTTTGCTTACTATCTTTAATGAATGCTTGGTTTACTAAAGTATTGTCTTTAAAGAAACGCTTGATTTTACCTTGAGCGATTTTATCTAACATTGCTTCAGGCTTACCTTCTTGGCGTAATAAGTCTTTTGCAATTTCAATTTCTTTCTCAATAGTAGCAGCATCAACACCTTCTTCGTTTAAAGCAACAGGGTTCATTGCAGCAGCTTGCATAGCAACGTCTTTTGCAACAACGTCAGCACCATCTACACTAGCAGATAAACCAACTAATGTAGCAATTTTGTTACCAGCGTGAATGTATGATCCTACAAATGGAGCTTCAATTTTCTCAAACGCGTTGATCTCAATTTTCTCTCCAATTACACCAGTTTGCTCAATTAATTTTTCAGCAACTGTGATACCATCGAAATCAGCAGCTAAAAACTCTTCTTTTGATGCAGCTTCTAAAGCCATTTCAGCTAAACGGTTAGCTAAAGCAACAAAATCATCATTTTTACCTACGAAATCAGTTTCACATCCTAATACAATAGAAGCACCAACAGTGTTATCTGCATTTACTTTTGAAATAGCAGCACCTTCAGTTGATTCTCTATCAGCTCTTTTAGCAGCAACTTTTTGACCTTTCTTACGTAAGATCTCAATTGCTTTGTCAAAATCACCATCAGCCTCAACTAATGCTTTTTTACAATCCATCATACCAGCACCTGTGGTAGTACGTAATTTTTTTACGTCTGCAGCAGAAATATTTGCCATTTTTAATTGTGTTTAAATTGGTTAAAGACCATCTTTTCAGATGGTCTCAACCTTGTTAATTTATGCTTTAACTTCTTCTTCTTTCTTTGGAGCAGCTTTAGCAGCAGCTTCTTTGTTTGATTTTCTTTGAGCTAAACCTTCAGAGATAGATTCAGTTACAATAGACAATACTTTGTCAATTGATTTTGAAGCATCATCATTAGAAGGAATTACAAAGTCAATCGCACTTGGGTCAGAGTTTGTATCAACCATTGCAAAGATTGGAATGTTTAATTTCTTAGCTTCTGCAACAGCAATGTGTTCTTTCTTTACATCTACTACAAACAATGCACCTGGTAAACGTGTCATATCAGCAATAGAACCTAAGTTCTTTTCTAACTTCGCACGTTGACGGTCGATTTGTAATTTTTCTCTCTTAGAAAGTGCAGCAAAAGAACCATCAACTTTCATTCTATCAATTTGAGCCATTTTTTTAACAGCTTTTCTAATTGTAGCGAAGTTTGTTAACATACCACCTGGCCAACGCTCAGTAATGTAAGGCATGTTTACACCATTAGCTTTATCTGCTACGATGTCTTTTGCTTGTTTTTTAGTTGCAACAAAAAGGATTTTTCTACCTGAAGCAGCGATTTTACCTAATGCTTTAGCAGCTTCTTCCATTTTTGCAGCAGACTTGTAAAGGTCAATAATGTGAACACCATTACGCTCTGTATAAATATACGGAGCCATACTTGGGTTCCATTTTCTAGTTAGGTGACCAAAGTGTACACCTGCGTCTAATAATTCTTTAATATCAATGTTTGCCATTTTATTTTAGTTTACGTTCTTAATCTTAGCAATAATTAAGTAGCCTGTTTAAGAGTCTTAATTATTTAGATGCTAAACTTTAACAACATTATTTATAATATGCCTTTCGGCTTTAGAATTTAATAATTTGAAAAACGTATAAAAAATACCTTGCAATAAACGATTAACGTTTAGAGAACTGGAATTTCTTACGTGCTTTCTTCTGACCGTATTTCTTACGTTCAACCATTCTTGGATCACGTGTTAATAATCCTTCTGGTTTTAAAATGTTACGGTTTTCAGCATCAATTTCACATAATGCTCTAGAGATAGCTAAACGAATAGCTTCTGCTTGACCAGTAACACCACCTCCAAATACATTTACCTTAATATCGAAAGCTTCTTCGTTATTAGTTAATGCTAAGGCTTGTTTTACTTTATACTTTAAAGTACCTGTTGTGAAATAGTTGTCTAACGCTCTACCGTTAATTACAATCTCACCTTTACCTGCTGAAAGATAAACACGCGCTACGGCTGTTTTTCTTCTTCCTATTTTATGAATTGTATCCATTGCTTATCTAAGATCGTTTAAGTTAATAGCTTTTGGTTGTTGAGCTTCGTGTGCGTGCTCAGTTCCAGCATATACATATAGATTTCTGTATAATGCGCTACCTAATTTGTTTTTTGGTAACATACCTTTTACTGCTTTTTCAATTAATCTCGTAGGATCTTTTTGAAACATTTCTGTTGCAGTTAACGATCTTTGACCTCCTGGATAACCTGTGTGTCTGATATATGTTTTATCAGCCCACTTTTTACCTGTCAAATTAATTTTTTCAGCGTTGATAATTACAACGTTGTCTCCACAATCTACGTGTGGAGTGTAGTTTGGTTTGTACTTACCTCTAATTAGCATTGCTACTTTAGAAGCTAAACGACCCAATGTCTGTCCGTCCGCATCAACCACTAACCACTCTTTATTTGCAGTAGCTTTGTTCGCTGATACTGTTTTGTAACTTAATGTGTTCATACACTATTAGTTTTTGTTTATGTTAATAACTCTATTTTATCCCTCTCAAAAGGGAGTGCAAATGTACAAACTTTTTAATAGATAACAAACAGTGTTTCAGTTGTTTTTTTTAAAAGCAACATTAAGTTAATATTGAACTTATAAATCATTGTTTTTCCCATTTAATTATAGGTGATCTCATGTCGCTTCAGAGTGAATTAATTACACAAAAAAAGCTTCAGAGAATTCTGAAGCTTTTTTTGTTTTACTTTGTGCGGGCGGAGAGACTCGAACTCTCACGCCGCGAAGCACTAGATCCTAAGTCTAGCGTGTCTACCAATTCCACCACGCCCGCAAAGTGGGTGCAAATATACACAATACTCTAAAAATGCAAAGAAGATTGTAATAAAATTAAAATGTTTCTGTTACCATTACTATCTTACTGCTTCTCTATAGTAAAATAGTCACCGCTCCGCATTTTAGTAGTTTTAAATTTACGAGATTTAATTTTACATAATAATCTTGTTAGATATTTATTCAAATTAATTTTAAATATTAGACTTTTATTTGTGATATTCTTTAAGAATTTTTTTAAGAGTCTTGCTTATTGCATTATAATTAGGTAACTATTTTGTATGTGAAATTCAGGAAGTTTCCATCGAAGAAATAATATCGATTATAATCTTCGTTATTAGGACACATTGGAATTAATAAAATTCGTTTTGTGTTTAATCATTTATTTAGTAATGATTACTTAAGGACTTTGTAATTTTTGATAAATTGATTCAATAAAAAAGCTTCAGATACAATCTGAAGCTTTTTAAATTCACAAAAGTAGAGTGATTAAATTTCTTTAATTTCGGCGATAGGTGCATTTGTTTTAATAGATGAAATTCCATTTTCCATACCTGATTCGCCACTATACATTTGACTAGTGCCAATTATTTGGCCATTTGTAGCTTTTAAATTAAAATAAAACTTCCCGTTTTTTGCAATTTTCCTTTCAAATAAATCGTCATTCGTTCCATTTTTCTTGACAGATTCAGCACCATTCAAAGCACCTGCTTTACTAGCATATGATTGACTGGATAGGATTACTTGCCCATTTTTGGCTTTTAATACAAAGTGAAAACTCTCTCCACTTTCTTTTTGTTTGATTTCGAACATAACAATCTGATTTTAAATATTGTAAATAACTTTAAATTTAGTAAAATAAATCGTTTGAATTCATTTTTTTATTAAAATAAAAAAATGTAACAGATATTCGGAGATCTTAAAAAGATACGATAATACAATTCTTAGATACTTAGTAATCCTTTTCTAACAATTTGATTTGCCTTTATTTTAAAGCTTAGGTTTTAACAATATTTTTTCAAATCCTTCAGCTTTATCCAATTGATCTAAAATGGCAATCATTTCCGCAGGAGGTATTGTAAGCTTACGAATTTTTAAATCCATCCAAGCTCCGTATATTTCAATCTCAGCGGCAATTACCCCGTTTTCTTTTATTATCTGATGTTTGAATTTAAAACGCTCACACTTTTCAGAAGAAGCTGTAAATAATAGGTTTACTTTAATATTCTCACCTAATAATATTTCTCTAAAAAACTTGGTGTTTTCTGAAAATAGCACTGGGCCAATATTATGCTTTACAAAATCGGCCATAGTAAAACCAAACTGGTTAAAAAAACGAGCCCTTACTTCTGCTGCGTAATCGTTATATGCAGTGTGACGCATATGTGCGTTGGCATCAAAATTTGCCCAAATTGTAGGGAATTCAACCTCAAAAGTCATAAATCAATATTTTAGATGGCAAACTTAGGCATTATTAACTAGAAAAGCCTCCTCTTTTGAAGAGGCCTAATGATTGATAATTACAATTGTTACTCCAGCGAAGTTTCGCCTTCATTTGGATTGTATACATAATTAAATGTATAATATCTGCTTTCTTCTGCACCTGTTGGATTATCTGCAGCAACCTTATAGTAAGAAAGAATCTCAACTTTTGCATATTTGCCATCACGAGTTCTAAATACTAAGATTTTACCTGCAGTTGGAGAAATTAAGTGTGAAGGTGGACCAGCATATGTATACCATCCATTTCCGCCACCAGATGAAATTGCGAAGCCTTCAGCCCTATCTTGTTCAACATTTTAAGCGAATTAAAAGGAGGAGATGAGTTCAAAGCAACCATTCAAAAAAATGAAGAGTTCCATTTACCTATAAATATAGAACATGTATTTATAATATCAAATGGTACAGGTATTGCTCCGTTTTTGGGGATGATAGATGAAGTAAATGCCAACATAAAGTCAATTTTATTTGGGGAGATAGAACCAGTACTTCGTATGATTTATATGAGCGTGAGCTTGAGGCATTAATTGATCACAAAAACATTTCAGTTAATAAGGCATTTTCAAAAGAAGCAACTAAAACGTATGTACAAGATGTAATCTCTGAACAAGCGGAATATGTCGCAACATCTTTAAAAGAAGGTGCAGTATTTATGCTTTGCGGTTTTGTAGCAATGCAAAAGGGAGTGATGGAAACTCTAGATCACATTTGTTTGGAGCATCTCGAAATCTCGATAGAATATTTTGTAAAGAAAGGTCAGTTGTTGTCTGACTGTTATTAAGCTTTTACATCTAAGGCATCTCGTAAGGCATTTCCTGTAAGCATAAATGCCAGCACTAAACTCATAATGGCTAAGCCAGGTATAACAGCTAGATACGCTTTTCCAACAATTATATAACTGTAATGATCTTTAATCATGGCGCCCCAAGATGGAGTAGGAGGTTGTGCACCAATACCTAAGAAACTCAAACCACTTTCTATTAAAATTGCAGCTGCAAAATTTGCTGCAGAAATCACAATAAGTGGTGCAGTAATATTGGGCAGAATATGTCTAAAAATAATTCTAAAATCACTAAATTCTAAAACTTTTGCTGCCTCAACGTATTGTTGGTTTTTGGCGGATAAAATTTGACCTCTTACAACTCTTGCAACTTCTACCCACATGGTTAAACCAACTGCAATAAACACTTGCCAGAATCCTTTGCCTAAGGCTAGCGTAATTGCAATAACCAATAATAATGTAGGTATTGACCAAGTAATATTAATTAACCACATGATTAAGGCGTCTATTTTGCCACCGTAATATCCCGCCGTTGCTCCTAAACTAATGCCTATTACTAAAGAAATAAATACAGCAATAAAACCAATAAAAAAAGATATACGTGTGCCAACTAAAATTCGGCTTAACAAATCACGACCAAATTTATCTGTTCCTAATCTATATGTTTTGGTAACAATGTAAGAGCTGGGGTCATTATTAGAAAAAAAGTTTAATGAATAAGAAGCTGTTTTAATATTGTCAGTTTCAGAATACAAAACTACTTCAAGTGCATTGCCTACAATCTTATATGAATTAATTGGGATTTGTGTTACAGGTTGTTCTTTCCCATTTAATAAAAAGCTAATAAAGGATTGTTCCGATATTTCTGCAGGAATTTCTAAAATATCAACTTTAAATCCAGGTGGTTTTGAATGCAATTCAATATGCATTTGATTGGCATTGCTACTATTATCAGGAGCAATGGTGTAGCAAAAAATAGCGATTAATCCGCAAAGTACGATATACCAAAAACTGAACACTCCGACGGTGTTTTTCTTAAACCGTCGGAGTGCTAATGTTGTTAGTGATGTAGCTGTATTTTGCAAGTGTTCCTTTTTATTGCGATAAAAATACTAATAAAAAGGGCTTAGTTTTTAACTACAGTATACTTCTTTTTAATTTCTAAATCTCCTAAAATATTCAAGCCTTCTTCAATGTGCGCATCTTTAGCAAGGTTATTATGCCACACTTCACGTTTTTTACCTAAAATAGAATCTTGAGCTACCAAGGTAACTTCATATTCTGGCGACCTAAAAGATAAATCTGTTTGATAGTCTCTTAAAGCATCAAATTTCTGACTTTCTTCAGCATGCCTTTCTAAATCTTTACTATATGTCTCAAAGTTTAAATATACCGTGTTGTCATCACGCGTTTTTTTCAACCATTTAGCATTTTCTTCAATTAAAATGAATTGTTGGTTTTTATTAATGCGCTCTATACTGTTCATTACAACTTCGTCAAAATTGGCATATTTATCCCATTTTGTATAGTTGGCCTTTTTGATTTGATCCCATGGTAATGGGTTGTCAAAATCTTTTTCTCCAACATCCATATAACCGTATCGAGAAGGTAAAATTACATCTGGTTTCACTCCTTCTAATTGTGTAGAACCACCATTAATTCTGTAGAATTTTTGAATAGTTAAAGTCATACCACCAAGGTCTTCTTCGTAGTTGTAATAGCGATTCAAATCCATTACTGTTTGAACGGTACCTTTACCATATGTTTGTTTACTACCTATTACAACGGCTCTACCATAATCTTGCATTGCTGCTGCAAAAATTTCTGAAGCAGATGCAGATAATTCATTGGTTAAAACTACCATTGGGCCATCGTATAAAATAGACTTATCTCTGTCTTTTTGAACAATTGGCTGCTCTCCTTTATATTTTACTTGTACTACAGGACCATCTTTAATAAATAATCCCGCCATTTCAATTACTGCAGGTAATGAACCTCCTCCATTATTTCTAAGGTCAATCAATACACCATCAACATTTTCTTTCTTTAATTCTTTAATTTCTTTGGCCATATCTTTAGCACAATTACGAGCATCACGATCATTAAAATCAATATAAAAACTAGGTAAATTAATTACGCCGTATTTTTTTCCTTCTTTCTCTACTATACTAGATTTAACAAAGGTTTCTTCAATTTCTACAACATCTCTAATAATAGAAATTACTTCTATAGAACCATCAATTTTTTTAAGTGTCAATCGAACTTCAGTGCCTTTTGGGCCTTTAATAAACTCAATTGCGTCGTTTAATCGCATACCCACAATATCAAGTGGTTCTTCTTCGCCTTGTGCCACTTTTAAAATGATATCGCCCACCTCTAACTCTCCAGCTCTCCACGCAGGTCCACCAGAGATTAATTCAGACACTTTTGTATAATCATTTCTTTGCATTAGTCTAGCACCAATACCTTCTAATTTACCAGAAAGTCGCTCATCAAATTGTTTCTTGGTTCTTGGAGCGAAGTAAGATGTATGTGGGTCAAAGGCCGCAGTAATACTATTTAAATAAGTTGCAAACCAATCGTTATGATCAAAATCGTCCATTCTGTCGTAGAAGTCGTCGTAGTTTTCTTTAGTACTTGTTCTCGCCTCTTCTTCCAATTTTAAGAAGTTAACAGAAGTCATATCAATATTTTCAGGTTTGAATTGCTGCTGGTATTTTTTGACCGCATTGGCTGTATTTCGACCATAAACACCATCAGCCGTTCCTACAGATATACCATTATCAACTAATATTTGCTGCACTTTTTTTACTTGGTCAGCCTCAGGATAGTATTCAGAGAAATTAAAATCTGGATCTGCAAGATTAGTTCTGAATTCTTTTTCGAAATTAGAAATAACGTCAGCGTCACCAAAATCTCCGGTACTCACCCTATCGTAAATTCTTGAAAGCGTACTAAATTTTAACTGCTTTCTCCAAAGTTCTGCTAATTCTTCCTTATTTGCAGCAAAACCTTTATTGTCTGAATTTAAATCAAAAGTTTCGACTTTTGTAAAGTCATAAGGTTTATCTAAAATAGCTACATAATATTCTTTTGCTTCATCTACTCTTTCTAAGAAGCGTTTGTATACTACATTAAAAAACTTGATTTCGTCTTTTTGAATTTGATTGTCAATTTTGTACTTAAAGGATTCAAAATCTTCTATATCTGAAGCCAAAAAATAACGTTTAGCAGGATCTAGTCCTTCTATAAAATTATTAAATACCTCTTCAGAAAAATCATCGTCTAAAGCATTAGGTTCAAAATGATTGCTGGCTAATAAATTTTTAAGTAAATAAACGAGCACTTTATCTTTATCATTATTGTTGTTGGCAACAGAAAAACTTACTAAAGTAAGTGCTACTAAAAAAAATGGAATTAAAAATTTAATTGGTCTTTTCATATCTCTCCAAAGATTACATCTACATTAATACTTCACTAAAATACTATGATTTTCATCAAAGTCAATTTTTTGTATTTGTTTTTTACGATATCCAAATACTAATTTCTACTTAGCAAAAGGCGTGCTAATTTTTAAGCTTCTGTAAAGGTTGGTGTTAAAGTTTTTACAAAACTTACAAGTAGCCCTTTGTTTGAAGAGAATTAAAGCAATGATAGCGAATGTTCTCATCTTCGTGTCTTTAATAAATGTTAAAATTATTAGGCGACATGTTGTCATAAAATTATAGTAATTTTGTAGTGTAGAGTACTTCTAAAAATATGCAAGAAAAGCCCTTAATTTTAGTAACAAACGACGATGGTATTACTGCTCCTGGTATTCGTAAGCTTATAAGTGTTATGAATAAAATTGGAGATGTAGTTGTTGTTGCGCCTGATAGTCCGCAAAGCGGAATGGGCCATGCAATAACAGTAGATGCTACATTAACCTTAACCCAAATCACAGTTGATGATGGTCCGCAAAAAGAATATCAATGTTCTGGCACACCTTCAGATTGTGTTAAAATGGCTATTCGTCAAATTTTGAAAAGAAAACCAGATATATGTGTGTCTGGAATTAATCACGGTTCTAATGCCTCAGTTAATGTGATTTACTCTGGAACCATGAGTGCAGCTATTGAAGCGGGCATTGAAGGGATTCCTGCTATCGGATTCTCTTTGTTGGATTATAGTTGGAATGCTGACTTTAATCCGGTTATTAATATTGTAGAGCAACTTACAAAACAAGTATTGAAAGAAAAGCTCCCAGAAGGAGTGGTTTTGAATGTTAACTTTCCAAACATTTCAGAGTTTAATGGAGTAAAAGTTTGTAGACAAGCCAGAGGAAATTGGGTTGAAACCTTTGATAAAAGAACAAACCCAATGGGAAAAGAGTATTTTTGGTTGGCAGGTAGGTTTGAATGTTTAGATAAAGGTGAAGATACCGATATTTGGGCATTAGAAAATGGATATGTTTCTGTAGTACCAACACAATTTGATTTAACAGCACATCATTTTATACAGAAACTTAATAATTGGGATTTAAAATGAAAAAAGATATTGTTACAGGATTTATAGTTGCTTTATTGGCCACAGCTTGTGGTGTGTTTATTTATATGCAATTTATCTCAAAATTTGGGTTTCAAGAAACCCTTGCTATGATGGAACATACCGAAGTATTTGGCAAAATAGTTACTCTAGGTGCCATACCAAATCTTTTTGTGTTTTCTGTTTTTATCAAAAAGAAACAAGATCAAAGAGCTAAAGGTGTGTTGATAGCAACCATTATATTGGCAATCTCTTTATTGGTTTTAAAGTTTTTCTAAATGAAGTATTATATCATTGCAGGCGAAGCTTCGGGGGATTTACATGCATCCAATTTAATGAAAGCTCTTTCAAAAGAAGACGTTAATGCAGATTTTAGATTCTGGGGTGGCGATTTAATGGGGGCAGTAGGCGGTACTTTGGTAAAGCATTATCGCGATTTGGCTTTTATGGGCTTTGCTGAGGTGGTTATGAATTTAAGAACCATTCTTAAAAATATGTCTTTCTGCAAAGAAGATATTCTTGCCTATAAACCGGATGCATTGATTTTGGTAGACTATCCTGGTTTTAATATGCGTATTGCAACTTTTGCAAAAGAACAGGGTATACCAGTTCATTATTATATTTCTCCTCAAATTTGGGCATGGAAAGAAAATCGAATTAAGAAAATTAAACGAGATGTTGATGCCATGTATGTTATTCTGCCTTTTGAAAAAACATTTTATGAGGATAAACATGATTTTCCGGTTCATTTTGTTGGACATCCTTTATTAGACGCCATAGCAGATAGACCTCCAGTAAATAGCGATGTGTTTAGAGCTGAAAATGGATTAAACAAAAAATCAATTATTGCTTTACTTCCTGGGAGTAGAAAACAGGAGATTCGCAAGATGTTGTCGGTGATGTTAACTATGGCGGATAAATTCCAACAATATCAATTTGTAATAGCAGGTGCACCAAGTCAAGAGTATGAGTTTTATCAAGAATTTATTACAACAGACAATGTCAAGTTTGTTTCAAATAAAACCTACGATTTATTATCGGTGTCTTATGCTGCACTTGTTACTTCTGGAACTGCTACTTTAGAAACAGCTTTGTTTAAAGTACCTGAAGTTGTTTGCTACAAAGGAAACTGGATTTCGTATCAAATTGCGAAACGAATTATTACATTAAAATTTATTTCGTTGGTAAATTTAATTATGGACAAACTAGTAGTGACTGAATTGATTCAAGGTGTATTTAACCCAGAACGATTGGAAGAAGAATTGATAAAGATTACAAAAGATGAGCATCGTCAACAAATCTTTAACGATTACTTCGAATTAGAACAAAAGTTAGGCGGTAAAGGTGCAAGCGCCAATACTGCCGAACTTATTGTAAAATCTTTAAACTAAGCAAAATCGTTATTAATTATACGTAATTAGGCTTCTGATTTGCATTAAGAAGCCTCAATTTTCTACAAAGACATCTCCTTTAAAGTAATACTTGCTTAGGTTTTAATCTTCATCAATTTCTTAGCTAGATAAATAGCTCTAGTGGAGGATTTTTATAGCTATTCTATACTGTAAAAGATAAAATGTTAATTTTGAGTTGCTATGAGAAAAATGTTACAGTTTATACCTGTACAACTAACCCTATGCTTGATTGTTGGTATATTAATAGGGTTTTACTTTACAATTGAGTTGCAATTGTTATGGAGTATTATTCCCGTTTTATTTGTTGTTCTTCTATTTCAAGGTTATTGGAAATCTAGAAATCCGTTTAAGTCTGGTTATTATTTTATTACAGTTTGGCTATTAACCATTTCCATTGGAATTTTAATTTTGGAGATGAGAAAACCTGAAAATAATAAAAATCATTATGCTCATTACATCACTTCATCAAATGTTAGCATACTTAAAATTCGAAAAGAATTAAAACCAGGTCGCTACTATAAAAAGTACATGGCAACGGTGAGTCAAGTTGATAGTGTAGAAGTAGAGGGAATAGTTTTATTAAATATAGATAAAGAATACCAAGATAAAATAGTTGTTGGGAGTTCTATTCTAATACAATCTGAGTTTAAGCCAATACTTCCTCCTTTAAATCCGTATTATTTTGATTATAGAAAGTACTTAGAAAAGAAGGGAGTGTATCATCAATTATTTGTAAATACAAATTCCTTAAAAGTTATCAACTCAGAAAAAAGTTCTTTCCTTTCTATAGCTGATCAAGTAAGGAGTGAAGTTCAATCTAAGTGGTTACAGTATAATTTGCCCCAAGAGCAATGGTCTATTGTTAATGCCTTGCTTTTAGGCCAACGCCAAGAAATTTCACCAGAATTATTAGAGCAATACACCAACGCTGGTGCCATACATATTTTGGCAATATCCGGACTTCATGTGGGTATATTGTTATTAATACTCCACTGGTTATTTAAGCCAATTGAGCGTTTTAAATATGGTAAAATATTTAAGTTTGTTTTAATTCTAGTAGTGCTTTGGAGCTATGCTTTTATAGCAGGTTTATCTGCTTCTGTGGTGAGGGCAGTAAGTATGTTTAGTGCTGTTGCTATTGGTATGACTCTTAAAAGAATTACCAATGTGTATAATACACTTACCATTTCTATGTTTTTTCTGCTTTTGATATACCCTTATTTCTTGTTTGATGTGGGGTTTCAACTAAGCTATTTAGCAGTATATGGTATCGTTTGGCTGCAACCAATGTTGTATAAACTGTGGATACCCAAATGGAAATTGATTGATTATTTTTGGAAACTTCTCACGGTTTCAGTAGCAGCTCAATTAGGTATAATTCCATTGTCACTCTACTATTTTCATCAGTTCCCAAGCTTATTTTTTATATCTAATTTGGCTGTTATCCCTCTATTGTTTGTTGTATTAATTGGGGGAATTTTTATTAGTGTTATTTCCTTGTTTGTTGAATTGCCAATTCTCGTTGTGCAACTTTATGGTGAAATAATTGGATTAATTAATGCTATTGTTGGTTGGGTAGCCGAACAAGAGCACTTTTTATTAAAGAATATAAGTATCTCCGTTCCTATGGTGCTTGGGTTATACGTCTTAATAATTGCCTTGTTAAAGTTTTATGAACAGCAAGTCTATGCTAAACTAAAACTATTATTGTTTGTGATTCTCGGCTTTCAATTACTGATGTTTTTAGAAAAAGAACAATTACAGAGTCATAAGGATTTAGTAGTCTTTCATACTTCTAAAAATAGTTTAATCACACATCGAAATGGATCTAAATTACAAGTGTATCATTCCATGCCAATAGAGACATTAGAAGCGCAAAAATTTTGGATTCAATACCAAATTGGCGCTTATACCAAAAACAAAGTGTTTGATAGTATACCTAATGTTTTAGAAACGCCAAAAGGTGCTATGTTACTTGTTGATAGTGTAGGTGTGTATCAAGGCTCATTTAAACCTGAATTGGTGTATTTAAGAAATTCTCCACGAATTAATATGAATAGATTAATAGACAGTCTTCGACCATCTATCATTATAGCCGATGGGTCAAACTATACTTCTTATATCAAAAGATGGGAAGAGACTTGTAAGCAAAAAAATACGCCTTTTCACTACACAGGGCGAAAAGGCGCATATATTTTTAAATGATGTAAATTTAATGTACTCCGTGCATCATTTTCTTCATCCATTTATTTATTACAATCAATATTAATCCAGCTGCGGTAGTTATTAAAGTAAAGATTAAGAAAAATATACTCATTGAGTATTTTTCTACAATTACATCAATATACCCTCCCACAAATTGCGCTAAATAGTTTCCAGCGGCGATGGCCAAATACCATATACCGAACATGGTTCCAATTTTTCTAGGTGGAACCAACTTAGAAACATATGAAAGACCAACTGGAGATAAACTCAATTCGCCCATAGTGTGTAATAAGTAGGCTAAAACTAACCATACAACACTAACCGATGCGGTTTTTGCTCCTTGCGGTATAGCAGATGAACCATAAGCTAAAGCGGCAAAACCTAAACCAAGTAATAAGAGCCCCATTCCAAATTTCACTCCTGCCGATGGGTTGTATTTACTTTCCCAAATTTTTGAGAAAATAGGCGCCAATGTAATAATGAATAATGAGTTTAAAATCAAGAACCATGAAGCTTCAATTTCAGCAGAATCTTTAGGCAATATGACACTTAATTTCCAAATAGCGAGTCCCCAAATACCAATAAAACTTGCTGCTAGCACAATATTAGATAGCGAAATTTTTTTAAACGTTTGTCCGAATAACTTTAATAATACCCATGTAATGATAGACAATGGCACAATGGTTATAAGTGTATCAATGATTTTAAAAGTAGATGCGGCGTTACCAATTAAATCACGTTGGGTATAATCACGAGCAAAAATTGTCATAGAACCACTTGCTTGTTCAAATGCCGCCCAAAAGAAAACAACAAAGAACGCTAAGATACCAACTACAATATAACGGTCGCGTTGTATGTGCGCAGGTACTTTATTTTCCTCAATATTAGTGGCACTTTTATCTATTTTTTTAGGTTCTTTTCCAACATCTCCAAAAATGCTTCTACCAAACCAAAATTGTAGCATACCTAAAAGCATAAAAATCCCTGCTAATCCGAATCCCCATGAATAGTTTAAATTACTTGCCAAGAATCCACATAACAGTACTCCTAAAAAACCACCAGAGTTTACACCCATATAAAATATAGTATAGGCGCCATCTTTTCTTTCTGGATACTTGTCATATAAACCACTAACAACAGAAGTAACATTTGGCTTAAATAAACCGTTACCAATTATTAATAGGCCAACACCAACATAAAACATAAATTCTGTTTCAAAAGCCAATGAGCCATGACCTAGGGTCATTGCCAACGCACCGAGCGCAACGGCAATCTGCGAGCCTGTAAATTTATCGGCAATCCAGCCACCGATTAAAGGAGTGATATATACAGAACTCGTATAAATACCTAAAAGACCCAATGCACGTTCATTAGACCATTCCCAGCCGCCTTCTACAAAAGGAGCTGTTAAGAACAGTACAAAAATGGCTCGCATACCGTAATAGGAAAAACGCTCCCACATTTCTGTAAAAAACAATACAAACAATGCGGGTTTGTGACCTAGAAGACTAAATTCATTAGTTTCAGTTGTTGTCATAATCAAAAAGTAGTTTAAAAAGAAAAGCCCTACCAAAAAGGTAAGGCTTTGTTATATGTTTTGTTTTTAGTGTACGCTGCCCATTAACTTTTTCATTAGTGGGCCAAATATTAATACAATCAATCCTGCACCTAATGCGTATTGAGCAATTAAGGTAAATCCGTCTGTGTACATGCCTAATGTTTCAAGTCCTCCAACATTTTCATCAGTACTTTCTACCGATAATTGTTTAGAGATAAATCCAACAATTTGGAATGCAAAAGCAGAAGATAAAAACCAAACACCCATCATAAATGATACAATACGTTTTGGCGATAAATCTGTAATTTTTGATAATCCTACAGGCGACATGAATAACTCACCAATCGATAGAATTAAATACATTACTACTAAATAACTCAACGGTACCAATCCGTTTTCATTAGCACTACCAGCACTTAAACCAAGCACATAGAAACTCAATCCAGCCAAAACTAGTCCTAAACCAAATTTATAAGGAGTTCGAGGATTTAATCCTTTTTTAGAAAGATAGCCCCACAATATTGACACTGGTATAGAAAGTAAAATAATAAATACTGGATTTAACGAGTTAGTTTGCGAAGCATTTAACCAGGTCAAGTCTACATTTCTATCAGCAAATAAGGTAATAATACTACCTGATAATTCATGGAATCCCCAGAATAAAGTCATAAAGAAAGTAATTAATACTGCCATAATTAACTTCTTTCGTTCATCTGGTTTTGAATTGATCAAGATAAATACCATATACCCCAAAACACTTAAGCCAATAAGAACGAAGAGTATATTCACTGGGTTTTTATCTCCTAAAAATGTTTCACCACCACCAATGGCTTTGTATGCTGAAAGTAAATAAGCAATTACGGGAGTTGCTAAAAATGCAACAATAGGAATAAACGTTTTTTGAGGAATACCCATTACTTTTCTTTCAAATATTTCTGGGTCTGGTGGTAAACCCTTGTCACCAAAAACATTCTTTTTAATTCCGCTCCAAAAGAATATTAAACCTGCTAACATTCCGATTCCTGCTAATCCAAAACCGTAATGCCAACCGTATGTTTCACCGAGCCATCCACATAATAATGGAGATACAAAGGCACCAATGTTAATACCCATATAAAAAATGGTAAATCCAGAGTCTTTTCTTCTATCGCCATCTTTATAAAGGGAGCCTACAAATGTTGATATATTTGGTTTAAAGAATCCATTTCCTACTACAATAAAGGCAAGCGCCATAAAAAAGGCAATATCATTTTCTATTGCTAAAACAAAATGACCAATAGCCATTAAAATTCCACCTAAAAAGATGGAGCTTCGCATACCTAATATTTTATCTGAAATCCTACCTCCGATAACTGTTGAAGCGTATACTAAAGAGCCATAAGAAGCATAAACAGCCGCCGCTGCAGCATCTTTTTCGGCAAGAGCTTTAAAAATTTCATTAACCATATAGAGCATTAACAATGCTCTCATTCCGTAGAAACTAAAACGTTCCCACAATTCTGCAAAGAACAAGTAAAATAGGCCTTTAGGATGACCGAACATTTCTTGTTCTTTGGTGTTTACAGATGTATCTGACATATTTGAATAAATTAAGGTTGAGTTAAAACAATCTTTTAAAGATTATTTTTGATAAAGTTAGTCATTTTTGTGTACAAATGTAATCTCGTGTTTCCACCATAAATTCCATGGTTTCTATCAGTGTACATTCCCATTTCAAATTGCTTGTTTGCTTGTACCAATGCCTCGGCCATTCTATAGCTGTTTTGAACATGTACATTATCATCACCTGATCCGTGAATTAGTAAGTATTTACCTTTTAATAATTCGGGATAATTTAATGGAGAATTGTCATCGTAGCCAGAAGGATTCTCTTCTGGAGTTCTCATGTAACGCTCAGTATAAATAGTGTCATAAAAACGCCATGTAGTAACAGGAGCCACTGCAATTGCTGCCGAGAAAATGTCGTTACCTTTTAATAGGCAGTTTGTGCTCATATGTCCACCATAAGACCATCCCCAAATACCAATTCTAGTTTCATCAATATAAGGTAGTTTAGCTATTTCTTTAGCAACAGCTATTTGATCTTCAGTCTCATGTTTTACAAGGTTTAGATACGTTACCTTTTTAAAGTCACGACCTTTAAAACCTGTTCCTCTTCCGTCTACACAAACAATAATGTAACCTTCTTGTGCTAACATTTGATGCCAATAATCGTTAGAGGCATTCCAACGATTTGCTACGTTTTGAGATCCTGGACCTGAATATTGATACATCAATACAGGATATTGCTTATTTACATCAAAATTTGAAGGTTTAATAGTATACATGTTTAACTCAACACCATTAACTGCTATTGTAGAAAATTCTTTTGGACTTATATTGTAATTAGCGACCTTCTCTTTAAGTGTCTTGTTGTCAATAATGGTTTTTAGTACTTTGCCCTTAGCATTTCTTAAAGTGTAAACATTTGGAGTATTAGCATCAGAATAAGTATTTATAAAGTAGTTTAAATTACTGCTAAATGATGCGTTATTTGTTCCAGATACTTCGCCTAAAATTGTTTTTTTAGTTCCTTTTAAAGAGATGCTATATACACCTCTGTTAATAGATCCGTTTTCAACTGATTGGTAATAAATAGTTTTCTTTTTCGCATTGTAACCATAGTATTTAGTTACTTCCCAGTTTCCTTTTGTAATCTGGTTAATTAAGTCACCATTACTTGAATAGTGATAAATGTGATTAAACCCATCCTTCTCACTTGTCAAGATAAAACTATTATCGTTTAAAAAAGTCAAATCGTCATTCACTTCTACATAGGCATCATCTTTTTCATTTAAAACAAGAGAAACCGCATTAGTAGCAGCTGATACAAAAAATAAATTCATATCATTTTGATGACGATTTAAGATACGAACAGCAAGTAAATCATCATTGTTGGTCCAATTGATTCTTGGAATGTATTCATAATCTCCTAAGTCAACCGATACACTCTTACGAGTATTTAAAGAGTACATGTGTAATGTTACTTTGGCATTGTCTTCTCCTGCTTTCGGATATTTAAACACTTCTTGAGTAGGATATTTGCCAGTGCCATAAACATCCATAGAAAATGTTTTCACTTCACTTTCATCAAATCTTAAAAACGCTAAATAATCACTGTTTGTACCCCATTCAAAGGCCTTTACAAAAGCAAACTCTTCTTCGTAAACCCAATCTGTAATTCCATTGATGATATGGTTTTTTTTACCGTCATCCGTTACCTGTGTATTGGTGTTGTTTTCAAAATCCTTTATAAATAAGTTGTTGTCTTTAGCATAAGCTACTTTCTTGCTATCTGGAGAAAAAGTAGGACGTTGAATGTCTTTACCAATTAATTCCAAAGATTTCGAGGCAATATCATACACGTAAAAAGTACCAAGAAATGATCTTCTAAAAATAGGTTTAAAGTTGGTGCCTAGAATTAATTTAGACTCATCGTTATTAAAAGAGTAAGACTGAAAACTTTCAATCGCATCCAAATCTTTACTATCAACAATAGTACTTACCTTTTCTAAAGTTTCATATGAATATTGGTCTACAGTGGTACTTCCTTCTCTGTTTAAAAGAGAGTAATAGTCACCATTCATAGAGTTTAATGAATTCATAGACTCGGCTCTAAACGTACCGTCTTTCCAAATGTCTTCTAATGTAATATTTGTTTTTTGTGCTTGTAATAGGGTAGTGAACCCTAAAAAAAGGATGATTATTTTGTTCATATAATTGTGGTGATTTGTAAAAAAATTCGTCAATTTTACGATAATTCCAGCAAATTTCGTGTTAAAAAAAGGGAAAAATAGTTGTGCTCAGATTTTGACAAGATTGAAGTATCTTTGTAGAGCAAAAACAAATAAGCATGACTAAAACTGTTAGTGGATTTTCGAAATTCACCAAACAAGAAAAAATAGATTGGCTGATTAAAACTTTTTTCAACGGTAGTGAAGAAGTTTACAAAACCTTAAGTCAGTATTGGAATGAGAATAAAGTATTACAAGATCTTCACGATGACTTTATTGAAAATACAATATCCAATTTTTATTTACCATATGGAGTAGCTCCAAATTTTGTAATAGAGGGCAAGGAGTATGTAATTCCTATGGTAGTTGAAGAAAGTAGTGTGGTGGCAGCAGCTTCATTGGTGGCAAAATTTTGGAGTACACGTGGAGGTTTCAAAGCCAACGTAATTTCTACTACCAAAATTGGTCAAGTGCATTTTATGTATGAAGGAGATACATATGAATTGCAATCTTATTTTGACTCAAAGATTGATGAGTTTTATACTGTTACAGAAGGCATAACCAAAAATATGCGCAAACGTGGTGGCGGAATTTTGGAAATTGAATTGCGTGATAAAACGGAAGAATTAGCGAATTACTATCAGATTCATGTCACTTTTGAAACGAAAGATTCAATGGGTGCCAATTTTATCAACTCTTGTTTAGAGGCCATTGCTTCTGCATTTGAAAAGGATGATATTCAAATTGTAATGAGCATACTTTCTAATTATGTGCCAGAATGTTTGGTACATGCTGAGGTATCTTGTCCTGTAGAAGAATTGTATCACGAGAATCCTGAGCTATATGCACAAAAGTTTAAACAAGCTGTTGATATAGCCAATGTTGAGCCACATAGAGCTGTAACTCATAATAAAGGAATTATGAATGGTATAGATGCTGTAGTGTTGGCAACAGCCAATGATTTTAGAGCAATTGAATCGGGCGCACATGCTTATGCTTCCAAATCTGGACGATATAAGAGTTTAACCAATTGCGAAGTAAAAGATGGTATTTTTAGATTTTGGATTGAGATTCCCCTTGCCTTAGGAACAGTTGGAGGATTGACAGCTTTACATCCTTTGGCCAAATTGTCTTTAGATATGTTAGGAAATCCTAGCGCTGAAGAATTGATGAAAATTGTGGCAGTGGCAGGATTAGCACAAAACTTTGCTGCTTTAAGAGCATTAACAACTACGGGTATTCAACACGGTCATATGAAAATGCACCTTTCAAATATTATTAAACAGTTAGATGCAACAGAAGATGAGAAGAATTATTTGTTGAATTATTTTGCAAATAAACAAGTATCTCATAGTGCTGTTGTTGAAGCTTATGAGCGAATGAAAACTGGTGGTTGAGCGTAGTCGAAACCACTGTTGATAGTAAGAGATATTTAAAATGAATTGTGACTTCGACTTTGCTCAGTCACCCGAGTATATATGAACAAAGAGTTTTATTCCAACGGAAAATTATTAATTACGGCAGAATACTTGGTGTTAGATGGGGCCAATGCCTTGGCACTACCTACTAAGTTTGGTCAAACCTTAGTGGTAGAATCTATAGTACAAGAGATGGTAGTGTGGGAGAGTTTCGATGTTTCTAATAATTGTTGGTTTCAAGCAGAGTTTCGATTAAATGATTTACGGATAGTTTCAGAAACGTTTGATGCAACTTCTGAGGATCCAAAAGAATCTATAGCCTTGACACTCAGCGATATTTTGTTAAAGGCACGAGATATGAATCCATCATTTTTGCAAAAAGGTTGTCATGTTAAAACTCGTTTGAACTTTCCTAGAAATTGGGGATTAGGTACTTCTTCTACCTTGATTAACAATATTGCTTCTTGGGCGGGTATTGATGCCTTTAAATTACTTTGGAACTCTTTTGGAGGTAGTGGGTATGATATTGCTTGTGCTCAGAACAATACCCCAATTATATTTAGTAATTTCAATAAAGTTCCAAAAGTAAACCAGGTAACATTTAATCCTAGCTTTAAAGAGCATTTGTATTTTGTTCATTTAAATATTAAGCAAGATAGTAAGAAGGGTATTGCACGTTATCGTCAAAAAGAATTTGATATTGATAAAGCTTTAAGACAAGTAAATCAGTTAACAAAAGAATTTGAATCTGCTAAAACTATTGAAGATTTTGAGCAACTTGTTAACGAGCATGAAGCATTGATTAGTAGCATTATTGGAAATAAACCAGTAAAAGAGGTTTTATTTGCTGATTACCCTGGAGCCATTAAAAGTTTAGGCGCTTGGGGTGGAGATTTTGTGTTGGTAACTGGTGATAAGAATACACCTGCTTATTTTAAGTCTAAAGGATTTGAGACGGTATTACCATTTGATGAGATGATTTTATAGTATTGAATTCTGGTGGTTGAGCGTAGTCGAAACCACATTAAATTATGAAAAAAGGTTTTGTATACATATTAAAGTGTTCTGATTGTTCTTTTTATACAGGAAGTACGATTGATATGGAGCAAAGATTAAATCAACATCAAATGGGAAGAGGTTCTAATCATACTCGAAATCGGTTACCAGTTACATTGGTGTATTTAGAAGTGTGTACAACTATAGGTGCAGCTTTCGAGAGAGAAAAGCAGATTCAAGGATGGAGGCGAGAAAAGAAATTAGCTCTGATAAATAAGAATTATGAGCTATTGCCAAAATTAGCAGAGTGTAAAAATAGTACCCATTTTAAAGAGTGGCTTCGACTACGCTCAGCCACCATTAACTCCAAAGAAAATAATACATGAGTAAGCTAATAATTATTGGAGGTGGTGCGGCAGGTTTTTTTGCAGCAATAACTGCTGCAGAGGCTAATCCTAAATTAGAAGTAGTAATTCTAGAAAAGGGAAAAAATGTACTTCAAAAGGTAAAGATTTCAGGAGGCGGAAGATGCAATGTTACGCACGCTTGTTTTACTCCGAAAGAGTTGGTAGAATTTTATCCTCGCGGTAAAAGGGAGTTATTGGGTCCGTTTCATCAGTTCATGACAGGAGATACTATGGAGTGGTTTGAAAGCAGAGGTGTGGCATTGAAAATTGAAAACGATAATAGAATTTTTCCTGTATCAAATTCTTCCCAATCCATCATAGATTGTTTAACTAATAGTGCCGCAAAGGCTGGGGTTGAGGTTAAGTTGCAACAGAATGTGTTGTCAATTGATCCTTTAGGTAGTCAATTTAAAATTAGTACTAAGCAGGATGAATTTATTGCTGACAAGTTACTTATAGCTGCAGGAAGTAATCCTAAAGTATGGGAGTTGTGTAAGAAACTTGGGCATTCTATTGTTACTCCGGTTCCTTCTCTATTTACGTTTAATATCAATGACCCAAGATTACATGAATTAATGGGTGTTTCTGTATCCAACGCAACTGTTAAAATAGCCAAGACTAAGTTAAGCTCAAGCGGACCATTGCTAATAACACATTGGGGTATGAGCGGACCTGCAGTTTTAAAATTATCAGCTTTTGGAGCGAGAATTCTAGCTGAAAAGAATTATCAATACAATGTAATCGTTAATTGGTTGTCTAAAGATTTAGACGAAGTGCTAGAAACCTTAAAACAGTTAAAAGCTACACAACCAAGAAAAGAAGTTATAGGTAAGTCACCATTTCAGGATATGTCTAGGCGCTTATGGGATCGATTGGCACTTACATCTGGAGTTCAGGAAGGTTCTAAATGGGCAGATGTTTCAAATAAAGTACTTCAAAAATTCGCAATACAACTTACAGAGGGCGTTTATAATGCGAACGGTAAAAGCACCTTTAAAGATGAGTTTGTAACAGCTGGAGGTGTTGCTTTGAAAGAATTGAATTTTAAACGATTTGAAAGCAAAATTCACCCAAATCTCTTCTTTGCGGGTGAGGTTCTAAACATAGATGCTGTGACAGGAGGTTTTAACTTTCAAAATGCATGGACCGGAGGATTTATTGTAGGCAATGCTGTGGTTGTAAAATAGAAGTTTTGTTATCTGTTGGATATCATTTTTAGGCTTTTTGATAAAATAAATTATGCCAACACCCCTCTATGAGGCTTCAATGCATCCCTAAAAGTTTTCATATCAGTTTCGTCAACTGTAATAAAAGCAATGGCGTGCATGTCTGAAATTTCTACAGAGTTTACCTGGTAAAAGTGCAATTTTTCAATTTGTGCAAATTCTTTTAAATGGATGGCATGATGTTCTGCAGTTTTTAATCCAGCAGGACCCCTAAAATCCCAAATCAATTTTATTTTTCGACTCATAATTAAATATTGTGCGGCAAAAGTAATTAATCTTATTTTTGCAAAAACATCTTTATCGTGACAGAAACTGACTTTATGTATGCTGCAGTCTCGAAGCAGCCAATTACATCTGGAAAAGTTACTTGGCAAAGTCCTAGTAATATTGCATTAGTTAAGTATTGGGGTAAAAGAGACCCGCAAATTCCTGAAAATACTTCTATTAGTTTTACGCTAAATAATTGTCATACAATAACCACGTTGAGTTTTAATCCTGTTTCTGAAAAGCAAGAGGAGATTCAATTTGAAGTTATTTTTGAAGGGCAGAAGAAAGCATCTTTTAAACCAAAAATCGCTACGTTTTTTAAACGAATTGAAAATTATTGCCCGTATTTGTCAGACTATAGTTTTACTGTCGAGTCAGAAAATTCTTTTCCGCATAGTAGTGGTATTGCCTCATCTGCAAGTGGAATGGGAGCACTAGCGTTGTGTATAATGAGTATAGAACGTACTTTGAGCGAAGTTGAAATGACAGATGATTACTTTTATAAAAAAGCATCATTTTTAGCGCGATTAGGTTCAGGTAGTGCTTGTAGAAGTGTAAAAGGAAACGTTGTTGTATGGGGAGGTCATGAGCAGATAAATGAAAGTTCAGATTTATTTGGAGTTCCTTTTGATGGCGAATTGCATTTGAATTTTACGAATTACCAAGACACTATTTTGTTAGTGGATAAAGGAGAGAAACAAGTAAGTAGTACAGTAGGGCATAATTTAATGCATGGACACCCATATGCGCAGCAACGATTTGCACAAGCTAATAATCATATAGTAAAGATGAAGGATATTTTGATTAACGGCGATCTTGATGCGTTTATAAACTTGGTGGAGAGCGAAGCATTAACCCTACACGCCATGATGCTTACTAGTAATCCGTATTTTATGTTAATGAAGCCGAATACGCTATCAATTATTAATAAAATTTGGGAATTTAGAAAACTGAATGACTCAAAAATTTGCTTTACTTTAGATGCGGGAGCGAATGTACATGTCTTATATCCAGAAGTTGAGAAACAACAGGTTATGAGTTTTATAGAAACTGAATTAGCACCTTTGTGTCAAAATAATCAGTATATTTGCGATAGTTTAGGTGATGGTGCACGTCAATTAAATTAACAGAATGAAACTACCTCAAAATAATTATGCTTTAAGAGGTTTAATTATTTTAAAATATACATCATGAAAGGACCCCTGTTTTACGCGAAGATTTTGCTGTTTGGTGAGTATGGAATTATTAAAGACTCTAAAGGTTTGGCAATACCATATAATTCATTCCAAGGAGCCCTGAAAATTTCGGAGAATCCAACAGAAGAGGCTAAAGCTTCCAACAAAAGTTTGGTGGCATTTTACAAGTATTTATCAAATCTGAATTCAGATTTAGTAACCTTTCGTTTAGATGAGTTAAAGTCTGATGTAAATAATGGTATGTATTTTGACTCAAGCATACCGCAAGGTTATGGAGTAGGTAGTTCTGGTGCCTTGGTTGCTTCAATATACGATAAGTATGCTGACAATAAGATTACTGTTTTAGAAAACTTAACTAGAGAAAAATTGTTAAAACTTAAACAGATTTTCTCTTTAATGGAGTCTAATTTTCACGGTAAAAGTTCTGGTTTAGATCCTTTAAATTCATATTTGAGTATTCCTATTCTTATTAATTCAAAAGATAATTTAGAGCCTACCGGCATTCCTTCACAGAAACAAGAAGGTAAAGGTGCTGTGTTTTTATTAGATTCTGAAATGATTGGAGAAACTGCTCCAATGGTCAACATTTTTATGAATAAAATGAAAAATGAAGGTTTTAGAAAAATGTTGAACGAAGACTTTGCAAAATATACAGATGCTTGTATTGATGATTTTTTACATGGTAATGTAAAATCTCTTTTTAGCAATGTAAAGCAATTATCGAAAGTAGTACTATCTAACTTTAAGCCTATGATTCCTCAGGCTTTTCATCAACTATGGCAGCAAGGTATTGAGAGTAATTCATATTACCTAAAGCTATGCGGCTCTGGTGGTGGAGGCTATATTTTAGGCTTTACAGAAGACTATGAGCGTGCTAAGGAGTTGCTTAAAGACTACAAACTCGAATTGGTTTATAAATTCTAATAGAGTCCTAATTTCTTAAGATTTTATGTCTAACCAACCAACAACCATGAAACAGCTGGCTTTAAAAGTATTTAGTTTGTTTTCTGTGGTTAGAGGTTACAATGTGCTAACATTGGTTATAGCGCAATATTTAGCCGCGGTTTTTATATTTTCCCCTGAACATTCTTTGGGAGCGGTATTATTAGATTCACAATTATTTTTGGTAGTTCTTGCAACGGTATGTGTTGTATCTGCAGGGTATATAATTAATAATTTTTACGATAAAGAAACAGACCAAATAAACAGGCCAGTTAAAGCGAAAATTGATAGTTATGTCAGTCAGAATACCAAGTTATCAATATACTTTACACTTAACTTTATAGGTGCTTGCTTAGGTTTATTAGTTTCTTGGAAAGCTGCAGCATTCTTTTCGGTGTATATTTTTCTTATTTGGTTCTATTCACACAAGTTAAAGAAATACCCGGTTATTGGAGTAGTAATGGCAGCTATGCTAACAATATTGCCCTTTTTTGTAGTATTTGTATACTTTAAGAACTTTTCAGTAATCATATTTGTTCATGCCTTTTTCTTATATGCCTTATTGCTGATAAGAGAGTTGATAAAAAATCTTGAAAACATGGATGGTGATTTGTTAGCTAATTATAAAACGGTGCCTATCAGTTATGGTGTAAAGTTTACCAAAAAACTTATTTCATTTTTGAGTATCGCTATGTTTTTACCTTTATTTATTTTATGGCAATACCCAGAAATTGGTTGGATGAAAGTTTACTTTTTTGCTACCATCCTCGGAATTCCTCTATTCGTCTTTTTGCTATGGAAATCAGATACAAAGAATAGATATAGACTCCTTCACAATCTTATTAAACTATTGATTTTTACTGGAATTTTTGCCTTAATGCTTATTGATACTTCATTGCTTATTGAGAGGGTTTTATAGCTAATTAATTTGAACTGAAAAACTTATAAGTTTTATAGTGTTCAAAATCCTTTTATCTCGTATCTTTGCACAAAATTTGAAATTATGGCCAGAGAGAAATCGTCGAGAGGACGACAAGCTAAAAAAAACATTCCTCAATCATCTTCTAAAAAGAAGAATACAAAAAACTTTAGAGCACATCCAGAACGCGTTAAGAACTTTAAAAAGGCTTCTTCAGATAAACCTAAAAAGGGGACTAATGATGGGATTCGACTGAATAAATTTATTGCCAATGCAGGAGTTTGTTCTAGAAGAGAAGCTGATGTATTTATAGCCGCAGGTAATGCCTCTGTAAATGGTAAGATTGTAACAGAAATGGGATACAAGGTGCAGCCAACAGATACAGTGCATTTTGATGGACAGTTATTAACGCAAGAAACCAAGCGTTATGTGTTATTGAATAAGCCTAAAAATTACATTACTACCATGGAGGATGACCGTGGTAGAAGAACTGTTATGGATTTAATTGCAAGTGCCTCTAAAGAACGCATTTACCCAGTGGGTAGATTGGATAGAAATACTACGGGTTTATTGTTATTTACCAATGACGGTGAAATGGCAAAAAAACTAACACATCCCAAACACAACGTTCGTAAGTTGTATCATGCAACTTTAGATAAGAAATTAGCCTTAAAAGACTTACAAGCTATTGGAGAGAATTTTATGTTAGAAGGTAAAATGGTTTATGTAGATGCTATTTCTTATATAGAAGGACAGCCTAAAACAGAAGTTGGTATTGAAATACATTCAGGTAGAAACCGAATTGTAAGAAAGATTTTTGATCATTTTGGGTATACTGTAACCAAATTAGACCGAGTTATTTTTTCAGGTCTAACCAAAAAGAATTTACCAAGAGGTCATTATAGACATCTAACACAGCAAGAAGTGATTAATTTGCAGATGCTTTAAATTGCTCAAACTTAATTAAAAAAGGTAGCCACATGGCTACCTTTTTTTGTTTAACTAAAAAATAATGCAAAATAAAATGCTGAATGAGAATGGTTTATTGATTTTAATTTAGAAATGCTAATTATGAAATGTGTTTAATTTTTAGTATATTGATTATCTAAATATTTGTTTAATAATTAGTAAAAAATATCTATGAAAAAGAAACAGTTAATTTTAAGACTATTTGCATTAATTTTTGGATGTTCTTTAGTGGCACAAGAAACAATAAATCGAGAGATTTTACCAGTAGTGCCACCAGCTCCAAAGAAATATACAGAGCTTGATGCAAGAAACACGACACCTCCGGCTCCATTTGAGGTTAAAATGCCTAAGGATGCACCAAATGTAATAATCGTTTTGATTGATGATTTAGGGTTGGGTGCTACCTCTGCATTTGGAGGGCCAATTAACACTCCTACAATGGACCGACTTTCTGATGGAGGTATTAGATTTAATAATTTTAACACAACTTCATTGTGTTCTCCAACAAGGATGGCAATCAAAACGGGTAGAAATCACCATACCTGTAACACTGGTTCAATTATGGAAACATCTACAGCCTATCCTGGTAACACAGGTTCCTTGCCAAGCAGTGTAGCTCCGTTGGCTGAAACATTGAGGCTGAATGGTTACAACACTGCTGCTTTTGGTAAATGGCATGAAACTGCGGCTTGGGAAACAAGTGTTTCTGGTCCTTTTGATCGTTGGCCAACAAGACAAGGTTTTGATAAGTTCTATGGTTTTATTGGCGGAGAAACAGACCAATGGGCACCTTTAATTTTTGATGGTATAAAAAAGGTGAATCCACCTAAAATGGAGAATTATCACTTTACAACTGACATGACAAATCAGGCGATTAATTGGGTAAAGGCTCAACAATCTATGACACCTGATAAACCATTCTTCATGTATTTCTCAACAGGGGCGGTACATGCTCCTCACCACGTTTCTAAGGAGTGGTCAGATAAATATAAAGGTAAATACGATAAAGGTTGGGATAAGGTAAGAGAAGAGTCAACCAAAAATATGAAAGCTATGGGAGTAATTCCAGAGAACACCAATCTTGGCCCAAAACCAGAGGACATTAAAGATTGGAAACAGCTTTCTAAAAATGAAAAGAAATTATTTGCTAGACAAGCAGAAGTATTTTCTGGATTTGTTGAGATGACTGATTATGAAATTGGAAGATTAGTTGATGCGATTGATGAAATAGGAGAACTTGATAATACAATGATCATATTTATTGCTGGGGACAATGGCACAAGTGCCGAGGGAGGAATGGTAGGTATGTATAATGAAATGACTTATTTTAATTTTGTTGAAGAAAAAGTTGATGATTTAATACTTTTATTAGATGATTGGGGAATGCCAAATACATTCCCTCATATGGCAGCAGGTTGGGCCGTAGCTTTTGATGCTCCATTTACTTGGACCAAACAAATTGCTTCAGATTTTGGAGGTACAAGAACTGGTATGATAGTGCATTATCCAGATAAAGTGAAAGACAAGAATAGTATTAGAGGTCAATTTACACATGTCATAGATGTGGTGCCAACTATTTTGGAAATGGCAGGTTTGCCAGAACCTAAAGTGGTAAATGGTGTGCCGCAAACACCAATTGAGGGAACTAGTTTTGCTTATACTTTCGACAATCGAAATGCTGCTGAAAGACATACTACTCAGTATTTTGAGTTATTTGGTAATAGGGCATTGTATCACGATGGTTGGTTTGCTAGAACGTTGCATAGAGCGCCCTGGGAGATGAGTGGCTTCGGCCCATTAGAAGATGATGTGTGGGATTTATATTATGTAAAAGATGACTTTAGTTTAACCAATAACATTGCTGGTCAACATCCAGAAAGACTCAAAGAAATGCAAGAGTTATTCATGGCGGAAGCATATAAATACAATGTACTACCAATTGATGATAGGGTGGTAGAGCGTACAAATCCTGCGATTGCTGGTAGACCAGATATCATGGGAGGAAGAACGAGTTTGAAATTGTATGAAGGTATGGAAGGAATGTTGGAGAATAGCTTTATAAATATTAAGAATAGATCCTTTAGTGTGACGGCTGATATTGAGGTTATGAATGATAGCGATAATGGCGTAATTCTCTCTCAAGGAGGCAGATTTGGAGGATGGTCATTATATTTAAGAAAAGGCGTTCCAGAATTTACTTATAACTTTTTGGGATTAGAACGTTATGTTATTTCTACAGGTAAAAAATTAAAACCCGGAAAAGCGACATTAACCTTTAATTTTGAATATGATGGAGGGGGAAATGGTAAAGGAGGTGATGCTACTTTAAAAGTTTCTGATGGAACAAGTGGTCAAGGTAGAATTGAACGCACACAACCAAATATATTCTCTGCAGATGAAACTGCAGATGTTGGTTTAGATAACCAAACTCCTGTAGCTGAAGGTATAGGGTATGGGCCTTATGAAACAAAATTTACGGGCAAAATTGACAAGGTTTTGGTTGAGTTAAAATAACAAAATTAAAAATTGTGAGAATTAAATTATAAAAGGGCAATTAAAAGTGATTGCCTTTTTTTAATTTAGGAAGGAAAATTTAAAAAATTGAAATGCAAAAATTCCAATTGTTAATTTCCAAATTACATATCTGTTTACTCTTTTTGATGTTTTTCTGTGTTACACTAAATGCTCAAAATTTAAAAGAAGTAGATACGCTTACAAACAATGTTATATCTAAAGTTTATATAGAAGAAATAGATAATAAAAATAGCGATTCAATTAAAAGAGAATCATCTTTTAATGCATACCCATATGTCTTTTATACTCCAGAAAGTGAATTTGCAGTAGGTGCTGGAGGAATTTATGTTTTTTATACTGATGAAGGAAAAAAAATAAAACCATCAAAAATAGGATTTGGAGGCTATTATTCAACGAATAAGCAATACAAGATTAGTATGAATAGTTCGTTCTATTTTAATGATAATAAATTGGTAATTCAACTCCCAGTTAGTTACGGGTATTTTGTAAATAAATATTGGGGAATTGGCGATGAAACTGAAGATTATGAGAACGCCCCTTATACCATGACTACCTTTGCAGGAACGATTAAATTACAAATCCCTCCTTTGTTGTTTTCTTCTGATAGATCAGGTTTAATAATAGATGTAGATCATACAACCATTGAAGATAAATTGAATAACGAATTACTTTTAGATGAGGATTTAATAGGAAATGATGGAGGAACTGCTGTGGGATTTGGGGGTGATTTGGTTTGGGATTCTAGAGACCATTTGTTTTATCCGAACAAAGGTGGGTACCAATATTTTTCTGTAATTTTTTATACCGGTTTAGGAGATTTTACATATTCGAAATTTAAATTGGATGTGCGACATTATTTCAAATTGGGACAAAAAAGAGATCGTGTATTAGCAGCAAATGTATATGTTGAATCTACAGTTGGAGATACTCCTTTTTACGCCTTACCATCTATGGGAGGAAAACAGATGAGAGGTTTTTTCTATGGTAGATATAGAGATAATTTTTATTTAATGAGTCAGGTAGAGTACAGACAATATTTTTCGAAAAGATGGGGGTTTGTTGTATTTGGAGCCTTAGGTAATGTGTCTGAAGATATAGTAAAATATGATTTTCAAACGTTAAAATATAGTGTAGGATCAGGCATTCGTTTTCTATTTAATAAGAAGGAAAAAATAAATCTAAGAGCAGATATTGGTGTTGGAAAGGGTGGTAATGCAGGTATATATTTTGGAATTGAAGAGGTGTTTTAGTTATCTATGTTATTATCAGTAATTTCAGGCTAAATTATATATTACGAATTTTTCCTTATGGTGATCGGGTATCTCAATACGCAGACTTAAGTAAAAAAGATAGCAGTTAGAGAATCACGTTACTAAATGTAACTTTTTGTAGTTGTTTACATATATTTAGAGTTTTAGGATTTCCAAAATTTATTATAGTATCATTATTACGAAGATTATTCTTAATTCATAACGCTATTCCAAATACCTAAAGAGCAAGGGTTTATTACTGTAGTACTAAAACCTATCTAATCACCATGAACTTAAAGTACTACCTAATCCTAATTTAAAAAAAATTGTAAAAGGTCTGCACTTATTCTAATAAGGAATTGACTTTGTAATAGGGTCAAATGGAACTTTTTTTATTTTAAGATCTGATTAAAATAAAAGGATTGATCGCCTTATATGATAGAGTTATACATCCTTCTTAAATCCTAAAGAATGAGAAAAAATAGCCCTAGGATTCTAAGGCTATCTTCATTTTTTCTTCAATTTTATCGAGGCATAAATTACCAATACTACCTTCGTGCGTATGGTGTACTTTTTTCTCAGGATTAAAGTTGCCTTCACCAATGTTTTTGCCTACTATTTTATAAGCATCTCTAAAAGGTGTGCCATTTTGTACAAACTTGTTTACTTCTTCAACACTAAAAAGGTATAAGTACTTTTGATCACTTAAAATGTCTTCATTAACTTGAATTTGTTCCATTGAAAAAGTGATCATTTCTAAACATGATTTCAATGTTTGAATTGCAGGAACAATCCCTTCTTTTAATAACTGTAAATCTCTGTGATAGCCACTTGGTAAATTATTTGATATGAGTGTTAGTTCATATGGTAATGCTTGTAGCTTATTACATTTGCCACGAATCAATTCAAAAACATCAGGGTTCTTTTTATGTGGCATAATGCTCGAGCCCGTTGTTAACTCATCTGGAAAAGAAACGAAATTAAAATTTTGACTCATATACAAGCAAATGTCCATACTCATTTTAGATAAAGTTGCACCTAAACTACTCATGGCAAATGCAACGGATTTTTCTAATTTTCCGCGACCCATTTGTGCAGCAATAGAGTTGTATTTCAAGGTTTCAAATCCCAGTAATTCTGTTGTCATTGTTCGGTCAATCGGGAAAGAGCTTCCGTATCCTGCCGCAGAGCCTAATGGATTTTGATTTGTTACCTTTTCTGCAGCATTTAGAAAATAGATGTCATCTATCAAACTTTCGGCATAGGCTGAAAACCACATGCCAAAAGAAGATGGCATCGCCACTTGTAGATGTGTGTATCCTGGTAATAAAACCTTTTTATACTTTTTTGAAAGCGAAATTAATAGATTGAAAAATGATGTAGTCAGGTTTTTAATCTCTGCCAATTCATCTCTTAAATACAAATGCATGTCTACTAAAACTTGATCGTTTCTTGATCGGGCAGAGTGTATTTTCTTACCAGTATCGCCTAACTTCTCTGTAAGTAGATGTTCTACTTTAGAATGTACATCTTCAAAACTATCTTCTATAGTAAAGGTACCTGCCTCAATCGTAGTCATAATATTGTCGAGTTCGTCTTGTAAAGCTTGATTTTCATCTGAAGTCAACAGACCTATTTTGGCCAACATGGCCGCGTGGGCTTTATTTCCAATAACATCGTATTTGGCAATAATGGTATCTAATTCACGATCGTTACCTACCGTAAAAATGTCTATTTTTTTATCTGTACTAAAGCCTTTATCCCAAAGTTTCATGTTATATTATTTTGCTTAATAATTCAATGTAAATTTTAATTCCTTCTTCAATTTCATACACATATATAAATTCATTTGCGCTGTGTGATCTAGTCGAATCACCAGGTCCTAATTTTAGTGATTGACAACTCAGCGCTGCTTGATCTGAAAGGGTAGGAGAACCATAAGTTTCTCGCCCCATTGCACTACCTGCTTGTACAATTGGATGATGCTTGTCTATCGCTGAAGAATTCAAGCGTAAAGATCGGGGTTTTAATTCGCAAGGAGCTAATTCATTTAAAATATCATATACCTCTTGATTAGAATATTTGTCGTTTACCCTTACATCAATTACCAAATGCGTCTCTGCAGGAACTACATTGTGTTGTTTGCCAGCATTAATTTGTGTAACTGTTACCTTCACCTCACCTAAGACCTCAGAAACTTTTTCAAATTTAAAATCTCTAAACCATTCTAAGGTTTTGATGGTATTATAAATAGAGTTGTCATCATTAGGATGTGCTGCATGACTTGGTGTTCCTTTAACCACTGCGTCAAAAACAACCAACCCTTTTTCGGCAATTGCCAAATTCATTAAAGTAGGTTCTCCAACAATGGCAAATTCAATTTCAGGTAACAATTTTAAGGTACTATTCAAACCATTAGCTCCTGAACTTTCTTCTTCGGCAGAAGCGACAATTATAATGTTGTAATTTAAATTATCTTGATTGTAATAGTAAGTAAAGGTAGCAATTAGCGATACCAAACAACCACCGGCATCATTGCTTCCTAGACCATATAATTTACCATCTTCAATATGAGCGTCAAATGGATCTTTCGTATACGCAGCATTAGGCTTTACAGTATCATGGTGAGAGTTCAATAATAATGTTGGCTTATTCTTGTCGAAATTCTTATTGTAAGCAATTATATTATTGCCGCTTCTTTCAAACGGAATACTATAGTTGTTAAACCAATTCTCAATGAGTATCGCAGTTTCCTCTTCTTCTGTTGAAAAAGACTGTGTTTGAATTAGGTTTTTAAGAAGCTCTATGGCTTCCAAGGTTAATTGTTCTATCATAATACCAAGGTTGTATGAGATTGATTTGGCTTGTTTAAAATAGATGAACTTGCAATTTTAACCTCAGATACTCCTTTTTCAAGGGCATTAAAACAATTAAGCATTTTAGGGAGCATGCCATCTGCTATTATTCCATCTTCTTTTAACTGATTATAAGATTTTGAGTTGATATTTTCTATAACTGAATGATCATTTTCAATACTCTTTAATACACCATTTTTTTCAAAAGTATATATCAAAGAAACATCGTATAGTTGCGACATAGCAATGGCAACTTCTGATGCAATGGTATCCGCATTTGTGTTTAATAATTGTCCCTTCTTATCATGTGAAATGGCACAGAATACGGGAGTCATTTCATTCTGTAAAAACACATTTATTGCTTTGTGATTTACGCTATCTATATCTCCTGCAAAGCCGTAGTCGATATCTTTTACAATACGTTTATGAGCTTGAATGCTGTTTACATCTGTACCAGAAAGTCCAAGAGCATTACACTTATTTTGTTGCAATTGAGCTACAATATTTTTGTTGAGTAATCCAGCATACACCATCGTAACAATCTCTAAATTAGCTTCGTCGGTAATACGTCTTCCATTGATCATTTTTGGCTCTAAACCAATAGACTTAGCTAGCTCTGTGGCACGTTTTCCTCCACCATGAACTAAAATTTTATATCCATCTAATTGTGCAAAATCAATTAAAAAGGAAGATAACGTTTCAGTATCATTAATGATATTACCTCCAATTTTAACGATTTGTAGTTTTGGTTTAGCCATCTTTTCTAATCTGGTAAATTAAATAAAGTCCAAATGCCATTAAAAATGTATTCGATATAATTCCGTAAAATGAATTCTGATTTAAATTGCTAAAATCTAAATTATACACATTTATAATCAATAGAATAAATGATACTATGACTATTGTATAAGGTATGACTTTTTTATTCATTTATTATGATTTAAAGTTTCTAGTATTTTCTTCAGCACTACCTGCGCTGAGTATGTTCTATTATTTGCTTGTTCAATTACCAAAGAATTTTCAGAATCAATCACATCATCAGCCACTACCACATTTCTTCTAACAGGTAAACAGTGCATGAATTTTGCATTATTTGTTACGGCCATTTTTTCATTCGTTATTGTCCAACTAGCATCACTTGATTTTACCTGACCATAGTCTTGATACGAACTCCAATTTTTGACGTACACATAATCTGCATTTTCAAAGGCCTTCTCTTGGTTGTATTCTACGGTTGCTCCTTTTACAATTTCAGGATTCAAATCGTAGCCTTTCGGGTGTGTTATTACAAAATCTGCATCTTGTAAATGCATCATATCAATAAACGAATTTGCTACGGCATGTGGTAATGCTTTTGGATGTGGCGCCCATGAAAGAACTACCTTTGCTTTATGAGAAACAGAATGCTCTTCTATGGTTATGGCATCTGCTAAAGCTTGTAATGGATGTCCGGTAGAACTTTCTAAATTTACAACTGGAATACCTGCTAATTCCTTAAAACTATTGATGACGATTTCAGCTTCATCTTTTTCTTTATCTGTTAAAGAAGCAAACGCCCTGATAGCTACAATATCGCAATACTGTGCTACAACTTTTGCCGCTTCTTTAATATGTTCAGATTTATTCTTATCCATAATAGCTCCATCTTCATACTCCAATTGCCATCCTTCACTACCAAAATTCATAACAATAGTATTCAAGCCAAGGTTTTGAGCAGCCTTCTGAGTACTCAATCGTGTTCTTAAGCTATTATTAAAAAATAATAAGCAGATAGTTTTACCTTTTCCTAATTGCTCATTTTGTAGCGGATTCTCTTTAATAGTAATGGCCTCTTGAACTATGTTTTGCAAGCTTTCTAGTTGATTGATATGTGTGTAATGCTTCATTTTAATAGGTTGTAATTGTTGTAAATTGTACGCTCTTTGAAAACGCCTCTTTTATAAATTGCTCTTGTAAACCATTAACTATCCATGTAGTAATTCCAGCCTTTTGAGCAATTTCGGCAGCCTCCAATTTTGTGGTCATTCCACCGGTGCCATGTTTTGAAACAGACTGAGTAATTTGATCTGAAAGCGAATTTAAATCAGAAATTGATTCAATGGTCTCTTTCGTTTCATTATCCAAAGAAGCCTTGGTATAGATGCCATTGGTGTTGGTAGCAATTATTAATAGGTCTGCCCCAATTAATTCTGCTGTTAATGCAGCTAATTTATCGTTATCGCCAAATTTAATTTCATCGGTAGCTACTGTATCATTTTCGTTGATAATCGGGATGTAATTGTTTTCAACCAAAACATTAATGGTATTTACGATATTGGTCTTTGCTTGTTCTTTTTCGAAATCGGCATATGAGAGTAAACACTGTGAGGTTAGTAAGCCAAGTTCTCTAAAGTTTTCTTGATAAATGCGCATTAAATGTGGTTGACCGATCGAAGCCAATGCTTGTTTTACGGTAACTTCTTTTCCCTCTAATTCTACAAATTGTTTAGCAGCTGCAATTGCGCCCGAACTCACAATAATAAATTCGTAGTTTTCTTTTAAAGAGGCTATTTGACGCGCAATATCTTCAATCTTACCTCGTGAGATATGATTGGTGCCTTTGGTTAAAACATTTGAACCAATTTTTAATACGATTCTTAGTTTATCTGATTTGCCCATTTCCTTTAATATACCATTTGTTGGTTACTAAATCATGCAGTCCCATTGGACCTCTATGATGTAATTTATCGGTACTAATTGCTAATTCACCGCCTAAACCAAATTGTCCACCATCGGTAAATCTAGAAGAAGCATTTTGATATACAGCAGCTGTGTCAACAGCAGCCATAAATTGATCTGCTTCTGTATCGTTTTTAGAAACAATAACAGCAGAGTGACCACCACTGTATTTATTTATTTTTTCTATTGCTTCATGCGTTGCATCAACTTGACCAATCACAATTTTATAGTCTAAGAATTCCTCGTACCAAATATCTTCAGATGCAATGGGGTCTACATGTTCAAATTGAGAGGTTGCTTGATCTCCTGAAATTTCAACGTTACTTTCTTTTAGCGTGTTTACAAGATTTTTGATAAACGAATCTTTGTTTTTAAGCTGACTATTTATTAGAACTTTATCAACAGCATTGCAAGCAGAAATCTTTGCAGTTTTACCATTGTTTATTAAGTTTAAAGCGATATCTAAATCAGCCTCTTCTGCCACATATACAAAGTTATTACCTCTACCGCTTACAATAACAGGGCAAGATGCATTTTGCTTAACAAAAGCAATCAATTTTTCTCCACCTCGAGGTACGATTAAATCAATTGGCTGAGAAGGATTTTTTAAAAACTTTTGTGTTCTGGCTCTGTCGTAGTTTAAATAGACAACCCAATCTTTACTGATATTATTTTCTTCTAAAGCTTGATGCCATAAATCTACTATTGCAAGATTTGAATTTAATGATTCTTTACCTCCTTTTAAAAGTATTTTATTACCAGACTTAAACGCAATTCCAGCAGCCTCAACCGTTACGTCAGGTCTCGATTCGTAAATAATCATTACAGTGCCAAAAGGAGCGGTTTTATTTACGATCTTCATACCGTTGTCATGAGTGAATTCATAGCGCTTTTGGTTGATAGGATCTTTATCAGATATCAATTGATGAAGAGATGATACCATGCCTTCAACTTTCTGATTATTTACAATTAATCGATCATACATGGCCTTGTCGTCTCCACTATAGGTATCAATATCTTTTTGATTTGCTTCGAGAATTGTTTGCTTGTTAAGTGCAATTAATTCAGCCATTTTTTTTAGAACAGTGTCTTTTTGAGATGAGTTTAATGGAATCATAGTAACGATTTTAGTGCATTTATAAATGTGTCTATGTTTGCCTTTGTAACCGAAAGTGGAGGTAAAATTCTCAACAAATTTTTATTCATAGCTCCACCTGTGAATATTTGATGCTCATAGATTAATTTCTTTCTAAGCTCATTTACTTCAAAATCAAATTCAACTCCGGCCATAAGTCCTTTTCCTTTCAGTTTTTTTACTTGAGGAATTTTTGAAACCTGTTCCTTAAAATAGTCTGAAATCTTAATTGCATTCTCCATTAATTTTTCACTTTTGATCACATCAAGTACTGCAATTCCAGCAGCACAAGCCAAATGATTCCCCCCAAAAGTGGTTCCTAATAAACCAAAGCTTGCTTCAAATTTTTGAGAGATTAATACTCCGCCAATTGGGAATCCATTTCCCATACCTTTTGCAGTTGTTATAATATCTGGTTGAATAGCGTGATGTTGGAAGGCGAAAAACTTTCCGGTTCTACCATATCCAGATTGAATTTCATCCAAAATCAGAACAACACCATTTGAATTACATAGTTTTTCTAATTCTTTGAAGAATTTTGTTGTGCCTTGGTCTAAACCGCCAACCCCTTGTATGCCTTCAATAATAACAGCCGCTATATCGCCTTTTGCCATTTCTATTTTTACGGCGTCGATATCATTTAATGGTACAAAAACAACTTCTTGTTGCAAGTTTATCGGCGCATTTATTTTTTGATTATCTGTTGTGGCGACTGCTGCACTAGTTCTTCCATGAAAGGCGTTTTCAAAAGATAGTATCTTAGACTTTCCGGTATGAAATGAAGCCATTTTAAGTGCATTTTCATTAGCCTCTGCACCAGAATTACACAAAAACAATTCGTAGTTATTACACCCAGAAACTTCACCAAGTTTATTGGCAAGTTCTTTTTGCAATGGATTTTGAATTGCATTAGAGTAAAAGCCAATATTGCTGAGTTGCTCAGTTACTCTGGCGACATAAGTAGGGTGTGAGTGTCCAATAGATATAACACCATGCCCACCGTATAAGTCTAAATACTCTTGATTATTTTCATCCCAAACGGTGCAATCTTTTGCCTTTACCGGAGTGACCTCGTATAATGGATATACATTAAAAATTTCCATTCTTAATTTTTTATCTCGTTTATTTTATCATAAGATTTAACCAAACCTCTAATTAGAGCACTGCTTAAGCCTCGATGTTCCATTTCATTTAACCCTTCGATTGTGCAACCTCTAGGTGTTGTAACCTTATCAATTTCTTGCTCAGGATGGCTTTCAGATTTTACCAATAAACTAGCTGCTCCTAAAGCAGTTTGCATTGATAGTTCTTGAGCTTCATCAGCATCAAACCCTAATTGAACTGCCCCTTGAGTTGTTGCTCTAATCAATCGCATCCAAAAAGCTATTCCACTTGCACAAATAACCGTAGCCGCCTGCATTAATTCTTCTTCTATATACATTGTTTTACCTAAGGCATTAAATACTTTTTTAGCACAATGAATATTCTTTTTTCCTTTCGCATTAGCACTAATACACGTCATACTTTGCGAAACAGAGATGGCTGTATTTGGCATGCTTCTAATAATCGGCAATTGCGTATCTAATTTTTCTTCTAAATAGGCAATATTTTTACCGGTAACAACAGAAACCAAACAGTGCTTTTTAGGATTTAGTACAGGTGCAATTTCATCTAAAACTCCTTCAACTTGCCCTGGTTGAACGGCTAAAATTACGACCTCCGAATTTTTTACAGCGTCCTTATTGCTTGATGTTATATGCACATTTGAAATGTTTTCAAAACAAGACAAAGTTGCTGTATTTCTCTTTGAGAGATATAAAGATTCGTAAGGAATATTTCCTTCGCCCACAATACCTAGAGCTATTGAGTACCCTAAATTTCCTACACCTATAATGGCAATTTTCATAATTTAAAATTTGGTTTTTTGTTAATTTTAGAAATAGGTTGATTTTAAATTCAGCCCTAAAGTTTCCTCTAATCCAAATATGATATTCATATTTTGAACAGCTTGTCCTGATGCGCCTTTTAGTAGGTTGTCAATAACACTAGTAATCAATAATTTATTTCCGTGTTTTTGTAAATGAACGAAACAATTATTGGTGTTTACAACTTGTTTTAGGTGAATCGGTTGGTCGCTAACATATGTAAATGTTGCATGGTTGTAATATTTCGTGTAGAGGGTTTGAGCCTCTTCTAAACTACCTTCAAATTCAGTGTAAAGTGTGACGAAGATACCTCTACTAAAATTTCCTCTATTCGGAATAAAAAGTAATTCTTTATTAAATTCATTTTGTAGTTGTACTAAGCTTTCTCCAATTTCTCCTAAATGCTGATGGTTAAATACTTTGTAAGAAGAAAAATTGTTGTCTCTCCAAGCAAAATGCGTTGTTGCGCTTGGTGTAACACCAGCGCCGGTAGCTCCTGTAGTAGCATTTATATGAACATCAGATTTTAATAATTGATTTTTAGCTAGCGGTAATAACGCCAATTGAATAGCAGTTGCAAAACAACCTGGATTTGCAATATAATTAGCTTTCTCTATAGTGTCGAAGTTTAATTCTGGAAGCCCATAAACAAACTCTTTACCTTCAAAAGTTGTATCTGCATTTAGTCTAAAATCATTACTAAGATCAATTATTTTTGTGGATGCTGAAAAAGAATGATTCTGTAAAAACTTGGTTGAATTGCCATGTCCTAAACATAAAAACACGATATCAACTTCAGTATTAATTGTACTGCTAAACGACAACTCTGTCTGTCCTACTAAATCTTGATGAACTGCGTATAACTTATTGCCAGCATTTGATGTTGAAAACACAAAATTAATTTCTGCCGCTGGATGGTTGATTAATAATCTAATCAGTTCTCCTGCAGTATACCCCGCTCCTCCAATTATTCCAACTTGTAACATTATTGCTTGTTTACGTGATTAAATATTTTTCCAGAATTCGATAGGATTTTGATAAATCCTTTGGCTTCATCTGCTGTCCAACCTTTATTCATTTCTCCATAGGATCCAAAAGAAGCATTCATCAAATCGTGTTCAGATTGAATACCATCTACAACAAATCTATACGGATATAGACTTACAAACACATCTCCTGTTACATGTTTTTGAGTGTCTTCTAAGAATACCTCAATATTTCTCATGACTTCATCTAAGTACTGTCCCTCATGTAACAACATTCCATACCAATTGCCCAATTGCTCCTTCCAATGCTGTTGCCATTTGGTTAATACGTGTTTTTCTAAAGTGTGATGACCTTTAATGATTATAATTGAAGCTGCGGCTTCAAATCCAACTCTTCCTTTAATACCTATAATCGTATCACCTACGTGAATATCTCTGCCAATGGCATATTGAGAAGCGATGGCCTCTAGTTTTTCTATATTGTTTACAGGAGTGTCTGCAGTGTCATTAATTGCGGTTAATTCACCTTTTGTAAAACTTAGTTTTACTTGCTCAGATCCCTCTTTTTGTAGTTGACTTGGATAGGCTTCTTCTGGAAGTGATAGGTGAGAAGTCAAGGTTTCATCGCCACCTACACTTGTTCCCCAAAGTCCCTTATTGATTGAATATTTTGCCTTTTCCCAAGGAAGATCTAAACCGTTTTCTTTTAAGTAATTAATAGAGTATTCTCTAGATAGTTTATTGTCTCTAATAGGTGTGATAATTTGAATTTCTGGAGCCAACGTTTGAAATATCAAATCAAATCTTACCTGATCGTTTCCGGCACCTGTAGAACCATGTGCTATATATTTGGCATCAATGCTTTTTGCATATTCCACTATCTCAATGGCTTGCACTATTCTTTCGGCACTAACAGAAAGCGGATATGTATTGTTTTTTAACACATTGCCATACACTAAATACTTTACCACTTTACTGTAGAATGTTTGAACTGCATCAATTGAAAGATATGAAGCAGCTCCTAATTGCAATGCTCTTTCTTTGATATTTTCAATTTCTTCGTTTGAAAATCCTCCGGTATTTACACTAACCGCATGAACTTCAAAATCTTCTTCTTTAGATAAGTACTTTGCACAATAAGAAGTGTCTAAACCGCCGCTATATGCTAAAACTAATTTTTTGCTCATTTTATTTATCGCCCTTTCCTTGTTTAAGGGACTTTTTTAGGAATAATGATTGTTTGATGTTTTTTAGTCTTGTCCACACTTTTTTATTGTATGGATGCTTTTGTTCTGTAAGTGTTTTGTACTCTTTCTTTGGGTCATAGAGCATGCCAGTACACAAACACATTTTATGTTCTTTCATTTTTAAAATCTCGTAATTGGTACACGTCTGACAACCTGCCCAAAATTTTTCGTCATCTGTTAATTCGGAAAAAGTTACAGGTTTATAACCTAAATCGGAATTGATTTTCATTACTGCTAAACCAGTAGTGATACCAAAAATTTTAGAATCTGGATATTTCTGCAACGAATAATCAAAAATGAATTTTTTGATTTGTTTTGCTAACCCAGTATTTCTAAAATCAGGATGTACGATAAGACCAGAATGTGCTACAAACTTTCCGTGTTGCCAACTTTCTATATAGCAGAAGCCTGCAAATTTATTACCGTCCAGGGCAATAACAGCATTGCTTTTCTCAAGTTTACTCTTGATATATTCAGGGGTTCTTTTGGCAATACCAGTACCTCTCTGCTTTGCAGATTCAGCAATTGTGTCACAAATTATTTCTGCGTACGAATTATGCGTACTATTAGCAATTACAATATCCATTGTAAATACGATGATTGATTAAAAAAATAAGTTGAATGTTGTCTTTGAATGCGGAATTGGACACACCTAATTCCAATAAATAGATAATACCCTTACGGGCGACGACGGCGTAAGCGAGGAAATGCTAAACGTGTATTTGAAATATCTATTCTCACGTGGCAAATCTACAAACAATATTTAAAATCAAAAAACGATTTTCAATAAAATTACAATAACGTTAGAATTAATTTAAGAATATAGTGGAATAGGTAAATTATCTTTTAGAATGTTTGCAGTAGTTTAAAATTGATTTATATTTGCAGCTCAAATAATAGAAATAATGATATTTAATCATACACATCACCATCATAATGCTCTTGCACAACAGGCGAGTTAGTGATGATATGGTTATAATTTAATAAATAATATCAAACCCGTCTGAAATGCTCAGACGGGTTTTTTTATAAAACTTGTTTTAGGTATTTCAGGCATTAATTAAACAACATGGAGAAAATTAAAATTGCAGTACAAAAATCAGGAAGATTAAATCAAGACTCTCTTAAACTATTAAAAGATTGCGGAATTTCCATTGAGAATGGTAAAGATCAATTAAAGGCAAATGCCAGAAATTTTCCGCTAGAAGTATTGTATTTGCGAAACGGTGATATACCACAATACCTGAGAGATGGCGTTGTAGATATTGCTATAGTTGGTGAGAATACCTTGATAGAAAAAGGAGATGATTTGCCAATAATTGAAAAACTTGGTTTTTCAAAATGCAAGGTATCTATTGCTGTCCCAAAAGATGTTGAGTACAATAGCATAGAAGATTTAAGAGGCAAGAAAATTGCAACCTCATATCCAAATACCGTGGAAAAATATTTTGCTAAGAAAGGCGAACAAGCCGACATACACATTATTAATGGTTCCGTTGAAATTGCACCAAATATAGGTTTGTCTGATGCAATTGTAGATATAGTTTCATCTGGAAGTACACTCTTTAAAAACAATTTAAAAGAGGTTGAAGTAATGTTAAAGTCAGAGGCGGTATTGGTAAAATCACCTGCATTATCAGATGAAAAACAAAATATTCTAGATAAAATTCAATTTAGAATTCAATCGGTATTGAAAGGTCGTAACTCAAAATATGTCTTAATGAATGTGCCAAACGAAAAAGTAGATACAATTATTTCGATTTTACCCGGTATGAAAAGCCCTACAGTATTGCCCTTGGCTCAAGAAGGATGGAGTTCTGTTCATACCGTGATTGCCAAAGATAGATTTTGGGAAGTAATTGATGAATTGAAATTAAAAGGCGCAGAAGGTATTTTGGTTTGTCCAATAGAGAAAATGGTATTGTAAGATGAAATTGATTTCAAATCCATCTAAAGATTTATGGTCTAAAATTTTAAAAAGACCTACTATTGATAAGCTAGATCTAGAGGCTATTGTACAAGGAGTTTTTGATGATGTAAACTCAAATGGAGACAGCGCATTGATAAATTACACCGAGAAATTCGATAAGGTGTTATTGTCTGATATTTCAGTTTCCGCCCCGGAAATTGCAGAAGCATCATCTTTAGTTTCAGAAGAATTAAAGGAAGCCATTCAACTGGCTAAAAAAAATATTGAAGTTTTTCATGCTTCACAACAATTAGATAAAAAGGTGATTGAAACTGCTCCTGGTGTTGAGTGTTGGCAAGAGGCTAGAGGAATTGAAAAAGTGGGAATCTATATTCCCGGTGGTTCTGCTCCTTTGTTTTCTACCGTTTTAATGCTAGCAGTTCCTGCAAAATTAGCAGGATGTAAAGAAATTGTGTTGTGCTCTCCTCCGAATAAAGAAGGTAAGTTACACCCTGCAATATTATATGCTGCGAATCTATGTGGAGTGACCAAAATATTTAAGGTTGGTGGAATTCAGGCCATTGGAGCCATGACTTTTGGAACGGAATCAGTACCAAATGTGTACAAAATTTTTGGCCCTGGTAACCAGTATGTAACGGCTGCAAAACAAATGGCTTTATCATACGGTGTTGCAATAGATATGCCCGCGGGTCCTTCTGAATTATTGGTGTTGGCAGATGATTCTGCAAATGCTGCCTTTGTAGCATCAGATTTATTATCTCAGGCAGAGCACGGTGCAGATAGCCAAGTAATCTGTGTTTCAAATTCTGAGTCCTTTCTAGACGAAGTTTCCAAAGAAGTTGCGGTCCAATTAGCCTTGTTGCCAAGAAAAGATATTGCCGCAAAAGCCATGGAGAACTCAAAATCTATCTTACTTAAAGATAAACGAGATATTATTGATCTGATTAATGAGTATGGCCCCGAACACTTTATTTTGGCAGTAGAAAATGAATCATTTTATTTAGAAAATATTATAAATGCAGGTTCGGTTTTTATCGGCAATTACACACCTGAAAGTGCTGGGGATTATGCTAGTGGTACAAATCATACCTTACCTACAGATGGGTTTTCGAAATCGTATAGCGGTGTGAATTTAGATGCCTTTGTAAAGAAAATAACGTTTCAAAGAATCTCTAAATCAGGAATTCAAACTATCGGTAACGCCATTGAATTAATGGCAGAGGCCGAAGGATTGCAGGCCCATAAAAATGCGGTGACGCTTAGGTTAAATCAATTAAAGGAGGGGGAAGATGATGTTTGATTTGAATGAAATTGTGCGTGAAAACGTAGCAAAATTAAAAGCCTATTCTTCTGCTCGTGACGAATTTGAAGAAGCAACTGCAGACATGGTGTTTTTAGATGCGAATGAAAATCCGTTTCAGAATGGAGTGAATAGATATCCCGATCCAAAACAGCAATCAGTAAAAGAATTGTTGGCAGGGATTAAAGAAGTGCCTTCAAATCAAATATTGTTAGGTAATGGAAGCGATGAGGTTCTCGATTTAATTTTTAGAGCCTTCTGTGAACCTAAACAGGACAATGTGATTCTCCTACCTCCAACATACGGTATGTATGGCGTTCTTGCAGGATTAAATGATATTTCAACTAAAGAAGTGTTGTTATCTGATGATTATGATATTAGAGTGGAGGCAACTTTAGAGGTAGTAAATGAAAATTCTAAATTGTTGTTTTTATGCTCACCCAACAACCCTTCTGGTAATTCTTTTTCATCAGAAAAAATAGAGCAAATTATTAAAGGGTTTAAAGGAATAGTTGTGGTGGATGAGGCATATATCGATTTTTCATCTGAGAAAAGTTGGTCTTCTCGGTTGAGTGAGTTTCCTAATTTAATTGTAACACAAACCTTATCTAAAGCCTATGGAATGGCAGGAATTAGATTGGGTATTTGTTATGCTTCTGTTGAAATTATTGAAATACTCAATCGCATCAAACCGCCATATAATGTTAATGAATTAACACAGCAAAAGGCCAAAGAGCGATTGATTAAAATAGATGAAGTCCAATCTGAAATTCAATCAATTTTAGCGGAGCGTGATGTGTTAGAAAAAAGCCTTAATGAGATTTCATTTATTGAGAAAATCTATAATTCTGATGCTAATTTTTTATTAGTAAAAGTAGATGACGCAAACAAACGTTACGATGAATTAATACAGAAAGGTATTGTAATTAGAAACAGAACAACACAGCCTTTGTGCGAAAACACCCTTCGATTTACGGTAGGAACAAAAGAAGAGAATACAAAATTAATAGAAGCACTTAAAGCATTAGATAATGACTAAACGAAAAGTACTTTTTATAGATAGAGATGGCACCATGATTAAGGAGCCTGCAGATGAGCAAACAGACTCATTTGAAAAATTGGAATTTTATCCGAAAGCCTTGGCGTATTTGCCAAAGATTGCTAAAGAATTGAATTATGAATTGGTAATGGTTACCAATCAAGATGGTTTGGGTACAGAGGTGTATCCTGAAAATACATTTTGGCCTATTCATAATTTTATCATGAAAACATTTGAAGGTGAAGGTGTTGTTTTTGATGAAGTTTTTATTGATAGAACTTTTGCGAAAGATAATCAACCCACTAGAAAACCGAATACTGGATTGCTGACTCAGTATTTTTCGGATGCATACGATTTAGAAAATTCATTTGTGATTGGAGATCGACTGACTGATATTGAATTAGCAAAGAACCTTGGAGCAAAAGGAATTTTTATCAATGATGAGACTAATTTTGGAACTGATGAAATTACGGTGAAACGTGAAGAGTTAGATACTGTTATAGCCATAGAAAGCAATGACTGGGAGGCTATTTACACTTTCCTAAAATTAGATGATAGAGTTGCTGAAATTAAGCGTAAGACCAATGAAACCGATATTTATATCAAACTTAATTTAGATGGAACAGGTAAAAGTGACATTGCAACGGGTATCGCATTTTTTGATCATATGTTAGACCAAATTGCACGTCATGGTAGTATGGATTTAACCATTAAAGTTGATGGGGATTTAGAGGTAGACGAGCATCATACAATTGAGGATACAGCAATTGCCTTAGGTGAAGTTTTTGCGGACGCACTAGGTAATAAGTTGGGAATAGAACGTTACGGATTCTGTTTGCCTATGGATGATTGTTTGGCGCAAGTTGCCATTGATTTTGGAGGAAGAAATTGGTTAGTTTGGGATGCTGAATTCAACAGAGAAATGGTTGGTAAAATGCCAACAGAAATGTTTCTTCACTTTTTTAAGTCGTTCACAGATGGGGCGAAGGCAAACCTGAATGTAAAAGCAGAAGGTCAAAACGAACATCATAAAATCGAAGCCATATTTAAGGCTTTTGCGAAGGCTATAAAAGTGGCTGTAAAAAGAGATGTAGATAAAATGATATTACCTTCAACAAAAGGATTGTTATAGATGAAAATTGTAATTATAGATTACGGTGCAGGTAATGTGAAATCAGTTCAGTTTGCTTTAGAACGATTGGGTTATGATGCAATCTGTTCGAATGATGCTGAAACAATAAAATCTGCAGACAAGGTAATTTTTCCGGGAGTTGGAGAAGCATCTAGTGCTATGGCTGAAATTAAGCAACAAGGATTGGATAAAGTGATTCCATTTTTAAAACAACCTGTGTTAGGAATCTGTTTAGGAATGCAGTTGATGTGTCAATTTTCAGAAGAAAATAATACAGCGTGTTTGGGTATTTTTCCTGTTGACGTGCTTAAGTTTAATGATGATTTAAAAGTACCTCAAATAGGGTGGAATGTAATAAATAATTTAAGAGGAGATTTATTTGATTCAGTGGAAGAGAATGCTTACGTGTATTATGTTCACAGTTATTATATACCAAAAAACACCAATGCAATTGCATTAACAGATTACGGATTGCAATATGCGGGTGCCATACAAAAAGATAATTTTTATGCATGCCAATTTCATCCAGAAAAAAGTAGTGGCGTAGGAGAGCAAATTCTAAAGAATTTTATAGAGTTATGAGAATAATACCAGCAATTGATATTATTGAAGGACAGTGTGTTCGTTTGTCTAAAGGTGATTACAATACAAAAAAAGTATACAACCAAAATCCCTTAGAAGTTGCAAAGCAATTTGAAGATCATGGTATACAGCACCTTCATTTAGTGGATTTAGATGGAGCCAAAGCGAGTCATATTGTGAATTATAAAGTGCTTGAGACTATCGCTTCTAAAACAAATTTAAAGATTGATTTTGGTGGAGGTTTAAAGTCAGATGAAGATTTGAGAATTGCCTTTGAAAGTGGCGCGAATCAAATTACTGGCGGTAGTATTGCGGTTAAAAATCCTGGTATTTTTGAGAATTGGTTGCAAGTTTATGGAGCCGATAAAATTATATTAGGTGCTGATGCTCACAATGAAAAAATAGCAGTTAGTGGATGGCTGGAAGAATCAGATCAAGAGTTGATTCCGTTTGTGAGGGCATATAAAAATAAAGGAGTTTCCTATGTAATTTGCACTGATATTTCAAAAGATGGAATGTTACAGGGACCATCATTTGACTTGTATAAAAAGATGCTGTCAGAAATTGAAGATGTCAAGTTGATTGCTTCTGGAGGTATTTCGGCTTTTAAAGAACTACCTGAATTAGCGGAGTTAGGTTGTGAAGGTACCATTGTTGGAAAGGCAATTTATGAAGGGCGAATTCAATTAAAGGAAATTGAGAATTTTATTTTAAATCAAGGATAATAATGGTAACAAAAAGAATTATTCCCTGTTTAGATATAAAAGATGGTCGCACTGTTAAAGGTGTAAATTTTGTTGGATTACGCGATGCTGGAGATCCAGTGGAATTGGCGGACAGATATTCTAAAGAAGGTGCAGATGAGTTGGTTTTTTTAGATATAACTGCTACCAAAGACAAACGTAAAACCATGATTGAAATGGTGGAAAAAGTGGCGCGTAAAGTCAATATTCCATTTACCGTTGGTGGAGGTATTTCGTCGGTGGAAGATGTGAATGCCTTATTAAGAGCGGGTGCAGATAAAGTATCTGTAAATTCATCGGCAGTAAAAAATCCACAGTTAATAAACAATTTAGCCAATAAATTTGGAAGTCAATGTGTGGTGCTAGCGGTTGATGCTAAAAATATAAATGGCGAGTGGAAAGTATTTTTAGTTGGAGGACGTGTTGAAACTGAGTTAAACTTGTTTGATTGGGTAAAAGAAGGTGTTGAGCGTGGTGCAGGAGAAATTTTATTTACCTCGATGAATAATGACGGAACCAAAGATGGATTTGCAAACGATGCCTTAAAAAAATTGAGTGAGATTGTAAATGTTCCTATCATTGCAAGTGGTGGAGCAGGTACAGTTCAACATTTTATTGATACCTTTAAAGAAGGATACTCAGATGCTGCATTAGCAGCCAGTGTTTTTCACTTTAAAGAAATAGAAATAGTAGATTTAAAAAATGATTTAGCCCAAGAAGGGATTAAAGTAAGATTGTAATGAATATAAAATTTGATTCAAATACAGGGCTGGTGCCAGCAATAATACAAGATGCACAAACCAAGAATGTATTAATGTTAGGTTATATGAACCAAGAAGCATTTGATACTACTGTTGCTACTAATAAAGTTACATTTTATAGTAGGTCAAAACAACGCTTGTGGACGAAGGGAGAAGAAAGTGGGAATTTTTTAGAATTAGTCAATATCAAAAACGATTGTGATGAGGATACCCTGCTAATTCAAGTCATTCCTCATGGCCCTACTTGTCATACAGGTACAGATACTTGTTGGTCTACAAAAAATACCTTAGAATTTGGCTTTCTGACTCATTTAGAAAATGTTATTGCCAATCGTAAAGAAAATTTAGATGAGGCTTCTTATATAGCTTCTTTATTCAAAAAAGGCATTAATAAAATTGCACAAAAAGTTGGTGAAGAGGCGGTAGAGGTTGTTATTGAGGCAAAAGATAATGACGAGCATTTATTTTTGAATGAGTCTGCAGATTTGTTGTTTCATTATTTGATTTTATTGCAGGCGAAGGGTTATACCTTAGAGGATATCGTTGAAGTTTTAAAATCTCGACATAAATAATTGACAGGTCCTTCAGAAAATAGTATTTCACATTCTTATCAAATCAAAGTTAAAGAAGAGCACATAGATGCACTAAATCATGTGAACAATGTGGTGTATGTGCAATGGGTGCAAGATGCTTCAGAAAAACATTGGGGTTTGTTATCAAATGCTAAAATCAATGTCAAGTATTTTTGGGTATGTCTTCGTCATGAAATAGATTATAAAGGACAAGCATTTTTTGGAGACGAGTTAAAAGTCTTGACTTGGGTTGGTGAATCAAAAGGAGTGACTTCTATACGCTATGTTCAAATATTAAAAAACGATAGAATTATTTTGCAAGCAGCATCTACATGGTGCTTGATGGATACAACAACCTTAAAACCAACAAGAATACCTCAAGAAATTTTTGAATTATTGACTAATAGTTACTTTAACTGATTTGCTAGCAGGTGTATTACTCTTTCGGGCTTTTTGACTTAACGGTATTAATGGGTTGCATTCAGGGAAATAAGTTGCAACACAACCTTTAGGAATATCGTAGGGTACAATGTGTAATCCGCTAACAGCTCTTTTTGTATTGTCGTAATTATTACTCAATGTAATAGGAGTGCCTACATCTAGTTTATACTTGTTAATATCCTCAGTATTCATTAACACCACCATTCTCGTTCCATATATGCCTCGATATCTATCGTCTAAACCATAAACCGTAGTGTTAAATTGATCATGACTTCTAATAGTCATCATCATAAGTTCATCTTCTTTGAGTTGGTGTTCCGATAATTTATTTACAGTAAATCTGGCTTTCCCAATATCGTTTGTAAACTCACCAATCCTTGGTCCGTTTGGTAATTCTAATATCTTTTCTGTTTTTAAGCGTTCATTAAAATCTTCAAAACCCTTCACAGACGTCCCTATTAAGTCTCTAATTTTACTGTAATCTTCAATTAATTCTTTCCAATTTACAATTGAATTGCCTACTGTGTTTGCTGCTAATTTTGCAATAATATGCGGTTCGCTTAATAAATATTCAGAACGAGGTGGTTGATTCCCTCTAGTGGTATGGACAAGACCCATAGAGTTTTCTACAGTCAATCGTTGCTCGCCTGAGGCTTCTAAAATTTTATCTGTTCTGCCTAAACAAGGTAAAATTAATCCAATAGCTCCATGATGTAAATGAGAGCGATTCAATTTGGTTGAAACGTGGACGGTTAAACTGCAGTTTTCTAATCCTTTTTGTGTTGCCTCAGTATCTGGTGCAGCCGATAGAAAATTACCACCCATCGCCATAAATACTTTACCCTTTTCTTTATGCATTAACTCAATGGCATCTACTACATCTACACCGTGTTTACGTGGAGGTTCAAAACCAAATGTACTAGCTAATGAGTCTAGAAAAGCTTTGCTTGGTTTTTCCCAAATACCCATAGTTCTATCTCCTTGTACATTACTATGGCCTCTCACAGGGCAAGTTCCAGCACCTTCTTTTCCTATACTGCCTTTCATTAAAAGAAGATTAACAACTTCTTGAATGTTGTCTACACCATTAATATGCTGGGTAAGGCCCATGCACCAACAGGCAATTATTTTGTTTCGATTGGCCAATAAATGAACAAAAGTGTCTATGTCCTCTTTATTTAAACCAGTTCGTTTTAATAATTCTGAACTATTATGAGATAATATTTCAGTTTTAAAAGTTTCAAAACCATCAGTTTTTGAGTTGATAAATTCTGAGTCGAGAATTTCTGGATGCTCTTCACTGAGTTCAAATAAACGCTGCATTAATAATTTTAGCAGTGCCGCATCTTCATTAATCTTAATCTGAAGATATAAATCAGCTATCGGAGTTCCAATTCCTAATAGACCTTTGGCTTCTTGTGGATTTTGAAAATTGAGTAAGCCAGCTTCTTTAAGCGGATTTATAGCAACAATTTTGGCCCCGTTAGCTTTTGCTTTTTCTAATGCAGATAACATTCTCGGGTGATTGGTTCCAGGATTTTGACCAAATATTAATATTAATTCAGATTTGTAAAAGTCTTCAAGTTTAACCGAACCTTTACCAATACCGAGCGTGTGACTCAGTGCTGTACCACTTGATTCATGACACATATTTGAGCAATCTGGTAAGTTGTTGGTGCCAAAAATCCGTATGAATAATTGGTAAAGAAATGCTGCTTCATTACTTGTTCGACCAGATGTGTAAAAAATTGCATCGTTAGGGTTTGGCAGTTCATTTAGTTGGTTGCTCACAATTTTAAATGCCTCGCCCCAAGAAATTGGTTTGTAATGAGCGTCACCTTTATGTATAATCATTGGTCGCACCAATCGTCCTTGTTGGCCCAACCAATAATCAGTTTGCTCTCTTAGATACTCAATCGTGTGTTTTTCAAAAAATGCTTCATCCGCATTGGCATCCATAGCTTCTTCGGCTATAGCTTTTACACCGTTCTCACAGTATTCTCCTAATCTTGAGCGATGGTCAGGATCTGGCCATGCACAACCTGGGCAGTCTACACCTTCTTTTTGATTTAAGCTATTTAGAATCTTAAATCCTTTAACTGGTTTTACTGTTTTAAATAACATGCGCATTGCATGGTAAACACCTTTTGTACCAGCGGCGCTTTTTGCAGGAGTTCCTAGTTTCATGCCAATTTATTGAGTTAAGTATCGATACGAAATTACAAATTATTCCATTGCAAATATTGGAGTGGTTAAAGAATGTAAAGAATAAAAATTATCAATTGATGGCTAGAATGTTAAACAGTTTGCCTTTGGCATTTAGAAGCTGATTTTCTGTTTCTAGCGCTTTCAACTTGTTTTCAATAAGTTTAGCTTCACGAGAGTTGATAAGAAATAAAGAGCTTTCTCCTATATCAAATTTTCGTTCTTCACCTTTTAAGAGTATGGTGTAATCTGCTACAATGTTATTGGTTATTTCAAGCTGATTCTCATAAGAATCAATTTCTTGTTCAATAGCTTTTAACTTATTATTTAATTCTAATTCAATAGCACTTTTTTCAAAGTTAATTGCATCTAACTTGTATTTTGTGAGCTTTAAATCAGCTCTTTCTTTTCTTAGAAAAATTGGAAATTTAACGGCAACTCCAGCTTTGTAATTATCTGTATTAAAAGAATTAATCGTTCCGGGAGTTTCGCTTAAAAAATTGTATTGTAAATCTATACTCGGAAGTAAATTGTTCTTTTGAAGTCTTTTTTCGATTTCAAGACCGCTAATTTTATATTCAAGAGATTGCAATTTCGGATGATTAACAATAGTGTTTTGGTCTTTTTCAAAAGACTGTATCTCTAAAATATTATCTACAATAATTGCTACCTCTGTTTCTGGTGTAACATTATTTTGAATTTCTGCAGGAACATCGTTAATCCATAAGAAATTTGAAAGTGCTAAAGCGGCCTTGGTATAATTTAAATTGGCTTTTTCGAGATTTAATTTTCTATTGTTGTATGCAATTTGAGCTTCAGTAATATCAATTGCAGGGTTTTCGCCAAGTTCATAACTGCGTTTTATTCCATTTAAACGCAATTCGGCATTGGTTAAGAACTCAGTGTATACTTCGAGTTCACCATGTGTTCTAACCCAATTAAAGTAGGCAATTGTAGCCTGAAAAAGCACGTCGTTAACCAGTAGCTGATTTTCTTTTTCTGCTTGTAATTGATATTGTTTGGCTTGTTTTATAGCTGCCATTCTCTCATTAATTAAGAAGCCTTTAGCTAGCGAAACGGATACCCCGACACTGTACAGTCCATCCGTTGGCAAAGTAGCCTCAGGGTTTAAATAAACTCCTGAATTATCTTCAAAGCTCCCTTTAAACTCAACACCATACCAAGTTGGAATTTTAAATACAGTGTTCAGTTTATCGTAATACTCTGTTCCTTCAAATTTTTTACGATCGTAATCAACTTCTATTTTTGGATCAAAAGCACCTCGCGATTTTAATAATTTTGCTTCACTCTCACTCAATAATAAATTAGCTTGTTTTACTATTGGATGGTATTTTTTTACATAGCCCAAATACTCCTCTAGAGTCAAGACTGTAGCATTTTGACTAAAAGAAATTTGCGTGGCAAAACAAATAAGAAGGCTTAAAAGAAGACGATTCATCATTATTTTTTGGCTGTTTCTGTTGTTGGTTTATAAAAGTTAGGAGGGAAACTGTTGATGTTTCGCCATAGTTCGTACCAAATAGGTACATCATTTAATAGAGCAATGGTTTTTGCACCAGAACCAACTCTAATCCCAGTTGGCCAAGGGTGGTCTTCTTCGTCTTGTGCAAGTAAAACACGATACATACCATTGTCACTAATAAAGTTTTCTATTGCCACAACCTTTCCTCCGAAGGTCCCATAAGAAATACTTTCCCAGCCACTAAATACAATTGCTGGCCAACCATCAAATTGCACACGTACTTTTTCTCCAATATGAATCAATGGCAAGTCTATTGGTTTTATATATGTTTCTACTGCTAAATCGTAGTTCGCAGGCATTATGGTTACAAGAGATTCTCCCTCTTTAAAGGTCTCGCCAACACCAGCTTTTAAAGCCTTATTTATAAATCCGTTTTGCGGTGCTGTAACATATTTTAACGTGTTTCTTTTTTCGTAATTAGAGTAGCTGTTTTCTAATTTAGAAACCTCTGCCTTTGTGTTAAATTGTGCAGATTTAGAGGTGTATAATTCACTTTCGGCTTTTGATATTTTATCGGTATATGTTGTATTGATTCTAGATAATTCTATTCTTGCATTTACAAGCTTGTTTTTACTTTCTAGAAGCTTGTTTTCTTGCGAAATAAACTTTGCCTCAGTAGCTTGAAGTTTTAAGCGGTTTTCCTCAACATCGCGTGTAGATTTTAACCCTTCTTCTTTTAAAGTTTTAATTCTATTGTAACGTGTTGTAGCAATTGTTTTATTGGTTTTGAGAACCTCTAAGTCTATACTATCACTTTTAACTTTAAGCTTTGCTTGTTCTAATTTATTTTTGGCTTGTTCAATCTTAAGACCTTGCTCTTTTTGAAGGGCATTTATCTGCTTTTCTTGTGCTAATATTTTACGCTCATACGCTTTTACTGATAAAGATTTAGCTTCAATTTGATTCCCAGTTCGTTCTACAAGCTTGTCATCAAAATAGTCACTTTTAATTTCTGAAATACGTAAGATTGTATCACCTTTTTTTACAAAATCACCTTCTTGTACATACCATTGCTCAATGCCACCAGGTATGGGTGATTGTATAGTTTGTGGGCGCTGACTAGGTTTTAAAGCAGTTACATAGCCTCTTCCAGAAATATTCTGAGTCCATGGTAAGAATAGTATGACCATAACTAAAACCAAGAATATCTTAGATATTTGATTGAATCGCTTGTAGTATTGCTTATTCGTAATTTTCTTACCTGATTTATATTCAGATAAAGAAATTTTTTTATTGATTGAGTTGTTCGATATGTTTAACATGCATCAGGAATTAAACGTTCAACTTTAACTTTATTCAAGTCGATTACTTCGTTTAAATAAGTTTTCCAATAATCATTAGAACCTACAACTAGTAATCCCCAAGGCTGATGAGGATTGCACAAATAATCAATAATTTGTTTTACTTCATCATTGTTAAATTGATCAAGGGCATTTTCTAAAATGATGATTTTTGGGTTTTTAAGTACCGCTCTTGCTAAAACAATTTTTTTGGCGATGGTAAACGATATTTGTTTTCCATCAGGAAATAACACAGTATCTAAACCTTTCGGTTGCTCTTTTAAGAATTCCGTTAAACCAACAATCTTGGTAAGTTCAATGATGCGTTCATCTGTTATGTTTGAATCGCCAAAAGTTAAATTTTCTCTTAGGGTACCTTCAAACGGATATTCTTCATTAAGCGATAATCCTAATTGTGCTCTATACTGATTTAAGTGAAGACCTTTAATAGATTGATTGTTGACAAACATGTTACCAGATGTAGGTGGCGTAACTCCTGTTAAAATTCGAATAAGGCTTGATTTTCCAGTACCTGACTCTCCCTTGATTAATACCCTACTTTGTGAGTTTACGTTTAGAGAAATTTTATTTAGTATTGGAGACTCCTTAGGTGGAACTTTAAAACTCACTTCATCAAGTTCGATTGAAATGCCATTTTCACATTTTGTTTGATTGCCATTTTGAGGCTCTAATGGTTTATCTACAACTTGCCCTAACTTTTCAATAGATGTAAGCATATCGTACAAAGTTTCTAAGCCAAGAATTAATTTTTCAACTGAAGTAATTACCAAAAGGATAATAATTTCGGTAGCTACAAACTGACCAATATTCATTTTTTGATTCAATACAAGTACCCCTCCAATGATTAATAATCCAGCTGTAATTAATGCCTTAAAACCAATCATTTTAATGTATTGAATTCTAATTACACTAAAGTGATTTTCTCTGGCATCTAGATATTTATCTACCAAGTCATCGTTTTTCTTTAAGGCGAGACTTGTTTTTCCTGAGAGTTTAAAACTTACAACAGATCTTGCTACTTCTTGAATCCAATGCGCAACTTTATATTTGATTTTAGATTCAACCAAACTCGTTTCTAATCCTTTTTTGGCGGTGTATTTAAAAACAAAATAAACAGCAAGCATTAGTACAATGCCAAAAACAATGAAAAGAGGGTGGTAAAACGAGAGCAGGATTAATGCAAAAATTACCTGTAAAATAGCTGAAGGCACATCTACCAGAACTTTAGATAGCCCCTTTTGTAACGTAAGCGTATCAAAAAATCGATTGGCCAATTCTGGTGGATACACGTTTTGTAAATATTCCATTTTTATTTTTGGAAATCGATAGCTCAATTCAAAAGAAGAACGAACAAATATGCGTTGTTGCAATGTTTCAATGATGCGTAATTGCATGAGTTGTAGAATACCCGTTAGTACCACTCCTAGAGTAACAAGAGAAACTAATACAATCCATGAGGTCGAAATTTGTCCACCTTGTATAAGATTAACTATTGCTTGAATACCTAGGGGTAAAGACAGGGCAACTAAACCAGAAAAAATGGCATAGTAAAATATTTGTAAAATGTCTTTTCGCTCAAGCGAAAGCATTTTTAAAAAGCGTTTCCACGGAGTAAGCTGTTGCGTGCTCATTATGCTTTAATATTTAAAGTTCTAAATACTAAATCTGTAATGTACTCTGTGGGACTTAATGATTCTTTACAATCTGTAATTGTTGGAAAATGATCTTTTAAGAAATGTTGATGTAATGTAGTTTCTATAACTGTACTGGCAAGACTAGCAGCAAACATATACTTGCCATTAACAGCAGTAATCATTTCTTTTAATCGAGTTACAAGACGCTTGTAAATTAAAAAATAGCCTTCTTGATTTTCTTTATCAACCTCTTTGGTTAGGAATGATTTAGAGTTTTCGTTGATGATAATCTTATTTAAAATTACTTCATTAATGTGCGTGTAATCAGAATCAGTTTTTGTGGCTTGGGTTGTTACTTTAATAGCCTTTTTTAGTTTTTCTATAGGATTTGTTATGCTATGTGTTTCTATAACCAGTCTGTATTCTAACCAAGCCCAATACCAACTTGATAGGTATACTAGTAGTTTATGTTTGTTATCAAAATATCTATATATAGAGCTCTCATTTGATCCAATTTTGGAACCAAGTTTTTTAAAGGTAAAAGCATCAAACCCAATTTCATCAATCAGTTCTATACTTTGCTTAACAATGCGTTTGCCTAAATCAGATGATTCAGGATCTTTTATAAAAATACTTTCTTGTACAGTAATCTTGAAGTTTGCTAGTAGTCTATCCATAGTATTTGCTTTTAATGGTTGCTAAAATAATAGTAATACTATTAACATCGCATAAAATATTTGCAAACATAATGTTAAAATTTTCAATAAATAAAATTTATCTTTTGAGAATCAATAGGTTATAGATGGTTGCTTTGTTGTGTAAAGCAGCTATTTTATACCTATAAGGTAAAGAATTAATACCCCTAATAAACCAAAAACACCCATTATTAGAGATTGAAGTGTATAGGTTTTATACAGTGTTTGTACCGATACATTGTGTAGCCTATTTAAAAGCCAAAAGAAACTTGCATTGGCATGAAATACACAAAAAGAACCACAGCCAATTAGGGCGGCCATTATTTCTGGAGAGTAGGGCATGACACTAGAAAACTCACCTAAAATAGAAGCAGTACCTATAAGAGATACGGTGATTGAGCCAGTTGCAGTAGTTAAAATTGCTGCAATTAAGAAGGGTAATAAGAACCCTACAAAGGGCATATCAGAAAAATATAAGCCCAAAGCTTCTTGCATTCCTGAAGCTTTTATAATCCCTCCAAAAGCACCTCCAGCCCCAGTAATCATAATTACTAAGGCAGATTTAATTATAGCAGATTCAACAAGTGAGTTTAATTTTGCTTTATCGTAGTTTCTAGCATAGTCTACAGCTGCAATAGCTGCTCCAATTAAGACAGCAATCATTGGAATACTTATAAATTCAAAAAACTTTCCCAAGGGTGTTTTTGATTTGAAAAATACGCCAATTCCCATTAAAACAATTGGGACTATTATTGGCGCTAAGTCAATTAATACAGATCTTTTTCTTTTAGATTGTTGTTGTTCTGCGGTTAATAATTGTTCCGTTGATTCAGGTTTATCATCAAATGGAAGACGGTATTTTTTGCAAAATAGTTTTGCCCATAACACACCACCTACAACTGCAAATACAGCCACAAAGGCATTGATTAATAGCAATCTGCCAATGTCTGCCTTTAATAAGGCTGCAACAGCCAAAGGTCCTGGAGTTGGCGGCATTAAGGTATGCGAAACAGTTAAGCCTGCTGCCAAGGATAACCCTACAACCAAAACAGGAGTTTTACTTCTTTTAGAAAGTGCTTCTATTATAGGGTGCAGTAGTATATAGGCAACATCAACAAAAACGGGAATTGAAACTAAGTACCCTGTAAAACCCATGGCCCAAGGCAATCTTTTTTGTCCTGTAAGCTTTAGTATTTTTTCAGAAATTCGAATACCTCCACCTGAAGCATTTAAAACTTCACCAATGAATGCGCCGAGAATTACTACTATAGCAATCCACTTAAGTGTATTGCTAAATCCATCTAATAAAACAGAAACAGTTTTTACACCATCAAAACCAACGGCAAAACCCAATGTAATTCCCGCTAAAAGCAATGCTATAAATGGATGTATTTTCCATTTAGAGATTGCTACTACCAGAAGTAGTAAAACAACAATTAAAATAAGGAGGTTTAAAATCATATTAAATTGGGCTATTCAATAATAGCTAGCATTTCTTTTTTTAATTGCTTTTTAATTGAATCAAAAGTAGGATTTTTGGCTAAATTGTTCCATTCGTTCGGATCTGTATGTTGATCATACAATTCTTCTTCGCCATTGCGATATAAGATATACCTGTATTGTTCAGTTCTATACGTGTAATTCTGCTGTCTTACATAGCTTTCATCTAAATCTTTAATAATTTCTATATGCCAAAGCGCCCCTTTGTTTTTACTTATACCCAATCCTTCAATGGGTTGATTTATTCCAGCTCCAAGAACTGTTAAGGCGCCATTAGGCCCCTCCCAAGAGCTTGTTTTAGGATTTTCTAGAAATGGTTGTAAACTGTGTCCTCCTAGTTGCGCTTTAGAATTAGTGCTTATCACTCCTTCTAAATCACATTTTTCCTGTAAAGTTGGAAACAAGTCAATAAGTGAAACAGGGTGTGAAATTTCTTTACCTAAACTATTTGATTTTGGATCTCTTATAATAAATGGAATTCTTGTACTTTTTTCCCAAGGTGAGTTTTTGTATAAATAATCTTTTTCACCCATTTGCCAACCGTGATCACTCACTAGAATAACTATGGTGTTGTCTTTAAATTTACTGTTGTCTAAAGCATCCATAACTTGTCCGACTTGCTCATCTACAAAGGCAACACATGCCAAATAAGCTTGTAAAAATTTTTGCAATCCTTCATCACCATTAGGATATGATTGCATTAACTTTCTATAATAAGCGATGCCCATTTCTGTATCTGGATATACTGAGTTGTAGAATGTGTCAATAACATCGCCATCTTTCATAATGGGTAATTCTATGTCTTTTAAAGGAAACATATCGAAATATTTCTGGGGAGCGTACAGCGGTGTATGCGGATTTACAAAACCTACACCCATAAAAAAAGGTTGTTTAGAATCTTGAGCTTCTAACTCATCTAATTTTTCAATAAACCACTCTGCATGCATTTCATCGGGTACTAAATCTCTAAGATCATCAGTTTCATATCTAAAAGGCTTTTTACCATAGGTCCAACCAGTTTCTACTTTGTTTCCTACACTATCTATGATATAGGGAGTATCAGCAAACGAAGCAAAAGAACCATCTACAACATTAATGCTCTTAAAAGGCTCTGGTACGGATGAGTGCCCCATAATTTTTTTGCCGTTAGAAGCATGTGGACCATAATTAATGCCTTCAGGCACTCCCCATTCTGTCCAATACTTTTTAACGTTTTTATGAAGTAGTTTACCTGTACCAAGAGTTGTATATCCATTTTCTTTAAATAACTCAATAAATGTTTTATGATCTTTAAGGACAGCTTGTTTGAAGTGAGGTGTCCACCCAAAATCTCTTGAATCGTGGGGGTAAATACCAGTAAATAAACTATTTCTAGATGGAGAGCAAACAGGTACATTGGTATGGGCATTTGTAAACACTGTGCCAGAAGCACCTAATTTATCAATGTTTGGTGTTTTCGCTTGAGGATGCCCACCAAATATGCCTTGATAATCATTTAAATCATCTAACATAATAAATAAGACATTTGGCTTTTGCTCTTCTTGAGCTATTGTGCTTGAATCAGCACAAGCAGCAAATAAAATACTAATAGCAATGTATTTAGAAATGGTTTTAATCATTGTAAATAGTTATTATGGAAATATAAATCTCTTTTATGCAAGATTCAAAATTTCTTTAAGTATTACGATTAGGTAGATTATCAAAATCAAACCACCTTTTACCATAAAAATTAGTGCTTGTGGTAACAGATGTAAAACAATGGTTAATGATTGCTTGATTAATTTTTGAGTTGCGAACTACTTTTGAACTACAATTATTGTAAACTATTTATATGAATGTAAGTCAATTTATAAGTGTTGATTGGGGTACCACGAACTTGCGGGTAAGATTGGTAAGCACTACAGAATTGAATGTTTTGAGTGAAGTGGTTTCCGATATGGGAATTAAAACAGTATTTTCAAAATGGCAAGAGACTCAAGCGGATCGCGTTAATTACTTTTTGAATGTATTGAAGCAAAAAATTAGTCAACTTAAAATTGTAGATAACAATGTGCCCATTGTAATATCTGGAATGGCATCTTCAAGTATTGGAGTTAAAGAGCTACCCTATGCTAAATTACCATTTGATTTAAAAGGAAAATCGTTACTCGTTGAAAAAGTTGAAAATCTTGTTCTCGAGAATAATGTGTTTTTAATCTCTGGCGTGTGTTCTGATTCGGATGTAATTAGAGGCGAAGAAGTTCAAGTAATTGGTTTGGAGGCTGGAAAAACTGAACAAGTTAAGACAACTTATATACTGCCTGGTACCCATTCTAAGCACATGAATTGTGATAATAGTTTTGTGACTGATTTTAAAACATTTATGACTGGTGAATTGTTCGATACTATTACCAAGCATACCATTTTGCAAAATTCAGTGACTATTGGTGAGTTTCATGAACCAAATAGAAAAGCCTTTATTAATGGTGTTAAAGCAAGTTTAAATTCGTCTGTTTTAAATACAATTTTTAGTGTGCGTGCAAATACCTTGTTTGATAGGTATGACCCTACAGAAAACTATTATTACCTTAGTGGTCTTTTGATAGGAGAAGAATTACAGCAGTTAAAAAATTACAAAGGAAAAATTTCCTTGATAGCGTCTGGTAAGTTGTTGCAATTGTATGTAACAGCTATTGAAGTAATGGGATTTGAGAATAGAACGGAAGTAGTGTCAGCTATTCAATCAGATAATGCAGTGGTTTTAGGGCAGTTTCAAATTCTTAAAAATATATTAGTATAGAGTAGTTATATGATTCATAAATTTGATAAAGAGAAATTTGAAAAAATGCCCGTAGTGGGCATTCTTAGAAATATACCCTTAGATGTGGTAAAACAGGTTGTTCCATTATATGAAAAAGCAGGTTTGACCACGATTGAAGTTACAATGAACTCTTCTGATGTAGAGAGTTCTATAGCATTTATTAAGCAAGAGCATCCTAATTTAAATATAGGTACCGGTACGGTTTGTACGATAGAAGATGTTAAGAAATCAGTAGAATATGGTGCAAGTTTTATAGTGACTCCAATTTTAGATGAAGAAGTAGTGAAGTTTTGCGTATCGCATGAAATTCCTGTTTTTCCAGGAGCGTTTACACCAACAGAGATTTATAAAGCCTATAGTTTAGGAGCAACTGCAGTAAAAGTTTTTCCAGCTACGCAATTAGGGGCACCATATATTAAAGATGTATTGGCCCCATTAAACAATGTGAAGATCATTCCTACGGGAGGAGTTTCTCTAGAGAACATTCATACATTTTTTGAAGTTGGAGTAGTTGGTGTAGGTATGGGTAGTTCATTATTTCATAAAGAATATATAGCTACAAATAATTTCGATGCACTTTATAACCACTTTAATGATGTGGTGAAAAAAGTGAAATCTTGTCTCGGGTAATATTTGGTAATTACGCGTTAATTATAGTCCAATTTTCTTTTTTATCATCTGTTACTTTTGAAACCTATACTTAATTTTAATAGTAATAAGATGAAATGTATTGTAGCTGTATTGGCACTTTTTTTTAGCGTAACTTTAAGTGCGCAGGAGGTTATTTTTAACCAAAATTTCGAAAAATTACCTGAAGGTAAACAATTATTGGAGCAGGGTAAAGACCGATTTTTTAGTTGGTATGATGACACTTCTTGGGAGGTTGTTTCAGGAGATGGAGCAGATGAAGGAAAGAAATTTGCTGTAAGTAGCACAAATCAACAAGTAAACATTGTACAGTATGCAGATTTAGTTGCAGGAGAGACATATGTGTTTAGTGTTGATGTTAAAATTGATAATCAAGGTGTAGCTTGGAAACGAAACTATTCTATCGGAATTTCTTCAGGGAAAAAAGGTGACAGTCACTCTTACAAAAACGAAAAAATTGAAATGCCCGTAGAAGGTAAATGGGAAAGCCACAGTTTTAAATTCAAGGTGAAAGAAGGCCGCGAAAAGATAAGCTTTCAAGTAGGTCGCTGGGCTGAAGGAGGTGTGTTGTGCGTAGATAATTTTAAAATAGTAAAAATGTAAAATTATTCTTTACAAAAGAATGAAGAGTATTTTTCAAACTTTAATATTATTATAATGTTAAAATATGATATATTAGCGGTAAAATATGAGATATAATATATAAATGTATATATTACATTTATCCCTTAACTTTTAACTACTTGATATGAGAAAAATATACTCACTTTTTATTTTATTACTAACCGTAACGTTTGCTCAAGCACAGTGGGCAGAATTTACTGGTGCTACAGACATTTCGTGGACCGAAGATACCAATTGGAATTTTGGTGCTCCAGCTGGTGTAACACCTCCTACTTCGATTGCTGAACCTAATTTAAATGTAAGTTTTGCTAATGGTCCAGTAGAGGTTAATTCGACTGTACCATACACTGCAAAACGTGTAAGAACAGCACCAGGTAAAACACAAGATTTTGTATTTACAGGATCTGATCTATTAACAATAGATGTAATGAATGCAACGCAAGGTAATGATGATAATACTAATACTAAAGCTATTTGGAATAGTAGTACTATCCCAACGGCTTTAACATTCAATTGTGATGTAACCATTGCAAATTCTGTGGCTCCTGATCCTCAGGGAGGCTTTTCGATTGTTTCGGCAACTACAGCTGGCAGTACTATAGATTTTGGAGCAGGAAATACTTTAACATTCGATAGTACAGGTAACACCAGTTTTTGGGGTGCAGGAGAAACTAATATTAATGGTACTATAGTTGGAGATGATAGTGTTCTGATTGGAAATAGTGCGAAGGTTAATTTTGGTAGCGCAACAAGTGATGTTAGTGGTTTTACAGGAACTCTCACAGTTGCAGTAGGTTCTGAACTTGTTTTGAAATCGAATGGAAGTTCGACTATAGTCAATACCAAACTTCAGGCCAATGGAACTGGAAGTATTATTACTTTAGATACTCCAAATGTTGTTGAAACTGCTGAAATAAGAGCCTCTACTAAACCTGCTCAAGCGGGTAGAGAACTTACTGTAAAAATTAATGCCAATCAAACATTGAATAATGCTATTAAAATGAAGGCACCTAATACGATTTTGCATTTAGAGATTGATCCAAGTGTTACTTGTGTACAGATGGGACCTAATAACATTAATGATACAAATTGGGAGCCAACTGCAACAGTAAATATTATAAATTACAGAGAAGGTGTTCTTAAGTTTGGAACTGACGCTACATCATTAAACAATGGAGCTTTGCTTTCAAGAATTACAATTAATGGTACTACACCCGGACCAGGTGATGGAGCTGCTTTAAGTTTAGATGTAAATGGTAATGTAGTAGGTGCAGAAAACTTAGCGTTATCTGTAAAAGATTACAATGCATTTGAGTTTGCGGTATATCCAAACCCAGCGAATGATGTAATTCAAGTTCAAACACAAGAAATAATTAACGCTGCAGAGGTATTTGATATGCTAGGTAAAAAAGTAGTGCATTCTCAAACTATTGAACAAATTAATATTTCAAATCTTACAAGCGGATTGTATATGTTAAAACTAACCGCTGATAATGGTGGTGTTGCCACAAAAAAAATTATCAAGAAATAACTTAATTTAGTTTTCCTAATTGCTATATGCACCCACAATTTATGTGGGTGCATTTTTTTTGATAAAAATTAGAATAGAAGAGTTAATTAGCAGTTGCTTATTAATTATATGTAGGTTAATTTTAGCTCCATTAATATTAAACTACTAGATATGAAGAAAATTTACACTTTTTTGATTTTAATATTTACTGTAACAACTGCTTTTTCGCAAACGTGGAGGTATATAAATGCTGCTGGTACAGACATTCTTTGGAGTAATTCTGCCAATTGGAGTGAAAACATATTGCCCGTAGCCGGTGATAGAGTTGGTGTTTGGAATCCCACAGAAAGTGTTGATCTTGATGTAGATTTGACAGTTGAAATTTTTCAAAACAACGGCACTAGACCAAATGACCTCGTTTTACTGAGTAATTTAGGTAATACATTGACAATTGATGTAAATAGTAGAACCAATTTTGGGGCAACTACATCAAATGGAATACGAAATTGGACATCTGCAGCAACGAATCTTAAAATAGATTGTTCCGTAATAGTTAATAATTCAATGTCTGAATCTGGAGCTAATTATGATGATTGGACTTCTTTTGAGATTGAAGATAATGTAGGTAATAGTATAGAATTTGGTTCGAATAGTAGCCTAGAATTGGCTGGTGCTGGTGGTACTGGATTGTTTGGAGATGGTATAGGAGAATTTTTTATGAATGGCGCTTTGTCAGGTACTCAAGTTCTTGGTATTGGGTTAAATACGAAAGCAACTTTTGGGAGTACTTTTGTAAATAATAGTTTTACTGGAGGTGTAACGGTTTATGCCGGTGCTGAGATAATTGTGAATACTCCTGATGGTGTAAAGTTTAGTAATAAAAAATTACAGGCTAACGGTACAGGTGCTACGGTTACTTTAAACAATGCCAATGTTATGGGCAAAGAAATTTCAATACAGGGGGCTAATGTATTAGATATAAACGTTAATGCCAATCAAAGTTTATCACATTTAACTTTTACAGGAACGGGAAATGGTACCTTAAATTTAAATATTGATTCAAGCGTTACAGAATTAAACTTTTGGAGAAATCACCTCAAAAATTGGGGTACAGGAACGTTAAACATAAACGGATATCAAGAGGGTGTAGTTAATTTTGGTCCTGATATTACCACTCCAGGTTTAACGGCACAACAATTATCTCAAATTACTATTAACGGTCAGGTTCCTAATGGAGGGAATCCGCTATCATTAGATGCAACTGGCCATTTGGTTGGTGCAAGTGATTTAATTTTGAGCACAGACAATTATAATACCTTTGAATTTTCAGTATATCCAAATCCAGCTAGTTCTAACATTTCTATTCAATCAATTGAGCCATTAAAAAACGCTCAAGTGTTTGATGTATTAGGTAGAAAAGTGTTGGAGACTTTTGAATTGGAAAATATTGATATATCCAACCTTAGAAGCGGTATGTATGTATTGCAATTAGAAGCTGAAAGCGGAGGTATAGCAACTAAAAAAATTGTAAAAAAATAGGTGTAAATAACAACAAATATTTTGGCTTCAATAATTTTTATTGGAGCCTTTTTATTTTACAAAATTTTAAAACCATTTATCTAAACATATTGCTTATCAAACTTCAGTTATAGTCGTTTAAACGAATATATTTAGCCATTCGTAATTGAATAAATACTTTTCAAAATAAGGTTTTTAAAATATTCAACTATGATTAGAGCTATTTATCTTTTTATTTTTTTAAGTTTTTCTATTTTATGTTATTCTCAAAACTGGAGAGCATTTAACGATTTAGGACCAGATAATAATTGGTCGACAATAAGCAACTGGGATACAGCAAACGGCGGGCCTAGTTTGCCCCTTTCAAATACTGACTTGAATATAGATATTTGGAACAATGTATCGAGTATTTTTGTAGATGTAGATTTTAATATGAAGACTTTTTCTAATAATCCTACAAGAATAGCTTCGGATGGTTCGATCGCAATAAATGGAAGTCAAACGTTAACAATTGATAATCAATCTAACTCATATCCAGCTGGAGATAATGCCCTGGGGCTATTTAATGAATCAAGTGAGGGAACTACACTCCAAATAAACTGTAATATAATAATTGAAAATTCCTTTACACCAAATCAATTTGTAGGTTGGACAACAATTAGAAATATAAATGGAGCAAGTAATAGTATCGTATTTGGTAACTCAAGTACGCTGACTTTAAGTGGTAACGGTAATACTTCAACTTGGTCGGATAACGAAGCTCAAAGTGTTATTTTTGAAGGAGTTTTACTTTCTCCAAATTCAGGTGTATCAAGAGATTTGCAGTTCGGAAAGAATAGTAAAAACAATATTTTTAATGCAACTGCAGATAATAGCATGTTTAAAGGTAATTTTCGATTTTTAGACAATTCGGAGGTCATTGTAAATACTTCAAATTTTGCGAATGCCGCCACGGGAAACACAAAGCTTTTTGCAAATGGAAACGGATTGATAGTTCTTAACATCGAGAATTGTTTGCAAAATGGTGTTGATATTAACGTAAATAAAAAGAAAACATTTACACTTGATATAAATGAAAGTCAAAATGAACTTGGACAAATACTTTTTACTGGAAATTCTCCGGAAGGTGTAATAGTTTTAAATATATCAGATTTAGATGATTTTAATACTATTGTATTTGAGGATAATAGCAGTACAGATTGGTTACAAGGTTCAATAAATATTGTAGGATTTAGAGAAGGTTTAATTAAATTCGGAAATGATGTGAATGGTTTGACCCAAGATCAATTGGATGTAATTGAAATAATCGATGGCCCATACATGGGAATGGATGTAGCTTTAGATTCTTTTGGTCAGTTACATCTAGCTTCAACACTTTCTGAACAAAATGTAAATACTTTCCGCTTCTCTATTTATCCAAATCCAGCGGACAATCAAATTTTTATTCAATCAGAAGAATTATTAAAGCAGGCTCAAATACTAGATTTATTAGGAAAAACTGTATTTACAACTAATAAGACAGCAAATATAGATCTTTCCAATTTAACTAGTGGAATGTATGTCTTGCAATTAGAAGCTGAAAGCGGAGGTTTAGCAACTAAAAAAATTGTAAAAAAATAAATATATTTTAAGTATTAATTGTTCAAACTCTTATGTGTTTCATAGGAGTTTTTGTTCTGTATACCTGTAGGTAATTCATGAAATGCAAGCGGTAATTTTTGATGTGATTTGTCTTTTTATGCGCATTACATTTGAGAATAACAGAATAGATTAACAAGAATAACTAACTACACTATGTACAAACATATTGTGCTTTGGAAACTTAAAGACCAAGGCAGTCAGGAAAAAAATCAATTGCTTGCGAAAGAAGTAAAAAGAAGATTAGATGAATTGCCGAAACATATTTCTGAAATAGTCGTTTATGAAACCGCTATTAATGTAGGAGATTACGGTGCTTCTTTTTTTGATATCAGTCTAATTTCAGTATTCGAAAATAAAGATACATTTTGGGCATATACAAAATACCCTTTGCACGATGAGGTGGTTGCATATATTCAGTCTGTTACTGTAGCAGAAGAGATTGTGGACTACCAAACTTCTTAGAAGATAAAAATTGCCAAAAGCTAGATAATAGCTATACGAAATAGATAAAAGAACCACGTTATTTTTGATTGTATTTAATCACAAATTTCGTTCAAATAAATAATAAAATGACTATTGAAAAAATAGAAACATTTGTATTAAAAGATACACTTTCTAAAAGCTTCTTTTTCTCTCAATGGGAATATTCTGAAAGGTGTATTTGCGTTGTTAAAGTAACTGCATCAGATGGTACCTATGGTTGGGGAGAAGGTTATGGTCCAGCAAGTGTATTAGCTGCTGGGGTAGAGTTATTAGAGCCAATTGTTACTGGTATGAATCCATTGGATACTGAGGTAATCTGGAATAAAATGTACAGAAAGACTCTTGATTATGCGAGACGAGGTGTATTGGTTGCTTCTATTAGTGCAATAGATATTGCCCTTTGGGATTTAAAAGGTAAAATATTAGGATTGCCTGTGTACCAATTATTAGGTGGCGCTCATAGAACAAAAATAAGGCCCTATGCAACGGGCTTATATTTCACAAGTCATAAAGATCCTTCTCGTGATTTTGATTTAGAATTGCAGCAATACCTATCTCAAGGATTTAAAGCCATCAAAATGAAGGTAGGATTGGGGATTCAAGAAGATTATAAGAATATTAAAAAAGTTCGTGATATTATTGGTAACGATGTGCAATTGATGATTGACTCGAATCATGCTTACTCTTTAAAAGAAGCTGCGCAATTGGCAAGAAAAATAGAGCAGTTCGATATTAGCTGGTTTGAAGAACCTGTATCTCCTGAATTTTATGAACAATACAATGAACTACGAAAGATAACGACCATTCCTATTGCCGGTGGAGAATGTGAATATTTGCGTTTTGGTTTTCACCAATTACTAAAAAACAAATCTGTAGATATTTTGCAACCAGATATTTGCTCTAGTGGAGGATTAACAGAAGCGAAGCGTATTGCTGCATTGGCTTCAACTTATGGAGTAGAGGTTGTGCCTCATACATGGGGTACAGCTATAGGTATTCACGTAGCTTTGCATTTTATTTCGAATCTAGAATTGATTCCTGGTCGAATGAAATCTCCTGATTTCTTAATCGAATACGATCAAACGGAGAATGCATTAAGAGAGCAACTAACCTATCCAGCAATTGAATTGAAAGACGGAATGTTAGAAATACCAAGAACTCCTGGCCTAGGATTAGATGTGAACGAAGAGATATTGCATAAGTATGCAATTCCTAAAGATAAAATTGAAAGTATTTTAGATTAATGAGAACCCCTATGAAGACACAACATTTTGGATACAAAAAATTATATATAGACGGTAAATTGGTTGATGCTGCTTCTGGTAAACGCATAGAAGTTGTTTGTCCAGCTACAGGTGAAGTTGTTGCCGAAGTTGCTCAAGCAGGTGAAGCTGACACGAAAAAGGCATTAGAATCAGCTAAAAAAGGCTATGAATATTGGTCGAAATTGCCCTTGGCTAATCGCACAGAGTGGATGGCTAAATTACGTGCAGCTGTGCTAGAAAGAGAGCACGAGTTACGTTCCGCAATTGTACATGAAATGGGTAAAACTTATGCTGGAGCTTATGAAGATATAGAAGCGGTAGTAAACGCATTAGAATGGTATCCAGCCGCAATGAAAAATTTGCGTGATGAGCAAATACCTGATTACGAAAACACCCATACTCATAGAATGATTCAGCAGCCAGCAGGTGTTGCTGTAGCCTATTTAGCTTGGAATTTCCCGTTGTTAAATGTGGGCTTTAAATTAGGTCCTGCGCTGGCAGCAGGATGCTCTTTAATTATAAAACCATCTTCTTTATCACCCCTATCGGCATATATTATTGGAGAAATATTGTACGATATTAATTTCCCTCCAGGAGTGGTAACTATTTTATCTGGTTCAAGCAAAGAAGTTGCAACACCAATGACTACTAGTACAATACCTTCTGTTATAACAATGATTGGTTCTACTGCTACAGGTAAACGTGTAATTGCAGATAGTACAACTTCTATCAAAAAACTGGGTATGGAGTTAGGTGGAAATGCCCCATTTATTGTTTTTGATGATGCAGACTTTGACAAAGCTTTAGATTTAGCTATCGGATTAAAGTTTGGAAATACCGGTCAGATTTGTGTAGCAGCCAATAGAATTTTTGTGCATAGTAGCATTTATAAGAAATTTTTAGAGGTCTATAAAAAAAGAGCAGCCGCTATAAAATTAGGTTTTAGTTTAGATGAAACTGTAGATATGGGGCCGCTTGTTACAAGAAGTGATAGAGATAGGATGTTTGAACTTATTGATGACGCAGTTGCTAAAGGTGCTATTTTAGAATACGGTGGTAAAGTTCCGGAAGGAAAAGAAAATGGCAATTGGTTGGAGCCAACCGTTATATCTGGTTTAACTACAGAAATGCGTTTGTTCAAAGAAGAAACCTTTGGTCCTATTGCTCCTATAATGTCTTTTGATACGGATGATGAAGTCTTAGAGTTAGCTAATAATACAGAATATGGTTTAGCATCGTATATATTTACAAATAACCATAAGAGAGTGCAGCGTTTTTCAGAGGAACTTCAGTTTGGAGAAGTCCAAGTAAACGGTGTAAAATATGCCATTTACTTACCGCATGGAGGTATAAAAAATAGTGGAATAGGTCATGATTGTTCTCACTTAGCATTGGACGATTATCTTGTAAAAAAGCGCATCTCTGTTGCAATTCAATAAACTTAACTTAAATAACTAATATTTTATGGAATTTGATTTTTTTCCTTTTCTATTAATCATCATTGCTAGTGTTTTTCAGGGGTCTTTTGGTCTTGGTATGAAATATATGGCACCTCTAAAATGGGAGTCTTGGTGGTTGATACACGTATCTATTGCTATGATTATTTTACCAATGGCATGGGCCTTTATTTCTGTGCCAAACCTTGCAGGTGTTTTAAGTCAAACTTTTTCGGATCCCACGTTGCAAAGTGTTGCATTCATGGCTATGTTCTTTGGTTTTTTATGGGGTATAGGAGGTATCTTGTTTGGTGTTAGTGTACCTTATATTGGTTTGTCTTTAACAATGGGAATTGTTATGGGGTTAGCTGGTTCTGTTGGAGCTTTAATTCCGTTATTGTTAATGGAAAACGCAACTTCATCACCTCAATTTCCATATGTAATTGCAGGTTTAGCTATAACCCTTGTTGGGGTGGCAATTACTGCAAAGGCAGGAATAGATAAAGATAGATTGACATCAGAAACATCAGGAGAGAAGTCGAATATTGTAAAAGGAATATCAATTGCCGTGGCTTGTGGTGTATTATCAGCTTTATTAAACGTTGGATTTGTCAATGCGGCTCCAATAGCAACACTGGCGGAAGAAATGGGTGCAATAGATAGAAATGCGAGTTTAGCTGCTTGGGTAGTAGTACTTATAGGAGCATTCATAATGAACGCGGGTTATGCAATTTTCTTACTATTTAAAAATAAATCTTGGAGCTCTTTCAAAGTGCCTAATGCAGGCAAGGCTTATAAGTGGGCAATTTTAGCAAGTATATTTTGGTTTGGAGCTCTAGGTATTTATGGTCAGGGTGCAGCACTCATTGGTCCTATTGGTGGAGTTATTGGATGGCCAATGCTGTTAGGACTTTCTTTAATTATAAGTAATTTTTGGGCATACCGAGCAGGAGAATGGAATGGAGCTAAAAAACCATTTAATCTTTTATTAGCAGGACTTTTAGTCTTAATTATTTCAAGTGTAATATTAGGTTACTCTAATAGCGTGGTGTAGACCGCGTTTACTAAATGAAAAATAAAGCGTTATTATTAATTTAATGACGCTTTTTGTTTTTCACACGTAATTTTTTACAAGTATATTTTAGAATACTTGCTTTTGTACTCACTTGCAGAGTAGTTTTTTAAATTTTTAAAGATTCTATTAAATGTAGAAAAAGAATTAAACCCTGTATCAAAGCAAATTTCAGAAATAGATTTTTCGCCGTTTATTAACATTTGACAAGCCTTATTTACACGGTATTCTCTAATAAATTGAAAAGCCGTTTTACCAGTTCGACTTTTAAAATACCTGCAGAAAGAATTGGTAGTCATATAGGCTACTTCAGCTAAGTCTTCTAAAGAGATGTCTTTCGTGTAGTTTTCACTAATATAATCTATTACATTCTGAATTCTGTTTTCTCCTTTGGAAGTACTTTTCAGTGAAAAATTCTCACTAGAAAGATACGTTACCTCTTCTTCTAAAGCTAGTATATGAAGTACCTTAAAAAGGTAAATCATTCTTTCAGCTTCTTTAGATTCTACCATCGCAATAATGAGGTCTTTTACTTGAGCAATCGTTTTTTTGGAAAATAAAATACCTCTATTTGCCTTATCAAGTAATTGTTGGATTTTTGAAAATTCAGGAAGTGAAAATAAAGGTAGTCCATTTAGTGTTGTGTTAAATTTAAGAACAATGTAGTCTACATCAGTAGATTCTTCTTTTTCTTCATTCTTGAATAAGTGTGGAACACCACTACCAATAAAAACTAAATTGCTTTCATTAAATGGGTCCATACTATCACCAACAATACGAACACCACTTCCCTTTAAAATGAATATCAATTCATATTCATCATGGTAGTGCCAGTTTACTCCAAAATATGGAAACTTCTTACGTTCAATATAAAAAGACTCCGTTTCTGAGTTTGTTGTTGCTTTGTATTTTAGTTCCAATTGTAGTAGTTAAATTATAAGGGCTCAATATACTATTTTATCTTCAAATTTTAAAAACAGTAGTAATTTGTGAATATGAGTGGTAGGTGCATATCCATAATTGCCTATTCAATTGATTTATTTACTTCAGTTTTAGATAGTTGTTCAAGGTAAAATATGAGTATTAAGGGGTATTTAGTGAGTGGTCTTTTGAGATATTTGAGTGTTCGAATGAATTGGTTTAGTAGGTGAAAACGTCAAATGAACATGCTTATTAAACACAGAGATTTAATTTAAGCGCTATTTTTTTAGAATGCGAATGCTCTAAATGTTGTTGGAATTATGATAGAATTTAACACGCAAGTTACTGAATAATAAAATGATAATTGTATATTTGATTACTGATTAATTAACCTCAAATAACTATGAAAAGAATAATATTATCCGTTTTGGCCATTATTTTAATGGCCAATCATGCGAATGCGCAAGTAGGTATTAATAATACCGATCCACAATCAAGTTTAGATGTTACAGCAAGTAACAGCGCTACTCCCGCAAATACAGATGGAATTTTAATTCCTAGAATAGATGCTTTACCTTCTACAAATCCAGGGGCTGACCAACACAGCTTGCTAGTATTTCTTACAACAGCAGATGGATTAGATTTACCAGGTTTTTATTATTGGGATAATACCCAAACAGACTGGGTTACTATTAGTGTGCCCCTAAGAATTAACGATTTGGTGGATGGTAAATCTGATTACGATGGTTCAGATAATGGCTCTTCCATATTTTTAGGGTTAAATGCAGGAGCAAATGACAACGGTACGCACAATCAAAATATTGGTATTGGTTACAATAGTTTAAATGCGTTAACCACAAACGTTGGTAATGTAGGAGTAGGCTATAACACATTATCAGTAAATACAGCAAATAACAATACTGCTGTTGGTAATACTACAATGCAGGCAACTACCACAGGTCAAAATAATACAGCAATTGGTCAAGGAGCTTTAAGATCAAATACCACTGGAGGTTCTAATGTGGCACTTGGTGCAGTAGCACTTAGAGATAATGTTGGCGGTGCTAATAACTTGGCAATTGGTAGATCTTCTTTATTAAACAATATTTCCGGAAATAATAATGTGGCTGTTGGTAATTATACTTTGTTAAATAATACAGCTACTGGAAATACTGCAATAGGAGGGTCTGCTTTAAATGCAAACACCTCAGGAGAAAATCTCGTTGCAGTAGGTGCAAGTGCTTTAGGATACAATACAATTGGAGATAATAATGTGGGTATTGGAGAAGGTACGTTGCAGCGTAATACAACAGGAAATGCAAATCTTGCTATCGGAACTCGAGCTCTGCAAAATATGGATGGCAGTGATGAAAATACGGCAGTTGGAAACAATGCAGCTATTAATGCAACTGGTGCCAGAAACTCATTTTATGGCCATCAGGCGGGTTATGACTCAACAGGTGATCAAAACACATTTATTGGTTTATCTGCAGGCTATAACAGTACAGGAGATAATAATGTTTATTTGGGACATAATGCGGGGTTCTTTAATACAACAGGAACAGGAAATGTATTTATAGGCTATTTAGCTGGAGAAAATACCGGAACAGATAGCAACCAACTTAGAATTGAAAATTCACAAGATAACACATCTCTAATTTATGGTGAATTTGCGGCAGGGGCCAATGGTTTAGTTGGTATTAATTGGGATCCAGCATCAGATGGCACGCCGCCAGATGAACTTGCTGTAAATGGTGATGCCTCAAAAAGTAATGGAGGAGGTAATTGGAACAATCATAGCGACAGAAGGTTAAAAAGAGATATCACAACCTTATCTACTTGTAAAGCTTTAGATTTAGTCTCTCAATTAAGAGGGGTAACCTATTATTGGAATGATACACAGACAGGACTCAAAAGAGATACACATTTGCAATATGGATTTGTTGCGCAAGAATTGAAAGAGATTTTTCCTGATCATGTATCTACCGACTCAAAAGGTTTTTATCAAACAGCCTATGGTAATTATGACGCACTTTTTGTACAAGCCATTAAAGAATTAAAGCAACAACTCGCAGAAAAAACAAAAGAGAACGAGCAGTTACAAGCACGTCTTGAATTAATAGAAGCAAAACTAGGTTTGAAACCCGAAACTGAAAAAGTAGTGCTGTTAGAAGATTGATAGTCTTCATTATAAGAAAATAAAAAGCATCCAAATGGGTGCTTTTTTTTAATATAAATTGTATAATTGTATTTTAAACATTTAATTACCTAACTCCAAAGAAATATGAAGATTAATTTACTGACAATTTTGGCTGTAATATTTATGGTCAATGTTACCTTTTCACAAGTAGGTGTCAACAATACAGATCCTCACGCAAGCTTAGATATTACTGCTAGCAATAGTGCAACACCCTTAAATACGGATGGTATTTTAATTCCGAGAATAGACGCCTTTCCAGCTACCGACCCTGGATTAGACCAACATGGTATGTTGGTGTTTCTTACAACTACTGATGGACTAGACCTACCAGGGTTTTATTACTGGGATAATGGGTTAACTAATTGGATTACCATTGGTGTGCCTTTGCGAATTAACGATTTGGTAGACGGTAAATCTGATTACGATGGCTCTCATGATGGTTCTTCTATTTTTTTGGGAATTAATGCGGGAGTAAATGACGATAGTTCTAACAACCAAAATGTAGGAGTTGGATTTAATAGTTTAAATTCAATCACAACAGGATCTGCGAATGTTGCAGTGGGTAATAATACATTATCTGCTTTATCAACAAATGGATACAATACAGCTGTTGGTGTAAACGCATTATTGAATTCTACTGCTGGTTTTCTTGTAGGAATTGGTAATAATGCATTAAGAGAAAACACTACAGGTGCTCAAAATACTTCAGTTGGTACCAATGCATTAAGAGAAAATCAAACAGGTTCAGGTAATACAGCTTTGGGAGCGTCGGCTTTAAGAAATAGCATTGGCGAAAATAATACAGCAGTTGGTAGATCTGCATTAACTGGAGCTGGAGGTGTTACCGGTGATAATAATTCAGCTGTTGGAGCCTTTGCATTAAATGCAAATGATTCCGGAAATAATAATACAGCAATAGGATTTTCTGCACTTACGGCCAATGATGCAGGAGGTGCTAATACAGCTATTGGAAACAATGCTCTGGGCGCAAATACATCAGGTAACGGTAATGTTGCTGTAGGAAGAGGTAGTTTAACTTCTAATACAACTGGGATCTTAAATGTTGCTGTTGGTAACTATGCTCTTGAAAATAATAATACAAACGATAATAGTGTAGCATTGGGATCTTATTCGTTGCGTCATAATATTGCTAATGGAAATGTGGCTGTAGGAAATTATGCATTAAATAACAATACGATAGGAGAGCAAAATCTGGCTGTTGGTAATAGTGCGCTAGCAGAGAATATTTCGGGTGAAAATAACACAGCAATTGGTTGGCAAGCATTGCAATTATCTCAAGAAGGAGACCGGATCACAGCAGTAGGTGTTGGAGCATTGCGTAATTTAAATGTAGTTGGAGAGGTGGCTTCAACGGCTATTGGTAACAATGCAGGATATGAATTGCTATCTGGTACGAGAAATGTTTTATTGGGGCATCAAAGTGGTTATTGGTTAAACGGTGATGAAAATGTCTTTCTAGGAAATTCTACTGGATTTAACGGAACTACAAATACACGAAATGTCTTTATAGGTCATAATACAGCTTTTGATTCAGAAGGAACTGGAAATGTATATATAGGTTACGCTAATGCTGACCAAATTACAGGAGATCATAATGTATTTATAGGGCATCGCGCTGGCTCAAGCACTGCTCGTGCCTTAAATGATAAATTATGGATTGAAAATTCAAATTCAAATATACCGCTAATTTATGGTGAGTTTGGAACCATAGCCACGAATAAAGTTGCAATTAATTGGGATACAACTGGTGCTGCTCCGACGAATACATTTTCTGTAAATGGGGATGCTTCTAAAACAACAGCAGGAGATTGGTTAGCTAATAGTGACAGAAGATTAAAAAAGGATATTGAGACGATACCATCAAATGAGGCATTAAGTTTAATTACTCAATTAAGAGGAGTTACTTATAAATGGAATGATAATCAAACAGGAATAAAAAGACCTGACAATGTGCAGTATGGGTTTATTGCCCAAGAAATTAAAGAGGTATTTCCAGAAAGAGTTAGTACGGACAATGCAGGTTATTATCAAACAGCTTATGGTAGTTATGACGCTTTATATGTTCAGGCTTTTAAAGAATTAAAGCAACAGTTAGAGGATAAAGAGGCTAAAATTCAAGATTTAGAAAAGCAATTAAAAAATTACCAACAGCTTTCGGCTCGCTTGTCTTTAATAGAATCTAAATTAGATTTAAAAACCGATTCGGAAAAAATAGTTGTCGTAAAAGATCAGTAGTAAAATAAAGAAGTTGGTAATAATATTCATATAGAAATAATAAATTGTATATTAGTGGTGTTTAAACCCCCGATTTATTATGAGAAAACATTTATTTCTAACATTGGCTATAGGGTTGATAGCCAATTTTTTATTTGCTCAAGTAGGTGTTAATAACACAGACCCTAAATCTTCTCTAGATATAACTGCCAGCAATAGCGCAGCTCCATCAAATACCGATGGCATTTTAATACCGAGAATAGATACTTTTCCATCTACCAGTCCAGGTTTAGATCAACACGGGATGATGGTATTTCTTACTACGGCTGTTGGTTTAGATTTACCAGGTTTTTATTATTGGGATAATGATCTATCTAATTGGATAACCATTAGTGTACCCATTAGAATTAACGATTTAGTAGATGGTAAATCTGATTATGATGGTTCAAACAATGGTTCTTCTATTTTTTTAGGTATCAATGCTGGTATAAATGATGATGGTACGGATAATCAAAATGTTGGAATTGGGTTGGGTAGTATGAGAGATAATATTGATGGAAGGCAAAATGTAGCTATCGGAAATAGTAGCTTGAATTCTACAACAACTGGAAATTACAATGTGGCCGTAGGATACCAAACGTTATTTACTTCAACAGCAAATAATTCAACAGCAATAGGGTATAAAGCACTTAAGTTTAATACTACGGCTGGTGCGAATACTGCTGTTGGTCGAGAAGCTCTAACAGCAAATACTACAGGAGGAAGTAACACATCTATAGGGGCTTTTTCTTCTTTGGCTAATACTATAGGAATTGCCAATGTTGCAGTTGGAGCTAGATCTTTACAATCAAATGTTTCAGGAGATAATAATATAGCAATTGGAAGGTACGCTTTAAATGATGGACAAGATGCAGATAGAAATATTGGTATTGGTACAGGTGCTCTAAACAACTTTAATTCAAGTGGAACGGCAGATAATGTTGCTATTGGGTTTAATGTAGGTTACCACTCTGATGGTGTTAAAAATATCTTTTTGGGGGCGCGAACTGGTTTTAATGCTGATGGAATAGAAAATATATTTATTGGTAATGGTGTTGGATTGAATAATTTAACTGGAAACAAGAATGTTGTTCTTGGCCATAATGCAGGGAGTGGAAGTGTAGGAGATAACAACGTTTACATTGGTTTTAATGCGGCCGATTCAATTGCTGGAAATCAGAATATTTTTATTGGTAACAATGTTGCGTCAGATCAACTAAGAGTGCTTAGTAATACTTTGTGGATTAATAATTCTATTAATTCAAAACCCTTGATTTATGGAGAATTTGATAATGAAAGGATTGGTATTAATTGGGATACAACTGGTGCTGCTCCGTCGAATACACTGTCTGTAAATGGGGATGCTTCTAAAACAACAGCAGGAGATTGGTTAGCCAATAGCGATAGAAGATTAAAAAAGGATATTGAGACGATACCATCAAATGAGGCATTAAGTTTAATTACTCAATTAAGAGGAGTTACTTATAAATGGAATGATAACCAAACAGGAATAAAAAGACCTAACAATGTGCAGTATGGGTTTATTGCCCAAGAAATTAAAGAGGTATTTCCAGAAAGAGTTAGTACGGACAATGCAGGTTATTATCAAACAGCTTATGGTAGTTATGACGCTTTATATGTTCAGGCTTTTAAAGAACTTCAAAAACAATTAGAAGAAAAAACAAAAGATTATGATAAACTGGAAGCAAGACTTGAGTTGTTAGAGGCAAAGCTTGGTTTGAATACTCCAGAAATAGAAGTAGCTAAATTGAAAGATTAATAGTTCTTAGTAAAGAAACAAAAAAGCATCCAAACGGATGCTTTTTTACTTTGAGAAATTAAATTAATCAATAAATGTTTATATTACATTTATGATTTTTGTATCTTAGCAAAAATTTAATGACACTTAATTTAACTATTCAATCCCATGAAAAAAATCCCCCTATTGTTTTTAACTTTATTTTTTGCTGTTTTAGTGAATTATGCTCAAGTTGGTGTCAATAACACAGATCCTAAATCTTCTCTAGATATAACTGCCAGCAATAGCGCAGCTCCATCAAATACTGATGGTATTTTAATTCCGAGAATAGACGCCTTTCCAGCTACCGACCCTGGATTAGACCAACATGGTATGTTGGTATTTCTCACAACTACAGACGGTTTAGATTTACCTGGATTTTATTATTGGGATGATGGTTTATCTGATTGGATAACCATTAGTGTACCTATGAGAATTAATGATTTAGTAGATGGTAAATCTGATTATGATGGTTCAAACAATGGTTCTTCTATTTTTTTAGGTATCGGTGCTGGTGCTAATGATGATGGTACAAACAATTTAAATATAGGAGTGGGTTATCAAAGTTTAAATGCAATTACTACGGGAAGGTACAATACTGCAATAGGATATCAGACACTATTGAATACCACAAACAATAATAATGTGGCTATTGGTTATCAAGTGCTAAGAGCTAATACTTCAGGTATCAATAATGTGGCTATTGGTAAAGAAAGTATGAAATTGAATATTGATGGTGATGCTAATACGGCAATTGGAACATTTTCTTTAGATGAGAATATAACTGGAAGTAATAATGTTGCTATTGGTAAAGAGGCCATGCAAGCCAATACTTCGGGTGGCAATAATACGGTTGTTGGTACTAATGCTTTACAAGCAAATACTATAGGTGCAGGAAATATTGCAGTAGGAATTAGTTCTTTAAATAGTAATATAGATGGTCAATTAAATGTAGCTGTAGGTAACTATGCATTAGAAAATAATATAGACGGAGATAATAATGTTGCGCTCGGTTCTTTTGCTTTAAGATCTGCTACTTCCGTAAATGGAAATTTGGCTGTTGGAAACTATGCTTTGAGTGATAATACAACCGGAGAAGATAATGTTGCTGTAGGTAATAGCTCCCTTGGTGAAAATCAAACCGGAGATAATAATGTTGCTTTGGGTAAAAGTGCATTACATTCAATTGAAGCGGGTAATAGAAATGTTGGTATTGGTACAGGTGCTTTATATAATTTTACTGGTACTGGAGATACAGAAAATGTGGCAATTGGAAACAATGTGGCTTACAATATGACTTCGGGAGAGAAGAATGTATTTATTGGTACAAGAACAGGGTACAATGCAAATGGTGATGAGAATGTATATGTCGGTAATGGTTCTGCATATTTAACAACTGGTAACAGAAATGTTATGATAGGGCATAACGCTGCAAATGGTAGTATAGGGGATAGTAATGTTTATATTGGATGGAAAGCAGCAGATTCTATTGCTGGTAATAACAATATTTTTATTGGAAATAATGCAGGTTCTGATAAAGAAAGAATCTTAAATAATACACTTTGGATTGAAAACTCAAATAATGATAGACCACTTATTTATGGTGAGTTTGGAAACGCAGCTGCGAATAAAGTAGCAATTAATTGGGATACTAATGGTACTGCACCTGCTGAAACACTGTCGGTTAATGGCACAACGGAATCGACACAATTTAAAGTGTCTGCCCTTAACACAGCACCTGCGAGTGCAACTGATATTGGCACTATAGGAGAAATAAGAGTTACGGCTGCCTATATTTACGTATGTATTGCGACAAATACATGGGTGCGTGCACCACTTGCGGCATGGTAAGTAGGTTATGGTATTTAATAAAAAAAGCACCCAATCGGGTGCTTTTTTTATTAAATTAAGGTGCCAATCGTTCTAGCTCAGCTTCTAGTTGTTTAGCCAGCGCTGCTTTTATTTTTTTATATTGCTTATCATTGGCAAGATTATTCCATTCATGCGGATCATTTGTATGGTCATATAATTCTTCATCTCCATTTAAGTAGCGTGTATATCTATAATCTTTAGAGCGCACAGATAAATGCTGTTTAGATGCTTCTTTAGATCTCCAACTAGTAATAACGCTTATGGCTACATCAGGACCTTGCCATTTGGCGTTTGGGTCTTTTAAGAAGTCTACCAAACTAAAGCCATTTAATCCTGCACCAGCTGTGCTTATTTTCGTTTCACCTTTTAAAGCAGCTATTTCAGCAAGCGTAGGATAAATATCAATTAAACCAACTGGGTGCGATACTTTGCTACCCGCAGTTTCTCTATACAAAGGGTGCCTGATAATTAAAGGTACTTGTGTGCTTTGTTCCCATAATGCGTATTTAAACAAGTACTCTTTTTCACCAATATTATACCCGTGGTCACTAAATAACACCACAACAGTATTGTCTTTAAATGTACTGTTTTCGAGTGCATCTAGTACAATACCAACCATGTCATCAGCAAAGGCTATACTGGCTAAATATGCCTGAGTATACGTTCTTAATGCTTCGTCGGCATCGGAGTAAAGACTAGATTCGGTAAGTGTTCTATATGCTTTTCTTCCGCGTGATTCTTTATCCGAGTTATTCGCTAATTTGGTATCTTCTCGATCATTCTTTTTTATAAAGGGAATTTGAACTTCGTCTAAAGGAAACATATCAAAATATTTTTGAGGCACCACCAATGGGGTGTGAGGTCTGATAAAACCTACACTCATAAAAAATGGTTCACCATTATTTTTTGAAGCCAATTTTTGAAGATTTTCTACCGCCCATTGTGCACTTTTCTCATCAGTCAGGAGATCACGGTCTTCTTCAGAATTGTAGTGAAATGGACCCTTTGTTTTCCGATGGGTGTTGTACCAACCGCTATAACCTGGTGTATTAGTAGCAGCTTTAACATCTGGTACATCAGATAAAGGAGCAAAGGTAGCATCTAATGGTCCCAACTCTAGCATTTCTGGTGGGTTAGAAGGATGTATAGCGGCTTTTTTACCATTATACGCCATCGGACCGTAATCGGCTACAATACCATCGTTATCATAGGCTCCTTTTTTATTCGCATGAAAAACTTTACCAGTCTGTATGGTTTGATAACCATTTTCTCTAAAATACTCTGGTAAGGTTTTAGAATTCATTAGCATATCATTTTTGAGCCAATTGCCAAAACCCCAGAATTTAGAAGTTATAGGACTAACACCTGTCATAAAACTGGCTCTTGATGCAATACAAATAGGTGCATTAGAATGTGCATTATTAAACAAGACACCCTCGTCTGCTAACTTGTCAATATTGGGTGTTTTAGCTTGTGGATGCCCTCCCATTACACCTACAAAATTGTTAAGGTCATCAAGAACAATCATTAAAACATTTGGTTGTTCCTGTGCTTGTAAAGTAAAAACGGTCAGTAGTAAAAAGCTGATAGTAATTAATTTTTTCATTAAAATCGTATTAATGTAATGTTCTGTATTGATATAGGTTGTATGTTGTTTTACGCATATATTGAATCAATTCATAATACGGCGTATCCGTTTCTGATACCAAGCCGCAATTGGCATTTTCTCCAACAACACTCCTGCCTGCAGTAGTAGAGTTGCCCCACATAAACCAGTGGGCACCAACACAATTGGGGTCTCTCAATGCGCTCTCTATAAAGTTGCAGTATTTCTCACCTCTATTTCTTTGATCTGCAGCAACGCCTAATCCCGGGTAGAATTTACCAGAATCTAAAGCTCCAAAATTGAATTCGGTAATCATGTACGGTTTGTCTAAAGTGTCTTTACCAGGATACGCAAATGTATCTAACTCATTATCGTATTGATTGAATGAAATAATATCTAAATACTGCATTCCAATTGGCACATTGTATTTATTGCGGTGTTGTCCATCAACATGCCATCGGCATCCCAAATATAAATTCCCAGGTGAAAGTTCATTAATAGCCTTTTTAATGGTGCTAAAATAGATATGACACATATCTTCGTAATAGACAATATTAAATTGCTCTAAAGCTCCGATGTTTTTAATTTTAGCAGTGTTTTTTAAAACGGCATTCCAATCTGTAAAATCGCTTTTTGTTTTTGCATTAAATTCTGCTATGGAAAGTTGTTTTTTTAGACGATTGATATAGGTCTTTTTACCATGATTTTGTGGTTTGTTTTGCAGTATATGTTGTGCCATAATGTTTGGCTCATACCAATGCATTTCGTTGTCTACAAAATACCCGAAGAAAAACGGATCTTCATTTAACTTATCCGCTTTCCATTTAATTTTTTTGCGAACGCTTTCTTCCCAAGTAGGATCAAAAACATCAGGAAATTTGCTATTTAATTTAGGACTAATGGTGCCAACATAGGCTGTATAAGGGACGCGATCCTTGGGTTGGTGTTCTTTAACAGTCTCAACAGACCATCCACCAAAAGTGTTTAAGCCCCAGCTTTTCATACGTTGTAAACTAAGTTTAGTGTATTGCCAAGGTTTGTATCCGCCATACTTCTTATGAAGGTTTGCCTTACCAAAACTAAATTCGCCTCTTCGATAAAAATCACCATAAACAGGATCGTCTTTAGCTGGTAACCAATCAAAAAAATGTTCTCTACCTTCATAGGGCGTATTTACGTCTAAATTACCACCTGAGTTTACACCTGCACTCCAAAACAATTTACCATCTGGATCAATAATCCACCACTTACCATCAATTTTTTTAGTTCTAAAATGTCCTGTTTTCTTAAGTTGAGGTCCCTGTAAATAGCCTCCGTACTGGTTCCATTCTGCTGAACCTGTATACTTAGCTAGGTCTCTTTTTTCAATTTCTATGGCAGCTTTAAATTGCTCATCAGACTTAAATTTGTCTTTCCAATTATCGTATTTGTACTGCCCATATTCATCTATAAATGGAAAGAAGGCTTCCGGATTTTCGAGGTACAGTTCTGACTTTGACGGCTTGTTAAGATTGATAGCTTTTAAAACAATAGTTTTTGTTTTAGCAGATGCAGGAAACTTAATTGTAATTTTATTGGCAAGCGTTAAATCAAACGAATTTTTGAAAGAGATGCCATCGGGCATTCCTCTCATATTCGGAAAATCTTCATGCATTTGTTTGTAATGCTTTTTCCTGGTTGAATAATCAGGCAGGAGTAAAGAATTGAAGTGTCGCGTTTCTTTTGGATGTAACCAACCTATATCCCATAAAGGCTTACTCCACTTTCTACCTTCAATTTCCCCCGACATATAAGGGTCGAAACGTACTTTTTCGTCTCCCTGATTTTCTAGAATTGTGGTTAAGTAAATCCATTCGCTAAAATCCCATGCTCCGTTAATTACAACCTCACTATCTGTATTCGCTGGAATTCGAAGTGTTAATCCGTTGGATGCAACGGTAGGTGTCGCTCCTTTAATATTGAATTTAGCTACCGCATCAGCATTGCTAAAGTCTACGATATTTTTGGAAGTTGGTCTTTTCTCACCTGTTGAAAAGGCCAACAGCGTTCCAATAATTATAACACTTGTTACTGCAATTACTTTCTTCATTTATTCTTGAATTAATCGCGTTTTTAAAATTGATTTTGCCGCTTTAGATATTACTTCTGTCATATTTTCATAGGGTTGGTCTGTTATAGAAACAAGGCCAATTCTAAAGTTTTCTCCATCGCCGCCTCTTCCTGTTGCAGGTTGATCACTCCATTGAAACCAATGAGCTCCGATAAATTGTGGGTGATTTACAGCGTCTTGCATGTATTGTTCATACAATAGGGCCTGATTTTTTAAATCGGTTGCACTTCTTAGTCCAACACCCCAAACTCCATGCGAACCAGTACCAAAATGAAATTCTCCAATAATTGCAGGTTTGTCAATTTCTGTATAAACCTTAAATCCTTTTACAGAATATTCATAGATGTTAAAACTAATAACATCGCAATACCTAGATGCCACTTTATGAATGCGTGTATTGTTTTTTACATTGCCATGAAACCTGCTCCCAAAGTATAAATGATTAGGTAATACCGCTTCTAATTCTTCTTGAACTGTTTTAAAATATGCTGTTGTAAAATGCTCAAAATAGGTGTGCATGTCTGTATAAAATGCATCCGTAAATTTTTGTTTACCTGGACCTTTTATTGTTTTAAACGAATCAAAATTCACATTCCAAGCTTTATTTAAAGCGTCAATTTTTTTGTATTTTTTTTTGAGCAATCGAATCATTTCTGCTCTTGCAGGTATTGATTTTTTAAGATTTAAAACCTGTATAGGAATACTCATTTCATTACCCCAATGCAGTTCGTTGTTTACAAATACACCTAATAACCAAGGGTCGTTTTTATAATGCTTTAATCTGCTAACTCTTTGTTGTAGATCAGTGTAGAAATCTTCAGAAAACGGATCAACCATTTTTTCAATTTTACCGATGCCTTGCTTACTTGGATGAATAATAAGGGTGTAAGGGTGTTGCTGTCCTTTTTCTGTTTTAGACCATGCACCATAGGTATTAATCCCCCAAGATTTTAATCTACCTGAAGTCACTAAACGATGTTGATCTTCCCAATTTTCACCGTACTTTCTTTTTAGGTTGAGGGTATAAAAATTGATGTTGTTTCTTTTGAATGAGTCTTCAAATAATTTCCAATTACTTGCTTTCTCTATAGAAAAGTCAGGAAATAAGTGTTTTCTATTCTCACTAGAAGTTGCACTGCCAATTCCGGCTCCCGTAACTCCTTGAGACCAAAATAAATATCCTTCGGGATCTACAAACCACCATTTTCCTTTATGTTTAGCTGTATAGAAATAACCTTTCGCTTCTAATTGAGGACCATTTAGAAATCCTCCAAATTTCGAGCGATCTTTTGAAAATGAACTCTTTTTAAAAGTCTTTAAATCAGTTTTTCCTTGAAGAGCCAAGTCACTTTTTGAATTTAATTTACCTTCCCAACTGCTATTGGCATATTGCCCCATTTCATCAAGAAAAGGCAAAGCCTCATCGGCGAACTTTTTATTAAAAAAATCTAATGGCTCTAGTCCTTTAGGTTTTGTAATAAATACAGAGTTTTGAGCAATAACACCTTCGTTAGATTTAATACTAACCACTACAGATTTAATTTGCTTTAAATCAAAGGCATTCCAGTGTCTAACATAATTTCCTGGTAAAGCACGCACCTTAGAAAAGTCTTTTTCCCAATCAGACAAACTATCGAGTTTTTTTCGATATAAAATAAGTTTTAATGTTTCTTTTGCTCCGTTGTCAACAAAATAGCGTCCTTGATTTTCTAGATGTTTTCTTGGTCCACGGTATTTTAAATCTACAATAATTTGCTTACCACTGTTGTTTTGAATATCAAATGCCAAATAGGTGTCTTTTGATACATCGAGATTACACGCTCTAAAATTAAATTCAACTAGTTTATTTATAGCAGTTTTACTATCCTTATTTAGACTGCACGCATCTAAAACTTGTGCAGAGGAATAATTGCTGAATACACTTAATAAAAATGCTAAAAATAATTGGGAAACTATGTTGATTTTCATGATGGTTTTATTTTTTGTTATCCCACCATTTTTCTTTTAGACTCGGGAAAGCACGGTCTTTTAATTGTGCATTCCACGCTTTCCAAGCCTTCATTAAGGCCTTTTGAGCTTCCTTATCTGAATTTGCTTGCGTTTCTTCTTTATCTTGTTCTATATTGTATAACACAGTTGGTGTTTTGTCTTTATTTTTATTGGCTACCAATTTGTATTGCGCATCTCGGATAGCCATGGCATTTTGTTCCCATTTTCTCCAGAATAAAAAGTCGTGCGGTTCTTCATTATTTTTTCCAGTGACATATGGAATTAAATTAACACCATCCAAAGGTCGTTCTGTGCTAATCTCAGCATTTGTAATGTCTGCAATAGTGGCTAAGATGTCTAATGAAGAAATAGCTTTTTCATAAGTCTGACCTTCTGGTATGGTTCCTTTCCAACGCATTGCAAATGGTACACGAATACCTCCTTCAAACAAGTCGCCTTTACGGCCTTTAAACGGACCATTATCTGAGGCATTGTTTTTTGCACCTCCATTGTCTGACAAGAAAACGATGATTGTATTTTCATCAATTCTATGATTTTCTAAGGCAGCCAAAATTTTTCCTACGCCATCATCAACAGCACTTACCATTGCTGCATAGGTTTTACGTCTTTTATCTTCAATATTAGGGAAACGAGCTAAGTATTTTTCTGTTGCTTGCATTGGTGTATGCGGTGCATTATAGGCCAAATACAGCATAAAATGTTGGTTGTTTTCGGCTTGTTTATTGATATAGTTTACAGCTGCATCTGTTAATTCATCAGTCAAGTAATCATCTGTTTCTACTTTGGTTCTATTTTCGATAATTTTAGTACGATACCACTCCCATTTTTGAGATACTTCGGATAAATCATTCAACGTTAACTGATCAGGAAAGTAATTATGGCCACCTGAAAGGAATCCATAGAAATAGTCAAACCCTTGCTCTAGTGGATGGAAATTAGGATGTGTACCCATATGCCATTTTCCAATGATGGCATTGTTATAATCTACTTTATGTAATATTTCTCCAATGGTTTCTTCTTCAACTGGTAGACCTGCAATTGGATTATTAGGATCTATAGTGGGATTGGTAGTAAAACCAAATCTGTCTTGATAACGACCCGTTAAAAATCCTGCTCTACTTGGTCCGCAAACCGGAAAAGATACATAACCTTCGTTAAAATTTACACCTTCGTTAGCTATCACGTCTATATTGGGTGTAGGTATGTCCGTACAACCATTAAATCCAACATCTGCCCAACCCATATCGTCGGTCATAATTACAATGAGATTTGGTTTGACTGATTGTTGCGAATAACTTGATATTTGTACTGCAATTAGGGCGAAGAATGTTACAATCGATTTTTTCATTATTTATAAGAGTTATTTTATTTCAAAGAACATTTTTTTAATCAACTCTTTATTCTTTTTATTTATCGAAACAATAGCAAAAATTATCTTTTATTAGTGTGTAAGATAAAACAACTTCCAACGAATCGTTGGAAGTTGTTGATACATGCACTACTTCGATTATTGGATAAATAGTTTTTCTTTTGTTTTATATTGTTTTGATATAAGATTGACAATATAAATTCCTTCAGATAAGCTGTTTAAATCGATTGTATTTGTAGAGTTATTTATAGTATTCAGCTTTTTATTTAAGACAATCTTTCCTAATATATTTCTTATTTCTACATTCATTTCACTTTCAATCCCATGAGTTTCAATAATTAAAAAATCTCTAGCAGGATTTGGATAAATTTCGCATTTTATTGAATTTGCTAGAGTCTTAAAATTTGATTCATTGGTGGTTTGTATATTTAAAGACTCTTGTATTTCAATTTTATCTAAAAAGGCTGACCCAATGGAACCATTAGGTCTCCAAAATCCAATCTTAGTATCTTCATCTGAAGCAGATGTTTTAAAATTTAAGGTATGATATGTATATGAGGTATTTGTTATTTGTTTGACATCATACACTGTTCCTGAAGAACTAGCTGCTTGAAAATTTACATGTACTGAAGGGTTATCTACTTTTGCATAGAACGACACTTGATAACTGGTATTGGGCTTAGTTTTTATGATCTGATTTGCACCGCCATTTCCACTTACTTTCAAAGAACGTTTTCCTTCATAAATTCCTGAAGTCACTGTATTCACTGTAGCAATCCCCCAACTAGTCCATGCATGAGTGCCTTTCTCAAAATCGCTATTCAACACATAAGAAGTTTCTTTCAAAACCATTTCATCTACATAGGAACTAGCAACGCCATTTCCAGGTCTCCAAAAGAATACTTTGATAGAATCGGTAGCTGCGCTAGTGGTAAACATTAACTTATGTAATGTATAGGATGTATCATAAATCTGTGCATTGGTAATACCATTATTGTTGTGATTATTAACTCCTAGTACTACTCGATCATTTTGTGGGTCATCTACCTTGGCGTATGCAGATAAAGTATAGGTTGTATTTGGTTGAACCTTTACCCATTGATTAATGGATGAAGGCCCTGTTAATTTAATTGCATCTCCGTAATAACCACCAGCAACTCCTGTGGGGTTGTTCCAAGAATTCCAATGTGTTAATCCTTGTTCAAAATCACCATTCATTAAGGTTACGGAAAACTCTGAATCGACAGTTACTAATGTTGAAGCAGTAAACCCTCCGTCATTTGTTTCAACTGTAATTATTGCTGTCCCAACTGAGACTGCTGTTACTTTTCCGTTTGCATCAACTGTTGCAACAGAAGAGTTACTACAAGACCACGTTACTGCTTTATTTAAAGCATCCAAAGGTGAAACTGTAGCTGTCAAATTTTGAGAATCTCCAGGTATTAATACTCCATTTTGATTTGAAATAGTAACTCCGGTCACTGGAATATTAGTTGGATCTATCCAGTTATTATAATTATTATCGGCTCCTACATTTGGTAAAAACGTTGCTATGTCTATTGTATTCCCGTACATATCCTCTGTTGGATGTAATGAAATATCAGAGAAGATTCCTTGTCCTGCCATTGGAAAATTAGGTTCTGGAAAATTCTTTCCAGCATCAATTACAGGACTATTTGATGAAATTTTATAGCCTTCTTTATTCGTTGCTCCTTGATTCACAAAATTAGGATTTCCACTAATAGGAGAGGTGTCTAAAATAGAAAATGAAGAATTAATATTTCCATGAAAAAGATTGTTCGCTACCACCAATTCTCCTCCATTTCGGATATCAATATCTACATTTTCTCCAATAATTCCATTTCCTGTTTGCATAAAGATATTGTTGTAGATATAAGTATCTTCACTAAAAAGAGAAAAATCAGGTTTTTGATTTGCTCCTAAAAATATTGTATTGTTGTACACATAAACATCATCAGACGGTATAGGTGTATTACCAGTACCAACATATCCAGAAGTCCATATAGTACTTCCGTGAAAATCTCTTATACCATCATTGACACTTACATTAAAGCGGTAAGCTACATTGTGGTTGTCTCCTAAAACTTCTACAAATCCACCTTCACTATCTTCACTATAATTGTATTGGTAGATAATATTTTTATTTCCAAAATCAATATGCATTCCATAAGAATCATTTGGCCCCCTTACACTTACAGATCGATTGTATTGACCCAATATATTGACACACTTAAACACCCACATACCACTACCGCGACCTGCTAATCTTGTCTCTATACCATTGCTATAGCCCGTATGGTCAAAATCGTTATTTTCTACTCTAGCATTTAGCATTTTAGAGAGAATTACACCAGAACCACCTGTTCTATAGAAGGTATTGTTACGAATGATGAAATCTGCATTTCTGTTAACAGCATCATTGCTACCGCTTTCTAATCCTTTATGAATAGCCCAAACTCCTGCTTTTCCAATTTTGGTAAAATAGGAATCCTCGATAAGTACATTTTTGATACTTACTTCTACATTAGGCTCGTTCATTTCAGACTCAAAACGAAGACCAGTTACACTCAGTTCATTGAATTCTGCAGGTAAACTCACTCCATAAACATTAGAAATTTTTAGATTTCTGAATGTTAATCCAGAAGAAACTCCACCCCATTTGTTGGCGACTACACGAATTCCGTAACTATTGGTTTCACCAAATGTATAACGTGTATTATTTTTTCGATCATTTTGAATCCAAAGATCAGACATTACAATATGAGATGCATTTACAAGTTTTATTGCTTCAAAATAATCTCCACCGGCTATATTTCCAGAACCTGATATTACTGGTAACTCCCCAGCACCATAACTACTAATGGTTATGGGTTTCTCTTCAGATCCAACACATTTAACTTCAAAATTCCCTTCAAAAGAATCACCTCTTTTAAAAAATAATCTATCTCCAGGATTTAGGATTCCACCACCACTACTTTTTGCTGCAACAGCGCTTGCTTTAGCTAAAGTTTTCCATGGTGTGTTTACACTTCCGTTATTCGTATCATCACCACTTGAACTAACATAATAATCATTAAAATATTCGGTAATTATAAAATAATCAAGTAGTACGTTTGAATTAGATGTGGCTTTAAAGGTAATAGAATTCAGCCCTTCATTTAGGTTTACATTTAGCAAAGTCAGCTTTGCCTGTTCTTGATAGGCCCAATTTGAAGGCTGTAAAACCACGGATTGAATAGCTCCTCCATTAATACTCAGATTTGCGTTTACAACTGTTCCTCCATTAAAAGAATACACATGTAATTTATACAGGTCAGTTGAATTGACATTAATATTAAATGTTAAAGAACCTTGTGGTTCTGAATTATTTAATTTTACAAAAGAACCATTAGATGCAAATTCTTTATTTACAATTGTGGTGTTTGATGTTAAGGATGTATTTTCAGCTTCAATTTTCATATTTAACATGGAAGCTTGAACTGAAATGACAGCACAAATCATCAAAAAGGAAAGATGTTTTTTCTTTTTCATAATGCAATTTTTTAGTTAGAAAAGTTTTTATTTTTTCAAATTATTCCTAAAACAATTCATGTCAAACAAGTTAAAAACCTATATTATAGGTAGTTGTGTTCTTGTTCGAGTGATAAATTTATTTTAGAAAAACAATTTGATTTTAAAAGTTCCCTTTTTTAAACTAAAAATTAAGATTATGAATTACCAATATTTATTCAGAAATTATCTGATTACTAGCGGGTATACCCTCTAATCCTTGTGCATAGATTTTATTAATTTCGTTAGAAGTTAATCCACGTGTCCAAATACAGAAAATATCTAATAAGTCTTCATAGGTACTCATTTGCATGCTTTTTTTTACATCTGTTTTATATGCTGGTATATGAGAAGCAATAGATATCCAATTGGCTTGAAAGGTGTTTATTTTAACATTGGTACCTTCTAATACTTTATCAACGATTATGTTACCATCAACGCAGAACTCAATGTCGTAGGCTTTGACAATAAAGGGTTCTCATTCTTTGTCAATAGTACTTTTAACTATTGTCGATCCAAATTTACTTTACTCCCATTTTAAATTAACTTCAAATCTACCACATACTTTTAAATCGTAAACACTTCTATATTTATCCAAGCTGAAGGAAGGCAATAAGTAACGCTATAAAACCTTCATGAGAATATAACAGCATTGCTACTAGACCTGCTGTTTCTTTCTTATTTTCCATGCAATTAAAATGATGGATGTACACAAATCAGCAATTATGATGCTCGATTTATTTGACATATTTTTAATTGACAGCCTTATATTGCAATTCGAGAGGAACACCATAATTAGCTTCTAATTCTGCCTTTATTTTTTTATAAAAGTCCGTATCTGGTGGTAAACTCAGATTATTCCAAAATTCTGAGTTATAGGGTAGATTAATCTCATTGAGCTCTTTGTTGTGTTCTTCGTATCCTTTTGCTGTAAATTGTTTTTTATCTGTTACAACTCCTAAAATGATTGCTTCGTGTCGGATGGCAGATTGTATTTGAGGTTTGTTAAGTCCCAAGTTTTTTTGATGAAATTCGGAAATCTTTTTTCTACCTATATATTCTCTCTTGTGATAACTTAAGTATAATTTTTCATCAGAATTTTTTACATATTGATAGACACATTTTCCTGCGGAACTTTCAATTTTATAGATATTGAATGTGTCATAACCTATATAAAGTGTTGTGGTTAATGTTCCTACTCGATCTACTTTTTCTTTAGTACCTTCTACTATCATTACATCTTCGCCATCATAAGTGGTATCCCCAATTTTAATCCAATTCATTTTTTTTATTGGAGTGTAAAAATCAGTCATAGGGTTTAAGTTTATCATATAAACCGCTGCGTGATCCCATTGTTTTTGCGGAGCAATTCGGTAGTCAGCAGATTTTCGTGATTCGTTTACTTCCAATCTTGTAATAGCACTTATAGGCCCTTTGTATATTATGGACATATATTGTTCAACAAAAAACTTAGAAACATTTTGTTCTACAGATGCGCGACGGTAAAGTAGATTTAATTGATGGTTATCTGTAAGAAAGGTGTTTTTGGCTTGTTTTACTGCTTCAAAAACATATTCTTTAGTTTTACTGGCACTTGTAATTTCAACAGTTTCGAGACTAGTAACTGCTTCTTCTAAAATAATACTACTAATGTTTTGTTTTAAGTAGTCATCAATTTTAATTGAATACGTATTGAAACCCATACTCGAAAACACTAAAGTATCTTGTAAGTTACTTGTGTTCAATGCTAAATAAAATCTCCCTTCATTTGTGCTTGTCGTACCTATTTGTTTGGTAGGAATGTGAACAGATACATATGGAAGTGGTTGTTCTTGATTATCAATAATTACGCCTTCAATTTCAATTTTATTTTCTTGTGAATTAATATTTATAACCGAAAAGAGTATACATAATAATGAAACTATTCTATTAAATATAATTTTATGTTGAATCATTTTATAATTGTTTTTTAATAGAAGTAAACTACTATTTTGTTTGCCTTTTATAAGGTTAATATCTTGATTAAGAGTTAAAAGATTTTTATTCATTTGAAGTAGTCTTTAGTATTTTTAACCAATCATTTGCTAAGGATGTCCAATCTGGAGCATGAGAATTGCGAAGTCCTAAGCTGTATCCATGACCACCATTTGGAAATATATGCATGGTTGTGGGAACATTATGTTTGATAAGTTTTTGATAGAATCGGATTGAATTTTCAATAGGAACTACCTTATCATTTCCAGAATGAATAATGAATGTTTGTGGAGTATTTTTATTTACATTTAGTTCATTCGAAAATTGTTGTATCAATTTTATGTTAGGCGATATTCCTAAAAGTTCATTTCTTGACCCACTATGTGTTATAGTACTTTCCATACTAATAACAGGGTAGATGAGCATCATAAAATCGGGTTCAAAAGCTTCTTTATCTATATCATCTTTAGATGTGTAATAATTTATTACATGTGTTCCTAAAGTAGAAGCTAGGTGTCCACCAGCAGAGGAACCTATAACTCCAACTTGATTTTTTTGAATATAAAATCTTTCCGAATGATAGCGAATGTATCTCATGGCTCTTTGAGCGTCTTGTATTGGAGCTTTATATGAAGTGATTACAGAAGCAGCTTGTGGCATTCTGTATTTTAATACAAAAGCAGCAAAACCTTGGCTATTTAGCCATTTAGCATAATCTGTACCTTCCCAATCGTATGCAACTCCAGAATATCCACCACCAGGAAGTATTAATATTGCTTTTCCGTTTGAGTTCTGTTTAGCAGGTAAATAAATTTCTAGCGATGGTTTTTGAACTTTTTGAATAAAAATAATGTTCCGCTTAGGGATGAACTCACTTTCCTCACTTTTTTGATAATTAGGAATGTTCTCATTAGACCATAGAGGAACAACTTCTTGTGCTTGTATAGTGAATGAAAAACAATAGAGTAAAAATAAGAAGTATACTTTATGTTTCATTTTATTGCTCTTTATTTTCTACTTCTAAAGCACTGATACCTTTTAATCCTTTTTCATAAACATTCTTAATTTCATTGGCTTTTAAACCTCGTGTCCAAATACAGAAATCATCTAATAAGCCTTGATAGGTACTCATTTGCATGCTTTTTTCTACATCTGTTTTATATGCTGGTATATGAGTAGCAATAGACATCCAATTGGCTTGAGAGGTGTTTATTTTAACATTGGCACCTTCTAATACTTTATCAACGATTATGTTTCCATCAATGTAGAACTCAATGTCGTTAAGAGTCCCATCCTTTTTAGGAAGAACAATGGCAAGATGATGCCACGTACCATCGTTTAGATTCAATCCTTTGGTATGTGCGTACAAATTCGGTCTTAATGCCAATTCGAGATTTCCTTCATTTAAGCTCATGTTAAAGAACTGCCCTTTGCCCCAGAATGAAGCAGAATTAAAAATGATTTGTCTACCACTAGCCGTTGTTTTTACCCAAGTAGAAAGTGTGCGCTCATAATTGGCATCTAACGGACCGATAGGTAGCACAAATAATTTTGAATTAGTAGTGATTTTTGCAGCATTACCAATCATACCTCTTTCTATTGATACACCTTCATTAATTAAGCTATAGTCGTAATTAAAATCTCCGTGATTATTAAATGCTTTAGGAGACTTCATTTGACTGAGCAATTTATTTTGTTTCGCGATTTTAGGAAATATACCTTCAACACTGCTTTTGTAATTTGTATCATCTAACAATTCATCAAAACTCCAATGTATTTGTAATCCTTTTGGATTTACAGGATTTAATAACCCGGAAGATTTAAAATTGGTTTTAGAGGTAGATTTATCTATTACAAAGTACCCTAATTCTTCACCATTTTCATGAAAAGTTGTTAAGGTTAATTTGTCTTTTTCAACATCTATTGCAGTTAAGTTTGATAAGTTATTACCGCGTCCCACAAATTGAATTAAATCTGATTCAGCATCTTTAGTTAAGGTATTCATATGCACCTCTCCAGCTAAATATAAATCAACATTGTAGGTTCTAAATAGATCAAGAATTTTTTCACTCTCTCTATCGTCTACCAGCATGCCACTACTTGCATATTTTCTTACCGGATAAATGATTGGTAAATGAGATTGCACTACAATATGATCTATTGATTTAATAGCTTGTGCCTCTTTTAAAACTAATGTTAACCAAGCTAAATGTTCTCCTGTAATATCACCAGAAACCACACCTTGATTTCCTAATACAGTATTTTCATCATCAAAGCGAAACATATCTAGTGTGATAAATAATACATTTTTGTATTGTACTGAATTTGAGGTGTGTTCATAGATAGTACCAATAGGTCTTGCAGGAGCATTTCCTATTTTTTCAGTAAAACGAGAATTTCCATTCACGTCTTTTGTAAATACTTTTCCAAATTCTTCTCTAAAAGTCGGAATGTGTTTTACTACTTCTTTCCCTTTTCCCCAAGGATTATCACCAATTTCGTGATCTCCAACTGCAACTAATAAGTGTTCATATCCCGAATTATGAATTAGTTGTTTTAATCCACCAAAACTTCTTTTACAAGCTTCTGCAACAACTTGAGATGTTGTGTAATTCGTAAATTTTGGTTCTGATGTAAAGCGTTTTACGAATTTCTTGTTGTACCAATGGCCACTAACAATATCTCCAGGAATTGTTATTAATTCACCTCCGTGTTTTTGGTACATCTTGACAAAACCTTGTTGCATTTGTTCAATTCGTTTTTGTAGTTCAGCGTCATTCTGTACACTCAAACCTTCAGATTTATGATAATCTGGAATATTGATAAAACGCCAAGAATCTTGAGCGATTATTTGTAGACAAAATAGTGCCGAAATGCATAATGTTAGGATAAAATCAATTTTTCTCATTTTGATCTGTAGTTTTTTAAATTATTTTTTTGGTGTAAAACAGGTAATACCCTCAATTTATCGAGATTTTTCAAATATTTTGTTTGCAAAATCAAACATCTTTAATGTAACATCTTCATATGCATCAGAGGCATTTTTATTGAAAAAAGCATGTGCATAAAAAGGGTATAAATGAATTTCTGATAAACCTTCGTGGGCAATTATCATTTTGTGAAATGCAACCGATTGATTATAAGAAATTGTAGTGTCGGCAGTACCATGAAATAAAACTACTGCAGGAATTTGTTTTTTGTCTTTTGGAATATGGTTGATCGTTGAAATAGCATTCAAATCGGTTATATTTTCGAGATATTTATTTTTTAGGGTCTTACCACCACAAAATCGCCCCTGACGGTTATTTATAAAATCATAAATCCCATTGCATCCTATGTATAATTTGCAGCCTTTATCGCTAAATTTCATTGCTGCTAGAGAGGATAACGGGGTACCTGCTGATCCGCCTGCAAATCCGAAATTTTTTATATCTAACCCCCAATCAGTTGCATGAGATTTTATAAACTGAACTGCTTCATCTAATTCCTGCATTCCCATCTCAAAATGTCCTCCGTGTTTTTTTAGAGAATAGGTAATTCTAACTCCTGCAATACCTTTTGAGGCGAAGTATTGCGATTGATTTTTAAATGCATTAGTACTTCCATTAGCCCAAGCCCCACCATGAACCCAAATAACAAAAGGGTAGCCTCTACTTTGTTTAGGAGTTTTGGGAATATCTACAACCATTTTAAGTGCATAGTTTTCATTAGGGTATTCTTTAAAAACATATTCAGAAGTCGTACAGTTTTTATAGGCTTCAGCACTTATAAGTATTGGTGTATATGACTTTTTTGGAATAAGGATGTCTTCCGGTAAATTTGCACAGTCATCAGGAATTATTTTACAGATTCTTTTTTCATCTGTTAGTTTATAAACATTGTTGTTCTCAGTTAATTTCATTCCATATCTATTTTTCTGTGCTACCGCGTTGTTATTTAAACAAAGCAAGCATAAGATTATATAGATTAAATAGTAATTAGATGTTTTTGTTTTCATTCTGAAGTATTTCTTGTTGACTATTTACATTCTTTTAAAGCGAAAGAGCGAGTAAGACATGTTGGGTAATTCTGCATTATGTTTTTTTAAGTTTCTGATAGGTATTGTTTTATTATTTTTCTGAATGAGTTTGCCAAATCCGTCTTTGGTGTTTACAAGCGTTTTTACATCTATAAATTGCATATTTGAATTACCTATAAAACTGAATTCTACATTTTGTGTATCGTTAGATTTATTGATGATGTATATTAGATATTCGCCATTTTTTTTGCATGCGAAACCATAGACAGAAGGGTTGCCATTGTCTTTATATTCTAGCATTAAACCTCCCTGGGCCTTGGAAAGCATTTCAAATCCATAATGCATTGGGTTGTATTTATAGTTATTACTTTTATCTACAACCCCTGTTAGATTGCCATTCGTTTTTTTTATAACTGACCAATAACAAGCCATGTACCAATTGCCAATGAAATGTTCTTGAAGCATATCAATCACCAAAAGATTTAAACTGTATTTATCAAAGTTTAGTAGATTAGAAGCTTTAGCAGTTCCATACTCATTATTTGCAAATTTTATATTTGGGTAACCAGCTTCTGTAGCTGCAACTTTTAATTCGTTTAAAGCAAATCGCCAAGCTCTATTATGATTTTTTCTATCTCTTAAAGGTGATTCTACCTGCCACTCTTCAAATGATCCTGGAGTATATTTTTTTGGATTACCTCCATACGGCCATTTGCCATGTGTTTCTGCAATATCTACATAGTCTCCAGCAATTTTTAAATACGCTTTTAAATATTTAGGAGTTAGATTATTATGATTGAACATGCACTTAATATTAGGGTCAATAGCCTTCATAGCCTTTGCATGTTTTACAAATAAATGAGCTTCGCTTTCAAGTCCTCCATTCATACCTTCATTACCCAAGTACCAAAAGGCTCCATCAAGACCTTTGCTCTTAACATACTCAACCATTTTAACAGCTCTATTTACACTCTCTTCAACTTTGTCAAAGCGATACCCTGATGTAATATTGACTCCAAATAATGGAGTAATGCCAGATTTTTTAACAAGTGAGATATATTCATCTAGGCTCATCCAATCAGCAGCGGGTTTATTTGAATCGCTGTAATCTGGATCCCATGAGTCTTTATTGGCAATCCCATTTGGGTTTTCCCAATCCCAATATTTAACAATTGAACCTCCAGGATAACGCATAATGTTAATACCTGTATCTTTCATCCAATTGGCAAATTTATCATCTTGATAGAATGCATCTGCATCATTCGAGTATACGGAGTGCATGCCAACTAAATAATCGCTAATTGTCCATTTGATTGAATCTGTAAATACGGTAATTTTATTATTTGATGTCTGAGCAACAATTGAGAAAGACCTTAAAATAAATAGTGATATTATGGTTAGTTTTATAAAGCTGTTCATTGGAAAAATATGAGAGTTTTTTTAAATTCTAAAAAAGGTTGATAATCCTACATAAAGATGAGCCCATAGTCTGTTAAGTCATTTATTTTGCTATGTTGTATCTTCAAAAATTAGTTTATTATTAAATCCAAATTAAATAGAGATGAAAAGTATTCTTTTTTAGATTCGTAAATTTCATTTTTGAGACTATATAATTCATAATTTTCTAAATTAATTTTTAATAAACTTTGAGTAATAATTGTCTATTTTCACAATATAGAGACCAGGTTTTAGTGCAGATATATTTATTTCTTCATTACCGTGAGTTTTCATCACAATTTGTCCATTTAAATTATAAATTTCAATCTGTTTAAATTGCTTTTGACTTTGAATGAGAAGTTTATTACTAGCCGGATTGGGATATAATTTAAATATTTTTTCATTTTTTTCATCAATATTTAAAGGTTCGAGTGAATAATCTGTTTCAAACATTAGTGCGGGAAGTCCGTCTGCAGAGAATAAGGTGGGAGTGAGACAATTACCATAAAGATAGCGTGCTTTCATAGGTTGTGAAACATGAACGCTACTTATTTCGATTGTATTATCTTCATTTAAAATAGCATCTGCTTGATAGTATATTCCATTACTGCCGGCTATTTCAAAATGTGTTAAAGACTGAGACTCTGAATTAAGTCCGGATCCAACATTTTCAAAATGTAATTTTAAACTCTGATTTTCTTTTTCAAACCCAATACACAAAGGGCTAGAGGGTATTATATTGGTGAATCCATAGTTGTTAGATAAAGCCCAAAGTGCTAGGCGTTGCCCCACTTTTTTCTTCTCAAGAGGATGTATGTTATTGCATTCATTGATGTCAAGCGAAGAGGCAAGACCTGAATTAATCATAGTTTCTGACAAGTTTAGTTGCATTTGCCAAAAATCAAAATTATTCTCTTGAGTGTCAAAAGGAGCTATCTGAGCTAAATAAAATGGAAAATTTGGTTGATCATTTTTTGTCCTCCATGATTCTACCATTGCCGGTAATAATTGGGCATATTCGTCGGGGAATCCTCTGTTCGCCTCTCCTTGATACCATAAAGCACCTTTTATCTTGTATTTGATAATTGGATGAATCATTGCATTATAAACTGCAGTCGGAGTTTTTTGAGGTGTCTCCAATAAGGTATTTGGTATGGTTACAAAATCAAAATTTTCTATAGTCTCACGATCAATGAATGATTCAATATTTGCACTTCCATAAGCAGCACATATTATACCAATTGGTATTTGAATACTATCTTGTAACATTTCTGCAAAGTAATATGAAACTGCACTAAAGGAAGGACAGGCTGAAGGACTAGATACTTTCCATCGTCCACTAACATCATCTAGTTGGTCTAATGAAGTATCTTTACCCACTCCAAAATATCGAATATTCGTATTGTTAGAATCATTGATATCGTCTACAGCGCCATTAACTGTCTGAGATTGATTCATTCTCCACTGCATATTAGATTGCCCTGCAGTAAGCCAAACTTCACCAATCATAACATTGTTTAAAGTAATTTCACTTGTTCCTTGAATAGTTACTGAGAAAGGACCTCCTGCAGCAGGTGTCGATAAATGAGTACTCCAGTTACCATTTTCATCAGCTATTGTATTTGCATTACCTCCCCATGTTGAGTTTAAATTTACAGCTACACCAGCACCATCTTTCCCCCAAATTTTAACAGATGAATTACGTTGTAATACCATATTGTTTGCAAATATGGATGGAACGGTAGTTTCACTTACCTCTGTTTCTTCGGTATCAATTAATTTAAAACCATCTATTGAGAGTTCTTCTTTCGCCCATCGGTAAATTTGTAGATATAAACTCTCGTGTTCGTCTATAACAGTAAATCTAATAACCGTTGTTAACCAAGTATTATTGTAACGTTCTTCTAATGCATATTCATGGCCAGATAAGCTGACTACACGAATTCTATGTTTTACACCATTGGTTATTTTTGTTGTTATTTGCCATTCATAAGTTTTGCCTACCTCTAGAGTGAATTCACGTTTAAAATATAGATTATTGGAAGTATTATCTGATTTTAAGTACTTTGTGCCATCATGTGCATTGACATCCTGTTGCACAGAAATGACTGCGTTTTCTACGAGATAATTTAAAGAAGTTATATCAGTTCCTTGCTCATAATTTTCATAATTATTTTCATAAATAATAATTTCTGCTTTCATTGAGTTTGCCAATAAAATAAATGCAACAAACGATATAAAGAACGCGTTAGAATTCATATTAATAGATTACTTTGTTAGATTATTTTCATTTAATAGAATCATTTGGTTTTAAAATAGAATAGTTATTTACTCATTTTTAATAATGTAATTACTAGCTTTTTCACGAATACTATTATACATATCAAGACGCTCTTTTGTCTTGGGTCTATGGCCATCTTTTGTCCATAAAGGTTTAATCATATTTAACTCCCACGCCTTATAAGATTCATTCATTTTTTTTACTAATTCAGGATTTTGAGTTGCTAAATTTATGATTTCCATAGGGTCATTTTCTATATCAAACAAAAGCATATCATCACTATACATTCTTTTAGTTAGCTTGTAATTATTTTTTCTAATAGCATATGATTCACCTCCTGCAGTGCGCCAATATAATTCTTGATGTGGGGCCGAAGCGTTGTTATTTATTAGATAGGGTAATAAATTTTTGCCATCAAATCTCAGATCAGTTTCTATGTTGGTAGCTGCTAAAATGGTTGGAAATATGTCTAATGAACTTACCATTTTGCTATACACCTTTTTTGCAGGTAAAACCTGTGGCCATGATGCGCAAAATGGCACTCGAATACCTCCTTCAAATAACATTCCTTTATAACCTCTATAAGGTGTGTTATTGGCAAAATCAGCTGTTACACCACCATTATCACTGATGAATATAACCAGTGTATTATCTTTTATATTGAGATGAGATAAAAGAGAGTTTATTTTGCCAATTCCTTCATCCATTGCTCCAATCATAGCTGCATAAACACTGCGTTCTCCGCGTTCTAAATAACGTGTTTTATCTAGTTGCTCTTTAGTAGCATGCAAAGGTGTATGTGGTGCATTATAAGCTAAATACAAAAAAAACGGATTGTCTTTTGATTGTTTTATAAAATCCAGAGCTTTCTCAGTTAAATCGTTTGTCAAATAGTTAATTTTATTTTCTGCAACAGGGGTCTCATTCTCAAAAAGTGTGCGTTGATTAGGTGTTTCATCTTTATTATCTAAAGACCAATAGCTTCGGGCTCCTCCAGAAAATCCATACCAGTAATCAAATCCACGTTGCAAAGGAAGGTGGTCTTTTGTATATCCTAAATGCCATTTTCCAACAGCTCCAGTTTTATAACCGTTTTCTTGAAGAACATTTGATATCAAAGTTTCATTAAGAGGTAAACCAATTTGAGTGTTTTTAGGTTCATAAGGTGGATTGTTTTCATGTCCGAATCGTTGTTGATAGCGCCCTGTCATAATTCCGGCTCTAGACGGACTGCAGTATGAATGAGTAACATAACCTTGTGAAAATGCTATTCCATCAGATGCAATGCGGTCAATATTTGGTGTTTGAATATCTCTAGATCCACTAAACCCAGTATCAGATATCCCTTGATCATCCGAGACAATGAGAATTATATTTGGTTTTGTTTGAGTTTGTACAGTGTTTTTACTACAACTCTTTACAATAAAACATATAACAAAACTTAATACAATTAATATACATTCTCTTTTCATAGGGGGCTAAATACTTTTTAAAAATTCTTGAAAAATGGGTTGAACCTTTTCTTTTTGTTTGAAGTAAAACATATGTCCAGCTTTTTCAAATTCATATAGCTTAAAATTAGATACCCGATTTTCTTGGCATTCTTTTTCAAAATTCTTGTAATGATAGGGCATTACAATTGGGTCTTCGGTGCCATGAAGCATATACACAGGAATTTGGTTTTTGTGTATATAAGTTACAGGGGAAACACTTTTTTGAAATGATTCATCTTTATTTTGATATTTGCTAAACTGAGTTAAGGATCCTCTATTTTTTACACGCGCAACAAAATCTGTAGGAGCTGAAACCGCCATGACAGTTTTAATATTGGATGTGTAATTGGAATAAACATCTGTTTTAAATGCTTCATCTGGAGTAAGGGCAATCATTAATGCTAAATGCGCTCCTGCACTGTAGCCCCAAACACCAATTCTATCTGAGTCCATCGGGATTTCATTTTCTAAAGATTTTAAATAGCGAATGGCCTGTTTAACATCTTCTATACAAGCAGGAAAAGGAGCTTCTTGAATTAATCTATAAGATATACTAACACCAACAAAACCTTGTTTAGTGGCTTGAAACATCAACCAAGAGACTTGGTCGTTATCGCCTTTGGTCCATCCACCTCCATGAATAAATACAACAACCGGTTTATCTTTTAAACCATCATCTTTAAAGGCAATGTCTATTTCTGAAGCTCTTTGAAAATTACCTTCTCGGTAATGTTTTACTTGATAGTTTATTCCTTCTGGGATATTAGGTTCCTTAACTGGAGGTCGCCCGTTCTTTTGTTGAGTCATTCCAGTTTGAATACAGAAAAGCACCAACAGAAAACTAAACAACAGAATTTTTCTCATAGAGTTTGTATTATTATTCAACAATCAGTTTTTGCTGTTCAATCATATAATCATAGCATAACTCTGTTAAGTTCTTACCATTAAAATTAGTATTCCAAGCACCATGTCCAATTCCCTCTAGCGCAATCAGTTCACAAGGCACTTCAGCTTTTTCATAAGCAGATTTTATTTTAGTTGCCTCTGAAAATTCTACTGTTGGATCTTTGGTTCCATGAACAATCATAATGGGTGGTGCTGAGGAATCTAGCTGATTGGTGCCATATAAACGATGATGAATTTCAAGAGCAGCCATACCTCCCCAGAGGTCTATTAGATTTCGTACTTTAAAGGTGTGTTCTAAATTAGTAGTCTTTAAAGTAGGATCTGTATTTGCACTGATTTCATTAGTAAAGGCGTCTGTGTTGCTAACTCCAATCCCTATTGCAGAAAATGCACCAGCAGAGCTTCCTAATACCGTTAAGTAATCCATGTTTATGCCAAATTCATTAGCATTTGCTGCTATCCAACGCATTGCGGCTTTGGCATCTCTTAGTGCTGGATATATGGCCATTATTTGTGCTTTTCTTTTAGGACTTTGCCCTTGAACTTCTTCTCCAAACTGTTTCCATTCTTCAGGAACAGTACCTTTGTGTTTTAATAAGCGATAAGAAATTGAAAAAACCACCCAACCACGAGATGCGAAATAATTCCCCATTTGTTTAAAATGGTTGGTTTGTCTACTTCCACCTTTAAATCCACCTCCATGAATCAATACCAATGCAGGACGATTATACTCTCTACTTTCAGGTTGATAGATATCTAACAGTAAGTCCATTTTAGAGGCCTTCTCGCTATTGAGTGTTTCATGTGTTAGGCCTTTACCATAAACAACTCCCGAAGTATATTGAACTTGATAGCTAGCATTTTCCTTTATAATTGGAGTCTTGTTTTGTTGAGCTACTAATGAAAAATTAAATAAAACAACAAGTAAAAGAAGGATGTTTTTCATATTTCAATAATCTGAATTCAGGTTTTTTAACTTAATTAGCAACATTATTATTCTTTGGGCTGCTCTAATTGATAGTCCTTGTCGTACAAGTTTAATTGATCTCTTCTCCATTTGGCACCTTCTAAGAATAGTATGTGTGGAGCAGATACATCCCAATCTCCTAATTCTTTTAGCATCGACTGTACTAAATCCCAATTTTCTTGAGCCACATTTTTTTGTTCAGATGGATCTGTGTCTAAATTAAATAACATTGGCATGCGGTCTGGTAAGCGAACCAATTTCCAATTTCCTTTTCGCATACCAGCACTAATAGTAAAACGCCACATGAGTGTTTCATGTGGATGACCTTTAATTTCATTAGTGATAAATGGAAATATATTAACACCATCAAACGCATCTTTATCGTTTATTTCTCCACCCGCCAAGGATACAAAAGTAGGAGCGAGGTCTAAGGCAGTGATGGCTTTATTGTACACACCACTTTTTAATTTTTTGGGATAAGAAATCACAAACGGTACTCGAATCCCCCCTTCTAACAGTATTCCTTTTCGACCATTATATGGAGCATTAATTGATCCATTATTGGTATCTGGCCCTCCATTGTCACTAAAAAATACAATTACGGTATTATCATAAATATCTTGATCTTTTAATTCTTTTACCATACGCCCAATATTCACATCAAGTCGATGTACCATTGCAGCATAGGTGCGTCGTTTTTCATCTTCAATATGACTATACAATTTTAGGTCTTCTTTAGTGGCTTGCATTGGTGCATGCGGTGCATTAAAAGATGCGTATAAAAAGAATGGTTCGTTCTTGTGTCTTTTAATAAAATCAACACACTCATCACCTTTGTCATCTGTAAGATACGTGATTGGTTGTGGTGTTTTATAATTTGAAATAATAGGACGGTTGTATTTTTTGTTAGAAGTATTTTCAGCAAAGTAGTTGTGTCCGCCTGCTAAATAGCCCCAAAACTCATCAAAACCTCTATTTAAAGGATGAAATTGTTCGTCTTCTCCTAAATGCCATTTTCCTACAATACCGTTTACATATCCTAAATCACCTAATCTATCAGCAATTGTTTTTTCTTCAACAGGCAGACCAGAATAGGCTGCATTAAATTGTTTTAAAGGTGTACTTAAATTGTTGTCGTAACCAAAGTTTACTTGGTTTCTACCTGTGATTAAACCTGCTCGTGACGGCGAACAAACAGGAGCCGAAACGTAACCATCTGTAAATACCACCCCATCTTTAGCAATAGCATCTATATGCGGTGTTTTGATTTGTTTACTACCTGTAAAACCAACATCGGCATAGCCCAAATCGTCGGCTAGAATAATTATAAAGTTTGGTTTCTGTTCTTTACTTTGAGCGATCATCAAACCAGATGACATAAGAAGTATAAGTATGACTAATTTAACTTTCATAAAAGGTTTGTTTAAGTTTTTATTAAATAGTTTAATTCACGACAATTTTTATGGTTTGGAAATTATCTTTTACTTGAGCCTTTACAAAATAAATACCAGAAGCCCAAGAATGTACATTAATTACCTTTTTAGAAGTTGTAATAATGTCTTGGTTGATTAGAGTGCCTAAACTGTTGTATATAGAAATAGTTGTTTTGTTTGTGTTGTCAATCAAATCAATGGTAAAACTTTCTGATGAAGGATTTGGATATACAGCCATGAATTTTTGTTCGGATTCATTTACACTTAATGATTCTTGAACTTGAATGCGTAAAAATCGAGCAGTCCCTTTTGGTATTGTGATAAGTACTTCATCGTCGGTAGAAGATAATACACCAATTGAACCTCCACCATTTAATTGATCGAATACAGTGCTTATACCCGAAAGATTGTTTCCAAGTTTTAATCTCACTGAACGTTGAATGGGAGAAAGTACATTATTGCCTGTTAGAAATACGAAATAAGTGAATGGATCATCTTTATCTTGGGCTACCTGCCAAACGCATTCTCCATCGACAAAAAAATCGAGGTTTTGTCGCTCTGTGAGTAAATCGAGTACAATTTGACTTTTGCCACCACTTACCCAGCTATCTCCATTGGTTTGATATGATTTATTACACCAATCGTTATCTAGAACTTCTGAAGATGACCTATTTGGAATGATTGTAACAAACCCACCAGGAGAAGTAGGCATAATATTGTCAAACCTACGTTTAGCTCCCCAGATATATGAAGAAACATCTGTTTCTGAGACATTTTCATATGCATTCCAACAAGAGAATTGACCTAATACGTTATTAGGATTACTCGGATAATACAAGTAGTAGTCGTGTTTTATTGATTGTTCTGTAAGCCTATCCACTCTGTTATATAAGGCCACAGATACTGGAGAAATTCCCTTTATCTTGTCTACACTAAGGGCATTAGGGTATAAACCGTTTTCTGCTATTTTTAAAAAATTTAAAAACCCTTTTTCATATGCTTGCGTCCATTCTAGATCGGGGTTTGTAACATCACCTCGTACAAATAATGGATTTTCTTTTGAAGTAACAGAGGTAACTCTAAAATATCTTGCACCTAAAGCATACGCATTCAACATTTTTCTTAAAATAACATGTGCATTTCGCATGCCACCCCATTCGGCTACACGATTTGGAGTTAAATCATCTCCAATAATGTTGCAACCCCAATCTTTTACATCTCCATTCATCCACATACCAACACGTTCGGCAATACTCCAATCTTGAACATTTACATTTGAATTTTCTACACCCGGTACTATCATTTCTGTGTATTTAGGAAAATATTCATCGGTCTGTTGTTGAGTCCAAGTTGAGAACATTGCTCCTTTAGCACACATCATTACTTTCGGAGGGATTGCACCTATTGTTGTTGCTCGATCTAATAGTGCATCCATGTGCGGTATGTAAGTGTCAAAATAACTATGATGTGACAATTCTCGAGTTCTGGTCATCATATAATTTACGCCATCTACTACCGAAGCCTCAAAACAATCTGCTAAGTTTTCTGGAGTGATATACTGACGTGACCCATGACCAATTTTAAGGCTAAAATATACTCCTCTTTGTGCGAGAGCACGACAATATTCTACCATACCTTCAGGAGTAATATCTGGGTCGGTACCGTCACTACTAACTCCAAACACGGTGGCACTAATTTCTGCCACCATACGAATACGGGTAGGATCATAATTTACTTGCCCTCCAATTTTATCTAACCAATCTTGCTGCGCATCTAGCACTCCCTGAGCCCTTATAGCACAATTTGCGGGCGTCATTTCCCAACCTAACCAACTTGCAAAATAATGTATAAATGATATCGGTTCGTCGGCTGCCGTTGCAGAATTTCCTGTAAAGTTATCAATGGCATTGGATAGATTGTCTAAATTTTGATTGATTTCTCCAAAGGTACCTTGATTGTCAATTATACGTCCATCAGTACGCCAATTACTATCTGTAATATCTATAACATAAAAGTGGTCATCGCCATTGATTGGTCCTGTAATTACGAGTTTATCTGCAGCTCCTGTTCTGCTTTCTAATCGTGCCGCATCTGAAAAATGATAATCAGAATGAACCCATGAATAATCTGAAATATTAAGTGCTTTTGTAGGTGGCTCATAATCTGATATAAATAAATCATCGCCATAAACTGTAAATAGTTCTGGTTTTCCGTCGTTGTCAAAATCGCCTGGAATACCGTGTTGCATTAAATATTTGCCAGTATTGGTAAGTTTTTCTTTATCACCTGCTCTGAAACCATTATTTGCAATCAAGTATTGCTGTGCATAATTAGCATAGGTACTTAGGCTTATCTTTTCATTACTAGAAAGCATAGTAGATAAGAGTTGTGTGTTTGGACCGTCTTCAGGATGAAGTACTCCCCAATGTCCTACCAATTCATCGTCTCCATCACCATCCATATCAAATGCATGTGGAGCTTGTTTATCTGTATACCCCATACCATTCGCAACATCATCTTCGTTGAAAGAGGTAATACCATTCCAATAGGAAGGGCGTTGAAAAGTGGATAAGTCAGTTAAATCAAAAAAGCAGTGTCCTCTAAAATTTCGATTATTTACGAACGAAATAACTTCATCAACTCCATTCCCATCAAAATCACCTGCTACTACATGTCTAATAACTCCTGCAACTCCTTGTGGTTTTTTTGTTTTCGGTCTAAAAGTTGATAATTCATTTCCTGTATTATCAAAAAAATATACAAGACCATCTACTCCTGAAGTGGCAATAATAGGTTGACCTCCAGCACCGATTCCGACAGTAGCAGAATATAAAGCCCCAGTGCTCACTTCAATATCCAACAGCAAATTACCTTGAGACGATAGAATTCTCAGATGCCCATCTGTACCCGGTACTAGAACTTCATCTCCAGTGCTACTGCTTATTACTTCACCTGTAATTACTCTAATACCAATTGAGGTTGGAGGTTGATATTCCCAGAGGCGATTGTCTGAAGCAGGGTTTGAGATTAAATCTGGTCTATTAAAAGCAATTACTTTTCCATTAGTAGTCATTCCGACAATAAAATCTTTTTTGCCTACACCATCAAAATCGGCAGTGCAAATATGCATCATGTTATCGCCTTGAGTATTGTATGGTTGAAAAGCGTTTATAGATTGACTTTGCGCAACTTGGTATACCAATAAAACAAGAACTAAGAGTTGTAGGGTAGATTTATTCATACGCTAGTTTTTATAAAGTCTATAATCGTATATCCTATAATTCATTTCTCTCATATAGTCTATAAGTTCATAATGAATTTGATCGGTCATATCTACCAATCCACAATTGGCATTTTCTCCATTTCCTCTTCCAGCAGTTGTAGAGTTTGCCCACATAAACCAATGGGCACCAACACATCTTGGATTTCGTAGAGCGCCCTCTACAAAGTTTACATATTTCTCTCCACGATTTCTTTGACTTGAGGCATAACCAAGTCCGGTAAAGAATTTTCCAGTATCTAAAGCTCCAAAATTAAATTCTGAAACTATAAAAGGTTTATCTATTCCTTTTTGAGGATATGGATAAAATTCAATTTCATTTTCATATGCATTAAAAGAAAGAATGTCTAAATATTTAGCAGCAATTGAGACGTTAATTTTATTTTTATGATTCCCGTGCCATCTGCAGCCAATATACATTTTACCAGGAGCATGCCTCTCTATCAACTTTTTAGTAATCTCAAAATAGGTTTTGACCATATTCTGATAGTGCATTTCATTTAATTTTTTTACGCCACTTAATTTAATGTCATTTTTATGAACATTGGTCTGTAACAGGTCGTCCCAACTCTTAAAGTCGCCACCTGTTTTTACATTGAATGCATCTATGCTACCCAATTCTTTTTTAAGTAACTCGATGTACACTTTTTTACCAATTGTTTTAGGACCTTTCTCCAAGGTGTTCTGAGCCAAACTGAATGGATTGCCCCAATGAATTTCATTGTTAATAAAGAAGCCAAAGAAGTAGGGGTCATTCTTCACAAATTCCGATTTTGTCTTTACTTTTTTCTCAACATCTGCTTCCCATTTAGGGTCAAAAACATCTGGAAATTTTTCATTAATGGCAGGATACATTGCATTTATGTAAACGGTGTAGGGCAGTTTTTTTTCTTTTGGTTGTTTTGCAACCGCCTCGTTAGACCATCCACCTAGCGTATTCAATCCCCAACTTTTCATTCGATCTAAGGTCACGGGCATGTATTTTTCTTCTGCATTGCTACCGTATTTTTTATAAAGGTTTTGTAATCCAAAATAGTATGAGTTCTTTTTAAAAAATTTTTTAGACGCAGGATCATTTTTAGGGATACTTTCAAAGAAATGTTCTCTCTTATTATAAGGTGTTGCTACTTCTAGTTTACCAGCGCCATTCACACCTGTTGACCAAAATAAATATCCTTCTGGGTCAATAATCCACCATTTTCCTTCTATTTTTTCTGTTCTAAAATTTCCGGTTGCTTCAAATTGAGGACCACTTTTAAATCCTCCGTATTTATTCCATTCTAGGGAGCCTGTATGCGCTTTTAAATCCGCAGCTTCTTTTTTAAAGGCGACTTTAAATTGACTATCATCTGTAATTTTACCATCCCAGTTTGCATGCTTGTATTGTCCGTATTTATTTATAAAAGGGAAAAACTCAGATCGATTATTGGTGTATAAATTAGAGGTCCCTTTTCGATTTTTAAACAATCGTTTTAAAACTATTTTGCGCTCAGATTCTTGAGCGGGAAATACTATTTGGATTCCTTTTATATGCTTTGCATCAATACCGTCAAAATTTAGAATTATACCATTTGGCATTCCTTTCATTTGCGGAAAGTCTTTAGCTTGAGGGTAGTCTTCAATATTAATTTTATCACGAATTAGCACACAATTGAAAACTAGATTTTCTTGAGGTTTTAAAAATCCGATATGCTTATTTTTGACACTATGATTGCTGTTTTTACGTCTTGGGTTATCGTATAAAATGATCGGATCAAATCTGACTTTTTCATTGTTAAGATTCTCTAATTCTAAACTCAAAAACACCCATTGGGTTAAATCCCAATAAGTATTTTTTGGTTTTATAGTAATACTTCCTTTTTGACCTGCCTCTAATAAGACCTGAATACCATTTTGGACGTTCGATACTTGTAAATTGTTACTTTTTATTTGAGCAATATTGGTACTTTTTAATTCTTCTAGTAACTCACTTTTAATTTCTTGTGCAAAAAGAAGAGGTGCTATAAATAGCAGTAATAAAAGGGGAATGTTTTTCATTGACGATATTTTAATAATTTCCTAAATGGATTCTTAAATAATAACTTCTATCACAAATATCTGTGTAGTATTTTTCTATAGGTATTGGACCGCAGCTACCATTACCAAGTGCACCATGGTCAAAATCTATATTAAGAATGTTAAATTCGTTTGCTTTTAATTGATATGGATGTGTAGCATCGTTTAATTGTTTTGTGGTATACTTTCTAAATGAAAAATTTAAGGGTTTATTACTCTTAAATAAGATACCAGTATTTTCGTCTTTAAAAATTTTACCCCATCTAATTTCTGATTTATTTCCATTTTCTTGAGGTCTTGCGTAGTTTACAAAATGCTCGTCAATTGTAGCTTTGTATATACCCAATTGCATACCTGTATTACGATCTTTATAAGAACTTCCTGGGCCTTTTCCATACCAAATACTGTTACTAAATGATTTATTGACTTTCAGTTCGTAGCCAATTCTTGGAAAAGTAATTGGAGCTCCTTCACCTAAATATGAAACACTTGTTTTAATTTCTACAATGCCATTATCATTAATAATAAATTGTTCATTGGTTGCAAATCCTTTTGTATTGCCAATAGATAGATATTTTTTTCTAAACTCAACAATTACCCTTTTCTTTTCTCTGTGCATATTAAAATGCTCAACAGTGGGTAATAAATTATGGAAATCAATCGCATCCCAAGTTTTACGCAAATTAATTTTCTTATCGTTATCTATATAGGCTCTATTAAAAGCTAAATCCATTGAGCCATCTATAACTTTCATGCCATTGTATTTGGCGCTTTTTATGTGACCCACTACTTTATCAAAAACTATTTGTCCATTTTCAAAAGTTATAATTATAGAATTGTCTTTCTCTCTCGCTTTTACTTTTTCTTCAGAATTAATTTTGGCTAATTCTAAAGGAGCTTCTTTTACAATAAATTCTTCCCAAGCGACAATATGGCCAGCAGCAGACCAATCTGTATTCGATTTAGTTTTCGCTTGTAGTTTCAGGGTATATTCTAAAAGAGAGGATGCTGGTAAATTATAATCTCTCAATTTAAAATTGTCAGCACTTCCAGCGATTAAATCAGAATGCATTTCGCCAGATTGAATCGTTTGACCTTCTTCTAGCAACTGCCATTCAATATCAAAACTATTTAAATTAGTTTCAAAAAATTTATTTTTGATTTCTACAACTCCATTTAATGTGTCTATCAATTTAAAAGCAATGTTTTGATATGCTTTTTTTACTTCAACAGTTTTTGGAGTAGGCGTTAAGTCAGCCATCATTACTCCATTCATACAAAAATTACCATCATTTGGTGTATCGCCAAAATCTCCTCCATACGCCCAAAAATAATTGCTTTCTGGTTTTAGACATTCTTCATGGGCATGATTAATATCTTGTATTTGGCTGCCATATTTTCCATCTATCGATTTGGTAATTCCTTGATCAGACCAATCCCAAATACAACCACCAATAAGCGATGGGTATTTTTCAAATACATCTACATATTCTTGTAAATTACCAACACTATTACCCATAGCGTGTGCATATTCGTTTAAGAGATAAGGTTTATCCAGATTCATCGATCCAATATGTTCCATATCTTTTACTGATTGATACCTGCCAAATTTATGTTTTTTACCACCTTTCCAAATTCCACCACCATAGGTGTCATATGAAATTGGTTCTTCAGAAGAATGGTAGTGTGTTGGCCTTGTGGTATCTATTTCTTTGGTGCGCTTTTGCATTGCTGCCATATTCACTCCATTACCGGCTTCATTTCCAAAAGACCACATAATTACACTTGGATGATTTTTGTCGCGTTGAATCATAGCTTCCATTCTTTCTACATGTGCTTTTTCCCAAGTAGATTGCTTTGCTAAAGAGGCAGCACCATATTTCATGCCGTGAGATTCAACATTTGCTTCGTCTATTACTAACAAGCCATATTCATCACATAATTTGTAGAAATAAGGAGACGCAGGGTAATGGGCAGTTCTAACAGTATTAAAGTTGTTTTGTTTTAGAAGTTTAATTGTTTTCTCAATACGTTCTTTTGGTATGTGTTTACCATGTATAGGATCATGCTCAACGATGTTTACACCTTTGATTAAAATAGACTTACCGTTAAGCAGTAATTCTTGTTTATCTGAAATAGATACTTCTCTAAAGCCTATATTAGAAGAAATTGCATCGATCGTTATATTATTCTCTTGTAATTCAATAATTAACCGATATAAGTTTGGAGTTTCGTGCGACCAAAGTACGACATCATTTATAGATTTTTTAAACACAAATTCTTTTAAAGCATTAATTGTGTCATTCACAACGGTAACACCATTTTTATCCAACAGTTTAATTGAAACCTTATAATTACCTAACTCTTGATCGGAGTAATTACTCAGGTTTAATTTTAAATTAAAATCTGCTCCAATTTCGGTGAGTGGAGTAGTTACAAAATAATCTTGTATATAAACTGGATGTTTTTGAATGAGGTTCACATCTCTAAATATGCCTCCCATTCGCCAACCATCTTGGTCTTCTAAATAACTGCCGTCACTCCATTTAAATACTTGTATTTTTAGCGTGTTCTCTCCCTGCTTTACATATTTTGAAATATTGAATTGAGCAGGAGACCAACTATCTTGGCTATAACCTACTTTTTTACCATTTATCCATAAATAAAAAGCAGAGGCCACACTTTCAAATCGAACAAATGTTTCTTTCGAATTGGTTTCACTTAATGTAAATGTAGTTTGATAAAGCCCAACTGGATTGCCGTTTTGTCCTGAAATATATGGAGGGTTTTTATCAAATGGATATACAATATTGGTATATATTGGCTTGCCATATCCTTGCATTTCCCAAGCTGCTGGAACTGTAATTTCATCCCATTTGCTAGGAATTAGATTTTCTGGCACTTCACTAGGGTTATTGTAAAAAGCAAATTTCCAAATACCATTCAGTGAGGTTACATCGGCGCTGCTATCATCATAAAAAAGAGTAGCGTTTGGTTTTTCTTTATTTATTTGTGTTACGTTTTGGTTTTCCCAATCATTTTGGTTTTGTGCAAAACAAAATATGGTGCTACATACAAGTATTAAAAAGGATAACTTTTTCATTTCTCAATAGTATTTTTCCAATGGTTATATGTTTCTATTCGACTTGTTTTTGAATTAGAGTCATAGAATCGAACATTTTGACCAATTTTATCCTGATCGCCTAATTCTTTTCTACCTTCTTCAATTAACAATAATAATGCTTTTACTTTATCTGGATGATGATTAGCTACGTTGGTAGTTTCCTCTTTATCATTTTTTAAGTTGTATAGTAGCAGTTCTTCTACAGGTTCTACTTTTCGCGCAGCCCATTTAAGATATGCAGGTTTTCCGACACGAGGGAGTACTAATTTCCATTCTTTATCACGCACTGCTTGCAGATGTGTATAAAAATAATAGTAATATCGATCATGAGAGCTTTTACCATTTCTAAATAGTACTTCTTGTAAGTCTTTTCCGTCGATTATAGTGCTTTTAGGTATTTCGGCCTTCGCTAATGCAGCAAAAGTGGGAAGGAAATCCATGGTAGTAAGCAATTCATTACTAACAATATTTTCTGGTATTTTGCCTTTCCATTGCATAATGGCAGGTACACGCACCCCCCCTTCCCAGGTTTGTGTTTTATTCCCTCTTAATGGATACGCACTTCCACCGTGATCTCCAATTTTAGCTTCATTCCAAGGACCATTGTCTGAGGTAAAAATGACGAAAGTATTTTCTTCTAAATTTAATTCTTTAAGTGTTTTTAAAACTTGACCCATACTCCAATCTAATTCTTCAATAACATCTCCGTAAAAGCCGCCTTTAGAGGTTTCTTTAAATTCATTTGAAACTCCCAATGGAACATGAGGCATATTATGTGATAGGTATAGAAAAAATGGTTCGTTTCTATTTTGTTTAATAAAATCGAGAGCTTCCTTGGTATACATCTTTGTAAGTAGGCCCATTTCTTCAACGGTATTAATAACTTTAATTGTATCACTGTTTTTAAGTACCGAACATCTAAATTTGTTTTGTTCGATATACTTGGTAGAACCATTAAATTTTGGTGTGCCTAGAAAGTAATCGAACCCTTGTTTTAATGGCATTTGGTCTGGCGCATCGCCAATATGCCATTTCCCTATACATGCTGTTTTATATCCTTTTGTTTTTAATATCTCTGCAATCGTTATTTCTTTGGGGTGAATTTGAGTGTGAATTTCTTTTGTGTTTTCAGGCTCTGCAATGCGCATTGGATAACTACCAGTTAGCAATGCCGCTCTTGACGGCCCGCAAAGAGGTTGTGCATAAAAATTTGTAAATAGCATACCCTCTTGAGCCATTTGATCTAAATGAGGGGTTTTGATATTAGCTGCACCAAAAACACCTACATCATTATATCCTTGATCATCTGTTAAAAAGATAATGAAATTTGGTTGTTCAGAAACTTGACCTGCACAAATGAGTGTTAAAAAACAACCTATTAGAAATATAAAATGTTTGTGTATTGTCATTTTTAATTTAATACAATTTTGCTCACTTCTTTCTTTACATCTTTACTAGATACAACTGCAATATAAATCCCTCTTGAAATATTAGAAACAGACATAGTAGTTTTATTGTTAGAGAAATTTAATTGTTGTTTAGCTACCTGATTTCCCATCATATCAAACAACTCTATTTGGGCGTTAGAAATGTTACTATAGGTTGAAACCGAAATAGAATTTTTTGCAGGATTAGGGTATATTTTAAAAGTGTTATCAATTGAGTTTTCTCTTAACCCTAAAACATTGTTAGTTTTAATGAGTTGAACATCGTCTGCATTGGCAGTAACAGTGCCGCTCGGAGGCTGCCAAATAGATACTTTTAATTGTGTCTGATCTACATCAGTAGTAAAAGTAATTTGATGCAGGGTATATGCTGTATCATAGGATTCAGTTGAATATTGATTTACTTCATCTCCGTCTGCAATAATCATTACAACTCTATTTGCAGCATTACTTGTTTTTAAATAGGCTGAAAGGGTATATTCTGTATCGGGCTCTACTGTTACCCATTGGTAAACAGACCCTTTATCTATCATGTTTAAGGCAGAACTACCTTCAAATGCATCTGTGGTATTTGTCGGGCCATTCCAAGGTGTCCAATGATTAAGCGCATTTTCAAAATCACCATTTAATAACATATTTTGAGTTAGGTCTCTTTCAAAGGCTACCATGGTTAAAGTGTTAGCTTGAATATTAGCCATATAGCTTCCTCTTGTAGCATGATTCCATAAGCCTATATCTTGCAATACTCCTGGATCTTTGAATCGCTTAGCTTCATGAACTGACAGCACGTCAACTCCAGTAAAATTAAATTCAACATTGTTTTGAGCATCATCTTTACTCAATATATAAACATAAACTTTATCTCCTTTTAAAATTGTAGCAGTTAATATTTGATTGTCACTTATTGTTGAGCTAACCAATTCTCCATTAATCGCATTTTTATATAATTCTAGCATAAGTGCAGTTGGGGTAGGGCTGTAATTATCATCAGAATCTACTAAGGTCATAAAATCAGAATTTGCATAATCTGCCCATTGCGTCGTCCACATTGCAGCGAGTTCCAATCCTCCTTGAATAAATTGCAACTGCATTTCAGATTGCATTAATGCTTGCATAAATTCTGTATGTGCAGGGTTCGAATGAAAATCTCCAGGTGCGATATTCCATTCTAAAGCGGCTAATTTTATATGTGGTTTCCCAAGAGAAGTGGTTAAGTTATTAAAATACTCTATCTCTTCTACAAAAGTGCCACCATCGTACCAATCTGTATCGTTTTCCATTGGTGTTGTTGCTTTCCAAGCATTCCAATTAGCAACACCCCATTTCCAGTACCAATGAACATCGATATAGTCAATATTATTACCAGCTGTATTAATTATTGTAGTATATGCTGATATATTAGTTCTTACTTTATCCGTCCAGTTAGCAATGAGAATAGCATCTGGTACAAGTGCTTTTATTGCAGCAGCATATACATTGATTTTTTGCGCATACAATAGAGGTGTCCATTCTTCATTATCACCATCTACATCTTTATTGTAACCATTACCATGATGATAAGTTTCGTTATCTAGATAAAAGTATTTAACATTAAAGCCATTGTTGAGGCAATAATTAATCATATCTTCTGCTTCTTGAATAGCATCTGCTTCTCGATTCCACTCCATTCCAGAACTCATGTTAATACCTAGCATTGGTTCCGTTCCAGCAGCATTTGTTAAAGTGATATATTCATTTAAATCCATGAATTCTGCAGCGGGTCTATCATTTGCATCGTTATAGCTTGGATTCCAGTTATCTATCCATCCCACACCAGATAGATTGTTCCAGTGATACATCGTTGCTACTGTACCCCCAGGCCAGCGAAGAAAACCCGCACCAACATCTTGATATATTTGAGCCATGGTGCCATTGTTGTATATGGCATCGTCTTCTTCTGAATAAACGAGTCCATGACCTTGAATCATAGGATGTATAATATGGCTTTTATCTGTTGCATCAATATTTAACTGTACTTGAGCCTTTATCTGTAAGGTATTGCAGATGAACAAAAGAGTTAAAATGGAGTTGATCTTTTTCATATTTTTAGAATTTTCTATTAAGAATGAGACTATTACCTTTTGATAAATATCGTTGTTTTTTATTTAATAAAAAGGTTCTCTCCTTAATTGAAAAGGAATCAAGTTCTAATTTACCGTACAAGACGTCAAATTTCACGCTATATTCTTCTTGATTTTTATCAATTGAGCACATGCCCCAAGCGGTGCCATTTGACCAGAAATAATTACCTGGTTTATCCGTAAATTTTATTGATTTTTCAATGGCTGAATATTGAAATTCACTAAGAGCTATGAGAGATGCCCAAGATGCCATTGCTCGAGCATAATGATGTCCACACTCTGCTTCATCAAACGGGTTTCTTTTCAAGCCATCATAACGATCTCTAATGTTTTTGATATTATTTAACCCTTCTTCCTCCAAACCTTCATACAGCATTCCGATGGATGCTGTATATTCAAAACCAGTCATGACTTCTGACCAATAAGGAAATGGTATTGTTGGTCTTCCACCATTTGGCCAACTAGCCATTAATAGTGCTTTTTCATCTCCCATTGCATACGAGCGCATATTGTTAAAGTGCTCATACATATTATCTCTATAATTATACTTTTGAATACTTTTTAGTGCTGACTTTACATTGTCCTCTTTCACCAAATAGCCTAACCCCAATACATGAGCCATATATTGACCTACCAATTGATCGACCAAACAGCCTGTTTTTAATTGATAAAAGGGATCATTCAAATCTAGTAGCTTTACTCTTTTCTCACCAATTTGACCTTTTGGAATATCATTTTTGGAACTTGGTATTTCCATTTTGTGAACATAATATTCTCCATTGAATAAATTTTCATCTGTCCACGCACTTCCATACTTGAATAATTCGTTACATTTTTTTGCAAAGGCAAGATCATCAAGAAAACTGGCCATTTCTTCGGCAGCTCTTAATGCTCCTAAATACCAAAGTTGCATTTGTGGATTTGGACCGAAATACTCTACATCCATCGTGTTGTGTTGTATGCCCTCCATTATTCCATTAACATCGGCATCCCAACCATTTTCTATCCAAGCATAGCCAAGAACCGCTTTTATTTTTGACCAGTGGTTTTTTAGAAACTCCGTATCTCCAGATAATTGCCATTCTCGATAAAACTTCATAATGGTTCCCATCTGTCCATCGGCTGCAGCTAAATCTATCCCCGAAACATCTAATTCTAAAGGTAATTTTGTTCGAAATCCCATATGCCCATCTTCTCCAGTAGCATAATCAAATTCAACCTCTCGCATGGTTCTAGCTAGATCATTAAATAAAAATGGCGTGGCTTGTTCGTAGTTCCAAACATGTGTACAAGAGCCAAAACAGGAGCCTTTTCTATCCATTACTCCTTCCCATCCAAACATTTTTCCGTCTGCTGTTCTAAAAACAGTTTGAGATCTTAGGGTGCTTAAATTAAATAAGGCAGCTTCTTTTACTACTTCGGGATATGAACTTTGTACAAAGGAATTTGTAAAAGCTATAGTATTATTGGTTAATTCAGGTAAGTTGCTGATTTCTTTTTCAATTACATCCCACGCATTGTTATATTTAGTGGTGTAATAATTCTGTAATTTTTCTTTGGACCAAGCATATCTATTTGGGAAATGCCATGTCAAATAGAAGTTGAATATTTTAGTTTCTCCGGCACTTAGAATTTTATGAACTGCCAAAGAAGCTAAAGGGTCTTTATCGTATTGTTTGTCTTTTTCTATTAGTAAACCATTACTGCTAAAATCATCCCAAAAATTTAGTGTACTATTGTACCATTCGTTTTTAGTAGAGCTAGTTCTATATGTTATTGTGGCGTCTTTTTGGTTTGGAGTTGAAATAGCCATGGTTCCCCAAGCAGCATCATTTTTATCCACTCCTTCTGAATACATGTAAATGCCTTTTATTACTTCAGTAGTTCTAAATTCATTTTTATTATCCTCTGCACCAATTGGGATAAAATCTCCTTTCCAATCAGAGGTGTGCCTACTGCCATCTTTGCCAATAAAATTTCGAATGTTTCCAGAAATTGAAACTTCTATTTCTTCATTACTAGTATTGGTAACTTCATAAGAAAGTATAGCGATTGGAATACCGGAAGCATCTGCATCAGCTGGAATAAAGGGATTATACCCAATGACTTTAACATCTACAGGCATTGTTTTATCTGATAGATTAACCATACCAAAAGGGTATGTCGCATCAAAGGATGCTTCTCTAAATCGTGGAAAGCCATGATGGTTAACTGAACGCCCTTCATAATGCTGATAGTCTCCGGTATTTATTGGTCCAAGCAGTGCTTTTGAATTAGGAGATTCGTTCATTTTTTTGGTATAAATAGCGAAGAATGGTGCATCATTACCGGTTGTAACCGTGCTATAATCTTTAGCAGGAACATTCATTATTTCCCAATCTCTTAATTCTCCTGAACCACCTAAAGAAACAGTACCTGTACCAATACCACCTATTGGCAAGGCAATACGATGCAAATGATCTTTATCGTAACTTTTTAAAATAGCTATTTGTTTGCTCAATAGATTTTGAGCAATAAGATTGCAACTAATCGCAAGAGTGACTATTAGAAGAAATCTTTTGATCATTACTCTCTTGTTACTTCATTATTTTGAATCCTCTCTATTTCTGCGGCAAATTTTTGTACTAATTTTTTCTTTTTATCGGCAATATTTTGAGTTTCTCCAACATCTGCAGATAAATCAAATAATTGAGCTTTTTTGGAAGTACCCGACTCTATGTTCTTTTCTTTCTTAATCCAAGAAGGGTTTTTGTTAGTAGGATGGATGTACTTGTAATCTTTATGTCTTAAAGAAAGGGTAACAGATTCTTCTAGTAAAAACTCTCGTCCCTTATCTGAAATTCCAGAAAAGGCATCCCACATAGCATAACTGTCTGGTGCCTCCATAGCATCTAATTTATGTCCAATTAATTCGGCAACAGATGCATAAATATCGGTTTGAGTCATTAAAGCATTACTTTTCTTTGGAGCAATTGTCCCAGGCCAATACACAATAGTTGGAACACGAGTCCCTGCTTCAAAAGCACTGTATTTATTTCCACGGTAAGGTCCAGCAGGTTTGTGGTCTCCTAATCGTTCAACAGATTCGTCGGCATATCCATCATCCAAAACTGGTCCGTTATCACTTGTGAAAATCACAATTGTATTTTTATCCAAACCTCTTTTCTCTAGGTGATTTATTACTTCACCAGTAATGTAATCCATCTGAACAATAGCATCGCCACGCACTCCCATATCCGTTGCTCCTAAGAAGCGAGTATCTGGTAATCGAGGTACGTGAATATCATGAAACGAAAAGTAGAGGAAAAAAGGTTCTTCCTTACTTTCATCAATAAAAGTTCGAGCTTTGCTAAGCATTTGATACGGTACAGTCTCATCTTTAAAGCGCGCTGAATTACCTCCTGTCATATATCCAATTCGAGCTACACCATTTACAATGGTTTTACCATGAAAATCATCAGAAGCATAGCGCTCTAAATCTGGGTTTTCATTTCCAGTTGGATCTGTACCCACTTTCTTTTTGTAATTTATTTGAATAGGATCTTCTTGGTCTAAACCAACAACATGATGGTTTTCTAACATTACCGAAGGAACACGATCTCCAGTTGATGGAATTAAGTAACTGTAATCAAATCCAATTTCTAAGGGCCCTGGACTCACTTTTCCGTTCCAATCTACACTACCATTGCCTAAACCTAGATGCCATTTACCTACAACGGCTGTATTGTAACCGTTTTGTTGAAGCATTTTGGGAAGAGTAGGGCGATCAGTACTTATTAACAATGGAGCATCTCCGGGCAATACTGCAGCATTTTTTCTAAAGGCATATCTACCTGTTAATAGAGAATATCTAGATGGCGTACAGGTTGCAGAAGAACTATGAGCATCTGTAAATAGAACACCTCCATTGGCCAGTTTATCGACGTTGGGTGTATTAACTGCTTTGGCGCCATAAGAACTCAAATCTCCATAGCCTAAATCATCTACATAGAAGATTACAATATTTGGTTTTTCGGTTTGAGCAAATGTAAATGCACTTGCAAAAAGTGTTATAGCGAATAATGTTTTTGTGAATTGCATGAATCTTCTTATTGAATTTCTATGGCACCCATGTCTGGATTGCCTTTAATCTTGTTTCCTAAAATATCTGTTTCTACTTCTAATCCTACATAAAGTCCTTTGGTATCTCCAGTAATGTATGGTATTTTAATTCCCTTATTCTTAATCAAGGATTTATTGGTTGGAATGTAATCTTGTATTTCAATACCTCCTGGATTTTTAAACTTGGGATTTCCAATAATGGGGTCTTCATCTTGAATCATTACATTTTTTGGCCAATTTTTAGCTTTTAAGAACAGATTGTTTTTAAAGATAACATTTGGTATATCTGCTGTTCCTTCTTCTTGAGGCTGGTATTGATCTCCTAAAACCGCTTTGCTTTCTCCTTCTATGTAGAATATGTTATTTGCTACCAATACACCTTCTGCCACCTTGGCTACGGCCATTTTTGCAGTAATATCATCTTTAACATAAATAGTATTGTTGTAGAAATATGAATTATATGGTCCTTTTCTTTTTCTGTCTTTTCCAACAAAACCACTTAACCAGTAAATTTTTCCTTCTTGAAAAGCAACTCCTTTCTTTTTTACTCTATGCCCATCGTTTATACTAATATTATAGCGGTAAGAACAATTCCAGTTATTACCTAAAATTTCAGCAAATCCGCCTGCATTGTTTTCGCTCACATTGTATTGTACAACAACATTTTTACAGTTAAAATCTATATGACATCCAGCAGAATCTGCAGGTCCGTTGGAATTTCTAAATTGGTTATGTTCGATTAATACGGTATCTACTCCCCAGGTCCACATACCACTACCGCGGCCCCATTTTCTGCTGTCATCTTTTGATCCTGAATAGTTCACATCGTTCCCTTTAATTAACGAGTTTGTAATATGACTGAATTGCATACCTGGACCTCCGGTTTTGAAGACTTCATTATTCAAAACATTTAGGTTATCAATTTTTCCGTTGATTTTAATTCCGGTATGGGCAACATTTTCAACACGGTTATTTTGAACATATGCGCCTTTTAATCGAGCTTTTTTATTTACAATAAAACGAATACCCCAACCATAACTTTGGGTACCATTGGCCGTTTTCACTTCTTTTTCTCCTCTCTGAAATCCTGAATTTTCAAAGAAAACGTTTTTAACAGTGCAGTTTTCGATTGTAATATTCTCGAAAATACCGTCGCTAGTAGTATAAAAAATACCACAACGCATTCCTTTTTTAGGATTATTGTCTCCACCGTTTGCAGTAACACTAATTCCATCAATTTTTAGATGACTCCCTCCTTTAATTAAAATACCATTTAAATACCCTTTAGCGTTAATGTGAGGTTTTTCTGTATTGCTATTATATGCATAGCTAGTAACAATAATGGGGTTCTTTTTAGAGCCGTATTGTTTATCTAAAATTAATGTGCCTGTGTACTCTAAACCTGTAGCCAATAGGATTTGGTCTCCCGCTTTAAAGTTTTTTCGATTTACTTTATCCAGACTTTTCCATGCTTGTTCAGGGCTTTTACCAGTGTTTTTATCATTTCCAATTTTAGAATTTACATAGTATTCAGTGGCAAACATTGATACGCTAAAAATTAGAGCGCAACACAAGAAGAATAGCTTGTTTGATTTCATTATAGGCTATTTTTTAGAGGTGATTTAAATCTTGGATCAGGATTTTTAATTCTGAATTCAATAAAATCTGTTAGTATTTTAAATTTTTTATTGTCTTTAAAAAGTTGATGATCTCTTAGACTATTTAATATTCTTAGAGGATTTCGTTCATCATAATTAAATGAAGTTTGTATGTCATTTGCAGATTGAACAAATTCATTAGATTTATCTGGATTTAGAATAGAAGCTAGCTGTTGATTCCTTACAATATTATTTGAAAAATTGGTTTGGATAGGAAAAGTATCACCCCAATCATTAAATTCAATTAATGTGTTTTCAATTTCAGGAATCTCCTTGTTCGGTAATATTAATATATTGTGATTTATCTCTGTGTTTTGAACAGGTCCGGTGATGTGAAACGTAGGGGAAAAATAACGTTTGTTATGTGTTTTATATGGACGGATACCGTCATTTACACTTAGATTATACTTAATTTTTGTGTTTTCTGTGCCAATATTTATAGGTTGCCCTAATTTTAATCCGTTATTACAGATTAACATAAAACCTCCCCAATTGTCAAAACTGTAATTGTATTGAAATACTGAACCAATACAATTAAAGTCGGCATCATAGCTTTGTCCATCCCATTTTGCTCTATGATCACTAACTTCATTAAATTGAATAAGCGTATTGTCTGAACTCCAAGGCCAAATTCCAGCTGCAGCATCACCAAAAGGCATACTATCTACGCCTTTTCTTATAACGTTATATTCAATTAAGGCTCCATCACAACCAATTGGAACAATTCCATCACCAGGAATATTTTCAATAAGGTTTCCTCTAATTACAACACCAATACTTGGATGCCATTTGGTGCGATTCGCGTATCCTCTTGAATTGATCGCATTACGTTCACAGTGATGTAAATAATTATTAAGAATTTGTAAATCTACAAATCTGGTTTTTACTTTTTCTCCTTTGTTTTCCCATAAAATTGCAGAACCTCCCCCTTTCTTTTTTTCTAAGAACCCATTTACATGATGGATTTCTAAACCTTCTAAAACAATGTGATTACAATCTCCGAAGTTCTCAGCACGAACAATGACGCCACGTCTTTTTCTCAGTGGCTGACTGCCTTGATTTGTTATTTCTAAGTTTCTAATTTCCCAGTATTGAACATTGTAGAGCAGGAGAGTATACAGTTCTTCTCCTTTACCATGTATTGCTGGATTTGCGCCTTTACCATACTTATCAATTTGTATAACCTTTTTGTTATTACCAGAACCTTTTGGAATCAATTGACCTTCATAAGAAGTTCCAGCGGCAAATAGTACAATATCTCCAGGTAAAAATTCTTCTTCATTAACTTTATTTAGAGATTTCCATGCATTCTGTTCGCTTTTACCATCATTATCGTCATTTCCTGTTTTACTATTTACATAGTAATTAGTGGCGAGCACTGTATTCGTACATACCATTAAAACAATTGACAGAATATGATTATAAAATTTCATTTTTGAAATATTGGGAGCTATACTATTGATTAGTTTTTCTTCTTATCCTTTTTCTTTTTCTTAATATTAGTTTGTGGTGCAGCATTATCTCTATATTTTGCTCTATCTGCTCCTTCTATACTCCAAATGTTCACATAGTCTTCGATCATTGGTTTTTCATTTTGAGGCAGTTGGGACTTAAATTCTATAATTAAGTCTGTGTAACTTGCATCTTTCGCTAAATTCTTCCATTCATTAGGATCTGTAGTATGATCATATAATTCTTCGCTCCCATCGTGATATCGTATATATCTGTGCGTTTTAGTTCTTACCGCATAATTACCTCTACCCCAAGAAGTAATAGTAGGTTTACTCAGTTCTTTATTTTGATCTTTTACAACTGGAATTAAACTTTCTCCATCAACATAAGCAGGCACTTGCACTCCAGTATATTCGGCTATAGTTTTGTAAACATTAATTAAAGAAACAGGTTCATCATATGTTCTTCCTTTAGGCTGATTTTTTATTCTTCCATCATAAATTATAAACGGAACTTTTGTGGCTTCTTCCCAAAGCGTAAACTTTTTAAAGGTATTTTTTTCACCTAAATGAAAGCCGTGGTCAGACCAAATAACTACAACGGTATTTTCTGCATAATCGCTTTCTTCAAGTGCTTTCAATACTCTACCAATATTGTAATCTGCCCATGAGATTGAAGCTAAATAAGCTCTTCTAATTTTACCCCATGCTTCGTCTTTTTTATACTGGTTAAACTCTCCTTGTTTGATCAATTTTTTACCTGCTTGAGGAATATCTTTTAAATCATCTTCTTTATAATTCTCTAAATCTACTTCTTTTGGATATTGATCAAAAAATCGAATTGGAGCGTCAAAGGGTAAATGAGGTTTTACAATTCCAACAGCCAAGAAAAATGGTTTATCATGTTTTTCTTTTAATTTTTCTATACCATAATTTGCAAATTGATGATCTTTATGTTCTTCATCTGGATGCAAGGTTGGTCTAAAAGAATGTTTAGAATTTCTTTTATATCCTTCGCCCTCTTTAAATTTCTTTTGAGCAGCCTTAGGTTTATAATAATCTGTCCATTCATTCGGATCGTCTGAACTGCCGTGATGAATTTTTCCTGATCCGAATGTGTTGTATCCATTCGCTTTTAACAAGGTTGGAAGCGTAGTATATTTTTCTCTCAATTGATCGTGAATATCGTGATCATAAAATGGGTATAAACCGGAGTTAAATGGTTCTACACCATATAACAATGCATTTCTACTTGGTGAGCAACCTGGAGCAGAAACATGTGCATTTGTGAAATTGATTCCTTTATCAGCAATCTTATCTAGATTTGGAGTAATTGCTTCTGAATGACCACCTAAAAAGCCCGTCCAATCATTCATGTCATCTATTGCTATGAATAAGATGTTTGGTTGTTGGTCTTGTGCGAATGCAGAAAGCGCACCAATTAACAATGCGCAGATACAAAAGGTTAAATTTTTATACATGTTAGTTTAATTAATATATCGTTTTTATATGATAGTTTTAAAATCCAAAACCCTACGAGAAATTAAGGGGCTTTGTCGTTTTTTATCAATACCAAAATTAGTTCCCTAATTCTTTACACTTATTTGAATATTGATTATTTTTATTGTGTTTTATTCCAAATAACAGTCTCTAGTTTAGCTTCAAATTCTTCAATGAGATTTTGATACTGTTTTTGATTTGCAAGATTGTTCCATTCATGTGGGTCATTTTCTAAGTCAAATAAGTGATAACCTCCTTCTTTTAATTTTGTAAAGCGGTACTTATCTGTTACTAAACCGTAGTTGCCAACAGCACAGGTATATACTATATTATCCCAACTTATCTTTTTACCTTTTAGTAACGGTGCCAAACTGTTACCATGCAATGTTATATGTTCAGGCTGTTTTATATTTAACAGCTCTAATAAAGTAGGGTAGATGTCTAAGTTTTGAACGACGTTTTCTACGACTTGCGCAGTATTAGAATTGGGCATTTTTATAATAAAAGGATTTCTCAATGATATGTTGTACCCTGTATTTTTGCGCCATTTCCCATGGTCTGTTAAGTGGTAACCATGGTCTCCCCAAACAATAATAATGGTATTGTCATACAATCCTTCGTCTTTAAGAGTTTGTATAATTTTTCCCATTTGAGCATCTGCATACGTTGTACTTGCCATGTAACCTCTAATAAGTTTTTTGGCTGTAGCATCGTTTACGCCTTCATTCCAACCAAACTTTGCACCTCTACCTTGGTACACGTCTTTAGAGATATCTTTTTCAGCCCCTTCTGGCAGGTAGGCTAATGTTCCTGCATCTTCGGGGTACATATCAAAATATTTTTTAGGAGCTACCCAAGGCATATGTGGTCTTGCAAAACCAGCAGAAATCATAAATGGTTTTGACTTATCTCGCTTGTTTTTGATTATATCAATAACATCCTCTGCTGTTTTACCATCGTTTAATAAATTATCTGGACCGTCCACTGATGCATACATTAAAGCTGCTGGACCTGCATCTTTTTTATAATACTCTTCAATTTGGTCTTGTCTACCACCTATATCAACAATTTTATCTTCAATTTCTGATCCACCATCACTATGATCTTTTTTTGCTTTACCTGCAATGTCCCAAGTACCTTTCTGATTTCCTGGTACGTTGCCATGATATATTTTACCCCTAGTTGCGGTCCAATAACCATTTTGCCTTAAAACTTTGGGCCAAGTATCTTGAATACCTACCATTTTTGGGAAAGTCCATTCTTTTTTACCGTTAACCCATACTTGATTATCAAAACGGATACCGGTAAGCATTGCAGCTCTGGATGGTGAGCAGAGTGGGTAACTCACATAAGATTTGTTAAATCTAGTTCCTTCAGAAGCCAGTGCGTCTATATTAGGTGTTAATGGATCAGGTTCTCCATAGGCCCCAACTAAAGGTCTTAAATCATCAAAAGCTATAAATAATACATTCGGTTGCTCTTGAGCATAACAAGAGGTACTTATACCTAAAAGCAAGCCTATTGTTACTTTTAAAAATATAGATTTTATCATGTTGCTAGTTTTTTAATTTAGCCACATTTAAGGGCTCTTTGTACAATTTCATTTGAGCATATAACTCTTTTTTTAATTCGCTAGCAATTTGTTTATATTCAGGATTATTGTATTGATTTTCTAATTCGTTTGGATCTTTTTCTAAGTCAAATAACCAGGGTGTATCTTGAGGAGATAATACCAACTTATAGTGATTGTTCAACGCAGCTACCCATCTGCCATTTGCATTGGTTAAGTAGACAATTCTACTATCGTCTTTCACCTTTTTTTGAGAAGAAATAAAATCTTTCGAGGCGTCAATCCCATGGAACTTATTCGCTGAGTGGTCTATATTCATTAAACCCAAAATGGTTGGAGCAAAGTCTACCATTGTATAAGCTTTATTAATAGATTTCCCAGCTTTTACTTGATCTGGGTATCTCAACATAAATGCAACGCGAGCTGACATTTCGTAGGGTAGGCCTTTATTTAGTTTGCCATGTTCACCATATAAATCGCCATGGTCAGAAGTAAATACAACGATGGTGTTATTGTCTAATTTATTTTCTTCTAAGAAATCTAAAACTCGACCAACGTTGTCATCAATATTTTTAACCATCCCAAAGTAGTTGGTCAAACCTTTTTTAAGTTTAGCTGGTTTTACGATATTTTTTTTGCCTTTTAGGTTTAACCATCCTGGGATCTGATTTTCAGTTTTTGTTGCTGAGGCTGGTACTTTAAATTCCATATCTGCATACATAGTATCATAAGGAGCTCTTACTTGATCTGGACCATGAGGGTCAGGTAATGAAATCATTAAGCAGAATGGCTTGTTTTTATCTCGTTCTATGATTTCAAGCGATTTATCAATAAGAAAGTCGGTGGTAAAGTTTTCTCTATTTGCTTTTTCATGATCCCAAACACCACCACCATGATTGTTAATTTCTTGATCAACAAATGCTCCATGTTCATTCTCTCCTAACATTTTCCAATGCCCTCTATTAAACATGTAACGGTTATCCGTAAATCCAAATTTACGTTCAGGAGCGAAACCTGGTTTGCCTTCACCATCGAGGTGCCATTTACCTACATAGGCGGTAGCGTAGCCATTATTTTTTAAAACCTGTGCAAAGGTAACTAGGTCGTCATTTAAAGGCATATCGTTTACTGGTGAACCCGTAGCTACTGGGTATAAACCAGAAACCATTGATGCTCTTGATGGTGTACAAACAGGAGAAGGAGCATACCAATTCAGGGCTATTGCGCCTTCGTTGGCAATTTTGTCAATATTTGGAGTTTCTACGATATTACCTTCACCCCAAATTTCTGCTTGCTCTTTTGGCATGGTTGCTCTATAAGCACCAAGAGTTCTTAAATTGTGTTCATCTGTATGAATGATGATAAGGTTTGGTTTTTGCTCCTGAGCAACAATTTGAATTATTGAGAATAGACATACTAAAAATGAAAATCTATAAATCATGAGTTGTTATATTTTGGGATTAATTTTTTCTAAGTACTGTACGAATTTTATTTTCGAATAGATTTATAATCTATGACTTCTTAAAATGATTAAGGTTTAAATGATTGTGTTTTTTTTTCATTAGGGAAAACAGTTTTTCTAAACTTATCAGTAGTTGGTTTTCCATTTAAATAGCCTAAAGAAATTAAAAAGGTATCAGCATCTGCCATTGTTTTAAAATGCATATCCCTATGACTGATATTAAAAAAGGCATGTACTTGATCTTTGTAAAGCATTAACTTACATTCATTGCCAAATCCCTCCATTTCTTGTTTGAACTTTTGAGCAAGATGAGGTTTAAAAGCGGTATCTTTCGTTCCTAACAGAATTAGAGTAGGAGGTAGACCCCTTTTTAAATTATGTGCAGGCGAAATATCCTTCCAATACTCTTTTACAAGTTCATATCCAAAACCTTCGTTACCATTGTTTATTACAGGGTTGAATAATACCAATGCGTTTGGCATACAACTCGTTGATGTATCCTCTCCTGTCTCGTTATATTTATCTAAAATTGCTGTTGAAGCAGCTATGTGGCCGCCAGCTGAACCTCCACTTGCAATCATTTTATCAGGGTCAATACCATACTCTCCTGCATGAGATCTAATCCAACGTATTGCAGACTTACCATCTTTCACACAATCTTTAGGAGAAGTGCCGTGAGATTTTTCTGTTCGATATTGCACACTAACAGCAACTAATCCTCTTGATGCAAAATATTTACTTTGGTTAAAAAACTGAGAGGGTCCACCACCTCTCCAACCGCCGCCGTGAAAGAAAACGATTACAGGAGTTTTATTAGAAATTTTATGATTGCTAGGATAGAAGAAATGAAGTTTTAAATCACTTTTACCTATACTTTTATAAACAACCGAAGCATCTGGTTTAAACTTGATTGTCTCTTTGATATCTCGAGCATTACAAATTTGAACAAGGAGTAATAAAAGAAAAGTAAAAGTGATTTTTTTAAGCATGGTATCTAGCTATGTTTTAGGCATAGTTAGGATCTTATTTAAGAAATTATAACTTATCTATTTCCTTTTTTACTTTGGCGTAGAAAGGTTTTAATTCTTTGTACGTTTTACCCGTTAACTTGTTGAAATATTTACCGAATTCTTTATTCGGTTGTTTTTTCTCTTCTTCAGAGATTTCACCTGCTTTGAATTTTTTATTTGCAGCGAATTGATCTTCAAAATGTTTTAGCTTTTTAGTGTACAATTCTTCTTGTTGTTCTGCTGTTAGATTGAATTCATCTGCTGCTACTTGTGCAAATATTTTAGCGCGGTCAAATCTTCCTTCGTAGTATTTGTTTTGTTGCGAAAAGCTTGTAATTGATATTGCAATAAAAGCGATTAAAAGTGTTAATCTTTTCATGGTATTAAATTTATAGTTAAGTATTATCTGTATAATATTAATTGTTGTGTTTGTGTTTTTTTACCTTCTGTAAGTTTTAGGAAATAGATACCATTTTTAATGTTAGAGGGTAATTCAATACTGTTTTCACCAGAACTTAAACTCTCTTTATGCGCAAATACTTCTTTACCTGTCACATCAAAAACTTGAATTGTTGAATTTATTAAAGTTTCTGAGATGTTTAAATTGACACGATTGGTAACAGGATTTGGATAGATTGTAAATAGCGAATTGTTACTTACTTCATTTAAACCTAACACGCTATTTGAATTGTGAGAGTTACTGGCTCCAATGTTTGGTGGATGGTTGTTAATATCTACGGTATTTCCAAAACCATCATCAAATGCTTCGGCTGAAATATGCGCAAATATTCCTGTTCCTGCTGAAGGGAATAAAGGTTGCGTAAAAGATTTACCAGCATTAATTAAAACACTACCGTTATTTATATCATAAATATCTGCATCGCCATTGTCATCTCCAGGAGAAGTGCCTCCAGGCGATGAAAATGATGGCCACGCATTGTCTAATGGATCCCCATCTTTATTTTTAAAAGTGGTATTAATAGAACCTTGGTACATGTTGTTTGAAACATTTAATACGCCTCCATTTTCCATGTCCTCTAAAAATCCATTTACACCATCTTCATTTCTAATTCCCATGGAGCTTCCATTTAAAAACATAAAAACATTGTTGTAGATGTAAGTATCTTCTGCAAAAATGGAAATCTGAGTGTCAATATTTGCCTTATTTACATATACTGTATTATTATAAATATAATTATCTCTTGATGGCACAGGAGGATTACCTGTACCTACGTATCCAGATAACCAAATGGTATAGTTGTGGTGATCTGTTCTATGACCATCATTCACACTAACATTATATCTAAAAATTGAGTTATCGCAATCTCCTAAAATTTCAACAAAACCACCGTCGGTATTTTCGCTATAATTGTATTGAAATAAGGAGTTTTTACAATAAAAATCTATATGTCCACCAGCTCCGTAGGTATCTCCAAACCCCTTATTATTGTATTGTTTGTTGTATTGTACAACCACATTCCAAGAGTCCCAGATCCAGCAGCCTTCACCTCTACCATATAGACGATCACTTGAGTTATTTTTATCACCCAATCCTAAATTATGGTATTCATTATTTTCAACCAAGCCATTAAAAACAGAAGCAAATACAACACCATCACCTCCTAAATTTTCAAAGTGATTATTCCTAATAACGTAGTTCTGATTTCTTTCACTCGGACCATTCGTATCATAACCTCCCAAATGTCTAACACTAATGGCAGTACCTCCTAAATTTTCAAAATGACAATCTTCTATTAATACATCGTCTATTCCAACTTCAGTAGGAGTAGTAGGATTTGAACTTCCGTCATGATTTTCATCAGAATCAAAGAAAAAAGCTTGAGCTTTATAATAATCTAAAATGAACTCTGGAGTTCCTGTGTTTGGGTTGGTAAACATGCTTACACCATAAATATTTTGAAATTCAAGATTTCTGAAAGTTAATCCTGAAGATCTACCGCCCCATTTGGTGGCTCTAACAACAATACCATAAGATTTATTATCAGTCCAATAGGATGAGGTTGTCTGTCTATTATTGGTAATGTGTAAATCTTCAACAATCAAGTGACTTGCATTTATAATTTTAATAACTTCATGAGCATCCCCGCCTAAAGCACCAATATTGGCACCAACACCAGTTAAAATTGGTTTAGCTCCGCTACCATAACTACCAATTTCAACTGGTGCTACTGCTGTACCAGATCGTTTAATTAACAATTGACCAACAAAGGTATCTCCTCGATTAAATAATATTTTATCACCGGGTGAAATATAGCCGCTATTATTATTTGTTTCTAAGGCAGCATTTAATTTTGTAAATGTTTGCCATGCTGTTCCAGGTGTTAATCCATCGTCATTATCGTTACCACTGTTACTCATATAGTAAGTGTTTTGAGCATTGAGTGAAATAATACTAAATAAGATATAACAAAAGATCTGAATAATTTTTTTCATAATTAGAGTTTTAGATGTTATCTATATAATATTAATTGTTGTGTTTGTGTTTTTTTACCTTCTGTAAGTTTTAGGAAATAGATACCATTTTTAATGTTAGAGGGTAATTCAATACTGTTTTCACCAGAACTTAAACTCTCTTTATGTGTAAAAACTTCTTTACCTGTCACATCAAAAACTTGAATTGTTGAATTTATTAAAGTTTCTGAGATGTTTAAATTGACACGATTGGTAACAGGATTTGGATAGATTGTAAATAGCGAATTGTTACTTACTTCATTTAAACCTAACACGCTATTTGAATTGTGAGAGTTACTGGCTCCAATGTTTGGTGGATGGTTGTTAATATCTACGGTATTTCCAAAACCATCATCAAATGCTTCGGCTGAAATATGCGCAAATATTCCTGTTCCTGCTGAAGGGAATGAAGGTTGCGTAAAAGATTTACCAGCATTAATTAAAACACTACCGTTACTTATATCATAAATATCTGCATCGCCATTGTCATCTCCAGGAGAAGTGCCTCCAGGCGACGAAAATGATGGCCATGCATTGTCTAATGGATCTCCATCTTTATTTTTAAAAGTGGTATTAATAGAACCTTGGTACATGTTGTTAGAAACATTTAGAACACCTCCATTTTCCATGTCCTCTAAAAATCCGTTTACCCCATCTGCATTTCTAATTCCCATGGAGCTTCCATTTAAAAACATAAAAACATTGTTGTAGATGTAAGTATCTTCTGCAAAAATGGAAATCTGAGTGTCAATATTTGCCTTATTTACATATACTGTATTATTATAAATATAATTATCTCTTGATGGCACAGGAGGATTACCTGTACCTACGTATCCAGATAACCAAATGGTATAGTTGTGGTGATCTGTTCTATGACCATCATTCACACTAACATTATATCTAAAAATTGAGTTATCGCAATCTCCTAAAATTTCAACAAAACCACCGTCGGTATTTTCGCTATAATTGTATTGAAATAAGGAGTTTTTACAATAAAAATCTATATGTCCACCAGCTCCGTAGGTATCTCCAAACCCCTTGTTATTGTATTGTTTGTTGTATTGTACAACCACATTCCATGAGTCCCAGATCCAGCAGCCTTCGCCTCGTCCAAATAAAAGATCATTTTGATCATTTTTATCGCCCAATCCTAAATTATGGTATTCATTATTTTCAACCAAGCCATTAAAAACAGAAGCAAATACAACACCATCACCTCCTAAATTTTCAAAGTGATTATTCCTAATAACGTAGTTCTGATTTCTTTCACTCGGACCATTCGTATCATAACCTCCCAAATGTCTAACACTAATGGCAGTACCTCCTAAATTTTCAAAATGACAATCTTCTATTAATACATCGTCTATTCCAACTTCAGTAGGAGTAGTAGGATTTGAACTTCCGTCATGATTTTCATCAGAATCAAAGAAAAAAGCTTGAGCATTATAATATTCATAATTAAAAGAGCCGTCCCATGCAATCATATCTACACCATAAATATTCATAAAATCCAAATTTCTAAAAGTTAGCCCTTTTGATCTACCTCCCCATTTATTGGCTTTTACTACGATTCCATAAGATTTATTTCCAGAACCTGTCCAGCCTAAACCAACCATTCTTTCATTCGTTATTTCAAGATCTTGCATTAGTATATGACTTGTATTAGTCATTTTAATAACTTCAATTGCGTCTCCATCGTTATTATTACCCATATTTGCTCCGACACCGGTTAGAATTGGTTTAGCGCTTCCACTGCCATAACTGCCAATTTGAATAGGATTTGCTAATGTACCAGAGCAATTAATAATAAATTGACCTATAAAAGTTTCTCCTTTTTTAAAGAGTAATTTATCACCGGGTTCTAATAATCCATAATTGTTGGCAGAATTTGTTGCTTCATTCACTTTGCTAGATGTTTGCCATGCACTGGCTTGAGTTAATCCATTACTTGCAATATCTGAACCGGTATTGCTAACATAATAGGTAGCGTATTCTTGATCTGTAATGACAACATAATCTATCAGTATATTACTTGAATGATAAATTATTTCTACTGTATTGGTTTGACCACCAATTAGACTTACTGGTATTTTGGTATAATGTCCTATACCTTGAAACTCCCATTTTGTAGCGTTTAGGGTAATAGGATAGGCTGCGGCACCATTTATACTTATGTTGGCGGTTTGTGCAGTATTGTTATTGTAGTGAAATATTTTGAGATAATACGATCCCGTTACTGGAATTGTACCTGAAGTAAAGGTAAGAGAGTTGCCACTTTTAACTATTACCCATTCACCTCCAGATGCATTGTTTCCTCCATTTTTTTTCTCAATTTGATTCGTAGCTGGAACAGGATTTAAAGAATTAAAGACTGTTTCGGCTTCAATAATTTCAAAATGAGATTGCGTATAAGCAATTTGCACACTAAATAAACAAATACATATGTATAGTTGAGTAATTTTTTTCATAATTAGGGTTTTAGATATTATCTATAGAGTATAAATTGTTGTGTTTGCTCTTGTAATTTATTAGAAACCTTTAAGAAGTAAATACCGTTTTTTATTTGTACCGGTATTTTAACTAAAGTGTTACCATTTAACTCTGAATTCTGAGTAGTATGTATTAATTTACCTTGTACATCAAAAATCTGAACAGTTGCATTTTGAATATTTTGTGGTGTTTGAAGCGTTAAATTTTCTTTTACAGGATTTGGAAAAATTGTAAAAAGTTGATTTTCTGTTGAATTGTCAATTCCTAAAGTACTAAAGGAATTATGAGAATTGCTAGCTCCAATATTTGGTGGATGATTATTAATATCTACAGTATTTCCAAAGCCATCATCAAAAACTTCATCTGCTATATGTGCAAAAATACCAGAACCTGCAGCAGGGAATGAAGGCTGGGTAAATTGTAATCCATTATCTACCATAGGGCTACCACTCCATATGTCATAATCACCACGATTTGAACCTCCAGCATTTTGGAATGCAGGGAATGAACCATCATCAACACGATTAGCATCTTTACTCTTAAATGTAGTACTTATATTTCCATGGAAGAAATTGTTAGAAACATGAAGTATTCCTCCGTTTTGCATGCTTTCATAATATCCATTGATTCCATCTTCATTTCTTATGCCCATACTGCCACCAGCATACATGAATACATTATTAAAAATGTAAGTATCTTCTGCAAATATGGATATTTGAGGTTCAATAGCTGCTTGATCTACATAAACAGTATTATTGTACATATAATTATCTCTAGGTGGTACTACTGGTCTAGGAACTCCATTATCTGATCCTACATATCCCGATAACCAGATGGTATAGTTGTGATGATGTGTTCTGTGTCCATCATTCACACTTACATTATATCTAAAAATAGAGTTATCGCAGTCTCCTAAAATTTCTAAAAAGCCACCATCGGTATCTTCGCTATAATTGTATTGAAACAAAGAGTTTTTACAATAAAAATCAACATGACCACCTGCTCCATAGGTATCACCATATCCTTTATTATTGTATTGTTTGTTGTACTGCACTACGATATTCCAAGAATTCCAAATCCAACATCCCTCGCCTCGACCAAAGTATTTATCTGTTGGCAATGTATGATCTCCATAACCTAAATCATGAAACTCATTATTTTCAACAAGACCATTAAACATGGAAGCAAATACTACACCATCTCCTCCTAATTGTTCGAAATAATTGTTTCTAATAACATAGTTACGATTTCTATGTGTATCTCCAGATGTGTTTGCATTGTTCGCTTTATGCGTTGTACTAATACCTCTTCCGCCAAGATTGTAGAAATAGCAGTTTTCAACTAAAACATCATCAATTCCTACTTCTGTACTTGCAGGAGAGCCGTCAACATCAAAATCATGATTCTTCTCAGAATCAAAATAAATACCTCTCGCTGTATACCAATCTCTAACAAATTCTGGAGTGCCTGTTTCTGGATTTGTATACATACTAACTCCAAAAATATCTGTAATATCTAGATTTCTAAAGGTAAGATTACTACTTCTACCTCCCCATTTATTTGCTTTTACATAGATGCCATATGATTTATTATCAGACCAATAAGAACTGGTTGTTTGGCGGTCATTTTTAATGTGTAAATCTTGTACTATAACGTTGCTGGTATTGGTCATTTTTACTACCTCAACTGCATCTCCGCCAAGGTTTCCAACCATAGCACCTACACCAGTTAAAATAGGTTTTGCACCACTCCCATAACTTCCAATTTCAATGGGATTTGATTCAGATCCCGAACAATTGATTTTGAATTGTCCAATAAAAGTATCTCCTTTATTAAAGAGTAGTTTATCTCCTTCTAACATAATACCATCATTGTTTGAAGTATTTGCGGCTTGATTTGTTCGAATCGACGAAGCCCAAGCTGTTGCCGGTGTTAATCCGTTAGCAGCAATATCAGAACCAGTATTACTTACATAATAGGTGTTGTGTGCTTGATCTGTAACAACAATATAGTCAATTAATAAGTTTGATGAAGTGCGTGCAATTTCTATGGTGTTTGCTTGACCACCAATAAGATTTACTGAAATTTTAGTGTATTGACCAATTGCTTCATATTCCCAGCGAGCTGCATCTAAATTTACTGAATAGGGCGTATTTCCATTTATGCTTAATTCGGCTGTTTGCGCACTATCATTATTAAAATGAAATATTTTAAGATAGTATAAACTAGATGTAGGAATTGTTCCAGTAGTAAAAGTTAAGGAGTTACCACTTTTGATAACCACCCATTCACCACCTGAGGCATTACTGCCTCCTGTTTTTTTCTCAATTTGATTGGTTGCAGGAGTTGGATTTAAAGCATCAAAGACTGTTTCAGCTTCTATAATTTCGAAATGAGTTTGTGCGAAAACAATTTGCCAACTTACAAGGCAAATACAAAAAATAATTTGAGTAAAATTTTTCATTTTTCCAGGGATTGATTCATGTATTATCTAAATAAGATAAATCTTTCAGTATGTGATAAGTTGGTATCAATAATCTTCATAAAATAAATGCCGTTTTTAATAGTATCTGGCAGTTTTATTTTGAACTCTTCATGAGCAGTGTTTGGCACTGCTGTATACAACTGTTTACCCGTAATGTCTAAAATTTTAACTATTGGTTGATTAAAAGATGCTATTAATTGAATGTTGATGGCATTTTTAACAGGGTTCGGATAAATACTAAATGGGTGATAATCTTTTATTAATTCAGTGCTCAATGCATTGGCACTATTAAATGCGTTACTTGCTCCAATATTTGGAATTTGATTGATAATATCTATGTTATTACCAAAAAGATCTTTTGAACTAAAACGAGATATATCACTAAATATGCCATTGCCAAAAGAAGGGAATTCGGGTTCTACAAATGATATACCAGCATCTAAAGCGGGACTAGAAGCTTGTATATGATAGCCATAAATACTTTTTGCACCTTCTAGTTGAAAGATAGGATCACCAGGTACCCAATTAGAACCTGTATTTACAAGATTCGCTGAAATTGCTCCTTGATATAAATTATTAGACCAATATAATTGACTTCCAGGGTCTATTGTTACACTAACAGATTGGCCAATCTCGCCATTGGTAGCCATAAATATATTATTATAAACAAAGGTGTTTTGAGCTACAATTGAAATATCTGGAGTATAGTTTTCATCTAAATAAATGGTATTATTATATATGTAATTATTGTTTGAAGTAATTTGATTTCCGGTTCCAGCAAAATCAGAAACCCAAATTGAATTTCCTTTATTATCTCTGAACCCATCGTTAACACTTACATTAAACCTGTAGACACAATTGGTATTTTCACCAAGAATTTCAGCAAAACCACCCTCACTATCTTCGCTGTAATTGTATTGGTAGAATACATCAGTATTGCCAAAATCTATGTGCATACCATAAGAGTCGCCAGAACCTCGAACACTGTAAGAGCGATTGTACTGAGCAACAACATTTTTACATCTAAATACCCATAATCCACTACCTCTTCCTGCGAGTCTTGGTTCAGCAGCATCGCTGTGTCCTGTGTGGTCAAAGTCATTATTTTCAACCAATACATTCATAGATTTAGAAATAATTGCTCCAGAGCCACCAGTTTCGAAAAAATGATTGTTCTTTACTGTAATGTTTTGATTTCTATTAATGGTAAAGTCAACCTCATCATGAGCTCCAGCATGCTTTACCCAAACACCTGCTTTACCAGTATAAGTGAAAAAGCTATTTTGTACAATAACATCTTGAAATCCAATGAGATCAGTAATTATACCTCCGACTTCAACAAAGGGTTCAGATTCAAACATAATTCCGGCAACCTTATATCCTCCAAAATTCGTAGGAATGGTAACAGGAAACACGTCTGAAATTTTTAAATCTGAAAATGTTAAGTTAGTACACCAAGCGTTATTGGCCTTTACATATATGGCTCTACTTAATTTCGCTTCTTTTTTTTCATTTATTGCACCCGTACTTTGACGGTTATTTTTAATCCAAAGATTACTAAAAATTAAATGACTCACATCTTCTATACTCACTGCATGTATAAAATCGCCACCAGTAATAGTTCCACCTGATCCAGATATTATGGGGAGTTCTTCTTCTTCAGAACCATAACTTGAAATAACAATTGGATTTCCATTAGTTCCAGATCTTTTAATTACCAATTGATCATAAAATTCATCACCTCGTTTAAATAAAATATTTGAACCTGGAGCAATCCAACCACCATTTGCAGTTGTTTCTAGTGCAGTATTCAGCTGGGTAATATTCCATGCAGCTTCTGGAGACAACCCGTTATTGGTATTATTTCCAGATGTGCTAATGTAGTAGGTATTTGATTTATTTAGTACTGTACATTTGTCTAGCGATAAATCGTAATTTAATCTTTCTAATGAAATAGAGTTATACCCTTGAATTAAATTAATATCTACAGCAGTATATTGTGCAGCACCGTTAATTTCTAGATTGGAGGGGTCTAAATTTATAGATGTACTACTACCATTGACAGTTAATGTAACGTCTTGCGCAATGGTATTATTAAAATTATAAATTCTAAGACTATAAATACCTGATGTTGTAACACCTGTTATCGCAAAATTAGCTGAACCGGTAGTTTCAAGATTTACATAGGCATTATTAGATGCATTTAATACACCAATATTTTGAATCGTATTTGTTCCGCTTAAAACGGTATTTTCAGCTTCAATACTCTCTCCAACTTTTATACATGGTATGGTTTGAGATACTATAAATTTATCAAGCCATATAGCAGTTGTGGTTGCTACAATAACAATAGAGTTCGAACCTTGATTTAAATGTACAGTAGTAGATACACTTTGAGGAGGAGCTGAGGCCCAATTAGAGGCTGCTAAAAATAAATTATTCGCAGCTCCATTATTTACTGAGACAGAAACCTCATGGTTACTTACACCACCATTAAAATTGAATAATTCTAGGTTGTAATTACCAGCCTCAGGAGCATCTATTTCAAAAGAAAATGATGCCCCGGGATTGGCTTTTATATGGATTCCTCCTGATGCAAAAGTTCCTGTTTTAACCTCATAACTTCCATTGAGAATCGTATACTCAGCCTCTTTCGTTATTTCAAAACAAGAGGTCATTGCAAGCGAATGGAAAGAGCAAGTTAAAATAAGTACTCTACATAATACCAAGAGATTGAAACATTTCATTTTAATAGTTACACAAACTTTACTCTAATTATGATTATCGATATAAAATGAATTGCTCTGTCTGAGACTTGTTAGTATCAGTAAGTTTCAAAAAGTATATGCCATTTCTAATATTAGAAGGTAAGTCGATTAAATTGACTCCTTGATTCATAGTTTGGTTTGACATATATACTTGTTTACCCATTACATCAAATACATGAACTGTTGGGTTATTTAGTTCTTGACTTAAATTTAAATTTATCTTGTCTTTTACTGGGTTTGGATACAAACCAAACAACGTTGTTTCTTCAAAAGAACTTACACCTAAAACGCTATTTGAATTAAAATTGTTACTAGCCCCAATGTTAGGTGGGTAAGTAGCAATATCAACCGTATTACCAAAAATATCTTCAGTTGGGTATACTGGAATATTTGCAAATATACCATTCCCACCTGCCGCAAAAGGAGGTTGGGTAAACATTCTACCCTGGTCGATTGCACCACTAGAATTATTAATGTTATAACCAGACTCAGAGGTAGCTCCAGCATTCACTATCTGTGGATTAGAATTGGACCAATTGGTGTTTGACCATCTTGGCGCAGTACCATTTCTAAAATTAGTAGACACATTACCTCGCCATATATTATGTGACATATCTAATTGAAAACCATTATCAATTTGTATATCTACAGATTGTCCAATTACTCCACTTGGACTATCTTCTATCAAGATATTATTATATACGTAAATGTTTTTACCATACAGTTTTATATCGGGAGAAAAATTCTTATCTAAATAAACCGTATTGTTGTAAATGTAGCTATTATTTGATGAAACATCATTACCTGTACCTGCATATTGAGAAACCCAAAATGTATATCCTTTTGTTGGTCTGTCTCCATCGTTTACACTCACATTAAATCGGTAGGTACATCTATTGTTTTCTCCTAAAATCTCAACAAACCCTTCATTCATTTCACTGTAGTTGTATTGGTAAATAATGTCTTCGTTACCAAAGTCTATGTGCATACCATACGAATCATTCGACCCATGAGCTCCATAAGCTCGATTGTATTGGGCGATTACATTTTTACATCTAAAAACCCACATACCACTTCCTCTGTTTGCAAGTCGATCATCAAAGAAGTCTGCATCATTGTTAGGAGTAGCATCGTATCCTGTTTGATCGAAATTGTTATTTTCTACTAAGGCATTGTGCATTTTAGATAGAATAATACCTGAACCACCAGTTCTATAAAAATGGTTGTTTTTTATAATAAAATTAGAATTTCTGTTAATTCCCCAATCTGTATTGGTAGCGTCCCAGTCTCCTTTATGAATGGCTTGCACTCCAGCTTTTCCAGTGTTGCTAAAATAGCAGTCCTCAATTAAAACATTGTCAAATCCAACATCTGTTGCAGCGGGAGAAGTTGATCCATCATGGTTTTCGGCAGATTCAAAATAAATACCGGTAACTTTAAAACCATTAAAATCTGATGGATCTGGTATAGTAACACTTAAGATATTGGTGATTTCTAAATTTCTAAATACCATATTAGAGGTAATACCACCCCATTTATTAGCTAAACATAATATACCATAACTATTTTCTTCTTGCCAAACTGCATATCTATCGTTCTCTAAACGATCGTTTTGAATAGCAAGATTAGAAAGTATGATGTTACTAGTATTGGTTAATTTAATTGCGTGCACATAGTCTTGAATTGAGGCATCTGCACCGGTTAAAATAGGCAAGTTTCCAACGCCATAATTTGAAATAACTATAGGATTTCCAGGATCTCCAGAACGGTTTACTAAAAGTTGCCCAATAAAAGTGTCTCCAGATTTAAATAAGAATTGATCACCCCCAGTCGCATATCCACCATTATTATTAGTGGCAAGTGCAGCATTAACATTAGTGTAGGTTTCCCAAGCAGTAGCGGGAGTTAATCCATCATTACTATCATCACCATCATTACTTATATAGTATACATTATACGGAGATGAAACATTAAAGTAGTCTAAAATAAGGGCACTACCACCAGCACCTATATGGGAAATACTAATGGTATTTGCACCCGCATTAAGATTTATATCTATATCAGTAAATTTTGCAGTGTCTTCATACTCAAAATTAGATTCTAGTAAAGTAATATTTTGAGTAGTTCCGTTTACCGTAAGACTCGCATCTTGTGTTGTTCCGTTGTTAAAATGATAAATTCGCAATTTATAGGTTCCCACACTTGGTACTCCAGTTACAGTAAAAGCAGAAGAACCAGTGGTATTTAATGTAACCATTGTATTATTTGATGCATTTATTCTTGGGTCTCCATTATTTCTTGTTGAACTTACAACGGTAGTACCAGATAAGGTTGTGTTTTCTGTTTCAATTGTGAAATCTAATTGAAAAGCAAAGCTATTTAAAGAAACTAAAAAAATCGCTATTGCTGCAATGCTCCAATGAGTTGGAAGGATAATTGTTTTCATATTACGGGGTTTATTATTCGACTAAAATACTATAATTTGTTCATTTTCACTAATTATATCTGTAGATTTTACATTTATGTTTATTTCTCCAGAGGTGTTTTTTACTTGTATCATTAATAGGCACTTACCTTTAAATGCATTTCGTGTATTAATTTTATGAGGTGCCAAATCGAGAATATCTCCATTTTCAACTCCAATAATTGTTCCTGGACCTTCAATTTCAAATTCTACTAAATTATCGGCATCAGGACATAAATTGCCACTTTCATCCACAATATCAACTTCTACATGAATTACATCTTGTCCATTCGCTTTTGCTGTTTTTTTATCAAGTGTTAACTTTATTTTATTTGGTCTTTTAGAAGTGTTATGTTCTGATTGCGCTACAATTTGTCCATCTTTTTTAGCAACTACTTTAAGGTTTCCTGGTTGATATGGCACATGCCATACGAGTTGCCTTTCATTTGTCATTACTTTTTCTCCTAATGAAATATTGTTTAAAAACAGTTCGGCACTGTCGCAATTTGTATAAACTACAACAGGTATCTCTCTTCCTTCTTTTCCGGGGTGTGTCCAATGAGGCAGAATATGAACCATTGGTTTATCTGCCCATAAACTTTGATATAAATAGTAATGATCTTTTGGGAATCCTGCCAAATCAATAATTCCGAAATTAGCGGTACGTGCTGGCCAACCAAAAGATTCCCCTAAATAGTCAAACCCTGTCCATCTAAAATTACCTAGGTAATAATCTAAATTTTCTACACGATTCCAATCATCTCTTACCCCCACACGAACAATAGAATTATCGTATGAAGATTGGTATTTTTTGGTAATATTCGGGAATACTTCTTCTTCTGATAAATCTGGGATCTTGAATACTTTCGGCTCCATTTTCTTGAACTGATGCGGTTTTTCCCAAGGAGCAGGATTGTCTTTGGTTCTATACCAAGTTTTAGTTCTATAAACACCGCGTGTTTGGAGTGTATGCGTAATTTCTGTACCGATAATTAATTTTTCTGGATGTTGCTTATGGTATTTTTCTAAGGCCCCTTTATACTCTCCATGTCCATTAAAACCCGAGATGTCTAAATAGGGTGCACTATAGCCACGACCCTGAGTATAAGGCCTTGTATTATCTACGGTTTTTGCAAATTCTATAATTTCTTTTTGTTCCTCTGGTTTAAATTTTGGTACCTCATTTCCAATACTCCAAATGACAACGGAAGGGTGATTTTGATCACGCTTAATAAAATCGGTTAAATCTTGTTGCCACCAGTCTGCAAAGTAATTGCCATAGTCGTGTTTTGCTTTTGGGTTCCACCAACCATCAAATGCTTCGTCCATAACCATAAAGCCCATGGTATCACACATGGTATAGAATTCTGGTGCAAATGGGTTATGCGTTGTGCGTAGTGCATTGGTTCCCATATCTTTTAAAAGTTTAAGTCGTCTGTATAAAACATCATTTGGTACGGCAGCACCAACAGGACCAGCGTCGTGATGATTACTCAAACCTTTAAATTTAATAGGTTCGCCATTTAATAAGAAGCCAACATTAGGTTTCAACTCAATTGATCTAATACCAAATGGAGTACTGTAGATATCTTTTAAAGTAGAACCAGAAAGAATCATTGTTTCGATTCGATACATACTAGGAGTATCTGGAGACCAAAGGTTTGGATTGTTAATTTCGAATTCTTGTATAAAAGAATCTGATTTAGCTGTGTTTAGTTTTGTTTGACTTTCGGCAACTTGCTGATTGTTCTGGTCTAAAATTGTGCTTAAAACAATAAGTTCTTCTTCATTTTCAGTTGCCACTGTAGCTTCTAATTTTACAGTAGCTTTTTCTTTAGATACTTTAGGTGTTGTGACTTTTGTTCCCCATTGTGGTATGTAGATATCTGAAGTTTTTGTCAACCATACATGTCTAAAAATACCAGAACCTGTATACCAACGTCCACTAGGTGCTTTTGAATTATCTGCACGAACCGCAATGGTGTTTGTGCCTTCTTTTATATGTGCTGTTAAATCGTAAGAAAAACTAATGTAACCATACGGTCTGTTTCCTAAATGAACTCCGTTGATATACACATCAGAATTCATATAAACACCATCAAATTCAATAAAATACTTTTCTTTAGACGTTAGAGATTCAATGTTAAAATCTTTTCGATACCAACCTGTGCCAGTTGGTAAAAAGCCACCTGCTTTTCCTGCTGGATTATCTTCTTTATACTCTCCTTCAATACTCCAATCATGTGGTACATTTAACGAGCGCCAATCTGTATCGTCAAAAGAAATAGTATGTGCGTTTTCAATATCACCTAATTGAAATTTCCAATCAAAGTCAAATGCAATGCGTTCTCTTTTGTTTTCAAGAGAAGGTAGTTCACATGAATTAAAAGACAGAATAAGGATAATTAAGAGTAGGGTAGAAGTAATTTTATGCATATGATTTATGGATTATTTTTTCTTACGTTGCTTTTCTTTAATAAAGTTTTCATTCTCACTTGGGTATTGAGCATCAACTTCTATTCTCCAAGCTTTTAGCTTATCTTTTAATTCTATAGAAATGTCTGGATGTTGTTGCAACACATTGTGTTTTTCACTTATATCAGTTTTTAAATTGTACAGTTCAAAGGTGTTTGATTCGAATTTTTCAATTAACTTCCAATCTCCTAACCTGATGGCTGAATACGGTTCTCCTCCTTCTTGATGATAATGTGGGTAATGCCAATACAGAGCTTCTCGAACATTATTTTGATTGGAAATCTCAGGTACCAAGCTTTTACCATCAACAGTTTGCTGTGCAATTTTATCAGATGAGATACCTGCCAATTCCATTAAAGTAGGGTAGTAGTCCATTGAAATAATTGGTGTAGCTACTTTTTGTCCTCCTTTTACTCTATTTGGAGCATAGATTATGGTAGGTATCTTAACACCACCTTCGTAAATATCTCCTTTTCCTGTTCTTAAAGGAGTATTATTGGTAACAGGCTTTTTAGGATTTTTGCCAATTAGTCCACCATTGTCAGAAGAGAAAAGTACGATAGTGTTTTCTAACAGTCCTTTTTCTTCTAGTTTGTTTATTATTTTACCAACTGCATCATCCATATGTTCAACCATTGCAGCATAGGTTGCATTGGTGTGTCGCGCTGTTGAATCTATGATGCTTTCGTATTTATCGATTTTATCTTGTGTTGCCTGTAGCGGTGTATGCACATTGTATAACCAAAAATTGATGAAAAATGGATTGTCTCCATTTTGATCGATAAAGTTTATAACTTCATTGGTTAAACGTTCTGTTAGGTATTCTCCTTCTTCACCATCGGTCAATCTTGGGTTGCCATAAGGAGAGAAGTAACCGTTGGATCCTAATTTTTTGTTTCTGTGTGGTGCGCCTTTTTTCCAGCCTCCAACATTAAGATCGAAGCCATGGTATTCGGGCCAATTTTTTTCTTGTTCTCCTAAATGCCATTTACCAAAATGAGCTGTTTGATAACCAGCATCTTTAAAAGCTTCTGCCATCGTATATTCTTCATCTGGTAAATACATGGTCCAATCTGGTACATTTAATTTTGCCCATGGATATTTATGACCTTCTATCCAATCGGTGACATTAATTCTTGCTGGGTATTTTCCTGTTACAATTGCTGCCCTTGTTGGTGAACAAACGGTACAAGCACTATAAGAATTTGTAAATTGAACCCCATCAGCTGCCAGTTTATCTATGCTTGGGGTCTGATATAAATCACTACCAAAACTACCTAAATCCGTCCACCCTAAATCATCAACAAGTATCAAAACTACATTTGGTTTTTTATTAGCTTCATTCGTTGCATCCAAGCAACCAATTAACACAAGTGAGACGAATAGATAGCATAATTTTTTCATGATCTATTTAGATTTTAGGTAGGTATTAGAATTGAATTTAAATACCTCTGAATGGGTTCTTGCATTTTGCATGATTTCAGTTAACTCTTCAACCAATTCAGGGTGTGCATCTGCAAGATTTTTTTCTTCTGAAGGATCTTCTTCTAAATTGTACAACTCTATTCTTCTAGTAGGCTGTTTTAATACATGATACTTAACAGCTTTCCATTTTCCTTTTCTCACAGCAATTCTGCCTCCTTTTTCATGAAATTCCCAATAAAGATATTCATGTTGATTTTGGGAGCCTTCTTCTGTTAGGGTAGAAAGGAAAGAGATTCCATCAATAGATTCGTCTAATTCTTTACCTATAATATCTGCAAAAGTTGGCATTACATCCCAAAATGCAGAAATATGATTTGTACTAGAGCCAGCTTTAATTTTGTTTGGCCATTTTGCAATCATTGGTACATGAATACCTCCTTCGTATAAATCTCTTTTAAAACCTTTGTATGGACCATTACTATCAAAGTAAACAGGGTCGGCACCTGCTTCTCTGTGTGGCCCATTATCTGATGTGAATATGACAATAGTATTATCTGCAATGCCAAGATCTTCTAATTTTTGCATGATTTCTCCAACCTGTGCATCTAACAAAGTTACCATAGCTGCAAAGGCTGCGTGACCGTTTTCTTGGGAGCCATAACCACCATTTTTAAAATTAGGACCGTCATCAACACCTTTGAAACTTTTTTCAGGTAAATACTTGCCTAAATATGGTTCTATATAGTTTTCCGGAATTAATAACTCTGCATGAGGCAGCGGAGAAGCATAATACATAAAGAACGTTGAATCTTTATTTTCTTCGATAAACTCTAATGATTTTTGGTGAATCAGGTCTGGAGCATAAATAGCTTGTCCTTTATCTTCATTACCTTCTAAAACTACCTTTTCTTGATTGTCCCATAAATAGTAGGGGTAATAATTATGAGCAATTCGCTGACAGTTATATCCGAAAAACTCATCGAACCCTTGGTTGTTGGCATCCCCTTCAGAACCTGGATAACCTAACCCCCATTTACCAAATATAGATGTAGTATATCCGACCTCTTTAAGCATTTCTGCCATGGTGTAAGTGTCTGCCGGCATTGGATATTGTCCTTCAGGTCTTACTTCTTTATTTCCTCTAACAACCGTATGACCTGTGTGCATGCCGGTAAGTAATGTAGATCTAGATGGCGCACAAACAGTAGAGCCAGAATAGTGTTGTGTAAATACCATCCCGTCTACTGCCAGCTTATCGATGTTTGGGGTGTCAAATTTTTGTTGCCCTTGATAGCCTACATCCCCATAACCTAAATCATCTGCTAGAATATAGATGATGTTTGGTTTTTTTTCTTCTTGTACTTCTGGAGTTGCTTTTGGTTCTTTTGAACAAGCAATTAAAGTAACAATTGCTAACAGTAAGAGATTAAAATTTTTCATAATCGTTGGTTAGTTTTTCGTTGTGATGTTGGTTGTTGTACTTTCTAATCCTTGGGAAGAAGCTTTAATCTTAATTTCTCCGACTTTACCTTTTTCGCTTTTTACAACTAAAAGACATAATCCGTTAAAGGCTTTTCTGTGGCTTGCTTGAAATGATTCTGTTGAAGTGGCATCACCATTTCCAACGGCAGCAATAGTTGCTGGACCTTCAATTTCAAACTCAATATTATTATTTGCTAACGGACAGAAGTTTCCGTTTTCATCTACAACTTTAACGGTAATAAATGAAAGATCTGAACCGTCTGCTGCAATTTGTTTTCTGTCTGGAGTTAATTCTAATTTTGCAGGTGATGTAGCAGTTACAATTGTTTTTTCTGCAACCGCTTTGCCATTTTTATAGGCAATAACTTTTAATTCTCCTGGTTCGTAGTTTACATTCCAATTCAATCTATAAGGAGAATCCCATGTTTTTTCAGGTTTCTTCCACCACATAAATTCAGCAGGTAAGGTAGTTTTATCTACGCCCATTATTTTTTTACCTAATGACTTTCCGTTTAAGAAAAGTTCGGCTTCATCAGCATTCGTATAGCAGTATACCGGAATTTCTTCGTGAGGTGTATTTTCCCAGTTCCAGTGGGGTAAAATGTGAACCATAGGTTCTTCTGTCCATCTACTTTGGTAGTAATAAAAACGATCTTTTGGAAATCCACTTAAATCAACAATTCCAAAATAAGAACTTCTTGAAGGCCAATCACCACCCCATTTGCCATGCGTCATATTGTCTTTACCATTGTAGGGTGTAGGTTCTCCTAAGTAATCAAATCCAGTCCAAACAAACTCTCCTAAAGAGTGAGGCATAGTTTCTTGAGCATAGGTTTCAAAATCTGGAGGATACGCCCAAGGGGGACTAATAATATCGTAGCTTGTTACTTGTAAAGATTCATGCTTTTCATAGTTTTCTAGTGGCAAATGATATACACCACGAGAGCTTACAGTAGATGCCGTTTCGGCGCCATAAACTATAAAGTCTGGATTGTTTCTAACAACATTATCATATTGTGTTGGTTTGTAATTAAATCCAACCAAATCTAGCGTTGCAGCTAAACCATTTTTTACACTTTGTGGGTAATTGTTAAATCCAGCAGTAACTGGTCTTGTAGGGTCTTCATCATGGCAAATATCTACTAAATGTTGCGCTACTTTAGCTCCTTTTTTATTTCGCTGCTCTCTAATTTCATTTCCAATACTCCACATCACAACTGATGGATGGTTACGGTCACGCTTTATCATATCGCGTAAATCTTTCTCGTGCCATTCATCCCAAACTTTGTTATAGCCATTTTCAACTTTTCCGATAGCCCACTCATCAAATGATTCTACTTGTACTAATATTCCCATTTTATCGCACAAATCTAATTGTTCTGGTGAAGGAGGATTGTGACTTGTTCTAATGGCATTTACTCCTATTTCCTTCATGATTTCAAGCTGACGCTCTGTGGCACGGTAATTAACTGCCGCACCTAATGGGCCTAAATCATGATGTAAGCAAACACCTTTAAATTTTACTTGACGACCATTTAATTCAAACCCATTTTCTTTTGAATATTTAATAGTTCGAATTCCAAAGTTGGTTTCATAATTATCTATGGCTGTACCACCGTTTAAAATTTTAGTTTGAACGGTGTATAGATATGGATTATCCGTATCCCATAGAATAGGGTTTTCAACTTTAAGTTGACTGTTAATCACAAAGTTTTCAGATGGATTAAATTCTGAAGAAGTTTGGGCAACTTGCAGACCTTCTGCATTTAATATGGTAGTTTCAATTTTGTATTCAGCCGATACTTTATTTGGGTTTTCTATGGTTGTTTCAATATGTACATCGGCATTTTGACTTGTGATATTTGGTGTTGTAATATAGGTGCCACTGTACGCTACATTAACTGGACTCTTAATAGTAAGATACACGTTTCTATAAATACCAGCTCCCGGGTACCAACGTGCAGATAATTCTTTTGGATTCACTCTTACTGCGATTGTATTTTCTTCGCCAAACTTAATATAAGGAGTGATGTTTACTTCAAAACCAATATAGCCAAATGGTCTTTCACCTGCTTTTTGACCGTTTACAAAAACTTCTGAGTTATTCATAACACCGTCAAAAGTTATGGTTACTTGTTGGTTTTGATGTTGTTTGTCTATAGTAAAAGTCTTTCGGTACCAGGCGGTACCATAAATAGGTAAGCCACCCGTTCTCGTATCGTGGTTTTTATCAAAAGGACCTTCAATGGCCCAATCATGGGGTACATTTAATTGACGCCAATCTGAATCATTAAAATCAGGAAGGTGCTCTGAACCAGTTTCTCCTTTTTGAAAGCTCCAACCTTCGTTAAAAGAATTGTGTACTCGTTTTATTTCTTGTCCGTTCGAACAAGAAAAAAGGATAAAACAAAAAGATATTAATAGAGCTTTAAAAATAGGAGCGTAGTTCATTATGAGTTATTTTAAATACACCGCTATTCGAAAGAATAGCGGTGTAATATTTGGGGAAAATTGCTATGTGATTTTATTCACTATAGTGCAGTTATAAGAGTGGTTTACCACTCTGATTTTTGCTCTAACAAGTTGTTGATTAAAACTTCTTGTTGAGGATATGGCAATGAGTAATGCTTGGTTGGGTCAAAGTTTGTTGAAGCACGTAATTTGTACGTATGATTTTCTGGTATATAACCTGGATTGAAAATTACAGAAGCTTCAAACTCTTCAAGTTTTTGCTCCAATAAATGCCATCTAACCAAATCTGCTTTACGGTTACCTTCAAAACACAATTCTCTCATACGTTCATCAACTATCTCCATAAAGAATGCATCTGAATCTGTTGTAACCTCTGGTCTAACAGAAGCAATTCCTGGTAAACCAGCTCTAGCTCTTACTAAATCTAACATTGGTATTGCATTTCCTGGGCCGTTTAATTCATTTTCAGCTTCTGCAAACATTAATAAAACATCCGCAAATCTGATTAAAGGAAAGTTAATTCCTGTATTATTTGCTTGTAAAGGCTCAGGAGTTTCTAAGTTAATGATCGGAGTATCTGATAAATTACTCGCAGCAATATCATCTGGATATATAGGCTCCCATCTTCTAAATTTACCAATACAGTAACCCCAAGATAATGGGCCAGCTTGTACATTTACTTTTCCGTTAGGAAAGTTATTATTTTGAGCTCCAGAAATACCTGGTGTATTCCAAGATTTTCTTAAATCATCTAATTCATAAATAAGATCAAAAACAGGAGAAGGTTGTATCTCAGGATCTCCAAATGGGGTAGCTTGTCTTGGGTTTGGCTTGTATAATAAACCATTCCAGTTACCATTTCTACCTGCAGTATTTACACCTAAAGCAGCACTATTTCTAAATACAATTTCAAAAATAGATTCGCTATAATCGTATCTATTTTGAATGTAGTTTAAAAATAGTTCTTTATAATCTGGATTTAAAGCATGATTACCTTGATTAATGATAACTTCACAGTGTTCTTTTGCAGCTTCAAAAGGGTTTTTGCCATTTATGCTTGAAGCTTGAAGAGGGTACCCTCCGGCTTTTAAATAGACTCTTGCTAACATAGCATGCGCAGCAGAATTATTAGCTCTACCAGCTACATAACTAGCGTCAAAAGAGCTAGGTAAATGTTCTGCAGCAAACGTTAAATCTTCAATTATTTGCATATAAACCTCTTCTGTACTTGAAGGAGCAACATGATTAGAGTTTTGATCTACTGTTGGCTCTAAACGCAATGGTACTTCGTTCCACCATGTGGTTAATTCAAAATACATGTAAGCTCTTAAAAATCTAGCTTCTGCTATATAACGATTGTAATCTTCTTCTTCAAAAGTTTCAGGGAGAAGATGCTTGATCATATTATTACAGTTGTTAATACCTATGTGCAAAACTCTCCATAAATCACCAACATCTTCCGTAGTTTCGTCGTGGGTATAAAGATTGGTTGGAGATTGCTCTACCCATCCTTTAAATGCATAACTTTCATCAGTTCCTGCATCCATTAAGATTAAATCACCACCATATAAACCTCTTAGTGTTGCATATATACCTGCAAAGGCAATATCCATATCACTTTCGGTTTTGTAAAAATTGTCGATCGCCCAAGTTGTTTCTGGTTCTAAGTCTAATGCATCAGAACAACTAGAAACTAAGGTTAAAGCAGCAAGCAGTAACCATGCGTTTTTAAATATTGATTTTATTTTATTCGTTTTCATTTTTTTAGAATTTAGCTGAAATTGAAAAACTATACGTTCTACTTTGTGGGTAAGCAGACCAATCTAAGTTTGGAGTAGTTGTTCCTCCAACTGATACTTCTGGATCAAATCCAGTATAATCTGTCCAAGTATATAAGTTTTGACCAGACAAAGCTAATCTTAAACTATTAATACCAATTTTGTCTTTTAAAGGTACATTATACCCCAAAGTTACAGTTTTTAATCTTAAATAAGATCCATCTTCAATATATCGTTGATCCATTTTATAACCAGATCTTGGATAAGGAGCTAGATCATTTGAGTAATGTGTTATTACATCAGAATCTGTATTCCAAGGCGTCCATGAATTAGCAACATTTGCTAATCTACTGAAGTTTGAATTATGAGTTGGATAACCCCAAAGAGCCTTATTCGCATTAAATACATCGAAACCATATGACCATTGTAACAATACATTTAAGTCAAAGTTTTTATATCTAAAGTCATTACTAAATCCACCAAAATGTTTTGGATGAGGATTCCCAATAACAACTCTATCTTCTTGATCAATAACTCCATCTCCATTTTGATCAACATATTTATTATGGCCAGGACCTACATTGTTACCGTAAGTAGGAATTCCATCTCTTAAGATATACGGAGAAGTTGGATTAGTTGCAGGATCGTAAATAAAATCTTCAACTTGATATAAACCATCCCATTCTAAACCATACATCATACCAACTGGTTGACCAAGTTCTGAGATATAATAGAACTCATCACCAAAATCAATTTGTGGGTCAGATTTGATAAACTCTTGTCCTTGATTTAAGCTAACGACTTCGTTTCTATTCGTTGATATATTAAAGCTACTATCCCAATTAAAATCATCGTTGTTAATGATTTGACCATTTAATGTTAATTCGAAACCTTCATTTGTAATACTACCTACATTTTGAATAGCTCTTGGAAAACCAGTACTTAAAGACATATCAGCAACTAATAATAAATCATCTGTTTTTTTGTAGTAATAGTCTAATGTTCCTGAGAATTGCGAATCAAACATAGAGAAATCAAGACCAATGTTTGTTTGACCCGTTGTTTCCCATTTTAAGTCAGGTACTGCAAAAACTGATTGTACACCACCTGGCTGGTATTGCTCGCCTGTTCCAAAGGCATATCCATTCCATATACCAATACCAAATTGATTTTGTGCAGCATAGTTACCAATTCTATTATTACCAGTAAGACCCCAGCCAGCTCTTAATTTCAAACTGTTTACAAAGTCTACATTATCCATAAAGTTTTCTTGACCAATTTGCCAAGCAGCAGAGAACGAAGGGAAGTAACCCCATCTATTGCCTGATGCAAATTTTGAGGAACCATCAGCTCTAAATGTAGCAGTTAGCAAATATTTTTGACTTAAAGTTACATTCGCTCTGGCGAAGAAAGACATTAATTTATTTTCTTGCTCATCGGTTAATGCGATAGTTGGTTGTGTAGCAATATCTAAATTAGAAATTCCAAATTCATCAGTTGGTAAATTTTTGTTCCATAATTGAGATGTGAAGAATGTGTTGTGAACATATTCAAAACCTCCTAGCACATTATAACGATTTCTCTTTACTTTTTTATTGAATTGTAATGTATTCGAGGTAGAGAATGTAGATCTTTCGTAAGCATTAATTCTTCCGTTAATTCCATTATCAGAACGAGAACCTTGCTGAGTATCTAAAGAATAGAACAATTCTTCTTGACCCGTTGTTGTATTAAAACCATTAGTAGTTTTAAAAGTAAGATTCTGATTAATTTTATAGGTTAAAGATGTATTTACTCGAATGTTGTGAGCTTTATCTTCACGCTTTGTACCTCTAATATTTCTGATAGGGTCAAATAAATTGGCATAATCTTGATCGTTTACACCCGGAATCAAACCACCTTCTTCTTCACCATCTTGAGGATTCAATGGTTCAACAGGTCTGTATAAAATAATGTTTCTCAATTCTTGGTTTCCTCTTCCATTACGCATTCTAGGACCAAATCTATTTGAATTGGTATAATTCATAGAACCCCAAAGAGATAACTTATCATTCAATTTATGTCTAATTGTAAAGTTAGAATTCCATCTCTTAAAACCAGTAGTGATCAAAACACCATCTTGATCGACATAACCTGCAGAAAAAGAAATATTTGTTTTATCGTTACCACCTCTAATAGAGAAATTACCACGAGTCATTGGAGCTAATTCAAAAGCTTCATTTTGCCAATCTATACCTTCGACATCTCGATACAAATCTGGATCAACCCATTTATTAATAAATGCACTTAGGTAGCTGTTTTCGCCTGATGTAGGATGACCATCTGGCCAAAAGTTAAAACCATCTCTTGCAATAGCCTGTGTTTCTAAATTTTTCACAAATTGATAAGGGCTTAAAACTTTAAGTGTTTTCGTGATTTCTTGCACAGAAGCAGAGAAATTGACAGTAACATCGGTTTTAGAGTTCGTAGTTCCAGAAATAGTTTCAATTACTACTACTCCATTTGCACCTCTAGAACCATAAATAGCAGTTGCAGAAGCATCTTTTAATACTGTGAAAGATTTAATATCTGAAACTGGAATAGTTGCAGGATCAAAATCTTCTAAAGGCAACCCATTAACAACATATAGAGGATCGTTAGAATTGTTGATAGAGTTACCACCCCTTACAACAATTTTTAATGGTTCACCAGGTGTTCCTTCATTTGCTGTAACATTTACACCGGCAATTCTACCTGTTAATGCTTGATCAAAGTTAGAAACAACTGCAGTTTCTAATTCTTCGGTTTTAACTGTACCAACGGCACCTGTTAAATCTTTCTTTGCAACAGACCCATAACCCACAACAACAACTTCATCAAGCTGAGCTACGTCTGGTTTTAAAGAAACATTAATTTCGGTTTGGTCACCAACAGTAATACTCTGTGTAACCATACCAATCATTGAAAATGTTAGGATATCCTCTGAATTTACATTGATTGAGTATTTACCATCAAAGTCTGTAGTGGTACCTTGAGTGGTATTTTTAATTAAGACACTTACACCAGGTATTGGCATATTTGTGTCGTCTGTTACCACACCTGATACGGTAGTTTGTGCAAAACTAATAACGGATGCTAGTAAAAATATATATAATAAAAATGTTTTTTTCATGATAGTATTAGTTTTCTGATGCTACAAAATGAAGATCTGAAATGAATGAATCACCTCGCATATTTGATGGTACTGAACTATAATAGCTTAGGTTTCTAAAGGCAATTGTAAAGTTACCGCTAGTTGCATAATCAGCTAAATCTAATTCGCAACGTACCCATTGATTCATCGCATTATTTGCTGGGTCTGCATCCGGAAGACCAGATAGTGGATATGGTGTTCCAGATAAAATAGTACCACTGTTATTAATTTCACAAGAAACTTGATCATTTACATTTGTCCAAGAAGTAGTTTCAACATCTCCAGTATAATTGTCGGTTACCTGAATTTCAAATCCAATTGGTGTACTCCCATCAGGCATAATATCAAGATGCATCGTAATATTTTGCTTTACCCAGAAAACAACTTTTGTATTAAAACAACCTCCGTATTGTGTGAGATTAACAGGGTCTGTTATCATCCAAATTTCAAAAGGATCAGTCAATGGCCCCCAAAACCTATTGGTTAAAGCTTTATTCCCAGATATACCAGCAGCAGTTCTAGCAGCTACAGCATCAGGAGTAGGAGCTGGATTAACACCTCTCAATAAGTTATTATTAAATACCCAACCAGCAAAAGGATTAACAGGAACATCTCTACTGTATCCATCTCCTCCAGCTGCTAAATTATTATTGATATTTGGTACTAAAGAAGGATAAAAGAAATAGATATCTTCAGATGGGATTACCTCAGGAGTTTGTGATATAATAGCAGTAAAAACCCCATCAAAAGGCACCACTTCTTCGGTAATATTACTAACTACATTAATAGTTGGACTAATACTTTCCGTAGCACCAACTATGTAGCTTGGATTTAAGGATAGCACTCCGGTCGAGGCATCAATAATAAGCTTTTCGTTATCGCTTCCTAATTCAAATCGTATATCTGGATTACCTCCAATCACTTCAGCTGGAGGAGAAGTTTCACTTCCTCCACTAATAAAGTTTGCTTTTGTTGGACAATATGCAATACCTTCTGGTAAACCAGGGCCAATCATTAAGTGCCAAGCATCTTCAAAGATAACATCTCTCGTTACACCATCTACTGAGGCATAAGCTTTTATGCTAAAATAATAGTCGCCGTAGTCAAAAACATCATTTTCAGAAATCATAATTTTTCCAGCATCCGATAAATCATAAGTAGTAACTACCTCACCAGTATCTGGATGTGTTGTTTCTAGTTCTTCAGGATTTTGAATAGTGACAAAATTTAAAAAAGAAGCGTCTAAAATTTGATCACCTTTTCTTATACTTTCAACTGCAAACTGGACTGGATGTCCATTTGAGTTAATAGTTGGTCTGCCACTTTCTATGTGGCTGAACTCTCTTGCGTTTACAATTTCAGGGTATGATAAGTCAGTGGGTATAATACGCACCTCCAAATCACTCCCAAAAGAACTATCATCATCGCATCCTTGTAGCATAAATGCTGCAAAAGCAAATAGCACTGATGATAATTTCAATGCTTGTTTAAAATTCATAATTAAATTAGTTAAATTAATATTCATTAGTTTTAATTCGTAGAAAATTCTACAGGGGTCTATTTAGTTATTGGTTAATAATTATTTTTTAGTTTTTTTATTCTTTTTTCTTTGTTTAATCTTTGCATCTGTATGAAGCAATCCTAAAAAAATAGGGTCCTTTAATTTTGATTCCCATCTATCTAAAACTGATTGTAATCGTTTCACTTCTTCTGGATATTTATTCGCAATATTAAAAGATTCACTAACATCGTCTTTGACATTAAATAGTTCTACTTTGTTCGTTTTACCTTTAACAATTAATTTTAAATCACCATCTCTAACACTGTATAATTGTTGATCGAATTTTCTAATGTAAATATGTTGATGTGGATTACCTGAAATCTCTCCATTGATGTATGGGACGATATTTACGCCGTCTAACGGTTTCTCTTTCGAGATAGCAACTTTTGATAGTTCAGCAATAGTACCAAAAATATCTAAAGAAGATATAGGATACTCATATTTTTTTTGAGGCTCAATCGTACCTTTAAATTGAAGAGCAAAAGGAACCCTAAATCCACCTTCATATATAGAGCCTTTTCCTTCTCTTAATATTCCGTTATTAGACGCATTTTTTGTTTCAGGTCCACCATTATCTGATAAAAAGAAAACCATTGTATTTTCTTCTAAGCCTAATTCAGCAAGTTTGTCTAATATCAATCCTACACCATCATCTACAGCGCTCACCATAGCGGCATAAGACTTTCTTTTTTTATCTTGAATATGATCGAATCGTTCAAGATACTTTTTAGATGCTTGTAATGGAGTGTGTGGAGCATTATATGAAAGGAACAAAAAGAATGGTTCTTTTTGATTGCGTTCTACAAATTCTACAGCAGCATCTGAGAATTCATCTGTTAAGTATTTCTCTGTTTTAACTGGTTCATGATTTTTCATGATCCATGTTCTGTAACTCGCAGTTTCGGCGGGAGCCTTCCATGTTTTATTAGGGTCTTTTTCATCGGGAATTTGAACATAATCACCGGTAAAATAACTATCTTTGATTGTTAAGTTTTCCGGAAAATAAGTGTGACCGCCGCCTAAATGCCCAAAGAAATGATCAAACCCCCTGTTTAAGGGATGATTAGATAAATGAGCACCTAAATGCCATTTACCAATAACCCCTGAGGTATAACCAACTGTATGTAAATATTCTGCTATCGTTTTTTCTTCTTTAGGAAGCCCCATGTTTGGATCATCAGTCCTGTATTGTGGGTTTCGCTCAAATCCAAAGCGCTGTTGATATCGACCTGTAATAAAACCAGCTCTACTAGGTCCGCAAACAGCGTAAGAAGTATACCCATTGGTAAAAGTAACTCCATTACTGGCTATTCTGTCGATATTAGGAGTTGGGATATCTGTACAACCGTTAAAACCTACGTCTTGGTAACCTAGGTCATCAGTCATAATAACAATTACATTTGGCTTTTTAGTTGTTTGTGCTGTTGCGTTGAAGGCTACCACACTGAGTATGGCAAATATAATTTTAATATAATTGTTAATAATATGAGTCATTGGGGTTATCGGGTTGTTATTATTTCGTTAATTTCTTTTTCAAATTTCTGTATCAATTTTTCAAACTTCTTTTCATTTGCAATATTGTACCATTCGTGTGGGTCGTTATTATGATTGTACAATTCTTGCTTACCATTGCCATACCTAATATAGCGGTATTGCTCTGTTCTATATGAAATGTGTTGTTGCTCTAAGGTGGTGTTTTTACCAATATTGCCAACAATGCTCAGTGCACCGCTTGGCCCTTGCCAATTCGCTTTCGAGTTAGTGAAAAATGGTTTTAAACTATACCCCCCAAGAGTACCTCCAGCTTCATTTTTCTTATTACTACCTTCTAAATGGCAAACATCTACCATTGTTGGAAAGATGTCAATTAGTGAAATAGGTTGCGTTACTTTTCCAGAATTATTTTCTGGAGCTTTAATAATCATAGGAATTCGGGTGCTTTCTTCCCAAGGTGAATTTTTAAAGAGATAGTCTTTTTCACCCATTTGCCACCCATGATCAGCTGTGAAAACTACAATAGTGTTATCGTTTAATGTGCTGTTTTCGAGATGATTTATTAATTTTCCAACTTGGTCATCTATAAAGGCAACACAAGCCAAATAGGCTTGTAGAAAGTGCTTTAATGCTAATTCTCGATCACCATTATAGGAAGCGATAAGCTGCTTGTAATATCTAGGACCTTTTTTCTTAGGATTAAAATTTTCTAACCAGTAGGTGTCATCTACATCATCAATCATCCATGGTGCAAGCTCTAAACCTTCAAGAGGAAACATGTCAAAGTATTTGTCGGGCGCATGTAGTGGGGTGTGGGGTCTTACAAAACCAACTCCCATAAAGAAAGGTTCTTTGGAAGATTCTAATTCTGTAAGTTTTGCAATTGCCCACTTGACATGTTTCTCATCTTGTAGTAGGTCTCTATCGTTATCATTGATATAGCGCATTGGTTTTTTATCCCATCCGTAGATCCAACCTTTTTCTCCAGTTTTTTTTCCTTCTGATTTTACGGTAGATAAACGACCAAAAGAACCATCAACGGGTCCAATTTTGTTATACGGTGCAGGAACACTTGGATGCGGTCCTACTTTTTCTCCATCAAAATAAGTAGGTCCGTAATTGTGTTTGATATTCATACCCCATTCTTGCCAATCTTGTACATTATTACCATGATCTAATTTTCCTGTTCCTAGAGTCTTATATCCATTTTCATTGAATAACTGCATCAAAGACTTATTATTTTTTAATACAGGTTGCTTATATCTTGAGGTCCAAGCAAAGTCTTTAGATTGATGTGGGTACACACCCGTAAATAAACTATTTCTAGATGGCTGGCAAACCGGAATGTTAGATTGAGCGTTTACAAATTGAACACCAGATGCTGCTAATTTGTCTATGTTTGGAGTTTTGGCCTGTGGGTGTCCACCGAATATACCTTGGTAATCATTTAAATCATCACAAATAATAAACAATACATTAGGCGTGCTTTTTTGAGCAATAGCAGATATTGTTATTGCATATAATATAGTTAGTACAGTTAATTTCACGCGCATAAATAAGACTGGTATGGAGTGGTAGGTACAAATTTAGAATTATGAAGCGCTTTTAAGGTATCAAAAATTACCCATAAAGACCCAGAAATTACCATCGAAAACGTTAGAGTAAATTAGAAAAAAGAATGACTTACCAATAGTTTTATACCATTAATAAGTCATTTAAATCATTTGTATATAGAAGTTTAGATCTTTATAAATTTGATGTTATTTCCAGATTCGAGCTGTAATACATACATACCAGTAGGTATTTCTTTAATACTTATTGTCCCATTAGTATTTCCTACTTTTAATAATTGACCTTGTATATTAAATATTTTGTAATTTTCGTTATTAATAGATTTATTAAAGGTTATAGTATTCTTAGCAGGATTTGGGTATACGTAGAGATTTGATTCTTCTATAGTCTCGTTTTCGTTATTTAAAACTCCTAAATATTCATGAAAACCAATATCAATGTTGGATAAGGTAGAACCGAAATAGTCTAAAGTACCATTATTGGTTATGGAAATACCTGAATTTATTAAAGGGGACCCTCCATCTACAATCTTGTAATCCTCTGGCGTCGTGCCTCCTGGGTTGGATAAAAAAGGATCTTGAGAAAATATTTCATTTTGAGCATTATTGTATAAGGTTTCTAATGAAATGTTTGGAAAGGTTCCAGAGCCAAACCATAAGTTAGTATCGAAAACATTATTAATTCCTGGAGTCTCAGGAGTCCAGCCTAAATCTTCTTCTTCAAAAAGAATTGTTCCATCAACATAAAACACATTATTTTTAACTGTGTTATCATGTGCTGATTCACCAGATACAATTCTGGCAGTTATATTATTGCCAACATAAATCGTATTGTTGTACACATGGTTTAGAGTTGCTCCAACCCTAGGTTCTCCATCAAATCCTGTAAAATTTGAAAACCATATTGTTTTGCCACTTTGAGTATTTTTTTCGCCATTGGGGCTGTACATTTCTGGATTACTAACTTGTGTAGCACCATCAATATGTTTTACTCTAAAGCCATCGTTTATACTTACGTTATATCTGTAAATACAATTGGTACTTGCTCCCATATATTCAGCAAAACCTCCTGAATTATCGTAACTTAAATTATATTGAATTATAATATTGTGATTATCTATATCAATATGAGCTCCACAAGAATCTGCAGGACCTCTTGCATGAGAAAATTCGTTGTGTTGAATTATACCATCATTACACCTTACAGACCAAAAGCCACTCCCTCGGCCATGTTGTCTTGTGTCTAGAGAGAAGTCTCCTGTATAGGTAAATGTATTTTGCTCAATTAAGAAATCTTCAACATTAAAATATACAATACCAGAGCCTCCTATATGGTGTAAATTATTGTTAATTACTGATACATTTTTATGGTATTGATTAGATGGAGGGTTGGCATCAGGAATCCATTTGTTAATACTTATTCCAACATTGCCCGTATCTGTAATTTCACAGTTAGTTATAGAAATACCATCGAAAAAATTCCAGTTGCCGGAACCATCTGAAGTAAAGTAAATACCATAGCCCTTGTAAGAGTCAGAATTTTCAGAACCAGTGGGGTTAACGGGATAAATTTTATGTATTTTAATATTATTTAAACTGATGTTTTTCTTAATGCCTGAATATTTTACATGCGCATAGAAACCATAACGTTTATCATCAGCACCAATTTCTAGAGCAGCGTTATCTTCGTTTGAATCATTTTTAAGTATTAGATTTTCAAAATTAATATATTCTAATCCTGAAGCATCTATAGCGGCTAAATAATTTCTTCCATTAATCGTAGGCCTGTCCGATCCGCCATATGATCCAATTTTAATTGGATTACCATCAACCCCGCTAGCCGAAGGAATCAATTTTCCAAAGAATTCTTGTCCAGATTTGAATAATATCTCATCTCCAGGTAAAAGCTGTAGATTATTAATTTTGGCAATCGTTTTCCAAGGAGTGCTAGCAGATTTCCCGTCATTAGTATCACTTCCGTAATCTGCGTCGACAAAAATAGATTTTGCTGTTCTATCGTTAATTGTAAATTCATAAGTAGCCGAAATACCTGGAAAATTCGTAAAATTTAATTCTACCGTAGCAGTTCCAGCTGTTAAGGGTTCAATAATTCCATTTTGATCCACAGTAGCCGTTCCAGTGCCATTGGTAATACTCCAAATAGCGGTACCAAGATTAGTGGGTGCAGGCATTTTTTCATAGGTGATTTCAATAGGAATTCCTACTTCTATATTGTCAAATGTTTCTGAACTAAACCTAACTTGTGCTGGAGAAACACCAACTTCAACAACTTCAAAATTGTCCACATATTGAGTGCCAAAAGCAGCATTATTTTTCCAAATACTTATACGTGATTTTTGCGTTAAGTTTCCTGTCGAAAAATTATAAGCATGGTTTGTATAGTTTGTAGTTGTATTTATAGTTGTCGGACCTATGAAATGAGTGTTTGCATGTTTTGTAATTAATCTAACGGATTCTCCAGTATTTTCAGATTTGATTGAAAATCTAACTTGATAATCTGTATTTGATTTCAAGTGTATTTCTTGTTGTAAACTTCCTGTAACACCACTATTGATTGTTCCAGACCAGTTACCTTGGTCAACTTCTGACGGAGTGTCTGTAATTCCATTATTCCATGTATTCCAGCCACTTAAATTACCGTGTTCAAAATCTCCATTCAATAAATTATTATACTTTTTTGCTATTGAGAAATTATCAACTAAAACATTTCCTCCAGCATGCTCTCTAAAGACTTCAAATTTTACGTTTGTATTTCCTGCAGTAACTGTGATATCTAATTCTATTGGAGTCCAAGTATTTTGGTCAGGTGCGGTAATAATTTCTTCTTTATAAACATGGGCTCCAGAGGTAATACGAATTTTATGTGTGCGGTTAGAAGCGGTTGCCTCATTAATTATCTTTGTAGCTACTTTAAAGGTGTAAGTTTCTCCAATATTTAGAGTGTGATTTCTATAAAAATCTACATTTGCATTGTTACTACTTTGTGCATATTTATTACTGTCTAAAAATCCGTTCCCATCGTCTTTAATAGCTTGCCAAGCAGCGTTGTCGCTATAATATTTTGGAGTCGTATGGTTTAAAAGATTTCTTCCATTGGCAAAACCTTCAAAGTCATCGTTCCATAGATCTTCAAATCCAATTTCATAGGGTATAGATTGTGAAGTGATACCTAAAAACAAAGGATCCATTAATTCTATGTTCCATGCTTCTCTAAGTTCTTCTAATTCGGCTACTATTTCAGGATTGGCACCAGCTATATTGGTAGTTTCAGATATATCTGTATCAAGATTGTACAGAGAAGTATTATTATTACTAAAATTTCGAATCAGTTTAAAGTCACCTTTTCGTACCGCAAATTTTTGTTGATCAAATTTTCTCATGTATAAAATTTCATGAGGTTCTTCGGTATTTTCACCATTTAAGTATGGAATGATATTTACACCATCTAAGGGCCTGTCTTGGTCTACAGAAGTATTTGAAACACCTACAGCCGTTGCGAATATATCTAATGCAGAAACAGGTATGTCATAAACATCAGGTGCAACGGTACCTTTCCATTGCATTGCAAATGGTACTCTGTAGCCTCCTTCATAAACATCGGACTTTCCACCTCTTAAAATTCCATTATCTGAGTGGTTTTTAGTTTCTGGTCCTCCGTTGTCTGATAGAAAGAAAACAATGGTATCATCATCAAGATTTAATTCTTCAAGCTTATCTAAAACTGCGCCAACACCATCGTCCACAGCACTTACCATAGCCATATATGTTTTTCTGGAACTGTCAGGTAAATGATCAAACCTATCCAAATATTCTTGCGAAGCTTGTAGTGGGCTATGAGGAGCATTGTAAGAAAGAAACAAGAAAAAAGGATCTGATTGATTATTTTGGATGAACTGTACAGCCTCATTAGAAAATTCATCTGTTAAATATTCGTCTGTTTCTTCTGGGGTATGATTTCTTAAAATCCAAGAAAAATAGCTATCTTCTTCGTTATTGATGGAGTAGCTATCTTCAATGGTCAAATCTTCAGGAAAATATCTATGTCCACCTCCTAAATGTCCATAGAAAAAATCGAAACCTCTATTTAAAGGATGATTACTCATGTGAGCACCTAGATGCCATTTACCTACAATTCCGGAAGTGTAACCATTTGTATTTAAAACTGTAGCAAGTGTTTTTTCGGTTTGAGGTAAGCCCATATTTGGGTCGTTTACTTGGTATTGAGGATTTCTTTCAAAACCAAATCTCTGTTGATATCTACCTGTCATTAAACCTGCTCTACTAGGTCCACAGACCACATAACTCGTATATCCGTTAGTAAATTTTACACCATTATTGGCAATTCTATCTATGTTGGGAGTTGGTAAATCTGTAGATCCATTAAAACCTACATCGGCATAGCCAAGGTCATCAGCTAATATGATAATAATATTGGGTTTATCTTGACTGTAGCCAAAATAAAATGTGCTAAGTGCTATTATAAATAATGTGAAAACTTTTTTCATTGTTAATATTTTAATAGAGGTTTAACGAAATTAAAAGAGTATTTATACTTTTGAGGGAATACTTCATTTTAAATTTATAAGATTACTTTAAAATAAATTGTTTGATATGTAAAATAAAATTAAAACGCATCAAAGAATTATACATAATAGACTATTTTTTATACGAATAATTAATTTTGTTTTATGATTCTAATGGTATTTTGATTATTCACTTTTAAAAAGTAAATCCCGTTTTGAAGATGCGAAATATCTATGATAGATTTGTCTGAATCTTGATAAACTACTTGTCCAATCGTGTTGAATATTCGAATTACGTTAGAGGTTGTTTCTGGGCTAATATTAAGTATGCCATTAGTAGGGTTAGGATAAACCGTATTGTTTTCAATAGAAAAATTATTATTGCTTAAAACTTGGGATAATGTATTGTTGTAAAGGTGCACAGCTCCATATTGTGCACTAAACATTTTGCCATTTGTACCCCCGGTTACACTAATTTTCAGAAATTCAGGATTGCCTTGAATTTCATTTTCTGGAACAATAGCGTATTGCATCAAGTTTCCAATGGTTTTAATTTTTACTAGTTTTATTGGAATTTCTGTATAATCTACTTCGGCATCAAGATTTTCTGAAATATACGCTTGTATAACTCCTGTCTCTGTGTTAATCTGTCCAGGAGTTCTTGACGCATTGGTCCAAAATTCCATTCGAAAATAAGTAAGGCCACTTACATCGTATATCAAATTTAATGGAGAAGGTGTAGCATCTGGGTTGTCTGCTACAGGATTTACATTTGATCGAACCAATCGGTTGGTGTCATCTCCATAATCTTCTGGTGAAGAGTTAGAAAAATAGTAAGATCCGGTGGCACTATAAAAGTTTGAATTATTAGCTAAGGGATCAGAAAAATCAGGTAATAGTGGATCATTTGTTCTTAAATCTGAATCTGAAAAGTTGAATAAACTCGGATCTGCTGTTATAACTAAATCATCTATAAAACTATAGTCTGGTGAGTTGCTACCGTCATCAAATAATCTCACTTTGCCAATTAAAGCTTTCCAAGCAGCATCTCCTCCAGTAACAACAATTTTTAATTTTGAAAGGCCGCTTATGGTGCTTGAAGGTGAGAAAAAATAACGTTTTCTATACCCTGTCGTTTCGCTATCTTCAACAGTACTTAAAGTAATTTCACTGTAATTAACATCATCTGTTGTACCGTAGGCTTTAATTGTTCCTACCTCAGTGAGTGTTTTATTTTTAATACCCCAAAAATCGACTGTAAACGTGTGTACATTTGTTGCATCATAAATTATTTCTCCATCACTTAAATTGGGTCTCTGCATTTGCTCTTGATCGTATGTATCGAAATCTTCATTGCTAAGTTGAACAAAATTTAGGTTGCTGTAGGTTTCCATATTACTGTCGTCTGCAAGATGATCTGTCATGATCTCTAATGGTTCACCTGGAGGAGTACTTATCGCTATAAGAGCATTAGACATTGCTGATCTAATCGGCTCATAATCTGATTCTCCTGCTAAATTTTTCCATTCGTAAGGATCTTGTGTATGGTCATATAATTCTTCGTCACCAAGAGGGTATCTTGTATATCTATATTTTTTTGAACGAATCGTCAAGTTTTGACCTGAAGTATCATTGGCTCCCCAATTATAGATTACTGATAAAGCAACATCAGAACCGCTCCAAGTATTTGTGTTTGGATTGATCAGAAAAGGTTTTAAGCTACTACCATCGAGTTCTGCTCCATTTCCATTCCTCTTAGTATTGCCAGTTAAATTACAAAGGTCTTTTAATGTAGGGAACACGTCTACTAAACTAATAGGGTGGTCAACAGTTTCTCCTGCGCTTGCTGTATAATCTGGATGACGAATTATAAAGGGCACTCTAGTTGATTCCTCCCAGGGTGAATGTTTGCGCAAATATTGTTTTTCTCCTACATGATAACCATGGTCGCTAAATAGCATAACAATGGTATTGTCTGCATAATCACTATTATCAAGAGTTTCTATAAGTTCTCCCACCATATCATCTGCGAAAGCTACACAAGCTAAATACGCTTGCACCTTCTTTCTTAGTGCCAATTGTCTATCTGTATAAGAATGATCTAAGGTTTCAAACAATTCATATCCTGTTGTTCCATTTGGGTGATTTGTGTCATCTCTATCGTTTCTTCGCATGACAGGAATTTGAACAGTTTCGATAGGGAACATATCAAAATATTTATCGGGAACAACAAAAGGAGAATGAGGTCGCACAATACCTATGGCCATAAAAAATGGATTCGTACTGTTTGCAGCATCTAAAGTTTGGATATGATTTTGAATCCAAGCAACATTGTCTTCATCTGGCATTAAATCTCTATTATTGTCAGAGATATAAGTGAAAGGGAGGTCATTTGATTTCCAGCCATTATATCCTGGGTTCGTTCCATCAGGTAAAACGTTTGGAATATCCGAAAGTTTTGCGGTGGTACCATCTAATGGTCCTGTTAATTCTGCATAGGCTAGTATGGCATTTGGATGGATTACATTCTCGTTACCATTATTTGCAAAAGGACCATAATTTAGAGAGTTCGCATATACAACATCCCACTGAATATTCTCATCTCTTGTGGTGTGAGTAATTTTTCCTGCCTTGTAACTTGTATACCCATTTTCTGAAAAATATTCTGATAATGTTTTAGAATTATTTAAAATTGTATTGGTATACCAATGCGTATTGTTATTACCGAAAAAGCCAGATGTTGTCGGTAATATTCCTCTCATAAAGCTTGCTCTAGAAGGTTTGCATAAAGGTGCGTTCGAGTGCGCATTGGTAAATAAAACTCCTTCTGCTGCTAGAGCATCCATATTTGGAGTCGATGCTTGTGGGTGCCCATTTAAGACTTGTAAATAGTCATTGAGATCATCTAATACAATCATTAAAACATTGGGATCTTGTGCTGATGCCCTTAAAGATATTGAAAGTGTAAAGATGATGGTAAATAGTGTATTTAGATTTTTCATGATGATGATTCTTTTTTACCAATTATCTGTTTTGAAAGAGGAAGCAGGAAGACCTTCTGTATTATAAAGCTTTGTCCCAGCGGGGTTAGTAGCCCAGGCATATCTTACTGCAATAGGATTTGAAATATCTGGATGCCATACAATTACCTTATTACCATCAATTTTAGTTTTGGCCCAGACAAACTTTTGGTCTACCCCGGCAATAGCAAAATTTTGATGAGCACTGTTGCCTTTAAAGATCATATTGCTTCCAAGGGTATCAAAAGAAATTATAGCCTCCTTTCCTTTGATATTTAGTGATTTGAACATTGGACCTTGATAAACTAAATCAATATCGCCATATACTTTGCTGAAGGCATTTAGAGCTAATCGATTTCCCACATCTTTCTTGTTTAGAGGATGTATATCGTTTGCATCACCAATATCTATAGTTACAGCCATACCGGTATTTGGCAGACTAAGTGCTGATCTTTGTGCTTCTCGAACTTCTGCCCAACCGCTGTTGCTTGGTATTTCAATGGCTTTCTGCCAGTTAGCCAATTGAACAAATAGAAATGGAAAATCACCTTGATCAAAATTTGTACGCCAATCAGTTATCATCGTTGGGAATAATGTTTTGTATTCTTTTGGAGCTTTCGCATTGCCTTCGCCTTGATACCAAATAGCACCTTTAATTTTGTATGAAGTTAATGGCGCTATCATTGCATTGTACAAGCCCGATGGCTTCCAAGTTAATTGAACTGGACGAGGTAAAGCCTCAAGTTGAGCACTTAGTTTATATTTCCATTCATTATTTAATGGAATTTTATCTTCATCTATTTGTAAAATCATTGGATACCCTTTTAAGAAGCCTCCTGTAAATCGGTAATTGACATTTCTAATGGCAATGAGGTTTTCTCCATTCTTCAGGAATTCACTCGGAATTTTATACTCTCGAACTGCAAATTGATTTGATGTAGCTCCAATAAAGTGTTCGTTAACAAATACAGAGTCTGCATCAGAAATTCTACCAAGTTTTAAAAAGATATTTGCTTTAGAATCTAGATTTTTTAGGTTAATTTTTTTACGATACCAAATAATGCCTTGTGTGTTTGCAAGATTGGATTTTCCGAATTTTCTGGGCGCTATCAATGTGTGCCAATCTGATTCATCTATTGTTGCAGAAGCCCAATGTTGTTCTTTTAAACCTTGATCTAATTGAACTGATTTAGTAACCCATTCTGATTGCAATATTTTATTCTTTTGGGCTATTTGATCGATGTATTCTTGGTTTTTTAACTCTTGTAATTCATTGTAATAATGCGGAAACTTCTTGATTGATTCTTCACTTGTCCACGCCTGTGCTGGAGTGCCTCCAATACTAGAATTAATTAAACCAATAGGGATTTTTAATTTTTCATTTAATTCTCGAGCAAAAAAGTAGGCAACTGCAGAGAAGTTACCAACAGTTTTTGGATTTGCTTCTATCCAAGCACCATTAGAAATAGTATCTTGCTCAGATTGGAAATTAAATTTGTGTGGAACAAAAAATTGTCGAATTTCCGAGTTTCTTGAAGATGCAACTTCTTCCTTATATTTTTTTGCTACTTTTTTCATTTCAAAGGCCATGTTTGATTGACCTGAGCACAACCAAACATCACCAAATAATATATTTGAAATGGTAATTTTATTACTCGCCTCTAATCGCATCGTATATGGTCCGCCGGCAACTTGAGCAGGTATATCAATAGACCATTCTCCTCGGTCGTTTGCTGTTGTTTGATAAGTACTATTTAAAAAATGAATTGAAACTCTTTCATTGTTTGCGGCCCAACCCCAAATTTTAGTTTGAGTATCCCGTTGCAAAACCATTCCGTTGCTTACTAATTTTGGAAGTTTAATCTGTGCTTTAATACAAACTTTAGTAAAGCAAAGCATTAAAAATAAAACAGTTAGTCTAAGTTTCATTTCGGGGGGAGTTAATTAATGTTAAAAATACATTTATCTCTCGCTAAAGTAGTGTTATTAATTAACTTAGACTTGTCAGAAATTAACAAAAATATTAAAACCGAATGCTATATTCACCACTTTTTAAGGTGATTGTTTTATCAGTGTTAATTGCTGCTTTTTTATTATTTATTACAATATTTTGAGTATTAAAGCTTATAGTGTCTAGTACTATTTTCATCCCTTCAGGTATAATTAAATGAAGTTTTTCTTTTTGATTTAAATTCCAACTTATACATACGTTTCCTCGAGGAGTCGGAATAACCCCTTTAATGTTTTTAAGAGAAGTATTTGGTTTTTTTAGATTCATAATTGTCATTCCAGGAGCAGTTGGTTTTATTCCGAAAATAAACTCAGTAATCAGAGCAGGAGGAAATACACTTTCTGTTTGAGCATCACTTCGCGTTCTACCTCCCACAAATTTTCCTGATCTACCCGTGCCATCAAGCCACCATTCTTCCCATAACGTTTGATTTGTAGTTGGGTCTAACATATGCCTAAAACGGTTATAAAGCTTATTTAAAGATGCATCTTCGTAACCGTAATTTGCAATTCCTTTATGCAAGAAATAAGACATTGCCGGTGTAACCATTGTAATACCATTTTCTCTTTTAATAAAGTTGTGTTTATCTTCAGTAAGAAGTTGTTCAATAATGCGATTTGCTTGATCTTGAGTAGCAATGTTTTCTCCAAGAGTCATGGCATTGGCATGCTCGCTAAATTGGGTTGATAATTTTCCATTAATGTATGCGTCTGCAAACAATCCTTTTTCTTCGCTCCATAAATATCTTTGCATAGATGCGCTTAACTTTTCTGCTCTTTGTCCATATACTTCAGAACTTTCTTGTTGTAACCAATTGAGCAGTTGATGAAAGTCTTTTAAAGCTCCAAGATAGTGTCCGTTTAGATTGGTGTTGGCTCCATTTCTATCATTTAATGTATGATCAAGCCAATAGGCATATGGAGGATTGTCTATCATGCCTAAATGATTTGTGAAACTGTGGAGTAATTCCATAAGCTCTTTTGCTCTAGGTAACAAATGGCGAAGTGTGATTTCATCGCCTGAGTACAGGTAGTAATTGTAAAGAGATCTAATCCAAAGGCAATTAGAATCTAAAATTACCATAAAATCTTTAGTTGCTAAAGGAGCGTATGCAGGCATCAAGCCATTTGGTTCTTGTTCCTGAGAAGTCTGCATTAAATAACGGCGTTGCAATGCATGGTCACCAAAAGTAAAGTAGTTTCCTAGTGCCGCATAATATCCTGTTTGAGCATACTGCCTTCTTTCTCTATAATTATCTGTATATGCGTCGGTAGTTGCTACAGCTATAGTTTTGGCTGAGGCGTACCATAATTCTTCTAACCATGTTGCCTCTGGGATATTGATAGTTCCTTTTAATTCAAATGGATAGGAGATGTTGTGAATTCCAACATTTTTTAATTGAATATCGGAAGCTCCCTCTATTAATACTGCTAAATATCTTGCAGGTTTAAAGTACATAGACTGCCATGAATCTAAATCGCCAGATAAACATATTTGATCGTGGAATTTAGAGGCTATAATGTGCTGAGTGAATGTATTATGTACAATATATGGAGCGCTTAAAATATGTACCTTAGTATTTTTAGTCCCTTTTAATTCTAATTTTGGCATTCCGTTTACAACAGTGCCAAAATCATAGAGTATAAAGGTATTATTGCTAGTTGATTTGATTGTTTGTGGGAGTTTAACATCTTTAGGGCTGTCTAATTTAATTTGGATGCCTTTTTTAGATAGTATATCTTTCAATTGTTCGTCTGAAAGTTGCAGGTTCTTTACAATCTTGGGTGCTCCAACAAATTTTTCTTTCAAATAAGGAATGTCTCTTGGTACTAAAGAAACCCATGGATTTATAAAGGTTGTTGGAGGATCTGATTTTTTAGGTATAGGCCAACCGTCAGTTCTTTTTAAAGCCTCCGGAGAATGCCAATTGCTGTCATCAAAATTGATTGATTTCCAATTACCTAAAGCTTTTGTTAAGTCAACATGGTCATTCACCTGCATTTGAAATCTGCTGATCAAATCTTCTTTGGCGTTCCAAGTTGGGTCTGCCAAAACTTTCCAACTTGTATCCGTTTTTAATTCTAAGTTTTCACTGTTTAACTGAGCTAACAATCCAGCGCGTCCAGCCTGATGATACGATTGTTTTTCTTTTTGAAAATGTACCTTAATAGCTATGGTATTTTCTCCTTTTTTAAGCATAGAGCTAATATCGAGGATGTCGTATGATTGATGATGAGGTGCGCTTCTTGCAGGCCCTTGATTGATGTAGGTGTTGTTGATGGTTAGTTCGTATTTTGAACTTGCCGTAATTCGAAGAGTTGTTTGTTTAGGTTCTTCTGTTAATTTGAATTTTTTTCTAGCTAACATTACTGTAGCATTATCTTTGTTTGGGAGCCAAATCCAATGTGCACTCCACTTAAAATTTTTGGCTTCTGTTTCTCCTGGTAATTTCCAAACTCCTTTTACATTGTTAGGTAAATTAGAGATTTGCGCATTGGTATTGTAAAAAAAACTGATTACTACCGAGGTAACAATCAGTTTAAAAGGTGTTTTAAGTATTTTAGAATATAGCGCTTTATTTTTTAGATGCATAATTGATATAGTTATAAAGTAGCTTTTCCGCTACTGGATCTTTGTCTAGAAATTCAATAATACGCATGGTAGAAAGAAGCATCGTGCCTTTGCCAAATTCGGTTTCTAATACATCGGCTGCCCACCAAACCTCTCCTGGACCGTTGTAGTGACGTACCATAATTTCGTTGTTCGGAAAATGATCGTACCCTATTAATCCAGCTAAATAATCTCCTTTAATTTTAGACATTGCAACAGTCGGGTGTACATTTTCATAAACACCATGCATTATCATTTCGGTTGGTAAACCGTCAAAAACAGGGTGATTAGATACCACATGAGATTTAGCAGCCCATCCGCCTCTTGTTGCCCATTTTTGCTGCATTTCTGCACCTAATGGTAATACATCTGCTTCAATTTCTTTTAGCTCTCTTTCAAAACCAGGAACTGTTTTGCCTAATACCTCAAAGAAGATTACATAACCACCATCGCGAGCAAAAGTTCTAACTTTTTCTATAGCCTCTTTATATGTTTTGTCTTTCTTTTTTGCTTTTCCGACTAAAACAACAACGTCTTTATTCAGGTTTTCTGAAAATGGTTCAAACGCTATGCTTTTTGAAGTTAAAAAGTTAGAAAGTGTATTGTCAAAATCCAACACTGCAATAGACGCATTAGGTTTTGCTAGTTGACTTTCTGAGAATACATCAAACTCTTGATTGTTAGTTGTAATTAATTTGCCTTGAGTATTTTTAATTTCTACTTGTACTGTATAGGTTCCTTTGAAATTTTTAGTGTTAAGCTTATTCTTGTACAATTCTGATATACCTCTAACAAATTTTTCTTTAAAATTTTCTTCAAATACAACCGTACCAACTTCTGAAGTAATTTTAATCGACACATTCACTTTTTCTTCAGGTAATTCGCTAACTCCATGAATTTCTATATCTGCACCTTTTTCGGCATATACATTTCTAGGTAGAATTCTAATCGGTGCAATTTGAGGTTGGTTAGCTTCTTTGGTCATATCGTACACCAATGTTTTTGGATTTCTCCATAAATCTAGAAGTCCAGCACCAATTACCCAGTCTCCACCAACCAAGGCATGAACGCAATATCCTTTGACAATCTCATTAAGTCGAGTTGCTTCTAACATGCGTTTGTTGGCAATACCATGCATTTTTTGTTGTTCTAGGTAAAAGTCTGTGATGTTCGGATAAATTTTATCGTATCCTACTTTTTTAAGGGCTTTTTTGTAATCTTCATTTAAAGATTTGTGATACACTGTTGGTGCCACAATTGGATTCCCTTTTTCTTCAAACTCTTTAATATTGCTTTCTAAGTCTGGTGTGCTACCATAACCGATTTCAGAAATATAAGTCATCATTCCTGGCACAACATTTTTGCCATAAGATTTTACTCCATTAAGACCTAAATTTTCTTTATCTTCTTTTGTTCTAGCAGTGGCTAAATATCCATTAAATTCTTCTTCGTCTACTTGAGAACCACTATAATGATGTATGTCGTTAAATTTCTTTGGTGTACGTTCAAAAGGAAGGTAGATATTAGCTCCTTCTCCCCAGCCTCCAGATTCATCTAAAATCATTCTAGTTGGGTCTAATTCTCTTGCCAATACAGACATAGAGTTAAGCATTTGAGCAAGAATTGGACGATTGATTTCATTGAACAATTCCCATTGTACGATACAGGTTCTATTTCTATTGGCAGAGATGGTTTTGCGCAATTCGTTTTCAACAACAAAAGGCAATCGCGGAGTTGAGATTGGGCGATGCATACATTCTACCACAAGACTTCCAACAGTTAACACACCCATTTCGTCGCAAAGGTCTAACCACATTTGTGGTGCAGGTTTACGCCAAGGGCGAATCATGTTAAATCCAGCGTCTTTGGCTAATTGAATTTCTTTGATAGCCATTTCTTTACTGTCTGGATACGCTAAACCTAAGGGGTATAATCCTTCAAAGAATGTGGCTTTTAAATATAAAGGCTCACCATTTAAATAAAACTCATCATTTACCACTGTAAATTCACGCATCCCGAATTTATGAGACCATTGGTCTGATACTTCGTTCTTTTTTCGTACTTCAACCGTTGCCTTATATAGGTATGGATTTTTTGGAGACCAGTATTGAGCGTCTGGAATTTTTAAGTCAATATGTAATTGGTTTTTTCCTGGTTGTGCTTTTATTTGTTTTGTTTCAGAAATTACTTCTTTACCGTCTTTATCTGCAATAAGAATGTATACTTCAGTATCCTGAATTTCGATTTCAGTATTTTCTATATCAAGATTAAAAGTTGCTGAATTGGTGTCTAACTTTGGTTCAATAAAAACATCGTTTAAAGCTACAGTACCCGTTGCTTCAATAGAAACAGATTGCCATATACCGCCTGTAATAGCCCCACGCCACATCGGAACCTCTTGACGACCTAAACCGTCAATATATTTATCAGTTAGAATAATTGGACTGATAACACGAACAACCATTGTGTTTTCTTCCCCAGGTTTGATTAATTTATCAACACGAAAACTAAATGGTGTGTAACCACCTTCATGAAATCCTACAACTTGATCATTTATCCAAACTTCAGATTTGTAGTTTACAGCTTCAAAATTTAAATTGATAATCTTGTCGCCCCAAGATTTGGGAACGTTAAACTTCTTTCTGTAAATTCCAACGCCTTCATAGTCTTTTTCAAATGACTCCCAGCAACTTGGAACACTAATTTCGTGATGATCTTGTTGTTCAAAATTTTCATCTAAATACCATTTCTTGCTAATGCCTTCATTTAAATCATCAAAAATAATATCCCAGGTTCCATCTAAAGAAACTTGATTGTTTTCAGCGTTCTGTGAATAGCTTTTAGGAGTAAAACTAAGGCTTAATAAACAAATAGATATGAATAAAAGAAAAGCGTTTTTATGTGCTGCCATGCTAGTTGTAAGTTATATTTCGAGCAAAGATTACAATTAATGAATGAATTACTTTGCCAATTTCTATCTACTGCGGTTCAAAAATTATCTTCGCATTTTATGGTTAATTTTTGAAGGATGCAAGGTAATTATAAACTTGTTGCAAAATTAGGTTCCCATTAATTTTACCGAGAGTCCATATTGGATTTGGTAGGGTTGTTTTGTTTGTTGCTATCCTACTTTAATAACTAACAAATAGTTTAATAGTATTACGTGATGACAAAATTTAAAAGTTTACTTGTTGCTGTTGTACTTTCTGTAATTGCAGGAAGTTGTACTGCCGAGAAAAAAGACCCAATTGCTAAAGAAGAAAAGAAACCTAATGTTGTAATTATTTATATGGATGACTTAGGTTATGGTGATGTTGGTGCTAATGGAGCTACCGAAATTAAAACACCTAATATGGATGCCCTAGCAAATGGAGGTATGCGTTTTACAAATGGTTATGCGAGTTCTGCAACTTGTACACCAAGCAGGTATGCTTTGTTAACGGGGGTGTATCCTTGGAAAAACAAACGCGCTAAAATCTTACCTGGTACTGCACCTTTAATTATTGATACCTTACAGATGACAATTCCTAAAATGATGAAAGCTGAAGGCTATCATACAGGTATTGTTGGAAAATGGCATTTAGGTTTAGGTACTGGTTATGTAAACTGGAATGAAAGAGTGAGCCCAGGTCCAAACGAAGTTGGGTTTGATTACTCCCATATTATGGCGGCAACACAAGATCGTGTGCCAACAGTATATATTGAAAATGGTGATGTAGTTGGATTGGATAAAAATGATCCTATCGAGATTAATTATAAGAAAAATTTTGAAGGGCAACCAACAGGAAAAGATAATCCTGAATTATTAACAATGAAGTGGCACCATGGACACAATAGTAGTATTGTAAATGGTGTGCCTCGGATTGGTTATATGAAAGGTGGAGAAGCTGCAAAATGGAGCGATATTGATATGGCAGATCACTTTTTAAAAGATGCACAAGATTATGTGAAAAAACATAAAGATGAGCCATTCTTTCTTTATTATGCAATGCAGCAACCACATGTTCCGAGAACACCGCATCCAAGATTTGTTGGGACTTCTGGTATGGGACCAAGAGGCGATGTGATTGTGGAAGCAGACTGGGTATTAGGTGAGTTTGTAAAAACATTAGAAGAAGAGGGTGTTTTAGAAAATACATTGATTGTATTTACTAGTGATAATGGCCCTGTATTAAATGATGGTTATTATGATGATGCTGTTGAGAAATTAGGAAATCACGAACCTGCTGGAGGATTAAGAGGTGGTAAATATAGCTTATTTGAAGCAGGAACTAGAGTGCCATTTTTTACTTATTGGAAAGGGAAGATTCAACCAGGAGTATCTGATGCTATTGTGAGTCAGTTAGATTTATTATCATCTATTGGGCAATTAATAGAAAGTGATGTTAGAGCAGAAGATAGCGAGGAGTTATTAGATGTGTTTATGGGTAAAAGTAATGATGGTAGAAAATCTATAGTTTTAGAGGCTACAACACGTACTGCTTTAAGAAAAGGAGATTGGGTAATGATTCCACCTTATAAGGGAGCAAAGGTTAACAAGCAAGTTGACATTGAATTGGGTAATGACAAAGCATTTCAATTATATAATTTAAAAGAGGATAGAGGTCAGCAAAACAATTTAGCGGAGTCTAATCCAGAGAAATTAGAAGAAATGAAAGTAGCTTATAAAGAATCAATAGGTTCTGTAGAGTTAGTGACTGAGCAATTAGAATTGCACTAAAATATATTTCAATTCAAAAAGCTGCCATTGGCAGCTTTTTGTGTTTTTAACTTAACTATAAAACTATGAATGGTGTTCGTATACATATAATGATAGCCCTATTATTGCTATGTAATGTAAGTCTTAAGGCACAAATTAAAGAAATAGAAATTCAGGGTAAAGTAATTGATGGTACAGAAATGGGATTGCCCTATGTGGCAATATCAATACCTAGTTTGTCTAAAGGAACTAGTACCAATGAAGATGGTAAATTTTTGTTGTCTATAACTGAAGATCAGTTAAATGAAACATTAGAGATTTCTAGTATTGGTTTTAAAACATATACCATTACTATTCAAGATTATTTAAATGCTAAAAATTTTGTAATTCTATTAGAAGAGGATGTAGCTACTTTAGATGAAGTTACTTTGACCGCGCCTAGTTTTTATGTGAAAAACGCTTTGAAAAATATAAAATACAACTATGTCAGTGAGCCTCATCAATTAGATGTATTATATAGAAGATTTTCATCAGAACGTGGTAAAGCAAAGTTCTTTATAGAACACTATTTAAAGGCAGAGGATCGAGGCCCTAATTCATCAAGTTTTGATAATATAGAGGTGTTACAAGCGCGTCAGTCGGCAGATTATTCAATGCGAAAAACAAGACTAAGTGCACATGCAATTAATACAACGGCAAGAATTAATCCGTTGAGAAGTGGTTTGAGAGTAAAAAGTTATAAATGGATAAAAACTGATGACACAACCTATGATGGCGAAGATGTAATTGTTGTTGAGGGTAAAAAAGGAAAGAAGGGCTATTTACGCTTATATATTGGTATGGATACTTATAGTGTTTATAAGATTGAGACATCTGATTTAAATGCAGTTTACATTTACAAAAAAAATACAGACGGTAAGTTGTATTTGAGCTATCACAAGAGAGAGTGGACTCGAAAGTTGGAATTGACGGATCAAGAAAAGATGTATCTAAAAATTAAAAATGATAAAATAAATATTTCATTTAGGCATGAATTGATTGTGATGGGTATTACAACAGATAAAAAAGAGATTGATGCTAAGAGTACAAATCATCTAGCAACAGAAATGAAATTTATTAAAGTACCTTATGATGAGGCGTTTTGGAGTAGCTTTGTTGCACCGCCACCAACGGCGTTTCATTTAAAGAGTATAAAAGAATTAGAGTCTATTTACGATGTGCCTATTCAAACACAGTTTGATGCAGTAAATAAATAAAATTAGAAAATAAAAAACCCTAAGTGAAAACTTAGGGTTTTTAAGTGGTACCTCCAGGAATCGAACCAGGGACACAAGGATTTTCAGTCCTTTGCTCTACCAACTGAGCTAAGGTACCAGTTGCATAATTGCGGGTGCAAATATAATAATGTTTTTTAATGTAATCAAAACATAATCTCAAAAAAATACTCCTTATTTTTGCACTTTATTTTTTGTGCCATATGAATTTGATAATTGATTTAGGAAACACTCATGCAAAACTTGCTGGTTTTGATGAAGATACCCTTCGATTTATTGAAGTTATTGGTAAGGATGAAATTGAAAAAAAAATTTCTACTCTTTCAAGAAAACATTCATTTGAACAGGCAATTTTATCTTCTGTAGTAAAACATTCAGATAAAATTGTTGCTACTGTTCAAAAGATTTGCCCAATGCTCATATTAAATCCACTAACTCCAGTTCCTTTCCAAAATAATTATGGAAGTCCCGAAACTTTGGGGGTAGATCGAATAGCGTTGGCTGCGGCTGCAATAAATGAGTACAAAAATCAAAATGTTCTCGTAATAGATGCCGGTAGTTGTATTACCTATGAATTTATTTCTGAAAAGGGGGTGTATATGGGAGGTGCAATTTCACCAGGAGTTGAAATGCGATATAAGGCAATGCATAGTTTTACAGATAAGTTGCCCTTGTTAAAAACAACAGCACCTGATAATATTATTGGTAATTCTACAGAGCAAAGTATGCATTCTGGCGTTGTAAATGGTGTAGTTCATGAGATTAACGGAATAATAGAGCAGTATCATTATCAATTTCAAAAATTAACAGTAGTTTTAACAGGAGGAAGCACAAAATTCTTGGCTGAAAGATTAAAAAATAGCATATTTGCCCATCCAAATTTTTTATTGGAAGGACTAAATACTATTTTGACATATAACACACAGAATGATTAGAAAGATAGCTGGAGTAATTTTGGCCTTTTTTTGTTTACAAACAATTGCACAAAGAAATGATTCTTCACCTTACTCTTCAATGGGAATCGGTTCAGAGGTAGAGGCTAAAACGGTAGAAGAAATGAGTATGGGAAGTGTGGGTACAGCCAGTAATTCCTATCAATTGAGTTTTTCAAATCCAGCGTCATATGCAGGATTGATTATTACAAATTATACTATTGCAGGAGAAAACAGAGCTTATAATTTTAAGGATGATAATGCGAAGGATAATAGTTCGAATGCTTATTTGTCTTATCTGGCTATGGGAATTCCGATGGGTGATAGAGGAGGATTTGCTTTTGGATTGAATTTAAATTCTACTATTGGATATGAGATTCAAAGTCAAGATGTAAATGAAGAAGGAGATGTCACTCGTGCAGCCAAATTTGAAGGTAATGGAGGTACGAATAGAGTTTTCTTTGGGGCAGGTTATGAGGTGTTTGAAGGTTTTAGTCTTGGAGGGGAAGTTGAGTACTATTTTGGAAAAGCGGAGAAAACAGTTACAGAGCAATTAAGAGATATAAATTTAGGGACTCGTTACTACAGCAATGGGCGATTAGATGGATTTGGTTTTCGTGTAGGAGCAATGTATAAGAAAGAATTAAATGGAGGAATTACAGTTGCTGCCGGAACAACAGTTTCACTTGAAAACGAATTAGAGGCAGATACGCAAGAGTATCTGTATTCTATTGATTTAAGCGAGTTGCGTCCGAGAGATACAATTCTTGACAGAGAGGCTAAAGGAATGTATACAACACCTTTAAAAACAGCCATTGGTTTACATGTTGGAAATTCGAATAAATGGGGAGTAAGTGCAGATTACTCATTTAGAAAGCCAATTGAGTTAAGTGGTAGTTTTGGTAATTACAATCCGGAGTTTCAATATGAAAGCTACAGCAAAGTGGCGGTAGGGGGTTTTTTAATACCTAAATACAATTCTATTTCTAGTTATTGGGATAGGATTTCCTATAGGGTAGGTGTAAAATATGTTAAAACTGGATTGATGACTACAGGGTCTGATACTCCTGGTAGTTTGACATCGATTAACGACTTTGGCATATCTTTTGGTTTTGGTATGCCTATAGGTAGAGAATATTCAAAGTTAAATACTAGTTTTGAATTTGGATCAAGAGGAACCACTGATAACGGTTTAACAAAAGAGAACTACTTTAATTTTAGATTAGCAATTGAATTTGGTTCTAAATGGTTTAGAAAATATGAGATTAATTAAATACAACGTATCAACAATGAAAAGAATGAACTACGCAATAGCAGGATTATTGCTTTTTGCAAGTGTTACTGTTATGGCTCAGATGCCAATGAGTAAACAAGATTGTACAGTTGAGTACAATTTATTTAAAGGTGATATTCAGAGTAAAAATTTTTCAGACGCAAAAGTTAAGTTAGATAATTTAATGAAGAATTGTCCGGATTTAACAGTTAATATCTATAAATATGGTATTAAGATAGCTGATGATATTGCTGAAAAAGGAGATTTAGTAGGTGGTGTAAAGTTGGCAAATGAGATTTATGATCAACGTATCAAGTACTTTCCAAAAGATTTGGCAAAAGTATACAGTGATTGGGTAACTTTCTTGGAAAAATATGATTTAGGTGAGGATGAGCGAATTTTTCAATATTTAGAGAAAGCTTTCAAAATCGATCCTACAGCAATGTCTCCTAAAAATATCTATTTATATTTTGATATGGTATTGGAGCGAAATAAAAACATTGATGTTCAAAAAATTCTCGATACCTACGATGATATCAACGATGCTTTGGATAATAAGGCTATTAAGTACCAGGAGCGTTTAAGTAAGTTAATTGCTAAGGAAGAAGCAGGAAATGCTTTAAGTTCTAAAGATGCTAAATCAAAAAGAATTTCTGAAGGTCAACTTAAGAATGTAGGTATTATAAAAGGTGGTTTAGATGCGAAGATTGAGGAGTTATTGACTTGCGAGCGTTTAGTGCCATTGTATAGAAGAGATTTTGATGCAAATAAAGACAATGCAAAATGGTTACAGAGAGCTGTATCAAGAATGTTCCGTAAAGAATGTACTGAAGATGCATTGTATGAAGAGTTAGCAACCGCCTATGCAAATGCTGATCCTTCTTCAAATGCATATATTTTCTTGTCTGGTATTTTAGAGAAAAAAGGAAAGACAGCTGAAGCTTTAGAAATGCGTAAAAAAGCAATTGAGTTAGAAATTGATCCTTCAAGAAAATCACGCTACTTATTAACTATAGCACAAGATTTCAATAAGAAAGGTCAATTAAGTAAAGCAAGACAATACGCTAACGACGCTATAAAATACAATCCTAGTAATGGTGCTGCTTACTTATTAGTATCTAGTATGTATGCTAAGAGTGCAAATAATTGTGGTACAAATGAGTTCTCTAAAAGAATGGTATATGTGGCTGCTTTAAATAAGGCGGAAAGAGCAGTAAAAGTAGATCCAAGTATTTCTTCAAGAGCTAAGAAGTATATTAAAAGTTACAAGGCAAATTTACCTTCAAAATCTATGATTTTTAACGAAGGAGTTAAGGAAGGAGATTCTTTTAAAATTTCATGTTGGATAGGCGAAACTGTTAAGGTTAGGATTAAGTAGTGCGTCTAATATTTAGTACATTTGTACTAAACTATGACAGAATTTGTAAATAATATTATCAAGAGCATTGCTATACTAATTGGTGTAGCAATGCTTTTTTCTTGCGGTAATTCTAACCAAGAAATTCGTGATTTGTTGGCAGATAAGAACCTGCCAATTGGTATTGCTAAAAATATTACGAATATTTATACCGATTCCGGTCGTGTTACATCAACATTGTCGGCTCCGTTATTGCATAATTATAGTAATAGGTCGAATCATCCTTATACCGAATTTCCTGAAGGTGTAAGAGTTGTTACATTTGATAAGAATCAAGATTCTGTTGTTGTAACTGGAAATTTTGCAGTAGTTTGGACCAAAACTAGTATATCAGAAATTAAAGGGAATGTGGTTATAATGAATTATGTTGAGCGAAAAAAACTTAAAACATCTCAGTTGTTTTGGGATCAAAAAGTAAAATATTTTTATACTGAAAAACCCTTTACGTTGTATACAGAAACAGATACTTTACATGGTGTTGGTTTTGATGCAAGAGAAGATTTAAGTCAGTTTAGTGCTAAAGAAGGTAGCGGAATTATTTATATTAATGAAAGTGAAAAGTAATGCATAGAGTTGGTAAAATTTTTGAAATAGGGTATTTGGTAGTTGCTGCAATTTTTATATTCGATTTGTTTTATAGATGGGCTGAATTAGATAGTACCAGAAGAATTATGTATGGTGCATTTGCGGCCCTTGCAGTATTTATGTTTTTCTTTAGAAGGCGCATGCGTAAAAGGCGCGAGGAGTACTTTAATAATAAGAAATAATGGAGGCTGAAATTGCTATAATCGTTCTTTCTATTTTGGCTTCGGCTTTTTTTTCAGGTATGGAAATAGCCTTCGTATCTGCAAATAAAATGCACATTGAGCTTGAGAAAAAGAAAGAGGGTTTTTTGGCAAAGGTCTTAACAAGACTAACTCAAAAGTCGTCTAAATTTATCACCACTATGTTGGTAGGTAATAATATTGCTCTAGTAATATATAGTTACTTTATGGGCGAGTTTTTGGTGCGGTTTGTTGCAATTTCAAATCAGTTTCTCACTTTATTGTTGCAAACTTTGATTTCTACTATTGTTATCTTAATTACTGCAGAATTTTTACCAAAAGCTTTATTTCGTATTTATGCCAATGAGAGTTTAAAAATATTTGCTGTTCCAGCGTATTTCTTTCTTATTTTATTTTATGTGTTATCTACATCAATTTCGGCAATTTCAGATTTTTTTTTAAAAGTTTTTTTTAATACAAGTTCAGATATAGAACAGACTGAGTTTAGTAAGGCAGAATTAGAATCGTACATTTCTGAACAGCTAGAAAAGAGTGAGGATACAGAAGTTGACTCAGAAATTCAGATTTTTCAGAATGCATTAGAATTTAATGACGTGAAAGCGCGTGAGGTAATGATTCCAAGAACAGAAATTTTAGCGGTAGATATAAGTGAAACAGTACCAAGTACAAGAAAATTATTTGTTGATAGCGGATATTCAAAAATAATCGTTTACAAAAATTCTTTAGATGAAATAGTGGGGTATGTTCATGCTTTTGACATGTTTAAAAAACCAAAAAGCTTGCGATCTATTCTACTCTCCGTTGAGTTTATTCCAGAAAGTATGATGATCAATGATGTGCTAAACGTACTTACAAAGAAGAAAAAAAGTATAGCGGTGGTTTTAGATGAGTATGGTGGTACCTCAGGCATAATGACTGTAGAAGATATTGTTGAAGAACTATTTGGTGAGATTGAAGATGAGCACGATACTATTGAGTTAACTGAACATAAAATTAATGATAGAGAGTTTGAGTTATCTGCACGATTAGAAGTAGACTACCTAAACGAGAACTACGAGTTAAATTTACCGGAAGATGAAAGTTATGAAACATTGGGCGGTTTAATCGTGTATCACTCAGAGAATATTCCATTAGAAAACGAACTCATTAAAGTAGATAATTTCGAATTTAAAATTACCAAAGCAAGAACTTCAAAAATTGAAGAAATCTACTTAAAAGTAAAGGCAAAAGAGGATTAAGTTTACTGTCTTTAAAAGCCTATTTTTTAGCTTCTTTTTATTCAAAAATTCCCTTTTATTATTCAACTTAGAATTGTATTTTCGCACACTATAATAAAAAATTAATAGAATGGCGATACTATCGAAACTTAGAGAGAAAACCGTTGTGGTGATTGGAGTTATTGGTTTGGCACTATTTGCATTTGTAATTGGAGATGCAGTAAATAAAAATGGTGGAGGCGATATAGCTAATGTTGTTGGAGAGGTGAATGGCGAAGAATTTAGTAGAGAAGCGTTTAATAGCCAAATAGAGGCGTATAAAGCAAACTCTGGTGTAACTGACAGACAAGCAATGAATGCTGTTTGGGATGGCTTTGTAAGAGATCAACTTTTTAAAGAGCAATTAGAGCTTGCAGGTGTAGTGGTTGGAGAAGAAGATGTATGGCAAAGTATAATTTCGATGCCTTATTTTCAAAACGGTCCTCAATTCAAAAATGAAATTGGATTGTTTGACGAAGAAAAGGTAAAAGAGTTTATTGCAAATATGCGTGATGATGCAATTGGTGCAGATAAAGGATCTGTAGAATACTTAACTTGGTTAAACTGGTTAAATACAGAGCAACAAATTCGTGAGAGTTTAATCCGTTCTTCTTATGGAGATTTAGTAAATGCTGGTTTAGGTGCTAGTGTTGAAGATGGTAAAAGAAGTTATTTTTATAACAACACAGGTGTCAATGCACAATTTGTATATGTTCCTTACACATCAATTGCAGATGCCGATGTAAACTTGAGTAACGCAGATTATCAAAATTATATCAATGCTCGAGCAAATGAGTTTCAAGTAGAAGAAGGACGTAACTTAAAATATGTTCATTTTAAAATTGAAGCATCAGAGGCAGATAAGCAAGCTATCAGATCAGATTTAGAATCATTAAAATCTGGTTTCGCTACGGCTGAAGATAATAATGAATTTATTGATATTGAAAAATCTGATTTAGCCTTAAACGATTCATACAGATTTAAGACATCTTTACCAGTTGTAGTTCAAAATGAGGTTATGGCAGCGAGTCAAGGTGATGTTGTTGGCCCATACGAAGAGGCCGGTTACTTCAAGATTGCAAAGGTAGCAGAAATTAAAAAAATGCCGGATTCAGTAAAGGCTAGTCATATATTAGTAACTTATTTAGGTGCTCGCTCTGCAAGTGCAGAGACAGTTCAAACAGAAGAACAAGCTAAGAAAACTGTTGATAGTATTTTAAATGTTGTGAAAAGATCACCATCTAAATTTGCATCTTTAGCTCAAGAATTTTCAGTAGATCAATCAAATGCGAGTAATGGTGGAGATTTAGGTTGGTTTAATTATACTAGAATGGTGCCTGAATTCAGAGATTATTCATTCGAGAACTCAAAAGGAGACATTGGTATAGTTCAAACCGTATTTGGTTACCATATCGTTAAAATAGATGATCAAAAGAATATTCAGAATACGGTTAAGTTAGCTGAGTTATCTCGACAAATTGATGCTTCTGCTGAAACTGAAGCTACAATTTATCAGAATGCAGAAATTTTTGCTTCTGAGTTAGTTGCCGGAGCAAATATAGACGAGGCTGCGGGAGAAAAGAATTACATTCCATCACCCGCGAATAATATAAAGGCTTTAGATGATTTGGTTCCTGGTTTACCAGGTAACAATCGTTCTATTGTTCGTTGGGCATTTGAAGATATTACTGAAAAAGGTGCTGTTAAGCGTTTTGATGTAGACGGCGGTTATGCTGTTGTAGTTTTAGATGGTAAGATTAAGGAGGGTATTGCACAATACGAAAATATCACAAGTCAAATTAAAACGAAAGCAATTAATGAGCGTAAAGCTGAATTAATTGAAGCTAAATTGTCTGGTGCTACATTAGAAGAGATTGCAAGTGCAAACAATGTTTCTGTTAGAACAGCTTCTAATGTAACTTTAGCGAGTCCAACAATTTCAGGTGTGGGTAGTGAGCCAGCTGTCGTTGGGGCAATGTCTTTAGCTAAGGTAGGTGAGCTTCACAAAGGTATAGCAGGAGAAAAAGGAGTGTTTGTATTTAAAGTAAGTTCTAAAGAAGTACCAACTGATTTAGATAACTACAATACATTTAGAACGCGTTTAACTGCAGACTACAAGTCGAGATCTTCGCAGTTATTAGAAAGCTTAAAGGAAGCTTCAGATATTCAGGATTATAGAGCTGTTATCTATTAATAAGGAATAATAGAAAGAACAAAATATTTAAAAAGGAGAAGCTATTTAGCTTCTCTTTTTTTTTGGTGAATATTATCTGGCGAGAGGTTTAATTCTAACAATTTTTAGATATGTCAGCTAGCAATTAATTAGCAATAAAAAAGAGGTGCATAATGCACCTCTTTTTTATTTTGAAAGTATGATAAATAAATTATCTATTCATACTCATTAAGAACTCTTCGTTGTTTAAGGTCCCTTTCATTCTGTCATGTAAGAATTCCATCGCCTCAATAGGGTTCATATCTGCAAGATACTTGCGCAATACCCACATACGTTGTAGTGTTACTTCATCTAATAAAAGATCATCTCTACGTGTACTAGATTTTACTAAATCTACAGCAGGGAAAATTCTACGATTTGCAATATTTCTATCTAATTGTAGCTCCATATTACCAGTACCTTTAAATTCTTCAAAGATAACTTCGTCCATTTTAGAACCAGTATCTGTTAAGGCAGTTGCAATAATAGATAAAGAGCCACCACCTTCTATATTTCGTGCGGCTCCAAAGAAACGTTTTGGTTTGTGTAGTGCATTTGCGTCAATACCACCAGATAAAATCTTTCCAGACGCAGGTGCAACAGTATTGTATGCTCTAGCTAAACGAGTAATAGAGTCTAATAAAATTACTACATCATGGCCACACTCAACCAATCGCTTTGCTTTTTCTAATACAATATTTGCAACACGAACATGCTTTTCAGCTGGTTCATCAAAGGTAGATGCAACAACTTCTCCTTTAACGTTACGTTGCATATCAGTAACCTCTTCCGGACGCTCATCAATTAATAAGATGATTTGATAAACTTCAGGATGATTAGCAGAAATAGCGTTTGCTATATCTTTTAGTAAAATGGTTTTACCTGTTTTAGGCTGAGATACAATCATACCTCGTTGTCCCTTACCAATTGGCGAGAAAATATCGATAATTCTGGTCGATAAATTTTTACTTGCCATATTTAAACGCTCATCAGGAAACAAAGGTTTTAAATGTTCAAAAGCAACACGATCTCTAACTACGTTTGGATTTAAACCATTAATCTTAGATACTCTAATTAGTGGAAAATATTTTTCACCTTCTTTAGGAGGTCTTACATTTCCTTTAACGGTATCTCCAGTTTTTAATCCGAATAGTTTAATTTGACTTTGAGATACATAAATATCATCTGGAGATGATAAATAGTTATAATCTGAAGAACGCAAGAAGCCATAACCATCTGGCATTACTTCTAAAACACCTTCGCTCTCAATAATACCATCAAACTCATAGTCAGGATCTCTATACTTATTACCATTCTTTTTAAATGGCTGTTTCTTTTGGTTTTGTTTATTGTCTTGCTTGTTTGAGTTGTTTTCTCGTTTAGCAGGTTGTTGTTTATGCTCATTTTGTTTTTGAGGAGGTTTTTCAGAAGTTGCTTTTTCTTCTGATGCAATTTCAGAAGCTTTGTCCGATTGCTTTCTCGGTCTTCTTGCCTTCGCTGCTGGCTTTTTTTCTGTAGCAGTGTCAGGTTTTATTTCCTCCTTGGGAGCAGCAGCTTCTTTAGTTGTTTTATCAACTTTAGCAATGCGCTTGCGTTTTGGTTTAGGCTTATCAGTAGCACTCTCAGCAGGCTTTGGATTTGCTGCTTGATAATCGAGAATTTGATAAACTAAATCCAATTTTTTTAATTGACTAAACTTTGGGAGTCCAATAGTTCTGGCAATTTCTTGAAGATCTGCAAGAGATTTACTCTTGAGTTTGGAAATTTCAAACATTATTTAGGATTAATATTAATTAAAATACGTTGTTAAAGAATAACTTTATAAAGTATGCTGATTTGTTTATTGAAATAAATTGCAACAAGGCAATTCTCTATTTGAAGAGATCACAAATATATAAAATAAAATTAAAAGGAAAGTTTTTATCGTTTAAAAGATTAGTTTACATTTGCAGACCTCAGTACAGAAGGTATGATTCAAAGAATTCAAACGTTATACTTATTAATTGCACTACTGCTTTCTAGTGTTGCACCTATATTGATAAGTCTATGGGAAAACGTAAGTGGTCAAACAGTGTTTGCTTTAGACTTATTGAAGTATGAAAGTTTACTCGTTAATATGGTTCCTGTTTTGTTTGTAGCTTCTGCACTATTGTCTTTAATAACTATTTTTCAGTTTAAGAAAAGACAACTGCAATTTGTGTTGGGGCGTTTAAATATTTTGATCAATCTTATTTTATTAGGAGTATTGATTATTCTATTACAAAACTTATCTGGAGAAGTGTTTATTTCTGAGAAGGGTATTGGGGGATTCATTCCGATTTTGGTAATTGTTTTTATTGTTATTGCAAATAAAGCTATTAGAAAGGATGAGTCACTTGTAAAATCTGTAGATAGAATTCGATAACCTAATTTCTTAGTATATTTAGTGCAAAAATCACCTGAAACATTCAGGTGGTTTTTTGTTTTATAAAGAATTACCTGTTTTTAGGGAGTAAAAATCACTGTTTTCGGTGATTGTTTGGTATTTTGTTAACCTGTATATTTGAATTGGGAAAATTGAAAAAGATACGAGTACATATTGCAGACGATCACCAAGTACTGATAGACGGTATTAAAGCGGTACTTAAAACAGACCCCGAAATTGATGTTGTAGGCTATTCTTTAAACGGACAAGAAGTTTTAGATTGGTTCAAAACATATGAGGCAGATGTTTTAGTATTGGATATCAATATGCCATTAGTAGATGGTATTAAAGTGCTGCAAATGTTTAGAAAGCGTAATTTTCAGCCTAAAGTAGTAGTTCTGTCAAGCTATGATGACATTAAACTAGTAAAAGAGGTTTTGAAAATTGGAGCTAAAGGATTTTTAGCAAAAAAATGTGCTGCCGAACAAATTGTAGAGGCTATTAAAACTGTGGATAAAGGGGAACAGTATTTTAGCGAGAATATTAAGAATAAAATATTCTCAGCGTTCTCGAATGAATCAGTTGACAACTCTGAAAATAGGTCTGACAGCACTTTTTTTGGGTCCTTAACTAAAAGAGAAAAGGAAATATTAGCTCTTGTATCACAAGAGTATAACTCTTCAGAAATAGCAGATTCTCTAAGAATTTCTGTTCATACTGTGGAGTCACATAGAAAAAATTTAATAAAGAAGTTACAGGTTAAAAATGTTGTGGGGTTAGCACTGTATGCTCATAAAAATGAATTAATATAAATCGATAAATTATGATGTTAAAATCCTACAGCTTATCTTGTACATTTACAAAAACGGGAAAAGAGTATAGAATTAAATTTGATGTAGCCTCTGGAGTAGGTGTTAGTTTTAAAACCGTTGGAGATGTAAATCAAATTAATTTAAAACTAGACAGCGCAGCAAAAGATACCCAGTACCATAAAACGTATGAAGTTTCAGGTGAGTTTGATTTAGAATTCAATCAAAATTCAAACTTAAATGAAGAGAGAAGTAATGACCCAATTGTAATCAAAATTCGTCCTTAAAGACTTTTAAAATATTGTATTTTTATACAATGAAGCGCAATCAACTAGCCAACTTTATAGTAGCGTTCATGTTAATGAACGCTACTGTTATTTTTAGCCAATACCATAAAGAGTTTAATACACAATTAAAAGTGGTTGATGCTTATATCGACCAGGGGCAGTTTAACAAAGCACATGCATTGTTAGATAGTCTAAGTGCAATTCTCACCCATTCCAACGATTCGTTGTCAAAAGTAATTGAATTAAAGAGAGTAAAGGTGTTGAATACTGAAGGAAAAAGTGACCAAGCACTACAATTATTAATGAAGGGTTTTAGTTCTTTAAAGGATAACCCTAAAGCTAACTTTTACAGTGAATATGCCTATGAAATAGGAGCTGAATTTACCAACATTGATGATTTTAAAAATGCTTTTAAATATTTTAGTTTAGCAGAGAAAGGCGCAGAGATTCGTAAAGATTCATTGGCTTTTAGCAGATCGTATTTAGGCCTTGGTAGTACTTATTTGAGAAAATATGGTGCTTCTAGGAAATCCGAATCAAGTCCAGATTCAATTTCTATAGATAGTGCTAGCTATTTTTATGACAAGGGAATTTTAATGTTTCCAAAATCTGCGAGCGATAAATATATTTTAGGTACAATTCTTACAAATCAATTGACATTAAACTATTTTAAAGAGAATTATGATCTATCAGAAGATTATGGTGAGCAAAGTTTGAATTTGTGGACCAAAGAAAAAGATTCTTTGCAAATGGTTTTGGCACTAAATTCTTTAGGATCTGTTAACATCGCTAAACAAGATTATGATAAATCTCTATATTATTACAATTTAGGTCTAGGGTTGGTTGAAAACAGAAAAGACCTTCAGTCTTTGGATGATAAGCGTATGTTTCTGAATAATTTATCCTATGTATATTCAAGGATAGGAGATTTTGAAAAAGCATATAATTTTAAAAAACAATCTGCAGACTTAAAAGATTCTATTGTAGAAGTGACTAAAGTTAAAGAGCTGGCTGAAATTGAGGTTAGATTTAATATTGCAGAGCAAGAGAAGATTACCACCCAAGAGATGTTTAAGCGTAAAAGGGCAGAAACATGGTTAGTTGTTGTTGGGTTGATTTCTTTAATTTTAATGGTAACAATTTGGTTGTCTTATAGAGTGCGAAAAGTAAGAAATGAAAAGAAGCGTTTAATTCTAGAGCAAGAAAAATTGTTACAAGAACGTAAAATTGAAACTCTACAGACAGAGGCTCAAATTAAAATTTTGAACGCCACCATAGATGGTAAAGAAACAGAGCGAAAGCATATAGCGGAGATTTTGCATAATAGTGTAAGTACCTTATTGTCTTCAGCTCGTATGCATATCCACGCGGCTAAAGCTTCGTTAGTATTGCCAATACCTGAAGAAATAGATAAATCACAGGCGCTTGTTTTAGAGGCGGGAGAGAAGATAAGAGATTTGTCACATAAATTAATTTCTTCTGTACTATTAAAATTCGGTTTAAGTTTTGCCATGGAGGAGCTTTGCGATAAATACTCGAATTCAAATTTAAAGTTTGAACATTCTTCTCAAAATATTGAACGATATAATGAGGAGTTTGAAATTAAGATTTACAATATAATAGAAGAGTTTTTAAACAATATAATAAAACATAGCAATGCTTCTCAAGCGTCCATTTTATTAAAAGACTTAAACGGTAATTTAGAGGTTCTAATTTTTGATGATGGCGAAGGTTTTGATGTTTCGAAAATTAAAGAATCGAAAGTTTCTGGATTGGGCCTACCACAAATAGAGGCTAGAATAATAATGATGAGAGGTACCTTAGATATAAAGTCCTCAAAAGAAACCGGAACACGAATTTACTTTAGAGTTCCGGTAGACGATATAAAGATTTAAACGCGTTTACCCAATTCAATTACTTCCAAATTCTTAGTTTCACCACTGACTAACTCAAATCGTAGCATCGTTCTTACTCGATGAAAACCGTGTTTACCAGCAGCACCTGGATTCATATGTAAAAGCTTTAAATTGTTGTCGTATTGTACTTTTAAAATATGCGAATGACCGCAAATATAGAGTTTAGGTTTTTTACTGGTTAATTCTGTTTTTACGCGTGCATTGTAACGATTTGGGTAGCCTCCAATGTGTGTGATAAATACAGTTACTCCCTCTAATTCAAAATATTGATCTAATGGAAATTCTTTACGTAAATCGCCCCCATCAATATTGCCGTAAACAGCTCTAAGTTTTGTTTCGTTCCGCAAGGTGTCTGATACATCTACATGTCCAATATCACCAGCATGCCATACCTCATCAGCTTGTTTCACATACTTTAAAATTTGTTCATCAATAAATCCATGAGTGTCCGAAAGGAGCAGTATTTTTTTCATTAAAATATCAATAATTACGCAGTGGGAAATATAGTATATTTGTGTTTGCTAAAATAAGGCTTTCATTGAGATATTTTATTGAGTTATCATATAACGGTAAGGATTATCATGGGTGGCAAATTCAACCAAATGCCATTTCTGTGCAAGAAGTTTTAGAAGATCGTTTATCTAAAATAGTAGGAGTTGAAACGGCTGTTGTTGCGGCAGGTAGAACTGATGCTGGTGTACACGCAAGCCAAATGTTTGCTCATTTTAATGCTGAGTTAATTGAATCTCTTGATAGATTGCAACACAAACTCAATTCTTTTTTACCAGATACCATCGTGGTTCATGCCATAAGAAAAGTGAATGACCATGCGCATGCACGTTTTGATGCTACAGCTAGAAGTTATGAATATCATATCTTTTTAGGTAGGAATGCTTTTAATCTTGAAACTACTTGGCAAATACATCATTCAGAAATTGATGTGGAAGCCATGAATAAGGCCGCAGCGGTTTTATTGCAGTATAACGACTTTCAATGTTTTTCAAAGTCTAAGACAGATGTAAAAACCTATGTATGTAAGATAACAGAGGTCTATTGGAAACAAGACGGTAACCATTTGATTTTTTACATTACTGCAGATAGATTTTTAAGAAACATGGTAAGGGCTATTGTTGGCACTCTAATAGATGTGGGGTTAAATAAAATTTCTACTGCTGATGTTCATGCAATAATTAAAAGTAAAAATAGAAGTGAGGCGGGTTTCTCAGTACCTGCAAAAGGCTTATTTTTGACAAACGTTTCATATCCTTCAAGTATTTTTAAAAATGAGTAAAGAGCAGGTAAAAGCTTTTGATATTAAAATATTTAAAAGACTGATGCAATTTGCACAGCAATACAAACTTTGGCTTTTAGGTACTTTGACTTCGGTTGTATTACTCGCTGGGTTAACAATAGTTAGGCCCTTGTTTTTAAGACATATAATTGGAGAGTATATCTCAGACAAAGACTCACAAGGCTTGCTGTTTATTGTTACCTTAATGCTTTGCGTTTTGGTGATAGAAAGTATTATGCGTTTGTTTTTTATCTACTCTGCGCATACTTTAGGATTTACCATTATTAAAGATATTAGGGTAAAGCTTTACAAGCATATGATGAGTTTTAAAATGTCTTATTTCGATAAATCTTCTGTGGGGCAATTAGTAACAAGAGTAATTACCGATGTAGAGCGTATAGCCGACTTTTTTGGTCAAGGTTTTTTTATGATTATAAGTGACCTTTTAACTATGTTGGTGGCTATTATTGTAATGATTGTTGTAAACTGGAAATTGGCCATTATTAATTTAATTGTATTACCAATTTTAATTTATGCTACAAAGCTGTTTCAGGTGGCTGTAAAGGTTTCATTTAAAGAGATTAGACTGCAGGCAGCAAATTTGAACGGTTTTGTTCAAGAGCGAGTTACAGGAATGAAAATTTTGCAGCTCTTTAATCGCGAACGTATTGAAGATCGAAAGTTTAATGAAATTAATACGAAACATAAAGATGCTTGGGTTAAAACTATTTGGTATTACTCAATATTTTTTCCTTTTGCAGAAGTACTTACATCTATAGCTCTTGGATTAATTGTTTGGTTTGGAGGAATACAAATTGTTAATGGAGTTCCTCATTTTTCAATAAAAGATATTTTCTTTTTTATTATGATTTCTCAAATGTTATTCAGACCATTGCGTCAAATAGCTGATAAATTTAATACCATGCAAATGGGTATTGTTGCAGGTGAAAGAATTTTTGAGATTTTAGATACAGACAGTCATATTGATGATGTTGGAACAAAAACAGCTACTCGATTTGAAGGAGCTATTTCTGTAAAAGATGTGCACTTTAGTTATTTAAAAGACGAGCCAATAATTAAAGGTATTTCTTTTGATGTTAAACCCGGAGAGACTGTTGCAATTGTTGGCGCTACAGGGGCTGGTAAATCAACCATCATTAATTTAATCAATAGATTCTACGATATTACTGAAGGAGCTATCAGTATTGATGGTACAAACATAAAAGATTACAAGTTACAATCTTTAAGATCAAATATTGCAATTGTATTGCAAGATGTATTTTTATTTTCTGATACTATTTATAAAAACATTGTATTAGATAAAGATATCCCCATTGACACCGTAAAAAAGGCGGCAAAAGATATTGGTATTCATGATTTTATAATGACCTTACCAAATGATTACTATTACAATGTTAAGGAACGTGGAGTAATGTTGTCGTCTGGTCAACGTCAGTTAATTTCTTTTTTAAGAGCGTATATTAGTAAACCAAGTGTGTTAATTTTAGATGAAGCAACTTCTTCAATAGACTCATTTTCTGAACAACTTATTCAAGAGGCAACAGAAAAGATCACAAAGTTTCAAACTTCAATTATTATTGCTCACAGATTGACAACCATTCAAAAGGCGGATAAGATTATTGTAATGGATAAGGGGCTAATTGTAGAGCAGGGATCTCACAAAGAGTTACTTGCTAATAATAGTTATTACAGTAACCTTTATGATATGCAGTTTGCTAGCTAAGTTAAATCTGATTTAATAGTTTCAATAAGACTGAAGGTATCATCAAACAAAACAAATTCACCATCTTTTATATAAGATAGTTTTCCTGTTTCTTCGGATACCACAATACTTAAAGCATCACTTTTTTCGGTGATGCCTATTGCCGCTCTATGTCTTAAACCAAATCTAGATGGCAATTCTTTTTCGGTTAAGGGTAGAATGATTCTGGTAGCAACGATTTCATTATCTTTTATAATAATGGCACCATCGTGTAACGGACTGTTTTTATAAAAAATACTTTCTAAAATAGGTTTGTTAACTTGGGCATTCATTTTATCTCCAGAACTTTTAACAAAGTCCAATTTTTGAGTGCGTTCCAATACTATAAGTGCACCCGTTCTCTGAGATCCCATACTTAAACAGGTTTCTATAATTGTTTCAACATCGGTTTCAATCTGAGCCTCAGACTTCACAAATTTTAGTTGTTTTAAAAAGCTTTTTTTATTGGTGTAATTGGTGGTTCCTAACATTAATAAGAACTTTCTAATCTCTTGCTGAAATACAACAATTAATGCTACAATACCTCCACCGGTTAGCGTACCTAAAATGCCGCTAAGCATTTCCATTTCTAAGGCATCGGTAATTTTATAAATTAAAAATACAATGGTAATCCCAATAAAAATATTGATAGCAACCGTACCCCTCAGTAATTTATAAATGTAATATAATAAAACAGCAACTAGAACTACATCAAGTATGTCGAGAAATGAGAGGTCTAAGAAGTCTAGCATAAATTGTTTTTTGTAAATATATTAAATTAAGGGTAATAGTAAACTACAGGCACCATCCACTCATTTTACAAATTTTAATCGTTTCACTGGCCTCTTTTACATCATGTACACGCAATATATTTGCGCCATTTTTAATAGCAATTGTATTTGCCACAGAAGTAGCGTTTAAAGCTTTGTCTGCAGAGGTGTTAAGTGTTTTGTAGAGCATTGATTTTCTTGAAATTCCTGCAAGAATAGGTTTGTCAAATGTTTTGAATTGATGCAATTCCGACAATAATTCATAATTGTGTTCAATCGATTTGCCAAAACCAAATCCAACATCCAAAATAATATCTGATAATTGCAATGCCCGTAAATTTAAGAGTTTTTCTGAAAAGTTTTTTCTTATATCCGTTACCACATTTGAATATGATGGATTCTTCTGCATCGTTTGAGGTGTACCCTGCATATGCATGAGTACATAAGGCACTTTCAGCCTACCAATAGTTTCAAACATTTCGTCGTCCATAGATCCTCCAGAAATATCATTGATAATGGCAGCGCCAATGTTTATTGATTCTTCTGCAATATTGCTACGAAACGTATCTACAGATATTAAAATTTCAGGAAAATTTGTTAGTAGTAACTCAATTATAGGTAGAAGTCTTTGTTTTTCTTCATTGGCACTAATATGTTCAGCATCTGGTCTAGAAGAATAGGCACCAACATCTATAAATCGAGCGCCGTTTTCCAACATGTACTCAGTACGTTTTAAAACATCAGCATCTGATTTTAAAGTGCCACCATCGTAAAAAGAATCTGGGGTAATATTGAGAATACCCATTACTTTGGGACTCGAAACATCTACTAAGTTGCCTTTACAATTAAGCGTCATATTATTTTTTTACTACAGTATTTACAACTTTTGAAATCTTAGGTGCATTGTATTGTTTCATTTGAAAGACTAAATCATCAATACTTTTACTTATTAAAACCATATCTCTATTGGTCTGTTTTAAAAACCCCTCAGCTACCATTAAATCCAACTGTTGAAGCATCGGGTCAAAAAATCCATTGGTATTTAGTAGCCCAATCGGTTTATTCTCAATTCCTAATTGTCCCAAAGTTAAGGCTTCAAATATTTCATCCAACGTTCCAAAACCTCCAGCTAATGCAATATAACCATCAACCAATTTACTCATTTCAACTTTTCTTTTACTCATGGTATTGGTTTCTATTAACTCTGTGAGTTCAGAATGTACAACTTCTTCATGTTTTAATAAATGAGGAATTATTCCAATAACATGTCCATCATTTTTGAGTAATTCATCCGCCAAGGCACCCATCATCCCAATTTTACCACCTCCGTAAATTAGACTTATATTGTGGTCTGCCAAATATTTGCCTACAGTTTGTGCAGCCTCTTTATAAACAGGATTAAAACCAATGCTTGCACCACAAAAAACAGCCAATTTTTTCATTTGAAAAGTAAATTTTTTAATTCCTAAAATTTATCCGAAATTTACGCAAAATATCCAATTTGTATGCAGCAAACTTCAGAACAATACGACGCTATTATTAATGAGTGTAAAGCGTTGTTTGTAAAGAAAATGAAAGACTACGGAAGTGCTTGGCGAGTGCTTCGACTCCCTTCGTTAACAGATCAAATTTTTATTAAGGCAATGCGTATACGCGGGTTGCAAGAAAATGCTGAACGAAAAGTAGATGAAGGAGAATATTCAGAATTTATAGGGATTATCAATTATTCTATAATCGCTTTGATACAATTGGAAAAAGGAGTAGCGGATCAACCAGATATGCCTGATGAAGAAGCTTTAGAAGAGTATATTAAGCACTCTAGTATTACTAAAACCTTAATGGAGAATAAAAACCATGATTACGGTGAGGCATGGAGAGATATGCGTGTTAGTTCTCTTACAGATTTAATCATTCAGAAATTATTACGTGTAAAACAGATAGAAGATAATAAAGGAAAAACATTGGTAAGTGAAGGTGTTGATGCCAATTATCAAGACATGGTTAATTACGCAGTTTTTGCTTTAATTCATATGAATAATTAAGATGAGAATAGTCGTTTTTTTAGCTCGTATTTTTGTTGCAGCTACATTTTTGTTTTCCGGATTTGTTAAGTTGGTAGATCCCCTTGGCTCTGCTTACAAGTTTGAGGAATATTTCGGAGCATACGTGCTAAATTTAGAATTCTTAATTCCTTATGCATTGCCATTTTCAATCATATTGATTCTGGTAGAAATAATGTTAGGAGTAACGCTATTAATTGGTTTTAAACCAAAATTAACCGTTTGGAGTTTATTCTTAATTACACTATTGTTTCTTTTCTTAACGTGGTATTCAGCTTATTACGATAAGGTAACCGATTGTGGGTGTTTTGGAGATGCAGTTAAACTTACTCCTTGGCAAACATTCTATAAAAATGTGTATTTAATAGGTGCTATTATAGTTTTAATTTTGGGCGTAAGGAATATCAAGCCATTCTTAAAACCGAAGGGTTTACAATGGGTGTCTTTGGCAAGTTTAATGGTGTTTATGTATATAACCTATCATGTACTTACGCATTTGCCAATTATTGATTTTAGACCTTATGCAGTTGGAAAAAGTATTCAACAAGGTATGCAAGAATTAGCCATTGATGGTTTGCCTAAAGTGCATGACTTTTATTTAGAAAACGAAGATGGTGATGACCTGTCTGAAGAAATTTTGGCTACCGAAAAAGTAATGCTGGTGGTTGCTTATGATATAGATTTGGCGGATAAAGAAGGGTATAAAGTAGTAAAAGCAACTACAGATAAAGCTCTAGAAAATGGTTATACTGTTTATGGTTTGTCTGCGTCTTATATAGATGATTTAAAAGCCTTAAGTGAGCAAGAAAGTTTTGGTTTTGAATGGCTGTTTGTAGATGGTACTGTTCTAAAAACAATTATAAGAGCAAATCCTGGAATAGTGACGCTTAATAAAGGCACGGTTACTGGCAAATGGAACTGGATTGACGCCGATAATTTTACTCCTTAATTTAATTCTATGAAACAGCTTTTACTAGTATTTATTGGGGGTGGTGCAGGTAGTGTTGCCAGATATATGCTAGGTAAATGGCTTAATAGTCCATCTGAAGGAATCCCCTATGGTACATTTTTAGCCAATGTTTTAGGGAGCTTGTTTATTGGTGTTATTTTAGGTTTAGCTGTTAAGTATGAGGCAATGACACATCATCATACATTGTTGTTGGCTACAGGTTTTTGTGGAGGCTTTACCACATTTTCAACCTTTGCATATGAAAGCCATATTTTCTTAAAAGCTGGTGACTTTTGGAATTTTGCATTGTATGCCTTAGCAAGTTTAGTTTTAGGCTTTTTAGCTGTCTTTCTTGGGATGTTTTTAGTGCGTTTTTTTTAATGCGAAAACATCAAGCCAGCTTTTACTTCAAAAGGCAAATTGTTTTCTTTTGGTGGTACAGGACACGAATATTTAGGATTATAGGCACATAAGGGATTAAATGCTTTGTTGAAATCTATTACAAGTTGTCCTTCTGTAATATCAGACTCCCAAAGCTCTATATAACGCCCACCGCCATAAGATGATACTCCATTAGTAGCATCCGTAAAAGGTAAAAATAAATAACCCCGATATTCAGGATCGCTCAATACATCTTGACTCTGGTACAAACTTAGAGTATACGTGACATTTTCGTAATCAAAAGAGGCAGTGGCAAATTGTCTGTATAAAGGTCTTCTTTCTGTACTAGAGTTCATCTCAAACATTTCTGAATCTGGAGTCAAGGTTAACTTTGCTGTAACTCTCAATAATTCATTGGTAGGATAAAATGGCAGCCCCTTAAATGTTTTTTGTGCTTCTTCCGTTAGTGGAGATGTTTTTTTATCGGCATATTCCACATTCATTTCATATTGATATTGTTCAATTTTGTCTGCATAGGTTTGTAGCTTTTTTTCTGTGCAAGCCAATAATAGCAATGAAAAACAAATAGTTGCGAAATATTTTTTCATCAAAGAATTAATTAATGCTCAAATGTAAACTTTTATTTTGTAGTTTTGAATCGTTAAAATCAACGAACTAATGAGATTTCTTTCAACATCAATTATTACATCTGTAATTAAGTGTAAGCAATATTGCACTTACCGGATGCATTATGTGTTGTAGTTATTTCAAAATAAAATATTTCAATTTCATATAAATCCGGCTACATGCCGGATTTTTTATTTTTAGAACCTATGTTAAAGAGAATTACAATTTTTTACGGCGATTCTTTTAGAGGCTTATCAAAAGAGATATGGTGGTTGGCCTTAGTAACGTTTATTAATCGAGCTGGTACCATGGTACTGCCGTTTTTGACTAAATATTTAAAAGAAGATTTAGAGTTTACCTTGAATGAAGTTAGTTGGGTGATGGTGTGTTTTGGGTTTGGTTCTGTTGTTGGATCTTGGTTGGGGGGTAAATTATCTGATAAGATTGGTTATTACAAAGTTATGGTTTGGAGCTTATTAATAACTGGTTTTCTTTTTGTTGGATTGCAATACGTAACAAGTTTTGTAGATTTTTGTATTGCCTTATTCGTAATAATGTGTATCGCAGATACCTTTAGACCAGCAATATTTGTCTCTTTAAAAGCGTATAGCAAGCCAGAAAATCAAACACGATCTTTAACATTAATACGATTGGCTATAAATTTTGGTTTTGTTTTTGGTCCATCTATGGCAGGTTTGATTATAGTTACCAGTGGATATAGTGCATTATTTTGGATTGATGGAATTACTTGCGTAATTGCAATCTTGCTGTTTACTAATTTGGTAAAAGAAAAGGCACTTCATGGAAAGCGTTCAGATAATGGAGAGGATGCCTCAATACTTGACACAGATGCGCATGTTTTTAAAGATAAAGTGTATTGGATATTTTTAGGTGTTGCCTTTTTAATGGGAATGATATTCTTTCAGTTATTTACAACATTGCCATTATATCATAAAGAACAATTTAACTTAACAGAGTTTGATACCGGTATGCTTTTCTTTTTAAATGGACTTGTTATTGTGCTTTTAGAGATGCCCATGGTACATTGGATTGAGCAAAAGAAGATTGCAGAATCAAAACTGATTTTGTTTAGCGCTGTTTTAATGATGCTAAGCTTCTTAATTCTTTTGTATGATGCTTGGGCGGGTATGCTAGTTGTGAGTATGATTATCATAACGGTTGGAGAGATGATTGGATTTCCATACACAAATGCTTTTGCGATGAAAAGAGCCAAGGCTGGTAACGAAGGAAGATATATGGCGCTATATACAATGGCATTTTCTACAGCTCATATAGTGAGTCCTAAATTGGGGTTAGACGTTATAGACATGTTTGGGTACCAAGCCAATTTTGCAATGATTACTGGTTTAGGAATTTTAGCAATTATCTTGTCAATCTGGCTAAAAAGATCTGTTGAAAATGAAAAAATAAAGGCAGTAGTTTAACTACTGCCTTTATATTAAGTAAATTCTTTTAATTGTTTAACAATCGCAATTAGTGCAACTACAAGATACGCACGTGCACCCATCACACTGTCCATTTTTACAGGGCTCGCATTGGCATGTACATTCATTAATTTTCATAACTCTGTTTTATTTGTTTAAATAAGTCAATAATATAAGAAAAAAGAGATAATAAATCGAATATTTCAGTGCTTTTTGCAGTTGATATAAGAATAATGGTTGTTAATAATTCAAAAATCGTTATACGGCTAAATTTGATTTTATTATCATTTAATCTGATTAATTTAGAGTAAAATAAACGTAACTAATCATGTATAAAAAGCATTTAATTTTTGCATTGGCACTGTGTTTTGGATTCACTATATCAGCGCAAACAAATCTATTTAACGGGAAGAACCTAGATGGTTGGACCAATTATGGAACTGAGAAATGGTATGTTGAAAATGGAGAACTAATTTCTGAAAGTGGTCCGGACGAGCAATATGGATATTTAGCAACCGATAAGCATTATAAGAATTTTGTTTTAACCTTAAAATTTAAACAAGAAGCTAATGGAAATAGTGGTGTGTTTATTCGTTCTACAGTAGAAGGTACCAAAGTTAATGGTTGGCAGGTTGAAGTTGCACCTAAAGGCAAACATACAGGAGGTGTTTACGAATCTTACGGAAGAGGTTGGTTGATAAAACCAACAAAGGAAAAAGAGAAAGTGTTGAAGGAAGGAGAGTGGAACGAGATGAAAATAAAAGTAAATGGTGATACCTTAACTTCTTGGTTAAACGGTGTTGAAATGATAACAATTACAGACGCCAAAATTGGCGCAGGTGTTGGTTCAATAGCGTTTCAAATTCATGATGGTGGAGGTATTAAAGTTCGTTGGAAAGACATTGTAGTAAAAGAGTTATAATTTGAATTAGTTTTATATCTTTCAATTCCTAATTTGAGCTTCATTTTAGGAATTTTTTTTATTCGAAAATTAAGGTATGACAGATAATACATTGTATGATGCTATCGTAATAGGATCAGGCATTTCTGGAGGATGGGCAGCCAAAGAGCTTTGTGAAAACGGATTGAAGACATTGGTGCTAGAACGTGGTAGAATGGTGAAGCATATCGAAGATTATCCTACTGCAAATATGGATCCTTGGGATTTCGACAACCGAGGGGCAAATACACCACAAGAAAAAAAAGCACAACGCAAACAGGCACGTTCTGGGTATGTTACACAAGCTCCAACCAAACATTGGTTTGTAAATGATGACGAGCATCCTTATACAGAAACAAAACGATTCGACTGGATTCGAGGATACCATGTTGGAGGACGATCTATTACGTGGGGTAGACAAGCATTGAGATTGAGCGATCTTGATTTTGAAGCAAATAAAAAGGAAGGGATAGGTGTAGATTGGCCAATACGTTATAAAGATCTTGCCCCATGGTATGATAAAGTAGAGTCATTTATTGGTGTAAGCGCTGAGACTTTAGGACTACCGCAATTACCAGATGGTGTTTTTTCGCCTCCAATTCCGTTGAACTGTGTGGAAGAAGATTTTAGATCTAAATTAAAGGAGAATTATTCAAATAGATACTTAACAATTGGAAGGTTTGCTCATTTAACTGGAGATAAAAAACATGAAGGAAGATCGAATTGCCAATTCAGAAATAGGTGCATGAGAGGCTGTCCTTTTGGAGGGTATTTTAGTAGCAATTCTTCTACACTTCCAGCGGCGGAGCGAACAGGTAATATGGTATTGCGTCCGAATTCTGTGGTGTTAAAAATAAAGTATAACGATACTACCAAATTGGCAGAAGGAGTTGAGGTAGTTGATGCAATCACTAAAGAAAAGACATTTTATAAAGCGAAAATAATTTTCTGTTGTGCATCAGCAATTGGGAGTGCTCGAATCTTATTAAACTCTACCTCAGAAAGATTCCCAAATGGGCTAGGAAATGATAGTGGTGAGTTAGGTCATAATTTAATGGATCATCATTTTAGAGTAGGAGCCTCAGCAGTAGTTCCAGGATTTGAAGATAAATATTATAAAGGAAGAAATCCAGCGAGTTTCCATATTCCAAGATTTAAAAACTTGAATTCTGGAAAACAGGAAAAATCATATAAAAGAGGTTATGGATTTCAAGGCAGTGCGAGTAGAGTAAATTGGCGAAGAGCTGTAGCAGAGATGTCTTATGGCGATTCCTTAAAAAAAGATTTACTGAAGCCTGGGCATTGGAGAATTGGTATCGGTGGTTTTGGTGAGTGTTTGCCTTATCATGAAAATATGATGACCATTGATCAAAATAAAACCAACGAGTGGGGCGAGCCAATAGTAGATTTTAATTGTGAGTTCAAAGAAAACGAATTAGCAATGCGTAAAGATATGCAGCAAGAAGCTATTGATATGTTAATGAAAGCGGGATATGAAGATGTGCAAGGATATGACGAGCCTTGTTTTCCTGGAACAGCAATTCATGAGATGGGCACTGCAAGAATGGGTAGAGATCCTAGAACCTCTGTTTTAGGGAAATATAATGAAGTGCATTCGGTTAAAAACGTGTTTGTTACTGATGGCGCTTGTATGGCATCTTCGGCATATCAAAATCCATCATTAACCTATATGGCATTGTCAGCTAGAGCGGCAAATTACGCTGCCTCAGAATTGGAAAAAGGTAGTTTTGATAATGTCTAAAGTGGTATGATTATTGATGTTATTCATTGACAAAAACAAATAAAACTCAAATGAAAAAAGCAATCCTAGGATTTCTATTTGCAAGTTTCATAATCTTAAGTAGCTGCAATACTGTAAAAGTTGCAGCAGATTATGATACTTCTCTGGACTTCACTCCCTATAAAACATTTGCATTTTATAAGAAAGGTATAGAAAAAGTGGAGATTTCAGATTTAGATAAAAAAAGAATCGTAAAAGCTATAGAACAAGAAATGTTGGCTAAAGGATTTACGCTTTCTGATAAGCCAGATATTATAGTTAATATCTTTGCAAAGACTACTAAAAAAGTTAATGTTCATAATTCTTTTTACCCGTATTATTGGCAGCCATTTTATTATTATGGACCATACTGGGGAGCTGGAGGAACGTATATTTCTGAATATGATGAAGGTACTTTATTTGTAGATTTTGTAGATAATCACACAAAAGAATTGGTTTGGCAAGGCATTGGGAAAGGGGTTCTGTCTGTTAACAATGCCATCGAAAAAGATGAAAAAGTAAAAGAATTTGTAAACTTAATAATGGCACAATACCCACCAGGGCAAGAAGTCAATAAAAAATAAAATTACATGGCCGCTAATATAGTGGCCATTTCTTTTTGTAGTTCTGATGCTTTTTGTTGCGACGCTTTGGCAAAATTCTCGTCGTTTCCTGCATAGATAATTCCTCTAGATGAGTTGATTAATAATCCAACTTCATCCGTAAGTCCATACTTACAAACATCTTGAAGATTTCCTCCTTGAGCACCAACCCCAGGAACTAGTAAAAAGTGATTGGGCACAATTTCTCTTATGCCTTTAAAATATTCCGCTTTGGTAGCACCAACAACATACATCAATTGGTCGCTGTTTTGCCACATTTTAGATGTTTTTAGAACTTCTTTATACACTTGGCTATCCTCAGTTTTTAATCCTTGAAAATCCAATCCACCTTTATTAGATGTTAAGGCTAACAAAATAGTAAACTTGTTTTTAAAGGCTAAAAATGGCTCAACCGAATCACTGCCCATATAAGGAGCCACGGTTACAGAATCAAAATTTAAATCTTCAAAAAAAGCTTTAGCATACATCGTTGATGTGTTACCAATATCACCTCTTTTTGCATCTGCAATGGTAAAGATTTCAGGATAATTGTCATTCAAGTAATCAATAGTTTTAGCTAACGATTGCCACCCCTTAATACCATATGCCTCATAAAAGGCTGTATTTGGCTTATAGGCCACTGCTAAATGATGTGTGGCATCAATAATCTGTTTGTTGAACTCAAAAATAGGGTCTTCTGTTGCTAATAAATGGGTTGGAATTTTAGTTAAATCAACATCTAAACCAATACATAAAAACGATTGTTTTTTTTGTATTTCTGATAGGAGTTCTTGCTTTGTCATTATTGTATGCTATAAACTTGGGCAAAGGTATGAATTAATTATATTTGTTCTAAGCATTCCATAGTGGAATGGACTTATTTTTTGGCGATTGTAAACCAAGCATGATTCAATTTATTCTTAAAAAGATTTCGTACGCACTGCTCACACTTTTTGGAGTTGTTACTCTAGTGTTTTTACTTTTTAATGTGTTAGACGATCCTGCTAGAATGTTATTAGATCAGCGAGAGGATGAAGAGCAATTGGCGAACATTCGAGCCAAATATGGATTTGATAAACCTATGTATTTACAATATGGGTATTATTTAAATGATTTGTCTCCAGTATCTTTTCACAGTGCTAATTCTGAAGATTTCACTTTTTTAGGTGTAGATAAATACAACGCTATAAGACTATTTAAAATTGGTGAAACGGTAGTTGTTTTAAAAGCACCTTACTTAAGAGAGTCGTATCAAAAAAATGGAAAGAAAGTTTCAGCTGTTATAGCAGAAACATTACCCAATACATTTGTGTTAGCTGTAACATCTATTGGTATTGCCATTGTGCTTGGTATATTTTTAGGAGTATTGTCCGCGTTATATCAAGATTCTTGGTTTGATCGAATTATTTCTATAGTAAGTACATTTGGCATGAGTATTCCTTCGTTTTTCTCTGCTATTTTATTTGCCTTTATTTTTGGTTTTGTACTACATGAAATTACAGGGCTTCCTATGACAGGAAGTTTGTACGAGGTAGATAATTTTGGTGAAGGTGTTTATATACAATGGAAAAATTTAGTGCTACCTGCATTTGTTTTAGGTATTCGTCCTTTAGCTGTTATCATTCAGTTAATGCGAAACTCGTTATTAGAGGTGTTAAATCAAGATTATATTCGAACCGCCAAAGCAAAAGGATTAGGTATGTATCAAATAATTAGAAAGCATGCATTAAAGAATGCCTTAAATCCTGTAGTAACTGCAGTCTCAGGTTGGTTTGCCTCTCTTCTGGCTGGTGCTGTATTTGTAGAATACATATTTAACTGGAATGGCTTAGGGAAAGAAATTGTAAATGCATTAAATACATTAGACCTTCCTGTTATCATGGGAAGTGTCTTGATTATAGCCACTATGTTTATTATTATCAATATCTTTGTTGATATTATTTACGGGTGGTTGGACCCTAGAATTAGAACACAATAAATACACAACTAAATATTTAAAATCGATGAGAACAAAAATCGTAGCAGGAAATTGGAAAATGAATAAAAACTTGGCAGAATCTAAGTCTTTGGCAACTGAATTAAAAGAGGCAGTAGCTGGAGTTTCTTTAGAGAATACACGTGTAATTGTAGCGCCAACGTTTGTAAATCTTGCTGGAGTAGCAGAGGCTGTTGGGGGAAGTGCTGTTGAGGTTGCTGCTCAAAATATGCACCAAGCAGATAGCGGTGCTTACACAGGAGAAATTTCTGGCGGAATGCTAAAAGGTCTCGGTTTAAACTCTGTTATTTTGGGCCACTCAGAACGTAGAGCTTATTTTAGAGAAGATGATGCTCTGTTAACTGATAAAGTGAATGCAGCTTTAAAAAATGAATTAGAAGTAATTTTCTGTTTTGGTGAAGAGTTAGAAGATCGTAAATCAGATAACCACTTTGCAGTTGTAGAATCACAATTAAAAAATGCATTGTTTCATTTAGATGCTTCAGCTTGGAGTTCTATAGTTTTAGCTTACGAACCTGTTTGGGCTATTGGTACTGGTGAAACAGCATCTCCAGAACAAGCACAAGAAATGCACGCATTTATCCGTAAAATTATTACTGAAAAGTATGGAGAGACTCTTGCAGAGGGTGTTTCTATTTTATATGGAGGTAGTGTAAAGCCTGCAAACGCACAGGAAATTTTCTCTAAACCAGATGTAGATGGTGGATTAATTGGAGGTGCCTCTTTAAATGCAGAAGACTTTACGGCGATTATTAAAGCTATTTAATATGCCAAAAACGTGGCAAGAAAAATTTGATACAACAAAGCCACCAGTAATAAAGGTAATCGATAAACGATTTGCCGATATTCAAGCTGGTCAGACCATGTCTATTGCCACTCCAAGAATTATTGACACATATGTAAAGAACATTCCTTATGGTTCTAAATCAACTGATAAAGCCATGAGGAATGATCTTTCTAAATCATATAAAACATGTCCGGTAACCTTGGGCATTTTTTTGCGTATAGCCTCAGAAGTAGCTTATAAAGAATTTCAAAACGGAAAATCATTAGAGCAAATCACTTCTTTTTGGAGAATGGTTGAGGCAAATTCACCTTTAGCAAAAAAGTTGGACAGCGGTGTAGATTTTATACTAGAACAACAAATCAAAGAAGATTTATAATGGATGCCATTTATATTGAATACAATTTTACCATAAATCCTGTGCAACCTGCTACAGAAATTTTAATTGCAGAACTTGGTTTTGCCGGTTTTGAAAGTTTTGTAGAAAAAGAAGATGGTGTGTTGGCATATATTCAAAAACAAGATTGGAACGAAACGATTCTAGAAGATATAGGTGTGTTACAATCTGAGGCTTTCAATATTCAATTCGAGTTTAAAGAAATTGAGCAAACAAATTGGAATAGTGAATGGGAAAAAAACTTCGAGCCTATTCAGGTAAATAGTAAAGTGAGTATTAGAGCTCCGTTTCACGAAAATCTGAATCTAGAGTTTGATATTGTTATTGAACCAAAAATGAGTTTTGGTACAGGGCATCATGAAACAACACATATGATGGTGCAGCATTTATTGGATTTAGATGTGCGAGATAAAAGTGTGCTTGACATGGGATGTGGAACTGGAATCTTGGCCATTTTTGCTGAAATGAGAGGTGCTAAGCCCATAGACGCTGTAGATATTGATAGATGGTGTTACGAGAACTCCATTGAGAATGCACAACGAAATAATTGCAATCATATCAGTGTTTATGAAGGTGATGCAAGTTTATTAGTAGATAAAAATTACGATATAATTATAGCAAACATCAATAGAAATATATTGATTGCAGATATGCAAACCTATGTTTCTTGCCTAAATAAAAATGGTGTAGTACTTTTAAGTGGATTTTACAAAGAAGATATTCCAATTATTGAGGCAGAAATTAAAAAGTACCAATTAACCATTTCAACAATTATTGAACGCAACAATTGGGTTGCTTTAAAATGTGAATAATGAGTACAAAAGAAAAGATACAAGAAGATGTTGATGTCTTAGAAGATGAAACGAGAAAGTATGAAATCATACTTCATAATGACGATGTACATACATTTGATTTTGTAATAGATGCTTTAATGAATGTTTGTGAGCATACCTTAATTCAAGCAGAACAATGTACTATTTTAGTGCATTATAAAGGTAAATGTTCCGTTAAAACAGGTGAATATGATTTTCTAAAACCGCGTTGTTCGAAACTACTAGATTTAGGCTTGTCTGCCGAGATCGTTTAATCTTTTAAAAATTATAATATGAGCTCCATCACTTTAAAAATTAATAATAAATCTTACTCAGTTGATGTTGATGCTCAAACACCAATTCTTTGGGTATTAAGAGACCATCTGAAATTGGTCGGTACAAAATATGGCTGTGGCATTGGGCAATGCGGGGCATGTACCATTCATTTTAATGGACACCCAATCCGTTCATGCTCTATACCAGTTAGCGCTGCTATTGGAGCAGAAATTACAACTATAGAAGGGCTTTCAGAAGATGGCGCTCACCCGGTTCAGGCCGCGTGGGCAGAGATGGATGTACCTCAATGTGGGTACTGTCAAGCTGGACAGATTATGACAGCTTCAGCATTGCTAGCTAAAAATGCAAGTCCAACGGATGAGGAGATTGAAACAGCCATGTTAGGTAACATCTGTAGATGTGGAACCTATAATAAAATTAATGAAGCTATTAAAAAAGCTTCTAAAAGTCTTTAACCTGAATCAATAGATCTATGGAAATAAAAAGAAATCAAAATAGGAGAACATTTCTTAAAACTTCTTTGATTAGTTCAGGAGGCTTAATGTTTAGTTTTAGTTGGTTGCAAGCCCAATCGAGATTGTTTGATACTGCACTAGAAAAAGAAGTTGTTGAAACGAAACTTTCGGGTTATATCGTAATTAAAAAGGACAACACTATAATTATCTATTCTCAAAACCCTGAGATTGGACAAAATATAAAAACCTCTATGCCTATGATTGTGGCAGAAGAGTTAGATGCTGATTGGGCCTTTGTTGAGGTGCACCAAGCTGATTTAGATACAGATACATTCAAAAGACAAATTGCAGGTGGTAGCCAATCTATAAGACAAGGTTGGACTAGTTTGAGAGAAGCAGGTGCAACCGCAAGGGCAATGCTTTTGGAAGCAGCAGCGAAAAAATGGGGAGTTGATATAAACACACTTACAACGTCAAATAGTTATGTAATAAATGGAAATGGTAACAAAATAGCTTATGGCGATTTGATTGATATAGTTTCGGAAATCACTGTTCCTTCAAAAGTAGTATTAAAAGACCCAAAAGATTTTAAAATTATCGGTCAATCAAAGCTAAATGTAGATGCTAAAGATATTGTTACTGGAAAACCGTTATTTGGAATTGATACACAGTTAGAAGGAATGGTTTATGTGCGTATTGCAAGACCAATAGGTTTTGGTACGCAATTGATTTCATTTGATGCAGATAAAGCTTTAAGTACTTCTGGAGTTAGTGATGTTGTAGAATTGGATAATAAGGTTGCTGTTGTGGCAAATTCAACATGGGCAGCTATTCAAGGATTAAATGCTCTTGAAATTAATTGGAGCAAGCCCTTGACAAGTGAAGATTCTAATGTACATCAAGAAAAGTTGAGAGCTTTGGTTGAAAAGCCATCAAAAAAGCCTAGAGTAAACAGAGGAGATGTTAATCAAGCTTTTAGTACTGCAGATACTATTCTTGAACGTATTTATGAAGCTCCATTTTTACCACATAATTGTTTAGAGCCAATGAATTTCTTTGCCAATGTTACTAATGGCAAGGTGGAGTTACATGGTCCTATTCAAACTCCTGCAAATACTCGAAAAGCTGTTGCTAAATTGTTGAATAGAAAAGAAAGTGAAATAACTGTGGGGCTTTCTAGAATGGGAGGTGGATTTGGTAGACGACTTTATGGTGATTTTGTCTTAGAGGCAGCGGAAGTTTCAGATAAGATTAGAAAACCTGTTCAGTTAATCTATACTCGAGAAGATGATATGACAGCTGGTGTATATAGACCTGCATCAACATATCGATTTAAAGCTTCTATTAAAAATGGTGAGATTACGGGATATCATGTAACTGGAGCCGGAGTTCGAATGAGAAACACAGTTCGTCCGGGTACATGGCCTCAAGGCTCTTTTCCTAATTTTAAATTAGAAACACATTCTTTAGATAGTAAAATTACAACGGGTGCATGGCGTGCTCCAACCTCCAACTTTTTAGCATTTGCTGAACAAGTTTTTATTGATGAATTAGCAGAAACGGCCAAAAAAGATCCTTTGGAATTTAGATTAGAAACATTGAATCAGGCTATTGAGAATCCTTATGGTAATCTGAGATATGATCCGGTAAAGATGAAAGGTGTATTGCAATTAGTAGCTAAAAAATCTAATTGGTACCAAAAAGAAGAAGGAGTTTTTAAAGGGATCAGTACTTATTATTCACATAATACATACGTTGCAGAAGTGGCGGAAATTACGATTGTAAAGAATAAACCTAGAATAAAACGAATCGTAGTAGCATCCGATTGTGGGATCATAATAAACAAATCAGGTGCAATTAACCAAGCTGTTGGTGGAGTTGTCGATGGAATTGGGCACGCTATGTATGGTGAATTAACATTTGAAAACGGAGTACCAACTTCAAATAATTTTGATAGCTATCGATTAATTAGAAATAATGAGAGTCCAAAAGTTGAAGCGTATTTTGTAGAAAGTAATGAGGCGCCAACAGGTTTAGGTGAGCCTACATTACCACCTGCTGCTGCTGCATTGGCAAATGCCATTTATGCTGGGTTAGGAAAACGATTATACAAACAACCATTTAGTAAACAAGGAATTGCTTTGCTTTGACATAAAATAAAAACCAACTAAAACAATTATGAGAACTAGCCAAACAACTATTATTGCCATATACGCAGTAATGGTATTGAGTTGTGAAAAGCTACAAGAAGAAAATACAAACCAGCAACCACCAAATATTTTATTTATAATGTCTGATGATCATGCGTATCAAGCAATCAGTGCATATTCAGATAAATTAATTCAAACACCAAATATAGATCGTATTGCAGATGAAGGTATGCTGTTTACAAATGCTTGTGTTACTAATTCTATTTGTGCGCCTTCAAGAGCTGTAATTCTTACTGGTAAGCATTCACATTTGAATGGGAAAATTGACAATCATTTTCCGTTTGATACAACACAGGTAACATTTCCTCAAATTTTGCAGAAAGCAGGATATCAAAATGCCATGTTTGGTAAGTTGCATTTTGGAAACAATCCAAAAGGATTTGATGAATTTAAAATACTACCTGGGCAAGGCACCTATTATAATCCTGATTTTATAACCAAAAACGAAGGAAAAGTTAGAATAGAAGGGTATACCACAGATTTAATTACCGATATGACAATTGATTGGATGGATAAAAAACGTGATGCCACGAAACCATTTATGATGATGTATTTACACAAGGCACCGCATAGAGAGTGGTTGCCTGCGCCAAGACATTTTAAGGAGTTTACAAAAAAGACCTTTCCTGAACCAGAAACTTTGTTTGACGACTATGAAGGAAGAGGAGCTGCTGCAAAGAATGCTGAGATGAATTTATTAGCCCATATGAATTGGGCGGGAGACTCTAAAATTCGCCCAGAGGTAATGGATGAGCTTGGTATTGCAGAAACTGCAGGCTGGGATAAAGGGGCCTATGAGCGAGAAGTAGGACGTATGAATGAAGCACAGCGTGCTGAATGGGATGCTGTATATGATGAGATTAATGAAGAGTTCAAAAAGAACTACAAAAACATGTCTGAAAAAGAATTAATGCAGTGGAGGTATCAACGGTATATGCAAGACTATTTAGGATCAATTGCAGCAATTGATGATGGAGTTGGTAGAGTTTTAGATTATCTAGAAGAAAGTGGGTTGGCAGAAAATACGATTGTAGTTTATACTTCGGATCAAGGATTTTATTTAGGTGAACATGGTTGGTTTGATAAGCGCTTTGTGTATAACGAATCTTTTAAAACGCCATTATTAGTGAAATGGCCTGAGATTATTGAACCGGGATCTCAAAATACTCAGATGGTTCAAAATTTAGATTTTGCTCAAACATTGTTAGATGTAGCTGGAGTAGAAGCTCCAAATGATATGCAAGGTGAAAGCATAGTTCCGCTATTAAAAGGAAATATAGAAGGCTTTAGAGAAGCAGTATATTATCATTATTACGAATACCCATCCATTCATATGGTGAAGAGGCATTATGCTATTGTGACCGAAAAATATAAGTTAATTCATTTTTATTACGATGTTGATGAGTGGGAATTGTTTGACAGGGAAAAAGATATTCATGAAATGAACAATGTTTATAACGATGCTGCATATGCCGATGTAGTAGAAGATTTGAAAGTAAAATTAGCTGAAATGAGAGTGCAGTACAAAGACTCTAAAGAACTTGATGATGAATACATTCAATTGTATTTAGAAAAATTGAATGTAAAGAAGTAGTATGTTTGTAAATCTTTAATAATTTATAAAGTTTTTTACAGTATACTTCAATAATTATAAACCTCATTTAGAATTGTTTAGTTTTGAAGGAGGTTTTGTGCTAAATCCATATTGTTAAAGTCTTAAAAGCTTTATAGATAAGGAGGTTTGAGACTTGCCTGTTTTTATTTTAACATATTTTAACACAAATTAAGACCTTTAACATTTACATTTGTTGCTCTGTGTTCAAAACACACAATATACACAATACGCACACATTCAAACACCTTTAAAATACATGAAAAAATTAAATGCTCCGGTGGCAATGCTATTCTCAATATGTATGGTTGCTCAAGCACCTGAAACAGTTGAGACAAAAGTTTCGGTTCAAGAATATGCAAATACTATTACGGTCAACGAACTAAAAGAAGATTTGACAATTTTAGCTTCTGATGCCCTTGAAGGAAGAGATACAGGGTCAAGAGGTCAGAAAATGGCAGCAGCATTTATTCGAGCTCATTTTGAAGAAATCGGACTAATAGGTCCAGGAGAAACTGGTGGAGGTTACTATCAAAATGTTCCTTTTAAAACATCAAAACCAGGGGATATCTTTGTGACTTTTGGAGATGAAACGATTAGGAATATTGAAGATTTTCTTTACTATGGACCAGCGTTTACAACAGATGTAATTAATTCGAATATCGTTTTTGCAGGTAGTGGTTCTGAAGAAGAACTAGCTGTGGTTGAGGTAAAAGATAATGCTGTTTTAATACAAACAACAGACAGGTTTACTCGTCAAAATGCATTAAAATATGTTCAAGATAATGGGGGTAAAATGTTATTTGTTATCTATAGTGATGATGAAGCTGGATATCAATCTTATTACAATAGATATAAAGGATATTTTAATCGCGAAACATTATCTTTAGATAAGGGTGAATCTGATATTGAAAAAGCTGGAATCATGTTTGTGAGCCCATCTCATGGAGCCGCAATGTTTAATCAATCTTTTGAATCATTAATGGCTGCCATAGAAGCTCATAAAGAGGGCAAGAAAAAGGCATATAAAAAATTTAAATCGAGACCTATCAGTTACCAATTAGAATTCGAGTCTGAATCAATTATTTCAGAGAATGTTATGGGGTATATAGAAGGGTCAGATTTAAAAGATGAAGTTTTAGTTTTGACCGCTCATTACGATCATATTGGTTTAGATAATAATGGAGAAGTGTTTAATGGAGCCGATGATGATGGATCTGGTGTTGTTGCTGTAATGGAAATTGCTGAAGCATTTGCGAAAGCAAAAAAAGATGGTAATGGTCCAAGAAGAAGCATATTGTTTTTAATGGTTACAGCAGAAGAAAAAGGATTGTTTGGTTCTGAGTATTATGCAGAAAATGCTATTTATCCTTTAGAGAATACAGTAGCTAATTTAAATATAGATATGATTGGTAGAATTGATGATAGAGAAGAGATTGTAGGGAAAGATTATGTGTCTCTTGTTGGTTCTGATAAATTATCAACTGAGTTGCATGATTTAAGTGAAGAAATGAATAAAAAATACACCAATCTTTATTTAGATTACACGTATAATGCGGAAGACCATCCTGAACGAATTTATTATCGTTCAGATCACTGGAATTTTGCAAAAAACGGAATTCCAGTAATATTTTACACTACTGGATCGCACCCAGACTATCATAAAATAACAGATACAGTTGACAAAATAGAGTTCGAGTTAATGCACAAGAGAACTCAATTAGTTTTTTATACTGCTTGGGAAATTGCAAATAGAGACAATCGTTTGGTAGTAGATAAACAACAATAAATAATAACAACAAATATTCAACTTTAAAAATGAAAAGAAGTATTGTCCTTTCGGCGTTAGTACTTGCAGGATTAGGTGTAGTTAATGCACAACAAAATACACAAGATCCTGTTCGAGTTAAATACGCGCAAACAATTACTCAAGAAGAGCTAAAAGAAGACTTAAGTATTATAGCCTCAGATGCTCTGGAAGGCAGAGGAACTGGTGAGCGTGGTCAAAAAATGGCAGCGGCTTTTATTAAACAAAGTTTTAAAGAGAATGGGTTAACGGGCCCTGTGAATGGAGGTTATTACCAAGATGTGCCATTAAAAGCTGTAAAAGCAGGTGAAATGTATATTAAGACCAATGGTAAGTCATTTAAATCTGGTTCAGATTTTTTATACTCAGGTACAAGCAACAGTACAAATGAAATAATCGAAGATGTTGTTTTTGCTGGAACGGGTTCTAAAAAAGAACTAGCTGCATTAGATGTTGAAGGAAAAGCAGTTTTAATAATTCAGTCAGATAGACGTAAACGTCAATTTACATCAGCTGCAATTAAAGAACAAGGTGCCAAAGCTTTATTTGCTGTGCCATCTGCTTCTCAAGATGATTTTGAAAAGTTGGCAAAGCGTTATGCAGCCTATGCAAAAAGAGAGCGATTAAGTGTTGACTTTGGTGATAAACCACAAGATGGTATTGGTACTTTTACAATAAGTCCAGATTTAGCAGCATCTATTTTAAACACTTCATTTGATAATTTAGTTAAGAAAATTTCAAAAGCCGAAACAAAACCTTCAATATTAAAAAAGGTAAAATCAGGTAATGTTGCCTATAAGTTAGATTTTATAAGTCGTAAAGTAGAATCTGAAAATGTTTTAGGATTTATTGAGGGAACAGATCTAAAAAATGAACTAATTATTTTGACAGCACATTATGATCATATTGGTATTTCTAGTGATGGCCAAATTAATAATGGAGCAGATGACGATGGTTCAGGAGTTGTTGCTGTATTAGAAATGGCCGAAGCTTTTGCGCAAGCAAAAGTAGACGGCAATGGGCCAAGACGTTCAATATTATTCATGACTGTTACAGGTGAAGAGAAAGGCCTATTAGGGTCTAGCTACTACGCAGCTAATCCTGTATTTTCTTTAGATAATACGGTTGCTAATTTAAACATTGATATGATTGGTAGAGCTGGTGAACGCAATTACGAAAGAAGAGATTATATCTACTTAATTGGAGCTGATAAAATTTCTCAAGAATTGCATGATATCTCTGATGAAGCGAATAAGACTTATATTAATATGCACTTAGATTATACGTATAATGATGAAGGTCACCCGCAACGTTACTATTATAGGTCTGATCATTGGAATTTTGCAAAGAATGGGATTCCTGTAATATTTTATTTTAATGGTGTACATGCAGATTACCACAAACCAACAGATACCATTGAAAAAATTGAATTTGATCTTTTGCAAAAGAGAGCTCAGTTAGTATTTTATACTGCTTGGGAATTAGCAAATAAAGATAAAAGATTAGTGATTGATGAGGTAACTTCCGACAAGAACTAATTTACATTCAAATATTCAACCTTAAAACCCGTTGCATTGCAGCGGGTTTTTTTATTGTTAAATAGTTCTTAATATCACTTATATATGCTTCTTAACGTACTCTTGGCATTTAATTTGTATCTATTCTTTTATCTAAAATGAAGGAGTCATGAGAAATGAAGAGACATTTAAAAGCAAAGTTTTATCAGTAATATCTTGGTTAGGAATTGCTGTAGCATCTACTTTAATAGCAATGGTATTTATAGCTGGATTTAAAACAGTATTCGGATTCTAATATGTTAAAACTGCCTTAAAACGATAAAAATAAACAATGCACATGTAAGAACTGCGTTAGAAAAGAAACTAAAAATATGTTTATGTAAGTACGGCTACTATTAATTCTAAAACCTTATAAGATGAAGACAACGAATAATTTAATTGACAGAGGAATGTTTGTGGTGACTTGGTTGACAATTGTGAGTGTATCATTGGCATTAGTAAGTGTGTTTGTAGTTGGACTTAAAACAATTTTTGGGTTATAAATAATTCTAAGACTCCAAGATGTTCATTTTTCTTAACCACATAAAAGAGGCGTATGCCTTTTTTTTTGTGAAATATTAAAATTCTTACGGAAAATTTAGATAAACATTGTAAATCATCTCTATTAAACGCTAAAACCTTTGAATAGTAATTGGAGTGTTTAAGATTATCAATGTTAAATAGATATGTTTTGAAAATAGGCTAATTAGCCTATTTTATATTCTAAACAGTTTTATTTTTACAACTATAGCAAGTTGTTAGAATAAAGGTTAAATTAAGTTAAAATAAAAAAGCTTCACTGCATAAGTGAAGCTTTTTTTAATTGTGACCGCGATAGGATTCAAACCTATAACCTTCTGAGCCGTAATCAGATGCGCTATTCAGTTGCGCCACGCGGCCTTTTTTGCGGTTGCAAAGATAAGCATTATTCTAAATTTACAAACTATTTTTTGTAACAAAATATCTCCAACCTATTATTGCAAGTTGCCATTTCTTTGCTTTTGCCATGTCTAGCCGCTTTTTAGTAAAAGAAGGAAGCAAAGCTTTATTGATTTTAGCAAGCGCTCTAAACATGTTTTGTTTCATAATACAAATGTACCAATTCTAAGTTGAAGTAACTTAATTCATGTTATAATCTAGTGGTAGCAAACTCGATATTCTTTTTTGCCCAAAACTTCCTCCAAATAGAAGTGTTGTTGTTGGAGAATAGTTGCCGTAATGGTCGATAGAAATGGTGTTATAAGATGGGTTTGATAACAAAATTTCAGATTGTTCTTGTCTGTCGTAAAGAACACTAAGATTCTCAGATTTAAATACGATGTTTTTAGTGTTGGTATTTTTCATATTAGTTACCGAAATATGAAACGATGGATTGGTTTTAAATGATTTGTGATACAGTTCAAAACTATTTTCATGTAATTTCTCTGCTGCCAAAGAGCGCATAAAGTGCATTATAGATCCATTGTATGTTTCAGTTCTATTTTTTACATATTTCTTTTTGGGTTTAGATTTTAATTCTGAAAAGAAAGAGGTGCCCGCATAATATACTTTATGAATGATTAATAAATTATTTGGATAGCTGTTTTTAAAGGTTATTTCAAAATCAATTAAGTTGTATTGTAATTTATATCCTAAATGTTTGTTGGTTATATAAATAGGGGAGTCGCTAAATGCCATTAGTGTATTTAACTCAGCATTATAGATCAACTCTACATCTTTAAGATTATTTATTATGCAATGTTTGGCTGCTTCATTGATTCCTAGAAATTGACTTAAAAAATACCGTTCCTTTTTTTCTCTACTCCAGATGTCCTTTGCTAATACAACCTCGTCAAGCTCATTGTTTTTTTCTTCCAAATAAATTGTATTCAATGAATTAAACTCACTTGGTTCAATATAATAGGTTTTGTATCCAACAAAACTTATAACTAATTGAGCATTAACTTTACTGTCAATATAAATTTTAAAAGTACCATTAGTATCTGTAGCAGTTCCGACAGAACTTCCGTCTAGATAAACCGTTGCACCATACAATGGAGCTTTGGTGATTTTGTCAAATACTTGTTCCGTAATTTCAAATTGAGCATTTAGTTGATGAATTACAATTAAACAAAGAATGAGAATTAGTTTTTTCATGAGTGCAAAATATAAACCGCTTAAATATTTAAGTGGTTTAAGAAAGTTGTGAGGTTAAAGATTGGCTTATTGCTTTTTAGTAATTATTTCTATTACGCCATTCTTGCCTTTATCTCCATATTTTTTTTCAGCAGATTCTCCTTTTAACACATTCATTGATTCGATATCGTTTGGGTCAATCAATTTATCTAATTTATTCGTGTCTAAATCTTCTACAATTTTACCATCAATAACAAACAAAGGTTGCCCCTTTTTATCATTAGACATATATACAAAAGAGTTTGAATCATTAGGATGAACTTCTATAACATCGTCCTTTTTTATTTTAAAAGAATCATGTTCTCCACCGGTTTTGATTTCGATAACTTCATGTTCTCCATCTTTAGAAACCCAAACATTCGTATCGGATTCACCCTCTTTTTTAATTTCTATGATTTCGTGTTTTCCGTCTCCTGTTTTAATTTCGATAATTTTGTCAGCATCTTCCCCTTTGGTTACCCAAACTGAAGATGAAGCTCCTTCTCCTTTGATTTCAATCACTTGGTGATCACCATCTTTTTTTATTTCAATAATTTTATCACTATCTGGATTGATTTCATGAATTTTTTCATCTGTATCTCTGATAACCCACACGTTATTTTTAGTGCTTTCTTTTTCACGAATAAACACATTGTGGGTAGTTGAACTACCCAAACTTAATTCAGCTCCTCCATCTTCAAAAGAAATCTTAATTGGTTGAATTGGTTTGTCGCCGCTTTGCGCAAAATTTGCTGAAGTAGCTTTTGATTTTAAATCAACTTTAATAGCAGTAATTTCTCCTTTACTGTTGCGCTTAACACCTTTAAATTTGGCAGTAACTCCCTGAGCACTTAATTGACTTTTTAACTTTTCTAAATCTTTAGTGTCCTTTGTGATAATGTAATCATGAACATCATTATCAATTTCAATTATGTCTGGAGTACTCTTAGAAGTCTTAGATTGCTTAACAACTTTTATTTCTTTAACCGTTGGTTTTTCTTCTTTACTCTTTTCAACAACCTCTATTTCTTTAAAATTGGGTTTTTGAGCAACAACTATAGTGTTAAAGGCAAATACAAAGGCTACTAAAAAAGGTACAATCAGTAACATTTTTAATTGTCGATATTGTTTTGATGGGTTTTTGTGTAACATAATAATTCGTTTTTTAATGAATGAGTTGTAAAAATTGTTTGTCAAAGTCAATTGACCATCGTTGATACTCGTTTTTAATAAAAGTTTTTGATAGCTCTTGTGGCAATTTGCTTGTTGCTGAGTTGCTGCATCTGCAATGTATTCTAAATTGTGAACCACTTCTTTTTTATACAACCAGCTAAACGGATTACACCAAAAAACGATACTCACTAATTGACTTAGAATAATGTCTATAGAATGCCACTGGTAAGCATGTATTTTTTCGTGATTTATAATTTGAATTAATTCTTCTTTTTCAAAATGAGATTCATTATAAATGATATAATTAAAGAAAGAACAAGGCGCCATATTCTTAGTGGTTTTAATAAATACAAAACCTTGACTACTCTCTTTGTTTTCAAGACTTATTAACCGGATTATAGAAATTAATGAAATTAAAAATTGAACTAAGAAATATAGGATGCCTAATCCGTAAATAATTAAAACAATTTTATCCCATTGAATTTCCGTTGGTACTTCAGTTATATATCTAGTAGTGCTAACATTGGTAAAATGAGAAACAGGTATTTCAACTAATTCTTCATATTTAGTTATTGTTATAAATGGTATTGTAAAAGAAGTTACAATTCCTAATAAGAGATAAGCTCTATTAGATTGAAAGAAGGTCTCTTTTTGTAAAATTACCTTATAGAAAATGTAGAATACTGCAATGAGCGATGATACTTTGATAAAATATTCCATAATTACTTTTTCTTTTCGATTAAATCAATGATTTCTTTTAGTTCTTCAATACTAATTTTCTCTTCTTTGGCAAAGAATGAAACAACGTTTTTATAAGAATTTTCAAAATAATTGTTGATCGTCTTATTCATGAACCCTTTTCGGTACTCCTCTTTTGCAATAGCAGGATAGTACTGATGTGTTTTGCCATAAGCGATGTGCTTTACATAACCTTTATCTTCCATTTTTCTAACAGTAGTAGATACGGTATTGTAATGTGGATTATCTGGAAGTAGAGGAACAATATCTTTAACAAAAGCTTTTTCGAGCTTCCAAAGTACTTGCATAATTTCTTCTTCCTTATTTGTGAGTTTTTCCATCTTGCTGAAATTGATACCGTAAACCTATAACTATTTTTATAGTTATACAACTGCTAAAATAGTTTTAACATTTTTTTTGCATCTATTTTACAGTAAGAAACCACTATCAAATAGTTTATATTTGCCTAAATTTTTGTTGAATGGATGTACTGTTTATTGTTTTAGGATTGGTCTTATTAATTGTAGGAGGTAATTGGTTGTTAAAGTCAGCCGTGGGATTTTCTCTTCGATTAAATATTCCGAAAATAGTAATTGGTATGACCGTTGTTTCCTTTGCCACTTCGGCTCCTGAATTGATTGTCAGTCTGAAGTCTGCGCTTTATGGAAAAGCAGATTTGGCACTTGGAAATGTTATAGGTTCTAATATTGCCAATTTGGGTTTGGTTCTAGGTGTGACTATTTGTTTAGGAACCATATCTATTCAAAAAAGTTTTTATAAAGTAGATTGGCCAGTTTTAATGCTCGCCTCTCTTACGTTGTATTTATTTATAGGATTTGATGGAGTTATTCAAACTTATGAAGGTGCAATTTTGTTTACAATGCTCATTGTTTTTTTAGTTTATATCCTTCGTTTTCAAAAGGTGGCTGTTGTAGATGAATTACCAGAAGACGATGAGGAGTTACCTTTGTATAAAAACGTATTGTTTTTAACAATTGGCAGTGTAGCCTTATGGGGTGGTTCAGAATTGCTCATAATGGGCGCGGTTGATTTAGCAGGAGCCTTTGGTGTAAGTGAGCGCATTATTGGTATTACGATTGTTTCTATAGGGACAAGTATACCTGAATTGGCAGCTTCTGTAATTGCAGTGTTAAAGAAGGAAAAAGCCATTTCTTTAGGCAATCTAATAGGTTCTAACGTGTTTAACATTTTAGCAGTTTTAGGATTAACAGCAATAGTAACACCAATACAGGCGCAGGATGAAGGTCTGTTGACCAGCGATATTATATGGATGCTCGTTCTAGCATTTCTAATATTTCCATTGGTATTTGGTTTAAAACGGATGAAGCTCAGTTATGTAGAGGGTATATTTTTACTTCTTTTTTATGGTGTTTTTATGTTTACAACGATACTTTAGAAGTAAGTTGTTTTTATGAATTCAAAAGAATTAAACAGAGAAAATAAAAATGTTTGGAATACCAATACTAATTCAAGCAATGATAGAATGGGTGCTTGTGGTAATAATTGGTATTTAAATTATTTTAGAAAGATAGATATGTTGCTACTAAAATTCACCCTAGTTTTAATGGTTCGAATGATTAGTAGATAAAAAAGCCGCAATAAATTGCGGCTTTTTTATTATGAACAAATATAGGATTATTAAGCAGATTTTACTGTCTTAATGATTCTTGCAGCAATTTTATATGGATCACCGTTAGAAGCTGGTCTTCTGTCTTCTAACCAACCTTTCCATCCTTTTTCTACTGTAATAATAGGAATACGAATAGAAGCACCACGATCAGATACACCATAGCTAAAGTCGTGAATTGAAGCAGTTTCATGTAAACCAGTTAAACGTTGATCGTTAAACTCACCGTAAACAGCAATATGCTCAGCAGCTACTGGACGGAACGCCTCACAAATTTTCATATAAGTTTCCTTATCTCCACATTCTCTTAAGATGCTGTTTGAGAAGTTAGCATGCATACCAGAACCATTCCAGTCACCTTTAATTGGTTTTGGGTGATATTCAATGTAGTATCCATACTGTTCAGTTAAACGGTCTAATAGGTATCTAGCAATCCAGATCTCATCACCCGCTTTTTTAGCTCCTTTTGCAAATAACTGGAACTCCCACTGACCTGCAGCAACCTCTTGGTTAATACCTTCAAAGTTCAAACCTGCATCAATACATAAGTTTGCGTGTTCTTCAACAAATTCTCTACCCCAAGTGTTTTTTCCACCAACAGAACAATAGTATAATCCTTGTGGGCCAGGGTAACCACCAATTGGGAATCCTAATGGCAATTGAGTGTTTACATCCATAATAAAGTACTCTTGCTCAAAACCGAACCAGAAGTCATCATCATTATCATCAATAGTAGCTCTACCGTTACTTTCATGTGGAGTACCATCAGCATTTAAAACCTCACACATTACTAAATAACCATCTCTTCTTTGAGGATCTGGGTAGATTGCAACTGGTTTTAATAAACAGTCAGAAGAACCACCTTCTGCTTGTAAAGTTGATGAACCGTCAAAAGACCATAAATCCAATTCTTCCAAAGTTCCTTTGAAATCATCGTGATCTTCAACCTTAGTTTTACTTCTTAAATTTTGGGTTGGCTTGTAACCATCTAACCAAATGTACTCTAATTTTATTTTAGCCATTGTGTTGTGTGATTTTTGTTAATTTACGTTTTTAATGTCGGACAAATATACTTGAAAAGTTGAAGAAGCATCTTTTCAAAAACATAATAATAAGGAATCAAAGTTATTTTTATGAAAACGTTATTTTTTGCCTAATTATATTCTTATAATGTTATTAATACAGGGGGTAAAATTAAAAATACTTAAGCGATATTGTAATTTGTTAAAAAATAACGCAATTATATTGAAAAAAGGTTGCGAATTACGTAATAAATTGTTTGTAATTTATAACGCTTTTTTTTATTAAATAATGGATGAATTCTATTCAAATTATCATATCTATATTTATTATTCTAATTTTTTGTAAAACTTCTTAATTTTTAGTTATTCTATTATTGGTGTTAATTTTATTACATACAATTATAGACTTTGGCTTCGAACTAATTTTTGACTGTAAAATGATATTTTTTATAGTCAATTGAATTAAATTTGTGCCATTGAATTTCAATCTTTCATATGAGCTCAGAAATTAGTAAAAGATATAGTCAAAGGGGAGTGTCTGCATCTAAAGAAGATGTGCATAATGCTATTAAAAACGTTGACAAAGGATTGTTTCCTAAGGCTTTTTGTAAAATAATACCTGATTACCTTACAAATGATGATGACTATTGCTTGATCATGCATGCCGATGGTGCAGGTACAAAGAGTTCATTAGCTTATATGTATTGGAAAGAAACAGGAGATATTTCCGTTTGGAAAGGGATTGCACAAGATGCTTTAATAATGAATATTGACGATTTATTGTGTGTTGGAGCAACAGATAATATCATGCTTTCTTCTACCATTGGAAGAAATAAAAACTTAATTCCTGGTGAAGTTATTTCTGCTATTATAAACGGTACAGAGGAACTAATAAGGGAATTAAATAAGTTTGGTGTGACTATCCAATCAACGGGTGGAGAAACTGCAGATGTTGGTGATTTAGTTAGAACGATTATTGTAGATTCCACGGTAACTGCGAGAATAAAACGATCAGATGTTATTGATAATGCTAATATTATAGCAGGAGATGTTATAGTAGGTTTAGCTTCATTTGGTCAAGCTTCTTATGAATCGGAGTATAATGGAGGAATGGGAAGTAATGGTTTAACTTCTGCAAGGCACGATGTTTTTAATAAAAAACTAGCAGATAAATATCCTGAAAGTTTTGACGAAGCTGTTCCTAAGGAACTCATATATTCTGGAAATGTAAATTTAACAGACACAGTTAAAAATAGCCCAATAGATGCTGGTAAATTGGTCTTATCTCCAACTAGAACTTATGCACCTATTATAAAAGAGATTCTTTCAAAGTACAATGCCAAAGAAGTGCATGGCATGGTGCATTGTAGTGGAGGTGCTCAAACCAAAATTTTGCATTTCATTGATGAGCTTCATGTTGTTAAAGATAATTTATTTGATATTCCGCCGTTATTCAAATTGATTCAAGAACAGTCTGGTACAGATTGGAAAGAGATGTACCAAGTGTTTAATTGTGGGCATCGAATGGAGTTGTATGTAAATGAATCTATAGCCGATGATATTATTGCGATTTCTAAGTCGTTTAATGTAGATGCTCAAATTATTGGCAAGGTAATTGATTCAGAAGAAAAAAAATTGACTATAAAAAGCACGTACGGAACATTTGAATATTAAAATACCATTTCGCGCAATAACCAATGATTAAAAGATTAACCACACTTTTATTTTTAGTATTTTCAACATTGCTTTTTGCTCAGAACGAATCTATTACAGTTAAGGGAATTGAATCAGACAGCATTTATAAAGTTTCTTTAAGGGATTTAGTGGTCTTACCCAAAACAAAAAAGGTTAAATTAGATTCGGCTTTTTGGATTAGAAAAAATAGGGTAGGACTAGATATTAGTGAGGTGGCCTTTGTAAATTGGAATGCAGGTGGTACTAATTCTATTTCTGGTTTATTGAATGCTGAATTCGAACGAAATTATAAGAAAGGTAATTTTGTTTGGAACAATCGGTTAATGGCTCGCTTTGGGGTGAATAAACAGGAGAATGCCGGTGTTCGTAAAACAGATGATATGTTAGAATTGTACTCAACAGTTGGTTATAGACGAGATACAACCTCTAATTGGTATTCTTCCGCAAATCTAAGTTTTAAGACACAATTCGCCAATGGGTATTCGTACAGTGGCGAGGATAAGAAATTAATTTCTGCATTTATGGCACCAGCCTATTTATTCGTTGGTGCAGGTACAATATATAGCGATCCTGTTGAAGAATTCAATACCTACATATCTCCTTTAACCTTAAAGTCTACATTCGTATTAAGTCAAGAGTTGGCAAATGCTGGGGCATTTGGTGTGCAAGGTGCTGAATTTGATGATGAAGGAAATATGATACGAGAAGGTAAAAGATCGAGAGAAGAACTTGGAATCCTGATTGCAAGTAAGTTTGAAAAAGAACTTTGGAAAAATATATTCTTTAGAAATCTAGTTAGTTTTTATACTGATTATGTAAATGATTTTGGAAACATTGATGTAGATTGGGAATTTGTATTTGATTTTAAAGTAAATGATTATATCAGAGCCTTATTGGGTTCTCATTTAAAATACGATAACGATATCAAATTTACTGAAACCATTGATGATGAGGAGGTGCTTATTTCAGGTGCAAAAGTGCAATGGAAACAACTTCTAGGTATCGGAATTACGTACGACTTTTAAATTCTTCATTTCTTAAAAGTGTAATTAAAATTGTACATTTGCCTATTCAAAAATTTAGGTATGTTAGACAAACTTCATATAGTAAAACAAAGATTTGACGAGGTTTCGGACTTAATCATTCAGCCCGATATAATTTCAGATCAAAAGCGCTATATCAAACTCAATAAAGAGTATAAAGATTTGAGTGCTATGGTTGAGAAAATCAAAGAATATGAAGGTTTATTAGCAAATATTGCTGAAGCTAAAGAAATTATTGCGGATGGTTCTGATGCTGAGATGACTGAAATGGCTAAAATGGAAATGGAAGAGGCAAACGAAGCGATACCTCGATTAGAAGAGGAAATCAAATTTATGTTGATTCCTAAGGATCCTGAAGATGCTAAAAATGTAATCGTTGAGATTCGTGCAGGAACAGGTGGTGATGAAGCGAGTATTTTTGCAGGTGATCTTTATAGAATGTACACAAAATATGCCTCTGATAGGGGGTGGAGTACTGAAGTTGAAAATTTAAACGAAGGAACATCTGGAGGATTTAAAGAGATTATATTTAGTGTTAATGGTACAGATGTTTACGGAGATATGAAGTTTGAATCAGGTGTGCATCGGGTACAACGTGTTCCTCAAACAGAAACACAAGGTCGAGTACACACAAGTGCAGCTACTGTTATAGTCTTGCCTGAGGCAGAAGAATTTGATGTGCAATTAGATATGAGTGATGTTCGGATCGAACGTACTACATCTACAGGGCCAGGAGGTCAATCGGTAAATACGACGTATTCGGCGATTAAATTACACCACGAACCAACTGGCATGATAGTAAGCTGTCAAGATCAAAAATCATCTCATAAAAATTTGGAGAAAGCTATCAAGGTATTGCGTACGAGATTGTACGAAATGGAATTAGCAAAAAAGTTGGCAGAAGATTCAGCAAAGCGTAAAAGTATGGTGTCTAGTGGAGATCGTTCTGCAAAAATACGAACCTACAACTATCCGCAAGGTCGAGTTACTGAACACAGAATCGGGTTAACTTTGTATGATTTACAAAATGTTATAAATGGTGATATTCATAAAATCATTGATGAATTAAAACTCGCTGAAAACACGGAGAAGCTAAAAGAACTTGGTGAGGTACTATAAAACTTTAAACGCTCCAATTGGAGCGTTTTTTTATTGCGGATACCATGCTCTTAGTCGTACATCAATAATTGGATTGGTTTTATTTACAAGTTCCTTAAATTTATTTACATCAGAGAATCCATTTTTACCCCTATAATGATAAGGGTAAACAACTTTAGGTTGAAATTCTAAGACTGCACTTGCCGCTTGATTGATATCCATAGTGTACGGTAGGTTCATGCAAACAAAGGCTAAATCTATACCTTTTAAACTGCGCATTTCTGGTATATCTTCAGTATCACCAGAAATGTAAACCGTAGTGCCATCAAAATCTAAAATATACCCATTGCCTCTACCTTTGGTATGTCTAGAATCTGAGGATTCTGGAAGGTTGTACATCGGAATAGCAGATATGATAATGTCGTCTTTAGTGATGTTTTCCCCATTATTTACAATATCAAATTTAGCATGATATGAGGTGTCAATTTTATCATAAACCGCTTGAGGGGCTATAATTTTACTAGTTCTTGTATCTAGGCCGTCTAATGTCTTTTGATTTAAGTGATCGCCATGAATATCAGTAATTAAAATGAAGTCGGGATTTCCGTACTTGGCAAATAAATCACTTCCTCCATAAGGGTCTACAAAAATAGTAGTGTTCTTAAATGTAATAACCAAACTACCGTGTAATACTGGAGCTATTGTTATGGTATGTCCGTTTATGGTATTAAAGCTATCGCTTTGAGCAGTTGATGCTAAGGTAAAAGCTATAGATAAGACTAAAAGAAAAAATTTCATTGTTTGTAAATTTTAGAAACATAAAAGTATGAAAAACAAAAAACCCCGAACTTTCGTTCGAGGTTTCTATTATAAGCAAGGTATTAACTATCTATTTTACTTTCTCTACAACTGCTTTAAAAGCCTCTGGGTGGTTCATAGCTAAATCAGCAAGTACCTTACGGTTTAACTCGATGTTATTAGCTTTTACTTTTCCCATGAATTGAGAGTAAGACATTCCGTGTAAACGTGCACCAGCATTAATACGTTGGATCCATAATGCACGGAAATTTCTTTTATTGTTTTTACGGTCGCGGTATGCATACTGCATTCCTTTCTCAACCGCATTTTTTGCTACTGTGTAAACGTTTTTTCTACGTCCGAAGTAACCTTTTGCTTGCTTCAAGATTTTCTTTCTTCTTGCTCTTGAAGCTACTGAATTTACTGATCTAGGCATAATTCATTTTGTTTTTTTATAGCAGGCGCTCTATGGTTTAAAGAGACTTTTGTGCTCCACTACATGGTTAAACTTAATTCCGCTTTAACTTTATTATTTCAAAGTTAATTGTTGTAAGATACTTTTTTCGTCACTTGGGTGAACTAATCCATCATGAGTTAAACGTAATTTACGTTTCTTAGATTTTTTAGTCAAAATGTGACTTTTAAAAGCATGCTTTCTTTTGATTTTTCCAGTACCCGTCATCTTAAAACGTTTCTTGGCACTAGATTTTGTTTTCATTTTAGGCATCTCTCCTTCGTTTTTATCTTGCTTATTATCTTAATTCGATGTTTCTTCTTTTAGAATAGTATCGAAGTTTTATTTCTTTTTAGGCGCTATGAACATAATCATACGCTTTCCTTCTAACTTCGGCATTTGTTCAACTTTACCATACTCTTCTAATTCTTGAGCTAATTTTAATAGTAAAATTTGCCCTTGATCTTTATAGATGATAGAACGTCCTTTAAAGAACACAAATGCTTTTAGTTTAGCTCCATCTTCCAAAAACTTAATAGCATGTTTCTTTTTAAATTCATAATCATGCTCATCAGTCTGAGGTCCGAAACGTATTTCTTTAACAATTACTTTAGTTGCTTTTGATTTTAAAGCCTTTTCACGTTTCTTTTGTTCGTACATGAACTTTTTATAATCAATAGCTTTACAAACTGGTGGAACAGCTTTAGGCGAAATCTCAACCAAATCAAGCTCAAGCTCTTGGGCGATTGCTTTTGCTTTGGAAAGTGGGTAAACTCCCACTTCTACGTTGTCTCCAACTAATCGAACTTCTCTAACACCTACAATTTTATCATTTATTCGGTGTTGGTCTTCTTTAATTACTCTTCCAGGTCTTCTACCACCTCTTTTTCTTCGTATTGCTATGGCTTAAAAATTTAAATTAAACTAAAATTGTTTTAATGTACTTTTTATTTCTTGTTTCATCAAAGATATAAATTCTTCTAAAGAATACACACCTTTGTCGCCTTCACCATGTTTCCTTACAGAAACTGTCCCGTTTTCAGATTCTTGCTCGCCTACAATAATCATGTAAGGTATTTTCTTTAGCTCAGCGTCTCTAATTTTACGACCTGTCTTTTCACTACGATCGTCAATGAGGGCGCGAATTTCGGAATTTTCCAAGACATCTGAAACTTTTTCGGCGTATTTTTGATATTTCTCACTGATTGGCAGGATGATAACTTGATCTGGCGTTAACCATAATGGGAAATTTCCACCAGTATGCTCAAGTAATATTGCAATAAATCGTTCCATGGAACCAAACGGCGCACGGTGTATCATTACTGGTCTGTGTAATTGATTGTCAGCTCCTTTATAGTGAAGATCAAATCTTTCAGGTAAATTATAGTCTACTTGAATCGTGCCTAATTGCCAACTTCTGCCGAGAACATCTTTTACCATAAAGTCCAATTTTGGTCCGTAAAATGCTGCTTCTCCATATTCAACTACTGTATTTAATCCTTTCTCTTTGGCTGCATTTATGATCGCGCTTTCAGCTTTTTCCCAATTTTCATCAGAGCCAATATATTTTTCATTGTTCTCTGGATCTCTCAAAGAAATTTGAGCAATAAAATCTTCAAATCCTAAAGATTTAAAAACGTATAAGACAAGGTCGATTACGTTCTTAAATTCTTCATTCAATTGGTCTGGAGTACAAAATATATGTGCATCATCTTGTGTAAAGCTTCTAACACGAGTTAATCCATGTAATTCACCGCTTTGTTCATATCTGTATACTGTTCCAAATTCTGCAAATCGTTTTGGCAAATCTTTGTAAGAGTATGGTTTTACCTTATAAATTTCACAATGATGTGGACAATTCATAGGTTTTAACAAAAATTCCTCCGCATCTTTTGGTGTATGAATAGGCTGAAAACTATCTTCGCCGTATTTCTCGTAATGGCCAGAGGTGACATATAATTCTTTTTGACCAATATGCGGCGTAATAACCATTTCATAACCCGCTTTCTTTTGAGCTCTCTTTAAGAAATTTTCTAATCGTTCTCTTAATTCAGCTCCTTTCGGTAACCATAATGGCATACCCTGGCCCACAGTTTGTGAAAAAGCAAATAGTTCTAATTCTTTTCCTAATTTTCTATGGTCACGTTGTTTGGCTTCTTCTAATTTTTCTAAATACTCAGTGAGCAACTTTTGTTTAGGGAAAGAGATTCCATAAATACGTGTTAATTGCGTGTTATTTTCATCTCCCCTCCAATATGCTCCAGCAGCACTGGTTATTTTTACTGCTTTTATAAGGCCTGTGTTAGGAATATGTCCTCCACGACATAGATCCGTAAAATCTGCATGGTCACAAAAAGTGATATCGCCATCGGTTAAATTTTCAATTAACTCGACTTTATATTCATTGTTTTGAGACTTATAAAAATCAAGAGCTTCTGCTTTAGAAACTTCGCGCATTTTAAATTCATGCTTACCACGAGCAAACTCTAATATTTTATCTTCAATCTTTTTGAAGTCCTTTTCAGAGATGGTTTCATCACCTAAATCTAAGTCATAATAAAATCCATTATCAATAGATGGTCCTATGGTTAATTTAGCATTTGGATGAAAAAATAAAATAGCTTGTGCTAATACGTGAGCAGATGAATGCCAGAAAGCTTGCTTTCCTTCATCACTGTCAAACGTGTAAAGAATTAAATCACCATTGGTGGTAAGCGGGGTAACGGTTTCAACGGTTATTCCGTTAAATTTTGCTGAAATCACGTTTCGAGCTAATCCGCTACTAATACTCATGGCAACATCCATTGGAGTGGCGCCATTTTCAAACTCTTTTACCGAGCCATCAGGTAATGTAATGTTAATCATAATTCTTTTTAAAATTTTCAGCTGCAAAGATATTAGAAAAGCAACTCTTACACAACATCGAAAAGGCAATTGTTTGTTAAGAAATTGTGGTGTTTAAGGTGATTTTTGTGCCAATACCTTTTTCAGAATTTATAAACAGTCTTCCGTCTATATATTTTATGCGTTCTTCCATAAACAAAATACCCATTCCTTTGGCGTAATTTGTTTGGGTTTTGCCAGTTTCAAAACCAATTCCATTATCTTCAATTGAGATGCTTAGCAGGTTCTTACTATGATTAATTTTTACTAAAATGAATTCTGAGTTCGCATATTTTATCGCGTTGTTTACTGCTTCTTGTGTAATTCGGTATAAATTGATTTCTGTTAAGGAATCTAAGCGCCCATTAAATGAAGAAGTATTTTCAAAAATTATGTCTTTACCAGTGAGTTGTGCGAGCTTGTTAGTTAAGGTGTGTAGTGCTGAGGCGATACCATGATCTGTTAGTTCTGGTGGTGTTAAATTAAAAGTAGCCATTCTTACTCCGTGAATTAATTCTTTTGATAGCGCTTTAAGGTCTTCTATTTTTTCTGGTAGTGTCTCTGTGTTGTTCGAGTTTAATGCTTCTACATTAAATTTTAATGCAGTAAGCATTTGGCCAATACCGTCGTGAATGTCTTTCGCAATTCGTTTTCGTTCTTCTTCTTGACCTTCTATAATTTTACTCGATATTGTTTGCTGTAGTTGAATTTCTTTCTCGTGCTTTTCTTTGGAAACACGCTCTAATTCAATCTCATTTCTTTTTCTTTTCGTAATATTCGAGCAAAGGAGCAGAGTCTTTTGTTTTAGGCTCACTCGACTTAACGGAATCAAAGAAACTTCTAACCAAAGCAGTTCATTATTTTTATTGGTTATTTCTATTTCTTCAGTGTGAATGCGTTTTCTGTTCTTGATCAGCTCTTTTAAATAAATACGCTGTCCCTCATCTTGAGTGATCAATTCTTCGACACTTCCTTGAATTTCATTTGAATTTAATCCGAGTAAATGTTGGAATTTTTTACTCATGTTAAGGGCTTCGCCATTGCTATTTGTACTTACAAATAGAGCTGTATTGTCTATAGCGTAATTTAGTTCTTTAAGTTCTTGTAAAGATTCTTCTTTAGACAAATACATGGTATTTAGCGCATTTGCTTTTGACTGTACTTCTTGTTTAGAATCAACAAGCTCTTTAATAACAGAGCGGATCTTTAATGAAATTGGACGAAACAAGAATAAAATTTCAATAGCTAAAATTAAAAGTGAAATTGCAAATAAAAGAGACTCTAAGAATTTTAGTTTTCTAATTTTAGATTGACTGATTGCATCGTATTGAAATACGATGGTATTCATTTGGCGTAAAAAATTTGGTTCAGATGCTAAAAGACTATTTAATTCATCAGAATAACTGTTATTACCAGTCTGAACTTTATGAATAATTTTATTAGTAGCACTTTTTATAGAGTCAAAATGAATTTCTAATGATTCGAACATCTTTAAAATTTCATCGTTCTTTTCTTCAGGGAGATTTAATGCATCATTTCCCTTTAATAGACCTTCATTAGAAGTTGCTAGTAAATTTAGAGTTTCTTCAATAGCCGATACTGCCTTTAGTTTTTCTCGAGTTTCTAAATTTTGAAGCAACAAAATCTCTTTAGTTAATTTTTGACTCAACATACGCTGTCTTCCGGCTATGTTTACAACACTGGAATCTGTCTGTTGGCTATTTATATGTTTTTGAATTAAAATTTGAGAAATAATAATAGCCATTGCAATGGCTAAAAAAGCCAAGAGGTATAAACGTCTTAGTTTCTGAAATATATCATTGTAGATAACAATATTTTTCAAGTTTTTGTTCATGAATTATGCAAGCGCTTTAGCAATAATACTTTTGGAAGATTCAGAAAACGGTATTTTAAGAGCAAATTCATGCCCTTTCGAGCTCATTTTTTTCCAAGTCTTCTGAAGAATGTCTATCAGTTTATCTTCACTATATTTTTTTGAAAATTTTTCGAAATAATGAGTTAAAAATACCAAGCAAATTACGTCTTCTAAAAGTTGTGTATTGGCATTTCTTTTTAGCTGTTTTTTTTGGAGCAGTGCCTGTACTTCTTTTATGATATCTGATGCATAACCAACCGATTCTAGAATACCTCCTGCTTTTTCGGCGTGAAATTTGGCCAAATCTTTTCGCCAAGTGAGATAACCCTTTCTATTCATTTCATAAGAATCTCGCGGTATTTCCCATCTACATATATGTTGACATCGCACAGCTAATTTGACCACTTCTGCAGCATAAGGTTCAAAATGTTCTAATTGCTGTGTCATGCGCTGAGCATATAAGAGTTCTTTCGCTACTTCCTTTCCGTTAGATAATTCGGTATGTGGGTCAGCGGCATTTGCCTCGTCAAACAATGCTATTGCTTCGTTAAATTGAGTACTCATTTAATTGTGATTGGTTTCACCGTCAAAATTAATCAGAAAACCCAATAAATACTTTATTCTCTACAATTTTTATAGGATATGTTGCAATTCTTGGTAAATCTCCGTTAAGATTTACTCCAGTTTCAAGTGAAAAAGTTTTCTTGTGTAAAGGGCATGCCACTTTTGCTATGCCATTAGAATCACCTATCATTCCTCTTGATAATACCATTTCTAATTTATGAGGACAAAGATTTTGGCACGCATACCACTTGTTTTCTCTCTTAAAATTGAAAACAGCGATTTGTTTGTCTTTGTATTTTACACACGCTCCACCATCTTCTGAAAAGTCAGAAATGTCTCCCGCTTCAAACCAGATAGAAACGTTGGTTAGTTCTGTAGTTGTATAGTTTTCTATTAATGTTTTCATGTTTTAAATGCTTTAGAATGTGAGTTAATTAACCCATTGTTTTGGCATGTTTTGATCTCTCATTGGAACAAATACAATATTATCATCGCGCTCTTCTGAATTACTAAAATGTTTAAATCGTTTTTGCATTTCTTCATTTTCAATTGCTTGTTTCCATTCACATTCATATGCATCTACGAGACCTTGCATTTCAATTTCAAGTTCATTAACAATGCCCAATGAATTTTCTACAACTACCTTTTTGAGTTGCTCTATCCCCCCTTCTAGTTTGTCTAGCCACGCCGCTGTTCTCATTAGGGGTTGTGCGGTTCTTATGTAGTACATCAAGAAGCGATCTAAGTATTTTATGCAGGTTTCATTGTCAATTTGTTCAGCAAGCAGCTGTGCATGTTTTGGCGTTGCTCCACCGTTACCGCATACATATAGATTCCATCCACCCTCCACTGCAATTACACCAAAGTCTTTGCTGCGCGCTTCGGCACATTCTCTTATGCAGCCAGAAACGCCACCTTTAATTTTATGAGGTGATCTAAGACCTTTATATCGATTTTCTAATTCTATTGCAAAACTGACGCTCTCGTCCATTCCGTACCTACACCATGTTGATCCTACACAACTTTTTACGGTTCTTAAAGATTTTCCATAAGCATGTCCACTTTCAAAGCCTGCATCAATTAATTCTTTCCAAATGGCAGGTAAATCATTTAGTTCTGCACCAAATAAATCTATTCGTTGTCCTCCAGTTATTTTAGTGTATAGATTGTATTTTTTTCCAACCTCTCCAATAACGATTAACTTATCTGGAGTGATCTCACCACCAGGAATTCGTGGTACAACAGAATACGTTCCGTTACGTTGTATATTGGCTAAAAACTTATCGTTCGAATCTTGAATACTTGTTTCTACATTTGCAGTGTGATTATAAATACTTGCAAATAAAGAAGCAATTAAAGGTTTGCATACTTCACAGCCATGTCCTTTACCATGATTGTCAATTACTTCATCAAAAGTTTGATACTTCTTAATTTTAATGATGTCAAGTAATTCTTGACGCGAGTAATCAAAGTGTTCGCAAATTGATGTCTTTACTTCTTTCCCTAGAGATTTTAGCGATTCATTTACCAAGTCAGTTACCATAGGTTTGCAACCGCCACATCCAGTGGTGGCATTAGTACATTCAATAATTTCTTGTAAATTAGAGCTAGATTCATCTAAAATTTTGGAACATATATCTCCTTTTGTAATACTTTCACAAGAACAGATTTGTGCAGTATCAGGTAAGTCCATTGCACTACCAAAATTACTGCTACCATCTCCTCTCGGTCCAATAATTAATTCCTCCGTATTTTCTGGTAATGACATTCCGTTTAAGTATATTTGATGTAGCATATTGTAGTCTGCAGCATCTCCAACTAATATGCCTCCTAATAAAGTTTTACCATCATGGCTAACATTGATTCTTTTGTATAGCCCCTTCGTTTTATTTTCAAATAGAATAGAATGACCTTTTTCAACAGGCATAAACGGCTCTCCAAAACTCGCAACATCTACCCCGATAAGCTTAAGTTTGGTGCTCATATCAATCGATTCACTCATTTGAGTATTTGTACCTAATATTTGATCTGCAGCAACATCAGCCATTTCATATCCTGGGGCCACCAGTCCATAAATCATTTGGTTATAAAGTGCGACTTCTCCAATAGCGTATATATTAGCATCTGAAGTTTGCATCTTGTTGTTAACAGTAATACCACCTCTAACACCAATTTCTAAATTACATGTTTTAGCGAGCTCATCGCGAGGTCTAATTCCGGCAGAGATAATTAGCATATCAACATCTAATATGTCCTCGTCACTAAACTCCATTCCAGTTATACTTCCATTTCCAAGAATTCTACTTGTAGCTTTGTTTAAGTGAATTTGAAGTCCCATGTCCTCTAGAGTTTTCTGTAGAACTTTGCTACTCCTTATATCTAATTGTCTAGGCATTAGTTTTGGTGCAAATTCTACAACATGTGGTTCAAGTCCCATGTCCATAGCGGCCTTTCCTGCTTCTAAACCTAACAAACCACCACCTAAAATCGCAGCTTTTGGATTCTCTTTAGATATTTTAAGAGTTTCTGCATATGACAACATACCCTCTAAATCTTCAATGGTTCTATATACGAAAACTCCTTTTTTATCAACGCCTTTTATTGGAGGTATAAAAGGAGATGAACCTGTTGCTAAAACTAAATAATCGTAAGAATAGCTGTTGTTGTTTATTGTTACGATGTTTTTATTTTCTCTATTGATATCGGTAACGCGCTCATTTGTTATGAGTTGAATATTGTTCTCTTCATACCAACTTCTTGGAGCCATTTCTAAGGACTTGGCATTTTGATTCTCAAAGAATTCGCTTAAATGAACTCTGTCATATGCGGGACGAGGTTCTTCGCCAAAAACAATAAGTTTGTAATTGTTACTTGAATTTTTAGTTACAAATTTTTCACAGAATTTGTATCCTACCATGCCATTTCCGACGATAATAATTGTTTTCATACGTATCTATTTTTGAAAATCGAATACAATATTAAGTATAAATACGTAATTATACGTATTATTTTTGCGTAGAATTTAAATAAATACGTATTTTTGTTGAATATTAAATTTAGGCATCTTATTATTGCAATATAAATGAAAAACCACATGAAAAATCCAAAAGTAATTTTAGTAGGGGCGGGGCCAGGAGCAGAAGATTTAATTACAGTGAAAGGACTCAATGCTATAAAGAATGCAGACATTGTGTTGTACGATGCCTTAGTTAATGAGAGCATACTTCAGAATGTAAAACCTGGTGTGGAATGTATCTATGTTGGTAAGCGATTTAATTTGCATAAATACACCCAGGATGAGATCAATCAAATGTTGGTTGATTTAGCTTTTGAACATGGAACTGTGGTGCGTTTGAAAGGTGGAGATTCATATGTGTTTGGTAGAGGTGCAGAAGAAGTTGAATATGTTGAAAATGCGGGTGTTGAAACTGAAGTGATTCCAGGAATCAGTAGTTCGTTGGCAGTCCCTTCTAATCAAGGTATACCATTGACTAAACGTTTTGTTAATGAAAGTTTTTGGGTGATTACAGGTACCACATCAGATGGTACAATTTCAAAAGATATAAAACTTGGAGCGCAATCTAGTGCTACTTTAGTTGTCTTGATGGGACTTCGTAATTTTTCATTAATTATTGAGGAGATCAAACAATTTAGACATACATATACACCATTCGCTATTATTCAGAATGGCACTTTACCAAATGAAACTATTATTATTGAAACACTAAAGAACTACAAAAGTGTTATCGATAAAATTGATTACAAATCTCCTGGTGTTATTGTTATTGGAGATGTTGTGGCAGAGCATCCTTCGTTCTTAGAAGAAGAGATTCAGAGAGTTTTGGAATTTTCTATCTAGTTCTCTTAATTTCAAAAGCTTACAGTTATTGCCGAATTCGTTTTACGTATTCTTAAAATTCGTGATGTTTTTTACTTATAATCATAAATATACGTAATTGCAAGATTTTTATTTGCGTAAAAATACGTAGTTTCTTAAATTTGTATTTAAGATATAGCACTTATAATTTATGTATACAAATACTTCGGTTCACTTTGAAAAATTTCGATATTTAAAAGGTATACCCTTGATCTTTGATACTATACCACCAATGTATATGGATAAGGTGTATGATAAAGTAAACTTTATAAAATGTAAAAAGAGGCAGCAGTTTATGATGGAAGGTGCTCCTGTTAATGGCTTATTTTTTATAGTGTCAGGCAAGGCAAAAGTGTTAAAAACGGGCATTTTTGGTAAAGAACAAATATTACGATTTGTGGGAGAGGGAGAGATGATTGGATATAGAGGTTTTGCTACCCATGATACTTATGGTATCGGTGCTGTAGCGCTAGAAGATAGTTTACTTTGTCATTTTTCAAATAGTCTATTAGAAGAGCTTTTTCAGCAAGTACCTAAGCTAACCTATGCTTTCATGCTCTTTTATGCCCAAGAGCTGAATAGGTCAGAGAATAAAGTAAAGGCTTTAGCGCAAATGACAGTTAGGGAAAAGGTTATTGATGCATTTTTGTATTTACATCGCAAGTTTGGAATCAATCCAAAAGGTTTTTTAAAATTAAAATTGAGTAGAAGAGAAATAGCAGATTTTGCAGGAACTACTGATGAGCAAGTCATTCGCGTTATTTCATCTCTTAAAAAGGAAGGAAAACTAGGCACCTTGGGTAAGCAGATCAGTATTATAGATATTGCAGAATTAAAAAAAGAAATTTCAGAGCACAACTATTTTTTAGATAGTTAACCATGTTTACTAACTGTGTAATATAAATACTTAGAAGCTTTTAAAAGCTTCTAAGTATTTTTTTTTGTTTATTAAATAGTTTATAAATAAAGTTTTAGCTTAATAATATGATATAACGCAGTTGAAAAAATGATATAAAAGTGTCGCAAATAATGTATCTATCATGTTTTAGATGAAAGACTACTTATACTTTTGCCTTGTCTACGTATTAGTACGTAAAATGTAAAACTAAATTTATATTATGAAAGTATCAGTATTCAAATTATTAGGGCTTAGCGTATTGCTATCGATAGCAGCTTGTAGCAAAGAGGCGGCAAAAGATGTGACCACAGAAACTACATCTTCGGAAGAAATTTCAAAAACAAAACAATTAGATATAGAAAAACCTCAATTAACCTTTGGGTTTATAAAATTAACAGATATGGCTCCTCTTGCCATTGCTAAAGAAAAAGGTTTTTTTGAAGATGAGGGATTATTTGTGTCGGTAGAGGCTCAGTCGAACTGGAAAAATATATTAGATCGTGTAATAGATGGTCAATTAGATGGTTCTCATATGCTCGCAGGTCAGCCAATTGCTGCTGGAGCTGGTTTTGGTAGACAAGCGGAGTTGGTTACACCATTTTCTATGGATTTAAATGGGAATGGAATTACAGTTTCGAATGATGTGTGGTCTAAAATGAAGTCAAATGTTCCTGTTGATGAAAATGGTAAAACTGTTCACCCTATTTCTTCTGAGGCGCTTAAACCTGTGATAGAAGAATATAAGAATGATGGGAAAGCATTTAAAATGGGAATGGTATTTCCTGTGTCAACCCATAACTATGAAATTAGATATTGGCTAGCAGCTTCGGGCATTCATCCAGGTATGTATACTGCGGATAATATTCAGGGTCAGATTGATGCTGAGGTATTACTGTCTGTTACACCTCCACCTCAAATGCCAGCAACTTTAGAAGCCGGAACTATTTATGGGTATTGTGTAGGTGAGCCATGGAATCAGCAAGCGGTGTTTAAAGGTATTGGTGTACCAGTTACAACCAATTATGATATTTGGAAAAACAATCCTGAAAAGGTATTTGTAATGACAAAGAAATTTGTTGAAGAAAACCCAAATACTGCCATTGCTGTAACAAAGGCATTAATTCGTGCTGGGAAATGGCTTGATACTCCTGGTAATAGGGAAGAGGCAGTTAAAATATTATCTATGCCTCAATATGTTGGTGCTGACGAAGTTGTTTTGGCAAACTCTATGACTGGTACATTCGAATTCGAAAAAGGAGACAAACGTTCAATGCCAGATTTCAATGTGTTTTTTAGATACAACGCTACATATCCATTCTACTCAGATGGTGTATGGTTTTTAACACAAATGAGAAGATGGGGGCAAATTCCTGAGTCAAAACCAGCTGAATGGTACGATTCAAAAATTAAAGATATTTATAGACCGGATATTTGGAAAAAAGCAGCTGATTTATTGCTAGAAGAAGGGTATTTAACATCCTCTGAAGTTCCAGAAACAGATGGCTATAAACCTGTAACTACTGATTTTATAGATGGTAAAACCTATGATGCTAAAGATCCAATTGGATACATCAATAGTTTTGAAATCGGTAATAAGGATAAGTAATCAAATAATGGCGCCCTTTGGGCGCCTAAATTCCATAATATTTAAGGATGATGAGTGATAAGTTAATAAAGATTGTTCGCTTTGTTGGTCTCGGTTTCTTCGAACCTATAATTAGACTGAGCAGGGGAGAAGAGGTAAAGAAGAACTTGATAGCGGTGACTAAAAGAATTATAGCTCCGATTGCATCGATATTGATTTTTGTAGGGGTTTGGCAAACAGGATCTCAATACTTGTATGATGTTGAGGCCGAATATAGAATTGAAAAGGCTTTTAATGAGCAAGGTCAAGAAGCGGCCGATGCTATGAAAGCTTGTATTGAATCTGGAGACATTAGTTGTCAGCCAAACACCTTGCCTTCACCATCTCAGGTAACGGAGTCTTTTTATAAATTATTAGAAGATCATAAAGTTATAAAAGCTGATAAAAAGGCGTTTGCCGAAAAAACAGCTAGTTTGAATGAAAAGAGAAAAGCTGAAGGTAAAGACCCGATTGTTTATACTGGAAGACCTTCTTTTGTTGATCAGATTAAAACAAGTATTAAAACTGTATTTGCAGGATTCTTATTAGCTATTTTTATTGCCGTACCTATTGGTGTTATCATTGGTTTGAGTAGTACGTTGAGAACTTCTATAAATTGGTTGATTCAAATTTTTAAACCAGTTTCTCCTGTAGTTTGGTTGCTCTTGGTTTTTATGATTGTAAAGACTTTAACCAAAGATTCTAACTCAGATAGCGCGTTTATCATTTCATTTATTAGTGTTGGGCTCTGCTCTATGTGGGCAACTTTAGTCAATACAGCAATGGGGGTTTCTACCGTTGATCAAGATTTTGTAAATGTTGCTAAAGTGTTAAAATTAGATCCTTTACAGAAGATTTTTAAAGTAATTCTACCTTCTTCTCTTCCATTAATTTTTACTGGATTGAGAATCACTCTCTCCGTTGCATGGATGGTACTGATTGCCATTGAACTATTAGCTCAAAGCCCAGGACTTGGTTCTTTTGTTTGGGAAGAATTTCAAAACGGAGCAAATGATTCTAACTCCAAGATTATTGTGGCAATGTTTGTAATTGGAATCATTGGATTTTTGCTGGATAGACTCATGCTTACCATTCAAAAGTTTGTGTCATTTAACAAGAATGAAGGGGCTTAAACTATGGCATACTTAGAATTAAATAACGTTTATAAAACCTACGGTCAAGGAGCAAATGCCACAGAGGTTTTAACGGATATCAATTTACATATTGAAGAAGGAGAATTTGTTGCAATTGTTGGTTTTTCTGGTAGTGGTAAAACTACCCTAATTAATTTAATCAATGGGTTATTAAAGCCAACAAGTGGCGAGGTGTTTTTTAAAGGTAATCCTATTGAAGGAACGAGTCACGAACGTGGTGTTATATTTCAGAATTACTCACTACTACCTTGGTTAACGGTATATCAAAATGTGGCTTTAGCCGTAAATATGGTATATCCTAAAGAGAGTAAAAAGTTTAAAGATGAATTGGTAAAAGAGTTTGTTGATATGGTTGGTCTAACGCCTGCATTGAACAAACGTCCTAAAGAATTGTCTGGAGGGATGAAGCAGCGTGTGGCAGTAGCTAGGTCGTTAGCTATGAATCCAGAAATGATACTCATGGATGAACCATTGGGGGCTTTAGATGCATTAACTCGTGGTAATTTGCAAGATGAGATACTGAATATTTGGAACAAGAGTAAACGTACCGCACTGTTAATTACAAATGACGTTGATGAGGGAATATATATGGCCGATAGAATTATACCCTTGCGTCCAGGGCCAAATGCAACCTTAGGACCTGAATTTAAAATAGATATTGAAAGGCCAAGAGATAAAACAGCATTGAATGATAATGAGGTGTTCAAAAAAACACGAAACAATATTATTGAGTACCTCATGGATATTGGAGCAGAACGCGCAAGTAATTCTGAAATTCTGTATGAGCTTCCTGATATACAGCCAAAGGATTTAAGATGGGATTTCCAACGTAAAATTTAAAGAATGAGTGCATTAAGAACATTAGAAAATATTGCTTTTAATCCGGAAGATGTAATGTTGGATTTAAAAGACTTAAAGAAAGTATATCCAACCCCAAAAGGAGATTATGTAGTTCTAGAGCATTTGAATCTTCAGGTTAAAAAAGAAGAATTTATTACCATAATTGGTCATTCAGGATGTGGTAAAACTACTATGCTATCTATGATAGCAGGGTTAAACTCTATATCTGGTGGGGGTATTTCGGTATTGGGCTCTTCTATAAAAGGTCCAGGTCCTGACAGAGGTGTAATTTTTCAATCACCTAGTTTAATGCCATGGTTAACGGCATTAGAGAATGTTATGTTGGGGGTGAAAAAGGTATTTCCACACGCAACAAAAAAACAACGAGAAGATATTTGTAAATACTACTTGCATAAAGTAGGTCTCGAGGGAGCATTTTATAAAAAAGCCACAGATTTATCTCAAGGCATGCAACAGCGTGTTGGTATCGCAAGAGCTTTTGCAATTAAACCAAAAGTATTGCTCTTAGATGAGCCTTTTGGAATGTTAGATTCGCTAACTAGAGGTGAATTGCAAGATGTACTTATTGAGATTTGGAATAAAGAAAAAATTACTGCAGTTATGATTACACACGATGTAGATGAGGCGATATTTTTAGCAGATCGTGTTGTAATGATGACAAGTGGGCCTCGAGCCAAAATTGGGGATATCTTGAGTATAGACTTTGAGAGGCCGCGTACAAGAAAAGGTGTAATAGATCATCCTGATTATTATGCTTATAGAAAGCATTTAATTGACTTTTTAGAACATTAAATAAACAACAATTATTAATCAAAATATCATGAAAATTAAAGTTACAGTATTAGTGGTAGCTATGTTAGCTACGTTCAATAGTTTCGCGCAATTCAGTCTTGATGGCGAGTTCAGACCTCGTACAGAATATAGACACGGTTTCGGAACATTAATTCCAGAAGATGCAGATCCTGGATACGGAATTTCAACAAGAGTACGCTTAAATGCGGGATATAAATCTGAAATATATTCTTTTTACCTAAGTCTTCAAGATGTGATGGTTTGGGGAGAGAATAGGCAGATTTTACCAAAAGATTTAAATAATTCATTTGCTGTTTTTCAAGCTTGGGCGAATATTAGACTTGGCGAGAAATGGTCTACCAAATTAGGGCGTCAAACATTAGTGTACGACGATCAAAGAATTCTTGGTGGATTAGATTGGGCACAACAAGGTAGGAACCACGATGGAGCTTTATTAAAGTACAAAACAGAATCATTTACAGGAGATTTTGTATTTGCTTTTAATCAAGACTATGAGGATATTTCTGGATTCCAGTCGGTAGGTAATGCATACAATACTACAGGTTTCTTCTCTTATAAAACCATGCAAATGGCCCATTTAAATAAAAAGTGGGAAAATTTTGCAGCAAGTTTATTACTTATGAATAACGGTTTTCAAAATTTTGAAGTCGATGGAGTTACAGCCGATGGATTGAGTAATTTGCAAACATTTGGTACTCATTTGAGCTACAAAAAAAATAAATTTTCTGCATTGGGGAATGTGTATTTGCAAACTGGTGAAAGGCAAGGTGAGGTAAAGGTAAAAGGCGCTTATTTAGCGGGATTAGATCTGGGTTATAAGATATCTTCTAAAGTTGGTCTTGGAGCTGGTTTGGAGGTTATTAGTGGTAATGATGGTGATGCTGGTGAAACTGGAGCTTTCTTCCCGTTATATGGTACAAATCATAAATTCAATGGTTTTATGGACTACTTTTATGTGGGAAATCATGCCAATTCAATAGGGCTTTTTGATGTACATGCTAGTGCAAATGTTACTTTTAATGAAAAGTCTAGTTTACTTGTTAAGGTGCTTAATTTTTCAGGTGAGCAAGAGTTAGCAAGTGGCGACAAACAATTAGGTACAGAAGTAGATTTGGTATACACGCAAAAATTTAAGGGCTTTGCAATTAAAGGTGGGTACTCACATATGTTTGCTGCAGATGGTATGTATGAGCTTAAAGGGGTTGCTGAAGATGTGGCTGCTAATACACAAAACTGGGCGTGGCTTATGTTAGTTATCAAGCCAAGTTTTATTTAGATAATTTGTTTTTAAACAATTCAACCTGCCAGTTAGTTTTGTGCTAACTGGCTTTTTTAGTACTTCTACTTAGATAAATACGTATATTTGTCTTGTTAACTTAACGAATAATACATTGAATAATCATATTACAATTGCATTAGTAGACGATCACAAATTAGTGAGAAACGGTATAAAATCTTTACTTGAAGAAGAGTCATATATTGAAGTAATTGCAGAAGGAGCAAATGGTCTTGAAGCATTAGATATTGTGAAAGATGTTCAACCAGATTTGTTGATTATTGATGTTAGAATGCCTGAAATGAATGGTATTGAAGCAGTAGATAAAATGCGTGGTATAGCAACTAAAACTAAAGCTATAGTTCTGTCTATGCATGACTCTGAAGAATACATTATTAAGTCTATAAAAGCTGGTGCTAGTGGTTATCTATTAAAGGATACCGATAAGAAGGAGTTTGTCAAAGCTATTCAAACAGTTAATGGGGGTGGCAAGTATTTTAGTGGAGATATTTCAAATATTATTGTATCTAATTATTTACAATCCTCTCAAGGTATTTCTACTGATGAGGTGGTGCTGGAGAAGCAGGTTTCAAACGCTTTTGGTTTGACAAAAAAAGAACGTCAAATATTGTCTTTGGTTTTAACTGGTAAGACAAATGGCGAAATTTCAGAAATTTTGAATAACAGTAAGAGAACTGTAGAGACTCATAGGTTTAATTTAATGAAAAAGATGGGAGTTAAGAACCTAATGGAACTCTCAATGAAGGCTCGTGAACACGGTTTAGATTGATTTCTGTTAATCTGATAATTTATTCCCTTTATTTTTGCGATATATAAATTACGTATTTATACGTAATTTTCTATTTTTGTTGACATAAATCTTCACTATGGCAACTAAGAAATCCTTTAAATCAATTTGTTCTTACTGCGGAGTTGGTTGCGGTATCATTGTAAATAAAGATGTGAATGGCGCAATAAGTGTAAAAGGTGATCCTGATTACCCTGTAAATAAAGGAATGCTTTGTTCAAAGGGTATGAACCTAAATTATGTGGTTCAAGACACCTCCGATAGGTTGTTGCATCCGCAAATGCGTTGGAGTAGAAATCACCCGATGCAGCAGGTTTCTTGGGATGTGGCTATTACTAGAGCTGCCGCTGTTTTTAAATCTTTAATTAATAAATACGGGCCTAATAGTGTTGGGTTTTATGTGTCAGGACAATGTTTAACTGAAGAGTATTATATAGTTAATAAACTTGCTAAAGGGTTTATTGGTACGAATAATATTGATACCAACTCAAGATTGTGTATGAGTTCTGCGGTAGTTGGTTATAAAAAATCTATTGGAGATGATGCACCACCAATTTCTTATGATGATATAGAACTTTCAGATTGTATATTAATAGCAGGTGCAAACCCTGCTTGGTGTCATCCAATATTATATAGGAGAATTGAACAGCATAAGGAAGAAAATCCTAATTTAAAAGTAGTTGTAGTAGATCCTCGAAAAACACAATCATGTGATATTGCAGATTTGCATTTGCAAATTATCCCAGGTACTGATGTGGTGTTGTATAACGCCATAGTTAGAAGGTTAATTGAAAAGAATAAGATAGATAAGAAGTTTATCAGGGACCATACAGAAGACTTTGATGAATTAAAGGATGTAGTGTTTGAAACCTCTTTATCTAAAGCAGCAGAAATTTGTGGAATTTCTGTTTCAGATATTAAAAAGGCTGCTCAATATATAGGTTTGTCTATGCGCTTTTTGAGTATGTGGACTATGGGGCTAAACCAAAGTGTAATTGGTGTAGATAAAAATGTATCTCTACTTAATATATCATTGGTTACAGGACAAATAGGAAAACCTGGTTCAGGTCCATTCTCTTTAACAGGTCAGCCAAATGCGATGGGCGGAAGAGAAGTTGGCGGTATGGCAAATCTTCTCGCAGCACATAAAGATTTGGCGAATCCAGATCATAGAAAAGAAGTTGCCAATTTTTGGGGAGGTGGAGAAATTGCTCCAAAACCAGGGCTTACTGCTACAGAAATGATTGATGCTTTAAACTCTGGTAGATTAAAAGCAATCTGGGTAGTGTGTACAAACCCAATTGTAAGTTTGCCTAACGCTGCTCAAGTGGAGAAGGCTTTTGAAAAGGCAAAATTTGTTATCGTTCAAGATATTTCCAGAAGGTCTGAAACAGTTGCTTATGCAGATTTAGTGCTGCCTGCAGCTGGTTGGCTAGAAAAAGAAGGGACTATGACTAATTCAGAAAGAAGAATTAGTTATATAAATAAGGTTATCGATGCTCCTGGTGAAGCGTTGCCGGATGTTGAGATTTTTAACAGGTTTGCACAGAAAATGGGCTTTGAAGGGTTTGATTATGATGACAATAGTCAGATTTTTGATGAACATTCACTTTTAACTAAAGGGACGAATATTGATATTACGGGATTGTCTTACGACAGATTGAAATCAGAAGGTTCGTTTCAATGGCCTGTTCCAGAAAAGTCTCATATGGGGACAAAGCGTTTATTCGAAAACAAGCAATTTTTTACAAAATCGGGAAAAGCTAAATTCAATGCTCCCAAAAATCTTCTAAATAAATCAGAAAATTTATCTAAAGAGTTTCCATTAATATTGACCACAGGTAGAGTGCGGGATCAATGGCATACTCGAACTAGAACAGGTAAGGTCAATAAGTTAAATGCTCATATTCCATCTTCTTATGTTGAGATGAATACTGTTGATGCGTTGGAAAGAGGGGTCAAAAATGGAGATGTTGTAATAGTAAAAAGTGCGAGAGGAGAGGCAAGAGTTACTGTTAAGGTAAATTTTGATATAAGAAAGGGAGTCGCGTTTATGCCTATGCATTGGGGGAAAGTTTTGGGTAAAGACTTTGGTAGAGCAAATAATCTAACAAACGCATTAGTAGACCCCATATCAAAAGAACCGGATTTTAAATACGCAGCAATTCAAATAGAAAAATACGCAAAGCCATTTGAAAAAATTTGTGTTGTTGGAGCTGGAGCAGCGGCTTTTAGATTCGTTCAGAGTTATCGAGATCAAAATACGAATGATGTGATTGAAGTCTTTTCAAAAGAAAAGAATCCTTTTTACAATAGAGTGTTGCTTCCAGAATATGTGAGTGATGAGCTTTCTTGGGAGCAATTAGAAAAAGTGAAGCAAAAAGAATTAGATAAACTTAACCTTCAAATTCATCAAAAAGTAACAATTATCGATGTTGATAAAGAGCGTAAAGTTATTACAGATAGTAATGATCAACAACATAGTTATGACAAGTTAATCTTAGCAACAGGTAGCAGAGCTTTTGTGCCAAATAATGTGCAGCTCGATCAACCTGGAAGATTTACCTTAAGAAGTAAAGATGATGCAGATAAGCTAAAAAAGCATATAGATAGTACTGGACTTCCTGAAAAAGATCAGCATGTAGTTGTTATTGGTGGTGGATTGCTTGGATTAGAGCTAGCAGCTACCTTGAATAAAAAAGGTATTCAAATAACAATTATTCAAAGAGCATCTAGGTTAATGGAGCGTCAGTTAGACTTAGTAGCAAGTAGGTTATTAGCTCAAGATGTTCAAGAAAGAGGAATTCAGATTTATTTTGACAATGAAGTTGATACCGTTTTTGAAGAAGATCCGAAAAATAAAATTTTACAGATTACTCTTAAAACTGGTAAAGTGATTTATAGCAACGCAGTGGTTTATGCTATAGGTACAATTCCTAATATAGAAATAGCAAGAGCCGCAAAACTGGATTGTAGAAGAGGTGTGATAGTAAATCAATACTTGCAAACTTCCAACGCATCTATATTCGCAATGGGTGAAATTGCAGAATACAATAATGGATTATATGGAATTACTTCTGCAGCAGAACAGCAAGCAGATGTAGCGGTTAATTATTTGTTAGGAGATTTAGGAAGCATGTATAGTGGTTCGGTTTTAATGAATATTCTAAAGTTTGAAGATCTTGATTTATGTAGTATCGGTACAATTTCTTATCCTGAGAAAGATGTGTCGTATGAAGAGGTGGTATTTATGGATATCAATAAAAGATACTATAAAAGGTGTATCATTAAAAATGATAGATTGATTGGTGCGGTTTTAATGGGTGATAAGAACGAGTTCTCAGAATTCAAAACATTAATAGAAGACGAGATTGAATTAGGTGAAAAACGAAATGAGATTTTGAGGTCTAGTAAGCCTACAGTGCCTATGTTGGGTAAATTGGTTTGTTCATGTAGTCAGGTGGGAGATGGTAATATTGAGGAAGCCGTTGGGAATGGTTGTTCTAGTCTGCAAGAGGTTTGTAAAACAACGGGAGCAGGATTAGGTTGTGGTAGTTGTAAACCTGAAGTTAGAGAAATTATGAAGAGAACATTGGTAAATGTATAATAAATGGAGGAGTTAAAGAGAATTATTGTCAAGGGGGGTGTTATATCGCCTAGTGAGTTGAAACAAGTCATTTCTTATGCAGAGTCTTTAGGATTAGATGCACTTCATTTTGGATCGCGCCAAGATATATTATTGCCAGAACATCATTTTGAAACAAATGATTTACATCAGCAATTTGAAAAGGTAAATTCAAGTTTGGTATTTAATACAGACTATCAAAATATTGTTAGTTCGTATGTGGCATCAGATATTTTTGCTGGAACAACTTGGTTGAGCAGCGCCGCTTACTTATATATATTAGAGAGTTTCAAATTTAATCCAAAGTTAAAGATTAATATTGTTGATCCATTGCAGCAATTGGTTCCACTCTTTACAGGAAACCTAAACTATATTGCCTCAAGTCATGAGGATTATTGGTACCTATATATAAAGGTGCATAATTGGAGTTCCTATGAATATTATCCTTTACTAATATATACATGGGATATTGCAAAGATTTCCAAGGCGATAGAAGAGGTGATTGATGATACAGAAGATGTTGAAGAATTACAATCGTTAATAAGTTCAATGATAGAAGCTAATTCAAGAACGATAGAAGATAAGTTAAAACTTACATTTAAGCCGTTTCCTTACTACGAAGGTATGAATAAGATGGGGATCAATCAGTATTGGTTAGGATTGTACTGGCGCAATAACAGGTATTACTTATCTTTTTTAAGAGCCTTTTGTGATTTTTGTTTAGACAATAGAATTGGTAAAATTTGTATCACCCCATGGAAATCATTTATAGTTAAAGGTGTTCCTCGGTCAAGTAAGTTACAGTTAGAGAAATTGTTGGGTAATTCAGGAATCAATATTAGGCATTCATTGTTAGAATTAAATTGGCATTTACCTGTGAATAATGAAGAGGCGCTGTCTTTAAAAAGAGATATTGTTAGAAATTTTGACCAAAATGATATTAGTACCTATGGATTAACCTTTGGCTTATCACACGATAGTACCATACAAAATTACTTTACTTCTATTGTAATTGAGAAAAACAATGTACCTGAAGCTGTTTTGAAGTATGGAGTTCGTCCAACATATAATGTTTTGTATTCCGAAAATTTCGATCCGAACACTCAGAAATATATCAGTTATGCGCAAGATGTAGACAAGATCGAATTATCGGGTTTATTGATGGAGTTGAGTAGAAAGTATTTTGAACAATTTGATAATGAATCGGTTGAAAATAATGATGAAGAATCCGTACTATCTGAGCCTCAAAAAAGGCACGTTCATCAATGCCAAGATTGCCTAACTGTGTATGATGAATCTTTAGGTGATAAAAATGCTGCTGTTGAGGCTTTTACTCCGTTTAATAATTTAGATGAAAATTACCAATGTGACGTTTGCGGGTCGCCTAAGAAAAATTTTATTTTGGTAGAAATCTAAAATTCTGCATTATTTTCAAAATAATATTACCTCTAAATCCCTTTCAGATAAGGGGTTGTGAAAAACCTTGAAAATAATTTCAAAAAGTCCTTGCTAGAATCAAAAAGCCTCGTATATTTGCATCCGCTTTTGGAGAGTATTTTACTTCAAAAGAATGTTCTTAAAAATGGTGGGTTTATAGCAAAATATAAAGTTTGAAATTTTTCAAAAATCTTTTAAATTTTATTTGCAGATTATAAAAGAGTTTATATCTTTGCACCCGCTAAGAAAAAGAGTGATTAAAGTTCATTGAAAATATT
>NZ_BAAFSW010000003.1:0-549532 GCF_054661455.1 Urechidicola sp. KH5
GTCTATGCTTACCCCAGGAGTAACATCAACTTGAGCTGTTTCAGAAAATATTTGTGAACATCCCCCAGAAGTGAAAGAAATCACACAGTAATAATAAAGCGTTCCAATGGATGTAGTTGGTGGGTTATAAGTTGCGTTAGTAGCACCCGGAATTAGAGTTCCACCAGTTGTACTATCTACCGTATTGCTATACCATTGATAGGTTGGAGTACCAGTTCCATTTGTATAGGCTACTTCTAAAATATTAGGAGTTCCGTTTAGGCAGACTGCACTGTCATCGGGTTGTACTGTAAATATAGGAGCGGTTAATACTTCAACTTCTGCAATTGTTGAAACTTGATTACAGGAAGGTTCTGCTTGTTGAGAAACAATCACGTAGTAATACAAGATACCCACTGCATTTGTTGGAGGCGTATAAGTAGCGTTCGTAGCTCCCGCAATTGGAGCGCCTGTGGTGGTATTATTAACACTATTAACATACCACTGATACGTAAGAGTTCCAGTAGAGGCTGTTGCTGTTACAACTAAATCAGTTGGAGTTGCATTTTGACAAAGTGTTTGATTTGCTAGAGGTTGAACAGTAATATTAGGTTGTTCTACAATCGTGAAAGTTTCGTTCGTAGTTACTGTACCACAACTATTTGTAACTTCTAATGTTACCGTATGATTACCAGGGGTAGAATAGTTTATTGAACCTGGATTTTCACTATTAGAACTCGCAGGAGTACCTCCTGGGAAACTCCAGTTATAGGTTACCTCTGAAGGATCATCTGTACATATTTCTATATTTGTAGTTGGATTAATTGTTACCGCTCCACAATAATTAGGAATTGGGTTGATGTTCGCAGTAGGAGGTCTTTTAACTGAAATGCGTTGACTACTGCTTACTTCCGTACCACAATTATTGGTAGCGGTTAAGGTAATGTCGTAGAATCCAGCATTATAGAATTGAAATTGCGGATTTTCGGATGTTTGATCTGTTCCACCTACAAATTGCCAATTCTCAACAGTCTCACAATTAGCAGCGGTATACGTTACATCCCAAAGATAGGAAGTAGCACTACATGCAGTTGCTACAGTAGTGTTAGTTGCATTTACATTTAAAGGAATACAACCTTCTAAAGTACTTAAATTAAAAAGAGGTGCAGGAGTATCTTCTATACAGATCTGACGCGTTATTTCTGAAATACCACAATACATTTCTACAGACATGGTTACATTGTAAGTACCAGGATTTGTATAGGTATGTGATTCATTTGCACCAACATCCGTAAGTACGGTGCCATCACCAAAATCCCAATTATAAATAGCGTTTTGCGTACAATTAGGATTGTATCCAAGTTCTGAAGTACTGCTAAAGAGAATAGTATTGTTTACACATTGATCACCTGTCCAATCAAAATCGGCATCTGCACCTGTTAATACGGTAATATCTACTAATTGACTGGTAGTGGTATCACACGCATTGGTAATATTTAATTCTATGGTATAACCAGATCCAGACTCGCAACTTGATGCCAAATAGGCATGTGGAATAGGATAATCGGCAGAGTTTTCCGGATCTCCAGCATCATAATAAGGCGAAGCTTGCAGTGTAGCTTGATTTAAACTTATTGTAGTTCCATCACCAAAATCTATATCATAAGTAGTGTCATCTGAATTTTGTCCCCAATTAGTAATTGTAAATTGTAGTAATTCAGTAGGAGCACATAAATTATTTGTATTTCCCGGACTCACAACGGCACCTGAAGGATTTGATACATTTTTAACTATAGTGGTAACCTCAGTGATACAGCCATCATCGCTGGTAGCAGTCCAAGTCATAGAATATAGACCGATTTGAGTATAGATGTGATTGACTGGAGTGGTGGGTAATGAGTTAAATGTTTCGGTAGGAGAACCATCGCCCCAATCTACCATATAGGTATCTATACAACTAGAATCTGACGATCCTACATCTACATTAATTTCAAAATTAGGAGAGGCCGATGCACAATTGTTAAAAGGCTCACCAAACGGGTTATCGTCATCTTCAATGGTTAAGTTAGGACTTCTAATTACCGAAACAGTATTTGTAACTGCAGTATGTGGGCCATCATTATCTGTTACAACGAGACTAACGGTGTATGTTTGAGTACCGCAGCCATTTGTAACATTGTTGTAGGCATATATTGGATTGGCATCTGTAGAGGTACCTCCATCTCCAAAATTCCAGCTATATGTGATAGCACCATTTTCTCCGCTCACATTCGATGTAAATTGAATGTCAGTACCTTCGCAAGTATTGTCATTATTAAAAGAAAAAGTGACAGTTGGAGGTTGAGAAGAATTACGATCGTTTGTGAAATTAATATATAAATTAGGTAACCATTTATAAAAAAGGTACGAGGTTGCAGATGAGGTTATTGGGGTTAGCAACAAGCAAATACTGCACGAGAGTTTTATTAATGTTTGTCTCATGGCTAATTGATAAAAACACAGCAGTAAAAAAAGCTAAGTTATCATTTTATATGAATTAAATAGATTATTGTTGATAAAGTTTACATAAATGGAGGTAAGCCAAATGTTTTTTATCGAGAATTTTAATCCTTTATTTCATATTTTTTTAGAGAACGTTTTAAATAATAAAAACTTCCTTTATATACGGAGCGTTTTATTGTAGTAAGAGGCAGAATTGAACTGCTGACCTCCGGGTTATGAACGGATTAAAATGTCGTTCAAACCCTTATTTTATAGGCTTTTTCCACTAATCGTATTCCAAATCGTATTCAAAAACGTATTCAGTTTGAGATCCAATTATTAATACTCAAATGTAGGTTATTCGATACGATTTTTCAAGTGTTATTTGAAATTATCTTTTGGCTATAAATTAGATATTATTTAGTGATGATAGTATCAATGTACCAACAGTAATTTTATAGCTGTTGGTTGGTTGTTGGTGATACGGTGCTGTTAAAACTTAATAGTTTATTTTTTTATCAGAAGGAATTAATTTAAATTTGACTAAAACCAACGACAATTACATTCTTTCCTTTGTTTGAATATGCATTGTTATTAAAGTGAAAATAAAAATTATAAGGATTGTATATCTTATATGTATACTGCTCTTATTTAATATTTGGAATTTATCAGCAATTGATGATATCCATTAGTTAACTGTGCTACTATCAATCCACCAATAGTAATTTTATAGCTGTTGGTTAGCTGTTGGCTGTCTGTTGGTGTGCTGTTGGTTGTCTGTTGGTTGTCTGTTGGTTGTCTGTTGGTCAGCTGTTAGTCATCTGTTGGTTAGCTGTTGTTTGCTGTTGGCTGTCTTTTGGGGATCTATTGGTTAGCCTTCAAATCGTATTCACTTTCGTATTCAAAAGCAAGAATTTCATTTAATGATTTCATAAAAAAAGCAGTTTGAGAACCCCCAAACTGCTTCGTTTATTAGATTTAGTATATTGTAGCGAGAAGCAGAATTGAACTGCTGACCTCCGGGTTATGAATCCGACGCTCTAACCAACTGAGCTACCTCGCCAATTGCGGATGCAAATATAAGACAAATTTAAGTTTTCACAAGCCTTGAAATTAGATTTTTTAATGCAATAGAAAATTTTTTTTTCAGTAAATAAAGCAATATATTCGAACTTTTCTAATCAACGTATATATGGAAGACAAAGTAAAGGTTCAAATAGAATTTCCAATTAGTGCATCACCAAAAATGTTGTTTAATTACTTTGGAACTGCTTCTGGCTTATCGGAGTGGTTTGCAGACAATGTAAATTCAAGAGGAGAAGTGTTTACCTTTATTTGGGATGGTTCAGAAGAACAAGCTAAGGTACTTTCTAAAAGATCGGATACAAGAATTCGATTTAAATGGTTAGAAACCGAAGATGATGATTCGTATTTTGAATTTAAAATTCAAGTAGACGAATTGACCAAGGATGTCTCTCTTATAATTACTGATTTTGCCGAAGAAGATGAAGTAGATGAATCTAAAATGTTTTGGGAAAATCAAATAGGAGAATTAAAACATCTTATTGGCGCCTAATTTTAGTTTATATATTTATGTGCAAAGCTCTGATTTTATCAGAGCTTTTTTAGTTATTTTTGTCGCCAAAATTTAGTGTAATGATCAATATTAACGGACAGCTATTTACAGATAAACAAGCGGTTTATGGAGTGCAAAACAGGGCCTTTAAATATGGTGATGCTGTTTTTGAAACTGTCAAACTTTTTAGAGGTAAATTGGTATTTGCCGAAGATCACTACTTTAGATTAATGGCATCTTTAAGAATGCTTAGAATGGACATTCCAATGCATTTTACTTTAGAGTATTTTGAAGAAGAATTACTAAAAACGGCCAAAGCTTCAAACCTTGAAATAGATGCTCGTTTACGAATCACTGTTTGTAGAAAAGAAGGGGGGCTATACACTCCTAAAAACAATGGAATTGACTTTGCAATTGAGGTTGGTGAATTGAGCTCTATTCCCAAAGATTCGTACGAGGTTGAATTGTACAAAGATTTCTATGTGTATTCGGGTTTGTTGTCTACTCTTAAAACAACCAATAAAGTACTAAATGTTACAGCAAGTGTTTTTGCACAAGAAAACGGTTACGATACTTGTTTGTTATTAAATGAATCGAAACATTTGGTTGAGGCCATTCATGGCAATGTTTTTTTAATATTTGAAAATAGAATTGTTACACCAAGCATTACTGAAGGTTGTTTAAAAGGCATTGTACGTAAAAAGCTTATTGAAATATTAGAAAAGCATCCTGATTATACCCTAGAAGAACGGGCTGTTTCTCCTTTTGAATTAAAAAAGGCAGATGAAGTATTTATTACCAATAGTATTATAGATATTCAAGCTGTAACTCAATACAGAAAAAAAACATATAGAACAGAAGTAGGAGAGAAGTTAGGTAAATTGCTAAAAACCAGCTACTTAATTTAAACTTGGGTTTTTAGGTGCATTGGCCCAAATTTTATACGAACCACCAAGTTCTAATAACTTGTTTCGCCACATAGATCCGTTAGCAGATAAGATGTTGGTATAACTGTTTTCCATAACCTTCCAAGAATCTTCGGTAAGTTCATCTTTTAATTGTTCGGGTTCCCATCCAGAATATCCTAAGAAAAATCGAATATCGTTCGTAGTTAGTTCTTTATTTAAAAGAAGTTTTGAAACAGATTCAAAATTACCACCCCAATAAATACCGTTATCAATTTCAATACTGTTTGGTATCAATTCTGGAGCTGTATGAATAAAGTACAAATTCTCTTTAGATACGGGACCTCCATTATAAACGACAAAATCGCAATCTACATCTGGTACTAAGTCATTCATAGTATACTTAGTTGGTTTGTTCATAATAAATCCTATAGATCCAGAATCGTTGTGTTCGGTAAGTAAAACGACACTTCTATTAAAAGAACGATCATTGAGAATTGAAGGCTCTGCTATAAGTAATCTTCCCTTAAGTGGTTTTAACTCTAGCATTAGTATGCAATTTTGAATTAAATGTAGTAAAATAATTTGAATAAAAAAACCTCCTTAATTTAAGGAGGTCTATTTAAAATAAGTTTGGTTCTTATTTCTTTTAGTTTACAGCATCACTGAAACCTGCACCAGCTTTAAATTTTACTACATTTTTAGCAGCAATTTGAATTGTTGCTCCTGTTTGCGGGTTTCTACCAGATCTTGCAGCTCTTTTAGATACTGACCAAGTTCCCCATCCTACTAGAGATACTTTACCACCACCTTTTAAAGTTTTTGTTACGTTATCAGTTAGTGAGTCTAATGCTGCTTTTGCCGCCGCTTTTGAAATTCCAGCGTCAGCTGCCATTGCGTCAATTAAATCTGATTTGTTCATAATTCTTAATTTAAATTATTTGGTTAAACATTAATTTGCTAGTTAAAGCCTAACAAATATAGTAGGAATAAGGCCGCACGCAAGTTTGGGGGTATAAAAAACAGTGTTTTGTTAATAAAACACCCTCAAATGTTAATAACCTCACTTTTATTTTATAAAAAAATGACAATCCCTTGATGAATAAGGGTTTTCAGACCATTTTTGAACCTTGTTCAAATTTAAATCCATTTAATAAATCACTACTATTCATAGTGCGTTTACCAGCTAACTTAATTCTTTTAATATGCAAGTATCCATTTTTAACCGCAACTTTTATTTCTTTCTTGGTAGTAATTACATCGCCAAATGAGAATGAATGCTCAGACGTCTCTTTCATTACATCGTATAGTTTTACTTGAATAATTTCGTTGTTATTATGCAGTTCTGTCCACGCTGTTGGAAACGGATTTAATCCTCGCACTTTATTATATATAGTATCTAATGATTCACTCCAATCAATTCTACAATTGTCAGGGAAAAGCTTTGGTGCTTCTTTAGGTGCTTTGTCTGGTTGAATAGTTGTTTGCGCTTTTCCTTCTGATATAGATGCAACTGTTTGAACTACCAAGTCTGCACCTAAGTGCATAAGTCTATCGTGAAGTTGACCAACAGTTTCATCAGGATTTATAAAAGTCTCAGATTTTAATATAACAGCACCTGTATCAATTTTTTCATCGATAAAGAAAGTCGTAACTCCTGTTTTTTCTTCGCCATTAATAATTGCCCAATGTATTGGAGCAGCACCTCTATAATCAGGCAACAGCGAAGCATGTAAATTAAAAGTACCCTCAGAAGGCATTTGCCAAACAACTTTAGGCAACATTCTAAAGGCCACAACAATTTGTAAATTAGCTTTTAGCGCTTCTAGTTCGTTTAAAAAATCTTCTGATTTTAAATTGGTGGGTTGTAAAACTGGTAGGTTGTTTGCTACGGCAAATTTCTTTACTGCAGATTGATTCAATTTCCGACCTCTACCGGCATGTTTATCCGGCGCCGTAATAACACCAACTATATTAGCCCCCGTGCTCACTAATTTATTTAAAATTCCCACAGCAAAATCTGGGGTTCCCATAAAAACAATGCGTAAATCTTTCTTCATGTTATGCTAACTCGTAGGTGTTGTGCAAAGTTACCTTAATTATACCGTTCTCTAAAAGAATTTTTAATACTGTTAATACAGCATCTTTATCGTAATTTAATTGATGAATCATTTCTTTGGAACTACAAGCGCCTTGGGCTGTTAAATAATGCGCTATAGCCTCCGCAATTTCTTTTTGATTTACAGGTGTTTTATTTTGTTTTATGCAAACATCGCACGTACCGCAGTCTTCTTTAATAGCTTCATCAAAATATGATAGTAGTTGTTTGTTGCGACAAACACTGTTGTTGTTGACAAACGCAATTAAATCATTTAACTTTTGCAACCTTCTTTTGTTTCGCGTTTTGATAGAGTTGGCTATAACATTTACAGTTCGGTTGTCTTCTCTTGGAATTAAAAAACGAATCTGAGCATTATTGTTTGCTTTGTAAAAAAGCAGGATTCCACTTTTATGCATACTTTCTAATTGCTCATAGAGCGTAAGGGTAGTAATGCCTAAAGTCTTACTTATATAAGTCTCATTAATCACTTTGGCCATTTCAAATATACCTCCGTAAGTTCGTAACAATAATTGTAAGGTAGCGCCATGCACTCGATTCAAATTACAATACTCTAAAAGTTGTTGCTGTGATATACTAATTTGTACCGTAGATTTCCTACTGATTCGTTCATCTAATAGAATTATATGATGACTTTCTAAAGCTGAGATTGCATTGAATGTTGGTAATATAGGTAGGTCGTATTTTCTACAAAAATCACTTAAGTTGAATTCAAATGGTATCTCAACTAATTCGCCATAGGCTATCTGATAATGTTGGTTTAAGTTGTAGTATACCTTTTTAATAAATTCTACTGTTGCTATATTTTTTCGCTGTTTATTTTCAAGTTCTTTAATTGCACTTGTATTTTTTAGCAAGTAAGCAAAGGATTGCTGTTGATCTCTACCAGCTCTGCCAGATTCTTGTAAATAATTTTCAATACTATTCGGAATGTCATAATGAATGATAATACGAACATTTCCTTTATCAATACCCATACCAAAAGCATTGGTTGCAACTATTATAGGTGTTTGTTCTTGAAGCCAACTGTTGTAGTGCTTCAATTTTTGATCAAAAGTTAATCCACCATGATAATAGGTTGTTTTAAAATGTAACTGATTTAATTGGTTGCTGAGGTCAACAGTGGCACGTCTGGTTTGGGTGTATATTATACAAGTACCATTTAAGTTACTGAGAATTTGTATTGTATTGTTAATCTTATCAACCGTATCTATAAATCGATACGCGATGTTCTTTCTAAAAAAAGATTTTTTAAAAATAGTTGGGTTTTGTAATTCAAGATGTTTAACAATATCTTTTAAAACAGGTTTGGTTGCAGTTGCAGTTAGAGCGATGATTGGTACATCGGGTAAATACGAACGTAAAGATCTTAATTGTAAATACGATGGTCTAAAATCATGTCCCCATTCAGAAATACAATGCGCTTCGTCTACAGCAATAAAATTTACAGGTAGTTCTCTAATCTTTTCTAATATGAGGTTATTCTGCAGTTTTTCTGGAGAAACATATAAAAACTTGTAATTACCAAATTTGAGATTATCAAATGCTTCAATAAGTTCTTTTTGATGCATCTTTGAAGTCAATGCAATAGCTTTAATTCCTTTTTGCTTTAAAGATTTAACTTGATCGTTCATTAAAGCAATTAATGGAGATATAACAATACAAACACCTTTAACAACCAAACTAGGAATTTGAAAACACAGAGACTTACCTGCACCTGTAGGTAATAAAACTACAGTATCTTTTTGTTCTAATACCTTATTTATAATGCTTTCTTGTGGTTTTCGAAAAGATGAATAACCCCAATAGCGTTGCAATATGTCTAATGCGGTCTGCATTTAAACTAAAGTGATTTCAAAATAAAATCTGTTCTAAATTCTACCGTACCGGTTGGTACTTCAATTAAATGATATCCTAATTCTTCATACCCCTTTTTTAGATATTTATACAATGCTACCGACGTTTTGTAATCTTCATATCGCTCATTGTCACAAGTGTAAATTTCTTTCCAGGGAGGCATAATAAACACTTTTGTATAAGGGTGTGCCTTGCAGGTAGTTTCATAAAGAGGCGGATATTCGGTATTCGTAAAATTCATATATGCATGAACATCTGGTAGGCCGCGGTCAAAAAAAACTAAAGAATCTTCTGTTTTATCTGCTTCTAAATATTGAGCTGCTCTGCCCTCTAACAGCTTTTCACTAAAAAGCAGTGGGTCTGTTAAAAATAATTGTTCAATGCCTTCTTCTCGAGCGGCTAAAGTAACTTGTCTAGAAATTTCTGTTTTGCATGAATAACCTCTATCAATCAGTTCGTTTATTACAGTTGTTTTTCCTGTACCCGGACCACCGGTTATTACAATTTTTTTTTGCTGCATACAATTTAGTTCAATCGTTCAAAAATCAATTACATTATTCTAACAATGAGTAAATATAACTGTATTTTTGCATCTAATAAATAGGAATAGATAAGAGTTTATTTTCTCAAATTATAAATTATGCAGTCTTCTGAAGATTTTTTCGAAAAGTTAAGAACAACATTAATTGAAACTACAACATTTCCAACAAAGTATTTGTTTAAGTTTATCGTGCCTGCATCAAAAGAAAAGGAAGAACAAATTAAAGATATTTTTAATTTGGGAGGAGCAGTTATTAATACCAAAGAATCTAAAACGGGAAAATATAAAAGTGTTTCCATTTTATTAAATATGCCATCTGCCGATGCTATTATTAAAAAGTATAAGGAGGTCGGTACTATAGAAGGGGTAATTGCTTTATAGTTTTTTTAACAATCCATTGTTGAAATAAACAATAAATTGCGCACTTGATTGTTATCAGGTTTCAGATGTTTGTTTATTTTTGTTTGGTTTTAAAAAAATATATAAAATGACGCAAAAACTTAGCTTTTTATTTCTTTTAATTTCTTCGATTACCCTAAGCGCACAGCAAGACAAAACAGTCTTGTTTTCTATTGAAGAGCAACCTGTTTATATCGACGAATTCATGCGTGTGTATAACAAGAATTTAGATGTTTTATCAGATGACTCTCAAAAAGATGTTGAGAGTTATTTCGAGTTGTTTTTAAATTACAAGCTTAAAGTACAACAGGCAAGAGATCTTGGTTTAGATACTTTACCTAGTTATGTCAATGAGTTAAAAGGGTATAAACAGCAATTAATGGAGCCTTATTTGAAAGACGAATCGACTTTAGATAGTTTGGTAAAAGAGGCCTACGATAGAAGTTTATACGAGGTGAATGCTAGTCATATTTTGGTTCAATTTGACCCTAAAAATCCAACGGACACCGTTATACCCTACAAAAGAATTTCAGAGGCCTTAGAAAAGATTCGCGATGGAGCTTCTTTTGATAGTATTGCAAAACAATATTCGCAAGATCCTTCTGTACAAAGAAATAACGGAAATTTAGGTTATTTCACAGCATTTAGTATGGTTTACCCATTTGAATCCTCGGCTTATAAAACAGAGGTTGGAGAGGTTTCAGAACCTTTTAAAACACGTTTTGGTTACCATATATTAAAGGTCATTGATAAGCGCAAAGCTAGAGGTCAAATAGAGGCATCTCACATTATGATTCGCGGAGACAGTTTACCAAGCGAAACAAAAATTAAAGAAATCTATGTGCAGTTAGAAGGTGGTGAGTCTTTTGAATATTTAGCGAAGACGCAATCTGAAGATACCTATTCTGCTCAGAAAGAAGGAAGTCTTGGTAAGTTTGGTTCTGGTAGAATGGTACCTGAATTTGAGAAGGAAGCTTTTGCTCTAGAAGTTGAAGGTTCTTATTCTAAGCCATTTAAAACTAATTATGGCTGGCATATTGTTAAATTGATTAAAAAATATCCAATTGGAAGTTTTGATGAAACGAAAGAGAGTATAGTAAATAAAGTAAAAAGAGGAGAGCGTGCTGATATAGTGAACAACTCGATAGTAAATAAATTAAAAAAGCAATACAACCTTACAGTAGATACGGATTTGCTCGATCAGTTTGCAGGTGCTGCTGTTTTATCTGAAAAACAATTAAACGATGTGTTGGTTAATTTGGAAGATACAACATTGACTGCTCAAAACTTTAATGATTACTTAAGAGGAAGAGCATACAATAGAGAACTTTTTAATACCTATTTAAATGCTGAGGTTATCAAATATTACAAAGCACATTTAGAAGAAACTAATCCAAATTTTGCCTTCACTTTTAATGAATATAAGGAAGGATTGTTACTGTTTGAATTGTTGCAACAAAAAGTTTGGGATGCAGGTAAAGATAGTATTGCATTAGAAAGTTATTACAACACGCATACCTCAAAATATATTTCAAAAAAATCATTTAAAGGTGCTGTAATAACGTGTAATACTAAAAAACTAGCAAAAATTGCTCGTAAACAATTGTTAAAAAATGTAGCTGTAGACAGTTTGAAAAATAGTTATTCAGATGAGAATGCCGCAGCAGTGTTGGTGAAATCTGGTACTTTTAATTCAGATTCTTTTAACATTCCGGAAGACTTTGATTACCAATTGGGGATTTCTAAAATTATAGAGTTCGAAAAGAAGTTTATAATTGTCAAAATTGATGAAATTAACGAATCAAGACAGCAAACGCTAGATGAAGTTAGAGGTCAGGTTATTAGTGATTATCAAGATAAGTTAGAGAAAGACTGGGTTACAGAGTTGAGAAATTTATATGATGTATCGGTTAACGATAAGGCTTTAAAAGAATTGATTGCGCAATAAATGAAACATTGGTATTTATACAGTTTTTGTGTATTTGTATTTTGGAGTTGCGAATTTTTACCTTCTCCTAAAACTACTACAGATACTCCTATTGCTAAAGTTCATACCACAATTTTATATAAATCTGAACTAGAAGAGGCTTTACCCGATAATCTGAGTAAATTGGATAGCGCAAAGTTTGTCAGTAATTATATAAATACTTGGGCTACTCAACAGCTGTTATTGCATCAAGCAGAGATTAATTTAACAGACAAGTCTGTATCTTTCGAAAAATTAGTAAGTGATTATCGTAATACACTTTATATCAATTCTTATAAGGAGGCTTTGGTATTAGAAAAAGTAGATACGCTTATAACAAAAGAACAGTTAGAAGGATTTTACGAAGAAAACAAAGCTAATTTCAGATTGAATGAAGAGTTGGTTCAGTTTAAATACCTTCAAACCAATTTAAATAGAGCTGACGAAAGAGATTTGATCAAACAATTTAGATCTCAAAAAGAAGAAGATCTTACTGAGTTAGAAGACAAGTCGTTAGAATTTGTTTCATATCATTTTAACGACTCAGTATGGGTACAGTATTCGCAGTTAAATGAGCGCATTCCTGTTTTAAGAGATATGCCTAAAAACGAGCTGTTAAAAAAATCGAAGTTTATTAAAAAAGAAGATTCAATAGGCCTATATTTGATATCGGTAAAAAATGTGTTAAAACGCAATGAAATAGCGCCTTTAAGTTACGTTTCACCAACCATAAAACAGATTATTCTGCAGAAAAGAAAGTTTCAATTACTGCAAGATATAGAAGTAGATTTATTAAATGACGCCATTAAAAACCAATATTTTGAAAGATATTAAAATGATGAAGAGAGGATTGTTAGCTGTATGCTTATGTTTGAGCTTATTATCGGTAGTTGCTCAACGTGCAAAAGTAGACGGAGTTATTGTAGTAATTGGTAAAAATATAGTGTTAGATTCTGATGTTGAAAAGTTCAAATTAGAAGTAGAGCAACGTAGTGAAGGAAAAATTAAAATTTCTGATTGCGAAATGTTAGAAGAAATTATGTTGCAAAAATTGTTGTCGCATCATGCTGTAATAGATAGTATAGTGGTAGATGATAGTCAAGTAGAAGGTCAGGTAGAACGTTCTATTGCTATGTTTACACAACAATTGGGTAGTATGGATAAAGTGGTAGAATTCTATGGTTTTAATGACGAAGATGATTTACGTAAAGAATTAGCTGGTATTCAAAAAGAACAATTGTTAATTCAACAAGAAAGAGCAAGTATTACTGAAGAGGTAGATGTTACTCCTGATGAAGTTCGTACATATTACAATAACTTAAAAGATGCTGATGTATTACCAGAATTTGGTGCAGAAGTAGAAATCTCACAAATTGTAGTTTATGCTGAACCTACAGAGGAGGAAATAAAGCGAGTAAAAGATAAATTAATCAAGCTTAAAAATGAGATAGAAGGTGGAGCTAGTATGAAAATGAAGGCAATTCTAAATTCAGATGACCCTTCTGTTTCATCTCAAGGACCAGGTGAAGGTGGTTTCTTTACCATTACAAGAGAAAGTGGTTTTGTAAAAGAGTTTAAAGAAGTTGCTTTTAGTTTAGATGAAGGTCAAATTTCTGAGCCTTTTAAATCTGATTTTGGATATCACATTGTAAAAGTTGAGAAAATCAAAGGACAAGAAATTGATGTGCGCCATATTTTAATTCAACCAAATATAGATTCGGAAAAATTAAATGAAGCAAAGCGTACTTTAGAAAAAGTTAGAGCAGATATCTTAAAAGATTCTATAACTTTTGAAGAGGCCGTTAAACAATTTTCAGAAGAAGAAATTACTAAGGACAATAAAGGTATTATTATTAATGGGCAAACAGGAGATTCTAAATTTGAATTAACACGTATGGACCCAACCTTATACCAACGTATCGCCAATGTAAAGCAAGATGAATTAACAGAACCTTTTTATGATGAAACTCGTGAAGGAGAAAAGATGTTTAAAATCATGTTGGTTAAAAGCCGTACAGAGTCACATACTGCAGATTTTGTAAAGGATTACGTTAAAATACAGCAATTAGCATTACAGAAAAAACAAGAAGAAGCAATCGAAGATTGGGCAGACGATAAGTTAGATGACACCTATATCAAAATAAACGATGAGTTTAAAGATTGTGAATTCTCTCGTAACTGGACTAAGAAAGAAAACTAATACATGTCAGACGTAGCTGCAATACAATCGCTGGGTGAAAAATACAAAGCTCTTAGAGCTGAAATTGCTAAAGTAATTATCGGACAAGATGCTACTGTAGACCATGTATTGTATGCTATTTTTTCAGGTGGTCATGCCTTATTAATTGGTGTACCTGGTTTAGCAAAGACCTTATTGGTGCATACCATAGCGCAGGCTGTAGGTTTAGATTTTAAACGCATACAGTTTACACCAGATTTAATGCCTTCAGATATTTTAGGTAGTGAAGTATTAGACGAATCTAAAAATTTTAAGTTTATAAAGGGACCTATTTTCTCAAATGTAATTTTAGCAGACGAGATTAACCGTACACCACCTAAAACGCAATCAGCTTTGTTAGAAGCTATGCAAGAACGTTCTGTTACCATAGCGGGGCAGCATCGAGCTTTAGATTTGCCATTTTTTGTTCTGGCTACCCAAAACCCTATTGAGCAAGAAGGTACTTATCCATTGCCAGAAGCGCAGTTAGATAGGTTTATGTTTTCAATACAATTAACGTATCCTACTTTTGAAGAAGAGGTAGCTGTTGTAAAGCAAACTACCACAGATAAGAATGAGGATGTAAAAGCACTTTTTTCTGCTGATGAGATTTTAGCAATCCATCAATTAATTCGCCGTATTCCAGTTGCAGATAATGTAATAGAGTATGCGGTACGATTGGTGTCTAAAACAAGACCAAAAAGTAAAGATGCTACAGAACTGGTTAAAAACTATGTCGATTGGGGCGCAGGTCCGAGAGCTTCTCAAAATTTAATAATTGCTGCCAAAACACATGCAGCCATTAATGGTAAATTTTCGCCAGATATAGAGGATGTTAAAGCTGTTGCTTACCCAATATTGAATCATAGGGTAGTTAAAAACTACAAGGCCGAGGCTGAAGGTATTTCAGAAAAAGATATTATAAATAGCTTATTGTAGGTTATTCTTCCTCATCTTCATGTTCGAAGAACGAGAACCTATTTCCACCGTATTTTTTTGAATGACTGTAATTAGAATGTTCACTTAAGTCAGTGTGTTGAGAATGTTCAATTATTAGCATTCCACCTTCTAGTAATAATTCTCTATCAAATACAGTATTTGCAATTTGTAGAAATTGATCTTTCGTAAAATCATAAGGTGGGTCTGCAAAAATTACATGTGCTTTTTGTGCAGTTTTCTCTAAGAACGTATAAGCATTATTTTTTAAAGCCATAATGTCAAAATCAAACTGCTTTGCTGTTTGATCTATAAACTTAACACATGCATAATGTGCATCTACAGCCGTAATATCTGTGCAACCTCTTGATCCAAATTCAAAACTTATATTGCCCGTTCCAGCAAATAAATCCATTACAGATATGCTATCAAAATAGTAATGATTGTTCAAAATATTAAACAAAGCCTCTTTGGCCATATCTGTTGTTGGACGCACTGGCAAATTTTTTGGTGCCGTTATTCTTCGTCCTTTTTGTGTACCTGAAATTATGCGCATGAAACCGTATGAATTAATGTTGGACTTTCATGACCATTTATGGTTATACCACTGCTTAATGCACTTAAGTCTTGTTCGAAAAACGAAACATGTCTTACATAGTGAAATAATAGCTCATAAAGTTCACTATCTTTTTCTATATCGCCTAATAATTCTAAAGCAACGCTATCTGGATTTAAGTTTAATTGCTCAAAAACAAAGAGGATATAGTATACAAAATCTTCTTTGTTATTAAAGCTAAAACTATTGTGTAGTTCTAATTCTCCAGCTTTATAAACTACCATTTGAAACTGCTTACCTTCTATGTGTACAAACACCTTCGTTTTGCTTTCGTGCTTCTGTAATGGTGCTAAAAGCTCTATTAAGGCAGTGCCGGTATGTTTATAGTCAAAACTTCCGAATACATCGAACAAGTAATTGTTAAGGTGCACAAATGGTATGTATACATTTACAATTTCGGTGTACTCAATGGGGTCATGCGTTACAAACTCATTGGTCAATAACTTAACATTAAATTGTAAGTATTCTGCAATATTATCTTTTTTAAACAATACTTTTGGTACTAGACTATTTAAAGCATTAGAATGAAGTACCACCAATTTTTTAAATGCATTTTTAAAAATGACGTGACTTTCTAATTGCTCTTTTAAAAAATCTAATTGTAATTGTGGTGTACTCAATGCCTCCGTGTTTTCAACAGTTTCAAGGGCAATAATTTTATTGCTAATACTGTCTTTAACACAAAAAGAAAATCCATTCAACCGTAGTTGAATGGATACTATTAAATGACTATCTGTCGTAAGTTTTTTTATAACTATTCTTTTTTGTCGTGAATGTCGTACGATGGCGGCCAGTTACCACTATCACTAACTTCTTCTAAAGAACCAACTCTAATAAAAGCACCTTTTACTTGGTCGTTGTTTTCAGTAGCTTTTTCTAAACGCACTAAATCAGGATTCATACCATCTAAAACAATAGTCTTCGCCACTTTTACCTCATAAACAGGTCTCATATCACCATGCGATTTTTGTACTTCACCTAATTTTAATTCGAATTCAGCATCTGTACCCGGTACTTTTTTAAGATCTTTATAATTTCTGGAAGCGTATTTGTTAACTACTGGCTCAGTACCAATAGTGTCAATTACTAAAAACTCTTCTTCTACAGTAATACCACCACCTTTGTTCACCGATCTTACTTCGTTTTTAGACTCAGTTACAGCAAAGTTAGCTGTATCAATAAATTGTACTAAATCATCTAAAGTTTTAGCAAAAGTACCTGTTACAGTTTTGTGATCTGCTTGTGCATCTCTAATTACTTTTAAACGATTGATGACTTGTGTATACTTTGCTTCTTTTTCTTGCTTAAAATGGATTGGCTCCATTACTTTTCCATAAATAGTGTAAGCTAACAAAATGGCCACACCATAAAGAAGTAATGAAATTACAGGACGAACCTTCTTTGGAATAAATTTAAGGATTGCTTTTGCAAGGAAATAACACACTGCTATACCTACAAAAAACAGTATTAAAATTTTAAACATCTGATGACTATTTTTTAAATGATTTTCGCAAATCTACAAATTTTTTTGGAGGCTAAAAACTTTTAGCCCTAAAGTAATTTGTATCTTTGATTTTCTAATTTTTTAGGATGACAAAAACCGCACCAGAATTTTATAAATTACTTTTAAAAGCCTTTCCTCACGAGCCAACAAGTACACAAAATGTCCTCCTATTAAAGCTTTCAGAATTTATTTTTGACAAAGAAAAAAACAAATTGTTTTTGTTAAAAGGGTATGCGGGTACAGGTAAAACAACCTCTATAAGTACTGTGGTTAAGAATTTATGGCATACAGGTAAAAAATCTGTAATGTTGGCCCCAACGGGAAGAGCGGCAAAAGTAATATCTAGTTACGCTGGCAGGCAAGCCTATACCATACACAAGAAAATTTACCACCCAAGAAAAAGTAAGAATGGCGGTGTAAATTTTGTATTGCAAGCCAATAAGCACACAGATACTTTTTTTATTGTTGATGAGGCTTCTATGATTTCTGATGCGAATACATCTTCAAAGCTTTTTGAAAATGGTTCGTTGTTACACGATTTAATGCAATACGTTTATCAAGGTGCTGGTTGTAAATTAATTTTGATTGGAGATACCGCACAATTACCACCGGTAAAGTTAGATATAAGCCCTGCCTTAGATGCTGATGTCCTCTCGTTTCAATATAACAAAACAATTGAAAGCCTCGAATTAAGTGAGGTAATGCGTCAGCATGAAGATTCTGGAATTTTAGTGAATGCCACTATGTTACGAGAACAATTACAGTTTGAGCCAAACAGTCAATTTCAGTTTAATTTAAACTTTCCTGATATCATCAGATTGCAAGATGGTTATGATATTGAAGATGCTATTACTACTGCTTACGATAGTAATGGAGTAGAAGATACTGCAATAGTTGTACGATCTAATAAACGAGCAAATCTTTATAACCAACAGATTAGAACAAAGATTAGAGGGCAAGAAAGTGATGTTTCTACTGGAGATTATGTAATGATTGTTAAGAACAATTATTTTTGGTTGCCTAGTTCTTCAGAAGCAGGTTTTATTGCCAATGGCGATATATGCGAGATTATGCACATTCGAACTATTAAAGAGTTATATGGATTCCGATTTGCAGAAGTTACTGTCAGAATGATTGATTATGCGCAGCAAAGACCTTTTGATACGGTATTGTTGTTAGATACCCTTACTTCAGAAACACCTTCGTTGAGTTATCAAGATTCCAACAGATTGTATCAAGAAGTGGCTAAAGATTTTGCCAATGAAAAATCGAGTTATAAGCGGTTGTTATCCATAAAAAAGAATAAATATTTCAATGCCTTACAAGTAAAATTTTCGTATGCTATAACTTGTCATAAATCACAAGGTGGACAGTGGAAAACCATATTTATAGAGCAGCCCTATTTGCCAAACGGTATCTCAAAAGAATATTTGCGCTGGTTGTATACGGCGTTAACTCGTGCCAAAGAAAAATTGTATTTAATTGGTTTTCCTGAAGATTTTTTTGAGGGGTAAATCACTAAATTTATGCTATGAAAAAATGGATATTATTCCTGATGACGCTATTGTATTTCAATTGTGTAAATGCACAAGAGTTTATTAAAGAAATCACAACCCTTTCAGCGAAGGTTAGAGAAACCTCGGGATTAATTTATGTAGATAGTCAACTATATACCATCAATGACTCGGGTGGTAAGTCCGAACTTTATGCAATAGATACTGCTACGGGAGAAGTTCTTCGAACTATAGAAATTGATGAAGCTAAAAATGTGGATTGGGAATCATTAGATTTTGATGAAGAGTATGCGTATATAGCAGATATGGGTAATAATGCCGGTGCTCGCGAGAACCTGCGAATTTATCGAATTAAACGGGCTAAGTTAAAAGATGACAATAAGATAAATGCCGCTACTATAAAATTTGAATTTGAAGATCAAACATCGTTTTTCCCAAGTTCAAAAAATAATTTTGATGCTGAAGCACTTGCAACAACAGATTATGGCTTAACAGTATTCTCTAAGAATAGAGGAGATGGGCAATCTAAAGTTTATAAGGTGCTGAATCAAGAAAAGAAACATCCAGCTAAAAAACTCTTTGCACATAATGTTGGCGGTTTAATTACTGGAGCTACTAAAAATATAGAAACTGGAGAAATTGTTCTGTGTGGCTATGGCGAAGCTTTGAGTCCGTTTTTAATAATTTTTTCAGATATAAATGCAACAGATTTTGTGAAGATTGATTTGGCATCTGTAATTGGCTTAGGAAATCAAATAGAGGGCATAACGCACAAAGAGGGGGCTACTTATTACATTTCTAGAGAACAGGTAAAGAAAAAGGTTGGAAGTTTCTCTGTGCATATAAAACCAGCGTTGTTTGAGTTTTATCGTGATCAAATACCAGATAATACTGAAGTGGTTCAATCTTTTACTACAGCCTTTAAAGAAGGTAAAATAAATCAAATAAATAGTTCAGTAATTCAAGAAGTTAGACTCTATACACTAGATGGTAAAATGGTACACAAGCAAATGGATAGTCTTTCTAGTTTGAATAAATTACAAGTAGAAAATGGGTTTTATAATTTACAATTAAAATTATCTGAAACGCAATCTGCATATAAAAAGATAGAATGGCTTAAAAACAAATAATTTTCTGCAAATAAACGGTTGATAACTATTTCTTCCGGCGTAACATTTTAGCATTTAATTAGTCTATTAAATCAATGATATCCCGTATTTTTGCAGCCTAATTTTTTTATATGAGTCAACACATAACGCCACCTAATGCTGTTCAAAAACCAAAAGAACTCATCAAACATAACGATGTTAGAGTTGATCCTTACTATTGGTTGAATGAGCGCGAAAATACAGAAGTGGTTGATTATTTGAATCAAGAAAATGCTTATTACGAGGCTATGACGGCCCATACGAAAGAGCTGCAAGACACCTTGTTTCAAGAAATGAAGGCACGTGTAAAAGAAGATGACGTGTCTGTGCCCTATAAAAAGAATGGCTATTTCTATAGAACGCGTTATAAAAAAGGCGCACAATACCCTATCTATAGTCGTTTTAAGGGTAGCATGGATGCTGAAGAACAAGTTCTGTTTGATGTAGATGCCATGGCCAAAGGATTTGACTATTACAGTTTAAAGGGAATTTCTATTAGCCCTAACAATCAGCTTGTTGCATATGGTGTAGACTCGGTAAGTAGAAGGTTGTATACACTACAGTTTAAGAATGTTGAAACAGGTGAAAAGTATCCTGATAAAATTGAAAACACCACTGGTAGTGCAGCTTGGGCAAATGACAATAAAACAGTTTTCTATACCAAACAAGATCCAGAGACCTTACGTAATTATAAAATCTATCGTCATATTTTAGGTACAAACCCTCAAGAAGATGTGGAGGTGTTTCATGAGGCCGATGAAACTTTTGGAACATTTGTGTACAAGAGTAAATCGCAACAGTACATAATTATTGGGTCGTACAATACTGTATCTACCGAATATCAAATTTTAAATGCAGATACGCCGCTTAAAGACTTTACTGTTTTTCAACCTAGAGAGCGCGATTTAGAGTATAGCATTGCGCATTACCAAGATCATTTTTACGTATTGACCAACAAAGACAAGGCTACCAATTTTAAATTAATGAAAACGGGGCTGCAGCAAACTTCAAAAGAGCATTGGGTTGATTTAATAGACCATAGAGCAGAGGTGTTGTTAGAAGACATGTCTATTTTTAAAGATCACTTGGTATTAGAAGAACGTTCAAACGGACTCAATAAAATTCGAATTATTAGATGGGATGGTACAGAAGATTACTACTTGCCATTTTCTGAAGAAACATATACCGCAGGCGTACACTCAAATCCAGATTTCGATACAGAGATCATTCGTTACAGTTACAATTCTATGACAACTCCAAATTCTGTGATTGATTTTAATATGAATGATCAATCTAAAGAAGTTAAAAAAGAACAAGAAGTTTTGGGAGGTGTCTTTAAAAAAGAGAATTACACAAGCAAACGAATTTGGGCAGCAGCAAGAGATGGTAAAAAGGTAGCCGTTTCTTTGGTGCATCATAAAGACACAGTGCTTAACGAAAGTACACCTTTTGTATTGTACGCATATGGTTCTTATGGCTATACTATAAACGATGGTTTTAGCACTACTAGATTGAGCTTACTTGACCGAGGGTTTGTATATGCTATTGCTCATATTAGAGGAGGAGAGTATTTAGGAAGAGATTGGTATGAGTATGGTAAGATGTTGCACAAAAAAAACACCTTTAACGATTTTGTTGATTGTGCCAAGCATGTTATTGCTCAAAAATACACATCAGCAAAGCACTTATATGGTATTGGTGGTTCTGCAGGAGGTTTGTTAATGGGCGCTGTTATAAACATGAACCCAGAACTCTTTAATGGAGTTATAGCTGCAGTACCATTTGTAGATGTAGTAACAACCATGTTAGACGAGAGTATTCCGCTAACAACAGGAGAATATGACGAGTGGGGTAACCCAAACAATAAAGAATATTACGAGTATATTAAATCGTATTCGCCATACGATAATGTAACAGATAAAACCTACCCAAATTTATTGGTTACAACTGGTTTTCACGATTCGCAAGTACAGTATTTTGAACCTGCTAAATGGGTAGCAAAACTGCGCGATCAAAATACCAATACAAACAAAGTTTTAATGCATATAGATATGAAGGTAGGCCACGGTGGAGCGTCTGGAAGATTTGACGGACTAAAGGACGTTTCGCGTGAATTCGCATTTTTACTTGATTTAGAATCAGGTAATTAGATTAAAAAAAAAATTGTAAATTTGCCCTCGGTGTTAATTTATTATTAATTCATGAAAAGACATTCAAGTATCCACCAAAATGTGCTAGAGCTAATTGGTGAAACCCCAATGATCAAACTAAACAATATCACCAAAGATTTAGATGGTGAATTCCTAGCAAAGTTTGAAGGATATAATCCAGGACATTCTACTAAAGACCGCATTGCCCTTTATATTATTGAACAAGCTGAAAAGCAAGGAATCTTAAAACCAGGTAACACAATTATTGAAACTACCTCTGGTAATACAGGATTTAGTTTAGCCATGGTAAGTATTTCGAAAGGATATGAGTGTATTTTAGCAGTAAGCTCTAAATCTTCACCAGATAAGATAGACATGCTAAAAGCATTGGGCGCTAAGGTATATGTTTGTCCAGCGCATGTGAGTGCAGATGATCCTAGATCGTATTACCAAGTTGCAAAGCGTTTGCATTCAGAAACGGCAAACTCTGTATATATCAATCAATATTTTAACCAATTAAATATTGATGCGCATTATCACACAACGGGTCCAGAGATTTGGAAACAAACAGAAGGTAAAATCACACACTTAGTAGCAGCAAGTGGTACAGGAGGTACAATCTCTGGTACAGCACGTTTCTTAAAAGAGCAAAATCCATCAATTCAGATTTTAGGAGTAGATGCTTTTGGTTCTATTTTAAAGAAATTTCACGAAACTGGAGAGTTCGATTCAAACGAGATTTACCCATACCGTATAGAAGGTTTAGGTAAAAACTTAATTCCAACAGCAACAGATTTTGATATTATAGACAAGTTCGAAAAAGTATCAGACGAAGATAGCGCACACCGTGCAAGAGAGATTGCTTTAACAGAAGCTATTTTTGCGGGTTATACAAGCGGTGCTGCTATGCAAGCTGTTATGCAATATGCTGCTAAAGGAGAGTTTGATAAAAGCAGTAGAGTAGTGGTAATATTCCCAGATCACGGTTCGCGATATATGAGTAAAGTATATAGCGATGAGTGGATGCGTGAACAAGGGTTCTTTGATAGTCAAAAGCAAGAACAAGCTGCAGTTGAGTTTGTTAAGTAATTGTTCTCAAAAATAACTTTAATAGGGTGTCGTATTACGACACCTTTTTTATTTTGATAACTGCGTAAAAAGCAGTTAATTTGCAGGTGCAAAAATCGGAGCCTATTGGTTTCGTTAAAAAATACCCATGAAAGATTTATTTGAAAGAATTTATGAGGACAAAGGGCCTCTTGGGAAGTGGGCGGAGCAAGCAGAAGGTTACTTTGTATTCCCAAAATTAGAAGGAGAAATTTCTAACAGAATGCTATTCAATGGTCAAAAAGTACTTACTTGGAGTATTAATGACTACCTAGGTTTAGCGAATCAACCAGAAGTAAAAAAGGTAGATGCTGAGGCAGCTGCAGAATACGGTATGGCATACCCAATGGGTGCTAGAATGATGTCTGGGCACACTAAATACCACGAGCAGTTAGAAAGAGAATGTGCAGAATTTGTAGGTAAAGAAGCCTCTTATTTAGTAAACTTTGGGTACCAAGGTATGGTGTCTGCAATAGACGCTTTGGTTTCTAAGAATGATATTATTGTATACGATGTAGATACACACGCGTGTATTATAGATGGTGTACGTTTGCATGCTGGTAAACGTTTTGTATACAAACACAACGACGTAGAGAGCATGGAAAAAAACTTGCAACGTGCTGCTAAAATGGCTGAAAAAACTGGAGGAGGTATCTTATTGATTTCAGAAGGTGTATTTGGTATGCGTGGTGAGCAAGGTAAATTAAAAGAAATTGCTGCACTTAAAAAGAAATACAACTTCCGTTTATTGGTAGATGATGCTCATGGTTTCGGTACGTTAGGCGAAGGCGGTAGAGGTACAGGCTATGAGCAAGGAGTACAAGACGAGATTGATGTGTACTTTGCAACCTTTGCAAAATCTATGGCAGGTATTGGAGCCTTCTTTGCAGGAGATAAAGACATTATTCAATACTTACAATACAACATGCGTTCGCAAATGTTTGCTAAATCGTTGCCTATGCCAATGGTAAAAGGTGCGTTAAAGCGTTTAGACATGATTAGAACCATGCCTGAGTTAAAAGACAAATTGTGGGAAAATGTAAATGCATTGCAATCTGGATTAAAAGAAAAAGGATTTAATATTGGTACTACCAATACCTGTGTAACACCAGTGTATTTGCAAGGAGATATACCTGAAGCTATGGCTTTGGTACACGATTTAAGAGAAAACTATAAAGTATTCTGTTCTATTGTAGTATATCCGGTAATACCTAAAGGAATGATCTTGTTGCGTTTAATACCTACAGCAACCCATACCTTAGAAGATGTAGAAGAAACCATTACTGCGTTCTCAGCCATAAGAGAAAAGCTAGAAGGCGGGGTGTATAAGAAAATTGGAGCTACCATGGTGTAGCAGTTAGACTATATAATGACGAAAAGCCACTACAGCGTAGTGGCTTTTTTTATTGCCCATGTTTTCGTATTTTTAAAAAAATTGAACCAACAACCTATAATTCCAAACTCAGAAATTCAGTTATAGCTTTTAATATTGTATACAATTAAATAAATACAGAAAATGACAAGAGAATTTATTAAAATTACTATGGTTATTTTGATTTCTATTAATTGCTATAGTCAAAACAAAATTCATTTTACACCAACATTTACTGAGTCTAAAGAGACTACTCATAAAATTCCAGAAGGTCAAAACTATACTTTTGGATATTTGGAAGTACTTGAAAACAGAGAAAACCCAAGCGGTAAAAAGATAAAATTACCTGTATATATTTTCAAAAGCCGAAGTAAAAAACCAAACTCAGACCCAATCTTATATACTGTTGGTGGTCCTGGTTATACTTCTATGCGTGTATCAAAATATATGAAATACTACAAGTATCTTGATGATAGAGATTTTATTTTATTTGAGCAAAGAGGCACGCAATATGCAAAACCCAGTCTAGACTGCCCTGAATGGGCAAATGCAGTATATGAATCTAATCTTCCAAATTTTGATACTGCGAAAACTGATGCTCTTTTTCAAAAGGCAGCCAAAGAGTGCAATGAAAGATTACGTAAAAAAGGAATTGATCTAAACTATTATACAACCAACCAAATTGCAGCCGATATTAATGACTTAATACATGTACTGGGCATTGAAGAATATAACTTGCTTACAATGTCTTACAGTACTAAAATTGGGCAGGTTTTAATGAGAGATTATCCTGATAAAATTCGAGGTGTAGTAATGGATTCACCACTTCCATTAGAAGTTAATTATGATGAAGAAAGCGTAAGTAATCTTCTAGAGTCTCTAGATAAATTACTTTCAGATTGTGAAGCAGATATTGCCTGTAATAATGCCTATCCGAATATTAAAAGTCGATTCCTCAACTATCTAAAAGAAAAAACAAATAATCCACTTGAGGTAAAAGTTGAAAATCCAAATAGTGGTCAATTAGAAACTTTTTACCTTAAAGGAAAAGACTTGATAGAGGTATTTTCTTCTGCTTCAACCGGAGGTGTACCTAATATTCCTCTTGAAATAAATAAAATACTCAATAACGATCTGTCTTCAATTAAGAAGCAATTACAATATTTATTCCAAGAACCTGGAGAGGGTATAGGAAAAGGAATGCGCCTATCGGTATGGTGTGCAGAAGAAAATCCATTCAACTCTCAAGAAAAAATTATTGTTGAAACAAATAAATATCCAGAGGTTAGGGGTTTATCACCAGCGGTTTTTGATAACGAAATTTGTAAAATTTGGGGTGTTAAAAAAGTATCTGAAATTGAAAACAGGGCTATTAGTAGCGATATTCCTGTACTTTTGATTAGTGGAGAATATGATGAAGCAACACCTGTTAAATGGGCTGAACAAATGACTCAGAACCTGACAAATTCCCACCATCTCATTTTTAAAGGTTGGAAACATGGTCCAACCACCAATTGGAGTAACCCCTGTGCTATGCAGGCTGCCAATGTTTTTTTTAACAACCCTACTAAGAAACCAAATCCGGAATGTTTTAAACAAATTAAAAGCCCGCAATTTAGAACAGAATAAAGAACAGCCTTTAACAAATTTAATAATTCCATTATAGGATTAAAATAAAAAACTAACTTTATTATCGAACTAATTTTACATTTGTTATTGAAATAGATACTAAACACTTCATTATGAAAAATCATATAATATCAATTTTATTTTTTTTAATAATTACTACAGTTTGTGGACAGAATATCGAATCTTCAACAAGAAAATTTATTGATAAAGCACAATTTACTCGAATTAATAAAGATTGGACAACCGTTGCAGAATTTAAGTCTGGAATAGGAGAAACAGTGCAATTCTATCCCGTTGAAGTAATAAACATTAAAACCAATGAAAAGACCAATGCATTGCAGCTAGATATGAGAATTAAAAACCCAGATCTTTTTAAAACTGCTTGGATTGGTATTGAAGAAATTAATGAGTTTATTGAGTTTATCGAGCAAAATGTCATTCCTAATTTAGATTTGAAATTCAAAGATAAATCTTCTGAATTTATTTTTAAAGCAAACGAAATGACCCTTTCATATTTTGTGTATGAAAAGAGGAGTAGGTTGACTATAAAGCTCAATAGTTATGATGATAGCGAAATTGATAATTATACTTTTTGGACAGAGACGCAAACAGATAAGATACCGAGACTTTTGGAGGTTTTAAAATTGATTAAATAAACGTTATTTTGAATTTAGTGATTTTATCTATATTTCTAAAGGTATTAATTTTGAAAGATTATTAATGTTAGAGTAATTAGACAATCTCTCAAATAGATACTTTTGATTTTGACGGTTCAAAACCCAGTTATATTGCAGAATTGATTTGTGAGAACTTAGATGCTTTAGGAGATAAAGTTGGAAGTAATTTATATCAAAAATATATAAAATAGAACAGAATGTTTATAACCCATAAAATCAATTAACTAGAGTAATTCCAAATTAAATATAAAAATTAGTACAAATACATTTGGTATATTTGTTTTATGACGGATTTATCACAAGAAAAACCTTTATTTACAGCAGAACAATTAGAGAATTTGCAACAGGCAAAAGAACTAATTCCAATTGCTGCGCATGAGAAAATAGATATCTCACAGGCTTTAAAAACGGTAGAATACAACGAAGAATTACGTAACCTACAAATTGAGTTGGTTAAGTTGCAGCGTTGGATTTATAAAAATAAAAAGCGTGTAGCCATTATTTTTGAAGGTAGAGATGCTGCTGGTAAAGGAGGCAATATCCGCAGGTTTTCAGAACATTTAAATCCGCGTACCATGCGAACTGTTGCCTTAACCAAGCCAACTGAAATTGAGCGAGGGCAATGGTATTTTGAGCGGTATATTAAAGAATTGCCAAATCCTGGTGAAATTGTATTTTTTGATAGGTCTTGGTACAATAGAGCAGTAGTAGAACCGGTAATGGGTTTCTGTACAGACAAACAGTACAAGCAATTTATGGCGCAGGTGCCCGAGTTTGAACACATGCTGTATGAAGATGGTATTTACATTATTAAGTTTTGGTTTTCGATTTCTAAAGAAGAACAACAACGTCGATTTGATGCACGTTTAGCAACCCCTTTAAAACGTTGGAAATTCTCTCCAGTAGATGAGAAAGGACAAGAAATGTGGGATGTTTATACCAAGTACAAAAACCAAATGTTTAGTCATACACACACTACTTACAGTCCGTGGATTACCGTAAAAGCCAATAATAAAAAAGAGGCGCGTTTAGAGAGTATGCGCTATGTATTATCGCAGTTTGATTACCAAGGTAAAGATGACGCAGCTGTTACCTTGTATCCAGACCCAAATGTAGTAATGCGTTATTTCCGTTCTAACATACAAATTGATTCATAATGGAGAAGAGAGAATTATCAGAAGATCAAGTAGAACGTTTAAACAGCAAGAAAGGTTTGGTGTCTCTTTTTTCGAGAGAACAAGTAAATATAGGGCGAACGCTTCGCTACTTAGAATACGAGAAAAAACTAAAGAAACTCCAAGTTGAGTTAATTAGGCTCCAAACGTGGGCAATACAAAATAACGAACGCATTATTATCTTATTTGAAGGTAGAGATGCCGCTGGTAAAGGTGGCGCGATTCGAAGAGCTACAGAACGTATCAATCCAAGACATTTTAGAATTGTGGCCTTACCCAAACCAACACAAGAAGAACGTACGCAATGGTATTTTCAGCGCTATGTGAGCCAATTTCCTAAAGAAGGAGAAATAGTATTTTTTGATAGATCGTGGTATAATAGAGCAGTAGTAGAACCTGTAAATGGATTCTGTACCCAGAAAGAACATGAAATTTTTATGAGTCAAGTAAATGACTTCGAGCGTATGATTATGGAATCAGGTACACGCTTGGTAAAAATTTATATGTCTATTTCCAAAAGAGAGCAAGCAAAACGATTTAGAGAAATAAAAGCAAATCCGTTAAAACAATGGAAAATGACCGCGGTAGACGAGCGTGCTCAAGAACTGTGGGATGATTATACGTTTTATAAAGACAAGATGTTTGAAAATGCTGAAAATGGAGGGCATAAGTTTAAAATTATTCGTGCCAATCGTAAAACTTCAGCGCGAATAAATGTAATTCAGCACATCTTAAAATCTATTCCGTACGATAAAGAGTTGCCTGTTTAGTGAGGTGCCAAACTTGTAAAAGGAGTCCAAGGTAGATTTCTTAAGAGCCAAAATAAAAGAACAATTATTAAAACAATCCAAGGTGTTTTGGGATGGTATATATAATTGTAGTAATGGACTTTTGTACATTTGTTTAGAACAACTACAACCCAATAATAGAGTATAAAGAGACCTCCAATAATAAAAAGCGGGTTGTGATGCCAAACTCCTGCAATATCTAAATGCAGTAAATCGTGCAATGCTCTTTGGCTGCCACAACCGGGGCAATAGATACCTGTTGTAGCATATAATGGGCACTTAGGAAAAAGTACTTCCTCTGGGTTGAAGAAATAAAAAAGGATTGCCAATACTGTAAGTACAGACAATCCAATTAATATTTTATACCGTGTTTTATTAGAAGTCACCTCCCATCATTGCTAATCCACCTAAACCAAAAATAAATACTAGGTAAGCAACGGCAACTATAATACCACTAATCAATCCCCATTTCATCCACTTTTTTGCATCTTGCGAAGCTCTATTAGCGCCATCAATATCTCCGCTATCGAACTTCGAGTTTACTTGTGAAGCAAAAACAATTCCCACTACACCAAGAGGTAAGCAGCAAAAGATGGTTACTAAAATAGATTCTACTAAATAATTTTTTGGTCTTTGTTGTTCCATAATAAGTTGAGTTTGATTATAAATTTTATGAACGCTAATTTAAACAATTATAACAGACTCACAACTTTACCAAAAAGGAAGCTCATTTCTGCTGCAATTTCTTTACTGATTTCCAAATATTTTGACTCCATAATTGCTGTGTGATCATAAGATTTAGGGTCTTCATAATTTAAATGAAAACGTACTAAGGCATCTGGAATGTTTGGGCACTGCTCTTCTGCAGACGGTCAACAGGTAATAGCAACAAATGGTTTTTTATTAATAGGATCGCTAAAAGCTTTAGAAAAACAAGTAATGGTCTTTTTGCCATCTACAAAGCTTACTTCGTAAATGGGGTTTTCGTGAGAAAACGTAAGTAGTTTAAATTTAAAGCCAGCAAGTTGTAATGCCATTATGGCGTTTTTATGCATGCGTTTAGGTTCAGTTCCTCCAGAGTAACTTTTAATACGTTTTAGATTAAAATATTGCACTGCATAATGTGCCCAAATTTGTGCCATTTGACTACGCCCAGAATTGTGAGTACAAATAAAATTAACTCGTACTTTTTTTAAGTCTAATCGTTCCTTGGTAATAAAATGGGCAATTGAAATTAAAACAGATTTTCTTTCGTCTGAAATCGATACCTCCTTGTAAGCATTTTCAAAGAAATTCTTTGTGCTAATACCTTCTGTTAAATTCATAAAAGCTATTTTCGTGCAAAATACAATAGCTTGTATTATAGAAACTGCAAGGAATAATTAAGAAAAAGTTACTAAGATGACATTTTTAAAAGGAGCGAAGGTGTTGGTAATTGATGAAGCCATAAGAGGGGTGGTTTTATCAACTAATGGAAATTATGTAACGATTGAGACAGAAGATGGTTTTGAAATGCAGTTTACCAAAAATGAATTGGTGCTAGTAAACCAAGAACAAGCGGAATTAGCTAAAAATTCAAGAGTTCTTTTTTCTTTAAATGAAAAAGAATCAAGTGCTATAAAGCGATCAACAGTTAGAAGAAATAGAAAAGAACCTGTACCGCCAATGGAAGTTGATTTACATATCGAAAAGTTGACCAAAAATACACGTGGTCTTGATAATTATGATATGTTGAGTTTACAGATAGACACTGCAAAAAGACAATTAGAGTTTGCTATTCGAAAAAGGATACCAAGAATTGTATTTATTCATGGAGTAGGTGAAGGAGTATTAAAATCTGAATTACATTACCTACTCAATAGATATCCCGTGCAAATACAACAAGCTTCTTATCAAAAATATGGAATGGGTGCTACCGAAGTATATATATTGCAGAATGTCTAAATTAAGATCAAAAAGTCTCCAAATACTTCTTCTTCATAAACGATAAAATTATTTCCACTCTGTAATTTCAAATTTTCAAAGCTTATTGAATGTCTGTAACCAATTAAGGTGCCAGCATTATCTAATTCTTCTACGGTTTCTATAAGAATGTAATTTTCGCTACCAGAAATACCAACCCAATTTGCAGATACAGTAGGATTTACAGGAGGGACCGTTTGGCAAAAATAATCTGGAGTAACCTCTCCATTAAATGTACGATAAATTACATTTTGTTCTGTAATAGGAATTTGTCGAGGCTCTGTTGTAACTTCTTCTCTAAAATACTGGTCATCTATAGTTAGAATTAAAGCCTCAGCAGTTGCAATTCTAAACAAAACATAATCGCCATTTGTTACATTACAATTGTAAATTGTTTCACCAAAATCAAACGCTGGTAAATCAAAATCACCATCGTCACAAGCTACAAAAAGTATGCAAAATAATGCAGCAAAAAATTTTTTCATTCAATCATTTTTAGCAGAACAAAAATAGGGCTTTTGCTATTAGTAACGTAAATACTTTCGATAAATTTTAATTACTTTTGCGCCATGAACAGAATCTATTTAGACAATGCTGCAACAACAGCTATGGCACCTGAAGTTATAGATGCCATGAGCGATGCAATGCATAAAACATATGGTAATCCTTCATCTACACATCAATTTGGGCGCTCTGCAAAATCAATGATTGAACGCTGTAGGAGAAATATTGCCAAACTGTTTAATGCAAGCCCAAGTGAGATTGTTTTTACAGCTGGTGGAAGTGAAGCTGACAATATGATTTTGCGAAATGCAGTAGAAAATTTAGGTGTTAAACGAATTGTAACTGCTAGAATAGAACATCATGCGGTATTGCATACAGTTGAGGTTTTAGAAGAAGCGTTTGATACAAAAATTGAGTATGTGAATCTTACGGATGACGGTTGCATAGATATAGAGCATTTAGAATCTTTATTAGCTGATAGTGCAGAGAAAACGTTGGTTAGTTTAATGTATGTAAATAATGAAATAGGTAATATTTTAGATGTGAAGGCTGTTTCTGCTTTATGCCAAAAGTACAATGCTTTATTTCATTCAGATGCCGTTCAAGCAATAGGGCACTATCATGTAGATTTAAAAGAAACACCAATTGATTTTGTGGTAGCGAGTGCGCATAAATTCCACGGACCAAAAGGTGTTGGTTTCGCATATTTTAGAAAAGGATTTGGTATTAAGCCATTGTTAACAGGTGGTTCTCAAGAGCGAGGTGCTAGAGCGGGCACAGAGAATGTACACGGTATAGTTGGTATGGATAAGGCATTAGAATTGGTATACACCAACCTCGATGAAGACATTGCATACGTTCAAGCTATTAAAGACTATTTTGCGCAGCAGTTACAAAAGCAAATAGGAGGTGTTGCTTTTAATGGAACTGCATTAGATACTTCTAGAAATAACTATTCTATTTTAAATGTTCGATTTCCGGTAAATACAAGTGTATTGCTATTTAGTCTGGATATTCAAGGAATTGCAACCTCAGGTGGAAGTGCATGCCAAAGTGGAAGTGCAAAAGGATCACATGTTTTAAATGCAATTCTATCACCAGAAGAGGCTATGAAAACATCATTGCGCTTTTCTTTTAGTAAATACAATACCAAAGAAGAAATAGATATTGTAATGAAAGCATTAAAAGATATTTTAGCTAAAGTTTCTGCTTAAGTTGTGAACGAATTAAATTCAAAAAAAGAGTGCTCAAAAGACACTCTTTTTTTTGTTCCTACGAATTCTAATTGAACTCCTACGAATTCTAAAACAAGCCAAATTTTATTGCAGCTTGATTGTAGCTTTGAGGTATAAATCCTTAAAATCTATAAATCATGAAAACTTCAATCAGCATTACAGCAATTGCATTAGCTTTCGGAATGATAGCATGCAGCAAAGAATCAACCCCAGAAATTCAAACATCTTCTTTAGATACTGCATCTGTAGTAGAGGTGACCAAAAAAAGTGAGGTACCAATTTCTAATACAGAAAGAACCGTAGTTTTTTTAGCAGGTTTTGATAAAGGTTCAAGTACTTTTTACAATGATGCTAAAACTTATTTCGAAAATGAAAAAGTGGAGATTGTGGAATCTGCCTTCTCTTTGCAAGAAATCATTCTTTGGTTGAATATGAATTACAACAGTATGCCTTTTAGCAATGTACATATTGTAAATAAAACCAAGTTAAACCAAATGAGTTTAGAAACCACAGTTAAAGGTGAACAAATAACTAATTATACTTTGCATGAGGCAATGCAAGATGGAACATTACCTGTATTAAAAAATGTGCTAGTTTCAGATGCAAATCTAATTTTGCATAGTTCAGGTATTGGAACAAATAAAGAATTATTAAGCTCGCTTAAAGATGTATTCTCAATTCATATAACACCAAAAGTAATAGCTTCAGAAAACGCAGTGGTTTTTGGGAGTGAATATGCACCAAAGTATATGGCAAAAACATTCTATGCTTTTTATCCTACAGCACAGTCTCCCGGCAGAGTAGACATGGCAAAACAATTTTCTACAAGATATCCAGAAGCTGATATTGATTGGTTATCAGCAATGAACAATAGTTCTGAACGCTATTTGGGTGATGTGTATAGCTATAAGTTTAATGTGCCAGTTCGATGGGATATAGATTTCTTTGGAGATGAAGAAGTACCTTCTTTTAATACACGCAAAGAATTAATTACTTGGATGAAGAATCACGATGAAATCTCTGCAGAATTAGAAGCTTTAGGGATACCATTAGAAAAGTTTAGATGGTATCAAACTGAAAAAAATGATACCTTAATAATTAAAGGAAAAGCAACAGTAATATGTGTGTTAGAACCGATAATGAATTTAGCGTATCCAAACGAATATATGAAGCCAAGTATTGATAACATTAGATTGTACGATACTTTATAGTGAGCGAAGTTAATAATGGTGGGTTGACAGGAAAGAGATACCAAATAGGACTCTTTTCTGTCTTTTTTTGTGTTCAAAAACAAAAAATTCAATTAAAAGTTATATTTGTAAAACTAACATGAATAAATTCCTAACCATATTCATTGCTTTGTGCATGCTTTGTTTTGTAAACATTGTATGGTCTCAACATTATCAGATTTCTATGTTTGATAAGAAGCAAGGTTTACCTCAACACGAAGTTACAACGATTACTCAAGACAAAATGGGTTATTTATGGGTTGGTACCAATGGTGGTGGTGTAGCACGATTTAATGGATTGCAGTTTGAAGTATTTTCAGAGGTTGCAGATGGCGTAGATAATTATATTACAGATATTCAATTTGAAAGCGATACATTATGGATTGCTTCTAGAAGAGGTCTTATCGCACAGCATAATTCTGAAAAGTTATTTTATGCTTCTTTACCATTAAATAAGGTTTGTAAAGTAAAAGATAGAGTTCTTGTGGCATCGCAAAAAGGAATTCGAGTTTTAAAAGACCTTACCCTAACACTACAGGTGTTAGACCCTAACTTAGATATTGCCAATGTTAGTGATTTGGTATTTGACGGAAATTGGTATTGGGCAACCTCTAATAAGGGTACGTTTAAATTTAAGTGGCAGCAACAAAAATTGGTAATCCATCAAGTTTCAAAAGCCAAAGGAATACAAATAGTTTTAGCAGATAAAAATGTTACCATAAGAGGAAGGCAGACTATTACTGTTTTTAATAAATTAAAATTTGAACCTCTTTACAACAGGGAGTTGAAAGGGTTACAATCTATTTATTACGATAGTGGCGTTGGTAATTATGTGGTAGTAAAAAGCAACGACATATTACGTTTAAGTCCAGATTTGTCTATTCTTCAAATTTCAAAGTTGCAATTAGGGTCTAAAGTTGATATCAATAATATTTTTAAGGATAAAAACGAACAATGGTGGTTAGCAACTTCAAAGGGATTATTAAAACTACACTCTAATAATTTTGTGCAATACTTAAAAGGACAAAGTATTACGGCAGCTCAACCGTTTGATCAAGAGGTATATATTGCAACTTCAAGTGGTGGTCTAGTATTAAAAGATTCATTAAATAATCTAAGGCGTATTCCTAACTTTAATGAAAACAGTTATGCCTTCGCTAAAAAAGATTCGTTACTTTTTTCAGGTACGGATACGGGCGTTTATATGCTTTATGAGAATGAAATACTGGATACAATTACATTGTTGCAAAATGTACAACAGCTAAGAACTAATGTAAATGAATTGTGGGTTGGTTCTATAACAGAAGGAATTGCCTCTTTTGAAATAGACAGTTTGAGGATTCAAAAATTGGCGCATTATACGGAAAAAGATGGCCTATACGATGTGAGTATATCAGATATGCAGTTCGATAGTTATGGCAGACTTTGGTACATAACGGCTAAAAAATATTTGGGATATATAGAAAACAATATAGTCCATCATTTAGGACAACCGCTATCTACTGTTGTATCTTTAAGTACTTTAACTATTACCAACGACCATATTTATTTAGGGACTCAAGGAGATGGTGTTTGGGTAAGCAGTATCTCTTCTGTAAAATTCAGAAAATTAGGAGGTAAAACAATGAAATGGCCAAACGTCTATCAATTGTATGCCGATGCTAAAAACACACTTTGGGTGGGTACTCAAAATGGTGCAATGGCCGCAGTATTGTCTTCTCCTAAGGTTGTAGAAAGTATTGAATATTTTGGTAGAGCTGAAGGTTTTATTGGAGTTGAGACCATGCAGAATGCGATTACTCCTTTCAATAATGGTATGTTGTTTGGTACTATAGATGGTCTTATGGAATACGTTCCAAACAACAAGCAAGAGATTAGTGAAACCCCAGACTTAACCATAAATCAAATAAAGATAGATCATCAAGAGGTAGTTTTAGACAGTTCTCAAATTGTTAGATTAACACCTGAACAGAATAGTTTAGAAGTTTCTTATCAAACCATTTCAGTTAATAATCCGTCTCAAATTAGTTATAGCTATCAATTAGATAATCAATCTTGGAGTGATTGGTCAAAACAACAGAGTGTGGTAATTCCTTCATTAGCTTTAGGTACATATACTTTAAAAATCAAATCCAAAATTTATGAACAAGAAAGTTCAATTGCGTATTTAAAGTTGATTAAAAAACCTTATGCGTATCAAACGTTTTGGTTTCAGTTTGTAGCTATGTTGGTTCTAATATTAATTATTGTAATAACTTTAGTAGTATTTTTTGGTAGAAGACAGAGAAAATTAAATCAAGAAAGAAAAGATTTAGCATTAAATAATAAACTACTTAAACTTGAACAACAGGCGCTTCAATTACAAATGAATCCACATTTTATATTTAACGTTTTAAATGATATCAAAGCCAATGCGCAGTCAGATTATAAGGTAATGCAACAAACCATATTTGATTTTGCTGGGTTATTGAGAGGTGTTCTGGAGCATTCAAGGGTTTCAGAAATTACTTTACAACAAGAATTGGATATTTTGGGTTATTACTTAAAGTTAGAGCAACATTTAAGTGCAAAATCATTTGACTATAATATACATTTAGATAGTAGAATTGATTCAGAAGAAACAATGATTGCGCCTATGTTGTTACAACCTTTTATAGAAAATGCAATACAACATGGTATTTCTAAGTTATCCAGTAAAGGCCAAATTGAGCTGCAAATTATCTTAGATAATGATAGATTAAAATGCACCATAACAGATAATGGAATTGGGTATATAAGATCTCAGAAATATAAAAAGGCAAACGGACATAAGTCTATCGCCATTAAGGTAACACGCGAACGCATAAAGGCAAATTTTGTACATCATAAATTTGAAATGGAAGAATTAAAGTCTGAAACTGGAGATATTGTAGGAACTAAAGTTTCATTCAATATGCCATATAAAACAAATTTCTAATATGTATACTGCCATTCTTGTAGACGATATGCCAGCAGCTTTAAAAATGCTGCAAAAAGATTTAGAATCTTATAAAGAAATTGAAGTTATTGGTACAGCAAATGGTGTAGTAGAGGCGGCAAAATTATTGCAAAAGTATACACCAGACTTTTTGTTTTTAGATATTATGTTGGGTGATGGTACTGGGTTCGATATTTTAGAAATTGTTCCGAATCTAGCATCTAAAATTATTTTTGTAACTGCTAGCGATGCACATGCTATTAGAGCATTTAAGTTTGCCGCAATAGATTATCTGTTAAAACCTTATAGTCTTGATTCGTTGGATGAGGCTATTAAAAAAGCGAAGGCTCAAATAATACCAGACGCCGAAAGGTTGTCTATTTTAAAAACACATGTTGGTTCTGCTGATTCTAAACCAAAACGAATATCATTACATACTTTAGATCAAATTAGTGTAATTAATATTGATGATATAATTAGATGCCAAAGCGATAATAATTACACGCAATTCTTTTTGACCAATAGAACTAACATTTTGGTTACAAAAACTCTAAAGTATTATGCAGATATGCTTAAGAGTAATGGGTTTTTAAGAGTACATCAAAGGCACTTAGTAAATCTAAATTTTGTAAAAGCTTATATTAAATCAGATGGTGGATATTTACAACTTCAAAATCGAGATACAGTTCCTGTTTCTGTAAGAAAAAGAGCAGAAGTAGTTGAAGCGCTAAGTAGTTTAAAATAACTAAATGTGCTGATCAACTAAAATTACATTGCCATCTGGATCAGTTATTACAAAACTTGTAGGGCCTTTAGTTGAGGTGTCTGCTTCAGAATTAAATTCAATTCCGTTGACTTTTAAATGTTGCTGAATTTCACGAACATCATTATAACTATCAAGAGTTTGAGCGTTTTCATCCCATCCAGGATTAAATGTAATTATGTTATTTTCAAACATGCCTTGAAAGAGTCCAATTAAGGCATTTCCGTTTTTCATGATGAGGTAATTCATTTCTTCGTTTCCTCCAAAAACTTCAAAACCCAAAATCTCGTAAAATATTTTTGATGTTTGTAAATCTTTAACTGCTAAACTCATAGAAAATGCTCCTAATTTCATAGTCTTATATTTTTTTGTGATTCCCTCAAATATAGCTAATTATCAACTATTTTTGCCTGATAAAGGATATTGAGTGTAGAGAAGATATTAAGTTACTTGTAAATACATTTTATGATAGATTACAAGAGCATTCAGATTTAGATTATTTGTTTAATACCGTTGCTTAAATTGACTGGGAAAAGCACTTACCAAAAATGTATGACTTTTGGGAAACCTTATTTTTTCATAAACAGAGTTATAAGGGAAATCCGATGAAAATGCATGTTACCCTTGATAAAAAGTCACCCTTAGAAAAAGCTCATTTTGATGCTTGGTTGCAAATATTTGAAGCTACTGTAAATGATTTATTTGTTGGAGAGAAGGCCGAATTGGCAAAACAGCGCGCAAATTCTGTTGCGATGTCAATTTTTTTAAAAACAGTATTTGCATAAAATAGTCAGTTCGAACAAACTCAGTAACTCAACAAACCTTTACTCCATTTATCTACTGATATTATCCGAACTGACAGTTTAGTAAAATTGGCTTGGGATTATTCTTTTACACTGCGCCATAACTGACTGTCAATGCTAAGTGTAATCTCAGTCCATTCATCAAGCATCGTATCCCACGAACCATCTCCATGAATTTCTTCATATGTTCCCTTAATACTATTGTTTTCATCTATTTGAGCCAAGTTTTTCATATCAAAAACTAAGGCAACATCACGACCATTGTTTGAATTAAACTGATTGTCGTAAACTCTTACACTTCCATCGCCTTGCTTTTCAAAAGCTTCAACAATCATACTCATTAATGATTTGAAGCGATAATAGTCACCTCTTTCTAAATCAACAAACCAGATTTCTGAAAATCCATTCTCAGCTTCTAGATCAGACATGTAAGAAAGTTCTTTATTAAATCTCCAATATTCTTGAGAACCGTATTTCTTAATCATTGGAACTACCTTCTCATCCCAGTGCTTTTCATGAGCCTCAGGTGGATTCATATTACTAAGATCAGTAAAAGTGCATGGTCCCATTACCCAAGCGTATGTACCAGCATTTTCTCCGCTCATCAATTGATTGAGCCACCCTTTATTTGGAGCCTCATTGTGGTATTTAGAATTGTGTTCTATTACTGCCTTTTCAAAAGCTTTTTCCATGCCAATTTTTACATCTATATGCACCAAAACAACCATAGCATAATCTGTATGGCTCTCTTGAGCTATACTTGTTGTACTTAAAAGCATAGTCGAAATTAACAGTATGCTTACTAAAATTTTGTTTTTCATAATAATTAAATGTTACAGTTAGTATAAAAGTGGTTATTATTCCTTATTAATAACTGGGATTTAATTATTGAGGTTGGTCAAATTGTTGGGTTGGCTATTGATGAAAAAAGGGGGAAAGTGTAGCAATTTTCAATAGTGATGTAAATATAGTAAAATAATGCTAAACACTTGATTAACAGTAATCTATTTTTTTAGTAGTAATTTCAATTCTTTTCTTGTACTTACTTGTAGTTTTGAATAGCAATTATTTATATGCGTCTTTACTGTGCTAATACTAATAAACAATGTGTTGGCAATTTCTTTGTTTGTTTTGCCCTCTAGAATTAAGGATACAACCTTTTTCTCTTGACTTGAAAGTACATCTAACGTAATGGCATTCTTTTGTTTCTGTTTCTTAATATTTCTAAAATTAAAGTATAAAGAAATGCTAAGTGCAATTATCAAAATAATCGATAAAACCCATAAGTTTCTCGAGGAAACTGATTCTAATGAAAGCACGCTTTCATTTTTAAATCGTTCTGTATACAACGTATTTGGGTAGAGGTCTTCAAGTTTATTAAAGAGTTGTTGATAGTAATTTGACTCTTTTGTATCATTTAAATAGGCATCATAAGAGAATGATGCGCTATTGGCATATAAGTGAAAAGCATAAAGTTCTGCTAATGGTTCATTAAATGTTTCACTAAAGCTTTGTAGTTGTTTTACATATTCTGAATACCGAATCTTACGCTGAAAATCACTCTTTAAAAATTGTATATCATTCAATAATACTTCTTGTAATGAATCTATTTTTTGAATTGCAGTATTCTGCATCTGTCCGTCAGAAATATCGCAAAACATCTGATTCAAATCGTTAATAGGGAAGTGAATACTATTCGTATTGTTTGCAATAAATATAATAGAGCTGCTGTGATCACAATAGTTTAATAGGTGGTTGCTATTGGTAATGCTATCGTTACATTGATCGAGATATATTTTATAAAATCGATTTTGCTCGGGTAAAAAATCCCCTGTAAATTCGAAATAACCATCTTTATCAATAGTAGTTTCTTGAACAATTTGCTCCGTGAGTAAAACATGTGTTTTTGTGTAATCGTCTATTAATACCAAAAATGCCTTTTCGTAATGCTGTTCTGTGTTGGCTTGACCGCTAAATTTAAATTGAGCGAATGAAATGGTTGAAAAGCACAGAAGAACTAAAATAAAACTGATACGGGGCATTCTAGTTTGGTTTGTAACAAATATAAGTTAAAATTTATACCGATGCCTAAGCACCGGTATATCATGTTAATTGTTAACAGCTGCAATTTGTGCTTCTGTCATAATTGTTCCCTTAATTTTTATGACTTTTTGCGGTTCTTTAGCGTTTGAATAAATAGTAACTGTTTTTGTAAATCGGCCTAGTCTATTGGTATCATATGTCACAGTAATTTTAGATTGTTCACCAGGTAAAATAGTTTTAGTTTTAAGTTTGGTAACTGTACATCCACAGCTCCCCTTTACTTTATTAATTATTACGGGAGTATCTCCAGTATTTTTGAAAGTAAAGGTACGTTCACCATTGTCATTTTGTGCAACCAGTCCATAATCTAGAATTTCTTGATCAAAAGTCAATATTCCCATTTCAGTTCCTATTTGTGCAATTGCTGTACTAGATATTACAAGTGCAATAAGCATTAATACGTGTTTCATATTATTTTGTTTTAGGTTAATAATGCCCAAACTTCTAAAAACTGCCGTTGAAATATTAAAATAGGGGAGTTGAAAAAGGTACTAGACCCCGATTGAATTTGATTATTACTTTAAAAATAAACTGAGGATTACTTTTTAAATAAAGGTCCAAGCAAGAATTCTACTAGTCTTATTACCTTGAATCATAGGAATGATCTCAATGCTCTTTGCTTGCAATTTTTTTAAAGATGTTTTTAATGATTTTAAATTCTCTTTATTTGAAACCAAAGAAGTAAACCAAATACATTGATTTTTAAACTGTGCGCTTTGATAGATATAGTTATGTAAAAATGCCTTTTCTCCGCCTTTATACCAAAGCTCACTGGCATTACCACCAAAATTTCTAGTATCTAATGTAAGCCCCAAATTTTTGTTTTTTCTCGAATTTGCAGTTTGGGCATCTTTTTCAGATTTAAAAAAAGGTGGATTGCAAATGGTAGCTGTAAATTGGTCTCCTTTTTTAATAACACCTTCAACAATTTTTTGAGGGTCTGTTTGATGTCTTAATAGTATAGATTCAGATAAGTTGTTCTTTTCTATTAGTAACTGTGCACTTTTTAAAGAATCTCTAGAAATATCAGTGCCAACAAACGTCCACTTGTAAGTTGAAGTTCCCAATAAAGGATAAATTAAAGAAGCACCTGTACCAATATCTAAAACCGGAGAGGTAACTTTTGTATTAGTGCTTAAAAGCAAGTCTTTAAGTCTATGAATATACTCAACACGTCCGGGTATAGGTGGAGTGAGATGTTCTTCTGAAAACTCCCAGAAATCTATGTTGTAATGAGCTTTTAATAGAGATTTATTTAATAATCGAACAGCTTTTGGATTTGAAAAATCAATTGTTTTAGTGCCGAATGTATTCGTAAATACCCATTGTTCTAAACCAGGATCTTCTAAAATAAGAGCATCTAAATCATAGCCATTTTTATGTTTGTTATTTTGATGTAATGCCATTTATTAAGAATCTTTTTGCTGTTCATTGAATTTACGCATCAATTCTTTTTTGCGAGCAATTGCAGCCTCTTTATCTTTTCTAAGCTTGTTTTTCTTTCGAGTCATTAACTTAGAATGCTTTGCCTTATTTTTTGTATTTTTTTCTTTTCCCGCCTTTGGCATTTTAAAGGTTTTTCAAATAATTAGCAACACCATTTTCTTTGTTGCCATCGGTTACGATATCAGCAATATCAAGAACATTCTGAACTGCATTTCCTACAGCAACACCAACACCAACAGATTTTAGCATTTCAATATCGTTGTAATTATCACCAAAAGCAAGCACATTTTCTAGAGTTAATTTAGGGTAATGACTCGCCAACAAAGTTTCTATGGCTGTCTTTTTAGAGATAGATTTATGTGCTATTTCTAAATATGTATCCTTAGAGCGATATCCTATTAAAGTTTCAGAGAAGGTTGATTCAATAAAGTTTACAATGGCGTCTAATTCTAGTGCATCTCCCATCACCATTATTTTATGAGCTCCTTTGCCTTGTTCTTCCCACTGCTCAATAGTAATTTCAATATCTTGAATAGTTGGCTTCACTTTGGTATTATTGGACTCTCTATTCGCCCAAAAATCCATGGTTGGCACAAACCATTCGTTATTATGGTACAAGCTTAAATGCAGACTTGTTTGTTTTAGCTGCTCATATAAACTCTTTATTTCTGTAACCTCTATTTCGGTGCTTTCTATAACAGTACCATTATCTATGATCAAACCTCCATTGTATGCAATTAGCGGTAAGTGTAGGTTGTCAAACTCTTTTTGTAAATGAGTCATAGCTTTGGGCATTCTAGAAGAAATTAAAATAAATGGTATTTTTTTTAAACGTTTAACTTCAGCAATAGTTTCTGACGCCAACTCGCGATCTTTATTCAGTAATGTTCCATCAATATCAGAACATATAAGCTGTATACTCATATTAAAGATTTTTTTTGCAAAGGTAAAGTGTTCTAAAGTATTGTACTATTTCTTTATATAAAATGTATTTATTGTTTCGTCTTTTGTAGCAAATTGATCTGTATTTTTCTGAGAAAAAATTGAAACAATCCAAATTAAAACGAATATTGTAAATGGTATTCTTCTGATTATAAGTGTTTTGTTGAATCAGAATTTAAAGTAAATGTATCTATTTTAAATGATTTTTAAAATGATCACATTGAATTGCAATATTATTTAAGGATTAACATAATTATACCTCTTAAAATCAATTTATATTTTTCTTAGTAATCGATTCTTTTATCAAAGCGCAGTTTTTATTATGTGTAAGAGGCATTATTTAAAATCAACGATCATATCAAGAATGCTGATAGTGCATATTGTTTTTAATATGCTCTATGGCCGCTACCGTTGTTTTTTCAGAAACAATTTATAATACTGTTTCTATAGAATTAAATGTTGAAGGAATGTCTAAAACTGCTTGGGATTTAGAAATAGAAAAAGAATTTGAGTTTCAAGATGAATTCCATCAAACGAATGAACTTCAATTAAATAAAGAATCTGTCAACTTTCAACAGTCCATGTTTGAGATACGTTCCTCAAATCTAAAAGCCACAATTAGGATACAGTTACCTCCTCCAGAGAATTTAGTATAACCCCCAATTTGAACTATTGGTTTAGCCAAGGTGCCACTTTGTGTGTTTATTACTAATTTTTATTCAAATTAGTATGGTATTATTCGATTTCAAACATTTTAAAAATGATTTATTAGTTGGAATTACTGCAGGTATTGAAGTATTACCAATGGCACTTGCATTTGGTGTTAGTTCAGGTTTGGAGCCAAGTGCAGGATTGTACGGTACAATTTTTATTATTTATGGGTTTAAACGTATTACTAGCGCGATCCCCAGTTCTTTGATTGCCCTGTTCCTTGTGACAGGTATTGCAATTGGTTTTAATCTAGATTATAGACCTATTGAAGAAATTCCAAGTGGTATACCCTTAACTAATATGACCATTTTTACAGAATTTAATTTGGGAGCAATTTCTCCTTATATTTTTACTGTGTTAACGTTGGCACTATTAGGTGTAATAAATTCACTTTTAACCTCCGTTGTTGCAGATAATATGACCACAACCAAACATAAACCAAACCAAGAATTGATAGGCCAAGGTATAGGTAATAGTGTAGGAGCTATTTTTGGAGGAATACCTGGTGCAGGAGCAATAATTCGTACAGTCGTTAACATAAAAGTAGTTGGAAAAAACCGTTTGTCTGTTATAACTGCAGGAGTTTTACTATTAAAAATATTATTAGCATTAGGTCCTATTGCTTCTAAAATTACAGCAGCAGTTTTAGCTGGAATATTAGTTACAGTGGGCATTGGTGTAATGGATTATAAAGGTTTAAGAGCAATACCATATATGTCAAAACCAGAAGTAGCTATCATGCTAATTGCTTTGGTATTATCATCGGTTTAGAACTTGGTTTATGCTGTAGGAATTGGTTTAGTTATTTCCTCTTTGATGTTTATAAAGAAAATCGGTGATTTAACCGCAAAATGTTCTGAATTAGAGCTTGTTGTGGATAGGGGAGCCGATGATGATACATCAATTCCCAATAATTTAAAAAAGAATATTTATATAAAATATATAAAAGGACCGTTATTTTTTGGTTCTATAAGTGATATTCAAGAACTTGCAAATAAAATTCCTGACGAAGCTACCGATATTATAATTAGGAGTGGTCGAATGCAATATATGAACGAGTCTGGACTGTATTCTATGGAAGATTTAGTTCAATTATTAACACAGGAAGGGAAAAATTTATTTTTGATAGGAATGTTAGAGCAGTCTATGTATATGTAAGAACGTATAGACATTATAACGGATTTAATTCCAGAAAATCATATCTTCGAACACTTTGAAGATGCATTGATACAAATTAAAAAAGAACACTTAAAATAATAACAAATAAAATATGAAAGCACAAACTAAAGAAAGTCAAGATCAGTTAAACGCTGATATGGTAATTCAAATGTTAAAAGATGGGAACGAACGGTTTTTAGCTAACACTCCAATTAATAGAGATTTATTAGAGCAAGTGAATGATACAAGTGGTGGTCAATATCCATATGCTGCTGTATTGAGTTGTATTGATTCTCGCGTACCAGTAGAAACTGTTTTAGATCAAGGTATTGGAGATATTTTTAGTGCACGTGTTGCCGGAAATATAGTGAATGAAGATGTATTAGGTTCTATAGAATATGCATGTAAAGTAGCAGGTTCTAAGGCTATTGTAGTTTTAGGGCATTCAAAATGTGGAGCTGTAACTGCTGCTTGTAAAGGAGTCGAGTTAGGTAACATTACTGCCTTATTAAGTAAAATTCAACCTGCAGTAGAAGTTGTAAGACCTACAGTTGATGATTTTACACCAGAAGCAATTGAAACGGTGTCTGTAACAAACGTAAACCTCTCAATTGAAAATATGCGTAAAGACAGTCCAATTCTAGCAGAGATGGAAGCAAACGGAGAAATTAAAATTGTTGGTGCTATCTACCATGTAGAAAGCGGAAAAGTTACTTGGTTATAATTGTTTCCTATCATACCCTCTAAGCCCTAGTTAAATCTAGGGCTTTTTTGTTGTTTATAATTGTTAATTACTAATACAAGACTGTGTAAAGTACGTCGCAAATTGTACTATATTTATCCAACAAAAAAGCAGCTTTGATTAACTATACAAACTCTCAAATTCAATCAGAAAAACTATTGTCTTTATATAGACAATTATTAAAACCTCGAATGATTGAAGAAAAAATGTTGGTGCTTTTGCGCCAAGGTAAAATCTCAAAATGGTTTTCAGGTATCGGCCAAGAGGCAATTGCAGTTGGTGTTACAAATGCCATAAATAGCGATGAGTATATCTTGCCGATGCACCGAAATTTAGGAGTTTTTACTTCAAGAAATATCCCCTTAAATAGACTTTTTTCGCAATGGCAAGGTAAAACAAATGGTTTTACTAACGGACGAGATCGTTCATTTCATTTCGGAACACAAGAATATAATATTGTTGGAATGATTTCTCATTTAGGCCCGCAATTGGGTGTTGCTAACGGAATTGCATTGGGAAATCTTTTAAAGGAAAATGGAAACTTAACAGCAGTGTTTTCAGGTGAAGGAGGGACAAGCGAAGGCGATTTTCATGAAGCGCTTAACATTGCTTCTGTTTGGAATTTACCAGTGCTATTTTGCATTGAAAATAATGGCTATGGTTTATCTACACCTGTAAGTGAGCAATTTGCACATCAAGATATTGCAGCAAAAGGAGCGGGGTACACTATGGAAAGCCATATTATTGATGGCAATAATATTTTGGAAGTATATGCTAAAGTGAGCGCAATAGCAGCTGAAGTTAGAGAGCATCCAAGACCTATACTTCTGGAGTTTAAAACTTTTAGAATGCGGGGGCATGAAGAGGCGAGTGGCACCAAGTATGTACCCAAAGAATTGATGGAGCAATGGGCAGAAAAAGATCCAGTAGTAAATTTTGAAAGATTCCTTAAAAAACAGGGAGTTTTATCAGATGCACGAGATGAAAAAATTAGAGAAGAGATTTCAGAAGAAATAAAGGTTAATTTAGAATTGGCATTTAATGAACCCACCATCGAGGCTAATTTGAGCAAAGAATTAAGCGATGTTTATGCAGTTGATGAGATTCGTTTAGAATTACCAGTTAAAGAAACATCGGAGCGAAGATTTGTTGATGCAATTTCAGATGGTTTGGGTGCAGCTTTTGAAAAACATGATGACTTAGTTATTATGGGGCAAGATATTGCAGAATATGGTGGTGTATTTAAAATTACAGAAGGATTTGTAGACCGTTTCGGAAAAGAACGTATTAGAAACACTCCAATTTGTGAATCAGGTATTGTAGAGGTTGCTTATGGTTTGGCAGTTAATGGTATCAGAAGTATTGTAGAATTACAATTTGCCGATTTTGTTTCTTCTGGTTTTAATCCAGTAGTAAATTTATTAGCAAAATCTCATTATCGATGGGGGCAAACTGCTAATTTAGTGTTGCGTATGCCATGTGGTGGTCAAGTTGGTGCTGGACCTTTTCATAGTCAAACAAATGAAGCTTGGTTTACCAAAACTCCTGGTTTAAAAGTGGTATATCCTGCTTTTCCAGAAGATGCTAAAGGTTTATTATTGACCGCAATAGAAGATCCGAACCCTGTACTGTTCTTTGAACATAAGGCCTTGTATAGATCAGTAAGGCAAGAGGTGCCAGTAAATACCTATCATATACCTTTTGGTAAAGCAGCAACAGTTGTTAATGGTAAGAAAGCTAGTATTATTACGTATGGTTTAGGCGTACATTGGGCATTGGAAATCCAAAAGAAAACGAATACAGACATAGATATTATTGATCTAAGAACCTTACAGCCATTAGATAAAGAAACTATTATTACTTCTGTAAAGAAAACAGGTCGTGCATTGGTTTTACAAGAAGATTCCTTATTTGGAGGGGTAGCATCAGATATTGCAGCCTTAATAAATGAGCAATGTTTTGAATTTTTAGATGCACCAGTAATGCGTTGTGCAAGTTTAGATACACCAATTCCCTTCGCAAGCGATTTAGAAAAGCAGTATTTAGCTAAAAATAGATTAGAAGAAACGTTGAATAAATTATTAGCATACTAAATGAGCTATCTTGACATCATTGCGTCGTTTGAATTAACACCATTAAAATGGTTAGCAATTTATACAGCCATATTTATTTTGGGAATGGGTAAGGCCGGTATTAAAGGTTTTGGAGTAATCATAGTAGTCATATTAGCCTTTGTTTTTGGAGAAAAGGCTTCAACTGGTATTTTGCTTCCTATGTTAATATCAGCAGATATTTTAGCGGTTATTTATTATAAGCGTCATGTTAGGTGGCCTATTGTATTTAAGTTAATACCATGGATGATGATTGGTGTTTTAGTAGGTGTGTGGGTAGGAAATGATATTTCTGAATTTATTTTTAAGAAGTTAATGGCAGTTATTATTATTGTTTCTGTGGGTATCATGTTGATATTTGAACGACGCTCAAAACCCATTGTTCCAACAAATAAGGTATTTGGTAGTAGTATGGGTTTTCTAGCTGGTTTTACTACCATGATAGGCAATTTGGCAGGACCCATTGCAAATATTTATTTTTTGGCTATAAGATTTCCAAAGAATGAATTTATAGGTACTGCTGCATGGTTGTTTTTCATCATCAATGTGTTTAAAGTTCCCTTTCATATTTATGTTTGGGAGACTATAGATTATGAGACTTTTGTATTAAACACGACTTTAATTCCTGGTGTTGTTGCAGGATTTTTTACAGGAGTTACAATTGTTAAGAGAATTACCGATAGTGGTTATCGAAAATTTATTTTAGTAGTGACTATTTTGGCTGGATTGGTCTTATTATTTAGATCATAAAAAAGCCGCATAAAGCGGCTTCTATTATTTTATATATCCTTTGCCTGTGGCCCGTTTAGCGTACCAAACTAAAAATAATGCTACAAGCGGAATACTTATAAGCATAGAATAGTCGGAGGCGCCGTAATAGACTCTTCCTTCATTTGCAAAAAGATTAAATCCTGTTTGAGCCAATACTGCAATTAAGCCTATTTGAAAAAGAAGGTTGGTAACTTTTTTTCGTAATAGCATAGTAATGCATCCTAGAGTAGAGCCAAAAACAGCAACAGCAAATAGGGCAGTGTACCAAGTTGGCAGATTAGCTATTATCTCTAATTGTTCCTCAGAATATTGAGAACGAAAAGCCTCTGTATTATAGGCTTGTTGTAGATAGGCATTTACACCCATGGCATTCCAAAGAAGTGCTACAATTCCGATAATCCAGAATCCAACAGTTGGTTTTGAGGTAGTGGTCATTTTATAGAAAGTTTAAGTTATTGATGATTTCAAGTTAATAAAAAAAATACAAGTGATTTTTGATGGGGATGTTGAATCTGTTATTTTCACATTCCAATTGAATCCAATTTATGTACCTAAGAATAGAGAATATTTCAGCCAAAAACTTTATCGGAAAATCTATGTATGCTTCGTTGAGTGAAGTAACTATTCCACAACTTTGGGCTTCTTTTATGCCCTATCATAGGTTGATAACCAATGCTGTTTCAAATGATTTTTTTGCAATTCAACAATATGATTCACCTACCGCTTTTCATAACTTCACTCCACAAACAAAGTATACGCATTGGGCGGCGAAAGAGGTTTGTACTGTTGAAGAAATTCCTTCAGGCATGGAAGAATTAGAAATACTAGGAGGCACGTATGCTGTATTTTTGCATAAAGGTACTCCCTCTGAAATTTCGAATACCATGTTCTATATTTTTACCAAATGGTTACCTGCATCGGCATATGTTTTAGATGGTACAAGAGAACATTTTCAAGTCATGGGTGAGAAATACAAGAACAATCATCCAGATTCTGAGGAGGAAGTTTGGATTCCAATCATTAAGAAATAGTTAAATAAGTTAGTCTTCAGAGAGTATCGATTGTTATGTGATTATATTATCGTATTTTTGCGATGATAAAATAATTAATAGATAATGTTCCAAACAATTAAAGACACAATTTCACATTTAGATGTTGCTAAAGTCAGTAACGAAAGAAAGGAAGTATTGCAACCGTTGGTAAATTATATTCAAGAAAAAAAGAATAATAATGTACCAATTGATATTAACTTTATTTGTACACATAATTCGCGAAGAAGTCATTTATCTCAAGTTTGGGCGCAAGTTATGGCTGCACATTTTAATATAAAGGGTGTTACCTGTTATTCTGGAGGAACAGAAGCAACTGCTTTATTTCCGAAGGTTGCGGAAACCTTGAGTAAGCAAGGATTTGAAATTGCAGCGTTAAGTGAGCTAGAGAATCCAGTTTATGCCATTAAGTATGCCGAAAACGCGCATCCAATTATTGGATTTTCTAAGCGATATGACAATGCATTTAATCCGACCTCAAAATTCGCTGCAATAATGACCTGCTCGCAAGCAGACGGAGGTTGTCCTTTTGTAGCTGGTTGTGATAAGCGTATTGCAATTACTTTTGAAGATCCGAAGGTATCTGATGGTACTCCTCAACAGAGCAAAGTGTATTTAGAGCGCAGTGTTCAGATAGCTACTGAGTTATATTTTGTATTTTCACAAGTAAAGTAAACAGATATGAGCGCTAAAAAGAAACTTAGTTTTTTAGATAGTTATTTAACATTGTGGATTTTCTTAGCTATGGCCATAGGTGTTGGTGTTGGTTATTTTGTACCATCTTTTCCTGAGTTAATAGATAGTATGAGTAGTGGCACTACGAATATTCCGATTGCAATTGGATTAATTTTAATGATGTATCCACCTTTAGCAAAAGTTGATTATGCCTTACTACCAAAAGTTTTTAAAAATGTTAAGATACTTTCTATCTCATTAATTCTCAACTGGATTATTGGTCCGGTATTGATGTTTATTCTAGCAGTTGTTTTCCTTCAAGATTATCCAGAATACATGGTTGGTTTGATTTTAATAGGATTAGCCAGATGTATTGCTATGGTGCTTGTTTGGAATGATTTGGCCGAAGGTAGTGCAGAATATGGAGCAGGATTGGTGGCGTTAAATAGTATTTTTCAGGTTTTTGCTTATAGTTTTTACGCTTGGTTGTTTATTACCAAATTACCTCCAATGCTTGGTTTTGAAGGAGCCATTGTAGATATATCTATTGCTACAATTGCAGAAAGTGTTGCTATTTATTTAGGAATTCCTTTTTTATTAGGTTTGTTGAGTAGATTGATTTTGGTACCATTAAAAGGAGGAGAATGGTATACCAAGAAGTTTATTCCAACAATTTCGCCTTTAACACTAATAGCCTTATTATTTACTATTATAGTAATGTTCTCTTTAAAAGGAGAATTGATAGTTGAAATTCCAAAAGATGTAGTAATCATTGCAATTCCATTGCTAGTGTATTTTACTGTTATGTTCATAATTGGATTTTTCTTTTCCAAGGCAATGGGGGCAGACTACGATAAAAATGCCGCAATTTCTTTTACTGCCGCAGGTAATAATTTTGAATTAGCTATTGCAGTAGCTATTGCTGTATTTGGTTTAAATAGCGGGCAAGCCTTTGCAGGAGTGATAGGTCCCTTAGTAGAAGTACCGGCGTTAATACTACTTGTTAGGGTTGCTTTTTGGCTTAAAAAGAAATACTACTAAAAAAATATTAGAAAATAGAAGAGGCCAGCACAATTGTGTTGGCTTTTTGTTTTGCAAATTATTGGTTATATTTAATCTATAATTAACCAAACATTTATAAATCGTTGTGGGAGAGATTCGTAAACATACACCTGAAGATATAGATGCACTTATGAATGTTTGGGAAACAGCTTCTGTACAGGCACATTCTTTTTTAAAAGCAGACTTTGTTGTATTGGTTCGAGAAGAAATGAGAGTGCGATATTTACCAAATTCAGAAACTTGGGTATATGAAGATAATGGAGACATTGTTGGATTTATTAGTATGGTAAATAATGAAATCGCAGGACTTTTTATCTTGCCATCTGCTCAAAGAAAAGGAATTGGTATGCAGTTAGCAGACCATGTTGTAAAATTACATAACGAATTGGAGGTGGAGGTTTTTGAAAAAAATGAAATAGGCAGAGATTTCTACAATAAATATGGTTTTCAGTTAATGTTTACCTATCATCATAAACAAAGTGATGAAACTGTATTGCGTTTAAAATTTTCTAAATGAAAAAGAAACTTAAGTTATTGGAGATAATAATCATGATTGATAGGAACCATTTCAGTAGATTTTACTTTATACCTTACATCTTCTACATAATCTAATTTTTTCATGCGTTGTACCTCAATTGATAGAAAATCAAATTCTTCTACAACTTTACCATATAGTGCGTAAACACCTTTCCCTCTAAAAGGATAGCGTTTAGCTACTGGAGGAAAATGTACCGTGTCAATCCAATTACCTTCAGCATCTATAAACGTACCAAAATACATACGTTTTTCATTATGAGTACGTGTGTTTTTAACTGTAACTAAATAACCGTAAAGGCTAATATATTTGTTTTTAAACCGTGGTATATCTTTAGCTAATAAAGGTTGTTTTGATGGATTCTTAAGTAAATGAAACGGCGGAGTTAATGGAAATCCCAAGAGTTCAATTTCATCAAAAGTATTTTCTAGAGTATCTACTGGTAACTCTGGAATTTTAAATGTTTTTTTGGGAGGAGTGAATAAGAGCTTCTGTATGGTTGCACTATTTTTATTGAGTTTTAAATGCGCTTGCCAAAGTAAATTTCGTTTGCTAATACCTGTGTGTCTAAAGGCATTTATTCGTATCAACACATCTAAATGTTCAATGCCAATAGTAATACGCTCCATAAAATCATCTAAATCCTTAAAAATTCCATCTACAGTTCTATTCTGAACAATCTGTCGTATGAGTTTGCGCTCTAATCCATGCAAAAAATGAAAACCTAAATAGATGTCATTTCCTTTTATAATAGTTTCATGCTTACTTATATTTATATGTGGTGGATGTATAGTGCCTCCACGCATACGTGCTTCATGTAAGTAGAATTCTGGTCTGTAAAATCCGCCGCCATTGTTTATGGTAGCTACCATATATTCTAGTGGATAATAGCATTTTAAATACAAACTTTGATAGCTTTCTACGGCATAACTCGCAGAGTGTCCTTTAGCAAAGGCGTAGCCAGCAAAGCTTTCTATTTGTCGCCATATCTCTAAGACTTCTTTTGAGTCGTATCCTTTTGTATGACAGTTGTTGAAAAACTTGTCTTTTACTTTTTGAAACTCTGAACGCGATCTAAATTTACCGCTCATTCCTCTGCGTAATACATCAGCTTCACCTAAATCTAGTCCAGCAAAGTAATGAGCAACTTTAATTACATCTTCTTGATATACCATAACTCCATAGGTGTCTTTCATAAGATCCCATAGAGCAGGATGTGCCTGTTTTCTACGTTCAGGGTTTTTATGACGAAGTATATATTCACGCATCATACCACTTTTAGCAACTCCAGGTCTGATGATAGAACTTGCAGCAACAAGCCCTAAATAGGTGTTTACTTCGAGTTTTTTTAATAACATACGCATTGCTGGCGATTCTACGTAAAAACAACCTATACATTGTGCTTTACTTACCATAGTATTGATGCGACTGTCGTGAATAAAAGTTTTTACATTATGAATGTCAACTAGTTTAGCGGTAGGTTGATTGTATTTAACAATTGCAACAGCTTCTTTAATTTTTCCAAGCCCTCGTTGCCCTAAGATGTCGTATTTATACAAACCTACATCTTCTGCAATAACCATATCAAATTGTGTAGTTGGGAAACCTTTGGGAGGTAAATTAGTTGCCGAAAAGTAATGAATGGGCTTTTCAGCAATTAGAATTCCACCTGCATGAATGCTTAGGTGATTCGGAATTCCGTACATATAATAAGCATATCGATGTGTGAGTTGCGACAGGAGGTCTAACTTTTTATAATCAAATTTACCATTGCTCAGTACATCAATTTCATGTTTTGGAAGTCCGAATACCTTGCCAATCTCTCGTACGGCACCACTGTACCTAAAAGTATTATATGTGGCTAATAGTGCAACTTGCCCTTGTTGCCCAAACCGTTCAAAAATATAGCGTGTTACATCTTCGCGATCTCTCCAAGAAAAGTCAATATCAAAATCTGGTGGATTGGCTCGATATAAGTTCATAAAACGCTCGAAATACAAATCTAAATCTATCGGGTCTACATCTGTAATTTCGAGTAAGTATGCTACAATACTATTTGCCCCACTGCCACGGCCAACGTGGTAATATCCATTTTGTTTAGCGTATTGTATGATATCCCAATTGATAAGAAAAAAAGGAACAAAACCCATTTGCTCGATGAGTTGCAACTCTTTTTTTAATCGCGATATAATGGCAGGTGTTGTCTTGGTATAGCGGTATGTCAATCCTTTTTTACAGAGTTTTTTTAGCAGCTTTGTGTCTTCTTTTGGATTGCCTGTATAGGTTTGCTTGTTTTGTGGTTTTCTTTCATTTGAAAAGTTAAAATAAATACCACATTTAGCAATGAGTTGTTCTGTGTTTTGCACAATAAACTCATGGTCTTTAAAATGAGTGGTAAGTATGTTTCTAGCTGGCATTATTTCATCTGGATTGGCCTGTTCAGATATTGGTAATTTACTCAGCAGCATATTATTGTCTATGGCTCTGAGAATGCGGTGTAGGTTAAAATCGCGTTTGTTTCTAAAGGTTACAGGTTGTAGTACAACAAGTTTCTCTGTACAGTTCTTGTAGTTTGTAAACTGAAGTTTAGAAAGTTCTTGCCACTGTATACCAATAAACTCATGAGTTTTAAAGTTTTTTTTTTGAAGTTGTTGTATTTTTTTAAACGGATAGATAACAAATACATTTTTAAAATCCGGAGCTATTTGTGGTATTTCACTTTTCTCATGACTGTACTTAGATAAGAACTGATTGAGTTCAAAAAAGCCTTCATTGTTTTTGGCAATACCAACAAACTCTTGTTGAGTACCATTTCTAAAATCAATTCCAATAATAGGAGCAATGCCGTAGCTGGGTGCTAAACGAATAAAATTTAAGCAAGCAGAGGTATTGTTAATATCTGTGAGTACAAGTTTTTTATAGTCTAAAGCTTGTGCTTGTTTGAGCAATTCTTTTTCAGAAAAAGTGCCATATCTCAAAGAATAGTATGTGTGATTGTTTAGCAGCATAGCTATTATTACTGAGTTCTATGTGCTAATACAATAGGAGGTTCTCCATTAAAAGGATTACCATCATTACCAATGCTTCTAGCACCTAGAGTGCTTGCGCGCATAACAGTTCTTCCACCAAATCGATTCCGAATAGTATCTATCGCCTGATATAAATTGGCAGTTTTACTAGTATCTTCAAATAGAGATATTTGATAGCTACCTCCAGTTAAATGACTAAAACGCACACCAACTAATCGAATTAAAAGACGTTTGTTGTACAGGCTGTGAAATAGCTCTAAGGTTTTTGGAATTAATATGTGATCTGCAGATGTATACGGAATTTTAGTTTGTTTGGTGTAGGTGTTAAAATCAGAATAGCGGATTTTTACTGTAATGCACGATGTTACTTTATTACCCCTACGCAATTGGTATGCTAAATTCTCAGCCATTGCAGAAAGACTGGTTTTTAGCTTTGTCATATCGGTAGTATCACTCCCAAAAGTTCGTTCGTTAGAAATAGATTTACGTTCGTGGTAAGCAATTATGGGACTATTATCTATGCCATTGGCTTTTTTCCACATTACAATGCCATTTTTGCCAAATACATTTTCCATTACCTCCATTGGTATTTGCTGTATGTTATACACTTGTTTCATACCAAGGTTGCATAGTCTTTGAAACGTTTTGTCTCCAATCATTGGAATTTTCTTTACAGATAACGGCGCTAAAAATGGCTTTTCAAGGCCAATATCTATTTTAATTTGATTGTTGGGTTTGGCCTCATTGGTAGCAACTTTAGAAACAGTTTTATTTACAGACATACCAAAAGAAATTGGAAGTCCCGTTTCTTTGGTGACGATGTGTCGTAATTCTGAGGCGTATTTGTAAGCTCCAAAAAACTGATCCATACCGGTTAAGTCTGCATAAAACTCATCAACACTCGCTTTTTCAAGTAATGGTACGCGTTCTTTTAAAATTTCTGTCACCATTTTTGAGAACTTTGTATACGTGCCTGCATTGCCCTTAATTATAATTGCTTCAGGACATAAAATACGTGCCATTTTCATGGGCATTCCCGAATGTACACCAAACGGGCGCGCCTCGTAACTAGCAGCAGAAACAACACCTCGATCTCCTGTGCCGCCCACTAGAATAGGCTTTCCATTGAGTCTGCTGTCAAGTAAGCGCTCACATGACACAAAAAAAGTGTCGAGGTCCATATGTAAAATGTTTCTTATCACAGTACAAAATTACAATATAAAAAGGAATTATTCCAATAATTTGGAATATATCCAAAAAAATACTATCTTTGAAATATGGATACAACTATTGAGGCTAAACGTTTTAAGCAAGTACGCGAGCAATTAAATTTAACACAAGTTGCATTTGGAGAGCAATTGGGATTGTCGTTTTCAACTGCAGATATCGAACGCGGTAAAACTCGCATTTCTGGAAATGTTACTATGCGTTTGCTTAGAGATTTTAATATTAATCCGCTTTGGTTATTTGGAGAGAGTACTAAAATGTATTTAAATCCAAATCAAATTTCTGTAATGCCAAAAGCCATTACTGTAGATCAAGATGGGCATGAAAACATTTTAATGGTCAATGAAAAAGCAGCCGCTGGTTATGGCCAAAATATTGGGGATGCTGAATACATGAATAGTTTACCTGCATTTGGATTTCCATTACCAGAATATCGCAATGCATCTTTTAGAGGCTTTCAAATTACAGGAGATAGTATGATACCTTTGGTAAATGCTGGAGATTGGGTGTTGGCAAAGGCTGTAGATTCATATGATGCGGTGGTAAACCACCAAGTGTATGTGGTAGTAGAAGAAGAGAGTATACGTTTAAAAAAGGTGGTAAAGTCTCTAGGGAACCAAGTAGAATTAATTTCTTTAAACCCTGAATATCCACCAGTAAAAATAAATGCTACAGGTATTCTAGAGCTTTGGGAATACCATTCAAAAATTAGTTTTGGAGCCAACTTAATTCAAGGCTTAACCTTACAAACATTGTATGACGAAATAAATGCAATTAAGTTAAAGTTGGAGTAGTGCTAACGCTTAGAGATTTTATTATTGGAAATTGTGTTTTGACGCGAACATTTAAACCGCCCTTTAACAAAAGCTCTTTTGGCACTGTGTTTTGTAGCACGCCCTTGAACACGTTTACGCCATCGTTTAAAACTCTTTGGTTTTAGTTGTTTTCGCATTAATTCAATTACAGATTGCTCTTTTAATCCAAATTGAAATTCAATAGCGTCAAATGTTGTGCGATCTTCCCAAGCCATTTCTATTATTCGGTCAATGGTTCTATCTGTCATATAATTGATTTACAACCTTATTTTTGAAATATAACATTTTATGAACAAAGCTTTTGTTTTCTTCGTAGTTTTTGTTTTTTCTAATTTTGATAAAATGACCATCTGCATGTATGCTAAAAAATACATCACTAAATACCACAAGTTTATAGTAAGGAATAATCCAAGCATATCGTTCCAGCCTATTTGTAAAATGAACGAGTATCCCGTTTGGACGCAGTTCTAGATTGGCGTAGTTAAGTTCTGAAAATTGGATTTGCTGAGGGCGTAATTTTTCACTTAACTCCTGTATTATAAATCTCCCAGAACCAACACCATTCATCATAATTTTTTGAATTAGCGAAAATCGTTTTCCCAAGAGTTCATTTGAGAGCTCTTGAAATTCTTCATTGTGATATGTTGTATTAAAAATCATCAGTTATTTTTTAGCATTCGACCTCTATTTTTTATGGTATGTTTTTTTAGGATTCGGATATTTTCTTTTTTCACATCAGGATCTTTTTTAAAGTTCCATAATATCGTAAGAGCCTTTTTTCTATTATCGTTTATATCTACAATGGGTAATGGGTAATCTTCTCCCAAAATACAATTGTTGAATTTTTGATCTAAGGCAGTCATTAAATATGGTTCGTGTACAAATGCAATTGGTAAATGAGCAATTTCCGGAACCCATTTTTTTATAAAAATTACATCAGGATCATGATCTTTTCCATTTTTAATAGGATTGTATATTCTTAAATTATTGATTCCAGTTTCACCTGCTTGCATTTGTAGTTGGGGAAAGTGAATACCAGGCTCAAAGTCTAAAAAGTTTCTTGATAAATGGTGTGTAGCTGCTTGCCAAGGTTGCCACAAAATATGGGTAAAAAATGATATGAGCATTGCGCGCATTCTAAAATTAATATACCCAGTTTCGATAAGACAACGCATGGCTGCATCGACCAGTGGAAAACCGGTTTTACCTTGTTCCCAAGCATGTTTATAAGTTTCAGAAATTATTTTTTTGAGTTTATGAAATCCTTTATTAACACTAGCGCTTTCCATAGTATGCTCCATTTCGAATTTTTGAATGAAATGTGCTTGCCAACGCAATCTTGAAATAAATGCATTGATGTTACGTTTACTTAAAGCATATGTTTTTACATGCTGCGCTTTTTGAAATACTTCTCTTATCGAAACATTTCCCCATGCGATATAAGGTGAAAGTCTGCTACAGCTTTTTCTGGAAGCTTCCGGCTTACTTATATGATACATATAATTCAAATGACGTTTCTCAAAAAATGAATTGGCGTACTCCCAAGCCTTGGTGGTGCCACCTGATTGCATGTGTTTCACAGGTTGAGTATACAGTTTCACTTCATTAAAAAACTGAATCATTTCCTTGATTTCTGTATTGCTAACAAAACTGTCGCTAGCAGGATTAAAATCCAATTGTGTTTGGTACATATAGTCTTCCCATTTTTCAAACCAATCTTCTCGGTTAAGCAAACCTCTTAAAACCCCGTTATTTATACTTTCATTCCATGTGATACCATTGTTTCTACAATACCGCTTGAAAGACTTATCTCTATTATATGTAATTAGTAAACCTGTTTCTTGATGAGAAAAAACTTTTGTAATCTGATAATGATTAAAAAGTTGATTGTATACAGCTTGAATTTCGCCTTTTACAGCCAAAACTCGAGTATTAAGTGGAGCCAACCTCGTGTTAATATCATCTATTGATTGTTTAATGAAGTTCCAATGACGTTGATCATAATGCGGATCTTGTAACAAGATATTTTCAAAGACATATATAAGTAAAACACGATTACCAGAATTTAAAGCATTGTAAATCGCCTCATTATCATTAAGTCTTAAATCGCGTTTTAACCAAACAACACTAATATTTTCTTTTTTTTTCATAACATAAAAAAGACAAATTCTAAAGTCAAGTTGTTAATTTTATTGGTCTTTGGTACTCATAACGCTCATGCATTTGTGGCACTGTGTAAGCGTCAAGTCCATTTATAGCTGTAATTTGTTGAGAAGGTAAATCTAAAAAACCATCACTTTTTAACATTTTCGGAACTACTTTAAAAAATTCAATTTGACCAACTATCAAAATGGTTCCGTTCGCTCGAATAGGGTACTCTTCCAGATATTTCATAGCAATTTGAACAGGAGATTGCAAAACAAAAGGAGCATAGAATCCATTTATGTATTTTGGAGTTAAATTGGTAACCTCAAATTCAGAAATTTCTTTGTGATATTTTGCAGACGTATGATGAGCTTGTTTTGTCATTGACTTTGTTATATGATTAATTGTATAACAGCCTGTGCTCTTCAAATTTTCATAGGTGTTTCTTGGCACAGTTGCAGGCCTCAAAATGAATCCGAGTAATGGAGGATTTGAACCTAAATGTACTACAGAACTAAATACAGCGACATTTTCAATACCTTGTTTGGATTTTGTACCTATTAAATTAGAGGACTTGAAACCCGAAAGACTATTCATTAGGTTAATACGATAAATCTTACCAAATTGATCAATATCTTTTTGTGTTATAATCATATTAATACTGGGTGAAATTATTGATTTTAATAGAGGTGGCCTTTAAATCGTGCATTAAATTATACAAACCAAAGAATGTTCGATTAATGTATATGAAATGTTTTGACCCTCTATTACCATTCATATTCTTAATGTCACTGCTTTTGGCATATTTTGTTCCTAAGGCAGTAATTTGACTAAAAAAATCTTCATTAGAAAAATCAAATTCTTCAGAGTGAAATGGTTGTGTAAATAAGCTCAACATTTCATGAAACAAAGACATGAAAAATGATTTTTCCTGGGCAGAATCATCGTACCTTAGAATTTCTAATTCATATAACTTACTTTCAAAAAAGTCGAGATTATTTATGTGTTCTTTTTTTGCCAACTCAAAATAAGGTTTGTAAAATGAGTTAGGTATCTGCTTCATGCATCCAAAGTCGATTACTATTAATTCATTTTTCTTTGAAATTAACAAATTGCCAGGGTGCGGATCGGCATGAACTTTTCTTAGTACATGCATTTGATACATATAAAAATCCCAAAGGGCTTGACCAATTTTATTTGCAACTTTTTCATCTTTATTTTTAGCAGTAAATTCAGACAAATGAATGCCTTCCATCCAGTCCATTGTGATTATTCGGTCTGATGAAAGACTTTGATAGTATGAAGGAAATCTAAGGTTGGGAATATGTTTACATGCACTTACAACATCTTCACTTTGCGATACCTCTAAGACATAATTGGTTTCTTCAATTAGCTTGTCTTCCACTTCTTTAAAGTACTTGTCGCTATCTTTACCTTTTATATTAAGCATCTTAATAGCTATAGGTTTTACCAAAGCAAGATCTGAACTAATACTTTCTGCAACTCCTGGATATTGAATTTTAACGGCATATTTTTTACCATTTTTCCGTGCCAAGTGTACTTGACCTATACTCGCACCACTTATGGCATTTAAATCAAATGAATCGAAAAGATTTTCTGGATATTCATTAAAATATTTCTTAAATGTTTTTCGAACTAATGGAGGAGAGAGAGGTGGCACAGAAAATTGTGCTAATGAAAATTGCTCGACATAGGCCTGTGGCAGTATACCTTTTTCCATGCTAAGCATTTGTGCTACTTTAAGAGCACTTCCTTTCAGTTGTTTTAAACTGTTGTAAATATCTTCAGCATTATCTTTATTCAGTTGTTCTTTTGCCTCTTCTTCGCTACTCACCAATTTATTACCATAATACTTTAGGTAATTAACGCCTACTTTGGCACCTGTTTGCACTAATTTTGATGCTCGCTGAATTTTCGAGGTTGGAATATTATCTATCGTCTTCATGTGTGCATCATTTTTTCTTTGAACAAAAATTTCCCAAAATCTAGCACACTTTTCACTGGTGCAATGTCTATAATGTCAAAACTAGCATTTACAGATTTTTCTATAAAAACATCAGTCTTTTCAAACCCTTTTGAATTATCGTCAATCCAGAATTTTATAGTAACAAGTAGTTGTGCCCAAGCTCCTTCATGTAAAGCTCTATTTTGAATTTTCTCTAATTGCGCTTGCTTTAAATCTAAAGTTTCAATGTTCAAATCTTCTATGAACTCATGAAAATGTTTTCGCAATCCTGTTAAAGATTTAAGTGTTTTGAGTTTGTTGCTGTTGGAACTGAGGGCATAAATAACATAGCTTCTGTTAGCAGTTAGTATTTCAAAGAAGGTGAAATAAAAACTTAATAATTTGTTACGAGCATCAAAATGTTCGAATTCTTCACTTTTATGAAGAAGGGTAGTTGTGTTAGTGAAAAATGTCGTAAAAATACTGTTACTAACTGCTTCGAATGAGGCATAATGTTTATAGAACAACGCCTCTTCAAAATTGTTTTGTTTACAAAAGCTAAAAACGCTTTTTGGTGCTTCATTGTACTCTAATACATAATCCATATACATTTGGATTATATCTTTCTCTTGGATGTTCTTTTTTTTGGCCATTGCTATCTTTTTGGATGTTATACGATGTTATAGTCGTATCAAAGATAAAAAAATGTCTAAGAAATATGTATTAAAACTTAGACAAAAAATTAAATTGATTCTATTCCTATGATATTTAAGTAAATATGAAATTGAATCATAGTTGAAAAACTAACCTATTTCACACCTTTATGGTGTTTTTCTGTGAAGTATAAATCAAAGTACCACGATTCCTCAATTTCTCATAAACACCTGGTGTATTTATTGTCAAGAGGTTTATTATATGTTTTTGGAGTACTATGAATAATTACCAGTTTTTATCACCCAAATATCAAACGATATTCAGGAAAAGGTAGCATATTCTCTAGTCCAATTGATGGAATTCAAGAAATGAATGGAGTTGCGGTTTTAATTGCTGTTTGAATTTCAATTTTGGTGGGGCTGATAGTTATATTTATTCTTAATCGAATTTATGACAAGCATCCTATTGTTGTTGGTTTTGAATTTTATGAAGATCGAGAAAAATTACTTCAGCTACTAAGAATCTAGATCGTAATATTTTGAATCGGAAACAACTTTCTTTAAAAGAAATAGCATAAATCGAAAAAGAAAAGAAAGACGGTTTAAGTAAGAATAAATTTCAATCCGTAGAATTTATAGATGATTTAAAAGAAATAAGGATTTTATTTCTAAATCATACTGTGTGGGATGGTGTGAACCAATCAGATTTAGAAAAAGATTTGGTAACGATAAAAAGAATTATGAAATCTTAAAATTACTTTCCGATACAGAAGTTAGAAAAGATATTACCAAGTAAATCATCTGTAGTAACTTGACCAGTTATCTCACCTAAATGAAATAGCGCTTGACGAATATCTATTGCCAGTAAATCTGAGCTAATACCTAAATCCATACCGTTTTCAACTTCCTTAATTGCAGCTAGCGCATTGGTTAGTGCTTCAAAATGTCTGTTATTACTAACGATGGTTTGATTGTTGCTTAAAGCTCCAACGTTTACCAAATTGGTCAGTTCATTTATGAGCGAATCGATTCCTACTTTATTTTTGGCAGATAGACCAAAAGAATCTTCAATTCTATTCAGAATAAATTGTCCTTCTTTTTCTGAAATGAGGTCAATTTTATTTATGATGGTGATGATTCGTTTGTTTTGATATTTGTCTTGTAATTCTAATGTATCATTTTGTACTTGTTCAAGAACTTCGTTATTGCCAGCAAGATTTTCTGCATTCAATAATAGAATTACCAATTGCGCTTGTTCAATTTTTTCAAATGTTTTTTGAATCCCAATATTTTCAACAACATCTTGAGTGTCTCTAATACCTGCTGTATCTATAAACCTAAAAGTAACTCCATTAATTGCAATTTCATCTTCAATAGCATCGCGTGTAGTTCCAGCAATATCAGAAACTATGGCCTTTTCTTCATTTAATAAAGCATTTAATAAGGTAGATTTACCAACGTTGGGCTCTCCAACTATGGCCACCGGTATCCCATTTTTGAATACGTTGCCTAAAGCAAACGAATCGATTAAGCTTTTAAGCATTGAAGAAAGTTTGTCTATAAGCGCTCTAAATTGATTTCTATCTGCAAACTCAACATCTTCTCCAGAAAAATCTAATTCTAATTCAATTAGGCTTGCAAAATTGAGTAATTGCTCACGTAATAGAGCAATTTCATTTGAAAAGCCACCACGCATTTGCTGTAAAGCTATTTGGTGCGATGCCTTTGAATCTGAGGCGATTAAATCTGCAACAGCCTCTGCTTGTGATAGATCCATTTTACCATTGGTAAATGCACGTAAAGTAAATTCACCATTTGTTGCAGTTCTACAGCCATTTCTTAAAAACAGCTGCATTATTTCTTGTTGAATGTATATAGAGCCATGACAATTAATTTCAACAACATCTTCACCGGTGTATGAATGCGGGTTTTTAAAAACAGACACCAATACTTCATCTATAATTCGTTTGCCATCTACAATTGCTCCTAAATGTAACGTATGTGACTTCACTTTTGTCAAGTCTTTTTTCTTGTTTTTAGATTGAAAAAAGGAGTTGACAATTGATATGGACTCAGGTCCGGAAAGACGAATAATGGCTACCGCACCAATGCCTGATGGAGTAGCTGAAGCAATAATAGTATCTGCGTGAATCATACTACAAATATAAAGAGTATTGAATTGAAAAGTTAATTCTTATCAATGTCAATACATCTAAAAAAAACCCCCCTCAAATTTTTGAGGGGGGTTTTTAGTTTCTATAGTTTCACTATTTTTCTTGAAATAGTTTTTTTGTCTTGTACGGAAGTTAATTGTAAAATATAGAGCCCTTGGGTTAATTCTTGAATCTCCTTAGAGAGAATTAGCTGGTTAGATTCTAATTGTACATTTTTATTTAAAACTTTTCCACCATTCATATTTACAATTGAAATATTAAATTTTGAATTCAAATATGCGGTTGGAAATGTTAAAATTAAATCATCTTTAAATGGGTTAGGATACAGGTTTAAATCGGTTAAATTTTCTAGATCGATATTCAATACAGATTGTGCTATACCATCGCAATCTTCGTCAATAGCATTTCCTTGAATTTCAGTTGCTCCTGGGTTAATTCCATTTACACTATCGTTACAATCATTATTATTGCTTACATATCCAGCAGGTTGAGCACATGAAACAGGAATTGAAAATCGATCTCCATAACCATCTAAGTCTGTATCAGGATACCAATTAACACCTGGATTATTTGTCGCTTGTGAATCATCGCAATCAGAAAGTGGTAAAACTGTTTGAGTATAACCTGGTCCTGGACTTGAGCAACTAAATACTTTCTCTACTGCAAAATTATCTCCATCTGCATCTAAATACCATGCAGAAACAGCACTTTGTATATCAGCTTGAGATAATGCGGTGTCATAAACTGCCACAGCATCCATTTTTCCATCAAAAAATGCAGTTCCACCATTATTAAATGCATCGTTACCAAATTTTGCACCTATACCACCATTGTTCTCATTGCTTGCAACGGTTGCACTCATAAGCCAAGATCCTGAAAGTATTCTCATTTCAGCGCCATCAATATATAATGTTTGAGAAGGAACGGAACCATCATAAACAAGGGCCACATGATGCCAATCACCATCTACAGGAAATGGTACATGCAAGCTGTTTGATTTAGAACCATCTTCAACAATAGATTCTAACATTTGACCAGATAACCTAATAGCAATACCTGAGTTTTGATCTCCTTCTTCATAGATGTTTTGAATACTATTAAGAGCATTAGGTTTAATCCAAGCTGTTACGGTTCTTGCATTTAATACTTCATTCATAAATGCATCGCCATCTCCACCTGTTGCATATCTTACACCCCTTGTGCCATCTAAAACTAAACTACTACTACCATCTTTATAATCTGTACTATCATAGGTTAGGGCGTCACCACTTCCATTTAATGCATTATTGTTATTTGACGAAGAATCATTCGCATTGCCGTTAAAATTCCAGTTTGCCTCAAATCCTGTAAAAGAAGAACAATTATCTGTTGTGTTGGTTAGAACTGATTCAAAACAATTCATTTGCTCAATTTCGTCTAGGGTTAAAGCTCTGTCATAAATTGCAAAGGCATCCATTAATCCAGTAAAATAGTTATGCTCTCCAATAGAACTGTTGGCTCCAAAAGCATCTGATCCAAAGACCCCTCCTAAACCTCCAGCATTTCCGTGTTGTGGTATTTTTGTGAGCAAATTAGTATTTAAATCTGCAGATGCGATTTTTGAGGCATCAATATAAATTGCCAATTCTGTGCTACCATTAAATACCAAGGCTACGTGGTGCCATTCACCATCATTTGGGAAAGCTCCTGAAATCGAAGCATTAATTTCTCCTCCAGCATCAGTTGTTGCAGTAGCTTCAATTTGATTTCCATTCAGCCTTAAGGCTAATCCTTTCACTAGACTTCCTTCTTCAAATATGGTTTGTAAACCAATAAGGCTTGATGGTTTTATCCAAGCTGCTATACTTCTTTCAGTAAAAGAATTGAACATTAAAGTTCCATTTCCATCAATGGCAACTTCATCTTTATCACTATATCTAATTTTTAAATTATTAAAACTGGCTGATCTATCTCCTTCTTTACGATCGGTATCCGATGCAAATGATCCATTAATTGCAATAGCATTGAATTCATTAATAAATGCATCATCTGTGTTATTATTACTATCAAAATCCCAATAGGCTAAATAACCATGAACAGCTTGACATCCTTCCATAGAATTTGCAGCACCGCTACCATCAGAAGCATCAATTACAAATGGTAATGAACTTGGTTGTCCATCTTCTCTTCTTCTAGGAAGTGGAGCGTTGGTATCTGTTAAATGTGTAATAAGATCTTTGCTCATTTCTGAAGCTATTGCCAAAATTGACGCACTTGGTGTTCCAGAAAGTAAATTAGTATCTTCTCCAATATCAATGGCTGTATTAGAGCTAGAATCAAACAAATGATATAATTCATAAGGATCGATGCCATTATCAAATTCTGATTCGTAGTTGTAAATTAACTTATAATGATTGTCACCAATAATTTTTCTTACAACACTTACAGGTCTTTGTTCTCTTTTAGAGTCTATTAAGTATCCTGGATGGTGCCAAAACAATGTTTCTCTTGTCATTGCGGTCCCTTGTGTCAACATTTGCCATTGACTTACACCATCTATATCGTAATTACTCGGAAGGCTACCACCAGCGGCTTCTACAAAGGTAGGGTATAGGTCAAATGCTTGCAGCGGTGTATAATCTATTTCTCCTGCACCTCCAGCATTTCTCAATAATCCATTTGTAGGGTCAGACCAAGCAAAGGTTACGGAGCGTATACCGCCTTCATAGTACTCTCCTTTCATACCTTTTAAAGGGAATTGTGGGTTCCTTTTTTCAGCATCTCCATTATCTGAGATAAAGTAAATAATTGTATTTTCAGAAAGTTTTTGACCAGGATTTCTTGGGTCATCAGTAGCACTAAGGAAATCAACCAATCTTCCAATGGCTTGATCCATGCCTTCGGCAATAGCTGCCTGATACTCTCTCTTATCATGATCCATTGGATCTGGAGTGGCTAAATTAGCCTTCTTATCTTCGTATTTTTTTCTTAAATCAAATCGTGCATCTTCAGGATTTTTAAATGGCCCGTGTATTGCATAATTGCTGAAGTGCATAAAAAATGGTTTGTGTACGTTAGACCCTATAAAATCTATAGCAGCATCAGTCATGGCATCGGAAACGTGTTTTGGTTTGCCTGTAAGTGTGTAATCTGGATTGGAATGATCTATAGATAATAAAATAGACTCAGCTTCTGTGTAAGGATCTGCATAAGCATCTAAAATTGGCCCAACGTTATCAGAAAATTCCCAAACGCCTGCAGCAACTTCTGATGCCAAATAATCACCAGGTCCACCATGGGTACCACCACCATAATTATAATCAAAACCTTGTTTTAAAGGAGAGTTATTAGAAAAGTTTACCTCTTCATGTTCACCCATATGATATTTGCCAAAATGGGCCGTTGTATAACCAGCAGCTTGCATGCTTTCCGCAATCGTTATAGCGCTAGAAGGTATTTCATCAATCTCATTATTTGAGGCTAATCCCATTACCGGACCGACTAATTCAGAGTTAGAAGTATCGTTACCTCTGTTTAAATAATAAACTGTAAAGACATTGTTATGTGGCCTCGCTGCATACTGTCCGCTTAAAAGAGCTGCTCTTGTTGGAGCACAATTAGCTCCATTAACATAACCATTAGGAAAAGCAATGCCTTCTGCTGCGAGTTGATCTATTCTTGGTGTTTCAAAAAAGGTACTGCCATAATTATTACTATCTACATTAGTAGTTATATTACTGCTAACTTGATTCCAACCCATATCATCAGCTATAATAATAATAACATTAGGTTCAGATTGCGAGTAAGTTAGGGTTATACAAGAGCTTATGAGTAAAACAAATAAAGTAATTTTTTGCTTCATGATAGAGAGGTTGATTTAAATAATTGATAACAAATATATCTTTTAATTCTGAATTCTGTTTTAATCTGCACAAAATTAATGTGCCTGTTTAGAGATTTATTTAATTTTGTATATTTGTTTACTTAGTAACTAATTTTTTTCTACTTTGTTCTTCAATTAAAACCAAAAGCTATGAAACCCCACATTCTAGTCTGTTGCATTTTTCTTTTCTCTTTATGTAGTATCGCTCAAGAAGTTAATATTCAGCATATTCAAGAGAATGTTGGAATAGGTACTGCTGGCATAACTAATAGACCAATTACTTTAACTGCAGATCGCTCGAAAGCCTTTGCACTTCCTATAAACAATAGGAAGACACATGCAGGACGATCTGATTCTTATGATGCATCTAATTTACATGGAGATGATATGGCAGGGGCAAGAGTAATAACGGCAGATAATACTTTAACCTATTATAGGGAGCCCTTATCGGATCCAAATAATATGTCCTTTCAAACTTCTATTTGGGAGTACACGGGAGCACCAGGAGGTTATAATGAATTTATAGTTAGAGGAAGGTATGCAGTTACTATCGGTTCGGCTGATGCAACTAATGATAAAAATATAGATTTAAGTGGAGCAGGAATTGTTGATCCAAATAAATGTATTCCCTTTATTACTGGTTTTTTGAATGATGATACAACAAACGGTGCAGCTAACGCGACTGCCATTGCCTACCTAGATAGTCCTACGAATATGATTGTTAGTAGAGGTGGAGAATTCTCAACTAGTGAAGTTACAGTTTATATAACCCTAGTTGAATTTACAGGAGATAATTGGGTGGTTTTACATGGTCGAAATTTAACTGATACAGAACAAAATTCTGGGAATATTGTTTTGTATGATGGTTATGATGGGACATCGTTTACTGGTGTTCCTTATTCTGTTTTTGATTGGGACAATGCAATTATTTTTTCACAATCCTTTAGTGCTAATCATGTAGCTAATAACAATAAACATAATACTAGAAGTATTTGGCCTTTATTTACGCCTAACACGGGTGATCAATCCGTAGATTGGCAGTATCCAGATACAAAAACAGCAGGGAATAATAAAGTGAGACATTTTGTACATGTTCTCGATAACCCGCAAGTGAACATTACTCGTTACGATAATGATGATTATCCTGATAACGGTTCTAATATAAATATAGCTCCTTCAGTTACTTCTTTAAGTGAATCTTTAATAATTGGTTCTACTATTAGTGACGGACTTAAGCAATATGGTATGGGTTGGAGAAATTATTATTTTAATTCTACAAATCAAGTAGGGCATTGGTCGCATAGGGCTGGTGCTGATCCTGGAGTACCCATTGCAACTCATTTACAAATAATAGACTTTTCGAATCTTTCAAATACTCCTGTACAACGTGAAGCCCCTGGAGGATTGACAGCTGACTTGTTGTTATGGTTAAAAGGAGACAAAGGTGTTGAAGAAAGTGATGGAAGTACGCCTGAAGATGGTGAAGATGTTGAAATATGGCGTGGAAATACCAGTGATGATAATTATACCGACATACTTGCCTCAAAACCTGTATATTCTGAAAGTTCATTTAATTTTAATCCAACTGTTAGTTTTAATGGTACCAATGTTGGTTTTACAATGCAAAATACAATTGATGGTAATAGTGAAATGACCATTTTTGCGGTTGCCGAAGGTACTTATCCGAGTAGTGGCCAAAAGCATTTAATTAATTTACAGAGAGATAGTAATCGATATTTAAGTGCTGAAATGATTACAAGCTCTCGTATTAGAGGCAGATATTCACGTGGAGGTGGTTCAACAAGTAAACATGACATTACAAGTTCTTCTATAACTCAAAACGAACCATTTCTTTTAGGGTTTGAGCATACTGCCTCTAGTACTAATGAATTATATAATAAAGGAATTTCATTAGGAACTACTGCGGCTGGTACAGATGTTTTAAGTTCACATAATTTACAAATTGGAATTGGTAGAATGCCTACTAGAACAGATAGAAATTGGGCAGGGCAAATAGCAGAATTAATTGTTTTTGATAAAAAAGTAGATGCGGATGAGCGGAACAAAATAGAGTCTTATTTAGCTATAAAATATGGTATGACACTTGGCTCTGAAGGAGTTTCTCAAAATTACGTTGATTCGGATAATAGAACTATTTGGGATGCATCAGAAGATTCTGGAGACTTCAATTATAAAGTGACTGGAATCGGAAGAGATGATAAATCATCTTTAAACCAAAAACAATCTAAAAACATTGTAGCTTCTGCAATTGATGAGGATATTACTATTGGAATAAAAGAAATTTCTAATTCAAATGCGGAAAATTCAAACTTCTTTTTTTCTAACAAAACATTTATGATTTGGGGGAATGACAACGGATTGTTATCTAGAGACAATACGGATTTGACTAAAGATTTTAGTTTAGGAATTGGAGATGCAATGCTTAATACAAACTTAACTGCAAAACGTATTGAAAGAAAATGGAAATTAGTAGTAACAGATTCTGTACCTACTGTTAAATTGTCTATACCAGAATCTATGGTTTCATTAGCAAATCCAGATAATGATGATTATATTATGATTGTTTCTGATGATGCAGCTTTTACAACCAATGTTACTTCTGCAACAATGGATTTAGTTGGAGCGAATTTAGAGGTAGATTACTACTTTGAAGGAACTAAGTACATTACATTTGGTTCTGCTCCACAAGTAGATTTAGGAGATAGATCAGCTTATTTTGATAACTCTGGTACCACTGATGCCTATTTAGATGCGGGAAATGTAAATGATTTAAATGGTACTTCTTTCACAATTAGTGCATGGGTTAAGAGAAACATAGGGCAAGATAAATTTGATGTAGTATCAAAACGAAATTATTATGACGAATCTAGTACGAATTTAGGCGGATTCAGTTATGGTTATGCGTTCAGGATTAATCAGAATGGTCAGTTCAGAATGGTTTGGAAAAATCATGGAGAATCAGAAAATAACCAATTGGAAACATTTGAACAAATACCAGAAAATGAATGGCATCATATTGCTGCTTCATATGATATTTCAGGAGGAAGTATGGGAAAGGGTATAACAAGGCTTTATATTGACGGGATTGAAATGGATAGCGATGACACTTTAGAACCTATGAATATTCCAAACAACGCCCATTTTATGATAGGCGCTGCGCATCATATCAAAAGACAGCAAAAAGTAAGAGGGAGTATTGATGAAGTTCGTGTTTGGAGAACAGCACTTAGTGGTGAACAAATTCGTTATGTGATGAATCAAGAGATTGAGGAAAATGCCAGTAATTTTGCAGCAGGAATCATTCTACCATCAACTACTACTAAAAATGAAATTGCAGCTATACCATGGGGAGATTTAATAGCTTATTACCCAATGAAAACAGCAATTTTTGGTAGTATTAAAGACGAGTCGAATAGCAGGAATGATGCGACCATGATTAATTTTGATCAACTTGATTATCAGACTGCACCGTTACCGTATAAATCATCAGCAACAGGAGGTGATTGGGATGACCCCAACAGTTGGGAAAATGGGGATGTACAGTATTTACCTGGAGTTGTATCTTATTTGTTTGAAAGTGAAGCGGATGCTGATAAAGAAACCATGGATTACAATATTGTTCAAATAGATAATAATATTACTTTAAATAATAGTAATACGAGTTTAATCCCGAGTTATAAACAAGGTAATAGAACGGTATTAGGTTTAATTGTAAATTCAGGTGGAGACTTAGAAATTGAAGGAGATAACTCTTTAAATACAGGATATGGTTTAACGGTTTCACATTACTTAAAAGTAGATGGAACCATTGATTTAGAAGGGGAATCTCAATTAGTACAAACCGCAGGAAGTGATTTAGATCCCACCAGTAATGGAACCTTAGAAAAAGACCAACAAGGTACTACCAATACATATATTTATAATTATTGGAGTTCTCCTGTTGGATTGCCAAATAATTCGACGAATAATAATTCATTTACAGTAACAGATGTCTTTCAAAATGTTGGATTCTTACCGTATGGCTTTAATGGCACACCATCGCCATTAATGAATGCCGATTATTGGATTTGGAAGTACACTAACAATGCCAATAACGCTTATTCTGCATGGCAACATGTGAGAAGCAGCGGTTCTATTGATGTAGGACAAGGATTTACTATGAAAGGACCTGGATCGGCAGGTGTATTACAAAATTATGTGTTTAGGGGAAAACCAAATAATGGGGATTTTACTTTACCTCTTGGGGCAAATAGTGGCTATCTTGTTGGGAACCCTTATCCTTCTGCAATCGATGCAGATGAATTTATTAAAGACAATATCAGTAGCGGCGAAACAGATGGAAATAATGCTACTGGAAATGTTATCAATGGAGCATTGTATTTTTGGCATCATTTTGCAATAAATTCGCATTATTTGGCTGAATATGAAGGTGGGTATGCTGTATATACGCTCATGGGTGGTGTTCAAGCGATCAACAATGATGTTCGAATCAATGCAACGGGAGCAGGAGGTGGAATAACACCATTACGCTATATACCGGTAGGTCAAGGTTTCTTTGTTTCTTCGGCATTGGATTTAGCTCTTGATGGAGCTGCAAATGATCCAGATTTAAATTTATCGGTAGATGGAGGAAATATTGTATTTGAAAATGACCAACGTATTTTCCAGAAAGAAAGTGCCTTACATTCCCTATTCTTTAGACCAGAAAGAGGGAATTCAAATACGAATGATCGAAATCGTAATCCTGATAATTCTGAAGAAAATGCATCAAGTACTTCTTCTCGTATAGATACCAGACAGAAAATTAGAATTAAATTTGATTCCGCAGATGGTTATCATCGTCAATTATTAGTAGGTGTTGATGAGAATGCTACTGATAATTTCGATATTGGATATGACGCGATTTTGAACGAATCTAATGACGAAGATATGTATTGGCAGTACAAAAATGTTGGAATGGTTATTCAAGGTGTGAATAATTTTAACGAAGATCAAATATTACCTTTAACCATTAAAACCAATATAGAAGGATTAGTTGGAATTAAAATTGATTCGCTAGAAAACATAGCAGATGATATTGATATTTATTTATACGACGAATTATTGAATACGATTTATGATCTGAGAGCAGTTGAAAGTCAAGAAGTGTATTTATTGTCAGGGCTGCATAAAGATAGATTTGCAATTGTATTTTCCGAACAGATGGGAATATTAAATACAGATGATGTAGCGCTATCTCAATTGGAATTGTTTTATTCTAATGAATCTCAAAAATTAGTAATTAATAACCCTAATGCATTTAATTTAGAGAATGTACAGATATTCAATGTGCTGGGTCAATCTGTATCTTCTTTTGAAATTGATACTCAAAGCCAATTGTTCGAAAAAATAAACCCTATTGATAAAACGGGTATTTATATAGTTCGATTAAAAACAGAATTAGGAGATATTACCAAAAAGATATTAGTTCAATAAACAAGTAGCTTTTTGTTTTTTACATTTCAGTCTTGTTTTTCTACAAGTGGGTCGTTCTTTTTAGTGCGACCCTTTTGTTTGTTGCACATTTGTAGTGTTAAACAAAACAAACTAAAAGATTATGAAAAACTTAAGCACAATTATCAAAACTACATTAAAAACTTTTGTACTATTATTTGTTACCACATCATTTGCATTTAATGTGCCGAATCAAAGTTTAATGTCGGCTGTTTTAAATAATGATATTGAGGCCGTAAAACAACATATAGAAAACGGCACTGATTTAAATCAGAAAGATCCAATGAGTGGTGCAACACCTTTAATAACCGCAGCCTCATTTAACAAGCCAGAAATTGTAAAACTATTAATTGATGCCGGTGCCGATATAGAAGTAAAAAGTGGTGACGGAGGTACGGCATTACACTCCTCAACATTTTTCTGTAATATAGAAATAACGAAGATGTTATTAGATGCAAAAGCAGACAAGACTGTAAGAAACAATTTTGGAGCAACTCCATTAGATGGTGTTACAGCACCTTTTGCCCAGTTAAAACCTATCTATGAAATGCTGCAACAACAATTAGCCCCACTTGGTTTAAAAGTAGATTTAGATCATATTGAAAAGACACGTCCGGAAATAGCTGCGATGTTAAAATAATTCAATCAACCAAACTTTATTCCCATGTCGGTAACTAGAAGATATGATATTGATTGGCTACGTGTGATAGCTATTGGATTATTAATTATTTATCATATAGCCATTGTATTTCAACCATGGGCCATGTTTATTGGCTTTGTACGAAGCAATGAGTTCTTAGAAACACTTTGGAAACCTATGACCTTATTAAATGTTTGGCGTATACCATTGTTGTTTTATGTTTCTGGTATGGGAATGTTTTTTGCACTGCGCAAACGCAATTGGAAACAACTACTAACTGAAAGATCTAAAAGAATACTGTTACCATTTCTTTTCGGCGTAATTGCCATTACTCCGCTACATATGTTCTTATTTCAAGGGTTTTACAATATACCGTTCGATTATTATGCACACCAAGGCCATCTATGGTTTTTAGGAAATATTTTTGTGTATGTGGTATTGTTGCTTCCTGTTTTTATTTGGCTAAAACAGAATGAAAATAGTAAGTTACATCAAACCCTTAAAAATTGGATGGCCAATCCACTAGGGCCTTTAAGTATTGTTATATTCTTCATTTTGGAAGCGGAGTTTGTGGCTCCACAAATATTTTCTCTATATGCTCAAACATGGCATGGATTTTTTCTAGGCTTCATCGCATTTTTCTTTGGATTTTTAATGATGTATAGTGGGCAGTCATTATGGAAAATACTATTAAAATGGCGCTGGATGTATTTTGTTATTGCTTTGATATTGTTTGTAATACGATTCATATATTTTAATACAGAGGCTCCAGGTTATTTAACCGCAGTAGAGTCTAACTGTTGGATATTTACTCTTTTTGGATTTGCTTATAAATACTTGAACAAACCGAGTGAGAAACTGAGTTATTTAAGTGCAGCTGTTTACCCTGTTTATATTACACACATGTTTGTATTAAATATAGGAGCGCTTGTTATTTTACCTTTAGAAATTGCGCCCATTTTTCAATTTATTCTAATTATTGTATTTACTTTTATTGGTTGTTTTATGCTCTATGAATTTGTAATTAAGAGAATAGGTGTATTTAAAATGATATTCGGATTGAAATGGGAACGAAAGGTTGTGCCTAAAGTAAAAGAGATAAGAATAAAAGGTTAAGAGCACAGAGGCATTATAGTTTAAGCCTAAATCGCTAGTTTGATTATATCTTCGTATTCGTAGAAAAACAATTCTAATTGAGTCATAGTTTCAACAAAAAACTCATAGCAATCACGCCAAGTGTTTTTATTATAAATACTAAATTTTTGTTCGAAGGGTACATAAATTCGATGAATGGTTTTACCATTTTCTAAGCGATAAGCCTGATCATATATAATTTCCGGAATTTCAGCCTCTAACAACAATTGAAGTGATAACATTTGATCGTATAGTAGTTCATTGACAATATCGTCTGGATGCTCGATATCTAAAGAAACAGCAGCCCATTTACGCTCTGCAATAAATTTAAAAGCGAATCCTTTAATTTTGGTGTTATATAACAGCCATTTTTTTGGAAATGATTTTCCGAAACTTGTCCAAAATTCTTGGCGTATAAGAGATGCTTCCTCTTTACTAAACATTTATCCGTGTACTCTTGCTATTCCACCTCGTTGCTGCATAAATTCCGCCTCATAAGCTAATAAACCATTCCACTTTTGGTCAACAATAGCTCTGTTTTGATACTGTCTCGCAAACCTTAGAAATGTAGTATAATGATTTGCCTCAGAAATCATTAATTCTTTGTAGAATTCTGCTAATTCAGTATCTTCTAAGTTTTCGGAAAATACTTTAAAGCGTTCACAACTTCTAGCTTCAATTAATGCAGCTATAAGTAAACGTTGAATTAATGCTTCTGTTCTGTCTTTAGTTTTTGGGAAATACTTTTGTAAATGCATAGCGTAATCGTTGCGCTGCGCTTGCCCTAAAACTAATCCCCTTTTAACCATTAATTCATGTACCATTTGAAAATGTTCTAATTCTTCGATAGCAATCTCTAACATACATTTGACTAATTCGGTTTCTTCTGAGTAATTAATTGTAATCGAAATAGCATTAGCCGATGCTTTTTGCTCAGCAAAGGCGTGGTCTGTTAGTATTTGCTGTAAATCATCTTTGGCCACTTCTGCCCATGAAGTTAAGGTTTCAAATTGAAGTCCTAACATTGCATTTCAAGGTTTTAATTCAGGATTCAAAAGTAACAAAATACTAGATTTGATTGTCAGCTATTCATATTTTTATATTTTTAAGGTTTCATAAATTTAACAGGTACTCTATGCTAGAATTTGGAGGTATTATTGTTTTAGGAATTGTTGCGCAGTGGTTTGCATGGAAATTGAAAATACCTGCCATTTTACCCTTAATTCTCATAGGGTTATTTGTTGGTCCGTTTTCAACCTTAATTACTGATGATGGTACTAAATGGATTGAGCCTGTATATAATGGTGCTGAAGGTTTATTTCCTGATGAGCGACTTTTTCACTTTGTCTCATTAGCCATAGGGATCATTCTTTTTGAAGGAGGGCTTACCTTAAAGAGAGATGAAATACTAAACGTAGCTCCTGTAATTTTAAAGCTAGTAACTTTAGGTAGTTTAGTAACTTTTATTGGAGGAGGAGTAGCAGCGCATTACCTATTTGATTTGAGTTGGTCAATTTCATTTTTGTTTTCCGCATTGATAATTGTTACTGGTCCTACAGTGATATCGCCAATTTTAAGGAATATTCCATTAAAACGCGATGTCTCTACTGTGTTGAAATGGGAAGGGATCTTGATTGATCCAATAGGAGCTTTAGTAGCGGTTTTAGTCTTTGAGTTTATTTTTGCTGGAGAACAGCACAATTATACACAAGAGGCTTTAATTGATTTTGGCAAAATTGTAATTATAGGTACATCTATTGGTTTTGGAGCTGCACATGCGTTATTTAATGCGATTAAATGGAAGATTATACCACATTACCTTTTAAATGTAGTAACGCTCGCATTGGTATTAGGAGTATTTGTATTATCTGATTTGTTTGCTGGTGAATCTGGTTTATTAGCCGTAGTTATTATGGGTATGGTACTTGGTAATATGAAAATGTCAGAGTTGAAAGAGATATTATATTTCAAAGAGTCTTTGAGCATTCTTTTGATTTCTATGTTGTTCATTCTACTTTCAGCGAATATGAATATCGAAGATTTATTATTGCTAAAGAATTGGGATTCCTTAATCCTATTTTTTATTGTAGTACTTATTTTACGTCCATTAGGAGTTTTCTTAAGTACTAGAGGTTCTTCATTAAAAGCGAATGAAAAACTCTTTATAAGTTGGGTTGGTCCACGTGGTATTGTTGCCGCTGGTATTGCATCTTTGTTTGGATTAAAACTAGCAATGAATGGGGAGGAAGGTGCTGAATACATTACCCCTATGGTTTTTATGATTGTTTTGGGTACCGTACTTTTAAATGCCACTACTGCTCGATTTATGGCTAAAATTGTTGGAGTCTTCTTGAAGAAATCAAATGGTATTTTAATTATAGGTGCGTCAGAAGTTTCTCGATTAATAGCTAAATACTTGATTGAGAACGGTAGGCGAGTGGTACTTATTGATAATAACGCAGATCATATTACGAAGGCGGAGGAACAAGGGTTAGAAGCTATTGAAACTAATATTTATGATGAAAGTTTAACTCGAAACATTGAACTGAGTGATGTTGGATATTTAATGGCACTTACAGGTAGTTCCGTAATTAATGAGTATGCTTTAGATAAATTTTCTGAGTATTATGGAGAACAAGGAGCTTATAGATTGATTTCTGTTGAAGAAATGCAAAATCCTGATAACAACGCTGTGGACGGTTTATTTTCTCACACAGATGACTTTATTAATTTAAGTGAAGTTGTGCGTGATTATCCTCAAGTAAATGAGGTTGAGTTGACTTCACGAAAGCATTACAGCGAGAGTTTAAAGAAAATTAATTCAGAGATCAATGCCATTCCAATTTTTGTAAAAACAAATGATGATTTTATTCATATCATTCCATCATATTCTGATCAAATGACCGTTGAGAAAGGAAATGTATTGATGTATTTAGGGAAAGAATTAGACCTCTAACTTTTAATATCTAAGTCGAAGAGTTGCTTCATTTTCAGAATTATTGGGTTTCTCTGGTGCATTTGAGAAAATTTTTCGTCAGGTGAATACACCATTTTCTTTGCCAACTCTTCATTAACTGTAATAACTAATTCAACACTATAGTTGTTTAACTGTTCTCTTATGTATTTTAATAATAAGGGTTTGTGTTGTAATAATTTTTGCTCCATCATACTATTAGGTAAGCCAATAAGAATATTAAAACCTTCTAACTTGGGTTGGTCTACTCCAACAATTGAGGCAATGTCTTTTTTACCCTTTTGCTCTAATAAAGATTTATAGGCATTCCAAACCGCAATTAATTTAGGAAGTTCAAAAGGAGTTTTAGGCATTGAACTATAATCAATCTCTTCTTCTTTAACTTCAACTTCTTCTTTTTGCCTTTCTATGCTTTTTATAGAAAAGGCAGAGGATCTTCTGCGCTGATTACCTAATGAAATTTTTACTTTAGGAGTTTCTTTAGGAGGCTCAACAGGTTTTTTAGTGCTTTTTGCTTTTACAGGATTTGATGCAGTTGGAGCATCAATTTTTTCTCTAACTGGATTAGCTTTAAAGAAATGGGAAGGTATTATGAACCGTTTATCATTTTTTTTTTCTCCATCAAAAGTGATGGAGGCTAATTGCATTAAAGTAAGTTCTACTAATAAGCGCTGATTCTGACTGCTTTTAAATTTTAAGTCACAATCATTTGCTTTGTCTATACCTTGTAATAAAAATTGCATGGAAGCTTTTGTTGATTGCTCTTTGTATTTCTTTTTAGCATTATCTCCAACTTCAAGTAGATTTATAGTGGCATTGTCTTTAGCAACCAACAAATCTCTAAAATGAGAAGCTAATCCTGCAATAAAATGATGTCCGTCAAAACCTTTTGTAAGTATTTTGTTGAATTGTATCAAGCATGCCGGAATATCATTTTTTAAAAGTAAATCTGTCATTTCAAAATACTCATCGTAATCTAAAACATTTAAATTTTCGGCAACTGCTTGACGTGTTAAATCGTTGCCTGAAAAACTTACAACTCTATCGAAAATAGATAAGGCATCACGCATAGCACCATCTGCCTTCTGCGCAATGATGTGTAATGCATCGTCTTCAGCATGAACGCCTTCTTTTATTGCTATTTCCTTTAAATACTCTTTTGCATCAAATACCGTTATTCTTTTAAAATCAAAAATTTGACATCTTGAGAGAATCGTTGGTATAATTTTGTGTTTTTCTGTAGTTGCAAGAATAAAAATAGCGTGTGCAGGTGGTTCCTCTAAGGTCTTTAAAAATGCATTAAATGCAGAGGCAGATAACATATGTACCTCATCAATTATATACACTTTGTATTTCCCTACTTGTGGTGGTATTCTAACTTGATCTGTTAGATTTCTAATGTCGTCTACAGAATTGTTTGAAGCGGCATCTAGTTCAAAAATATTAAAAGCAAAATCTTCATTCTCATCAACATTTTCTACACCATCAGTATTTATTTGTTTTGCTAAAATTCTAGCACAAGTAGTTTTACCCACACCTCTGGGGCCAGTAAATAATAAAGCTTGTGATAGGTGGCTATTTTTAATCGCATTTTCAAGCGTATTTGTAATAGCCTGCTGCCCAACTACATCTTTAAATGTTTGAGGTCTGTATTTGCGGGCCGATACTATAAATTGCTCCATAAAATGTACTAAAAATCAGTAAAACAAAGTTACGAATTAGGATAAATTTTCATGTATAAATCCATGTATTTTTCTTTGATGATTGCTCGTTTTGGTTTAAGCGTAGGAGTCAAGCAGTTGTTCTCTACAGTCCAGACCTCTGGTGTTAATTCAAAGCGCTTAATTGTCTCCCATTTACCAAAGTTTTTATTGGCCTCATCTATTTCTTCACCAATTCTTTTTATTACCTCTTTGTGCGTTGCAATAGCCTCCCAAGAGTCTCCAATTTCTAGATCATGACGTTTTGCCCATTCTTTACAGAATTCAAAGTTTGGTTGAATAATAGCACCCGCCATTTTCTCGCCCTCACCAACAACCATAATTTGCTCTACAAATCGGCTTAATTTTACTACATTTTCTAGTAATACAGGAGAAATATATTTACCTCCTGAAGTTTTGAAAATTTCCTTTTTACGTCCTGTGATTTTTAAAAACCCTTGACTGTCTAGTTCTCCTTTATCTCCAGTATGAAAATAGTTGTTCGTCATAACTTCGGCTGTCATTTCTGGATTTTTATAGTAACCCATCATAACATTGGGCCCTTTAACTAGTATTTCTCCATCTTCAGCAATTTTAACCTCTACATTGTCTATTGGAGGTCCGACGGTTCCAATTTTAAATTGCTGGTTTTTATACATATTTACTGAAATAACCGGCGAGGTTTCTGTAAGTCCATAACCTTCCATAACACTCAATCCAGCCGCATTAAAGACACGTGTAAGTTTAGGTGCTAATGCAGCACTTCCACTTACCATTGTATGTATATTGCCACCTAACGCTTCGCGCCATTTAGAGAAAATTAATTTATTGGCAATTTTAAGTTTAAATTCATACCAAGCTCCATTTTGCTTGTAAGGCTTCCATATTAAGCCTAAATCTAAAGCCCAAAAGAACAAACGCTTCTTAATACCTATTAATTCCGCACCCTTACCTACAATAGCATCGTAAATTTTTTCAAGTAATCGAGGCACAACACTCATCATAGTTGGTTTTACCTCTTTGATGTTTTCAGGCATTTTTTCAATACTTTCGGCGTAATAAATGGCTAATCCGTTGTATTGATATATATAAATTAATACTCTTTCAAATACATGGCATAAGGGTAAAAAACTTAAAGCTTTCATGTTCGCACCTTCAAACGGAAGACGAGGCGTACTGTCTATTGCATTACTAACAATATTTTTATGAGAAAGCATAACACCCTTAGGAGTACCAGTAGTACCTGAAGTGTATATAATTGTTGCTAAATCATCTGTTGTAATACTTTCCTTTATTTTATCTACTTCGCCTTGATTACTTTTGTCTGCTCCTTTGTCAAGTAAATTATTCCAATGTTTGCAACCATCAACATCTTCAAAACTATAGATGTCTTTTAAATTGGGACAATTACCAATAACAGCATTCGCTTTTTCAAATAATTCTGCATCAGATAAAAAACATAGTACAGATTCCGAATGGTTAAAAATGTACTCGTAGTTTTCTTTAGAACTCGTAGGGTAGATAGGTATGGTTTGTGCACCTATCTGTAGAATTCCAATATCTAAAATATTCCATTCTGTTCTGTTAGAAGAAGAGATGATGGCAATTTTATCATTGGGTTTTATGCCCATTTTTAGCAAGGCTCTACTTATAGCATTGGCTTTGTCTATATATTCTTGAGTAGAAGTAGGAGTCCATTCTCCATTAACTTTAGATACCAATGCATTGTCTAAAGGATTGTTTTGCAATTGGTAATAAGGGAAGTCAAACAGTCGTGTAATCTTCATCAATTGTCAGTTAAAGTGCGACAGCAAAATACAAAATTATTCAACTTTATAAAAGGGATTTATAGTATATGGATTCATAATTATTTGGAGGTAAAAAAAGGTGCAATTCTACAACCAATATAAATAGATAAAAACAATACAGATATTAAAATAATCAATTTTGATTATAGTTAAAACTAATGTATCTTTGTGTAGTGAAATATAAAAAGATTGAAATGAAAAATTTAATTGGTATTGACAAGCAAAAGGCAGCTAAACTGGTAAAAGAATTAAACATATTACTGGCAGACTATCAGTTATTTTACCAAAATTTAAGAGGTTTTCACTGGAATATTAAAGGAAAGGAATTTTTTGAATTACACTTAAAGTTCGAAGAATTGTATAATGATGCAGTAATTAAAATAGATGAAATCGCTGAACGCATATTAACCTTAGAAGGTGAACCTTTACATACTTTTCAAGATTATATGAAAACTTCAAGCGTACAAGCTTCAAAAGGGGTAACAAATGGTAGTCAAGGAGTATCTATAGTGGTTCAAAATTTCTCAGTTTTAATTTTAAAAGAAAGAGAAATATTATCATTAGCCGGGGATGCAGACGATGAAGGAACTGTTAGCCTGATGAGTGATTACATCACTGAAACTGAAAAGACCTTATGGATGCTCAATTCATATCTACAAGACTAATAATTGAAAAGCCCCCATTTGAGGGCTTTTTTTATTTTGTTATCCAATTGTAAGCATTTGTAAAAGCTTCTATCCAAGGTGAAACTTCATCTTTTCTACCATCAGGGTAATGTGCCCAATTCCATTGGAATATCGATCGTTCTATATGTGGCATCATTACCAAATGTCTACCTGTTGTATCGCACATCATTGCGGTATTATAATCAGATCCATTAGGGTTAGAAGGGTAGGCATTATAACCATATTTAGCTACAATATCATAGCTTTCTTCTGACTGTGGGAGATTAAATTTACCCTCTCCATGTGAAATCCAAACACCTAGTTTGCTACCTGCTAAGCTAGAAAGCATTATAGAATTATTTTCTTGTACTTCAACCGAAGTAAATGCACTTTCGTGTTTCTGAGAGTCATTATGGAGCATTTTACCATGAATATGATGGTCTGGATTAATCAATTCTAATTCCATAAATAATTGACAACCATTGCAAATGCCTATTGATAAAGTATCTTCTCGCTCAAAGAATTTTTTAATAGCAGTATTTGCTTTATGGTTGTATTTTATGGCACCTGCCCATCCTTTAGCAGAACCTAAAACATCAGAATTTGAGAATCCTCCTACAGCTCCTAAAAACTGAATGTCTTCTAAGGTTTCACGACCACTAATTAAATCAGTCATATGCACATCTTTAACATCAAATCCTGCTAAATACATCGCATTGGCCATTTCTCTTTCTGAGTTTGAACCTTTCTCTCTTAAAATAGCTGCTTTTGGTCTAGGTTTGCTAGCATCTATTTTAGGTAATTTCCCGGTAAATGATGCTGGGAATATATATGTTAATGGTTGATCAGCATAATTATCTATTCTAGCCTTAGCCAAACCATTTGCAGTTTGCTTTTGATCTAATAAATACGACGTTTTGTACCAAGTGTTTCTTAATTCAGAAACATTTAATTCAAACGAATCATTTGCATTTACAATATTTAATGTTCCCGAATTATTCGCTGTACCAATAATGTGATATGGTACTTCTGCCTTATCAAGCGTTGCCAAGACGTCATCATCTTTAATTTGGAATACAATACCTGAGTTTTCTGAGAACAACAATTTGATAGAATCATGCTCACCTAAAGAACATAAGTCTAGAGATGCGCCAATAGTATTATCAGCAAAACACAATTCTAATAGAGTAGTAATTAATCCACCAGAAGCTACATCATGTCCAGCAACAATTAAATCAGAAGTAATTAATTCTTGAATTGCATTAAACGCATTTTTTACAGCTTTGTTATTTTTTATTGTAGGTGTTTCAGAACCTATTTTATTTAAAACCTGAGCAAATGAACTACCACCTAACTTAAATGTATCTTGAGAAAAATTGATATAAATAATGGCACCTTCTGAAGGTTTTAAAACAGGCTCAACAACTTTGGTAATATCATTACAATGCGCTGCTCCTGAAATGATAACAGTACCTGGTGCAATAACTTCTTCGTTTGGATATTTCTGTTTCATTGATAATGAATCTTTACCGGTTGGTACATTGATTCCTAAATCAATTGCATATTCTGAAACGGCCTCTACAGCTTTGTACAAACGAGCATCTTCACCTTCATTTTTACAAGGCCACATCCAGTTGGCTGAAAGAGAAACAGATTTAAGTCCTTTTTCTAAAGGCGCCCAAACAATGTTTGTTAAAGCCTCTGTAATGGCATTTTTACTTCCAGCAGCTGGGTCAATTAATCCTGAAATAGGAGCATGACCAACAGAGGTTGCAATACCCTCTTTCCCTTTGTAATCAAGAGCCATTACACCCACATTGTTCAAAGGTAATTGAAATTGGCCAACACATTGTTGTTTGGCAACTTTACCACCAACACATCGGTCTACTTTATTTGTTAACCAATCTTTACAAGCAACAGCTTCTAGTTGTAAAACTTGCTCTAAATATTTTTTAAAATTCTCAACTGAATAATCTAAGTTATCATAGTTCCTTTCAATTGAGGTATCTGTCATTATTGTTTTTGGAGAACTTCCAAACATGTCTCCAAGCGCCAAATCCATAGGTTTGTCGCCTTTAGTAGCAGATTCAAATGTAAAGCGATGATTGTTTGTTACATCGCCCACAGTGTACATTGGTGCTCTTTCACGTTCTGCGATGCGCTGTAGCGTATCTAATTGTTCTTGACCAATTACTAATCCCATACGTTCTTGCGATTCATTACCAATAATTTCTTTGGCTGATAGGGTAGGATCTCCTACAGGTAATTTGTCTAAATCAATTAATCCACCAGTTTCTTCAACTAACTCCGATAAACAATTCAAATGTCCTCCTGCACCATGATCGTGAATAGAAATAATTGTGTTTTCATCAGACTCCACCATTCCGCGGATGGCATTAGCTGCTCTTTTTTGCATTTCTGGATTCGAGCGCTGTACGGCATTTAACTCAATGCCTGATTCAAATTCTCCGGTATCTGCAGAAGAAACAGCAGCACCTCCCATACCAATTCTGTAATTGTCACCTCCAAGAATTACAATTTTATCTCCGTTTTTAGGAGTAGCCTTAATAGCTTGGTCTGCTTTACCATAACCAATACCACCAGCTTGCATAATTACTTTATCAAAACCTAATTTACGGGCATCTTCTTCGTGCTCAAAAGTTAGAACAGAACCCGTAATAAGTGGTTGCCCGAATTTATTTCCGAAATCAGAAGCTCCATTTGAAGCTTTGATTAAGATATCCATTGGTGTTTGATACAACCAATCACGTTCTTCCATAGCCTGTTCCCAAGGTCTATTCTCTTCAAGACGTGAATAGGATGTCATATAAACAGCTGTTCCAGCTAAAGGTAACGAACCTTTACCACCTGCTAAACGGTCTCTAATTTCTCCACCAGAACCTGTTGCTGCACCGTTGAAGGGTTCAACAGTAGTAGGGAAGTTGTGTGTTTCTGCTTTTAACGATAATACAGAATTAAAATCTTTTATTTGATAGAAATCTGGTTTGTCAGCACTTTTTGGAGCAAACTGCTCAACTTTTGGGCCTTTTATAAAGGCCACATTGTCTTTATACGCAGAAACGATTGTATTAGGATTTTCTGCTGATGTCTTTTTAATTAATTTGAATAATGACATTTGTTTTTTTTCACCATCAATCACAAACGTACCGTTAAAGATTTTATGACGACAGTGTTCTGAATTTACTTGAGAAAAACCAAAAACTTCTGAGTCTGTAAGTTTACGACCAATTCTTTCTGAGAGTTCATTTAAATACTGCACCTCTTCAGAGCTTAACGCCAATCCTTCTTGTTCGTTGTATGCAGTGATATCATCTATTTCAAGAATAGCTTCTGGTTCAATATCAATTGTAAAAATGTCTTGATTTAAAACTTCAAATTTCTGAGATATCATAGGATCGTACTCCTTAAAATCGTTTGAAACATGTTCAAACTCTTCAATTCTAACAATACCGTCAATACCCATGTTTTGAGTTATTTCAACAGCATTGGTACTCCATGGAGTGATCATTGCGGCACGTGGACCAACAAAAAAAGCGTCGATAGACGCCTGTTGTATTTGAGGTTGGTTGCCAAATAACCAGTTTAATTTCTTTGTGTTTTCAGCCGAAAGTGCTCCTGTAACTTGAACAGCAAAAACTTTCGAATTTTGGTTTCCGAAGAAAAGAATCATCAGCTTAAATAATTGTGTTGTTTAACAAAGTACAAAAATAACCAATCCTTATTCATTATGATACTTTTTGTTGATAATATGTCATAAAAAAAGCGGCTCAAAATCGAACCACTTTGTCTTATTGTTTGATAAACTTTTTGGTAATACTTCCGGTGTCATTTGAAAGTTGAACAAAATACATGCCTTTAGGTAAATTACCTATATCTACCGACTCATTAGATCTTACTTGTTGTAGGTTTAAAATAGATTTTCCTAACATATTAAAGAACTGAACTTCTACAGGTTCTATAGATTGAATTGTAAGTGTATTACCACTGGCAGGATTGGGATATAACTCAATGCTTCTAAGGTTGTAATTTTCAACTGATAAAATTCCCCAACGATTTTCCGGTTCTGGACCACCCCAAATTTGTTTTGCTAAATAAGGTTCATCTATAAAAGGGTTTCTATTTCCCTGGGCATATGTATTAGAAGTATTTTCATGATAATTATTTCGATTATCTTCATATTGCGATACAGGATCTTCTGCATTCCATTCTAACAATAAATCTATCATATTCGAATCAACACTATTGGTAGAACCTACTGTTACATTATTTGGCAGGCATTGTGAGCCATAGCGCAAATACATATACATCACAATACGAGCTACATCACCTTTCCATTCATCCCCTGGGTACCAGTATGATCCTACAGTTTTTGAGTTTCCAGAACTATCTACAAATAATTTATTTCCTCTTTGCCCATTTCTTTGTACATCCGAAGCTCTTAAATTATGCGCATCACTATATGCTGTCATATTTTTTCCACTTGAATCTAAGTCAGGTGTACCCAATGAATTAGGATATGTATGTTCTCTATTCCAATCACAAACATTACCTCCATTATCATTAACGTCTCTTTCTAAATCGTTTGTACAATCACTATCAGAACCGTTTTCCCATCCATAAATTAGAAGTACATTTGAGCTATTTGATGGATTTAAATCTGTGGCCTGAGTTGCATTCCAAATATAATCTAGAGGATTGGTATGCGTTGCAATAATTTTAGTTGCTAATTCATTTTTTAGTTGTAATCCAGTTTTTGTTAAGTCAACATCATTATAGTAAGATTGTTGTGCAAATACTGTATAATTAACTATTAATAATAAAGCGAGTAATTTTTTAGTCATAGTAATTTTTTAGGGTTTAATCTGTTCGTTTTAAAAGCGCCAAATAAAATCCATCATAACCTGATTTAGAGGCTAAGATTTTGGCGTCTTTCACAAAAGTAAAATTTGTATTGTTATTTAAAAACTTTTTAACTTGTTCTTGATTTTCAGATGGTAAAACAGAACAAGTTGCATACACAAGTTGCCCACCATTTTTCACCATTTTAGAGTAACGTTGCAAAATGTCTTGTTGGGTAGCTCTAATATTATCTAAAAACTCAGGTTGTAATTTCCACTTAGAATCAGGGTTTCTGCGCAAAACACCTATACCGCTACAAGGCGCATCAATTAGAACTGCATCTGCCTTATCGTGTAATTTTTTAATCACTTTAGAATTTTCAATTACTCGCATATCTACATTATGTACACCAGCTCTTTTAGCACGTTTTTTTAGTTGCGCTAATTTGCCAGCATAAATGTCCATAGCAATTATTTGCCCTTTGTTTTCCATTAAAGAGGCTAGGTGCAGTGTTTTGCCACCAGCCCCAGCACAGGTATCTACTACTCGCATACCTGGTTTTACTTCTAAAAATGGAGCAACCAATTGTGACGACGCATCTTGTACTTCAAATAACCCTCGTTTAAAAGCGTCGGTTACAAAAACATTTTTGCGCTCTACTAATTTTACGGCAAAAGGGTAGTTTTTAATAGTAACTGTTTCAATACCTTCTTTATCTAAAGCTTTTTGTAAACCAACAACATTGGTTTTAAGTGTATTTACTCGTAGAACTACTTCTGCTTGTTCATTCAACTTTTTTAGTTCTGAAGTCCAAATATCTTCTCCTAATTCTTCGCTAGCAACAGCATCCATCCAATCTGGAATAGATTCTCGGATGGCTCTATTCTTTTGAGCTTCATCAAATTTTCCTTTAATACGCCTAACAGGTGTACCTTCTAATTGTTTCCAATCTGGTAACTGAATTCCTCTTAATACAGCCCAAACAGCAAATAATTTCCAAATATTTTCTCGTGAATAATGATCTTTTGTACCGGCAATTTCATTGTACAATCGTTTCCATCTTACAATATCATAAATAGTCTCCGCAACAAACTTTCTGTCTCGTACACCCCAACGCTTGTCTCTTTTTAATGCTTTTTCTACCACCTTCGGTGCATGCTCATCTTCGTTGAAAATTGCATGAATAGAGTCAATTACAGTAAACACTAAATTTCTATGTAAGCGCATAAACTAAAAATTTTTAAGGACTGCAAAGGTACTGAAATATGTTGATTAACATTCTATTATTTACACTCATTTGATTGGTGTTTTTATTCTTATTTTAGCGTAACAAAATAATGCGAATGCCAACGTTTGACCCTAACACACCCATTACATATTTAAAAGGAGTTGGTCCTTCTAGAGCAGATTTGCTTCGCAAAGAACTAGGGTTGATCTCGTACAATGATCTTTTGAATTTCTTTCCCTTTAGGTATATAGATCGTACCCAGTTTTATAAGATTAGTGAGCTACATCAAAATTCTTCTGAAGTTCAAATAATTGGCAAGATTACTGGATTTAAAACGGTTAAACAGAAAAGAGGCAGTAGGTTAGTTGCCACATTTATTGATGAGACTGGTTCTATGGAATTGGTTTGGTTTAGAGGTGCAAAATGGATTAAGGATAATTTAAAAGTCAACACTCCATACGTGGCATTTGGAAAGGTAAATTGGTATAACAATAGTTTATCAATGCCACATCCTGAATTAGAGCTGCTACAAGATGCCAAGAAGAGTCTTAGAACCGCAATGCAACCCGTGTATCATACAACTGAAATACTGACTAATAAAGGAGTTTCTAATAGAATGATGCAAAAGATGATCCAGAGTCTGTTTATAGAAATTAGACAAGGTATATCTGAAAATTTATCGCAAGAAATTTTATCTGCTGAACAACTAATCTCCAAGAAAGAGGCATTATTAAATATACATTTTCCTGTTAGTCAAGAGGCACTGTCTAAGGCGCAACAGCGTTTGAAGTTTGAAGAGTTGTTTTTTATACAATTGCAACTCATACGTAAAAACATGATTCATAAGCATAGGTATAAAGGGGTTATATTTGATAAAGTAGATAAATACTTCAATACTTTTTATCGAGATTATTTACCTTTTGATTTAACCAATGCTCAAAAGCGAGTTTTAAAAGAAATCCGCAAAGATGTGGGCTCAAAAGCCCATATGAATAGGTTGTTACAAGGGGATGTTGGCTCTGGTAAAACCATTGTAGCTTTATTAACCATGCTATTGGCGTTGGATAATGGATTTCAGTCTGCATTAATGGCTCCGACTGAAATTTTAGCAACACAACATTACAATGCTTTACAAGAATTGTTAGGAGAAATGGATGTATATGTAGCTCTTCTAACCGGATCTACTAAAGCAAAAGAACGAAGACAAATTCACGAAGATTTAGAAAATGGTTCTTTGCAAATTCTTGTGGGTACACATGCTTTAATCGAAGATAAAGTGCATTTTCAAAATCTAGGATTGGCAATTATTGATGAGCAGCACCGCTTTGGTGTTGAGCAGCGTTCTAAGCTATGGCGCAAAGGCCCAACGAATGAAAATGGCGTCCTACCACCTCATATATTGGTAATGACTGCAACGCCAATACCAAGAACACTTGCCATGAGTATGTATGGCGATTTGGATATATCTGTAATTGACGAATTACCTCCAGGAAGAAAAGAAGTGAAAACGGCCCATAGATTTGATAGTCATAGACTAAGCGTCTTTAAATTTATGAAAGATGAAATTGCCAAAGGCAGACAAGTATATGTGGTGTATCCATTAATCAAAGAATCTGAAAAAATGGATTATAAAGATTTAATGGATGGTTATGAAAGTATTGCAAGAGAGTTTCCTATACCTCAGTATCAGATTTCTATTGTGCATGGTAAAATGAAAGCTGAGGATAAAGAATATGAGATGCAACGCTTTGTAAAAGGAGAAACACATATTATGGTGGCCACTACGGTTATTGAAGTTGGTGTAAATGTGCCAAATGCAAGTGTAATGATTATTGAAAGTGCAGAGCGTTTCGGATTATCGCAATTACATCAATTGCGCGGTCGAGTTGGCAGAGGAGCTGATCAGAGTTTCTGTATTTTAATGACGAGTCATAAACTATCAGACGATGCTAAAACACGTTTAGAAACTATGGTTCGCACTACTGATGGTTTTGAAGTTGCCGATGTTGATTTAAAGTTACGAGGCCCCGGAAATATTATGGGTAAACAGCAAAGTGGTGTACTAAACTTAAAAATAGCAGATTTAACCAAAGATGGTTTTGTATTGGCAAAAGCTAGAAACGCTGCATTTGCTTTATTGCACAAAGATCCAGGTTTAAACTTGGAAGAAAATCAAGGAATCAAGCGAACCTTTATTCGTATTCAAAAAGATGCGGCTATTTGGAGTAACATAAGTTAATCCATAGTTGTTTAAAATGTGAGGATAAAATCAAATTTAAAAGATGTTAAATCTTGTATTTTTAAGTATCTTTGCACCTTGAAAATTAGAAACAAATCCTATTAAAAATATATACTACCTATGAAAATATCTTACAACTGGTTAAAGCAGTTTTTGAAAGTTGATTGGGATGCTGAAAAAACAGGTGAATTATTAACCGATTTAGGTCTTGAAGTTGAAGGAATTGAAACTGTTGAATCTATTAAGGGTAGTTTAAAAGGAGTTGTAGTTGGTCATGTTCTTACCTGTGAGCAACACCCAAATGCTGATAGATTAAGAGTAACAACAGTTGATGTAGGAGGTGTAGCTCCTGTTCAAATTGTTTGTGGCGCTCCAAATGTAGCTGCAGGACAAAAAGTGCCGGTGGCAACTATCGGTACAATGTTGTATGATAAAGAGGGCAATGGGTTTAAAATCAAGAAAGGAAAGATAAGAGGTGAGGAGAGTTACGGAATGATTTGCGCCGAAGACGAGTTAGGTTTAGGTGAAGGTCATGATGGTATTATGGTGCTTGATGGTAGCTTAAAAGTGGGTACTCCGTGTGCAGAGGTATTTGAAATTGAATCAGACGAAGTTTTTGAAATTGGGTTAACACCAAATCGTGCTGATGCGATGAGTCACTTTGGTGTAGCGCGTGATTTAAAAGCTGGCTTAATGCAGCAAGATATGACCTTGGAGTTGATTACACCATCTGTAACAGATTTTCACGTAGATACACGTTCGTTAAGAATAGATATAGAAGTCGAAAACATTGAGCAAACTCCGCGATACTGTGGATTAACGATAACTGATTTAACCGTTAAAGAATCTCCAGCTTGGTTGCAAAACAAATTAAAAGCCATTGGTTTAACACCAAAAAATAATGTAGTAGATGCTACAAATTATGTTTTGCATGAGTTAGGTCAGCCATTACATGCATTTGATGCTAACAAAATAAAAGGCAATAAAATTGTTGTTAAAAATTTAGCAGCAGGAACAAAGTTTGTAACTCTGGATGAGGTTGAAAGAACATTGCACCAAGATGACATTATGATTTGTGATGGTGATAGTAACCCGCTTTGTATTGCCGGCGTATTTGGAGGTTTAGGTTCTGGTGTTACAGAAAATACAACCAATATTTTCTTAGAAAGTGCATATTTTAACCCAGTATCTGTAAGAAAAACAGCGAAGCGTCATACCCTTAATACAGATGCTTCTTTTAGATTCGAAAGAGGAATAGATCCTAATTTGGTAGAGTATGCTCTAAAAAGAGCCGCACTTTTAATAGTTGAAATTGCAGGTGGAAATATTTCTTCTGATGCTTTAGATTTCTATCCAGAGAAAATTGAAGATTTTGAGGTTTTTATTTCTTATGATCGTATCAACAAATTTATTGGAGACGAAATCCCTAAAGAAACCATAAAAAACATCTTAGCGTCTTTAGAAATAAGATTAAATAGCGAAACTGAAGGTGGTTTAGGATTGGTTGTTCCATCGTACCGAGTAGATGTGCAGCGCGAAGCAGATGTGATTGAAGAGATCTTACGTGTATATGGGTATAACAATATTGAATTTTCACACAAATTAAATACTTCAATCTCTTACGATGATTTTGATGGTGTTAAGATTGAGAATTTAGTAGCAAATCAATTGGTTTCTCAAGGATTTAATGAAACAATGGCCAACTCATTGACGAAGGCATCCTATATAGAGATGACTGAAAATTTAAAAAGTGAGAACGATGTTGTCATGTTAAATCCGTTGAGTAGTGATTTAGCAGTTATGCGCCAAAGTTTGTTGTTTAGTGGTTTAGAATCTGTTATTTATAACAGCAATCGTAAAAATCATAACTTAAAATTCTTTGAGTTTGGTAAGACCTATCATAAATACGAAAGTGGTTATACAGAGCAAAAACACCTAACTCTTTTTGTTAGTGGTAATAGAACAAAAGAAAGCTGGAATACTAGAGCAAAAGCGTCAGACTTCTTTTATTTAAAAGGAATAGTTACGGCATTATTAGAGCGTTTAGGTATCAAAGGATTAAAAACATCACCAATTAAGAATGATGTCTTTTCTGAAGGAATTACTTTAGGTTTAGGTAAAATGAAATTGGTAGATTTTGGTGTGGTACGTTATGATATATTAAAATCATTTGGTATCAAACAAGAAGTCTTGTTTGCAGATTTCAACTGGGATACCATTTTAAAAGTAGCAAATAGAAAAGGCTTTAAAGTTGCTGATTTACCAAAGTACCCTGCTGTTAAAAGAGATTTAGCCTTGTTGATAGATAATCAAGTACAGTTCAAAGAAATTCACCAAACAGCTTTGCAAGCAGAGCGTAAGTTGTTAAAAGAAGTAGATTTATTTGATGTGTATGAAGGCGATAAATTACCAGAAGGTAAAAAGAGTTACGCTGTGAGCTTTGTTTTACAAGATGAAAATAAAACTTTGAACGATAAGCAAATAGATAAAGTAATGCAAAAAATACAACAGTCTTTAGAGAAAAATCTAAATGCTGTTTTAAGATAATTCAATTCCTGCCTCGTGCAGGAATTTTTATATAAATCAAATCCAGATGTATAAAAGTATTATAAGACCCATTTTATTCAAATTTGATCCTGAGAAGGTACACCATTTCACTTTTGATTTTCTAAAGTTTGCATTTGCCTTGCCGCTTATTGGTAGCATTGTAAGAAGTATGTTTCAGGTGAAGCACCCTTCTTTAAAAAGAGAATTGTTCGGATTGGCATTTGATAACCCAGTTGGTTTAGCAGCAGGCTTTGATAAAAATGCGGTTTTGTACAATCAGTTGGCAAACTTTGGTTTTGGTTTTATAGAAATTGGTACAGTGACACCAAAGGCCCAAGTTGGAAATCCAAAGAAACGCTTATTTCGTTTGCTTGATGATTCTGGAGTTATCAATCGTATGGGCTTTAACAATGAAGGTGTAGAAGCTGCTGTAGAACAATTAAAGAAAAATAAAGGAAAAGTAATTATTGGTGGTAATATTGGTAAAAATACCGCGACACATTCCGATAATTACACAGCCGATTATTTAACGTGTTTTAATGCACTGCATCCGTATGTTGACTATTTTGTTCTGAATGTAAGTTGCCCAAATGTTGGTTCTATGGCCAAATTGCAAGACAAAGATTATTTAGTAGAACTTATAGGGGCTTGTCAGAATATAAATAAAAGTTTAAGTAAAGACGGTAAGCTTAAGCCAATTTTGTTAAAAATTGCGCCAGACTTAAATGATATTCAGTTGCAAGAGATTATTGATTTAGTTACTGAAACCAAGATTGATGGAGTAATAGCATCAAATACCTCAACCAATAGAGAAGAATTGAAAACATCTGAAACTCAACTAGAGGCTATAGGTAATGGCGGGTTAAGTGGAAAGCCAATTACCAATAGAAGTACAAAGGTGATTAAATTCTTATCTGAAAATTCAAATAAGGCATTTCCTATTATTGGAGTGGGTGGTATTCACTCGGCTCAAGATGCTTTAGATAAAATAGAGGCCGGAGCAGACTTGGTTCAGGTGTATACGGGCTTTATTTACGAAGGTCCATCTTTAGTAAAGAAAATTAATAAAGCATTGATTTCTTAAATTAATGCTAATCCTTATAAAATGTTGTATCGGTTGGAGTTTTGCAAACCAATCTTTTACTATCTTTGAATTACCAAAAAAAGACAATATCAAATGAAATTATTAGAAAATAAAACAGCCATTATTACTGGTGCCACAAGAGGTATTGGTAAGGGTATTGCTATTGAATATGCTAAGCAAGGTGCAAATGTGGCATTTACTTATAGTGCTTCTGTTGATGCTGCAAAAGCATTAGAAGCAGAGTTAAACGATTTAGGAGTAAAAGCCAAAGGGTACCAAAGTAATGCTGCAAACTTTGATGCAGCTCAAGAATTAGCGGCTGAGGTTTTAAAAGAGTTTGGAAGTATTGATGTTTTGATTAACAATGCAGGTATTACCAAAGACAACTTGTTAATGCGTATTTCTGAAGAAGATTTTGACAAGGTAATAGAAGTAAACCTTAAGTCAGTATTCAACCTAACAAAAGCTGTAATTAGACCGATGATGAAACAACGAGGAGGTTCAATTATTAATATGAGCTCTGTTGTTGGTTTAAAAGGTAATGCAGGTCAAGCTAACTATGCTGCTTCAAAAGCAGGTATTGTTGGATTCTCAAAATCTGTGGCTCTTGAATTAGGTTCTAGAAATATTAGAAGTAACGTGATTGCTCCTGGATTTATTGAAACAGAAATGACTGGTAGTTTACCAGAAGATGTAGTTGAAGGATGGAGAAGTTCAATTCCTTTAAAGCGTGGAGGCACTCCTGAAGATATTGCACATGCATGTGTATTCTTAGGTTCAAATATGAGTGCCTATATTACAGGACAAACATTAAGTGTAGATGGAGGTATGCTGACCTAATATATGGAGGCTACAACTGTTTTGTATAGTATAATTGCTGCAATAGTCGCTTTGACTATTGCAGTTTTATTTTATATAAAATCTTTAAAGCAAGGAGAGCGTTTATCCTATATATTGACTACTTTGCGATTTATATCTATTTTTGCAATGTTGTTATTGCTCATTAACCCAAAAACAAAGCAAGAAGAAATTACACAACAAAAACCCAAACTTGCCGTCGCAATTGATGCGTCAACATCCATTCAAACTTCAGATCAGCAAATTGTAAATTCGTTTTATCAACAGCTTCAAAACGATGATCAACTAAATGGAAAGTTTGATATTTCCTTTTTTTCTTTTGGTGAAGATTTCGCGCCCTTAGATTCATTAAAATTTACTGAGAGGCAAACAAATATTTCCAAACCACTGAATCAAATTGAAAAACTTCAACAGAATAGACAAACTGCGGTTTTGTTGGTTACAGATGGCAATCAAACGATTGGTATAGATTACGGCTATTTAAAACCACCTTTTGAAGTATATCCAGTGGTTGTAGGTGATACTACTCGCTATGAAGACGTGTCAATACAGAAGGTGTTTGCAAATAAATACAGTTATCTAGACAATCAATTTCCCGTTGAAGTAGTGAGTTCTTATGACGGAGAAAAAACAGTTAGAAACCGTTTAGAGGTGTATTTGGATGGAAAACGTGTGTATTCTGAACAATTAAATTTCTCTCCTACTAACAATACAGTTAGAAGCAATTTTTTCTTACCTGCATCAAAAGTGGGGGTTCATGAATATCAAGTAAGTATAAGAGCTTTAGAGAATGAGAAGAACACTGCAAATAATATGAATTCTTTTGTGGTTGAAGTGATAGATGAACAAGCACAAATACTAATATTGACTTCTTTTTACCACCCGGATATTGCTGGGTTTAAAAAGGCAATTAATTCTAGCAAGCAGCGCAATGCTGAAGTTGTTTTAATTACAGAGCCTTTTGATATAGATTCTTTTAATGCAGTTTTATTATACCAACCAACACAAGCTTTTAGAACAGCCATTGAAGAAATAAACGTTCAAAAGATGCCCTGCCTTTTGGTTACAGGAGCCCAAACGGATTGGAATTTTTTAAATAGCATTCAAAATGATTTTAGAAAGGCGTTTCTGAATCAAACAGAATTATATACACCTCAATTCAATCAAACTTTTCAAACTTTTAATTTTACTGATATAGGATTTAACAATTATCCTCCACTAAAAGATATGTATGGAGATGTCGTATTTAATGTAGAAATAGATGTGCTCTTATACCAACAAATTGGGTCATTTGCTACCAATCAGGCCATGTTGGCATTTTACGAAGTTGCAAATCAAAGAAAAGCTGTGTTATTTGGTGAAAACACGTGGCAATGGCGAATGCAGGATAATTTGCAAAATGGCTCTTTTAATCAATATGATAGTTTTGTTGCTAAAATATTTCAGTTTTTAACTGCTTTACAAAAAACTGAGCGTCTTGTAGTCAATGCTGAATCTGTTTATAACATCAATACGAATTTAAAAATTGAAAGTAGGTACTTAAATAAAAATTATGAGCCTGATGCGAATGCTGTTTTGTGGTTGAATTTGACCAATACAAGCACCAATGAAGAACAAAAAATTCCTTTTAGATTTAATGGAAATCAGTATGAAGTCGATATTTCGTATTTAAAAGAAGGAGCCTATAGCTATACTGTAAAAGTAGAAAATGAATCGATAGCATCATCAGGTGTTTTTCGAGTTTTAGATTTTGATATAGAGCAGCAACTACAAAGAGCAAATTTTGATAAACTGCAAAACTTAGCTAAACAAAGTGGAGGGTATATTAGTTTGATTAAAGACTACTCTATTATCTTGGAGGAGTTAAAATCATCAGACAAATTCAAACCTAAAAGTATATTAGAAGTTAGAATAAAACCTTTAATCGAATGGCAGTGGCTTTTAGCCCTCATTGTACTATCTTTGACTATCGAATGGTTATTAAGAAAATATAACGGACTAATTTAATTTAAAAAAAATGGCACAACAACAATTACAATTACCAAAGGGAATATTTGGATTTGCTGTAATAGCAATAGTAGTATTAATTATAGTCGCAAAGGCTGCAATAACAATAGACTCTGGTCAAGCTGGAGTTTTATACAAAACATTTGGAGATGGTGTGGTAACTGATAAACCGCCAATGGGAGAAGGGTTTCATTTAGTAGCACCTTGGAATAAAGTTTATGTATATGAGGTGCGTCAACAAGAACTTACAGAGCGTATGAAAGTACTTTCATCTAACGGTTTAGATATTCAGTTAGAAGCAACTGCTTGGTATTTACCAGAATATGAATCTTTAGGAAAATTACATCAAGAAAAAGGGGCAAATTATTTAGATCGTGTATTAAAACCAGCTATTCGCTCTGCAACAAGAAGTGTGGTTGGTCGCTACACTCCCGAGCAAATCTACTCTAGTAAAAGAGATGCCATTCAAAAGGAAATATTTGACGAAACTAAAAAAATCGTTGATGATCAATACATTGATTTAGAAAGAGTACTGGTAAGAGATGTTACATTACCTCCAACGATTAAAGATGCTATTGAACGTAAATTAAAGCAAGAGCAAGAATCCTTAGAATATGAGTTTAGATTAGTTACGGCTCAAAAGGAAGCAGAAAAACAACGAATTGAGGCCCAGGGTAAAGCAGATGCAAATAAGATACTAAGTGCCTCGTTAAATGATGCTATTTTACGAGATAAGGGTATTGAAGCAACATTAAAATTAGCAAATTCATCAAATACCAAAATTGTTATAGTAGGTAGTGGTGAAGATGGATTACCATTAATTTTAGGAAATAACTAAATTGAAAATTAAGGTTTTTATAAAGTCATTTTTAATCTCGGGGTTGTTTTTTGCGGTTTGGATGGCATTATTTGATTTATACCGAGAAAATCCTTTTAGTTGGATTAAGTTTGTAATTCATCTCAGTTTTTTTGGGCTTTTTCAAGGAATTGTGAGTGTTTACAAGTTGGAGAAATAAAGAAAATAAAAAAGTCGCTTAATAGCGGCTTTTTTATTTTGTCTATTCAGTAAACGTATAACTCGTTTTAACTACTTGGGTTACTCTAAAATACCCAAAGGCATACGCTTCTGGATTGTCAGGGTTTATACAGTTTCCTTTAACGGCTACAGGTGTTGCACTAAACGGACCGTTACTATCACTTTGAGATATTAACAATCTGATATAATTGAAATACTGCTGAGAGATGCCATAAAAGCTGATGTCTACAACATCACCTGGTTGGTATTCTTTTTGACCAGTATCTTCATCTTCATCACGTTCATTAAATATGGTAATCTGATTACCATCAGTAAATTCATCTGATAAATCTTGAAGTTCTGGAAGTAAATCACCAACTAATTGAAATTTAAACAAATAAAAATTTTCAATGTTTGCGGGGTCTGTATACTGCACATTTACTTCTAAAACGTCTGGGTCAAAACCATTTTCGGTAGATTGAAATACATCATCAATATCTACCACCGGAGTCATTACCTCAGTTGCTGTATAGGTTTCACCATCATGCAAGACTTCTAACTCATAGGTGTCGTTAATAACTGGAACAAAACTAGTTGTGGTATATTGTCCGTTGCCTTGATCAGTAAATAAAAATTCTTCACCACTATTGGTATTGGTAACTTTAACAGTAGCACCTGCTACATAATCTACTTCTCCTGAATCAAAATAAGGAGTGGATTGACTTAAAATAACTGTTTGCTCATTACCCGTTGTTCCTTTTTCCCAATCTAAAGAAGCTTCAATAACTAGTCTAGGTGGAGCAATAGGAACATCAACATCGATTACATCTGTACAAGAAGTGAGCAGTACAGAAATAAATACTAGAATATATATATATAAGTTTTTCATGTCTTAGAATTTGAAATTATAGGTTACAGAAGGCACAATACCAAAAATGGTTGTTCTTGTAGCTTCATTAATACCGGTTCCTTCATTTTGTTCAAAGGATATAGAAGCGGCATTCTTTCTGTTATACACGTTGTAAATACCAAATACCCATTCACCTTTCCATCGTTTGTCAGGTCTTTTGTTAGGCACTAAAGTTGCAGAAAGATCTATTCTGTGATATGTAGGCAATCTATCTGAATTTCTATCTTCATAGCTTGCAACTGCAATTCCCTCGTATTCGTATTGTCCGTTAGGGTATGTAACCGGTCTACCGGTTTGAAATATGAAATTCGCGCCAAAAGTCCATTTCTGATTAAACTTATAGCTTCCTGTAATAGATAAATCATGTGTTCTATCGTAGTTCGCATTATACCATTCACCATTGTTGATTCCAGGTCCCCCTGCGGCACCACTAGGAGTTCTTTGCTCGGTTTTAGATAGGGTATAGGCAATCCAACCAGTTAAGTTTCCTTTTGATTTTCTCAATAATAATTCTAAACCATAAGATCTAGATTCTCCGTTTAAAATTTCAGTTTCAATGGTGTTTTGACCTATTAAATCAGAACCGTCTATGTAATCAATTCTATTGTCTACTGTTTTATAATAAACTTCTGTTTCAAAAGAATAATCTGTATTCGGTAAATTTTTGAAGTAACCTAAAGAATACTGATTTGCCAATTGTGGCTTTACATATTTACCACTAGGTGTCCATACATCTAATGGAGTAACAGAAGTTGTATTTGACAATAAATGAATGTACTGAGCAGCTCTAGAATATCCTGCTTTTACAGATGAGTTTTCGTCTAATTGATAGGCTAAGCCAACTCTAGGTTCAAAATTTCCAAAATTCTCGATGGTTTCACCTTTATCATAAACTTCTTCGCCAATTGCAGTACCAGCTTCATAAATCCCTAATGTTTCGTTATAAACTACTGGTAAATCATTTTCATAAAGTGTCATGGTTTGTGCACCTCTTCTATTAAAATTACTATAGCGCAACCCATAATTAGCGGTTAATTTATCGGTTAGTTTGTGCTCTAGATTAAAATAAATACTACTTTCAAATCCTAATTTTTGATCTAATTCATAAAAGTTAATGGCAGAATCTTCAGTGGTTGGTCTAATCACACCTGGTTCAAACACATAATTAATACCGCTTACACCAAAATCCATTTTTACTTTATCATTTAGATAGTACTTCAAATCGTACTTCATATTGATGTTTTCTATTGATGATTCCCATTCAAAATCGAATAAGTTAAGGGTTAAATCATAGTCATATTTACTATAGATTAAAGAAGCGTTTGAAAATAAACGATCATTAAAAATATGGTTCCATCTTAAGTTTCCTGTTGCATTACCATAGCCATTTTCAAAAGAGTTTGAGAAGTTGGCATTGTCTCTACCAAAATATCCAGATAAGAACAACCTGTTATTATCATTTAAGGTGTAATTGGCTTTTAAATTTAAATCGTAAAAACTAGCGCTATTGTCTTCTCCTGCCAAATCTAAAAATAGATGGGCATAGGAAGATCTACCTGCAATTAAAAAAGACCCCTTGTTTTTTACTATTGGAGCTTCTATGGCTAATCTACTAGAAATAGTACCTATACCACCAGTCATGGCAAATTCTTTGTTATTACCATCTTTTTGATGTACATCTAGCACAGATGAAACACGACCACCATATTTAGCAGGAATATTACCTTTATAAAGTGTCATGTCTTTAATGGCATCTGCATTGAATACAGAGAAAAATCCGAGTAGATGAGCGGTGTTGTAAATAATGGCCTCATCTAGTAAAACTAAGTTTTGATCCACGGCACCTCCACGCACGTTAAATCCTGTTGTACCTTCACCACCGTTGGTAATACCAGGTAATAATTGAATAGACTTCACCAAATCTACTTCACCCAAAACCACTGGTATCTTCTTTATGGTAGAAGCTTGAACTTTAGTAACACTCATTTGAGGAGAGCGAATGTTAGCACGTTCTGAGGTAGCAGATTCAACAACTACTTCATCTAATTGCTCAGAAGCCTCAGATAGCTCAATTTCTAACTTAGTATCTTTATCTAGTACCACTTCTTTAATAATATCTGCATAGCCTAAAAAAGATATAATAACGCTGTATGTGCCAGCAGGAGCGGATACCGAAAAGAAACCGTATTCATTGGTCATTTCACCTAGAGTAGTACCTTCGAGAAATACAGTGGCCCCAAAAATGGTTTCACCATTACTCGCATCTTTAATGGTACCACTTATGGTATAATTTTCTTGCGCAAATGATACTCCAAGTATCATAAAACACAACATAAAAAGATTAAAGTTTTTCAACATTTAAAAGCGTTTAATAAGGTTTTGCATAGAAACTACAATTCATTAGTAATCTTGTGTTGGTAGTTATTAAAAATATGTTAAATGAATTATAATCAATATGGTTCAATAATATCTAAGGTTCCTTTTTAGTTGTTAGGTCTAATTTAACTATCTGTAAAACAATAAAGCTTGAACCTGAATTTTTTCTGAGGTATTCGAGAATAAGTGCATACCGCCTTTAGTGTCATTGTACTGATGGACTTCTGCAACACTAATTCTGTATTGAATGTCTTGAATAAATTCTACTTCTACTTTTAAATCTTGAACCCAATCTTCGTAATCATCCCACTGTTGAACTGTTAAAAAGCAATCTTTAATCTTTGGAGAGTACATGATTACTTTGTAAGTATAACCATAAATAAATTTCTTTTGGTTAAATGCAATCCCAACTTCTTGAGAGACTTCTCCTCTAATCTCTTCAATAAATTTGTAGCCTTCTGCTTTCATAAAAGCCATCGTTTCATCACTTAACTCATCAATATTCTGAGAGAAACTCATGCATGAAAACAATGCAAAGATTAGTATAAAGATATTTTTCATACCACATTCATTAAAAAAGGCGCTTTTTAAGCGCCTCTTGTTAATCTTTCTTTTTTGTGCTTCCTGTTTTTACAGCACGATAATTTTCGTAACATTCGAGAACTGCTTCTAGTACTTGTATATCGCTTGCAGTTTGAATGAAATAGTCTGAATAATTACAATCATCAAGTAATTCGTCTAACTCTTCTCTTGTTAGTTCAAGATATTGCAACATTAGTTCGCGATCTATCTTTTCATCAAGTACAGCTCTTACTTCATCTTGTTCTTTAATTTGTTTCAACTTACGTAACTGTTTCGGGTTTTTACCGAACTTATTATATATAAAGTCGACGGGATGAAAGACGGCATCAACAGCAGAGGAGTAGGTATTTCTTCTTGGTGCACCTACCTCATATGTTTGAGGAAGCCCATCAATATGAATTCGTGTAAATTTATCTTTAGGTATGTTTTTAGCATCAATTTCTAAAACACCAACAAGCGTTGTAGATTTAACATTTACTTCGGTGAGTGTTTCATCTTTTTGATACATCGTAATTTCTAACTCGTTACCCTTTAATAAATCATTAGAAATTCTAATTTTAACGGATTGAAAACCTAAGTATGAAATAAAGATAGTATCGTTTACTTTGGTTGGAAGTGTAAATGTACCATCATTCAAAGTAATTGTACCTCGAACAGAATTCATATTAAATACGTGTGCACCACCTAATGGATTTTTTGATGCACCATCAATAATGGTACCTTTTAAACTTACTGGTTTGTCTTGATCAATGGCCGTAGAGTCTGTTGGTTGATCTTGTGCAAATGCTGCTACACTTACAAAAAACAATATGATAAGGGTAATTTTTTTTAGCATATGCAATTATACTAATTATTCTATTAGAAATCGTTAATGAGTTGTGAAAACAAAAAAATCTGTCAATAATTTTTTTGACAGATTTTTAGTGCGCGTAACTGGAGTCGAACCAGCACGTCCTAAGCGGACACAAGGCCCTCAACCTTGCGCGTCTACCAATTCCGCCATACGCGCAAATATGTTCTAAAACTGAAAAAGTCAAGCAAATTTTGCTCAACTTTTCTTTGTGACTTGACTGGGGCTCGAACCCAGGACCACCTCCTTAAAAGGGAGGTGCTCTACCAACTGAGCTATCAAGTCGTACCCTTTTCCTTTTGCGAGTGCAAATATACTATCAAAAGTTAAAAACACAAACCAAAATTTACAAAAATTTATATGATATTTGTGTTTTTAAAATCAAGCCAATGAAAATTGTTTTAATAGGTTATATGGCAAGTGGAAAGTCTGCCATTGGTATAGAACTAGCTAATACTATGCAACTACCTTTAATTGACCTTGATAGCTATATAGAAGCAAAAGAAAAAATGACGATTTCAAAAATTTTTGAAGACAAAGGGGAGATTTATTTTAGGGTAAAAGAAACAACTTATTTAAAACAATTATTAGAAGAAACTACAAATGCTATTATTTCAGTTGGTGGTGGTACACCTTGCTATGGAACAAATATGAATATTATTATTGAAAAGAGTACACCAGTTTATTTAAAAACAGGTATTAAAACACTTCATGATCGTTTGATTAAAGAAAAAGCACATAGGCCGTTGGTAGCATCAATTAAGGATGAAGATTTAATGGAGTTTATTGGAAAACACTTATTTGAGCGAACTCCATTTTACGAGAAATCAAAAGCAAAGGTAATTACAGATTCTAAATCAATAAAAGAAATTGTTGCTGAAATTCAGAAATTATTAAGCTAAATAGGCTAAGTTATTTTCTTCTTTAAACTCTACTGTTATTGTATCTTGAAGAGTTGTTGCTAAAGAAACTCCTTTAAAGTCTGCTTTTACAGGATATTTCTTGTGGTTCCTATTTACCAATACAGCTGTCTTAAATTGTTTTAATGGAACTTCTAAAAAGTGCTTGATCCCGTACATTAGTGTAGTACCAGAATCTAATACATCATCAACTAGTACCAAAGATTTATTGGTATATTCATCAGAAGAAATTGACGTTTTGACAGGAGATAGTGGACTTTTCTTGTTTATAATAACCTTACAAAGTGTTATTTGAATTTTAGAAATGCTAACTAATTCTATTTTTAATAATTCAGCAAACAGATATCCATTTGCGGCAATACCAGCGAGAACAATTTCGGATTCTTGCGAGTTTACCTCTAAAATCTGATAAGCAATACGCTTAATTTTCTTTGAAATTTGTTCGTGATTTAAAATTATTGAATTTGACATATCTACTCTTCTTCTGTGTATTTTTCTATATCTCTTCTATCTTTTTTTGTTGGTCTTCCAGTACCTTTTTTGCGATAATGGTCTTTAGCAAATTTAAGCAACTCCTTAGACTCAAACTCCTCTTTAGGTGTAATATCTTTTCGATATAAATCTACCAATTTGGCACCAACTCGATTTGGAGGAATATCGAGAACTTCTAATTGATAATTTATTTGATTTTTACGAACACCAACTATATCTGTAGGATAGACTTCTTTTGATGGTTTTACTTGGCCACTATTTATGCGAACATGCCCTTTTTTACAAGCATCACTCGCAATACTTCGTGTCTTAAAATAACGCGTGCACCACAAGTATTTATCAATCCTCATATAAAAAAGTTAAATTTTAACATTTGGCTTGAACAAAGGTAACAAAATTGTATCTTGCGCCCCTAAATTATTTGAAATAATGAAGTTAAAAAATCTTGTATTTTTTCTAATAACTGCGATACTAATTGCTGCTTGTGAGGATGATAATCAATTTGAACCATATGACTATGAGGGTATTGCAATAATTGATGATGGTTTACTTCAAGACTATTTGGAAACTCATTACTATGATGAAGATGTAGATTCTATTAAGGAAGTAACAAATGGAGAACGTCCTTTTTCTGAAGATGTTCAAACCATGGAAGTTGAAGAAAACGATGTTACTTACACTTTATATTACATTGTTAAGGAACAGGGGGTTGGTTATCAACCATCGCAATACGATGATGTTTTAACAACATACCGTGGTGAATTACTTACTGGTATTGTGTTTGATGAGCGTTCTTCTATACAAGTTGGAAATCCTTGGTTTAACCTTACAGGAGTAATTAGAGGATGGGCTTACGGATTTACGCATTTCAAAGGTGGTAACAATATTTCGGAACCCAATATGCCTATTGAATTTGAGGATTTTAGTACAGGGTTTTTATTTATTCCTTCTGGATTAGGTTATGCAGGCTCAGTGCAAGGAAGTATTCCTCCAAGTTCTCCATTGGTTTTTACAGTGTCTTTGCATCATGCAGCAGCTGCCGATCACGATGAAGATGGAGTGCCAACTAATGCGGAAGATATAGATGGAGATGGTGATCCAACTAATGATAATACTGATGGAGATTTATTGGCAAACTTTTTTGATGCAGATGATGATGGAGATGGTATTTTAACGAGAAATGAAGATGCTGATGGTGATGGTGATCCAACGAATGACGATACCGATGGAGATGGAACACCGGACTATTTAGACGCTGATAATTAAAAGCTTTTTACATGAACAAATAAAAAAATGCCGCTTTCAAGCGGCATTTTTTTATTAAAATTTAAAACTAGCACCAACTATAAACTGGCTAGGTCTCGTATCAACCCTTCCACTAACTTCGTCTCCCAAGAAATTGGCTTCATTTTCTGTAAATCCTCTTTCGTATCTTGCATCAACTCCAAAATTACCTAATTTCAGCCCCAAACCAATGGTACCACCAACAGTAATATCTTTTTCTACATCAGATAGATTCACGTCTTCTAAATCTGTATCTAGAATGTATTGTAAAGAAGGACCTCCCATAATGTGTATAGGACCTATTAATTTAAATCCTAATAATAGAGGCATATCTAGTTTATCAACATTAAGTTCGACTTTATTAGTACTTGTTTTATAGGTGCTAGAGGTTTGCGTATATAACAATTCTGGTCTAAAGTATATTCTACCTTTAGTTTTTAAATAAACACCAACATGGAAGCCAATATTTGAATCGGGATTGTCAATAATTTCTTCTGCTTCTGTAATTAAATCGCCATTACTAGCATAATTTAATCCACCTTTTATACCAAAATCAAAAATTTGAGCTGATGCGGTGTTTGAACAAATAATTAAAAAGAAACTGTAAATAAGTGCGTTTTTCATAGTGGGTAAATTTAAATTCATAAAAAAACTCATAAACCAAAAAGGATTATGAGTTGTTTGTATAATATCAACGTTATTAAACGTTCTTTATTTTCTTACAATAACTTTTTCTGCCGCTTTTGCTACAGCTTCGGCATTTAATCCATATTTAGCCATTAATTGATCTGGAGTACCAGACTCACCAAAGCTATCATTTACACCTACAAATTCTTGTGGAGTAGGGTTGTTGGTAGCCAAAGTACGAGCTACACTTTCACCTAAACCACCAATTATATTGTGTTCTTCTGCTGTAACAATACATCTAGTTTTAGCCACAGATGCTAAAATAGCTTCTTCATCCAAAGGCTTTATTGTGTGTATATTAATTACTTCTGCACTAATACCTTTAGCTTTTAATTGCTCTGCAGCTTGCAACGATTCCCAGACTAAATGTCCTGTTGCAACAATAGTAACATCAGTACCCTCAGTTAATTGAATTGCTTTACCAATTACAAATGGCTGATCAGTATATTCTGGCATAAATACTGGAACTTTAGGTCGACCAAAACGCAAGTAAACAGGGCCTTCGTGTTCAGCAATTGCAATAGTTGCTGCTTTAGTTTGATTATAGTCACAAGGATTAATAACCGTCATTCCTGGTAACATTTTCATTAATCCAATATCTTCAAGAATTTGGTGCGTTGCACCATCTTCACCCAATGTTAACCCTGCGTGAGATGCACAAATTTTAACATTCTTATCTGAATAAGCAATTGATTGACGAATTTGATCGTACACTCTTCCTGTAGAGAAATTGGCAAATGTTCCTGTAAATGGAATTTTACCTCCGATAGTTAAACCAGCGGCAATACCCATCATATTGGCTTCTGCAATACCTACTTGAAAAAATCTTTCAGGATTCTCATCAATAAAAGTTTGCATTTTTAAAGACCCAATTAAATCTGCACATAATGCCACTACATTTGGGTTCGTTCTTCCTAAAATGGTTAAACCATCTCCAAAACCTGAACGAGTATCTTTTTTTTCTGTGTACGTGTATTTTTTCATTTTTAAGAGCTAATAATAATACGCATGCAAAAGTAATTGATTGTGTTAAAATATCGTACTAAAATTTCAACAATTCTGAGTATAATTTTTGAACAGGTAATCCCATAACATTAAAGTAGCTTCCTACTATTTTTTCAACACCAATCAAACCTATCCAATCTTGTATACCATAAGCTCCAGCTTTATCAAAAGGTTGATAATTTTCTATATAAAATTCTATCTCTTCTTTGCTTAGTTCTTTAAAGAATACGGTTGTAGTATCATTAAAAATTACCTTTTTAGAATTAGAACGCAAACAAACAGAACTCATAACCTCATGTGTTTTGCCAGATAAGGATTGTAAAATATTTTTTGCATCATCAACATCTTTTGGTTTCCCTAAGGCCTCTTGATTACTCCAAACGATCGTATCTGCCGTAATTAGCAAATCAGAATCTTTTAACTCTGTAAATGCATTCGATTTTAATTCACATAAATAGTCAGTAATTTCAGTTCCTTTCAATGTATCAGAAAATATTTCATCAACTTCTTTTGTTTGAATAGAAAAATCCAATTGAAGATCTTTAAAAAACTGATGTCTTCTAGGTGACCCAGAAGCGAGTATTATAGTATATTGTTGTAATGATTTCTCTAGCATTTATAACAAGGTTATTGAAAGTATCCCTAAAAGCATGATTAGCTTTAATAGACTACTCATTTTGTGATAATCTGATTTAGTTGTTGCCTTAAGCACTTTTATGCAAAAATATATTAAAGGTAGAATCAAAAGTATGATTGCATATAAAAATAAATAGCTATTTACATCAAACCTAAGTACTACCCATAAAATTGTAATTATAGTAAGAACAGTGAGAGCTAAGGCAATGTGCACTGTTCTTTTTCTACCAATTACAATAGGTAAGGTTAACATATCTAAGGCATAGTCTCCATTTATGTCTTCTATGTCTTTTACAAGTTCTCTAATAAAGTTTAATACGATGGAAAAGCACGTTAATCCGAGAATGATATAAAACAGATACATTCCATTCATCACTCCATTATCTTTAAAACTCGGAATAACGTCAATAATACCAATGAGGGCAATACTATAGCCAATTAGAAAAGATACAGTTAAATTACCAATGAATGCCAGTTGTTTGAGTTTATAAGAATAAAGAAACAGAAATATTGCAGACATAATGTAGGTGAAACCCAATATAGCGGCATTAATTTTAAGAGTAAAATAGATGCCAATTGCAATACCAACAACATTCAATACACCAAATAGCCACAATATACTTTTGGTAGAAAATTTTAGAATAGGCAATTCGGTCTTATTGATTGCGTCTGTTGCTTTATCAAAGTAATCATTAATAATATTTCCTGCTGCAGCAATACAGATTATAGAAAAAACAAACCAGATGAATTCTAAATCAGAAAGGGTAGGAGTATATTTAAATTTAGGATAGAGTACAAAACGAATTAAACAATTGATAAAGCCAATCATTAGCAAATTTTTAAATCGAATCAATTTAAAAAACGCCAAGACCATGTTATCTAAAGGATTTTTTAATACGATCTAAATCTCTTTTGTTATCTCTACTTTTTAAAGTCTCTCGTTTATCATACAATTTTTTACCTCTGGCAAGAGCAATATCCATTTTTGCCCAACCTTTATCTGTCATAAACAATTTTAGAGGAACTATTGTTAATCCAACGTTTTGAATCTCCTTTTGTAATTTTTTAAGTTCACGTTTATTTAATAAAAGTTTACGTGCACTTTTAGGTTGATGGTTGTAAAAATTACCATGCGAGTATTCTTCTATAAACATATTATTTACAAACAATTCTCCTGCCTCGTTAAATTCACAAAAACTTTCTGTAATTCGCGCTTTACTTGAACGAATACTTTTAATTTCCGTTCCACTCAAAACAATACCAGCAGTATAAACGTCTATAATCTCGTATTCAAAACGAGCTTTCTTATTTTGTATGTTTATTTTAGGTTGCATGAGCACAAAAGTAATTAAAAAGGCTTCAATGGGAAGCCTTTTTAATTAATCTAATTTTTTCATCCACTTTCGTCTGAGATCTAACTGCTCTTTGGTTGGAGTTTCAGAAAATCCAAATGTTACAGCTTCAGAATTAAAAGATACACCAATTTTAGCATAGTACTCTTCTAAAGGTAATTCGTTTGTATTTTTAACATACAATTCAAAAAAATCAGCTATTTCAGGATAGGTTTCATTGGTAAAATACTCAAAAAATGTAGCTTCATCAAATGGTGTATTTGGTCCAAATGTTTTGGCCATTTTCTTGATTACATCAATAAGTCCTACCTCACCATTAGAAAGTTCTAACAACCTAATATCTAATAGTCCTGCGACCAAAGCACCACGCATGTAGATATTTGAATATTGTTTATGTCCTTCTTCAGTATATGATTTTAAAGCTAAATCAAGTAAACTATAATCAGCATCAAAGTAATTACTATCGATATACACTTTACGCCTTAATTCCATAAAATAACTCTCATCGGTGTGAATGTCTGCACAGTACATCATCGCATGTGCTGCCCATTCAGTGACACCTTCATACAGCCATAAGTGTTGAGAAGGAATAGGTTCTATAAAATTAAATTCTTCAATAATTTCTGAGTGAATGTTTAACGGTGTTACTACATGAAAAAACTCGTGAGAAGCAACGTGTTTAAAACTCGTTTCAATGTTTTCCCAAGTATTTTCATCGTATACGTAAAAAGAGCTATAAGAATGTTCCCAAGCTCCTTTTGGACTTAATGGATTTGTTTCAAAAAATAATAAAAAGGTATAATGATCTACCGGCAATCCTCCTAGAAATTTATCGGCAGAAGTAATCATGTTTTCAACAGATTCTAATGCTTGTTGCGCTTCTATTTTATCGTTAGTAGAATAACTGTAAACATCAATAATGGTATTAGAAACTTTTGTAGATGCCTTAGATAGCTTACCTAATAGAATAGGTGAATCTACAACATGATCGTAATTATCGGCGATTAAAATACCTTCTGAATTAGGAGTTAAGGCGGTCCCCATTTTCCAACTTTCTGGTCTTTCGATGGTAATTTTCATTGGTAGATCTTGCAATCCCTTTAAATACCCAAAAACTGTTTGACCATTAATAATGGCATGATCATCTTCAATAGAGGAACCCGCCATTGGGTAAATGCTATTTTCAGTTACAGGTGTATCATAGGTTTCAGCAATCTCATAAATTATGGTTCTTACCTTTTTTGGTTTCGAAATTTCAAATTGATTAGTGCTTATTTGGGTCGTACGAATCATTCTTCCTTTTTTGTCTAGAGCAATAAATGATTGCACATAACGCCCCATATCCATAACTTGATAAGTACCTGGAGCGGTAGAAGCGAATTGAAAAATGTTATTTTCTGTATCTAACTTGGGAACAGTAACCTTAACTTTAAAAGTATCATCACTTCTATCGTTTAAATTAATAGTAAAAGCAATGTTTGCTTGCTTTGGTTTAAATTCAGAGTTATTATTGGCAGAGCATAATGCACCAGCTAACAGGAATAATACGATTAGTTTTCTCATAAGGCTGATTTTGTTAATCAAAACTAAGAAAGTCTTTGAATCAATTTTAAATGATATGCTAAAAATAATTTTTTTGAAATTAATGTGTGATAATTAAAGTAGTTATATCAAGGATTAAAAATAATTTAAAATTATTCTAAATAAACTTTGGTAGATTCATTTTGTATGTTACTTTTGTGGCATCAAAAAATCTTATTTTTAATAAATCTAAATAAAATGAATAACAGATTTCTATTGCTTTTAGCCGTTGCAGGATTACTATCAACCTCTTGTGATGATGATGATGACAACCCACCTCAAACAGTAGCTCCTACTGCCTATGAATTTGCTCGAAACGGAGTAACTTCAGTAGATTATAACGGACAAACCACTCGCATTGAAATGGGTGAGGAATTTATTGACGCATTAAAAGATGAAACTTTAACTGAGGCAGCTTTAGATGGCATGTTTGCACATGCTGAAGGAGATGCTGACTTCTCTGACCCTGATTTAAATGCCTCTTCAAAAAATATTAGAAGTAAGACTTCAGCATCTTCCGATTATTATGCCTCAAATACAACCGATGGTCAAGCTATCAAAGCTCAATTTGATGCGTGGATTGCAGAACAAGTTGCCGAAGTATTTCCGAATTGGGGAACCGATGCTGCTGCTGGAATAGCAGGTAAGATTCAAGAAAACGGTGGTGGATCTACTCGTTATGTGAATGGTAAAGGTGTTGAATTAAATCAAATTATTAACAAAGGTTTGATTGGTGGTTTAATGGCTGACCAAATGTTAAATAACTACTTAAGCACTGCAGTATTAGATGCTGCTACAAATGTAGAAGATAATAATAGTGGTACCTTAGCAACTGATAAAAATTATACAACAATGGAGCACAAATGGGATGAAGCATTTGGATACTTATATGGTACAGATAATGCAGCAAACCCTCAATTAGGGGCAGATAGTTTCCTTAATAAATATCTTGCTAAAGTTGAAAGTGACCCTGACTTTACTGGAATTGCAGATGATATTTACGATGCATTTAAATTAGGTAGAGCAGCAATTGTAAATAAAGATTACGAAACAAGAGATGCTCAAGCAGAAATTATTAGAGAAAAAATTTCAGAAGTAATTGGTGTAAGAGCTGTGTATTATTTGCAACAAGGAAAGAACAATTTAAGTACTGATACTGCAGCTGGATTTCATGATTTATCTGAGGGAATTGGATTTATCTATAGTCTTCAATTTACGAGACAACCAAATTCAACATCGCCATATTTTACAAAGGCCGAAGTTGAAGATTTTTATGATACCTTAATGGAAGGAAATGGTTTCTGGGATGTTTCTGCAGCTACATTAGAGGAAATGTCAGAAGATATAGCAGCTAAATTTACCTTTACAGTAGAGGAAGCTGGTAACTAAAAAAAATTAAATTGAAAAGTGATCTTTTAAGGTCACTTTTTTATACTTTTGCTACTTATATTTAGAATAAATTAAAATAATCATGGTAAAGAAAATTGTACTTGTTTTACTTTTTATCGGAACTGTTATTGCCTGTAGTTCTGATGATGGAGATAATGGTGGTGGAGGTCCTACAGATCCAGTAGATAATTTTGATAGAGGTGCTATGTTAACAAATTTAGCTGATAATGTTATTGTTCCTGCATTTAATGATTTTAGCGCGAAAATGACAGCGTTAAAAACGGCAGGTACCTCATTCACTGCTATGCCAAATCAAGCAAATTTAAATGCATTAAGAACTGCTTGGTATGATGCTTATAAAACATATCAAAAAGTTGAAATGTTTAATATAGGTAAGGCTGAAGAATTGGGATATAACTATTTTATGAATATTTACCCAGTAACTGTTGCTGATATTGAAGATAATGTTGCTAATGGAGGATATGATTTAGACCACCCGAATAATCACGATGCTCAAGGATTTCCTTCTTTAGACTATTTATTGTACGGTGTAGGAGCAGATGACACTGCTATTTTGGCCAAATACACATCAGATACCAATGCAAATGGTTATAAAATGTATGTTTCAGATGTTTTAAATCAAATGGAGAGTAAAACTTCTGAAGTAGTTGCTGATTGGAATGGAAGTTATAGAGATTTATTTGTTGCCAGTACTGGTAATACAGCTACAAGTTCAGTAAACAAGTTTGTAAACGATTTTATATACTATTACGAAAAAGGTTTAAGAGCAAATAAATTTGGAATACCAGCTGGTGTATTTTCGCCAACTACCTTACCCGAGAAAGTAGAAGCTTATTACAGCGATGATATTTCTAAGGAGTTATCGCTTATCGCACTTCAAGCGGTTCAAGATATATTTGTTGGTAGATATTATGGAATTAATGCCACAGGTGAAAGTTTTCACACATACTTGGTGTATTTGCAACGTTCAGATATTAGTAACGCTATTACCAGTCAACTTTCAGATGCAGAAACTGAAGTCAATCCTTTAATGGATAGTTTTTATGACCAGGTTATGAATGATAATGCTAAGATGACCATGGCTTATGATGAGCTTCAAAAGGCTGTTGTATTGTTAAAAGTTGATATGCTTCAAGCGTTTAATATTAACGTAGACTATATTGATGCCGATGGCGACTAATTCGAATTCTAGTATAAAATAAATAATATAACCTGAGCTAAATTTTATTGAATTTAGGCTCAGGTTCTTTTTTAAATATGTTCACCAAATACCTAAATAAACAAACAGATGGAGCTCCTTTAGTGGTGTTTAGAATGTTATTTGGGTTAATGATGTTTTTGAGTATTGTGAGGTTTTGGTGGAACGGTTGGATTGAAAAATTATACATAGACCCTATCTTTTCTTTTTCCTATTATGGATTCGAGTGGGTCAAACCATTAGGAAGCTATACATATATTCTTTTTTTAGTGTGTGCAATAGCAGCAATTGGTATTACAGTCGGCTTTAAGTATAGATGGTCGGTTTTGCTATTCTTTTTATCTTTTACCTACATAGAGTTAATGGATAAAACAACATATCTAAACCATTACTACTTTGTTAGCTTGCTGAGTTTTTTATTACTTTTTTTACCCGCAAACATACAATTTTCAATTGATGCTTATTTAAAAAATAAAAGTTACAAACAAGTACCAAGTTGGACTATTGATAGTATTAAACTACTTTTAAGTATTGTTTATTTCTATGCTGGTTTAGCTAAATTAAATTCAGATTGGTTGTTTAGAGCAATGCCCCTTAAAATATGGTTGCCATCTAAATATGATTTACCTTTAATAGGTCAAAACTTAATGCAGCAAGATTGGTTTCATTATACAATGAGTTGGGGAGGAGCAATTTATGACTTGACTATTCCATTTTTACTATTGTATAAAAGAACAAGATTGTTCGCTTTTGTATTGGTATTATTTTTCCACATTTTTACACGAGTACTATTTCCAATTGGTATGTTTCCTTATATCATGATCGTTAGTTCTCTTATCTTTTTTGATGCCAAGTTACATCGCAAGATATTAAGTAAAATCAAACAACTTTTTAAATTGAAAACAATTCAGAATACTTTTGAAATTTTTGATTATTCATTTGCATATAGAAAAATGATACAAGGCATAGTTGCTGTATTTTTTGTAATTCAGTTTGTATTGCCTTGGCGTTATTTATTATATCCTGGAGAGTTGTTTTGGACTGAAGAAGGGTTTCGTTTCTCTTGGCGTGTAATGCTAATCGAAAAAATGGGGAATGCCAGTTTTAAAATAGTTGACGGTAAATCTAAAGAATCGTTTTACGTGGATAACTCTAATTTTTTAACCTATTTTCAAGAAAAGCAAATGAGTTTTCAACCAGACTTTATTTTGGAATACGCACATTATTTAGGTAACCATTTTACTAAAATGGGAATGCAAAATGTAGAAGTGTATGTTGATTGTTTTGTTGCTCTTAATGGAAGAATGAGCACCCAGTTTGTAAACCCCAAAGTAAATTTAATGAATGAAAAAGAATCGTTTAAACACAAAAATTGGATTATTCCTTTTAATGATTCTATAAAAATAAAAGGCCTCTAAAGACTATGAATTTAAAAGTGTGCTTAGCGTTAATTATTTGTGTGATTGGTACCACAACTTTTGCCCAGAATACCGTATCAGGAGTTGTGCTAAATCAATTAAATGAACCTATCCCTGATGTAACTGTTTATAATAAAAGTGGCGGAATACTAGCCGAAACTATTGAAAATGGTTCCTTTTCTTTTGGTACCGATAAATCTCAAATTACAGTCATCTTTTTTACTGATAATTTTATGATTAAAGAGCTTGAAATTGATGTTTCGAGTTCAAATGGCTTAACGATTAATTTAGAACCATTTTTTGAAGAGCTAACAGAAATTGCTATTAATGCACGTAGAACTAAAGTGTTTGAATTAGAACGCTTAAAAGATGTTGAAGGTACCGCCATTTATGCTGGGAAAAAGACGGAGGTAATATTAGTCGGTCAGTCTACAGCTAATTTGGCTACAAACAATGCAAGACAAATCTATAATCAAATTGCAGGATTAAATATTTACGAAAATGATGATGCAGGCCTACAATTAAATATTGGTGGTAGAGGGTTAGATCCTAATAGAACGGCTAATTTTAACACCCGCCAGAATGGGTATGACATAAGTGCCGATGTGCTGGGGTATCCTGAAAGCTACTATACACCTGCTTCAGAAGGTCTAGAAGAGATTCAAATTATTAGGGGGGCAGCCTCTTTACAATATGGAACACAGTTTGGTGGTTTGGTTAATTTTGTTACCAAAAGACCCAATAGAAACAAGCCTTTTGAATTAATAACTAGAAATACAGCAGGTAGTAACGGACTATACACGAACTTCACAAGTGTTAGTGGTACGAAGAATAAGCTTTCTTACTATGGTTATGTTAACTTTAAAAAGGGTGACGGTTTTAGACCTAATTCTGAATTTGATTCTCAAAACTACTTCGGTTATATAGCTTATCAAATAAACCATCGTAATAAGATTTCTGCTGAAATTACGTATATGGATTATTTGGCGCAGCAAGCAGGAGGTTTGACTGATAGAATGTTTGAGGAAGATCCATATCAAAGTAATAGAAAGCGAAACTGGTTTCAGGTACATTGGCTATTATACAATCTGCAATGGGCACATACTTTCTCTGAAAACACTAATTTTACATTTAACTTTTTTGGTTTAGACGCGAGTAGAGATGCCGTAGGGTTTAGAACTAATAGAGTTAGTCAAGTAGATCCTGGTACCGAAAGAGATCTGTTAAAAGGAACCTTCCAAAATTTTGGTTTTGAAGCTCGCTTACTACATAAATACAAAGCATTTGGTAAGGTATCAACATTTTTAGTTGGAACCAAATTTTACAATGCTTTTAATACCAATAAGCAAGGTCCAGGTTCTGATGGGTCAGATGCTGATTTTGATTTTTATCTTAATGAATATCCAAACTACCCAAGGCAATCAGATAGTAAGTTTCCAAATAGAAACATTGCGGTGTTTGGAGAGAACATCTTTTATTTAAACAACCGTTTATCTGTTACACCTGGTCTTAGATTTGAATACATTAAAACACAGAGAGATGAACGTATTAAGGATATTGTTACAGATGGTGCCGGTAATGTTATTGATGAGAACTTGCGAGATGAAGAAGAAACCAAAGAACGATCTTTCTTATTAGCTGGTTTAGGTATAAGTTACAAACCTTCTGATGCAATGGAATTGTACGGAAATATTTCACAGAACTATCGTTCTGTAACATTTTCAGACATTAGTACGGCTAATCCTGCTTTTGAAATAGCACCTGATATTACAGATGAAAAAGGGTTTAGTACAGATATAGGAATTAGAGGTAATTTCAATAATTTCTTTTCGTATGATGCCAATGTATTTGGCTTATTCTATAATGATAGAATTAATATTTACACAAGAGATGATGGTAAGGCAGAGCGTGCCAATATTGGAGATGCAAGAATTCTTGGTTTTGAAAGTTTGGTAGATTTTAATTTGATGAATCTTTTTGATGACAGTTCAAATTATAGATTTAACTATTTTATCAATTCTTCTTTTATTACATCAGAGTATACCAAGTCTGAAATCAATGGAGTAGTAGGTAATGAAGTTGAATTTGTACCAAAAGTAAATATTAAAACTGGTGTTCGATTTGGTTATAAAAACTTAATGGCTAGTGTTCAATATTCGTATTTATCAACTCAGTATTCAGATGCTACTAATGCAGTTTCTGGAGGTTTAAGTGGTGTTACTGGTGAAATACCCGCTTATGATATTTTAGATATATCTGCTTCGTATTCTTATAAGTTTTTAAAATTAGAAGCAGGAATAAATAATGTTTTAGACAATCCTTATTTTACAAGAAGAGCAACTGGATATCCTGGTCCAGGTATTATCCCATCTGCTCCTCTAAATTGGTTTACAACCTTACAAATTAAGATATAGTTCTTATTGCATTAATTCATCTAGAGCTTCTTTTAAATCGTTTAATGCAGCCGTTTCATCTACGGATAGAACATTATTTAAAAGATTTGGAGCTTCCATACTGTTTGCTTGTAAATCAAAGAAACGTTCTTGTCATTATCAAATTTTAGGTATTTATAACGCTCATTTCGAATGGTGACATCAGAGCCTCCTGTGTCTTTTCCGCTTTGGGCGAACACATAAGTTCTACTCTCAGCAGTATCCGCAGAAAAGTAATGACTAAAATCGTAACTATCGTGAATTTGAGAGACATCAGCTCCGGCTAAGGTGACAATGGTTGCAAATAAATCTGAAGCATTCACCAATCTACTATCAGTAGCACCTGTACGTGTCACATTTTTACCAGTTACAATTAATGGAACATTTACTCCTCCTTGATAGATACTGCCTTTTTCTTTGTTGCTTGCATATTCTTGTGCTACTTTATTAGGTGTACCATTATCTCCAATAAAAATTATCACCGTATTATCTCTTTCTTGAAATTAACACATAAATAAATAAAACGCTTCCAATAAGAAGTATAAGCCACCAATTAGATTGCTGATCTTTAATAGTTAATTGAATCACGGGAATATCAGCCGTAGTGATATAGCTTTCCTTATAATTGTCTTTAGAGACTTTATGAATGTTTTTATGATTGGACTTAACATTAAACATCATACTATTTTTAATACTTTCTGCCCCTAATCCATCAAAAGTGAACTGATAATCGCTTTGGTGAGATCTATTTTCTGTTGGAAGAACTTTAACAGATTTTAATGGCAATACTTCACCTTTTAAGTTTTTAACAATTAAATGGTATTCAACATATTCAAAAAATCCATTTTCAAAAGCGGTTGTATCCTTTGTATTTTTTAGGGTAGGTTTGAATTTTAATACAGACTTTCTTAAAGTCCAAGGAAATTTGGCATGAATAATAGTTTCTGTATCATTTTCTAATACTTTATAATACGCCTTGTCGGTGTCGTGTGCTAACGCAGTTACTGCGTTTAAGTAACATACTAAAAGAATTAATTTTTTCATTATCTGTCTACTGTAAAATCGTTTGAAGGAGTTCCTTTAAAATATCTTGGGATACTAGGGAAAGCATCGGTAATCATATAATAGTATGTGCCACTAGGGTATTCTGGTGTAACACCATATCTACCATTAGCATTGTCTAAATAGCCTAAACCTTCAGTGTATTGGTAATCATTTGAATAAACACCATCATAAACATCGCAAGGAGCAGTTATTCCATCACCTGATCTATTTCCTGATTTTAATTCATAACTACTGTTCATTTCAATAACGGTTGAATTTCTATCATCAGGATCGCTATAGACATACTTATAATAAATAGGAAATCCAACTGCAGCATAACCAATCATAGTCATGGTATTACTCTGAAAGTTTAAAGATTCTAAATATAAAGTAGGCGCGCTATGGTAGTGGTATTTTCCATTAGACTGAACATGAGCGTTATTGCAATCGAGTCCGAGACCAACATTTAAGGCTTCTAAATTCCAATCCCAATTTACATTTGGACCCATAATATCTGTATGCGGAAATGGCTCAGCAGCTTCAGGACCTAACAAAAGTCCATTAAGTAAAATACCAAATTCAAAATCTGGTCCATCACTGCCTAATAAAGGAGTTAAGCTTACTGCCAAACTAGGATTTTTTGTGAAGGTATGCGACATATTTTGAGGTTTAATAGTATTTGGGTTTAAAGAACCTCGCCCTTATCCGAATAGACCAACATTATGATTAGGGATACTATTTGAGTTTATGGTAATTGTTGTTATAGTTTCTGTTAAACTGTATTCAGAAGTAAATCTCAACGTTTCATTACAAGCACCACGAGATGCATCTAACATTTGGTTTGAGTTACAGTTGTCTTCCAAGACAGGGTCCTGCTCTGCAACATCATCGTGAGACGAGCAGGCAGTATAAATAAACAAAGAAATAAATACAGATTTAATAGAGAGATATTTCATAGTTGTAAGTTTATACATATAAAGACTATGCAGTTTTATCGAGGTTTAATCTGAACTTAACTTTTTTTTAATACCCTAAGATAATCAATAACTTTAAGAAATAACGTATATTTGCACGCAATTAAATTTTAATTGCACTATGATTTCAGATACCACTAAGTTTGTAGGAGAAGGATTAACGTATGACGATGTACTTTTAATTCCGGCCTATTCAGAAGTTCTTCCGAGAGAAGTAAGCATTCAAACCAAATTCACTAAAAATATCACCTTAAACACACCAATTGTATCAGCTGCCATGGATACAGTAACAGAGTCGGCTATGGCAATAGCTATGGCGCGTGAAGGAGGTATTGGTGTGCTTCATAAAAACATGACGATTGAGCAGCAAGCAGGGGAGGTTAGAAAAGTAAAGCGTTCTGAGTCAGGTATGATTATCGAGCCTGTTACTGTTGCAAAAGAAGCTACAGTTTTTGATGCAAAAGCTTTGATGAAAGAATATAGTATCGGAGGTATACCTGTAGTTGACGATTCGGGTACATTAATTGGTATTGTAACCAATAGAGATTTGCGTTTTGAAAAACGTAATGACAGAAAGATTGCAGAAATTATGACTTCAGAGAATTTGGTTACAGTTGCAGAAGGAACTTCTTTAAAGGATGCTGAGACTATTTTACAAGACAATAAGATTGAAAAATTACCTGTGGTTGATTCGAACTATAAATTGGTTGGATTAATTACGTATAGAGATATTATTAAGGTGAAAGAAAACCCATTAGCTAACAAAGATTCTTATGGAAGATTAAGAGTTGCAGCGGCTATTGGCGTAACTGGAGATGCTATTGATAGGGCTGGAGCCTTGATTAAAGCAGGTGTAGACGCTTTAATTGTTGATACGGCTCATGGGCATACAAAGGGTGTGGTAAGTATATTGAAAGATATTAAGGCAAAGTATCCTGACACAGATGTGGTTGTTGGAAATATTGCTACTGCCGAAGCAGCAAAATATTTAGTAGAGGCTGGAGCAGATGCTGTGAAAGTTGGTATTGGTCCAGGATCTATTTGTACAACAAGAGTTGTAGCTGGTGTTGGTTTTCCTCAATTATCTGCAGTTTTACAAGTATCAAAAGCAATCAAAGGTACTGGTATACCTGTAATTGCAGATGGTGGTATTAGATATACCGGAGACATTCCAAAAGCTATTGCTGCAGGTGCTGATTGTGTTATGTTAGGTTCTTTATTAGCAGGTACTAAAGAGTCACCAGGTGAAACTATTATATTCGAAGGAAGAAAGTTTAAGTCTTACAGAGGAATGGGTTCTGTTGAGGCTATGAAACAAGGCTCAAAAGATCGTTATTTTCAAGATGTTGAAGATGATATAAAGAAATTAGTTCCTGAGGGTATCGTTGGACGTGTGCCTTATAAAGGAGAGCTGGCAGAAACTATGCATCAATTTATTGGAGGCTTAAGAGCGGGTATGGGATACTGCGGTGCTCAGGATATTGAACTGCAAAAAACGGCGCAATTTGTTAAAATTACTTCTTCGGGTATCGCTGAAAGTCATCCACATAATGTGACTATTACTAAAGAGTCCCCAAATTATTCTAGAAGATAATTAGGATTAAAAATATTCATAAAAAGTCACCCAATCGGGTGGCTTTTTTTATTCAGTTCGTTTTTTGGTTGCTTCATCTTTTGTTTTAGATACTTTACCTATTGTTTTAGTTGCTTCACTTGTTTTTCAAGTCTTTAGACCCTATAGCTGTTATACATTTGCATCGAATTACGAAACAAATATAGTTGAGTAAATTTAATTTTCCCAATGTAGATCAGTTTCGATTTGTAACCCCCACGAGTTACTCTATTTGAGTTTTTTAAATATTGTGACTTGACATTTCGGAACTGATTTTTCTATAAATAGAGTTATCAGAGTACTCCATATAATTTATTTTATAACAGTTTATATTAAAGACATAAAGGCCTATTCAAATTGGTATTAAAAAATAAATGAGAATTAGTAGTTTAAAAAAACGAAAGAGAACGGTTGATAGATGATGTTAGGTATATAGATTGGAGGCAATCTATGTTTGTGGGTTAATAGGTAATCATTTGATGTTAACGTTCTCTTTTATTTTCGCTAATTTCCGTCTTTAAAATCCAATTCAAAATAAGTATATTGTAGTTCAATTCAACTATTATGAAACTTCGATACTTATTACTCTTTCTTTTTATTTTTTGTAATCCATTTATACTTTTTAGTCAAGAGGAGGTTTCTAAAGATACCGTTCAAGAAAAAAAGATCATTGCAATCAATGAATTATCTGTAGAAAGTGAGCGTGTAAATCAACGTATACGAGGTATGAAAGAACTCTTAGCTCCAAACACCTCAATTCAAGAAATCGATTCTGTTTTAGCGCTTTTGAAACAAGAAATTTTAGCAGAAAAAGATACGTTGTATACCGATGTTTCTTCTTTAGATAAAAGAAATCTTAGAAATATAGAAGTAGAATGGCTCACTTATTATAATAATTTAAAAGGCTATCAAGAAAAAGTTAATGGTCGTATTGAACAGCTTACCGATGTCAATAAAGATTTATTGGCAGAGATTAAGACATGGAAAGATACCAAACAAGAACTTTTAAAGAATAACTCATCTGCCGAAATAGCTTCAAATATTGATGCTATAGTATCCTTGTTAAACGAAGTTCTAAAAGAAGCCACTGAAAGAATTGAGCTCATTTATGGTGCAGAAAAGAGGTTGACAGAATTAATTCTTATAACAAATGAAGTCAAAGATCAACTTGAAAATATTTCTTTAGAATTAAGTAAAGATTACTTTGTTTTTGACAGACAACCACTTTGGAAAAAACCAACCGATAGTATATTACAATTGCGTGCCAATGAGAACAATATATCAATAAGCGAACGATTTTCAGAAAATAAAAAAACTGTTGCTGAATTTTTTACTGATAATGCCAAGGCAGCAATCATGCAGGCAACATTTTTAGCAGTTATTCTAATTTTGTTGATGGTTGCCAAAAAGAAATGGAGCATTAAGCTTAAAGAACTAACCAATCCAGTTGAGATTCAGGCTAAAATTGTTTTAAAAAACCCTCTTGCAGCTACTGTAGTTGTGGCATTGTTGGTTTCCGTAATTTTTTATGATGCTGTCATACCTAACGTGGCAGAGCTTTTTGTTTTTCTTGTATTGTTAGGTACAATTAAGCTATTACCCCGATTAACAAGTACAAAATTTTATCTCTTTTTAGTATGTCTTTTAGCGGTTTATTTAATTCATATCTTCGATTCTTATCTTAATCCATACACTTTTGGAATACGCATATTGTGGACATTAGAATCTGGTATTTTAATGTTTGCTTTAATCTATGCCAGAAGATTAATGAAAGAAAATCCTGAAGATTACATTAGGATTCACAAAATCTATTTAATCGTAGCTCCCTTTTACATTTTACTTCTTTTTGCCGCAATTGTTTGTAACGTTATTGGTATGGTTGGAATGTCAAGGTTTTTATTGACTGCTGTATTAACATCTACCATTTTAATGATGGTATTGTATCTTTCTGTTAAGATAATTACGAGTCTTGTAGTATTAGTATTTAAACTTAGAAGAAAGAATTACGATATAGGTTTACAAACTGTTTCTACAATTGTTCATGCAACAGAGCAGCGTTTTCAACCAATATTGTTTTGGGCAGGAATGCTTATTTGGTTGCTATTTACAATTGAAGGCTTTGAAGTTTTAGACATCATTAATCAACGTATTGATGATATTTTATTAATTACACTTACCGTAGGAGAATCTTCTATCTCAGTTGGAGGAGTATTGTCTTTTACAAGTATTTTTGTCATTACTTTATTACTTTCAAAATTAGCCTCTTCTATTTTTCAAGACGAGTGGATGATTAATAGTTTACCAAGAGGTATTGCACCGGCTATTTCTTTATTAATGCGTATTATTTTAATTTGTATTGGTTTCTATATTGCATTAAGTTCAGCAGGAATTGATTTTGAAAAAATTGGGTTTGTTCTAGGTGCATTAGGGGTAGGTATTGGATTTGGTTTGCAAAATGTGGTATTAAACTTTGTTGCGGGCCTTATTTTAGCATTTGAACGACCCATAAATTTAGGCGATGCGATTCAAATTGATAATGAATTTGGTGTTATAACACGAATAGGAGTGAGGTCTAGTAACATTAAATCATATTCTGGATATGAAGCTATTATACCAAATGGCGATTTGATATCTAAAAAGGTTGTGAATTGGACATTGAGTAATAGAGATAGACGATCTAATATATTGCTTAAAACAGCATCGAATGCAGATCCTGAAGAAATGATTAAACTATTTATTGAAATAGCAGTAAATCACCCTCAAACATTTAATGAGCCAGAACCAACAGTATTTTTTAAAGGCTATGAACCAGATGGTAATTTACTTTTTCAGTTATGGTATTGGAGTACTTTTTCTGAAACGCTGAGAATTGATCACGATATTGCTTTAGAAATTCATAGTAAATTACAAGAATTAGGGTTGCAAGCTCCTGCTCCTGTTAGAAGAATAGTAAGTGAAGATTAATCAATTGATTTATTTATAAATTCAATAATATCTGAATAAGGTGTCTTAAAATCAAACCAATTGATTTCTGTATCTTTTCTAAACCAAGTACCTTGACGTTTAGCAAATCTTCGGGTGTTTTTTTTAATCTCTTCTATTGCGAATTCTTGTGAGATATTGTCATCAAAATATTCAAATAACTCACGGTAACCAACGGTTTGTAGAGCATTTAATGATCTATGTTCATATACTGATTTAGCCTCTTCTATCAAGCCCTCTTTAATCATAATATCAACTCTTTTATTAATACGAGTATATAGGGTTTCTCGTTCTGCTGTTAATCCAATTTTGATTGTTTTAAAAGGTCGTGGAGTCTTAGGTTTACTTTTAAAATAGCTGAAAGGTTTTTCAGTACCAATACAAATTTCTAAAGCTCTAATTAGTCTGTGCGGATTTTCTATCTCTATAGAGGTATAACTTATAGGGTCTAGCGATTTTAGTTGTTCTTGAAGTGAATTTATTCCATTTTTTTCAAGATTATTAGTTAGTTGAGTACGAATTTCAGAGGATACATCTGGGAAATAATCCAACCCTTTTAAAACAGCATCAACATAAAGCCCACTGCCACCAACCATAACTACAACCTTATTATTTTTATGTAATTCAGCAATTTTACTTAAAGCGTCTTTTTCAAATTGACCAACACTATAATCTTCAAAAATTGATCTATTCTGAATGAAATGATGTTCTGCAGCTGTTAACTCATCTTTTGAGGGTACTGCAGTACCAATGCGAATTTCTTTGTAGAATTGTCTAGAATCGCTAGAAATAATAGGGCAACTAAAGTGTTGAGCAAGAGCAATACTTAATGCTGTTTTCCCGATTGCGGTTGCTCCAACAATACTAATTAATACAGGTTGATTAGTCATCGTACTCATTCAATACGTTACCACATTTATGACAAAACTGTGCATTGTCTATATGATTTACTGCATTACAATTTGGGCAAGCTTGCGTATTGGTATGCACTTTATCCTTCGCCATGTTTTTTGAGTACTCTGCACTTACAATACCTGTAGGAATAGCAATAATTCCATAACCCAAAATCATAATAATAGAAGCTACTAATTGTCCAATTGGAGTAATTGGATGAATATCTCCGTATCCCACGGTTGTTAGTGTTACAATCGCCCAATAAATACTTCTAGGTATGCTTGTAAATCCGCTATCTGAACCACCTTCTATTAAATACATTACCGTTCCCAGAATAGTACATATGATAACAACTGTAAAAAGAAATACAGCAATCTTTGTTTTACTTGCTTTTAAAGACTTAAGGAGTAATTTTGATGCACCTAAGTACCTAGCGAGTTTTAAAATTCTAAAAATCCTAAGAAGTCTCAATAACCTAAAAACAACCAGTGCATGGGTTCCTACTAATAAAAGTGATAAGTATTTAGGAATTGTAGATAACAAATCGACGATACCAAAGAAACTAAAAATATAAACTTTCGGACGCTTAATACTAATAATTCTAGCAATGTACTCTATAGTAAAAATAATAGTAATGCCCCATTCTATTATGTCTAAAATACGATAGTATTTAACTTTTATAGAGCTTATACTTTCTAACATTACGACCACTATACTAACAAGAATAGCAACTAACAGAGCAAGGTCAAAAAACTTACCTGCAGGAGTATCTGCCTCATAAATAATTTCATGAAGTCTATAGCGCCATTTTGCAAATTTTTTAGTCGGCATAAATTTTTTCTAATACTATTGGTTCTTCTTGGGCCAATATCATTTGATTAAATAACTCTTTCAATAACTCATATTCGTTACGGTAAAAATAATAGTTATTTAATTGAAATTTAAAATTGAGATTAATCTTGTAGTCAGAACTTCTAATTAAATACTTAAAACCACCATCGTTGTTGGGTAGATTTTGAACTCTACTTTTAGGTGCGGCACTAACTTTATAACCATGAGGTAAAATTAAAGTAAGATTGTATTCATAAGATATTGGATGGCCAAAATCTACCGGATATAATCGCTCTTTTAATTTAAATGGATTTTCAGTTATTTGATCGATAAAAAATGGATTTATATATATTTTATCGCCAATTTCATCAACATCTTCTGAAACCAATTCAAGAACTTCAGTTAGTGGTTTGTCTTTGTTTTCAAAATTACTGTGATCATAATGATCGACTAAAAAGCTATTTGATTTTGATTCAAAACTCTTTACAATACTATTTTTACTTCTAGAATCAATTTCTTTACGTCTAAAATAGGCATCATATCCTTGGTTTATAATTCGTACCTTACCATTTAACGCTCCATCGTCGGTCAATTCTATCAATGCAGATACCTTTTCTTTATTGTTCTTGAATGGTTTAATTGTTTCCCAATAACTTCCATTCTTAAAATCCATAACCCGTGCATCACCATTTAAACATCTAAATGGGAGCATACCAAAAGGTAGCTGTTGTTCTGTGGCGTCTAAAAAGTAAGATTTACCATCTATTTCTGCTTTGGCTATTATATAATTAAAGTCTGAAATCACAGGATGTATTTTGGTAGGGTATCCATGGTCTCTCGTAGATACTAATACCATTGTTGTGGGTATGTCAGATACTTTAAGTGCATTAATTAAAGAAATATTTATTTCCCCTACAGAGCCTGTTTTTTCTTTAAATGCCTTCTTAACATTTGAATCTTTAAAGATGTTATAAGTATCGTTCCAAGTATAATGATCTCGTATAAATTCATACACCATTTTCGCTTTTTTTAATACATCAGTTTCTTGCTTAATATCATGAGGAATGTAATCCTTAAAAAAATCGTCTCGTCTTAACTGACCACCTATGTCTTTATCGTTCTTATACTCTTTATCAACTGCTTTCCAAGTAGTTGTAAAGTTCTCAATACTATTGCCATAAAAACTGTGATATTTTTTAAGTTCGAATTGGATCCTCGAAGAAAAATTTTTCTTACTAGTCATATAGTCCTCTTCTATAAAAGCTGGAATATCAACCATACTGTAGGTTAATTGTTCGCAATCGGCTTCTTCTGCAACTCCCGGAGGACTAAAGCAATCTCGTTTAATATCTGCATGGTTCACAGCTAATTGCAAGTTGCCAACCAGAACTCTGTTGTAAACATAATTACCTGGTATAGATGCTTTAAAGACACTTTCTATTTTTGGAATGTCTTCTTGAAAATCCCACCCTGTAAAATTGAATAAAAAAGGAGATCTTAAAACATATGTATATTCAATAATTGACCCGTCTTGAACATTTGGTAAGGTGAAAGACATTTTTGTCCAATTGTCAGATAGTTTTGTTTTAAAAATTTTATCAGGTGTAAGGTGTAGCTTTCTCGCGCCAAGGTGTGTGATACCTTTAATATCAATCAATTTTTCTTCTGATTGATCATTGTTATACAAAATAATTTCAACGTTCGCGCTATTGTAACCTTCTTTGTTAAAGATTTTAATTTTTTTGTAAAAAGTGGTTTCAATTACAATTCTTTGGTTTGCCACATTGAATTTAGTAGACCCTTGTTCAAATAAAACAACTGCATTGGCAGCAGAGTCTTTTTCATATAGAGTCATGTCTACTTCTGCTTGTGAAATTCTGCCAAATGTGTAATCACCGTATTTTTTTCTTTTTTGAGAATAAGTTGCGCCCACAAGCAGACACATTAAAATTATTAGGGTTAGTTTTTTCATTGGTTGGTTTGGTTTGTTTAGGTGATTAAAATCGAATAATTTTTTCGACGGAATTTTTTTGCAGGTAACTCCGTATGATATGTACGTTGTTACCATTACCAGAAATAGGGGTAAGCATTTCTTTTAAAATTTCGTGGTTATTGAGTTGATATTGCAATTCTACAAAGCAATAACCGAGTAATTGGTTATTTTCTATAACTATAACAGAACGTTCAGAAGTGTGTCTTCCCTTATCTACAATAATCATATTTGGGTTACTAAAAGATGCAGGATGTATGGCTCTTTTTGGATAATGTGTGTTAAATTTGGGTTTATGAATGTGTATTTCATTCACATACTTTAATCTAGCAATAAGAAGGCTTCCAGTTAATTCATATTTTACACTTACTAGACTTTTTTGAAGCTTTGTGGCTTTAGGGCTACTTTTAAGGAAAAGTTTATTTACGGTTTTTTTGATGTTCCTACCTTCACCAATATATATAATGTTTGCATCTTTATCTTGAGTATAAAATACGCCACATTTTGTTGGAAGATCATCTAGAATAGTTAATAGTTTTTCAGGAAGTTCCTTCTCTATTCCTTGCTTTATGATTGATTTTAAAATTGATTTTGATGTGTCTTTTTCGAGTAATAACTTAAACAGTTTTACCGTGGCTAAGGCATCACCTTCTGCTCGGTGCCTGTTTGAAACTGCTAAACCGAGAGATCTACATAATTTACCCAAGCTATAAGATTCTAAATCGGGCATGAGTTTCTGAGTTAACTCTACAGTACATAAAGTCTCACGTTTAAATTCAAAACCAAGCCGTCTAAATTCTGTTTTGAGAATACGATAATCAAAATTGGCGTTATGCGCCACAATAACGCAATCTTCAGTAATTTCTATTATTCTTTTAGCTATTTCATAAAACTTGGGAGCAGTACAAAGCATTTTGTTATTAATGCCAGTGAGCTTTACCACAAAAGGTTGAATTTCGCGCTCCGGATTTACTAAAGAGACAAGATTATCTATTACATCGTGCCCATCAAATTTATAAATGGCAATCTCGGTAATCCCTTCTTCGTTAAATTTACCACCAGTGGTTTCTATGTCTAATATAGCGTACAATTATGCGTATGTTCTTGCTCCAAATATGGCACTACCAACTCTAATCATAGTGCTCCCTTCTTCAATAGCAATGTTATAATCGCCGCTCATACCCATAGAGAGTATATTGAATTGGGGTTGTGTAGATTTCAAATTATCAAAAACTGTTTTTAAAGTCTTAAATTCATTTCTTACTTGCTCTGTATTGTTTGTAAAACTTGCCATTCCCATGAGTCCCACAACTTTTATATTGGTTAGTTCAGCGAATTCGGTGCTTTCTAATAATTCATGAGTGTCAGCAATGGCTAAACCAAATTTTGTTTCTTCAATGGCTATTTTTACTTGTAACAAACAGTTAATAATACGGTTGTGTTTAAGTGCTTGTTTGTTAATTTCTTTTAAAGTTTTAAAACTGTCAACACCATGAATCAAACTAACAAAAGAGGCCATGTACTTTACTTTATTTCGCTGTAAATGTCCAATCATATGCCATTCAATATCCTTTGGCAAAGCAGCGTGCTTGTCTACCATTTCCTGTATTTTATTTTCACCAAATATGCGTTGTCCTGCATTGTAGGCTTCTAAAATAGCTTGGTTTGGTTTCGTTTTTGAAACGGCAACTAGAGTAGTGGTATTAGGGACTTTTGAATTAAAATCTTGCAGATTGTTTGCAATAGACATAAACGTTGTACTAATTTCTTTTCTAATTCAAAGATAGTGTTTTCAGTTTGAAGCACCTAAGACGACTTATTGCTTTTTATAACAATAAAAAATGCCTGAATAAAAATTCAGGCATTTATATATATTCTAATAGGATTAACCTAATATTTCAATTATTTGATCTGCTAATTCGGTACCAATTCTATCTTGTGCTTCACCAGTTGCAGCACCAATGTGCGGAGATAAAGACAAAGAACCATTCATTAACAATTGAATTTCTGGAGTTGGTTCTTTCTCAAATACATCTAAAGCCGCTCTTGCAATTTTACCAGAGGAAATAGCCTCTACTAATGCAACTTCATCAACAACACCACCTCTAGCTGCATTTACTAAAAATGCACCATCTTTCATGCTTTCTAATTCTTTTTGACCAATTACATAATTTTCTTGAGCAGGCACATGCAATGTTAAAAAGTCTGCTTGTTGCAGTACTTCTTCTTTTGTAACAGTATTGATTTCAAAATTAACTGTTTGACCGTCAAAAAAGTCTAACTCAAGATTTACTTGATCAATAAATGGATCAAATGCTACAACTTTCATTCCTGCTCCCAAAGCTACTTTAGCCGTTGCTTGACCAATTCGTCCGATTCCAATAACACCTAATGTTTTTCCTTTTAATTCAACTCCTTTAGCATAAGCTTTCTTTAATCCTTTAAAGTTAGAATCTCCTTCTAAAGGCATATCGCGATTGGCATTGTGTAAAAAGCGAGCCATTCCGTATAAATGAGCAAATACTAATTCTGCAACAGAGTGCGATGAAGCCGCTGGCGTATTGATTACAGACAATCCTTTACCACGAGCATATTCAACGTCAATATTATCCATTCCAACACCACCACGTCCAATAATTTTTAAAGTTGGGCAGCCATCAATAATATCGGTTCTTACTTTGGTAGCGCTTCTTACCAATAATACATTAACTTCATTTTCGTTGATAAAATCTACCAACTGATTTTGAGCAACTGTTGTTAAAATCACCTCAAAACCTGCTGCTTCTAATGCAGTTACTCCACTTTGTGCGATTCCGTCGTTTGCTAATACTTTCATCATTTTTTTATTTAAAATCCTATAATTAAGAATTACATTTTAGTTTAATTTTTTCATAACGTCTACTAACGCCTGAACACTTTCAATAGGCATAGCATTGTAAATACTTGCTCTATAACCACCTACTGATCTGTGACCGTTAATTCCGTTTAATCCCGCTTCTTTTGCCAAAGCATCAAACTGTTCTTTTTTGCTTTCATCCGCCAAGGTAAAAGTAACATTCATAGGAGAACGATCTTCTTTATTAGCAAATCCAACAAAATTTGGGTTGCTATCAATCTCATTGTATAATAAAGCGGCCTTTTCTTCATTCTTCTTTTGAATTCCTTCAACACCACCTTGTTCTTTTAACCAACGTAATGTTAACATAGAAGTGTATACTGCAAAAACTGGAGGTGTATTAAACATACTGTCTTTTGAGGCGTGCACACTATAATCTAACATAGAAGGAATAGTTCTTCCTGTTTGACCTAAAATCTCATCTTTTACTATTACCAACGTAGTACCTGCTGGTCCCATATTTTTTTGAGCACCGGCATAAATGATTCCGAATTTAGAAACGTCAATAGGACGCGAAAAGATATCTGAACTCATGTCACAAACTACAGGTACATCTGTATTTGGGAATTCTTTAAACTGTGTTCCAAAAATTGTATTGTTACTGGTTAAGTGCACATAATTGGCATCAGTAGGTACTTCAATTCCTTTTGGTATATAATTATACCCTTTGTCTTTTGAAGTAGCTATCACATCAACTTCACCTAATAATTTAGCTTCTTTTAATGCTTTACTACTCCAAGCACCAGTATCAACATAGGCAGCTTTACCATCAACTTTCATTAAGTTATAAGCTGTTGCCAAGAATTGTAAACTTGCACCGCCTTGTAAGAATAAAACGGAGTATCCCTCAGGAACGTTTAATAATTCTTTTACTAAGGCTTGAGCTTCTTCCATTATAGCAACGAAGTCTGCACTACGATGCGAAATTTCGATTAAAGAAAGCCCTGAATTGTTCAGGTTTAAAACAGCTTGAGACGCTTGTTCAAAAACTTCTTGAGGCAAGATACATGGTCCTGCACTAAAATTGTGCTTTTTCATTTTTTGGATTGGTAAAATTTAAGTGACAAAGTTGGAAAATTTATCTAAAATAAAGGCTAATAAAATGATAAATAAATCCACAAGTTTTTATCATAAAACCAAAATAAAACACAAAAATTTAGAGGTACTATTATTGTTTGTTTTGCTTAACAATAATTTAATATTTAGAGTTTAGATAAGAAGTCAAGTGTATCTACACCATCTGCATAATCCCATAATTGAGGTTGCTGGGTTTTTCCGAAATCAACAGTGTCAATTCCTTCAAGATTTCCAACAATACATTGTATGCTTTCTGCATCGTTAATTAGTTTTGATTTTACAGAAGACAAATCAGTATAAGTCTCATAAAAAAGGGTAGCAATAGGTGAGGCATAACTTTCGTCTTCTTTCAGCATTAAAAACCCATTTTCCTGAAGTTTAAATAAACTCATTAAATATACAGCCTTATTGTAATCGTAGTTATTTTGGTATTTATTATAATTAATTACATCCTTATAAGTATAGATAGCTTTAAAGATATTGTCGAAGTCATAATTTTCTGGAACTAGCAATTTAGATACAGACCTGCAACCTAATCCATAGTATCTAAATATATCTTCTCCCAATTGTTCTAGCTCTTCTTTAGTCTCAGTTCCAGTTATTACGGCAACAGAATTTCTGTTCTTTCTGATGATATTAGGATATTTTCCGAAATAGTAATCAAAATATCGGGCGGTGTTATTACTTCCAGTGGCAATAACTGCATCAAAGTCTTTTAATTCTTCTTCTGTAAATTTTATAGCACCCTTAAATTCAGGTTCTACATATTCCAAATACTTTGCGATTAAAGGGATGAAGTGTTTGTCGTTTGAAGATAGTTTACCAAGTACTTTATGACCACTTATTAAAACACTCAAAAAATCGTGAAATCCAACTAGCGGTATATTCCCTGCCATAATAATTGCAATGGTCTGCTGATTGTTTTCTAAAGCGTACTTAGCTACCCAATTATCTAGATTTTCTTTAGTCAAGCTTTTACTCCAACTGCCAAGACTGTATAATACATTCTCTTTGTCAAACCATCCATTAAATTCATGTGCACGATTGATTTGAAGTTTAAAGGCATCAAAGAAGACATCATTATGCAAAATATCTGGCTGTTTTTTTATGGTATTATCAGAAAATTGGCTCAAAAATTTCCCTAATCTTACAAATGCGTTAATTCGCTTTTCTAATGTCATACTTTAAAAGTTTTGCCTTATTTTTGTGGCAAATTTAACGAAAAAAATATGGCTATAATTATCACTGATGAATGTATAAACTGTGGGGCATGCGAACCAGAATGTCCTAACAATGCAATATACGAAGGAGCAGAAGATTGGACCTATGCACAAGGTACTGAATTGGCTGGATCGGTGGTTTTACCTAATGGTAAACAAGTAAATGCCGATGAAGATCAAGAGCCAATTGATGACGAAGTATACTTTATTGTACCTGATAAATGTACAGAGTGTATGGGCTTTCATGAGGAGCCTCAATGTGCTGCAGTATGTCCTGTAGATTGTTGTGTACCAGATGAAGACAATGTTGAGACAGAAGATGAGTTATTAGAGAAAAAAGCATTTATGCATAAAGAATAATCTAATATTTCAAGATATTAAAAACCCAAAACGATTGTTTTGGGTTTTTTTATGCTCAGTTATGAGATGTTTGGTTTTGAATATGTAATTTTAAATTCTACAATCAAACAAATCTCAATCATGAAAAAATATTTTCTTTTTATATTGATTTTATGTCTATTTCTAGATTATGGTCATTCGCAAAATATCAATTGCAAAGATTTTGAAGGATTAGAATATAGGTTAGTTGGTCCTTTTAGAGGAGGGCGTAGTGCTGCTGTTACAGGTGTTCCCGGAAAGCCTAATCTCTATTATTTCGGTGCTACTGGAGGTGGCGTATGGAAAACTGTTAATGGTGGTCGTTCTTGGCAAAATATTTCTGATGGCTTTTTTGGAGGAAGTATTGGAGCTATTTCTGTTGCAAAATCAGACCCGAATGTAATATATGTTGGAGGAGGAGAGAAGACGGTTAGAGGTAATGTATCTTCTGGTTATGGTATGTTTAAAAGTGTTGATGCGGGACAAACATGGAAATCAATTGGTTTGCCTAAATCTAGACATATCAGTAGAATTGCAATTCACCCTTCAAACCCAGATATAGTTTATGCTGCAGTATTGGGTAATTTGTACAAACCAACTGAAGACAGAGGTGTTTATAAATCTACAGATGGTGGATTAACTTGGAGTAAAATTCTTTTTTCAGATACACAAGCAGGCGCTGTTGATTTACAATTAGACCCTACAAATCCTAGAATTCTATATGCGTCTACTTGGCGTATTCAACGTACACCTTATAGTTTGAGTTCAGGTGGTGATGGTTCAGCCTTATTTAAAAGTACTGATAGTGGTGCAACATGGACTGAAATATCAACAAATGAGGGCTTCGCTAAAGGGACTCTTGGTATTATTGGGGTTGCAGTTTCACCATTGAATAATCAGCGTGTTTGGGCAATGGTCGAGAATAAAGAAGAAGGAGGACTTTATCGTAGCGAAGATGGTGGAACAACTTGGAAAAAAGTAAATAGTGAGCGTAAATTAAGGCAACGCGCATGGTACTATACGCGAGTTTATGCAGATACAGAGGATGTTGACAAGGTATATGTACTTAATGTAAGATATCATCAAAGTGATGATGGAGGTAAATCTTTTAGTGATCATGTGGCACCACATGGCGATCATCATGATTTATGGATAGACCCTAATAATTCTGAGCGCATGATTATTGGAGATGATGGTGGGGCACAGGTAACCTATGATGGAGGGGAGACTTGGAGCACCTATCACAATCAACCAACATCTCAATTTTATCGTGTAACTACAGATAATCATTTTCCGTATCGCATTTATGCAGCACAACAAGACAATTCTACGGTGCGTATATCTCATCGTTCAGATGGTGGAAGTATTTCTGAAGACGATTGGGAAGCAACAGCGGGTGGCGAATCTGCCCATATTGCAGTTGACCCATTAAATAACGATATTGTTTACGGAGGTAGTTATGATGGGTTTTTAACAAGAAAAAATCACAAAACTGGTACTGTTAGATCTATTAGTGTTTGGCCTGATAATCCTATGGGACATGGAGCAGAGGGGATGAAATATAGATTTCAATGGAATTTTCCAATCATATTTTCAAAACACAATCCTAAGAGAATGTATACCTTCTCAAACCATGTGCATGTTACAGAAAACGAAGGACAATCATGGAAAATTATTAGTCCAGATTTAACAATAAATGATCCAGAAAAACTAAAATCATCAGGAGGACCTATCACACAAGATAACACTTCTGTAGAATATTATTGTACCATTTTTGCAGCCCAAGAATCTCCTTTAAAAGAAGGATTGATTTGGGTTGGGAGTGATGATGGTTTGATTCACTTAACGAAAGATGGTGGCAAAAACTGGGAGAATGTTACTCCAAAAGACATACCTGAATGGATGATGATTAACAGTATTGAGCCTAGTGCTTTTGACGAAGCAACCTGTTATGTAGCAGGCACAAAATATAAGACGGGAGATTTTACGCCATACCTTTATAAAACCACAGATTACGGTAAATCTTGGAAAAAGATAACTAACGGTATTGCTTCAGAACATTTTACTAGAGTGCTTAGAGAAGACCCTAAACGTAAAGGACTTTTATATGCAGGTACAGAATCAGGGATGTATATTTCTTTTAATGATGGTGCTAATTGGGAATCTTTTCAATTGAATCTACCAATTGTGCCAATAACAGATGCTACAATAAAAGATAACAATCTAATTGTTGCTACTCAAGGAAGAAGTTTGTGGATGATTGATGATTTAAGTGTAATTCATCAATTATACGAAATGCAGTCAGAGAATTTGATGTTGTTTCAGCCGAAAGACAGCTATAGAATGAAAGGCTATCAGTCAAAAAGACCTGGTGCTGCTGGAACAAATCATCCAAACGGAGTTATTACGTATTTTAATATTAAATCAGTATCAGAAAAAGACTCTATTTCTTTGAGTTACATGGAATCTGATGGAGATACCATACAAACCTTTAGTACATATTCTAAAAAGAATAAGTTAGAAGTAGAAGAAGGAGCCAATACTTTTGTTTGGGATATGATGTATAAAGGTACAGAGCGTTTACCGGGCATGATTTTATGGTGGGCTAGTTTAGATGGTCCTGTGGCTGTACCAGGAGATTATAAGGTTGTTTTAAACGTAAATGGAGTATCTGTAACAAAACCATTTAAAATTTTAGCGGATAAGCGAGCAGAAAGCACAATTGCTGATATGCAAGCACAATTTGACTTTGTAAAAGAAGTAAACGAAACCATGGATGTCGCTCATAAATCTATTAAGAAAATAAGAGTGATTAATAAAAAATTAGAAGCTTTTCAGACTCAATATAAAGATGACCAAGCTGTATCGGATTTGGTAGCAAAAGCCAAAGAAATTTCAGAACAGTTTTCAAAGGTTGAAAAGGCCTTGTATCAAACCCAAAATAGAAGTGGACAAGATCCTTTGAATTTTCCAATAAGATTGACAAATAAATTAGGTCATTTGAATGCTTTGGTAACCATTGGAGATTTTGCACCAACGGCTCAAGATATAGCAGTAAAAAATGAGCTTACAGTAGCCATTAACAAGCAATTGGAAATATTTAATAACTTGATTGATAGCGGGATAAGTGCTTTTAATCAAGAATTTAATAAAAGAAGTTTAAACTACTTACATATAGAGGATTAAGGATGAATAAAAGACGTGATTTTATAAAACTTTCTGCACTAGGAAGCGCAGCAGTTTTAACAAGTTGTACACAAGCAGCCACAGAAGGTTCAGTTATTTCCGATGTGTCAAAACCAGTTAGAAAACCAGTTGTAATATCTACTTGGAATCATGGTGTGCAGGCCAACGAAGAAGCTTGGAAAATTTTGAGTGAAAAAGGCACGGCATTAGATGCGGCTGAACATGGAGTTCGTATTATAGAATCTGATCCAAGGGGCACTACAGTTGGTTTAGGTGGGCGTCCTGATCGCGATGGTAATGTTACCTTAGATGCTTGCATCATGAATCATAAGAATCAATGTGGGGCAGTAGCTTTTTTACAAGATATAGAACACCCAATTTCTGTAGCACGAAAAGTAATGGAAGATACTCCTCATGTAATGTTAGTGGGTGAAGGTGCTAAGCAGTTTGCTGTTGAACAAGGTTTTGAGACTACTAATTTGTTAACTGAAAATTCAAAAAAGGCTTGGGAGCAGTGGAAAGAAAAATCAAAATACCAACCAGTAATTAACGTAGAAAATCACGATACTATTGGTTTATTAGCTCTTGATGAGCATGGTAATTTAGCAGGTTCTTGTACTACCAGTGGTATGGCTTATAAAATGCATGGTCGCGTAGGTGATAGTCCTATTATTGGCGCAGGATTGTTTGTAGATAATGAGGTTGGTGCGGCTTGTGCTACTGGAATGGGTGAGGCCATTGTTAGAATTGCAGGAAGCGCCATAGTTGTTGAGTTTATGCGAAATGGTATGTCGCCTCAAGAAGCTTGTAAAGCCGCCGTGGAGCGCATTATAGCAAAGCACGACAATCTTGAGAATTTGCAAGTTGGTTTTATTGCCTTAAATAAGCACGGTGAAGTAGGGGCTTATAGTGTGTATTCAGAATTTAGTTACGCGGTTCATGACAATAAAGGGAATGAATTGATCCCGTCAAAATATGATAGAAAAAATCCGGGAGGATATTAAAAATAGGAAATATGACATTTGAAGTATGTACTGATTCAGTTGATGGTGCTATTGCTGCTGCACGTTACGGAGCAAAACGCATAGAGTTATGCAGTGCCTTATCGGTGGGTGGTTTGACACCAAATTTTGGTTTAATTAAAGCGTGTGTAGCGGCTGCACCAATTGAAGTACATTGTATGATTCGTCATAAAGAAGGCGGATTTATCTACAATGCAGAAGATGTAGCTGTGATGAAAGAAGATATTAGCGCTGTAAAGAATGCAGGAGCACATGGTGTAGTATTTGGTATTTTGACTAACGACTATGAGATATCGTATTTAAACAAAGAACTTTTTGAGTATGCCGTTTCGTTGGATTTGGAAGTAACGTTTCACCGAGCATTTGATTTTACGCACGATTATCATAAAGCTATTCAACAGTTAATTAGTATTGGTTTTGATCGTCTTTTGACTTCGGGTCAAGAAAAAACGGCTTATGAGGGAATTAAGGTTATATCTGACATCCAGAATCAATACGGAAATCAAATTCAAATAATGGCTGGGGCAGGAGTAAACGCTAACAATGCTAAAGAACTTGCAGCTACTGGAATACAGAATTTACATTTTACTGCACGTAAACCTGCATATGGTGCAACAAGCTTATCAATGGGAGAATTAATGATTCCTGATGATGATAAAATTCAAAACATCATAAATCAATTTAATTAATCTTAATGATTTAATTTATCTAAAAGCATCTGCATGCCAACAGTAGCTTTATCCGCATAAACATGAAGGTTTGGGAAGCTATTTGAGCTTATGTTTGGGTTAGGGTCAATAAAATAAATAGGGATTCCTCTTGGAGCTTCGTAAATTAAATTTGCAGCAGGATATACCTGCATTGAGGTTCCAATAATAACTAAAATATCAGCTGTTTGTGTAATTTGAGCAGCTTCTTCTAGTTTTGGAACAGCCTCTCCAAACCAAACAATATGTGGTCTAAGTTGCTCACCATCTTCTGCTGTATCACCAAGAACAAGATCTTTATCCCAATCATAAATCAACTGTTCGTTGCTTACACTTCTCACTTTTCTTAATTCTCCGTGTAAGTGTACAACATGCGTGTTGCCTGCACGCTCATGCAAATCATCCACATTTTGAGTAATAACACTCACATCAAAAGTTTCTTGTAATTGTGTAATGGCCAAATGTGCTTCATTTGGTAATACCTCAAATAATTGTTTACGTCGCTGATTGTAAAACTCTAAAACAAGTTCAGAGTTTTTATACCAGCCTTCAGGAGTTGCCACTTCTTGAACATCGTGCCCTTCCCATAAGCCATCAGCATCTCTAAAAGTTTTAATACCAGATTCAGCACTTATACCAGCACCAGTTAGAATTACTATGTGTTTTTTTGTTTGCATATTCGCTACTAAAAATAAGAACAAATTCTAAACGAAACCCTATATTTGCACCGCTAAAAATTATAGAATTATGAAGGCAGGTATTGTAGGATTACCGAATGTTGGAAAATCGACCTTATTTAATTGTTTATCAAACGCAAAAGCGCAAAGTGCAAACTTTCCATTTTGTACAATAGAGCCTAATGTAGGTGTAGTTAATGTACCAGACCCTCGTTTAGAGAAGTTAGAATCGTTAGTAAACCCAGAGAAAGTAGTACCTGCAACTGTGGAGATTGTAGATATTGCTGGTTTGGTTAAGGGAGCAAGCAAAGGTGAAGGTTTAGGAAATAAATTTTTGGCAAACATTCGTGAAACAGATGCTATTATTCATGTGTTACGTTGTTTTGATAACGACAATATTGTGCATGTAGATGCTACTGTAGATCCTGTAAGAGATAAAGGAACTATTGATGTTGAGTTGCAGTTAAAAGATTTAGAGTCTGTAGAAAAACGTGCTGAAAAAGTAAAGAAAGCTGCTAGAACTGGAGATAAGGCGGCTCAAAAAGAATTAGATGCACTTACAAAGGTTATTGAGGGCCTCGAAGGGTTTAACTCTGTTAGAGCTATTCAATTAACAGAAGATGAAAAAGAATATATCTCAAAGTTACAGTTATTAACAGATAAGCCTGTATTATATGTATGTAATGTTGATGAATCTTCTGCAGCATCAGGTAACGCACATGTAGATGCAGTAAGAGAAGCAGTAAAAGATGAAGGTGCTGAGATATTAGTATTGGCGGTTGCTACAGAGGCCGATATTAATGAGTTGGAAGATTATGAAGAGCGCCAAATGTTTTTGGATGATTTAGGATTGGACGAACCAGGTTCTTCTAAATTAATACGTTCTGCTTATAAATTATTAAACTTACAAACTTATTTTACAGCAGGTGTAAAAGAAGTAAGAGCATGGACTATAAATATTGGAGATACAGCTCCACAAGCAGCTGGTGTAATTCATACCGATTTTGAAAAAGGATTTATTAGAGCAGAGGTTATGAAGTATGATGAGTTTGTTGTATTAGGTTCTGAAGCTAAAGTGAGAGAAGCAGGTAAATTAGCAGTTCAAGGAAAAGAATATGTGGTTGAAGATGGAGATATGATGAATTTTAGATTTAATGTCTAAATAATAGGCTATAAGAAAATAGAATTGAACATCGTAAAAATAAATTTTACGGTGTTTTTTTGTTTTAAAGCAATACTACCTTTGTTCTATGACCAAACAAAACAACCTCACTTCAGGCGTATTTATTGCCATTTTAGGAATCGTGCTTTTTTCAGCCAAAGCCGTCATGGTTAAGATGGCTTATCAATACAATGTAGAAACACTTCATTTATTGGTTTTTCGCATGGTTTTCGCGTTACCTTTTTATGTGGCTATTTTAGCCTATCAAAAGAAATCCAATCAATCCAAAGTTTCTAAAAAAGAATGGTTATGGTTGTTCTTTTTTGGTTTTATAGGCTATTATTTGGCGGCCTATTTTGACTTTCTAGGGTTGCAATACATTAAAGCGGGTTTAGAACGAATTATTTTATTTGTATATCCAACACTTGTGCTTTTAATATCACGAATCTTCTTAAAAACACCAATTACAAAATCACAGGTTATAGCAATTTTAATTACCTATATAGGAGTTATAATAGCATTTTGGGGAGAAGTGTCTTTGGAGAGTAGTCACTTAATTTTAGGCGGATTCTTAATTTTTTTGAGTGCATTAACCTATGCTTCCTATTTAGTTGGATCCGGATGGTTGATTCCAAAATTTGGGGTGTTGAAATTTACCAGCTTAGCAATGATTATTTCTTGCTTGTGCGTTGTAGGACATTATTTAACAGTAGATAGAGGTGATTTGTTTCTGTATGAAGCAGAAGTATATTGGTTAGGTTTTTTAATGGCGATTGTTTCTACTTTAATACCTTCGTTTTTGGTGTCTTGGGCCATTAAAATTTTGGGTGCCTCCAATTTTTCCATCATTGGAAGTTTAGGTCCTATTTCAACTATAATTTTGGCATTTATATTTTTAGGAGAACGATTGCAATTTGTGCAAATTATTGGAGCATTGATAGTTATAGCAGGCGTTGTATTTATCTCTAAAAACAAGAAAAAATCCGTTTGATTTCTTGTTAATAACTAATACACAGCTTTGTTTCATTTTTTAGGGCTAAATCTTATTTTAGCAACTAAACCCTTTTCTTTATGGCGCAACAAACCAACTATACCGAAGACAATATACGTTCACTCGATTGGAAGGAGCATATTCGTATGCGCCCTGGAATGTATATTGGTAAACTTGGTGACGGTTCTTCTCCTGACGATGGTATTTATATTTTAATTAAAGAGGTACTTGACAACTCGATAGATGAGTACGTTATGGGTGCTGGTAAGACCATTGAAATTTCTGTTAAGGAGACTTCAGTTACCATAAGAGATTACGGTCGTGGTATTCCATTGGGTAAGGTGGTAGATGTTGTTTCTAAAATGAACACGGGTGGTAAGTACGATTCAAGAGCCTTTAAAAAATCAGTTGGTTTAAATGGTGTTGGTACCAAAGCGGTAAATGCACTTTCTACGCATTTTAAGGTACAATCCGTAAGAGATGGTCAAACAGCCTCAGCTGAGTTTGAACGAGGTAATTTGATTGAGAAAACCTCGCCGGAAGCTTCATCGCAAAGAAAAGGAACCAAGGTTTGGTTTACTCCAGATCCAGAGATATTTGTGAAGTATAAGTTCCGTATGGAATACATCATTAAGATGATTAAAAACTATGTGTACCTAAACACAGGTTTAACCATAATTTTAAATGGAGAAAAATACTATTCAGAAAACGGATTAAAAGATTTATTAGAAGAAAACATTGCTGACGAGTCTAAATTATTTCCAATCATCCATTTATTAGATGATGATATTGAAATGGCGCTTACATATAGTAAATCTCAATATTCTGAAGAATACCATTCATTTGTAAACGGACAACATACGACCCAAGGAGGAACACATCAAAATGCGTTTAGAGAGGCTGTAGTTAAAACTATTAGAGAGTATTTTGGTAAAAACTACGATGCATCTGATGTGCGTAAGTCTATTGTAGCAGCAATCAGTATTAAGGTAATGGAACCTGTTTTTGAGAGTCAAACAAAAACGAAGTTAGGGTCTACAGAAATGGGAGGTGGTTTGCCAACTGTACGAACTTTTATCAACGATTTTATTAAAACCAAGTTAGATAATTTCTTACACCGTAATCACGATGTCGCTGAGAAGATTCAGAAAAAGATTTTGCAAGCAGAGAAAGAGCGTAAAGACTTATCTGGAATACGTAAACTTGCAAGAGAACGTGCAAAAAAAGCCAATTTGCACAATAAAAAATTACGTGATTGTAGAGTGCATTTAAACGATATGAAGAAAGACAATCGTTTAGATACCACCTTATTTATTACCGAGGGTGATTCTGCAAGTGGATCGATTACAAAATCTAGAAATGTAAATACTCAGGCAGTATTTAGTTTAAAAGGAAAACCACTAAACTCTTACGGACTAACCAAGAAGATAGTTTACGAAAATGAGGAGTTCAATTTATTACAAGCTGCCTTAAACATAGAAGACGGTATAGAGAATTTGCGTTATAACAATATTGTTATCGCAACAGATGCAGATGTAGATGGTATGCACATTCGCTTGTTATTAATAACCTTCTTTTTACAGTTTTTCCCTGAAGTAATTAAGGAAGGGCATTTGTATATTTTAGAAACACCATTATTTAGAGTTCGCGATAAAAAAGAAACCATTTATTGCTATTCAGAGCAAGAGAAGCAAGATGCAATACAAAAACTTCGAGGGAAACCAGAAATTACGCGATTTAAAGGGTTAGGGGAGATTAGTCCGAATGAGTTTGTACATTTTATTGGCAAAGATATTCGTTTGGATCCAGTGATGTTAGATAAGGATATGACCATAGATCAAATGCTCGAATTCTATATGGGTAAAAATACTCCAGACCGTCAGAAATTTATCATAGAAAACCTCAAAGTTGAACTCGATTTAGTTGAAGAATTATAATGCAAGAAGAACCTAACGATCCTCAAAACGAAGAAGAATTAACACATCAAGATGAATCTCAAGAAACGCTTACCCGAGTTACGGGTATGTACAAAGAGTGGTTTCTTGATTATGCTTCGTATGTAATATTAGAACGTGCTGTACCTGCAATTGGCGATGGTTTTAAACCAGTGCAACGTAGGATTATGCAAGCCATGAAAGATTTGGATGATGGCCGTTATAACAAGGTTGCTAATATTGTAGGGCATACCATGCAGTACCATCCTCATGGAGATGCAAGTATTGCCGATGCCATGGTTCAAATGGGGCAAAAGGAATTGCTCATCGATATGCAGGGTAACTGGGGAAATACTTTAACTGGAGACCGTGCTGCAGCATCTAGATATATTGAGGCACGTTTATCTAAGTTTGCTTTAGACGTTGTATTCAATCCAAAAACTACAGAGTGGAAATTATCGTACGACGGAAGACGTAAAGAACCTATTGACTTACCTGTAAAATTCCCAATGCTTTTAACCCAAGGTGCAGAAGGAATTGCCGTGGGATTATCAACTAAAATATTACCACACAATTTTAATGAACTAATAGATGCTTCTATTAAAATTTTAAAAGGACGTAGCTTTAAAATTGTTCCAGACTTTTTAAATGGTGGTATTGCAGATGCTTCAAACTATAATGATGGCAAACGTGGAGGTAAAATTAGAGTGCGTGCTAAAATTAGTCAGTTAGATAAGAAAACATTAGTTGTTACTGAAATACCTTATAGCACAACAACCGCATCTTTAATTGATTCAATTCTTAAAGCCAATGATAAGGGTAAAATAAAAATCAAGAGAATTGAAGATAATACAGCTGCTACAGTTGAGATTCTAATTCATTTACCAGCAGGTGTATCTCCAGATAAGAGTATTGATGCCTTGTATGCATTTACCAATTGTGAAACCTCTATTTCGCCGTTATGTTGTGTGATTGAGAATAACAAACCTGTGTTTTTGGGAGTGTCTGATGTATTAAAAATTTCAACTCAAAATACGGTAGATTTATTAAAACGAGAACTTGAGATTCAGTTAGATGAGTTAGAAGCGCAATGGCACTTTGCATCATTAGAACGCATTTTTATTGAAAACAGAATCTATCGAGATATTGAAGAAGTTGATACTTGGGAAGGCGTTTTAAAAGCGATTGATGACGGATTAAAACCTCATACAAAACATTTAAAACGTGAAGTTACTGAAGAGGATATTATAAAACTTACAGAAATTAGAATTAAGAAGATTTCAAAATTCGATATTGATAAAGCCAAGCAATTTATAGAATCTTTAGAAGAGAAAATAGCTAGTGTTAAGCATCATCTTGAGCATTTGATAGAGTTTGCCATAGACTATTTTAAAAATTTAAAAACAAAATACGGCAAAGGCAAAGAACGTAAGACTGAATTGCGTGCCTTTGATGATATCGTGGCGAGTAAAGTGGTTATGCGAAATACAAAACTTTATGTAAATAGAGAAGAAGGTTTTGTAGGTACTTCATTAAGAAGAGATGAATATGTGGCTGATTGTGCTGATATTGATGATGTAATTGTCTTTAGAAAAAATGGTGCAATGATGATTACCAAGGTAGCATCAAAGACTTTTGTTGGAAAAGATATCATACACATCGCAGTATTTAAAAAGAACGATAAACGTACCGTATACAATATGATTTATAGGGATGGTAGAGGAGGCCCAACACTAATGAAACGTTTTCATGTAACCTCAATTACTAGAGATAAAGAATACGATTTAACGGCAGGTAATAAAGGGTCAACTGTATTGTATTTTACTGCGAACCCGAATGGTGAAGCAGAAATTGTAACGATTTATTTAAGAGCTGTAGGAAATATTAAAAAGCTAAAATGGGATGTTGATTTTTCAGAATTATTAATTAAAGGTAGAAGTTCAAAGGGAAATCGTTTAACAAAATATGCCGTTAAAAAAATTGAGTTAAAAGAAAAAGGTATATCTACATTAAAACCTCGTAAAATTTGGTTTGATGATACGGTTCAAAGATTGAATGTAGATGCTCGAGGCGAATTGTTAGGCGAATTCACTGCTTCCGATAGGTTGTTGATTATAAATCAAAAAGGAATGGTAAAAACAATTGCTCCTGATTTATCGACACATTTTGATCAAGATATGATTGTGTTAGAAAAATGGATTCCGAACAAACCAATATCAGCAATCTATTTTGATGGTAAAAAAGAGCGATATTTCGTTAAGCGCTTTATGATTGACAATCCTAATAAAGAAGAGTTGTTTATTTCTGAGCACCCAAAGTCGCAATTAGAAATAGTTGCTACAGATTTTAGACCTGTGGCAGAAGTAATTTTCTCAAAACGTAGTCTAGAGAAACTAGAAGTAGATCTAGAAGCATTTATAGCCGTAAAGGGTATCAAATCTTTGGGGAATCAGTTGACAGTAGATAAAATTAGAACTGTAAATTTATTAGATTCGCTACCTTATGAAGCTCCTGCTGTTGAGAAAGTAGAAGTGATAGAAGAAGAGGTTGTAGAAACATTACCTTTAGAGGTGCCAGTTGTTGAAAAGGATGAGGAACCTGAAGAGAAACCTACAATTGTTGATGCCAATAAAAAGCGTCCTGTTGCAAAACCACCAAAGAAAAAAGACAAAGACGAAACTGATCAGACTTCATTGTTTTAAATCTTTATACTAAAGTTCAATTTCATTAATTCTTAAAATAACTAGGTATTATTTGTTAATAGAAACCTCTCGAAAGAGAGGTCTTTTTTAACATCCGCACAAAATTTTTACAAGTGTACTATAGGTCTTTGAGATTATTTCATAATAGCAACCTGCCTCTTCATCTTTAGGGATATATTTGGTCTTGTTTGCTGTCCATTTCATTGGTAGGTCGTTCTTTCCTGCTGCTTCTAAATCTTCAATTAAATTACGAAGTTGATCTAAATTTACTTTCGGTAGTGTCAGACTATTCTCAAAGCCTCCCTCTTCAGCACATTCGTTTTTAGTATATGTTATTACACCATTTTCGAATGATTGAACAAAACCACAGATACCATTTTCCTTATTCCCATAATAGAATTGAATATTCTTTTTGACTCCCCGCGCGTAATTACTTTTGAGATACATATAAAGCATATCTGTATCTTCCGAAGATGCATGAGGCTCTGCAACTAATACCGCTAAATCAAATTGTTTAAGTTCAAAGTTTTGTGCAGATACACTAGAAACGATAAATAAAAATAAAAAGAGGAGTCGCATTGTATTTTGTTTTTATAAAAATACAATTTTAGTTTTAATAGATTTTTAATTTTTCACGTACAATCTTTCCGGCCTTAAATTTCTTTGTCTATGACTTATTGCATTTTATGCGATCAATTTCTTGTACCACATAGGATTAAGTTTTTTGAGTCAAACTTTCTAGTTTCTTTTATAATAGCTTCGTGATGTGGTTTTAATACATCCCAAGAAATATAAGAAGGTTTATTGTACAATTCTTAAATAATAATTTGATATTGACCATATTTTTGGCAATATGTTTAAAAAAGGTTTTAGCTTCTTCTTAATGATTTTTACCATGATGGTTTTACCAATCTACAATTGCATAAAGCAGCATCAATTTTCTTTAATTCATGCTCTGAAAATTCTAAATAACCTTCATATTCAAAAGTCGATACCGCTGGAATAACCGAAAATTTCCAATCGTTCTATAACCAGTTAAGGCATCTTGCTAAAAAACGTGAATTGATATTCAGGTAGCAACTCTGGATGTGCTATTTTAATTATATCTTTTAATACAAGGTCAGGTCGAGTAGGACCTAACTCGTAATAGAGAACACCACCATTTTTACCTTTGCTTCCAGAAAATGTATATACTTGATTGTCTTTAAAAGCATGGAAGTTTTTATAATGATGACTTGATCCTATTAATTGTTCCTTCGTTTCAAAATGTCCTGGGGCAATCCATAAATCTGCCTCTTTTCCTTTTGCAAAAACACTTTCAAAACTCAGCTGTAAACTACCACTACCATTCGTATTTTTCCATAAATAATCTGTGTTAGCATCTTTCAAGAAAGTTGCAACAAAGCTTTCACCTGCAGGTAAATTCCATACATCTTTAAACATAACACCAGATAAAATAGTTGGTTGATTTAGTGCTTTTGAAGCAATCAAAGCAGCTTCTTCATAGTTATTCTCAATGGTATTAAATATTTTGGTAGCTTCGTCTTGCTGATTGTATAATGCCCCAAAGAGTTTTATCCATTCTGCTCTCCCTAATGGTGTAGTTTCTAACCAATCGCCATTATAAATTATGGGAATCCCGCTTCTTTCTATTGTTTCTAAAGAACCACTTATTCCACCCATAGAAAAAGCCACAATAACATCTGGCGCCAACGCTAAAGTCATTTCTGTGTTTAATTGGCCGTCTAGCCCTAACTCTTGAATAGAACCATTTGCAACCAGCTCAGTTGCTTTGTCAGAAGAAATATATTGAGTATTTGGAAAACCAATTAATGTTTCAAGTATTCCAAGTGATTCTAGCATTGGAATATGAGTTGTACTAGTTGTTACAATACTTTTTAAAGGAACCTCAATAATAGGTAAATCAGTATTCACATTATTTTTATCAGCTTTACTAACCAACGCAAATTCATAAATAGCTTCTGAATTTGGATAAGGAGTGAGTATCCGTAACTTCGTGAAGTTTTCAAATTTTTCGAGGTTGAATCCGCTTGCATGAGTAATAGAATTTTCTGCACTTTTAACCGGGGCAACTTTTTTGTTACAGGCTATGAACAAGAATACCAATAAAAATAGGGGTAGAAATTTTAAGCGCATTTTATGAGAATATTTCGTTGTGTTGTTCTTGCACTCGAATAAAAGTGGTTCTTTTCGTTAATTCTTTTAATCTTTTTGCTCCAACATATGTACAGGTAGAACGTACCCCGCCTAGAATATCTTTAATGGTATCATGAACATCTTCTCGATAAGGTATTTCAACTGTCTTACCTTCAGAGGCCCTGTAATTGGCAACACCACCAACATGTTTATTCATCGCTGTTTCTGAACTCATGCCATAGAAAATTTTATAAGCCTTTCCATCGCGTTCAACCAATTCTCCACCGCTTTGTTCATGTCCTGCAAGCATGCCGCCCATCATCACAAAATCGGCACCTCCACCAAAAGCCTTAGCTACATCACCAGGTATTTTGCAACCACCATCCGATATAATATGACCACCTAAGCCATGAGCAGCATCGGCACACTCAATAATAGCAGAAAGTTGCGGATAACCAACACCTGTTTTTACACGGGTAGTACACACAGAACCAGGGCCAATACCAACTTTTACCATATCGGCTCCAGAAAGGATTAACTCTTCAACCATTTCACCGGTTACCACGTTACCAGCAATAATTATTTTATCAGGGTTCGCTTCGCGTGTTTTCTTTAAAAATGTAACGAAATGTTCAGAATAACCATTGGCTACATCAATACATATAAATTTTAATTGAGGGAAAGCTTTTAAAATTTTACTTGTTTTTTCTGCATCCGTCTCACTAGTACCTGTGCTCACTGCAATGTTAGCAGCTACATTAGGCTTTGTATTAATTATAAATTGCTCCCATTGTTCAAAGGAGTAGTGTTTATGTATTGTTGTAAACATATTGTGCTCAGAAAGGGCTTTGGCCATTTCAAAAGTTCCAACTGTATCCATATTTGCAGCCATAATAGGCACACCTTTCCAATTATTATGACTATGCCTAAATTGAAAATAGCGTTCTAAACTTACTTGTGATCTCGATTTTAAGGTAGATCGTTTGGGTCGAATCATAACATCTTTAAACCCTAGTTTTAATTCATTTTCTATTCTCATTATACGCTGTTTTTAAGGAAACAGCAAGGTATAAAAATTACTGTGATTGACTGTTAGTTACATTTAAAATTTAGACTACATTTGCAGCTGATACTGGTTGTATATACTTTTTCAAGGTATATATATTAAAAGGGAATTTGGTGAGAGGCCAAAACTGTACCCGCAACTGTATGCTTCGTCTTTTATAGATGGTTACTAATACACTTTAAACCACTGTATTTATTATGGGAAGGTAATTAGTAATACGCAAGTCAGGAGACCTGCCAATATCAATGAATAACAAACTTCGGGAAAAAAGTTTGGCATCATTTGATACCATTTTTTACCGATTTAATTTTAATTATTAAATCATTTACAATGAAAAAACAAACACTTAGAGTAAGTGTAATGTGTGCATTATTTGCTGTATTTACTGCTAATGCGCAAGAACAAGACCCAGAGATTGAACAACTTGATGAAGTGGTTCTTTCTGACACTAAATTTGAACTGAAAAAAGAGAACTCAGGGAAAATTATTTACAAAATCTCACAGGAAGAAATTGCACAAAGTGCAGGATTGACGATTTCTGATCTATTAGATCAGGTTCCTGGAATAGACATTAACGGCAACAATAATGTAGCCGGAAGTCCTATTAGTATTTACATTCGAGGTGGGAGAAATCATCAAGCAGCTATCGTGATTGATGGTATTCTAGTAAACAATCCAACTGGTATAGCAGCAAGCTATAACCTAAATTTGATCAACTTGAATGATGTAGAATCAATTGAGATTTTAAAAGGTTCTTCAAGTACTTTATATGGTTCTGGAGCTGCAGCAGGTGTGATAAACATTAAAATGAAAAAAGCTGCTCAAAAACCTGTTTCAGTTAATTACACAGCTACTATTGGCACCAATGATTCACAAGAAAATAGAACGAGTAATCTTAAAAATCTTACCCAACAATTTGGAATTAATGGAAGTGTTGAGAAGTTTGATTACTTGGTAAATTTAGCTGCTTCAAAAAGCGATGGCCTTTCTGCGGCAAGTGATGCCAACTCAGATACACCATTTGAAGATGATGCATTTGTTAGTAACAATGCAATGGTTAAGTTGAATTATGCATTATCAAATAGATTAAAAGTAGGCGTATTTGGACATTTTAACCAATACGATTATGATTACGATGCAGGAGCATTTGCCGATTCTGATATTAATAATGGTAATGAAAAAGAAAATCGTTACGGTGTTGTTGCAAGCTATGAATATGATAAAGGAGAACTAAAAGCAACAGGTTCTTGGAGCGACTTAGAACGTGGGTTTGACAGCTATAATGGGTGGACTGATACCGTTGACAACTATTTGTATGAAGGTAAGACAGTGTTTGCTGAAATCATCAATAAATATGAGTTTAGTGAAAATTTCTTTTTAATTGCAGGAATTAATTATCAAGAGTTTTCAAATAATACAAATACGCCTTTTGGTGACATTGATAAAGATCTGGCGAATTTTAATGTGGTAGATCCATTTGTGAATGTAGTATACAATAGAGGTAAGTTTAATCTAAATGCTGGCGCTAGATTAAACAATCATAGTGAATATGGTAGCCATTTTGTTTACAACGTGAATCCATCTTATAATTTGATTTCGAAAGAAGACTTAAATGTTAAGGTACTTGCATCTTATTCAACAGCATTTATTGCTCCTAGTACATATCAATTGTATTCACAATATGGCAATCTTGATTTAGATCCAGAAGAGGCAGCGACATTAGAAGGAGGTTTTGAGCTTTCAAATAATGATTGGTTACAGTTGAATGCTCTTTTCTTTTACAGAGATGAAACAAACAGAATCATCTTTGTAACTGACCCTGTAACATTTGCAAGTCAGTATGAAAATGCAACCGGTGAGCAAAATGTAAAAGGGGTTGAGGCTAATGCAACGTTAATGCCTTTAGAAAAAACAGTAATTGATCTTGGTTATACGTACACATATAAAAGTGAAGATGTAGATTATATTCCAACACACAAATGGTTTGCCGCAGTGCAATATCAGCCAATAGAAAAATTAAATCTAGGCGCAAGTATCAATCACCTAGGTGAGCGTACCTATTTTGATCAGTTTGGAAGTTTTGGAGATGCAGGAGAAGATGTTATTATGGATGCCTATAGTTTGATAGATTTTAACGCCAACTATTCTTGCCAAAACGTAACGTTTTTAGCTTCACTTAACAATGCTTTTAACGAAGATTATGTAGATGTTTTAGGCTATACGACTAAAGGTAGAAATGTACTTTTAGGAGTAAGGCTTAACTTCTAAAAAAGCAATAGGAAGATAAAAGTCTAGAAATAAGATAAACCCTCGAAATTTTCGAGGGCTTTTTATTTAAAATAATCCTCTAACTTCTTCTTTAATAAAAGCAATACCAGTTTCAGAAGGCGCACCTCCTTCAATCATTTTCTTAAGCACAACCTCTCTTAAGGCTTGAGAATCTTTAACATCAGCATCTAATGCACTATGCTTAAAAATATGACTAGTTGCATTTTTTGCAGCAACAATTGCTTGCCAACATTCATCAGTAAAATATATTTGTTGCACTAAATTATGTTCAAACTCTTGTTCTACATGCTGTATAAGTTGCTGCGCATAATACTCAGCATTCTGATTTAAAGGTGCAACTCTAAGTAATATTTTGGCTGGATGAATGCGTTCTAGAAACAAAACCATGCGTTCATATGCCTGTATTCTCAGTGGTAAAGCTTCTTTATGCTTTTCTTTAAGCAATTGAACTTTCATGCGTTTCTCTTCATTTTTTGTGTGTAGCGAAAAAAAGTAATAAGCCACAAACCCTGTTACAATAGCTGGAACAGTATAAGGTAATAAATCAATAATTGCGTCTTCCATATGGTAAAGTTGTATCACAAATATATTCAAATTTAGTTGTGTCTGTATGCTAAAAACTTGCTAAAAATTGTCAATAACTTTTATTGTACGCACCAACTGTGAAACGTATTTTTGAAAGCTAAATACTACAAGGTGTCCAATTACTTAGATTCTTTAAATCCAGCACAAAAAGAAGCCGTTTTACATAAAGATGGCCCTATGATTATTATTGCTGGAGCAGGTTCAGGAAAAACAAGGGTACTTACTTTTAGAATTGCACATTTAATGCAAGGTGGGGTAGACCCGTTTAATATTCTTGCATTGACCTTTACCAATAAGGCAGCACGCGAAATGAAAGACCGTATTGCTAAAGTGGTTGGAACTTCAGAGGCCAAAAATTTATGGATGGGTACGTTTCACTCTGTATTTGCAAGAATATTGCGTTCAGAGGCAGATAAATTAGGTTTCCCTTCAAATTTTACGATTTACGACACACAAGATTCGGTGCGCTTGTTGACATCCATTATTAAAGAGATGGGACTAGACAAAGACAAGTACAAACCAAAACAGGTCTTAGGTAGGATTTCGCAGTTTAAGAATAGCTTGATTACCGTTAGAGCCTATTATCAAAATAGTGATTTGCAGGAAGCCGATAGAGCAGCAATGCGTCCTAAAATGGGTGAGGTATATAAGCAATACGTTGAACGTTGCTTTAAATCTGGAGCTATGGATTTTGATGATTTGTTGTTACGAACTAATGAATTGTTGACTCGTTTCCCAGAAGTATTGGCAAAATACCAAGATAGGTTTCGATACATTTTAGTAGATGAGTACCAAGATACCAATCATTCTCAGTATTTGATAGTGCGTGCTTTGGCAGATAGGTTTCAAAATATTTGTGTTGTAGGAGATGATTCTCAGAGTATTTATGCGTTCCGTGGTGCGAACATTCAAAATATTTTGAACTTTCAAAAGGATTACGAAGATGTTAAAATATTTAAGTTAGAACAAAATTATCGCTCTACAAGTAATATTGTAAAAGCTGCGAATAGCGTTATAGATAAGAACAAGACCAAGCTTGACAAAGAAATATGGACACAGAATGATGCTGGTTCTATGATCAAGGTAATGCGAACATTTTCTGATGCCGAAGAAGGCCGATTTGTAGCTGCATCCATTTTTGAAAATAAGATGAATAGGCAGCTTTCTAATGAAAACTTCGCTATTTTATATCGTACGAATGCCCAATCTAGGTCTATAGAAGATGCATTGCGCAAAAAGAATATTGAGTACAGAATGTATGGTGGTTTGTCTTTTTACCAGCGTAAAGAGATAAAAGATACATTAGCATATTTACGTTTGATAATGAATCCAGATGACGAGGAGGCTTTTAAGCGCGTTATAAACTACCCTGCAAGAGGTATTGGAGCTGCAACTCTAGATAAATTAGCTGTGGCTGCAAATCACTATGGTAAATCGATGTTTACCATAATTCAAAATTTGCACAACTACCCAATAAAGGTAAATACGGGTACACAAACAAAGTTACAGAACTTTGCAACGATGATTCGACGTTTTCAGATTGATTCGCAATCTAAAGATGCATTTGAAATGGCCGAAATTGTAGTTAAAAGTACGGGTATAATTAAAGATTTAAAATCCGACGGAACTCCTGAAGCTGATAGTAGAGTGGAGAATGTGCAGGAATTAATGAATGGTGTGAAAGACTTTATTGAAGCTCAAAAACAAAAAGAAGAAGATGCCTCTTTAGCCTTCTTCTTAGAAGATGTGGCCTTAGCTACAGATTTTGATAACGATAAAAAGGACGATAAACCACGAGTTTCATTAATGACCATACATCTTGCCAAAGGATTGGAGTTTCCTATTGTGTATATCGTAGGTCTAGAAGAAACATTGTTTCCTTCTGCTATGAGCATGAATACTCGTAGTGAGTTGGAAGAAGAACGTAGGTTGTTTTATGTGGCTTTAACTAGGGCGGAACAAGAAGCTTATCTGAGTTATGCGCAAACACGTTATCGATGGGGTAAACTTATTGATTGCGAACCAAGTAGGTTTTTAGAGGAAATTGACGAGCAATATCTTGAGCATTTATCACCTCCACCCAAACCAGCTATAGCGAATAAGTTTATAGACAACGATATTTTTGGAGATATTCCACAGGATAGGGTACGATTTAAAAAACCGATTCAACGTAAGCCACCAACTAGTTTAAGACCAAAACAAGTTCCTAAGAAAGTAGCGCCTAAATTTAGTCCGCCAAAAAACTTAAAGAAGGTGTCTCAATCTAATACGGGTAGTGCAAATTTATTTGACAATCAAATTGCGGTTGGTAACATTGTTGAGCACTCAAGGTTTGGTAAAGGAGAAGTATTGGCACTAGAAGGAGCTGGACCTAACAAGAAAGCAGAAATAAAATTTGAGACTGTTGGCAATAAAAAATTACTGCTACAGTTTGCTAAATTAAAAGTGATTAGTTAATAAATATTTTTTAGAACTAATTCATAACTGACCATTGCAAGACCAGACAATTTAACGTACTTTGCAATTATTAATATTAAGAGAAAACATGACATTTGATTTAGAATACAATTCAGAACGTCCGCTATTAATCATCCCAGAATATGGAAGACATATTCAAAAATTGGTAGATCATTGTGTGGCTTTAGAAGATGCAGAAGAGCGAAATAAAATGGCCAGAGCAATAGTTGATGTAATGGGTAATTTACAACCTCATTTAAGAGATGTACCTGATTTTAAACATAAATTATGGGATCAATTATTTATAATGTCTGAGTTTAAATTAGAGGCAGACTCTCCATATCCTGTTCCTTCTAAAGAAGAATTACAAGAAAAGCCAGAGCCATTAGCGTATCCTAAAACAGCTTCAAAATATCGTTTTTACGGCACTAACATTCAGACGATGATAGATGTAGCATTGTCCTGGGAAGAAGGTGAAAAACGTGAAGGTTTAACGTATGTGATCGCCAATCATATGAAAAAGTGTTATTTGAACTGGAATAAAGACACTGTGGAAGATAAAGTAATTTTTGATCATTTATTTGAACTTTCAGAGGGCAAATTAGATTTGAGAAACTCTGAAGAGCCTTTAGCAGAAAGTTCAAGTTTATTACGTAAAAAATCAAATAGGCAAGGTCAAGGTAAAAAGAACCAAAAAAATCAAAAAAACTACCGTAAAAAGAACCGATAATTCATGGCTACATTTAAAATAGAGGGTGGGCACAAATTACAAGGAAGTATTACCCCACAAGGAGCAAAAAATGAAGCACTACAAGTAATATGTGCAGTTTTATTAACTCCAGAAAAAGTAACTATTAGTAATGTTCCAAATATTATAGATGTTAATAAGTTAATTTACATTCTTGGTGAATTAGGTGTGAAGATTGAAAAATTAAACAAGGATACCTATACGTTTCAATCTGATGCTATAGACTTAGATTATTTAGAGTCTGAAGCCTTTAAAAAAGATGGAAGCTCGTTAAGAGGTTCAATAATGATAGTAGGGCCTTTATTGGCGCGTTTTGGCAGAGGTTACATACCAAGACCAGGTGGAGATAAGATAGGAAGAAGACGTTTAGATACACACTTTGAAGGATTTATTAATCTTGGAGCGACCTTTAGATATAAAAAAGAAGAACGTTTTTATGGTGTTGAGGCAGAAGAACTTCATGGTACAGATATGTTATTAGATGAAGCCTCTGTCACGGGTACTGCAAATATTTTAATGGCTGCCGTACTTGCTAAAGGAACAACTACAGTTTATAATGCGGCTTGCGAACCATATACGCAACAGTTGAGTAAAATGTTAAACTCGATGGGAGCTAGAATTAGTGGTGTAGGTTCAAACCTTTTAACAATTGAAGGTGTAGAGTCATTAGGAGGATGTGATCATAGAATTTTACCAGACATGATTGAAATTGGTAGCTGGATTGGTATGGCTGCCATGACCAAATCAGAGTTGACAATTAAAAACGTGAGTTGGAAAGATTTAGGTCAGATTCCTAGAGTATTCCGTAAGATGGGTATTCAATTAGAAAAAGTGAATGATGATATTTATATTCCTGCTCAAGAATCATATGAGATTCAAAATTATATAGATGGTTCTTTGCTGACCATTTCAGATGCTCCATGGCCTGGATTTACACCAGATTTATTGAGTATTGTTTTGGTTGTTGCTACACAAGCAAAGGGTAGTGTGTTGATTCATCAAAAAATGTTTGAGAGTCGCTTATTCTTTGTAGACAAGTTAATTGATATGGGAGCTAAAGTTATTTTATGTGATCCGCATAGAGCTACTGTTATTGGTTCAAATCATCAGTCGCAATTAAAGGCAACTACGATGGTATCTCCAGATATTAGAGCAGGTATTTCATTACTTATTGCAGCCCTTTCAGCCAATGGTACGAGTACTATTCACAATATTGAACAAATTGATAGAGGGTATCAAAATATAGATGAGCGTTTAAGAGCCATTGGCGCCAAAATCGAACGAATAGAAGGATGAAATTCCCCAAAAGATACATTATAAATCCAAAGCTAGTCTTTGGATTTTTTTATGACATGTTGTCACTGGTAACGAAATGGCAATACTTTTGCAAACAATAATCGAAGATTATTTTAATCAGAAACAAATCATGAGTACATCGAAAGAGAATATAGAGGATAAAGAAGTGCAGAACGAAGCGCAAACTAACGAGCAACAAGAAGTAAATCAAGAAGAAACGGTTGTAGAAGAAGTAAATGCAGAAGAGCAAATAAAAGCAGAAAAAGATAAGTTTTTGCGATTGTTTGCAGAGTTTGAAAACTACAAAAAACGTACTTCTAAAGAGCGCATAGAATTATTTAAGACTGCCAATCAAGAATTAATGACAGTTTTACTGCCTATTTTAGATGATTTTGACAGAGGATTGGCTGAAATTAAAAAAGCAAAAGACAAGGAACTTTTAAAAGGTATGGAGTTAATTAACTCTAAATTAAAAAATACCTTAACTCAAAAAGGGTTGGCAGATGTAGAGGCAAAAGCAGGTGATGCTTTTGATGCAGAAATTCATGAAGCTATTACTCAAATCCCTGCACCTTCAGAAGATTTGAAAGGTAAGATTGTTGATGTAGTAGAAAAAGGCTACAAATTAGGAGATAAAATTATTCGTTACCCTAAAGTTGTAATTGGGCAATAATAAATACATATGGCAAAACAAGATTATTACGAAATATTAGGTGTTCAGAAAGGAGCATCGGCTGCTGAAATTAAGAAAGCATATCGTAAAAAAGCGATTAAGTTTCATCCAGATAAAAATCCGGATGATAAGGAAGCTGAAGAAAAATTTAAACAAGCAGCTGAGGCGTATGAAGTATTAAGCGACGAAAACAAACGTGCTAGATACGATCAGTTTGGTCATTCAGCATTTGAAAATGGCGGTGCTGGTGGTTTTGGCGGCGGCTTCGGTGGCGGAATGAACATGGAAGACATCTTTAGCCAGTTCGGAGATATTTTCGGCGGTGGTGGAGGATTCGGCGGCTTTGGTGGCGGCGGAAGACGTGGCAGAGCTAGAGTTAAAGGTAGTAATATGCGAATCCGTGTAAACGTGACATTAGCTGATATTGCCAATGGTGTTGAGAAAAAGGTAAAAGTGAAGCGCAAAGTGATGGGAGATGGCGCTACATTTAAGACTTGTTCAACTTGTAATGGCCAAGGTCAAGTAATGCAGGTTACCAATACTATTTTGGGTAGAATGCAAACAGCATCAACATGTCCTACTTGTCAGGGGGCAGGTGAAGTAATTGATAACAGACCAAAAGGTAGTGATGCACAAGGTATGATTACCAAAGAAGAAACTGTTAGCATTAAGATTCCAGCAGGAGTTTCAGATGGTGTTCAATTAAAAGTTACTGGAAAAGGAAATGAGGCTCCTGGTAAAAATAGTGTTCCGGGAGATTTATTAGTGCTGATTCAAGAGCAACCTCACGACTCATTGACTCGTGAAGGAATGAATCTTCATTACGATTTATACATCAGTTATCCTGAAGCCGTATTAGGAGCCAGTAAAGAGATTGAAACGGTTACAGGAAAAGTAAAAATTAAAGTTGAGGCTGGTACACAGTCTGGAAAAATATTGAGATTGAGAGGAAAAGGATTACCGAGTATTGAGCGTTATGGTACAGGTGATTTATTGGTACATATTAATTTATGGACACCTCAAAGTTTAAATAAGGAGCAAAAGCAATTTTTTGAAGCTCAAATGAATGAAGAAAATTTTGAGCCAACTCCTTCAAAATCTGATAAATCATTTTTTGAAAAGGTTAAGGACATGTTCTCATAATTACTTTTAAACAATTTATAAACAATCGTTGGATTTGTTTAAATGTGTAAGTAGATTTGAAATATTGTTAATCGTAAATGATTAATAATACTTTTTCTTTTTCATAGCAATTTTCCCACTTAAGTAATTAAGTGGGTTTTTTTATTTGTGTATTTTTGCTGCAAGCAGATCGTCTTATCGCCGCGCCTTTGGCGGGGAGGAAAGTCCGGACACCAAAGAGTAGCATAGCGGATAACATCCGTCGGCAAGGTAACTTGTTAGGACCAGTGCAACAGAAAGAATGTACAGTTAGGCTGTAGTGAAATCAGGTAAACTCTATGCGGTGAAATGCCACGTATATTGAAGCCCCGAAAGGGTAAGAGTTACTCGCTCAATTTCAAGGGGTAGGCAGATTGAGTTATTGGGTAACCAATAATCTAGATAAATGATAAGAACTTTTTTGAGTACAGAATCCGGCTTATAGGTCTGCTTTTTTCTCTTCATTTTTTGTGTTTTTGCTTTATAGAAAATAAGAGGAATTAAAAAAACGAATCTGATTTTGAATTAATTAAAATTAAATTCAAATAAACTACTATAATCTCAATAAATTCATAGGAATATGAAGAAATGAAAAACCCGTTAGTTTACCTTATTTTGACTTTTAAATTGGGTGAATATTTCTTAAATTCGCAAAGCTTTTTTCTAAGCTTTTTTAGATTTTAAAAAGATGCCTTTTTTGGAGGGTTTTTTAAATTGCTAATCCATTGAAATAAATGAAGTTATTAATGCAATTTTTACCTTCCACTTAATATTAAAATACAGATTTATGAATACTTACAAGGATTACATCAATGAGATTGAGGCTCGTAAAGAGCAAGGTTTACACCCTAAACCAATTGATGGAGCTGAATTATTAAATGAAGTTATTGCTCAAATTAAAGACGAAAGTAACGAGCATAGAAAAGCTTCACTAGATTTTTTCATTTATAATGTACTACCGGGTACAACAAGTGCAGCTGTTGTTAAAGCTCAATTTTTAAAAGAAATAATTCTTGGTGAATCTGTGGTTGAAGAGATTTCTTCATCTTTTGCATTTGAATTGTTATCTCATATGAAGGGTGGTCCTTCAATAAAAGTATTATTAGATTTAGCATTGGGTACTGATGCTTCTATTGCAGTAGAAGCAGCTAAAGTATTAAAAACACAAGTATTTTTATACGAAGCAGATACAGAGCGTTTGGAAGAGGCAATGAAAGCAGGAAATGCTATTGCTAAAGAAATTATTGAGAGTTATGCTCAAGCTGAATTTTTTACGAAGCTTCCGGAAATAGATGAAGAAATTGAAATTGTAACATACATTGCCGGAGTTGGTGATATTTCTACAGATTTATTATCTCCAGGTGCTGATGCACACTCAAGATCAGATCGTGAATTACACGGTCAATCTATTTTTGAGCACAACAAAGATATGCAGAAAGAAGTGTTGGCTTTAAAAGAGCAACATCCAGATAAGCGTATTATGTTAGTGGCTGAGAAAGGAACGATGGGTGTTGGTTCTTCTCGTATGTCTGGAGTAAATAACGTAGCACTTTGGACAGGTATTTCTTCTAGTCCTTATGTACCTTTTATAAACATTGCTCCAGTAATCGCAGGTACAAATGGTATTGCTCCAATTTTCTTAACAACGGTTGGTGTAACTGGTGGTATTGGAATTGACCTAAAAAACTGGGTAACCAAGAAGGATGCAGATGGTAAAACTATTGTTGATGCAGAAGGAGAACCAGTTTTAGATCAAGTATATTCTGTTGAGACTGGTACTGTATTAACTATTAACACAAAAACGAAAAAATTATACCACGGAGACGTGGAATTAAAAGATATTTCTGCAGCATTAACTCCTCAAAAAATGGAGTTTATTAAAGCTGGTGGATCATACGCAGTGGTATTTGGTAAAAAATTACAAACCTTTGCTTGTAAAGCTTTAGGAATAGATATTCCTCAAGTATATGCTACTTCAAAAGAAATTTCTGTTGAAGGACAAGGATTGACTGCTGTTGAGAAAATTTTTAATAAAAATGCGGTTGGAACTACACCAGGTAAAACATTACACGCAGGTTCAAATGTTCGTGTAGAGGTGAATATTGTAGGGTCTCAAGATACTACAGGTCTAATGACTTCACAAGAACTAGAAATGATGGCTGCAACGGTAATTTCTCCAATTGTTGATGGTGCTTACCAATCAGGTTGTCATACTGCTTCTGTTTGGGATGATAAATCAAAAGCAAACATTCCGAGATTGATGAAGTTTATGAATGACTTTGGTTTAATTACGGCACGTGATCCTAAAGGTGAATACCACGCCATGACTGATGTTATTCACAAAGTGCTGAATGACATTGCTGTTGATGATTGGGATATTATTATTGGTGGAGATTCTCATACACGTATGTCTAAAGGTGTTGCGTTTGGAGCCGATTCAGGTACAGTGGCATTAGCTTTAGCTACTGGTGAAGCTACAATGCCAATTCCAGAGTCTGTAAAAGTGACATTTAAAGGTGAAATGAAAAACTTCATGGATTTCCGTGATGTTGTGCATGCTACGCAACAACAAATGTTAAAACAATTTGGTGGAGAAAATGTATTCCAAGGTAGAATTATTGAAGTGCATATTGGCACCTTAACATCTGATCAAGCCTTTACTTTTACTGACTGGACCGCTGAAATGAAAGCAAAAGCTTCTATATGTATTTCTGAAGATGAGACGTTGGTTGAATCATTGGAAATAGCAAAAGACCGTATCCAAATCATGATTGAGAAAGGTATGGATAACGAGAAGCAAGTGTTAAAAGGATTAGTTGAAAAAGCAGATAAGCGTATCTCAGAAATTAAAACAGGTTCAAAACCAACTTTAAGACCTGATAAAAACGCTAATTACTATGCTGAAGTAGTGATTGACTTAGATGAAATTGCTGAGCCAATGATTGCAGATCCAGATGTAAATAATGAAGACCCTTCTAGAAGATATACTCACGATACAATTCGTCCATTATCGTTCTACGGAGGTACAAAGCAAGTGGATTTAGGATTTGTAGGTTCTTGTATGGTTCACAAAGGAGATATGCAAATATTAGCCCAAATGCTTAAGAATATAGAAGCTCAAAATGGTAAAGTAGAATTTAAAGCTCCATTAGTAGTTGCTCCTCCTACATATAATATTGTAGATGAATTAAAGGCAGAAGGTGATTGGGATGTGTTAGAAAAATATTCAGGATTTGTATTTGATGATAATGCACCGAAAGGAGAGGCACGTACAAAATATGACAATATGTTATATTTAGAAAGACCAGGTTGTAACTTATGTATGGGTAACCAAGAAAAAGCAGAACCAGGAGATACAGTGATGGCGACATCAACACGTTTATTCCAAGGTAGAGTTGTAAAAGATGCTGGAGAGAAAAAAGGAGAGTCTTTACTTTCATCAACTCCAGTAGTTGTATTGTCTACTATTTTAGGACGAACTCCAACAATGAAAGAATATGAAGCAGCTGTAGATGGAATTGTGTTAACAAGATTCAAGCCTTCAAAAAAGGAGTTGGTATTTTAACGATATCTGATATAAAAATTAAAAGCTCGAGATTCTTCTCGGGCTTTTTTGTTTTTAGTATTCTTCAAAAATGGAGTAAAATAAGTTTTTGCGACAATGGTATAAGTTAACTCTATATGAATCATGAAAATACGGTTGCTTTTATTCGTATCTTAGTGGATATAAAAAACTAAAACAAAAAGATATGGCTTTTGATATAGAAATGATTAGAGCTGTGTATGCAAGAATGGTTTCTAGCGTTGACGCAGCAAGAGAAGTTGTAGGAAGACCTTTAACACTTTCTGAAAAGATATTGTACAATCATCTATGGGGTGGTAAACCAACAAAGGCATTCGATCGAGGAAAGGATTATGTTGATTTTGCACCCGATAGAATTGCGTGTCAAGATGCAACTGCACAAATGGCATTATTGCAATTCATGCAGGCAGGTAAGCAAAAAGTTGCAGTGCCAACAACAGTGCATTGTGATCACTTAATTCAAGCCAAGGAAGGTGCTGCAATAGATTTAAAGCATGCCAATGATGTTAGTAGTGAGGTGTTTAATTTTTTAGAATCGGTTTCTAATAAATACGGAATTGGATTTTGGAAACCGGGAGCAGGTATTATACATCAAGTTGTTTTAGAGAATTATGCGTTTCCTGGTGGTATGATGATCGGTACAGATTCACATACAGTAAATGCTGGTGGATTAGGTATGGTTGCTGTTGGAGTAGGTGGTGCAGATGCGGTTGACGTTATGGCAGGAATGGCTTGGGAATTAAAATTTCCAAAACTAATTGGAGTGCGATTAACTGGTAAGTTATCTGGTTGGACCGCCCCAAAGGATGTTATATTAAAGGTAGCAGAAATTCTAACTGTAAAAGGAGGTACTGGCGCCATTGTAGAATATTTTGGTCCTGGTGCAACAGCTATGTCTTGCACCGGAAAAGGAACAATTTGTAATATGGGTGCAGAAATAGGTGCAACCACATCAACTTTTGGTTATGATGACTCTATGGAGCGCTATTTACGTTCTACCGATAGAGCAGATGTTGCAGATGCGGCAAATGAAATAAGGTCTTATTTAACTGCAGATTCAGAAGTTTATGAAAATCCAGAAAATTACTTTGATCAAGTAATCGATATTAATCTTTCTGAATTAGGACCTCTATTAAATGGGCCTTTTACTCCAGATTTATCTACTGACGTAGGTGTAGATATGACCAAAAAGGCTACAGATAACGATTGGCCTTTAGAAGTAGAATGGGGCTTAATTGGGTCTTGTACCAATTCATCATATGAAGATTTATCTAGAGCAGCCTCGATTGCGCAGCAAGCTTTAGATAAAGGCTTAAAAACAAAGGCAGAATTTGGTATCAATCCTGGTTCTGAACAAGTGCGTTATACAGCAGAACGTGATGGTATTTTGCAAGTGTTTGAAAATTTAGATGCCACTATTTTTACAAATGCATGCGGCCCGTGTATTGGTCAATGGGCTCGATACAGCGATCCGAAGAATGCGCCTAAAAATAGTATTGTGCACTCATTTAATAGAAACTTTGCGAAGCGTGCAGATGGTAATCCAAATACCCATGCATTTGTAGCTTCGCCAGAATTAACAGCGGCTATAGCTATTGCCGGTAGATTGGATTTCAATCCATTAAAAGATACGTTGACAAATGAAAATGGAGAGGAAGTTATGTTAGATGAACCAACTGGCTGGGAGTTACCACCAAAAGGGTTTGAAGTTAAAGATAACGGTTACCTAGAGCCACTAGAAGATGGTAGTGGGGTGAATGTTGTTGTAAAAGATGATTCTCAACGATTACAATTATTAACACCGTTTGTGCCATTAGGAACAGATATTAAAGGAGCCAAATTATTGATAAAAGCTTTTGGTAAATGTACTACTGATCACATTTCTATGGCTGGACCATGGTTGCGCTATAGAGGACATTTAGATAATATTGCTAACAATACGCTTATAGGAGCAGTTAATGCCTTTAATAAAAAGACAAATTTTGTAAAAAATCAGTTGACCGGGAATTACGGTGGAGTACCAGATGTTCAGCGGGTTTACAAAGAAGCAGGAGTTAAAACCATTGTAGTTGGAGATCACAATTACGGAGAAGGTTCTTCTAGAGAACACGCTGCCATGCAACCTCGTCATTTAGGAGTTGCTGCTGTAATTGTTAAATCGTTTGCACGAATTCATGAAACAAATCTTAAAAAACAAGGTATGTTGGGTTTAACTTTTGCCAATGAAAATGATTATGACCTAATTGAAGAAAATGATACATTTAATTTTTTAGATTTAAATGAATTTTCTCCAGGTAAGCAATTAAGTTTAGAAATTGTACATGATGACGGAAGTAAAAATGTTATAAAATTGAATCATACCTATAATGACTCGCAAATAGAGTGGTTTAAGGAAGGTTCTGCTTTGAATTTAATAAAAAAACAAAACGTGTAAACACATTGTTTATATCCGTTTGAAAACTCACAATTTTTTGATTGTGAGTTTTTTTTATTTCTTTCGACCAAAATAGTGACTAAAGCACAAAATTATTTTATGAAAAACATTTGGTATCTTGAATGTGTAAATCTCTTCAATATATTGTGTCCGCATAAATTCAAGAAATATAAGGATACACATGATTTCAATACATATAATAAATCTGATTACGTTTATTTTGCTGAAGATGCGGCCCAAAAGATGTATTTAATTAATGAGGGCAAAGTGAAATTAGGTTATTATACCGAAGATGGGGAAGAAGTGGTTAAAGCAATTCTTTCCAAAGGTGAAGTTTTTGGAGAAAAAGCTGTTTTGGGTGAAGAAACTAGAAATGAGTTTGCACAATCTATAGACAATGAAACTTCTTTGTGTCCTATGGATGCAGAAACACTTCAAGATTTAATTAGAGATAATAAAGAATTTGCGTTGAGCTTTTATAAGTTCATCAATTTTAGATTTAGAAAGTTAGAGCGTAGGTTACAACTTCTTTTATTTAAAGACTCTAAAACTAGATTACAAGAGTTTTTATTCGAACTATGTGAAGACTTTGGTTACGACTGTCCAGAAACCGGTTATAAAGTTATTATGCATCCCTATACTCAAAAAGATATAGCTTCTTTAATAGGTACTTCTCGACCTACTTTAAATTTGATTATGAACGAATTAAAGGAAGAAGGTTTCTTAAATTTTAATAGAAAAAAGATAGAATTGATCAAAATTTAAGGCAAATGTTAGCTATCTAACATTTTATGTTCTAAGAGCACAATAGATTTGTCAGTATTAATTAAAACATTAGTATGATGAAAAAATTTGTTCTTATGGCCTTTGTTGCCTTTAGTTTTATTGTAATCTCTTGCGACGATGACGATGATGATAATAACTTAGACACCTTAACGCTTAATCTTACAGGTCTTGAAGATCTAGGAGCAGATTATGTGTATGAAGGTTGGATAATTGTTAATGGTGCTCCTGTAAGCACAGGTACTTTTAGTAGTACTACTTTTCCGCAATCTTTTGTAATTGACGAAAATATGTTAGAAAGTGCTACCACTTTTGTATTAACCATTGAGCCAGCTGTGGACCCGGATCCTGCTCCTGCCGACACTAAATATTTAGTAGGTGATTTTAATGGAGACAATGCAAATGTAACAACAGCAATTGTTGGAGATTTTAGTAATTCTATGGGTACTTATATACTTGCCACCCCAACAGATAATGACAATACCAATGAAGCAAGTGGAGTATGGTGGTTAGACAACTCTTCTGGTAGCCCAGTAGCTGGTCTTGACCTTCCTACATTACCTGATGGATGGATGTATGAAGGATGGGCTGTTATAAATGGCATGCCTGTAAGTACAGGAACTTTTACCGCTGTAGATGCTACAGATGCTAACGATATGTTTAGTGGGCCAGTGCCATTACCAATGCCGAACCCAAATGGCTTCTTTCCTGGTGAAGACTTTCTTATAAATGCACCAGCAGGTTTAACATTCCCTACAGATTTATCTGGTGGCACAGCTGTAATATCTATTGAGCCTTATCCAGATAATAGTGCAGCGCCATTTACCCTTAAACCATTAGTTGGTGTAATTCCAGCCAATGCAAATGTTCACAGTCCATATGATATGATGCAAAACTTAGGCAGCTTACCTAGTGGTACTGTAACGAGATAACCCCACTGATTCATAAATTTTTGCGTTAAGATAGAAAAGCACAGCATTGCTGTGCTTTTCTTTTTATGTAAGTATCTTTGTTTGTGCCGAACTAAGCATGAAATTATTATAAATGAAAATCACAAAATCACAACGATCTAATATAATTTTCTTAGGAGTTTTAGCATTAATATTTTTAACTCCATTGAGGGGTGTGATTCAGGAGTATATGTCAAAATTGAGAGGTGCGGTTTCATCTGTTTCTATTGTTGAAAATGGAGAGTTTATAAACGAAGCTTCATGGCAATTAAGAGGTTTAAATACAGCTAATGTAAATCTAAAAGATCTAAAGGGGGAGGTTGTTTTTATTAATTTTTGGGCTACTTGGTGTCCACCTTGTAGAGCAGAAATGCCCAGTATTCAAAAACTTTATAATTCATATGAAGACAAAGTATCCTTTATAATGGTTTCTAATGAAGAGGCCACTCCAATAGAATTGTATATGCAAAATGAGAACTTTAATTTCCCATCGTTTGTTCAACAATCAATTACTCCAGACATTTTTCCAGTGTCAAGTATTCCCACAACATATATAGTAAATAAAGAAGGGCAGATTGTAGCGCATGAAGTTGGGCCATTAAATTGGAATTCAAAAGGAGTCCATGAATTATTAGATGAATTACTACAATAAAAAAATCCTGAGCAACTTACGGGTTGCTACAGGATTTTGCTACTAACTATAATATGTTTTTTAATGACTATAGTGTCTTTTTTCAGTCCATCTAATGCGTTTACTTTCTCTAAAGTTGGTAAATACAGCAAACTTTCTGGCCTCTGTTGGTGTGTCTAACTGCATGGTTTTCATAGCTGTAAAATTTAAAGTTATTTATTATAAAGACGCTGTGGAAAATAGAATGTAACAGTCTGATAATCAGATTAACTAATTTTTAACAAGAATAGTGGGGGTATAAATAATTAGCAGATTTCGTCGATGGCTTCTAGAAGGATTTCACAACCTTTTTTAATTTCATCCGAAGAAATAGTTAAGGGAGGTGTAATTCTAATAGCGCTTGATTCAAACAATAACCAAAATAATAAAAGCCCTTTTTCTAAACACTTGAGGATAATTGCAGAAGCTTTGTCGGAACTATCAACTATAGCCGCTAACATTAATCCTTTACCTCTTATTTCTTTTATTTCTGGATGCTTTAAAAGTGATTTGATTAAAAGTTCTTTTTCTAATGTTTCTTGCATCAAATTACTATCTACAATAGTGTTAACTGTTGCTAATCCCGCAGCGGCAATAACTGGATGACCACCAAATGTGGTAATATGCCCAAGTTTAGGAAATTGCTTTAAAGAAGCCATAATATCATAAGAACTAATAAACGCTCCAATTGGCATACCTCCTCCTAATCCTTTACCAGTAATGACAATATCAGGAGTACAATTGTAATTTTCAAATCCAAAGAAAGTTCCGGTTCTACCAATGCCAGTTTGAATTTCATCTAAAATTAAAAGAGCACCAACCTCTTTACATCGTTGAGCTACTTTTTCTAAATAATTATTTTGAGGTTCAATAAATCCTGCGCCACCTTGAATAGTTTCTAGAATAACTCCTGCAGTCTCAGTAGTAATTTTATTTAATTGCGATAAATCATTAAAATCTATAAAAGAAACCCCCGGAATCAATGGTCTGTAAGCTCTATTTTGTTCTTCAGCTCCGCAAACACTCATTGCACCTTGTGTATTACCATGGTAGGCGTATTTTGCGGCAATAATTTGATGTCTTCCCGTAAAACGCTTTGCTAATTTTAAGGCCCCTTCTGTGGCTTCTGTTCCAGAATTGGTAAAGTATACCGTTTCAAAATTATTTGGTAATAACTCAATTAATTTTTTAGCAAGTTGTAGCGCAGGCTCTTGAACAAATTCGCCATACACCATAACGTGCATATATCGTTCCACCTGAGTATTAATAGCATGAATTACCTTTGGATGGCCATGACCTAGGCTATTTGCAGATACACCAGCAATAAAATCTAAATAGGCTTTATTATTTGAATCATAAACGTAAGAACCCTTTGCTTTAGAAATCTCTATTCCGAGTGGGTGAGGAGTGGTTTGTGCTTGATATTTAAGAAAATCACTCTTCATTTCTTGCTTTTTCTTTCTTGCGCTTTTCTTTGGACGGAGTTTTATTGTTGGAAGATTGTTTTGCTTTAGGATTTAACTCTTTATTTAGTGCTCCTGCTTGTGCTAAACTGTCCTGTTGTTTTTGTAATAATTCCGCAGCTTTTCTTCGTTCTTCGGCTTCCTCTGCTTCTTTAGCTGCTTGTATTCTTGCTTCGCGCTCTTCAATTAAAGCCAATCTGCGCATTTCTGCATCTCCTGGATCTACTATAAAAATAGCTTCTTTGGTCATTGGGCGCTCAGCAATTCGCCATTCTAATCCTTTTAATTTTCGATCGTTTACATGCAATTCTTCTTCAGGATAAGTCTTTCCTTCTGGTTGCACTAAAAACGATATAGTTTCTAATTTAGAGTCATTAAGTGTTACATAAATATTGCTACATCTAACTTTTGAGATTCCTAACAACTCATTTTCCTCATTTCTAACATAATGAATTACTTGACCGTTACCTTGAACATCTACTATTTTTAAATCATTCTCTATAAACTTACCAAAAATATCGCGTCCTTTTGTTTGATTAAAGCCAATTGAATCTTCTTGAACCATAAAGGCGTTACCTAATACTTTAAGTGAATCTAATTGACTTGTTTCTTTATTTGACAAAAAGTGGATTACATCACCAGTAATTTGACTCTCATTAGACCACAATACAGGTTTTCTAAACATTTTTGTAACACCAGAAACTTCGTAACTAGACAAAGAATCACATTTACCTTGTAAATCACTTTTAAATATTTTTACATGATGATATGCACGAATAAGACGTTCTTCTGGCTTGCCTGTTACCATTAGGGTATCCCCATGAATGTATAAAGAGTCTTGCTCCATTAAAGAAATGACTTGAGCACGATCTATTACAAATGCCGAATCTTTTAATTTAAATACTTCGGCATAGCCACCTTTTAAAGTACTGTCGTTAATTGTATCTGTAATTTTTATATTGCCTGTAGCAGAAGAAAAACTAGTGACTCCATTGTGAAACAAACTATCACCTTCAATTAGACGATCATCGTACTGTATCCAAGAATTTTTAGTTAGATGTGAGATTTTATTCTTTGTGTCTGAATACCCTTTCTCTGTATAAACTACACTAGTTTCACTGGTAATGGTTGATGGACCATAGACATAAGCTTGTGCAGAATTTGTAAAATAATCTAAGTAATTAGACTCGAGCACATGATCTGGATTGGTTACAACTACTTTAGATTTTGCTTGAAATTTCTTATTCTCTAAAAAGTAATTACCTATTTTACTTTTTAAAACATTGATAGAATCCTTAATAGTACCATGCTCTTTGTAAAATAAATGCTGATTGGCTCTATCAAAAAATAATCGCTCCGTATTAAGGGTCATACTGGGGTCTTTTAGAAGCACATTTTCCCAAGCACGTGCCATTTGGGTCTCGCCATTGTAATCAGCAAATTTAGAGGTTAGAATTACCGTATCACCTTGGTTCATAATAACTTTTCCTAAAGCTTTGAGGTAATTCTTTTTAAAATATATTTCAGCTTTATCACATTTTATGGTAGCACCATTAATCTCTATAACCACATTTCCATAGGCTATTGTTGCTTCTGGATTCTCTTCACTTTGCTGCGTTACATCATAATTCAAAATATTAATTTTACTCTTATTTTGACTAAATCCGATACTGCAAATGGTTAATAAGATTACTAAAAATAAATGTTTCATCTAGCTTTTTGCTTGGTTCACAAAACTAATTATTTTAATGAGTTTATAATAGAATTATTGTGCTTTCTTAAAGAATTATAGAAAGTTAATAATCAAAAAAAAAACACCGCTTAGTAGCGGTGTTTTGATTTATCTTAAAATTGTTTGTTTTCTATCTGGGCCAACAGAGACAATTGTAACAGGAACTTGGACTTCTTTTTCGATAAAAGCAATATAGTCCAATAAGTTCTGCGGAAATTGACTAGCATCTGTCATTTCGGTTAAATCTTCCTCCCAACCTTTAAACTCTGTGTAATTAGGAGTTACATTTTCTGGTTCAATGTCAAACGGTAAATGAGAAATTTCTTTACCTCGGTAGTTATATGATGTACAAACTTTTAAAGTATCAAATCCCGAAAGAACATCTCCTTTCATCATATTTAATTGTGTAACACCATTTACTTGTACAGCATATTTTAAGGCCACTAAATCTAACCATCCACATCTACGAGGTCTTCCTGTTGTAGCCCCAAATTCATGACCTACTTTAGCCATAGTAGCCCCATCTTCGTCAAATAATTCAGTCGGGAAAGGCCCAGAACCAACACGAGTTGTATACGCTTTAAAAATACCTATTACTTCACCTATCTTATTTGGTGCAACACCCAAACCAGTGCAAGCACCAGCAGCTGTAGTATTAGATGAAGTTACGAATGGATATGTTCCAAAATCAATATCTAATAATGAACCTTGCGCACCTTCTGCTAAGATAGATTTACCAACTTTCATAGCTCGGTTTAAATATTCTTCACTATCAATAAATGTCAACTCTTTTAAAGCTTCAATAGCAACTTTAAATTCTGAATGAAGTGCTTTTAAATCATAGTCTAAATCTACTCCATAAAAATCCAACATTTTAATATGCTTAGAAGTTAAGCTGTCAAATTTTTCTTCCCAATTATCCATCTCTAAGTCTCCAACGCGTAAACCATTTCTACCTGTTTTATCCATATAAGTGGGGCCAATACCTTTTAAAGTAGAGCCAATTTTAGCTTTTCCTTTTGAGGCTTCTGATGCCGCATCTAATAATCTATGCGTTGGTAAAATTAAATGTGCTTTTCGAGAGATTAAAAGTTTTGATTTGAAATCAATATCAAATTTATCTAGATTGTCTAATTCTTTCTTAAAGATTACAGGATCAATAACAACCCCGTTGCCAACAACATTCATTGCAGATTTGTGAAAGATCCCAGAAGGTATTGTATGCAAAACATGTTTATGTCCATCAAATATTAATGTGTGTCCTGCATTAGGACCACCTTGAAATCGCGCAATAATATCGTATTGAGAGGTTAATACATCGACAATTTTTCCTTTGCCTTCATCTCCCCATTGCAAGCCTAGTAATAAATTTACAGCCATTTTTAGTGTGATTATTTAGTTGTCAGATTTCTTTGTCCCATAGAAGTACAAAGAATGTGAGTGAATGTTAATATTGAAAGTTTCTTCAATCGTCTTTTTAATAATTTGAATTCTAGGATCGCAAAACTCCATAACTTCACCAGAATCAGTTAGTATTACATGATCGTGTTGCTTGTCGAAATACGATTTTTCGTAGTGAGCTTGATTTTGACCAAATTGATGCTTACGCACCAAACCACATTCTAATAATAATTCAATCGTATTGTAAAGAGTTGCTCTAGAAACACGATAGTTTTTATTTTTCATGCTTATGTAAAGCGACTCAATATCAAAGTGGTCATTTTCGTCATAGATTTCTTGAAGAATAGCAAATCTTTCAGGAGTTTTTCGATGCTTATTTGTCTCTAAATACTTAACGAAAACCTCTTTTACAATGGCTTGATGATCTTGTTGTTCGCTCATTTAAATGGTCTTAAAAATCAAACGACAAATTTAGGGTATTTTTTTAGATGAATTTGTGCTAAATGTCAATTTTTACAAAAGAATAATTATTGCTTATAAATTCGTTCAACTTTTTCTATACCTTCAATTTTCTTAATATTTTTTATTAATAATTGTAATTGTTTATTGTTTTTAATGCCTATGCTCATACTTCCATGGAATACACCTTCATTGCCACTAATGTTTAAACTTTTAATATTTACATGCATGTTATTAGAAATAACTCTGGTTAATTGGTTTACCAATCCAAATTGATCGGAACCACTCACTTTTAAAAATACGGTAAATTCTTGCTGTGTTGAATCAATCCATTTCGCCGTTAATATTCGGTAGGCATAATTTGCTTGTAATGAAACGGCATTCGGACAATCCTGTCTGTGAAGTTTAATTCCTTCATTGATAGTTAAAAATCCGAATACACTATCTCCAGGTATTGGGTTACAACATTTTGCTAATTTATAATCTAATTGCTCTTCATCTGGTCCAAATACGAGCATATCATACTTCTCATTAACCTCATCCTTTACTATTTCTGTATCTACTGAAGTTGATTTGCTGTAGCGCTTTTTAAAGAAATTCAAAAAAGAATTTGAGCGTTGAGAAGCAAACTCTTTTAATTGACTATTTTCAATTGTGCCATTTCCAACTCTAAAAAACAAATCAAAGCTTGTTTTTAATTTTAGGAAATTGGTTAAATCATTTATAGTATTTTCGTTATACGAAAGTTTTAAAGAACGCAATTTACGAGCTAAAATCTCTTTACCTTCATTCGCGATTTCTTTATTTTCTTCTCTAAGTGCAGCTTTAATTCTAGCTCTAGCCCGAGCGGTAACAACAAAATCTAGCCAACGTATATTGGGCTTTTGATTTGGTGAAGTAATAATATCTACCTGATCTCCACTCTTTAATTCATGACTAATAGGTCGGAGTTTACCGTTAATTTTAGCACCTCTACAATGCATACCTATTTCTGTATGAATATTGAATGCAAAATCTAAGGCAGAGGCTCCTTTCGGAATTGCTCTTAAATCGCCCTTTGGAGTAAAGACAAAAATTTTTTCTGTATATAAATTGAGTTTGAAATTTTCAACAAAATCTACAGCATTACCCTCTGGGTTTTCAAGTGTGTCTTTCAATCTATTTAACCAAACATCAAGACCACTTTCTTTTTCTTGTGCATTTTTGTACTTGTAATGAGCAGCGTATCCTTTTTCTGCTATTTCATCCATACGTTCTGAACGAATCTGAACTTCAACCCATCTACCTTTTGGCCCCATAACAGTAATGTGAAGTGACTCATATCCAGTTGATTTCGGTTGTGTAATCCAATCTCTAAGTCGAGTAGGGTTGGGTTGAAAGTGATCTGTAACTATCGAATAAATTTTCCAAGCATCAAATTTTTCGCGTTCAATTTCACTTTTATAGATAATACGAATTGCAAACTTATCATAGATCTCGTTATAGGTAACATTTTGCACTTTCATTTTTCTACGCATAGAAAAAATAGACTTACTTCTACCTTTAATTTTATATTTAAAGCCTTCTTTATTTAAAGATGTTTTAATCACTTTAGCAAACTCCTTAATGTAAAGTTCCTGCTCTTCTTTGCTTTCTTCTATTTTATCAGCAATATCGCTATATACTTCGGGTTCTGTATATTTTAGACCTAAATCTTCCAACTCAGTTTTAATGTTATATAAACCCAAACGGTGAGCTAAAGGAGCATAGATATATAAGGTTTCTGATGCAATTTTTAATTGTTTATGCGGTGGCATTGCATCCATCGTTTGCATATTGTGCAGTCGATCTGCAACCTTAATTAGAATCACACGAACATCATCGTGTAATGTAAGAATCATTTTTCTGAAATTCTCAGCCTGAATCGACGCGTCTTGTTCTTTACTTAATCTTGAAATTTTGGTGAGTCCATTAACAATACGTGCTATGGTTTCTCCAAACTCACCTTCAATATCTTCTAGGGTGTAATGTGTGTCTTCTACAACATCGTGAAGTAATGCGGCTATAATAGAAGTTGTACCCAAACCAATTTCATAGGCTACAATTTTTGCAACAGCAATGGGATGGTAAATATAGGGTTCTCCAGTTTTTCTGCGCTGACTACTATGTGCCTCCAAGGCTAATTCAAATGCGCGACGTATATCTCGTTTATCTTGCGCAGTTAAATTTTGGTAAGTTCCCTTTAAAAGGTCTTTATATCTATTGGCTATCTCCTTATTTTCTTCTTCAATACTTACATCGTAAGCCATAATCCAAATTTTAAACTTAAATAAAAGTATTAAAAAAATAATTTATATATAATATTTCTTGATTAAATTAGACTCAAAAAAATAAATTCTATGAAAACAATTTTACTAATTCTCAGCTTATTTTTCACATCTTCTTTATTGACAGCTCAAACGCAATATACTTTTTCTTCTTCTGGTTCTGATGATAGTGCAGAAGTTGGATATAAATCTATAGTTTCAAATCCTGTAGGAGCCAATATTATAGTAACAAATAATATGGATGCAGATATTCCTCCACATTTAAAACAAACAGGAAATATAACTGGTGTTGATATGGTATTTACTATAAAGGGTGATGGTCTAAATACAGATTTTTTTGATTTAGATAATATGGAATGGCGTTTTTTTAATGCCGGAACTTATGATTTACAAACCGATACTTCAATTGAATTTAAAGATTTTGATGGTAATACTATCGATTTATGGACCTTGAATACTAATTTTACAATGACCGGGAATTCTGTTTATTATAATATTACCGATATCTTTGGGAAAACGGAAGGCGTATTAGGTGTTTCAGAGATGATTGTTACAATTGATATGGGTTCGGTTAACACTGCGGGAATGCAAATAGAATCTATTACCTTAAATAATAACAATGTTCTTAGTGTTACTGAAGAAAAGTCAAGTATTGATTTTAAAATGTATCCAAACCCGTCAAATGGAAAATTCAATATTGATTTTAAAGAATTCCATAAAGAAATTAAACTTGAAGTTATAAATTCAATGGGTCAATTAGTTTTTAGACAATTCGAATTGAATACTGATAGAATTCAAACTAATATAAATTCCAAATTAGATGGATTGTTTTATATAAGAGTTAATGCAGATGATAAAGAAATTGTTTATCCTATGATTTTAAATTCAAATTTCTAATTCGTTGTACCAGAGTAGGATGCGAATAATGAAAAAATACAAAGGCCTTATGAGGTGTTAAGTTACTCAAACTATTTTTAGATAATTTCTTGAGCGAACTTATTAATGGCGTTGCTGAAAAGAATTTTTTCGCATAATTATCTGCTTGATATTCAAATTTTCTAGAAATACTATTCATAATCAGACCTGTAATTTCTGATATTGGACTGTACAAAATAGCAAATGCAACCAAACCTATATGAAAGCTAGATTCTTGAACCCCTAGCGCCTCAGATAAAAGAATATTACCTACTAATAAAGACAAGATATAGAGTGTAAAACCTGTTAATAGGATGGAAGCAATCAAATTAAAAATGGTATGTCTGTGCTTGTAGTGACCAATTTCATGTGCTAATACAGCAACTATTTCATCAGTATCTAAATCGTTAATTAGGGTGTCGTATAGTACAATTCGCTTTGTAGCGCCAAAACCGGTAAAATAAGCATTTGCTTTGGTAGATCTTTTAGAACCATCTATAACGTATATATTGTCTAATTTAAAGCCAACTAGTTGCGCAAAGTTTTCAATAGCGGTTTTTAATTCACCTTCTTCGAGCGGAGTTTGTTTATTGAATAAAGGTACAATTAGGGATGAATAAAACATATTCATAAATACCGTAAATGCTGTTACTAAAGCCCAAGCATATAACCAGAAGTAAACCCCTGTAAATTCATAAAACCAGGTAATTAAAGCTAATACTAAACCTCCTACAACAATTAACATTGTCAAACCTTTAATCTTATCTATCCAAAATAATTTCTTTGTCGATTTATTAAATCCAAATTTTTCTTCAATAACAAAGGTTTTGTAGTATGAGAAAGGAGTAGATAAAATATCACTACCAATACTCAAAACTCCAAAGAATATTAATGTTGTTAGAATGGTATTATCTGAAAATCCTAAAGCAAAATCATTTACAATTTTAAATCCGTCTAAAAAGAAAAAAGCCAAGGTTATCAATAAAGAAAAACTTGAAGAAATCAATGAAAATGAAAAATTCGTTTTTTTGTATGATTGAGACTTTTGGTAAGCTTCTGAATCGTAAACATCATTTACTTCTCTGGGCAATTCGTCGCTGAAATGTTTAGCATTTAGGATGCTTAGAATTTTTTCAAATAAAAAATTAATAACAATAATTGCAATCAAAATATAAAATAGGGTAGTAGCAGTCATTTTTTTAATAATACTATTTAAAATTACGTTGTCTTTTTGCTTCGTAAATTAGGATACCAGCAGCTACAGAAACATTCATGGAATCTATACTGCCAAGCATTGGAATTATAATATTTTTATCTGATTGAGATAGCCAAGTATCTGAAAGTCCGGTTGCCTCTGTTCCAACAACAATTGCTGTGGATTGCGTATAATCTTGCTCAGTATAGTTTATTGCACTTTCCGATAGCACTGCAGAGAAAATGGATATTCTATGAGATTTCAAGAAATCAATTATCGCATTGGTGCTTCCTGTAATTATATTATTCGTAAAAACACAACCCACACTAGATCGAATGATATTAGGGTTGTATAAATCTGTTTTTGAATTTGCAATAAATATGGCATCAACATTAGCAGCGTCAGCAGTTCTCATAAGTGCTCCAATGTTACCAGGTTTTTCAGTAGCTTCTGCCACAAGAATTAATGGGTTTTTACAATTGAGATTAAATTGGTCAATAGCGTGATTTTTACATCTTACAATGGCAATTACTCCTTCTGTAGAATTTCTGTAAGCAATCTTTTTAAAAATTTCATGAGAAATCTCGATACATTTCTCAATCTCTATAGCTAATTCATTAATCAAGTTAGTTGAAGTAATTGAAGTATCTATTAGCAATTGCTCAATTTTGTAATTACCAGAAATGGCTAAGCTCAATTCTCTTTGACCTTCGATAATAAATCTATTCTGTTTTTTTCGGTTTCTAGATTTTTCTTGAAGGCCGATAACCTCTTTAATTAAAGGGTTTTTTACGCTTGAAATGGTTTTTAGCATTTGGCAAAGGTACTGTTTTTACATCCATTTTATAACATGTGAACTGCTTAAAAAATTCTTAATATACATCAATACGTTTTTATTTCTCAAAAAGATTTTGTAAATTACTTCTCTAATAAACGACATATGTTGCGTATGAAGTAAGATTACTTTAAAAAACATTTTGGGAAATGTTATGAAATTAAATAGTACTAACTATTTACAAAACAAATTACTCAACTTACATTTTGTTTTGATTAAAAGAATTAATAGTACTAAAAAAAGCCTCCAATTTTGGAGGCTTTTTGAAATTATTCTTGTTCTTCTTGATATTTATCCATATACCTTTGATATAGCTCGGTTTGGTGAGATTTTAAACTCAGTTCTCTACCCTGAATAAAAGCCTTTTCTAAAATGTTAGTTCGCATGTCTAAGGCATCGCCTTGTGAAATGATAAGAGTTGCTTGTTTACCAACCTCCAAGGTCCCAACTTTATCGTCTACTCCAAGAATCTTGGCTGCATTAGAAGTAATCATTTTTAAAGATTCTTCTTTATCCATTCCGTAAGCAGCATAGGTACCTGCATAGAAGGGTAAATTTCGTGCATTCATGCGTTCCATTTGCCCTTCAATTCCAATTGCAACAGTTACTCCACTTTTTACTAACATTGCAGCATGCTTATAAGGTTGGTGTACATCTTCATCAAAATGAGATGGTAAACGATGTGCTCTGTCAATAATAACTGGTATACTCTTCGCTACTAATACATTTGAGATTTTATGTGCTTCAACTGCATGCACTAGTACAATATTCTTAATTCCGATTTCTTCGCTAAATTTAATAGCATCTAACATTTCACGTTCTCCACTTGCATGAATGTAAAATGTTTTAGTACCATCAAACAAGCCAGCAGTAGCTTCATATGGTAAATTTCTTGGAGATTGAGCACCTGCTAAGTATGTCTGAGCTTCAGTTAAATATGATTTTAATTGATCTAGGTTTTTAGCATAATTTTTCTCAGCCATTGGCCCTGGTTTTTCTCCCACCCATGGTCTACCATTTCTAACTGCAAGTGGCCAATTAATGTGAATGCCATCATCTACTCGAATAGCGGCATCCTCCCAATTCCATGCGTCAAATTGAACAATAGAAGAAGTGCCTGAAATTACACCTCCTCTAGGCGTAATCTGTCCCATTAAAACACCATTCGGTCTTAGTGATTCTGTTACTTTCGATTCTGCATTGTAGGCAATTAAACTTCTAATATGAGGTAAGTAAGACCCAACTTCATCGGTATCATTTGTAGCTCTTACCGCATCAATTTCTGCCAATCCATTTGTGGTATTGGCTGCAATAAATCCAGGGTATACATGATATCCTTCATAAGTTAAGACCTGGTCATAAGAACCTGTTTGCCTACCGTTTTTACCAACAAAATTTAAAATTCCATTTTCAAATCCAATAGCTGCATTTTCAATAACTTGTCCGTTACCTAGGTGTGCTACAACTCCTTGAATTAATATTGAACTCTCTTGTTTTGCTCCAGGAGTTTGTTGTGCTAAAATTGTACTACCCACAAAAAGAAGTACAAAACTCATTACATAATTTAATGTTTTCATGTGAAGTAAAATTTAAAGGTTTTCTAAGCTATCACAGTGAAAATGAATTTTCTTTTTCTCAACCACCGGTTGCACTTTCATTCCCTTGTTTTTAGCTTCAATCATCATGTTAATTAATTGGTTTCTTTCAGCGTTTACTTCTTTTACCATAGTGTCATTGGTATCAATGTCAAAATAAGTAACGCCCTCAATAAGTGTCTTTTCTGCTTTTGAGTAGATAGACATCGGGTGGTCGCTCCATAAAACTAAATCGGCATCTTTTCCAACTTTAATACTACCTGTCCGGTCATCTATATGTAATAGTTTAGCTGGGTTAAGAGTTACAAATTTCCATGCATCCTCCTCTGAAACGCCTCCGTATTTGACTGCTTTCGCAGCTTCTTGATTCAATCTTCTACTCATTTCAGCATCGTCTGAATTAAACGCAACCGTAACACCTTGAGAATGCATTATCGCACCATTATAAGGTATCGCATCATTCACTTCGTATTTATAAGCCCACCAATCTGAGAATGTTGAACCACCAACACCATGTTCTTTCATTTTATCAGCCACTTTATATCCTTCTAAAATATGAGTGAATGTATTAATGTTGAAATCGAATTGTTCTGCAACCTTCATAAGCATATTTATTTCTGATTGTACATAAGAGTGACAAGAAATAAAACGCTCTTTGTTTAAAATTTCTGACAAGGCTTCTAACTCTGCATCTTTACGATAGGGATTACCACTTTTCTTTAAATCATCATATTCTTTAGCTCTCTGGAAGTAGTCTATATAAACCTGTTCTACACCCATACGTGTTTGTGGAAATCTTATACGATTAAAATCGCCCCAATTGGATTGTTTTACATTTTCACCTAAAGCAAATTTTATAAATTTTGGACTGTTTTCATATACCAAACCATCTGGAGTTTCCCCCCATTTTAATTTAATAATCGCAGATCTACCACCAATTGGATTTGCAGAACCATGTAAAATTTGAATGGTTGTAACACCTCCTGCTAGATTTCTATAAATATTAATATCATCAGCATCTAGTACATCTTCAATAGTAACTTCTGCAGTAGAATTATGACCTGCTTCGTTAATGGATGTTGCAGCAATATGAGAATGCTCATCAATAATACCAGAAGTTAAATGTTTTCCAGTACCATCTATAACTGTTGCTTTGCCAGCTTTTAAATTTTGACCGATTTTCGAAATTTTACCATCCTTAATTAACACATCGGTATTTTCTAAAACTCCATCTGCTTCATTTGTCCAAACCGTTACATTTTTAAATAAAATACTCTCTGATGTCGGTTTTTTCTTATATCCATATGCAACATTAGGGTAGGTGGCATTCATAATAACAGGAGAAGCATCCTTTTTATCTTCATTTTTCTTCTCTTCTTTTTTAGAACTTTCTTTCTTTAAAGCAGACCATGTTGTGGTAGAACCATTTCTTAAAGTACCATTGCCAGTTAGTGTATTGCTTTTAGATGTTTGAGCAGAAAGTCTTACGAATTCTGTCTTATTCGCATCTCCTTCAGCAAAGAAGATATGTACCCAACCATTTTTTAAACTCATTTTAGAGTTTACTTTAGTGCTATCTAATTTTATAGAGCTTTTAGGTTTTGCTATTTCTCCTGAAATAGAAAGATCGTAAGATTTTCCATTTACGTTCAATGTATATTCGCCTCTTATATCTTTTATATTCATATCAGTAACAACATGCTTGGCACCTTGCACCCAATTTTCGTATAAAATTGTTTTCTTATTAAAAATTTCATCCGAAGTAATTAAGAAGTTCGCATAACTACCATTTTTAATAATACCTAACTCCGATGATTTTCCTAACATTTTGGCAGGAACTGTTGTTAATGCAGCTAAAGCAATCTCTTTATCTAAACCATATTCAATAGCTTTTAGAAGATTAGTTTTCATTTCTTTTGCTGTTTTTAAATCGGCTGAAGTAATAGCAAATGTTATATTATTTTCAGCTAAAATTGCCAAATTTCTCGGAGCTTGGTTCCATTGTCTCATTGCGCCTAAACTAAGTTTTGATGCTTGATAAGGGTCTGAAACATCGTAAGCTGCAGGAAAGTCCAAAGGAATTATATACTGAAATCCACTTTTAGAAATGGCGTCTATATTTTCGTATTCAAATCCATTTCCTTTGATGATATAATTTAGATCATATTCACTTGCAATTTTTGCAGCGCGCAATTCATTGTCTAGATTACTTGCATCAAAAACAATAGGTAAGTTTTTATTTTTATTTAAAGCTTCAAGTGCTAAATCTTTAGTTTTAGAATTGCCACCGGAATACCATTTGGCATCATCATATGTCTGACGTATGAGTGCCATAGCTCCCATTGTAGAAGTAGGATACGATTGTCTAGAAGTTACAGACTTACTAAAAGATAAATGTTGAGTAGCATCTGTAGTTAAAATATTGGTTGCAGAATTACCTCTGGTATTTAATGTTACAACCATACCTGTACCTCGCATTATTCCGTCTTTTTGATGGGTGCTAACAGCTCCAAATCCAGCATTTACTAATTCATTTGCTTTTTTTGAATCAAACTTATAAGCTTCAAATGCTCGTTGATCTGGTATGATATGATCATTCCAATAATAGCCGTCTCGACCTGCATCATATTGAGGAGAATTAGATCTTGTAGCTCTTTCGGCTTTTTTAATTCCAAAATTACTGAACATATCAATGAATGAAGCATAAATATGTTTACCTTCAATATTTATTACAGTTGCATTTTTGGGAATTACTACATTACCAACACTTACAATTTTCTCTCCCTTGATGAGTAGGGTGCCATTTTTAATAGTTTCTGTAGGTGAAACATGAATGGTAGCATTTGTAAATGCAGTGTAGTTCTCATTCGTATGTTTTACACTCGTATTTGTAGGAAAATATTCCTGAGCTATAAGTTGAATTATTGCAAAGAACAACAGACAACTGAGCCATTGTTTTTTCATAAAATATTAGGTTTAATTTGTTAGGTAAATATATTTATTTATCAAACAAGGTTTGATATTGTTTTTCATAATTAATTAACATGCCCACCATTAGGCTATAGCTTTTAATACCTGCATTTTGCTTGTTTGCCTTTAAAAACTGATTGAAAATTTTCTTAAAAATAACTTCAAAGGGATTTTTGTATTTTTCCCAATGCTTTCTTGAGTCGTGCATGTTTTTGATAATTCCTTTGTTTAAAGATTTAAATGCCAGTTTATAAGCTTCTTTATCATGATGATATAAATCATTCAAAGTGTAACGCAAAGCCATATAATATGCGGAATAGTTAAAATAAGCATCAGAGTGTTTGCTAGCAGCTAGAAATCCGATAAAGTTTGCATCGTTTTCAGCAGCATAACCCAATTGATGTGCAACTTCATGACAACTGGTAGCAGGGTAATTTACTCTAGGAATTAAATAGTTAACCTGAGCTTCATTAGTAATTGGATTTAAATAACCTGAGAACCCCATGTAAGATAGAGGAAGACTCATGATAGAATTTTTTATTGCAGGATTTTTATAAGAAAAACTAGGCTCATGATTCGTTAAGTTATTATAACCAATTTGTACTTTTTCATACAATTCTTTTTTAGAATAAGGCACTGTAACTTTAACTGTATCGTTTTGAGTAATGTTGAAATGGGTTGTATTTATGGCATCAACAAGATTAAATGTTAATTCTTTTAGTTCCTTGGTTTCATACTTTAAACTTTCTAATTCTAATTGTTGATATAACGGTATCCTATAGTAATTTAATCCCCAACAAATATGAAATAGACCATAAATTAGAGATAAATAGGCGCCAATTTTTAGAAGAGATATACACTTGGTTTTAAAAACCTTGTAAATTGATTTTATCATATAATAACCAATAGTTATGTAGAAAACGTCTCCTACACTAATTGGTATTCTTCCGAGTATATTCCTAGAAAAAGAGCTAATTAAGACGTAAAATGAATTGCTGTAATATTCTTCAACAATTCCAGGGTTTGAAGACAAATATCGAACAAGGAACCATTGAATTGGAAATAAAAATAGAAGTACTAATTGGATGCGTTTATTTTTCATCAACTCAAAAATACAGATATTATTAAGAGCCAAAAAATTATTAACAGTCTCTCATTTATTTTCAACAAGCTGTGAGCAAATTTTATTAAATTTTAAAGCTCTTTTTTAATTTCTATCTCCTACATTTGTTATATGGAAAACGTCAAATCATTTAAGTCAACCCAACCTACTCGCAACCCAGTTATCAACCTCGAAAAAGGGAAGTTACCTCCTCAAGCACTGGATTTAGAGCTGATTGTTTTAGGTGCGATGATGATTGATAAAAAAGGTGTTGATGATGTTATTGATGTTTTACATCCAGAAGCTTTTTACAAAGAAGCACACCAAGAAATTTACCGTGCTATTTATGCCTTATTTCAAGAATCTAAACCAATAGATATTAAAACTGTTTCTAATCAACTTAGAAATAGTGGAAAGTTAGAATTTGTTGGAGGAGATTTTTACCTTATTAATCTTTCGCAAAAAGTGGCGTCTTCTGCGCATATCGAGTTTCACGCACGAATTATTCTTCAAAAATTTATTCAACGTAAGTTAATTGGATTATCAACTGAGATAATTGAAGAAGCTTATGACGAAACTGTAGATGTATTTGATTTATTAGATAGTGCAGAAACAAAATTATTTGAAGTTACTCAAGGAAACCTTAAAAAGGGCTCTGAAAATGCAGAAAGCCTTGTAAGACAAGCTATAAATAAAATTGAAGAGATTTCAAATAGGGAAGGAATGAGTGGTGTGCCATCTGGTTTTACAAAACTAGATGCTTTAACCTCTGGTTGGCAGCCAAGTGATTTAATTATCTTAGCAGCTAGACCTGGTATGGGTAAAACGGCTTTTGTACTTTCTATGGCTAAAAATATCGCCATTGGAGCAAATCAAGGTGTTGCTGTATTTTCATTAGAGATGTCTTCGGTTCAGTTGATTACGCGTATGATATCAAGTGAAACAGGTTTACCATCAAGTAAATTGAGAAAAGGAAATTTGGAAGATTACGAATGGCAACAGCTTAATGTAAAAGTTAAGAATTTATCCAATGCGCCTATTTTTATTGATGACACTCCATCTTTATCAATTTTTGATTTACGTGCTAAGGCAAGGAGACTTGTTTCTCAACACGGAATTAAAATAATAATTATTGATTATTTGCAATTAATGACTGCAGGTGGTGCTTCAAAAGGAGGGAATCGTGAACAAGAAATTTCAACCATTTCTCGAAACCTAAAAGCACTGGCTAAAGAATTAGATGTGCCAGTAATTGCGTTATCTCAGTTGTCTCGTGCCGTAGAAACTAGAGGGGGGAATAAAAGACCATTATTATCCGATTTGAGGGAATCTGGAGCAATTGAACAGGATGCAGATATTGTATCTTTTATTTACAGACCAGAATATTATGGAATGACCGAGTGGGATGATGATGATCACACTTCTTGTGAAGGGCAAGGTGAGTTTATTGTGGCTAAACACCGTAATGGTGGTTTAGAGAACATTCGATTAAAATTCGAAGGACATTTGGCAAAATTCTCAGATTTAGAAGAAAGTATTAGTACAGAATTCCAATCTAAGATGAATGCAGAATTGCCAGAAAGCGCTCAACATATAAATCCTGCTGATGCTTTTGATGACGGAGACGTTCCTTTCTAATACAAATTATTTTTATGGATTTTAAAAGAGCTTTGTTAATTGCAAAACTAGGATGCCTAATTACAGGTTTGTTTTGGTGTGCAATTGCAAATGCTTCTTTTATATACATACCGATGTCTGCTGATGGACAATCCAACCATCTCAAAGCATACGGAATCACTTACATGGCAATTTCAAAAGGCTATAAAGCGCAATGGCTTCTCAATTATGAAGGTGGAGCCTTTCTTTTAGAGCACTCGGAAGAAGTGGCTAATGAATGTGTGATAAGGGGAGTCTCTTATGCAATTATTTCAGATGTAAATGCCGCATCGATATTAGAAGAAATTGCTAGTCCGTCTCAAAATATGGAGGCTGTTATTTTAGAAAAAGCTCCAAAAATTGCTGTTTACTCACCAAAAAACAAGTTACCATGGGATGATGCTGTAACAATGGTATTAACCTATGCAGAAATTCCTTTTGATGTAATTTATGATGAAGAAGTACTCCAAGATGCACTGTTATTGTATGATTGGCTTCATTTACATCATGAAGATTTTACAGGACAATATGGAAAATTCTATGGTGCATATAGAGCAGCGCCTTGGTATATTGAAGAAAAAAAGGCACAAGAAACGCTTGCTAGCTCTTTAGGATTTTCTAAAGTGTCAGAATTAAAAGGTGCTGTTTCTCAAAGAATTTACGAATATGTTGTTCTAGGAGGATTTATGTTTGCCATGTGTTCAGCAACTGATAGTTTTGACATTGCCTTAGCATCAAATGGTGTTGATATTGCAGAAAGCATGTTTGATGGGGATCCTTCGGAAGCTGATTATCAAACTAAAATTGATTACAGTCGCACTTTTGCATTTACAGACTTTATACTTGAAAGAAGTCCAATAGTTTACGAGTTTTCTGATATAGATATGACACGTAAGCGTAGAATAGACCGTACTTCTGATTATTTTGCCCTTATGAATTATTCTGCAAAGTGGGATCCGATTCCAACCATGCTTTGTCAGAATCATACGATGATTGTTAAAGGATTTATGGGGCAAACAACCGCTTATGATTCTAGTCTCGTGAAACCAACAGTGTTAATAATGGGAGAGAATAAAATCAATGGAGAAGCACGATATATTCATGGTACTAAAGGTAAAGGTATGTTTACTTTTTATGGTGGACACGACCCAGAAGACTACAGTCATAGAGTAGGAGACCCAAAAACGGAATTAGACTTACATCCAAACTCTCCTGGGTACCGTTTAATTTTAAACAATGTTTTGTTTCCAGCGGCCAAAAAGAAGAAACAAAAAACATAAATTTTAGAATTAAAATAAGGATCAAACTTTCCTGAATTTTTAGTACAATTTTCCTTTGTTGAAAGCAGTTAAATCATGTATTTTTGTGCCGTTCAATTTAATATACTATTGTATGTCATCAATTACTGAATTACAAGATTTTGCTCAACAAGTTCGCAGAGATATTGTTAGAATGGTACATAAAGTTCAATCTGGTCATCCAGGTGGTTCTTTAGGTTGTACAGAGTTTTTTACAACTTTATACCAAGAGATTATGGATTATGATACCAACTTTAATATGGATGGTAAAGGAGAAGATTTATTCTTTTTATCAAACGGTCATATTTCTCCGGTATATTACAGCGTTTTAGCTAGAAGTGGCTTTTTTCCTGTGGATGAGTTAAACACATTCAGGTTAATTGATTCTAGATTGCAAGGTCATCCAACAACTCACGAGCATTTACCTGGTGTAAGAATCGCTTCAGGATCTTTAGGTCAGGGTATGAGTGTTGCAATTGGTGCAGCAGAGGCGAAAAAATTAAATGGAGATAATAAATTGATCTTCTCATTGCATGGAGACGGCGAATTGCAAGAGGGTCAAGTTTGGGAAGCTGCAATGTATGCTGCAGGTAAGAAAGTTGACAACATTGTTGCGACAGTTGACTATAATAAACAGCAAATAGATGGTTCTACTGACCATGTAATGCCTTTAGGAGATTTAAGAGCAAAGTTTGAAGCATTTGGTTGGGATGTAATGGAGATTGAAAAGGGAAATGATATAGAAAGTGTAATTGCTGGTTTAAAAGAAGCAAAATCTAGAACTGGTAAAGGAAAACCAGTATGTGTATTAATGCACACAGATATGGGACATGGAGTTGACTTTATGGCTGGTACTCATGCATGGCATGGAAAGGCACCAAGCGATGAACAATTAGAAAGCGCTTTAGCTCAAAACCCGGTTACTTTAGGAGATTATTAAAATATTTAAAGATATTATCTGAAAGCCACTTAAGTTTTAAGTGGCTTTTTTTATGACATTTTTAAGAGCTCTATGTAAGTAAAAATGTACATTTACGTCGTACAAAACGAAAGTTATTTCGTTTTAAATACCAACTTTATATGAAAATCGGAATTGTTTGCTATCCAACGTTTGGCGGTAGTGGTGTAGTAGCGACAGAATTGGGAATGGCCTTAGCTGATAAAGGTTATGAGGTTCATTTTATTACGCATAAACAACCGGTACGCCTTGACTTATTAGCAAAGAACATTCATTTTCATGAAGTATTTGTTGAAGAATATCCGCTCTTTCAATTTCAGCCCTATGAATTAGCTTTATCTACTAAGTTAGTTGAAGTAATTGCTCAATACGAGTTAGAAATTTTACACGTACATTACGCAATTCCTCATGCATATGCTGCTTACATGACTAAGCAAATGCTAAAACGTAAAGGAATTGATATAAAGGTAGTTACAACGCTTCATGGTACAGATATAACATTGGTTGGGAGCCATCCGACCTATAAAGCTGCAGTGGAGTTTAGTATTAATAATTCGGATTATGTAACTGCGGTTTCAAATGATTTGAAAAATGATACGTTACGCTTGTTCAATATTGATGTTCCAATCGAAGTTATTTATAATTTTATTGATTTTGAACACTACCCTAAAACTGGTGATGAAGTATGTAAGAGATCAGCATTGGCCGATGAAGATGAACGAATTATAACACATGTCTCAAATATGAGACCTGTCAAAAGACCTATGGATGTTATAGAAGTATTTGATAAAATTCAACAAGAAATTCCTGCTAAATTACTTTTAGTAGGAGAAGGACCTGTAATTGAACAAGTGGAATATCGTGCAAAGGAGTTGGGCATATTTGAAAAGATACTTTTTTTAGGTAATAGTAACGACGTTCATAAGGTAATGTGTTATTCAGATTTATTTGTATTACCCTCGAAAACAGAAAGTTTTGGTTTAGCCGCGCTAGAAGCAATGGCTGCAAGCACACCTGTAATTTCTACCAATGGAGGAGGATTACCAGAGGTTAATACTCATGGTATTACTGGTTTTTTAAGTGATGTTGGAGATGTAAATGATATGGCGAATAATGCACTTTATATTTTACAAGATCCAATCAATTTAGAAAAATTTAAAGCTCAAGCTTTTGAGCAAGCACAAAGGTTCGCCATTGAGAATATTTTGCCGCGTTACGAAGAAGTTTATAGAAATGTTCTTGTAGCTTGTTGTTAGCATTTAGTATATTTGGTGGTATTCAACCATGCCAAATTCTATGTTAAAGAAATTCGCCTTTTGCTGTTTATTTATATTTAGTTTTCTACTTGTACATTCTCAAATATCATTTACAGAAAATGCAGTATCACTAGGCGTTACAGCATCATATAATGGAAACGCACCGGAATACTTTGCAGGAGGGGTAAGTTTTGTAGATTTTGATGATGACGGTTGGGATGATTTGACTTTTTCTTCTACAGATGGAGAATCAGTTCATTTTTATAAAAACAATAATGGAACATTCTCTGAGATATTTCCAACGGGAATACTTATAACTAGTACAAGAACTATGCAGGTTCTTTGGATTGATTATGATAATGATGGCGATAAAGATTTTTTTATGATGTCTCATGATGGGGGTAATAAATTGTTTAAAAACAATGGTAGTTTTGAGTTTAGTGATAGTACAACTAATGCCGGAATAAGTACTTCAACAAATTTTGGTTTCGGCGCATCTTGGGGTGATTATAACAACGATGGATATTTAGATTTACTATTATTATTTAGAGATGAAGAGACAGATTCTGCTACTTATTATAATACGCTTTACAAAAATGATGGAGATGGAACATTTACTGATGTTACGAATATCGCCGGTTTACCTTTAACAGCTAACTTATCGTTTTGTGCCGCTTTTTTTGATTATGATAATGATGGTTATCAGGACATCTATATATCAAATGATAAGGCTAATAAAACCAATATTATGTATCATAATAATGGTGATGGTACTTTTACTGATACGAGTGTTTCTAGTGGTACAGATTTGGCGATAGATGCCATGTCTACAACAATATCTGATTACAACAATGATGGATTTTTAGATATTTATGTGACAAATTCTTTTGCAGGAAATGCGTTTTTAGAAAATAATGGCGATGGCACTTTTACAGATATTGCTTCTGCAAATGGTACTCTTATGGAAAGTTGGGCTTGGGGAGCAGTTTTTTTAGATGCCGATAATGATCAAGATGCTGATTTATATGTGAGTGCAATGCTGACATATGATCCTAGTATTTTATTGCCCTCTGCCTTTTACGTGAATGATGGAGCTGGAGATTTTTCAATCCCAATGAATGCAGGTTTTGCTAACGATAATAAAATTAGTTTCGCCAATGCTATTGGAGATGTTAATAATGATGGATTTCCAGAGATAGTTGTTGTAAATAGAGAAAGTAATCATTTTGTTTTTGAAAATAATAGCTCTTCAAATAATTATTTGAAAGTTAAATTAGAAGGAACTACAGGTAATAAAGACGGTATAGGTAGTTGGGTAAAGGCTTATAAGGATGGTGAAGTTCAGAATAGATACTCTCTAGCCGGAGAAGGGTTTATTTCACAGAATTCGTTAACTGAATTTATAGGATTGGGTAGTGAAACACAATTAGATTCACTAGAGATTCATTGGTTAAGTGGGATAAAAGATATTTACTACGATGTTAGTGCTAATCAAACTTTTACAGCAGTAGAGGGAGCTTCATTATCCATTGATAATAATCTTTTAGCTGAATTTCAAATATTTCCGAATCCAGTGAAGAATGAACTTAAGTTACAATTGTCTGGTAATTTAAATGGAGTAATAGAAATCTTTAATGCTTTTGGCAGTAAGATTAAAGAAATAGATGTCAATAATAAGAACTCTTTGAAATTCGATACATCCAATTTTGCAACTGGTATTTATTCAATTGTAATTAAATCAAGTGAATACAAATCGACTAAGAAATTTATTAAGTATTAATTATTATAGAAATCTAAGCTTTCTATTAATAAATCACTTGGTACTGCGCAATTTAAATTGAATTTCTCAAAATCACTAAGTAAGACAAAGTTTACTTGGCCACCAGAATTTTTCTTGTCATGTTTTAATAATTCAAGAATCGAAGGATAGTCTTTTTTAGAAATATCCACTTTTTCAAAAATTGCAAGTATTCCATTTTTCACTTCTTCCAGTTTGTCCTTTGGAAAATTAAATAACTTATAAGATAAATACGTTTCGGTTATCATACCAATCGCAATTGCCTCACCATGTGTTAAACTTTCTAAATGATCAGATTCTAAATAATGCGATTCAATCGCATGCCCAAGAGTATGTCCAAAATTCAAAATCTTTCTTAAACCTGATTCCTTAGGATCTTCTTTTACAACTTCATTCTTAATACTTATAGAATTGTGTATGATGAAATTTAAAACATTGTAATTTAAATTTTTAGAGCTGTTTACCTCATCCCAAAGTTTAGTGTCATATGTAAGCCCATATTTAATTATTTCGGCTATACCCGAAATCACTTCTCTTTGAATTAATGTAGATAAATAATTAGTATCAATTAAGACCATTTCTGGGTTAGAAAATACCCCGACTTGGTTTTTTAAAACGCCTAAATCAACACCAGTTTTACCCCCAACAGATGCATCAACCATACTTAATAATGTGGTTGGGATGTTTATAAATGAGATGCCACGCTTAAAAGTAGATGCTGCAAATCCACCCATATCAGTAATAACACCTCCACCAAGATTAATCATTAAACTATTTCGATCTGCTCCATACTCGGTTAATACATTCCAAAGGCCAACACACGTTTCAATATTTTTGTTTGATTCGCCAGATTCTATTTCAATAACTTCGATAGGAGCAACGGTTTCTAATTGTTGCGCAAGCGTTGGATAACAAAATTCTAATGAGTTTTCATCAACTAAAATAAAAATATTAGAAGGCTTTGAATCAGCAATATATTGATTCATTTGCTTGTATGCATCTTGGTTAAAATAGATATAATAGTTGTCAGAATATATGGCGTCCATTCAGTAAATTTTGCCTCAAAAATAAGCGTAAAAATGGGAAAATACGAATATCTTTGCATAGAATTGTTCGTAAATTATACCGCATGAAAAAATTGTTTGATAATACTGAAATTGCTTTTCAAATTAAGTCAGATTCTGAATTAGAAAGAGCATACTTTTTATTTAAATTAATTCAAAGTGAACCATTAGTTAAAATAGGTACGGCAGTAACGAATTTTGCGCTAAATTCTAAACTTCCAGTTGAAAAATTAATTCGCTCAACGGTATTTGATCATTTTTGTGGTGGTGTAACAGAGGATGATTGTTTGCCAACCATTGAGAAAATGTTTAGCAAAAATGTACATGCTGTTTTAGATTATTCGGTTGAAGGTAAGGAGAGCGAAGAACAGTTTGATAATGCATTAGAGAAAACACTTAAAACAATTGAGTTTGCTAAAGAAAAAATGAGTATTCCATTTGCAGTATTTAAACCTACGGGATTTGGAAGATTCGAGTTATATGAAAAAATTACAGAGAATAGAAGATTATCTGCCTCAGAACAAAAAGAGTGGGAAAGAGTAGTTGAACGATTTGATACCGTTTGCAAAAAAGCACATGAATTAGATGTACCTGTATTAATTGATGCCGAAGAGTCTTGGATGCAAGATGCTGCGGATAATTTAGTTGAACAAATGATGGAGACTTATAATAAAAATAAAGCGATAGTCTACAATACACTGCAAATGTATCGTTGGGATAGAATGGCTTATCTTAAAGAATTACATCAAAAAGCTAAGGCAAATAATTTTTATATAGGGCTAAAGGTTGTGCGTGGCGCATATATGGAAAAAGAAAGAGAACGAGCAAAAGATAACGGATATACCTCTCCAATTTGTATTAGCAAAGAAGCAACAGACGACAATTATAACGACGCTATTAAATACATGGCAGCGCATGATAAAATGGCTGTTTTTGCAGGAACCCATAATGAAGATAGTTCTTATTTGTTAATGGATATAATTGAAAAAGAAGGACTTAATAAAAATGATGCAAGAGTTTGGTTTGGTCAATTATACGGAATGAGTGATCATATCAGCTACAATTTGTCCAATCGAGGGTATAATGTTGCTAAGTACTTGCCTTTTGGACCTGTTAGAGATGTGATGCCTTATTTGATAAGGCGTGCAGAAGAAAATACATCAGTTGCAGGTCAAACAAGTAGAGAGTTAAATCTATTAAAATCAGAGCGTAAACGCAGAAAACTCTAAAATTTGAAGTTTGTTGTTTTACTTCGAGGAATAAATGTTGGTGGGCATAAGAAAATAATTATGTCTGAATTAAGTGAAGCTCTGTATAGTATTCAGCAAATAGATTCTGTATTGAGTTATATTCAAAGTGGTAATCTGGTTATAAATTCAAATTTGTCCAAAGAAGAATTATCTCAAGTTGTTGAAAAAGAGATTTTCAGATTATACAATTTTGATGTAGTTGTTATAATTCGCACAGCCGAAGAATGGGATGGTATTCTTTCAAATATTGAAAATATAGCAAAGAAGTCGCTTCATATAAATCGCGTATATGGAATTTTTCTGAACAAATACCCGAATAACGAAAATATAGAGAAGTTGAAAAAAGTGGATTTTTCACCAGATTCTTATATTGTAAACGGCAAAGAAATATTCACTATATATGTGAACGGAATGGGGAAGACAAAAATGAATATTTCTAAATTCGAGAAATTATTGGAATTAAATGCTACTGCAAGAAATCTAAATACGATTAGAAAATTAAAAGGTTTATTAGATGCGTAAACTTAATACTTACTTCACACTTTAATCCAATTAAAAGGACTACTTTTGCACTTTCAAAAAATAAGAGATGCAATCAATTAGAAACATTGCTATTATAGCACACGTAGATCATGGTAAGACAACCTTAGTTGATAAAATTATTGATCAGGCAAAAATTTTAGATGAGCGTAAAGAGCGTAAAGATTTATTATTAGATAATAACGATTTAGAAAGAGAAAGAGGAATTACGATTTTATCTAAAAATGTTTCTGTTAACTATAAAGGAGTAAAGATTAATGTAATTGATACTCCAGGTCACGCCGATTTTGGTGGGGAGGTAGAACGTGTATTAAAAATGGCTGATGGTGTTTTATTATTAGTTGATGCATTCGAAGGACCAATGCCACAAACAAGATTTGTACTTGGGAAAGCCTTAGAATTAGGATTAACTCCAATAGTTGTAGTAAATAAAGTAGATAAAGAAAACTGCACACCAGATTTAGTTCATGAAAAAGTTTTTGATTTAATGTTTGCCTTAGACGCAACAGAAGAACAATTAGAATTTACAACTGTTTATGGTTCTGCTAAAAATGGTTGGATGAATACTGACTGGAAAGAAGAAACAACGGATATTATTCCGCTACTAGATGCAATTCTTGAAAATATTCCTGATGCCCCTTATGTAGAAGGTACGCCTCAAATGCAAATTACATCTTTAGATTATTCTTCATTTACAGGAAGAATTGCGATTGGTAGAGTATACCGTGGTGATTTAGAGGTAGGTAAGGATTATCTATTGTGTAAAGCAGATGGTTCTACTCAAAAAGTAAGAATTAAAGAATTACATGTTTTTGAAGGAATGGGTAAAGCATCTGTTGATAAAGTAAGAGCTGGAGATATTTGTGCAGTTACAGGTATTGATGGTTTTGAAATTGGAGATACTATTGCAGATTTGAATGAACCAGAAGCATTGCCAAGAATTGAAGTAGATCAGCCAACAATGAGTATGTTGTTTACAATTAACAACTCTCCATTTTTTGGTAAAGAAGGTAAGTTTGTAACTTCTAGACACTTAAGAGATCGTTTATTTAAGGAAACAGAAAAAAATCTTGCACTAAGAGTAGATGCTACAGATTCTGAAGATTCATTTAATGTTTACGGTAGAGGAGTTTTACATTTATCAGTTCTGATTGAAACCATGCGAAGAGAAGGTTATGAACTTCAAGTTGGTAGACCGCAAGTTATTTTAAAAGATATTGATGGTGTTAAATGTGAGCCATTTGAAACTTTAGTTATTGATGTTGCTGAGGAATATGCGTCTAAGGCAATTAACTTAGTTACCTTAAGAAAAGGTGATTTAATGGTAATGGAACCTAAAGGAGATTTACAACATTTAGAATTCAATATTCCCTCACGAGGTTTAATTGGTTTAAGAAATAAAATTCTCACGGCAACGGCAGGAACAGCTATCATAAACCATAGGTTTAGTGAATACGCTGAGTTTAAAGGAGATTTTAGTGATGATTTAAAAGGTGCGATAATCTCCTCTGAAACTGGTAAAGCCACAGCTTATGCCATAGACAGATTACAAGATAGGGGTAGATTCTTTATTGATCCAAATCAAGATATTTATAAAGGGCAAGTTGTAGGAGAGAACAGTAAGAGTGACGATATGGGTGTTAACCTTATTAAAGGAAAAAAGCTTACAAACGTTCGATCTGCTGGAGCAGATGATGCAATGAAAATTGCTCCCAAAATAGATTTTTCATTAGAAGAGTGTATGGAGTATATACGTGAAGATGAATATTTAGAGGTTACTCCACTAAATTTACGTATGCGAAAAATCAGTTTTAGATAATAAAATTTAAAATATATAAAAAAAAAAGAGGTCCAGTAGGACCTCTTTTTTTGTTGAATTACAATATAAAAGGTGAAAAAAAGCCGCTTGAAATTGCATTTAAAAGATGATTTATATGGGTAAAAAGACTCATTTCGTGCATCATTCTCACTAAAAATCCGCTTCATTTTGCACATAATATAACTTGAATATAAGATTAAAATAGAGTTCTGTTAAACTATAACCCCATTTTTTCAAATTTTTTTTCAAAGCAATTTAGGTTGAATTAATAAAGTTATACTAGTTAACTCAAAAAAGGTGATATAATAGTATTAATAGGGGTTTCAAGCGTGAAATAGCGCATAATTAAATATAACTACTAAATATCTTTAAAGTTATATTGGGGTTAGAAAAAAATAAAAAAAGTTCAAAAAAATTTGGAGAACTAATATTTGATTTTATATTTGTGATCACCATTGTTGTATATACAATTGTTGTCCCCACAAATATGAGTAGTAATGATGAAAATGAAAACAATTTAGTACACAATGATCCTTTAAATACAATAAATAATTTATTGTCTGCAGGAAATTGGGTGTATGAAAAGTCAGCAGAGCATTTAAAACAATATGCATTGTCTGTTGAGCAGTACAACGTTCTTTTATTATTGAAAAAGTTAAACGGGGAACCAGCTAACCTAAGTACCATTCAAGATAATATGACTAGTAAAATGAGTAACACTACAAGATTGGTTGAAAAATTACGCTTAAAAGGTCTTTTAACAAGAGAACAATCTCAGGAGAATAGGCGAAAAGTAGAAATTAGGTTGACAGATAAAGGAGAAGTTTTTATTGCTGAAATACAGAAGAAGCAATCTAAACGTGACAAGGAGATTGTTAAGAAATTAACTAGTAGGGATATGATGACCCTAAACAAGTTATTAATAAAGCTAAGGTTTTGATATAGGAAAAAGTAATGAAAATTATAAAAATTCTAAGCATGAATAATTTGATAGTAGTTTGTAATTATTTCCAAAAAAATATCCCCACATAACCCCAAATTGATTAAAAGGCGATGTGTCAATAACTAAATAGATCAATCCGAAAACTGATTTTATTTAATTAAAGTAATCCGAACATTGGCGCATCGCATTAATCAATTCGAAAAAGAAATAAAGAATAGAAACAAGAGTAAATCGTGAGTAGGTATAAGTAAAGTAAGATTAGGTAGTTGTTAAAAGTATTCATTCAATTTAAGTAAACGATAAGCAATCCGAAAATTAATTTGAATTTCCTTTTAAAGAGAAGTAAATCTTTTAACACTACCTTTTTTTTAGGAAAGTTAATTAGTCTAACTTTTTTCTCCACGATGTTTAAAGATTTGTTTTACTTTGATTTTCTTATGTCTCTAACCATTTTGATAATTAATTAGTTGTACAAGATTCAAAGATTTCGAACAGATAGGTAAATAATATGAAATATATTTTAAAAGCAGTCGCAACGCTTAAATAGTTTAATATGTCGTCCCCACAACGGTAGTTTCTATTTAAGTTTAAATTACGACTGCATTATATGGTATATCATCAAAACTAAAACAAGATGTTTCTGTTTAATAATTTAGCCTAGAAATAATAAAAAGGGGATTTTTAGAGCTTTCGGGATATGCTCGCAATATTACATAAATTACTGGAAATATACAAAGTCAAATTGCGAAATATTAATGAATATTTAATATGCTTATTGGATGCAAATTATTGAATTCCAATAATTAGAAAGCTCTTGCACTATGATGGTAGGATTTGAATTATTCTCAAATTGAAAAACACTACACCCTGCATTATACCTTTATTTGCAAATGTCAATTTATTTTATTATACTTGTTAAGTCATAGTACCCCATTTATGACACTTCCCCACGAATTGTTTAAATGTAACTTATCCAGGTTGTATAACCTTGGAATTAATTTTTGTATTATGGGTGCTAAAAGAAGTATAATTTTAGGTTTATTATTTGTAACATTTTTCCTTTGTTTAGGGATTTTCGCGTAGTTTAAAATCCTACTTTATGAATTATGTTTTGGTTTCAATATAATATTGAAACAAGAGATTTATTGCTGAAAATTAACAGAAAATTTAGAGTTTTTAAAATTTCTTTTAAATTTTGATGAGTTTTTTTATTTTCTGTATTTTGCGATAAACAAATCAACTTAACTAATTTGTATGGTCTACATTGTATTTGGAGTTTCCGGTAGCGGTAAAACTACTATCGGTAAGCTTCTGAGCCAAGAATTAAATCTTCCATTTTTTGATGCGGATGATTTTCATCCGGAGGCTAATATTTTGAAAATGGAAGAGGGTCTTCCTCTTAACGATAAAGATAGGGAACCTTGGTTAAATCTATTAAAATCAGAAATAGACTTATGGAATAGGGATGGAGGAGCAATTTTAGCTTGTTCAGCTCTAAAAAAATCATATAGAAAATTACTTTCCGAAAATAATGAGGTAAAATGGATTTGGTTATATGCGCCTTATCAAGTAATTGAAAAAAGATTATTTAACCGGCATAATCATTTCTTTGATTCTAAATTACTTAAATCTCAATTTGAAACATTGGAAAAACCTGAAAAGGGTATTTGGGTATCTGCCGAACACAAGAAACAGGATGTACTATCTGCACTATTGAATAAAATTAAAGCGTCTTCTTTTGGAGTTTTAGGTTTGGGAGTTATGGGTAAAAGCTTGGCATTAAACATCGCTAGAAAATCTAATTCAATATCTGTATTTAATAGGGAGGTGCCAGGGAAAGAGGAGGATATAGCACTCGATTTTGTAAAAGAACATAAGGATTTAGCTATCAGAGGATATAATAACTTAAATAGTTTTATTGATTCATTAGAACGACCTAGGAAAATTTTAATCATGGTTAATGCAGGTAAGCCTGTAGATATTGTCATAAATGATTTGATTCCTTTACTAGATGAGGGTGATATAGTTATTGATGGAGGAAATTCTCATTACAAAAAAACAAAAAAACGGTACGAACTACTAAAGTCTTATCAAATCCATTTTATAGGAATGGGGGTTTCCGGCGGTGAAAAGGGTGCTTTAAATGGACCTTCAATGATGCCAAGTGGAGAATTTGTGGCCTACAGTAAAGTGTCTGACATATTAGAATCTATTTCAGCAAAAGACAAAAATGAAATTGCTTGTTGCTCATTTATTGGTCCGGAAGGTTCTGGACATTTTGTAAAAATGATTCACAATGGCATTGAATATGCTGAAATGCAACTTATAGCAGAAGTGTACTATGCATTAAGATATTTGGCTGAAGTTAATCAAGAAGAAATTGCAAATATCTTTGAATCTTGGAAAAATGATGATTTGAATAGTTATTTACTTGAAATAACTATTGATATTCTCAGAAAGAAGGAAGGAGAAGAGTATTTACTTGATGTTATTCTTGATCAAGCCTCCCAAAAAGGTACTGGAGGTTGGAGTACTAATACCGCTTTAGAGTTGGGAAAACCCTTAAATACAATTGCTGATGCTGTTTTCGCTCGATATATTTCAGCAATGAAAGATATCAGGATTGAAATGGATGCTAAATATAGCGATATAAGGCATTATGAATGCTCAATAGATACAAATCAGCTTAAAGATGCCTATAAATTTTCAAGAATTGTAAATCATGCGATTGGTTTTGATGTTATTGAACAAGCATCTAAGGAGTATGACTGGAATTTGAACCTTTCTGATATAGCAAGGATTTGGACAAACGGTTGTATAATTCGTTCAGATTTAATGGAAACACTCGTGCATTGGTTAAAATCTAATAACCACTTGTTTATGAATGATGAGTGCAGTTTTATTTTAAAAGATACTTTTAGTAATGCAAAAATTAATCTTTCTAATGCAATTTTGAATGGTTGTCCAATGACGGTTCATTCATCTGCGCTAAATTATTTTTTAATGATGACTAACGCACAATCTTCAGCCAACATGATTCAAGCACAGAGAGATTATTTTGGTGCTCATACCTATCAGAGAATTGATAGGTCGAAAGCTAATTTTTATCATACCAAATGGTAGGTGTAAATAGGTATATACCTGTCTTATTATTATTGAACATTATTATAACTATATCGTGTTCTAACCAACAAACAAAACCACAAATGATCTTAACTAAGAAAAAAAAATCAAAAATTGCAAGTTTTCAATTATTTACCTTATCAAATCTTAACGGTCTAAACTGTAGTTTATCCAATTATGGGGCTAGAGTAATTAGTTTGTTTGCTCCAGATAGAAATGGAGATTTTAAAGATATTATTGTAGGTTATGATTCTGCTGAAGACTTTTACACTAAACATGATGCGTATTATGGAGCCACGGTTGGAAGGTATGCAAATCGAATTAAAGATGGAATTTTTAAAATAGATGATAAGAAGTTTCAATTGGCAATCAATAATGGTAATAATGCACTTCACGGTGGTGTTAAAGGATTTGATAAACAGTATTGGAATGTTGTTTCAACTTCAAAAAATTCAGTGAAGTTTAGTTATACTTCTAAAGATATGGAAGAAGGGTACCCTGGAGAACTTTTTATTGAAGTTACATATGTATTGACTGATAAAAATGAGTTGGAAATTAGTTATAAGGCCACCTCTAGTAAAAAGACTGTAATAAATGTAACGAATCATGCTTATTTTAATTTAACAGGTTCAACTAAGAACGATATTTTAAGCCATAAACTTCTTATAAATTCTGATTTTATCACGGAAGTCGATACCAATGTTATACCTACCGGTGAGTTATATCCCGTTGAAAATTCGCCATTTGATTTTAGAAAAATGAAAACCATAGGAAAAGAAATCAACCTAAAAAACGAACAATTAAATTTAGGTGGAGGATATGATCATAATTTTGTGCTAAATTCAAAAGAATTAGCGGCAAAAGTTGTTGATCCAATATCTGGGAGAACATTAGAAGTTTATACAACTGAACCTGGTATTCAATTGTATACTGGTAATTTTTTACGTGGTGTTATTGGGAAAAATGATGAACCAATTAACAAGCGGACAGCTTTTTGTTTAGAAACACAACATTTTCCTGATAGCCCGAATAAGCCTCAATTTCCTTCAACAATTCTAGATGTAGGGCAGGTTTTTACCTCTAAGACAATTTATAGATTAGGGGTTGAGTAATTTACTACTTTAAATCTACATACATATTTGAACCGGTAGGCAATTCTTTTTTAGAATTGGTTAATTCAATAAAATTTGATTCATTGAACCTGTTTATTTGAATGTACCCCCTATTTCCAGTGGTAATAAATGTAATAGCTCTTTCAAATAGTGGTTCGTTAACATCACCTAGTATACCTAAATTTCCAAAATCTTCTGCTAATTCAATATCTGGAGCAATTCCATCAGGAACATTTTCTCCTAATTTATTTACAATTTCCAAAACAATTGGTTGCATCGCCCATGTGTGATTAGGGTTCGCCCCTGAACGTTGAAAGTTATCAGAATCATATAAAGTAACAGACCCTACAGTTTTGCCTTCAGTAGTTGTGCCTATTGTAGTCACATCTATGTAAGGGTTTAAGCCATTAATAACCAGCTCGCTTGCGGATGCTGAGCTTCCTGTAGTTAACACTATCAATTTATCGAGATTTAAGCTATTTATGGCACTGCCATTAATGATTCTATCTGTAAAATTGTTTACAATAGCATCCGGATTGTTCTCTTGAAAATAATTTTGCCATTTGACATTCCAAAATTCTTGAGCATATAATTCTCCAGTAAATTGTCCTGTAATCATACTCGATAAATAGTTTGATGTTTGAACGGAACCTCCAGAATTATACCTTAAATCTAAAACTAAATCAGTAACACCTTGACCCAGGAATCCTGCGAAAACAGTATTTAAATCTTCATCAAAAGCTCTCGTAAAACTATTGTACATTAAGTAACCAATTTTTTTCCCTCCAATGTCATAGGTTTGAGTAACTAAGATTGGGTTCTCTTGAATTTCTTCTTTGGTTAAATTAACAGAAATACCATTATCAATAGGGTTTCCATTATTGTAATCTGCAAGGTTTAATGTGTAAGATTGCGTATCAAATAATAACTGACGGTAATTACTAATCGTTAATTGAGTGCCGTTAACTGCATCAAAAATATCGCCTCTTTCAATATTTTTACCATCGGCATCTGAACCAGGAATTATATAGCGCACATAACCAAATAGGTCAGTTTGACTACCAGTTTCAAAAACCAACCCAAACTCAACACCGTTCGTTCCGACAATACCACTTTGCAATAGGTCATCTAAAGCTATGTAATCATCCACAATCCAAGAATATTTGTCAGTAATAGGGTAGTTGTTTAACAAGCTATAAAATAAGTCAGCTGGATCACCAAAATTCTCTATATATGTATTTAACTCTTCTTGAGAACTAAATCGCTCATCAGATAAATCTGGTATATCTTGTTGCCAAAAATAAAAGGCGTTCAAGCCCTTCCAAATAAAATCTTGTACTTCTAAATTCTGAGGGATATTTTCACCTTCGTCCTCGCAACTAATAAAAATAAAGACAAATGCTAAGGTTAATACTGAGAATAAATTCTTCATATGCGTAGAGTTTTATACAGCTTTGAGTCGCAATATAAATATTTTTTTTACAGACCTTGTTACAAAAACGAGAGTAAGTCGTTATAATTGTATAGAAGCAAAAAAAATAACAACAGCTAAGCTACTAACAACAATGAAACAATCTGAATTTTTGAATTTGGTAATGCCATTTAAGGATAAGGTATATAGATTATCTAAGCGTTTGTTAGTATCTAGTGAAGAGGCTGAAGATGCCACTCAAGAGTTGTATTTAAAGCTTTGGAAAAATAAAGAAAAAATAAGTTCTTATAAAAATGTGGAAGCTTTTGCAATGACTATGACAAAGAATTATTGCTTTGATAGATTAAAATCTAAACAAGCGAGCAATATGAGTTTGGTACATAGTAACTATAAGGAGAAAGGCGAAACATTAGAAAGAAAAACAGAGTTAAACGACAGTGTTTCTATAGTTCACAAGTTAATTGAGGAATTGCCAGAACAACAACGCGCAATAATTCAATTAAGAGATGTAGAACAGTATGAGTTTGAAGAAATAAGTAAAATGCTCAATTTAAAGCCAACTGCGGTTAGAGTAGCTTTATCGAGAGCACGTAAAAGTATAAGAGAACAATTGATAAAACAACACAATTATGGAGTTAGCTAAAATTGAGCAATTGTTAGAAAAGTATTTAGAGGCCGAAACATCGGTTAAAGAAGAGCAAGAATTATCATCTTACTTCAGTGGGGGTGATGTAGCTCCACATCTTGAGCAGTATAGGCCTTTATTTGTGTATTTCGCAGAAAGTAGAACCGAGACCTACACAAAGACCATTCAATTAAAAAGTCAAAAGTCGAATTGGAAATGGTTGTCTGTTGCAGCATCAGTAGTATTACTTTTTAGTGTGTACACTGGGTATAATGAATACCAAGTATATCAAGCGGAGAAAGCATTTGAAGATACAAAAATGGCTTTTCAGATGTTGAACAAAAACTTAAATAAGGGTACTGCAGCGATAGCTTATTTAGGAGAATACGAAACAACAACGAACAGAATATTTAAACCAAAAAATTAAGAGAATCATGAAAAAATTAGTTTTAATTATAGCAATTGTAATGGCGCCATTTGTTACACAAGCGCAAACTTCAATATTTGATAAATATGATGGGCAAGATGGTATTACCACTATAGTAGTTACTAAAAAAGCATTTGAGTTAATGAATACCATGGCAAGTGGTAGTTCAAGTGAAGAGGCTCAGGAATATGCAGAATTGATTGGCGGGTTGAAAGGCTTGAGAGTATTTACTACAGAGGATAAAGCAATTGCGGATGATATGAAGAATACCGTAAATAAATATTTAAAATCTTCTAAGCTTTCTGAGTTAATGCGTGTGAGCGATAAAGAAGCAGATGTTAAAATCTATATTAAAGAAGGGAGAGATTCAGATCATGTAGAAGAATTGTTAATGTTTGTAAATGGCCTAGAGAAACATTTTGATGGTCATGAGGGTAGATCTGCAGAAGCTGTTATAGTATCTTTAGTTGGAGATATTGATTTAACTAAAATTGCACAATTAACAGAAGAAATGAATATATCTGGTTCTGAGCACCTTAAAAAAGCGGGCGAGTAACCAAATAAGACAAAGTCGGTTGTCTCTGATCGTCGGAGGCAATCGATTTTTATAACAACTAACTAAAATCAAGAACTCTTAAATGAAAAATAAAATTATAAATACTGGGTTAATCTTAGTTGTTGCTTTCTTAGCAATGGCTTGTGATAGCTACCCATCACTACAGAAATACTATGTAGATAGTAAAGAGAATAGAGAGTTTATATCTGTAGATATTCCGGCTAGTATTGTATCTCTTAAAGATACTGATGCATCTGAAGAAGTACAGGAAACACTAAAGAGTATTCGTAAAATAAACTTTTTAGGATTTCAATTAAAAGAAGAAAATATAACTAACTACACAGCAGAGAAGGATAAGGTAAGAGAAATCCTTAAGAATCCTAAATATCAAGAGCTAATGCGTTTGAGTGATCAAGGTAAATCTTTGATGATTAAATATGTTGGAGAAGATGATGCAATTGATGAAGTAATTCTATACGGAAGTGATAAAGAGCTAGGTTTTGCTTTGGTAAGAGTATTAGGAAAAGATATGGACCCTTCTAAAATGATGGCTTTAGCAACAGAAATCCAATTAAATAATGATAGCGGCTCTATGAATCAAGTAGAGAATTTTTTTAAGGCGCTTCAATAAAATCCAACCATCCATTAAAGTTAGAAAGCCATTGGCAATTGCTGTCAATGGCTTTTTAACGTTCATTTAACTGCCTAAAGCGCTAAATAATATGTACATTTGGTGTCTTACGATAAAAGCAGTTATATGCCGTATAAAACCCTGAATTTACTTTTCGCATTATTTTTATCGATTGCAAGTTTATTTTCTCAAAGCAATCAATACAAAGCTTCAAAAACCAAAAAGGTTAATTTAGTTCATACTAAATTAGATGTAAAATTTAATATTCCTGAAAGCTTATTGTTAGGTGAAGCTTGGGTTACGCTTACTCCACATTTCAAATCTATTGAAAAAATAGATTTAGATGCAAAAGGTATGATTATTCATGAATTAACTGTAAACAATGTTAAAACTCCTTACAATTATTACGAGAATAAAGAGTTGAATATTGAGTTAGATCGTACATACAGTAAGGGGGAAACGTTTGTTGTGTATATAAAGTACACTGCCCAACCAGAAGAGTATGCTAGAAAAACAAAAAATCCAAAAGGTCTTTATTTTATAGATCCATCAGATGTAGACCCTAATAAACCAACTCAAATTTGGACAGAAGGTGAGACCGAGAACAATAGTGTTTGGTTTCCAACCATAGATGCTCCAAATCAAAAGAGTTCTCAAGAAATAACAATTACAGTTCCAAAAGACTATGTAACATTATCAAATGGAAAGCTTCTAAATCAGACGGATAATGCAGATGGAACAAGGTCTGACTATTGGAAACAAGAACTGCCACATGCACCGTATTTATTTTTTATGGGTATAGGAGAATTCAGTATTGTAAAAGATAGTTGGGGAGATATACCTGTGCATTACTATGTAGAAAAAGAGTATGAAGATGTAGCAATGGATATTTTTGGAGATACTCCAGAAATGCTCCAATTTTTTGAAGATAAATTAGGTGTAAAATACCCATGGGATAAATACCATCAGATTGTTGTTAGAGATTATATCAGCGGAGCTATGGAGAATACAGGTGCTGTAATTCATGGTGAAGATGCATATCAATCTAAAGGGGCGCTTGCTGACGAAAACAAGCAAGAACGAACTGTGGCTCATGAAATAATACATCATTGGTTTGGGGATTTGGTTACCGCAGAGAGTTGGGCAAATCTTACTTTAAATGAAGCTTTTGCGAGTTACGGAGAATATTTATGGTATGAGCATAAATACGGTAAGGTTAGGGCAGAAGAGTTGTATTATGGAGATAAGCAAAAATACTTTAGTGATAAAGAAAACGAGCACAAAGACCTTATTCGCTTTACTTATGCTGATAGCGATGATTTATTTGATCGGGTGACATACGAAAAAGGCGGAATAATCTTACACATGTTGCGGGATTATTTGGGTGATGAAATGTTTTTTGAAGGTTTAAAGCAGTATTTAACACTGCATCAATTTAAATCTGCAGAGGCTCATGATTTAAGATTGGCATTTGAAGAAGTGAGTGGAAAAGACTTAAATTGGTTTTTTAATCAATGGTTTTTCGGTTCAGATCATCCTAAATTAAGAGTAAATACAGTTGTGGGAGAGTTTAATGATATTGTAACTGTTAGTTTATATCAGAGTGAGAATATCTTTCAATTTCCTTTAAAAATTGATATTTATGAGAAAGATGGAAGAAGGGCTTCTCATTCGGTATGGGTGAATCAAAAAGAACATTCTTTTTCGTTTAGTACGGATTCTAAACCTAGTTTAGTGCTATTAAACCCAGATGGTGTATTGTTATCAGAAATTAGACACAACAAAACGGTAGAAGAATTTGTAAATCAATACAAGTACTCTGAGCATTTTGAAGCAAGAAAAGAAGCTTTGGAATTTATATCTAAGAATCAGGATAATAAGGCTGCATTTAGAGCTATGGAGCTAGCGTTAGACGATAGTTCTCCAACGCTACAGGTATTTGCCTTAGACAATCTAGACTTATCTAATAAATATGCAAAAATTGATGCTATAAAAAAGGTAGAGCAATTATCTAAAAGTGCCAGCTCTACGAGGGTTAGGGCGGCTGCAAATGTAACATTGGCTAAATTGTTTGACCCTGTATACATTCCGCAGTTTATTGAGGCGATTAATAGTAATTCATTCAAGATTATTGAAAGTGGTGTAATTGCTTTGTATCACCATGATCGAGAGAAGACATTCGAAATGATTGAGCAGTTAGATGAAGACGTTAAATCATATTTATCTGAAATTATTACGGGGTATTATATAGATACACGAGATGAAAAATACATGCCTTATATAGCGAGACATCTGTCTAAGGGTATTTTCTTTTCAAATGATAAAAATGTAAATGGGAAATACCTAAATGCCTATCAATGGATTTCTCAAAGTGATAATAAGGAAGCTATTCAAAACCTTGTCGACGATTTTGTAAATACTGGTATCCGATATAAATCATATGATGCGGATATTGCAGTGATTAATATGTTTAGGCAAATGGTTGCTACTCAAAAAAAGCTTTCTAACCCTAATAAAAACGATATTATTTACATTATTAGAACTGGAATATCCCAGTTAACTAATTAAGGTAAATAGGTACTAAAAGTACCATCGCTATAGCAAATAACGATTCGTTCAATTTCTTTTTTAATATTGATTGGTGATGGTCTTTTTTCTGTATACTGCTGCTCTTGTATTTGGGGCGACTCATGAAAAAGGTCTAATTCAACTTCCTCAATTCCTTTGATTTTAGTTGAAGGAAAGGAGCCATCTCCATTCATGAGCCAATACAATTCTATATCCGGAAATACTTTTAAAACTTTTAAAACAAAATCTAAACTCGGTTTGTTTCTACCCGAGAGAAGGTGAGATATACTTGAGCGCTGAACATCTATTTTTTCTGCAAATGCAGTAGCAGATAAATTATAATGCTCTAGTACTGATTTTAAGCGTTTAGAAAATTCTTGATTATTGACCATATGTTACTAAAAAAACATTGTTTACATTTGTAAACAATGTAAATATACCTAATTTAATCTGAATAATAAATAGTTAAAAAACACAATTCCAAGTCTTTGGCCAAGTTTGCATTAAAAGTTTAAATAAAACTACTTAAAATACTGTTTAATAGTATCATAAAGTCTTATTATAAATATTTATTATAATGTTATTTGCATGGAGCTAACGTATTTTAGAATACAAAATTAGGAAAGATCGAATTATTATGCAGGCGTTACAAATGTATTCATTATGAATAGCTATATATTAGTATATTTGAACCTATGCAAAATTTGAATAGTACAGATTTAGAGAATTGGTATCGTCTTAATAAAGTGGCATCTTTAAGTGGATTAAGAATCTTGTTTGAAGATATTAAACCCCTTATTGAATCTTGTCCATTTAAAACAGATTTGTTAGGAAACTCTGAGAATGGTTTACCAATTTATAAAATAACCTTAGGAAATGGTTCTAAGAAAATTTTAATGTGGAGCCAAATGCACGGTAATGAAAGTACAGGAACCAAGGCTGTATTTGATTTATTGGAGTTTATGAATAATCCAGGAGCTTATAGAGAATTGGTTGATGGTATTTTAAAGCGTTGCACTATTGTAATTATTCCGATGTTAAATCCCGATGGTGCTATTGCATATACTCGAGTAAATGCAAATAATGTCGATTTAAATCGGGATGCAGTAAATCAATCAGCAGTTGAAAGTAAAATGCTTCGGAAAGTATTGGATGAATTTAAACCTCAATTCTGTTTTAATTTACACGATCAGCGTACCATATTTAACGTTGGAGACACAAATAAGCCTGCAACCTTGTCTTTTCTAGCTCCTTCTGAAGAGGTTACTCGAAAAATCACTAAAGGCAGAACAGAAACAATGAGTGTTATTGTAGCGATGAACGAATTTATTCAGCAGCTTATACCAGGGCAGGTGGGAAGGTATACAGATGAATTCTATCCAACAGCTACGGGTGATAATTTTCAGAAGTTGGGATACAATACTATTCTGATAGAAGCAGGGCATTTTGAAGGAGATTACGAAAGAGAAATTACACGCATGTTTAATTTTTACGCTTTAATCAAAGGGTTGGAATTTTTGGCAACTACTAATGACTATTTAAACTTCGATAGCTATTTTGATATTCCTAATAATGGAAAGCAATTTTTTGACATTATTTACAGAAATGCTGCTATAGATAAAAATGGCTCAAAAAATATTATGGATTTGGCTATTTTATTCAAATATAGGGTGACTAACAATAGGTTAGAGCGTTATGAGCATGTAGAAAAGCATGGTGATTTAGATGGATATTTTGCACATAGCGAAATCGATTTAGCTAGAAAATATTATAATCAATAATATTTTAGCTGTTTCGTTGAAATATTTTGCATTTTTCTTAATGATATTTAGTATTTTTGTGAAATAATTACTATTTAATAACTCAGTGTATCATGAAAAAATTCGTTTTAGATGAAATCGATCATCAAATTTTAGACGTTCTTATAGAAAATGCGCGAACACCATTTACTGACATTGCTAAGCAGTTAGTGGTTTCGGCGGGTACAATTCATGTAAGAGTAAAAAAAATGGAAGAGGAAGGGATAATTAAAGGTTCTACACTTACTATTGATTATGAGAAAATGAACTATTCGTTTATTGCTCATACTGGTATTTTTTTGGAAAAAACATCTAGATCTAAACAAGTAATTGAAGATTTAAGAAAAATTCCAAATATTACTGTGGCATATATTACTGCCGGTAAGTACAATATTTTCTGTAAAATTAGAGCAAAAGATACTAATCATGCTAAAGAAATCATTTTTCAAATAGATGATATAGATGGTGTGGCTCGTACTGAGACTATGATTTCACTAGAAGAAAGTATCAATGATAAGAAGCGATTAATGCATTCTATCTTTAGAGAACTTTAATTGAATATCATAATTTAAAAAAGCGCCTCTTCAAGAGGCGCTTTTTTTTCGTTGATTTTTTAAGTTTTTAAGTTGGATTGAACTAATGTTTCTTTTTAGAGGAACGGTTTCTCATTTTGCGTTCTTACTTTATGTTTCATTAATTATAAAGATTCATACAAAAGTTAGGCCAAATTATCTGTTTCTTTAGTATTCGACTTTCTTTTACTTCTAAATCTAGAGAATATTACTAGCTTCTTTTTAGTATTAATAAAATAAACACCTGTAAGTAAAACAACAGCGGCAATTATTGATTGCGTACTAACTACTTCATCTAATAAATACCATCCTAAAATTATTGCAATAATGGGATTGACATACGTAGAAGTTGCAACTTTTTCTGGAGACACAAATTTTAATAAAAAATTGAAGGAAGTAAAAGCTATAATACTACCAAAAATAATTAAAGCACCCATCGCACCTACAACCTCGTAACTCCAATGAATTGGAGTATTCCATTGTTCGCCAATACTTAAACTTACTAATAATAACATAAATCCACCAGTAAGCATTTGATAGCCGGTATTAACAAAGTAGTTCTTTGGTAATTCTGCTTTACTCACAAAAATACTAGCATATGCCCAACTTATCATACATAGGAAAATGAGCCCGATACTTAAATAACTATTTTCTTTAACGATAATTTCATTTTGACTAACCAATAAGTAGATTCCTGTAATACCAAAAGCAACACCAACTAAAGACATAGATCGTATTTTTTTTCCTTGAAGAATGAGCATTAATAGCAGCACAACTAATGGCTGTGCAGAAATTATAAGAGCAGCAAAACCACTATCAACATAATTAAGAGTCCAAACCACAAGTCCGTTACCAAATGTTAAAAAAAGAAAACCAGCAATCCCAGTATTTATCAGTTGTTTTTTGGTAATACTAATAGATAGTTTTAAAGCTTTTGCTAGAATCATTATTAGTATTCCTGAAATCAGAAAACGAATTGCAGCTAATTGAAAAGCGGGAATTTCTGAAACAGCTACCTTATTCAGCATATAGGTTGACCCCCAAATAACATAAATTGCAAAAAAAGCTAAGACTATTAAAACTTTATTGGCAGGTTTATCAGACATACAGTGATTTGTTTTGATAAATTTAATGAATGTTAGCCTTTTGACTCACTAATTATTTTATAGACTAATTCTTTGCTAATTGGAGTTCCATTGGCTTTAATTTTTAAATCTTCAAACGCAAGTCTAAAATCACAGCCTTCTTTAAAATTAGAGCAGCCAAAGGCTAATTTTCCCTTTAAAACGGTTCCTTTTGAACATTTCGGGCAATTGATTTTGTCAGAAACTACTTTTGCTGCTTTTTTCTCCATTGGTTTCAGTTGAGCAATGAAATCTCCGTCAAATATTATTGTTCCATCAACCGTAACACCATTTTGCTTAAAACCTTTTAATTTAACAGTGCTACCTTTTTTTAAAAGTCTTAAATATTGCTTTTCTGAAATGGTTTTCTCTAAAACCTTAAAAGGAAGCTTAAATGCACAGCCTTCTTTATATTGACTACATCCATAGGCGCTACTTCCTTTTAATATTTTGCCAGAATTACATTTTGGACATGCTTTTCCGATTATTCCCGAGGCTTTCTTTTTATCGGTTTGCTGCTTTTTGATTTCTTGATAACTAATTCGAGTAGGATTTTTCTCCATACGTACTTCGTAAATCAAGTCATCTACCATCTTCTTCATTTGTTTGATAAATAAAGAAGCGCTAAACTCTCCACGTTCAATTTCTTTCAATCTTTTTTCCCATTGACCGGTAAGTTCAGCAGATTTAAGTAATTCGTTATTAATAGTAGCTATAAGCTGTACACCCGTTGAAGTGGGTAAAATTTGTTTTTTATTTCTATTAATATAGTTCCGTTTAAAAAGCGTTTCAATTATACTTGCTCGCGTTGATGGTCTTCCTATACCGTTTTCTTTCATTAGATCTCTCATTTCATCATCATCGACTTGCTTACCAGCCGTTTCCATAGCGCGTAGGAGTGAAGCTTCTGTAAATTGATTTGGGGCCTTAGTTTTTTTCTCCAAAAATGAAGGAGTATGAGGACCGTGTTCACCTTTAGTAAAAGTAGGTAAGATATCCGTAGTGGCCGATTTTTTTGAATCTTGTTCAAAAACAATTCGCCACCCTTTTTCTAAAATTTCTTTACCCGAAGTTTTAAAAAGAATATCAGCAGCCTTTCCTTGTACATTGGTATGCGCTACTTTACAATCATTGTAAAAAACAGCAATAAACCTTTTGGTAATAATGTCATACACCTGTTGCATTGCGCCCCCTAATTGGGTCTCTACACCCGTTGGTATAATTGCATGGTGATCTGTTACTTTTTTATCATTAAAAACTTTTGAAGATTTTTTAATTGGTTTATTTAAGAGCTCATTTGTTAGATGCTGGTATTGTTTTAAATTTTGTAATATACCCTTCACCTTAGGGTATAAATCAGATGGAAGAAAGGTAGTGTCTACTCTAGGGTAGGTAACCAATTTTTGTTCGTATAGCTTTTGAACAGTCTTTAAAGTTTCATCCGCAGTTAATCCAAATTTGGTATTGCAATACACCTGCAACCCGGTAAGATCAAAAAGTTTTGGAGCATATTCCTTTCCATTCTTTTTTGAAATCTTAACAATTTCAAAAGGAGCTTCTTGCACTTGTTTAGCTACTTTTTCTCCTTCTTCTTTTTTAAGAAATCGTCCTTCTTCATAACTAAATAAAACATCTCTATAGGAAGTTTGTAGTTCCCAATATGGCTGTGGCTTAAAGTTTTCTATTTCATGAAATCTTTGCACTACCATAGCGAGAGTAGGTGTTTGTACACGTCCTATAGAAAGTACCTGATTTTGACCACCATATTTAAGAGTGTAAAGCCTTGTAGCATTCATACCTAATAACCAGTCTCCAATAGCTCTAGAAAATCCTGCATAATACAAGGAGTCGTAGTTTTCTGCTTCAACCAAATTGGCAAAACCATCTTTAATAGCTTCTGTTGTTAAAGACGAAATCCATAATCTTTTTACTGGACCAGAATAGCCAGCTTCTTTTAATACCCAACGCTGAATCAATTCACCTTCTTGACCTGCATCACCACAGTTTATAACTGTTTCAGCATTTTCAAAAAGTTTTTTTACAATGCTAAATTGTTTTTGAATACCAGAATCTTCGGCGACTTTAATTGAAAATTTATCTGGCAGCATTGGTAGGTTATTCAAATTCCAAAATTTCCAATGTGGTTTATAATCATGAGGTTCTTGTAGTCTACATAAATGCCCAAATGTATATGTCACAATATATCCATTGCCCTCAAAATACCCATCACGCTTTATATTTGCTCCTAAAATCTGGGCAATTTCTTTAGCAACACTTGGCTTTTCGGCAATACATACTTGCATTTATTTACGACTTCTATATTGAAATTTGAAGGTACAAAATAACAACTTTACTACTAGTGTAAAAGCAAATGTTATCAACAATATTACTCTAAACTTATTTTTGTTTCCGTTTTGATTTGGTTGATAACAAAAGAACTTTGAATATTTGAAATTACTTTTAATTGAGAAATTTTACGCATAATAAAGTCTTGATAATCTTTCATGTCGTTTAAAACAATTTTAAGAAGATAATCATAGTTTCCTGCGATATAGGACACTTCTTGAATTTCCTCAAATGGCTCTATGTATTTTTCAAATTCTTTAAATGAAGATTCTTGATGCTTAATTAAAGTTACTTGACAAAATACGGTAAACTTCTTTCCAACCTTTTCATGATCAAGAATAGCAACATATTTTTTAATGATGCCACTAGCTTCTATTTTTTTGATGCGTTCGTGAGTGGGTGTTATTGACAAATTTATTTTCTCTGCCAATTGTTTTATAGATTGTTTTGAATCTGTTTGTAACTCATTAATTAGCCTAATGTCTGTTGCGTCTAATTGTATCATGGAAAAAATTTCTAAAACGATTTAATTGCAAATGTAGTTAAAGAAAATATTTCTTTCAAAAATAATCTAATTAGGAATATATAGTTATCTAAGCTATACATTGTAAAAATATATGATGTAAATGTATATTTGCACAATAAATCAGCCTTGTTATGAATACTGTTGAAAAACTATATAAAAGACTTAAAACAAACACCGACAACCTATTAGGTTATCCGTTAGCCAAAGATTTTTCTTATAAAGAATTTGCTCCATTTTTGGATCTGTGTTTAAATAATATTGGAGATCCAGAATCAACATCAACATTAGATATTGACACCAAGGAATTGGAACGTTATTGCATCTCATTTTTTGCAGATTTATTATCTACAAGTACCAAAGACGTTTGGGGTTATATTACAAATGGAGGTACCGAAGGAAACTTGTATGGATTATATCTGGCACGTGAAAACTACCCAAATGGAATAGTTTACTACAGCGAGTCTACCCATTATAGTGTAAAGAAAAATCTACATCTACTTAACATAAGTAACATCGTAATTAGAAGTCAAGAAAATGGTGAGATGGATTATGAAGATCTTGAACAAACTATTATGTTAAAAAGAGATAAACCAGCTATTTTCTTTTTAAATATTGGATCAACAATGAAAGAGGCCATTGATAACCTAGATGAGATCAAACGAATTATTAAAAAATACGCGATTAAAGATTTCTACATTCATTGTGATGCAGCATTTTTGGGAACTATAGCACCGTTTTTAGAACCAAAACCAAAATTCGATTTTTCTGAGGGAATAGATAGCATTTCAATTTCTGGGCATAAATTTATTGGGGGACCAATTCCATGTGGAATTGTGATGGCTAAAAGAAATCATAGAAACAGGGTGGCAAACTCAGTATCTTATGTAGGCACTGATGATACCACAATAACAGGATCTAGGAACGGATTGACTCCTTTATTTATGTGGTCTTTCTTACAGAAATTTGGTAAAGAAGGATTGCGCAGTAGAGTAGAAGCTTCGCTAGAAATTGCAGCTTATACAGAATCTAAATTGAATGAGTTAGGATTAAATGCGTGGAGAAACCAAAACTCGCTAACAGTGGTGTTTGATAAGCCGTCTGATGAAATTTGTAAAAAACATCAATTAGCTTCAGAAGATTCAATAGCACATGTTATTTGTGTACCTGGTATTACAAAAAAACATGTAGATGTTTTAATTACTGATTTAGAAAAAGTAAACATTAGAGAACAAGAATTCGCGTTGAGCTAAAGTTATTTTATATATATTGTTTGAAAGAAAAGCCCGCTTTATCGAAGTGGGCTTCTTATTGTAATAAAGCGTCAACTATTTCTTTCCAATTATTCATTCTTGTAAATCTATCTTCATTTAGATTATGATTTGCGGTAAAGAGTATGGTATCACCTTCAAAATTCTCAAGATTCCTAGCTCTATCATCAATTAGTAAGTCACCTTTTAAAATAGATTTATTACCACATAGTATTCTGTTTTTCCAAGGGATAAAGGGAAAATAAATATCTAGCCATTCACTCTTTTCTTTTAACGATAGGGGATACTCCATAGCCGCCGACGCAACATATACATCATGTTTCTTTGTTAATTTTTCTATAGCCCAAATACTGTCTTTCATTGGTTCTAAAGAACTAAAATAATGTTCTCTAAAACAATGCCCTTTTACATTAGATTGGTGTTCTTCTGGTACGTTTTCCCAAACTTCGCCGATGAGTAATTTATGATTAAATGTAGCATTGAATTCTTTATTATACAATTCAACATGTTTTTTATATGAATCAGCCATAACGCCATCCATATCAATAAAAATGGTCATAAAAAGAGGGTTAAAGAAGTTTGCTTGCTATTTCTTGCCAACTATGCATTCTTGTATAATCTTTTTCACCTACATTGTGTGGTGAGGAGAATAGCATCGTATCACCTTTGAAGTTTTTTAAATTATACGCTCTATCATCAATTAATAAATCGCCATTTAAAATAAATTTATTACCACACATAATACGGTATTTCCAAGAAATAAATGGAAAGTATTTGTCTAACCAATCACTCTTTTCCTTAAGAGACAAAGGAAATTCCATAGCCGCCGATGCAACATATACTTCATATTGATCTACCAAAGCCTCTACAACTTGAATGCTATCTTTCATTGGTTCTAATGAACTAAAAAAATCTGGTTTAAAACAATGATCTAAAATACTTTGTTTATGTTCTGCAGGAACATTTTCCCAAACTTCGCCTGCCGTTAAATCTGCAATATGCAAATTGGTTTTAAATTCTTCATTATACAATTCTATATGTCGCTTATATGTATTAGCGAGCACATCATCCATATCAATAAAAATTGTCATCAGTAAAGGTTTTGTTCAAATATCATGCTTTTTTATAAATAGTAAAAGAGGAGGAGTTAATTTAAACTTAACATTTATAAAAAAAGGGGCTGGGGTAGTATTTTTTGCTCGTAGGTTGTTTAATATCTAAATAGATAATGTAATCTTAAAAGATTCTGTTTTTAATGTTTAGGCACAAAAACACCCTAGGAAGCCAAAATAAGGTTTTAAGAAAAGATACATCCAAAAAAAAACTAATAAGCTGTTTTAAACTATTTAAAAAAACAATTAGTCTAAAAAGGAAAACGTAAAAATTATGACCAAAAAAAAATTATGGATAATTGCATTGATGTTAGTATTTCTTGCATGCAGCAAAGAAGATAATCTAACAGGGGAATCTCAACAACAAATAGAGATTGAAGGATATAATATGCTTCTTATCGGGAATAGCTTTTTTAGACCTTATGCAGATAAACTTGATGCGATAGCCATTGATGCAGGTTTTATAAATCACAATAGTACAGTTGTATTTCGTGGTGGCGAAAATGGAAGGGCTATCAATTTTTGGAACGATTCCAATAGTACAGAACATAACTTAATAAAGTCGACTCTTGACCAAGGTAATATCGATTACTTTGGAATGACAAGTGGATATGACGCTGGCAATCCAATCGAAGGCTTTAAAGCTTGGATAGAATACGCATTACAAAACAATCCAGATATAACCATTTTCATTTCTATAGCACCATTTGACTTTCCGAATGGAGATCCAAATGGAACTCGACCAGATTGGGATACATTTGCTGCAGATAATGGATTTAATTCTATACAAGAAATGTATGAATTTTATATTATTGATATTCAACACAATGCAATTGTAGATCAATTACGTATCGAATTTCCTTCCACTAAAATTTTCACCATACCGACCGGATGGGCTACATTTAATTTATATCAAATGCATTTAGATAATCAACTATTGGACGATATTACGATGACTGGACCAAAAGCAACATCAATATTCACTGATGCGAAAGGTCATCAAGGAGATATAGTTCGCGAAACCGGTGGTCTTATATGGTTAAATAGTATTTATCATGTTGATCTAAATACCAGCACTTATGAAACAGGTTTCAATACAGGCTTACACGAAATAGCAAAACAAATAACCGATAACCATGATTCAAATTACAAGCAGTAATGACCAAATAATTAAGAAATCTAAAATCTTTGATAAAACGCTATTATTTTTATTTCTAAAAAAAATAAACGTAAAGGGTAGGAATTTTTTTTCTTCGGTTGTTTTATATATGAATAGGTAAAGTATACTTAAAAAATTCTGTGATTATTTTTTAGGTACAAAAACACCCTAGAAAGCTATAATGTGGCTTTAAGAAAATCTCTATCCAAAAATCTAGTTAACCCCATGCGGATCTAGGGTGTTTTTTTAACAAACCAATTAAGTTACTTGAATGGTTTATCTCCAAAGAGAAATTTTATAATAATCAGAATATAGGTTTCCTTTTATTTCCACGAGAATAGAATTCTTATCAATTTCTCCAATTAAACTTATCGAATTTTTTTTGATACCTATTAAATTTAAGGCTAATGCGCTTTTCAATCAATTTAAAATCTTTGATAGAACGCTATTATTTTTATTTCTTAAAAAAAATAAACGTAAAGGGTAGGAATTTTTGTTTTCAGATTGTTTTATATGCAAAGAAGTACGTTTGCTTAAAAACGTAAAATTATTTTAAGTACAAAAACACCTTAGAAAGCTGAACAAGGCTTTAAGAAAAATTCTTACCAAAAAAACTAGTTAACCCCATGCGGATCTAAGGTGTTTTTTTAACGTATCCAGATTCTATGAACAGTGTCTTGATTGTATGAACCATTCTCTTGAGTCACACTCCAATCATTTCCATGTCTTATCTCCCAACTAAATTTATTAGTACCATTGTGCTTTCTAAAAGGAACACCAGTCATAGCCGTATTTCCCCTATCTGCATGTCCTCTCGTAACGCCAAAAGGAGAAGATGTACTTGTGTGCCCGGGTAATGTTATATAATTATTGTTAAAGTGTGTTGTATTTATTTGCCCTATTCCTGTTGAGAAATAAGAATTTAACTCTTGTTGTGCTATTTTAAAATCAACTACTGAGCCTACTGTTTCCTGACCATAAAATCGTAACTCATTAAATGAAAAATTACCCAGCAATGATGGTACTGCATGTCCCCAATAAGCAGAGCTTCCGGTTTCATCATCACCCAGGGTAGAAGACCCTAGCAATGGTAAATACGATGTTAACATTCTTAAGCTAGAATTACCCGACGCTTGGTTTCTTACATAATTCAGAACCATGGTCCATCCGCCACCATCAGTTGTCATATCGCAATAACAATCAAATGGTGCAAGTCCTCCAGGTCCATCAGCATCTATTTGATAAACACCATCTCCAGTTGAAAGCCCTTCTGCCAATATTTGTTTACAATCTCTTGGATCAGCTTCAACTACAATTGTAATAACTATATTTTTACTCGTTCCGCAATCAGAAGTCAATACAACATTAAATGGATAAGTTCCTGCAACAGCAGAATTGTCTATATCTATATTTACACCAGTTGCACAAGGGTAGTAGCATCCTGATGAACCATTGAAAGTTATTCCTGGATAAGAATCTACTGAAGTTACAGAAGTAATGGCTCCATTAATTACACCCAACTGATCAATTCCCAAGTTAATATTTAAAGAGTTTGATGTTGCGGGTACAGTACTATACAGAGTAGTTGCACTCGGTGTAATATCAAAATCACAACCTGTAACGTTTATATTAATAGTGATAAATTTAGTTTCACCACAACCCGAATCAATTTGTAACACCATAAATCCAGAATCACCCACGATAGCATTACTAGATGCGTCTAATGTAAATTGAATGGTTTGTTGTAATGGAGTAGTAGGTGAAGTACTTGTTACATTAAAACCAGAGATCACCAAATTAGAAGTACTTGAATTAAAGGTAGTTGTTATTGCACCTGGTGCACCATTGGTTGCTAGTACGTCCATAGTAAAAGAAACTGTTTGACCCAATTCTACACTAATATTGGTAGTAGATGCCGCAACGGCAAAATCACACGTAATATGAGTTGCCAATTGATACCAATTACCATTATTGTAAAATTCAAAAGCTTCAGTTGTGGTATTAAAAATCATCAATCCATTTGCAATTGGTGCAGGGATGGAGGCTTTATCTGTCTCTGCTAACCTTGGTATTAACAAACCTGCTTCGTTACTTTGAATGTCTAATATTGAAGAGGGGTCTGGAGTTGTAGTATTGATACCTACTTGAGCTTGTAATATTGTACTCAAAAGAGCTACAAGCATAAGAATGCTTACATTTTTCATTTAGTGGGGGGGCTAAAATTTAGGCGAATTTAGTGAAAAACCTTTATAAAAAACAAAAATATTATGTAAGTTACTCAAAATCAGTTGTAAATAATTTCATAAAAGTATTTTAAGAATATAAAATAAGAAAGATGCCCCCCATTATTCCAAATAGAGGTACAAGTTTTTTACGTTTATTTTGCTCTTTAAATAGTAACCCACCTAAAACAACTGCTATAATAATTTGACTTCTCTTGATTGCAGATAATAGCATTATTAAAGCTTCTGGATCTTGCAAAGCTTTAAAATAGAAATAATCTGCTGTTTGCAAAAGTATACCTACCAATGGGATAGACCACCTAAATTTAAATGCTTCTCTTTTTTCTTTAAATGGAAACCAAGTAATAAATAAAATAACAAGTAAGATGAGCATGGTATAAAAACAAAACCAAAATTGTAAAGTTTGCGGGTTTAATGTTAATGATTGAATTAAGAACTTGTCGTACAACCCGCTTGAGGCTCCAAGAAAAGTAGCGCCAATTATTGCAAAAATCCATTTATTTCGTTTAAAATATATGCCTTCTTTCTTGCCAATTCTAGAATAGAGCATAACAGAAAAAATAATAAGAAAAAATCCGATCCATTGAAAGGTGTTAGGTTGTTCTTTATATATCAAAATAGCTCCAATAAATGTAAAGAATGGACCTGCTGATCTAATTGGGGTTACAATAGTAATAGGCAGATGTTTTAAAGCTTGATACGCTAACACCCATGATGATGCCATGATGGCCGATTTAATGGCAATAAAACCATGAGTTTTTAAAGGAAGGTCGTTAATATATAATTGTATCTCCTTCATTGAATTAGGAGCCAGAGAAGATCCAATATAAAATGGTAGGATTAATAGAAATCCAGAAACGATGGTTCCAAATAGCACAGGGAATACTTCATTCCCTTGTACTGCATGTTTTTTACATAGATTATGTAAGCCTAAGAATAATGCCGCTAAGAGTCCAAAATACATCCACATTGCGGCCGCGAAGATACTTGAATTAGTAGTTCCACCAAACCACAAACATCTTTTTAATTTGTTTGTCAGGATACTTGACCCAGCATAGTGGTGCGCTTTTTTCTTTCATAAAAATCAGAAGTTGCGTTTTGAATTTTTTAAAAGGTAGCCATGCAACTTCTTTATGTGGTATTATTAACCAATCTAACTTTGTTGGCATATAAAACTCACAATTACTAAACTGCTTTATTTCTTCGTAATGCACATAAGTACCACATAAGCAATCCATATTTAGTTGATTGAACATTACTTCTGTTTTATTAGGAGCAAATAATTGAGCTTTAAATAAAACTTGTTGCTCTATGTTTTCGGGTTTTATTCCAAGTTTATTTAAAAGTGGTTTTGATTCTTTTTTATAGAGTAGGGGGAGTTGTTTGGTTTTTAATTTATTTAATTTCAAAGAAAGAGCATCTCTTCTATTTGGCCCAATCCAACAGGTTATATCATCTGATCTCATATGAGAGTCGAACAAATAGAATTTATAAACAATTTCTAAATGTATGGCTTGGTCATTTTTTAAAAGCAAACAATCAATTTCACCAATGGTTTGTTTTTCTCTTTTGATTTGCTGGTTCTCACAAAGTATTTGAATATTACTTGATTGTTCTAAATCATTAAATACAAACTGTTCTACTAATTTTCCCAAACGTAAATTAGGGGTATTAATATGATTAAAAATAGTATTATTATTAGAAGGTGCATTGAACTGTTTAATATCTTGAACAGCACTTCCTTTCCATAGATTATCAGTGTTTCTATAGCCGTTGTATTGTAGTTTTAATTTGTTATTGGTGCTACTCAAATGATTTGCTTTCAAATTGCTAAAATACATTTATTAATATTGCTGTATGAAATGGGGTTAACAGTATAAGTAGTTGTTTTATTCGTCTTTAATTGAGATACTGTTCCATTTTGGTTCACAGTTGATTTTAATAAATATTTATATATTTGATAAACTTGACTTTTTTTAATAATTACATATTATACCCCCTAATACTGCTGCTGTTGTTCACCTCATGCCGAAAAACTTCAGACCAAACCGCTTTTGATGAAAATTACAATCCATTTATTGCTAATTCAGTAGATAGAGATTGGGAACAAATTAGGGAAGATGGCGTTTTAAGAGCTTTGGTAGTATACAGTAGTACGAGTTACTTTTTGTACAAAGGACAACCAATGGGTTTTGAATATGAGTTATTGCAACAATTAGCCAAAGAGCTCAATCTAAAATTAGAGCTTACCATTTCAAAAAATTTAGATGCAGAATTCGAAGTGCTAAATAGAGGAGATGTAGACCTTATAGCACATGGAATGACAGTAACTAAGCAACGTCAGTGGGAAGTTGACTTTACAGAGTATTTGTATTTAACAAAACAAGTTTTGGTACAAAAAAAACCAGACAACTATTTAAAACTTTCTTGGCAATCATTAGAAAACGCTTTAGTGCATGACCCTATTGAATTGATTAACGACACCATTTCTATACGTAAAAATTCTGCGTACTATGAGCGATTGCAAAGTTTATCTAATGAAATAGGAGGAGATATTGTAATAGATACTTTAGACTCAACTTTAAGTACCGGAGAGATCATACATATGGTGTCTGATGGTAAAATCAAGTATACAATTGCCGATGAAAATCTTGCAAAAATAAATGCATCTGATAGACCTAATTTAGATATTAGTGTGCCTATATCTTTCTCTCAACGCATTTCATGGGTAACAAGAAAGAAGTCGCCTTTGTTTAAAGAAAAGGTAAACCAATGGATTCTTTCTCAGCGAAAAACAACCAATTTTAATGTAGTTTATAATAAATACTTTAAGAATAAGCGTTTGTATAAAAATAGAAGTAAAAGTGATTATTATAGTTTGGCGAATAACCAAATTAGTGCTTACGATAAATATATAAAATCTCATGCTAAAAAAATTGATTGGGATTGGCGCTTGTTAGCATCACAAGTCTATCAAGAATCGAGATTTGACCCTAAAGCTACTTCTTGGACAGGAGCTCAAGGTCTGATGCAGTTAATGCCAAAAACTGCAGCATCATTAGAAGTAAAAGACCCGACGCATCCTGAAGAAAGTTTGAGAGCAGGGACGACGTATTTGAAACAGATTTTCAATCAATTTGAAAACATTCCAGATTCAATTAACCGTATAAAATTTACAATGGCTGCGTATAATTGTGGATTTGGCCATATTGCTGATGCTCAACGATTGGCAAAGGCAAATAATTTAGATCCTAATCAATGGCAAGGAAACGTGGATGAGATGTTGTTGGCTTTGAGCTTTCCAACTAATTACACCAAAGAATTCATTAAATATGGCTATGTTAGAGGTTTAGAACCAGTAAACTATGTTAACCAAATTATTGATCGTTACGACCAATATAAGCAGTTTATTGATTTAGAATAATATTAGGGTACTTTTCATTTGGATTCATTAACTCAAATTGTTTTAGGAGCTGCGGTAGGAGAGGCCGTGTTAGGTAAGAAAGTTGGTAATAAAGCATTACTTTACGGTGCTATTGCAGGCACCATTCCTGACTTAGATGTAATCTTCGGAAATTTAACCGATACAGTAACGGCCATAGAATGGCATCGCGGTTTTAGTCATTCTATACTATTTTGTTTATTGCTTTCACCACTATTAGGCTGGTTAGTCAATACCATTGAACCAAAGTATAATCTAGGTTGGAAACCTTGGGCTAAGCTATTCTTTTGGGGATTATTTACGCATCCCATATTAGATGCTTTTACCACTTGGGGCACTCAATTATTTTGGCCATTTGATGTAAGATTGGCTTTCAATTCTATTTTTGTGATAGACCCATTGTATACAGTCCCATTTTTAGGGTGTACTATTTTGGTTCTATTCCAAAAAAGAGACTCTAAAAAAAGAACTCGACTTAATCGTTTTGGTTTAATCGTCTCAACTTTTTACTTGTTGTTCACTGTGCTTCTTAAAACTATCGTTACCTCTCAATTTAAAGAACAACTAAAGCATCAAAACATTAATTACACAGCAATTAGCACGCGACCTTCGCCAATGAATACCATTTTATGGAATGCCAATATTGATACTAAAGAAGCTTATTTAATAGCTGATTATTCTTTTTTTGATAAGAACCCGATACAGTTTAAGCGATATCCGAAAAATCCTGAATTATACTCAGACGTATTGAAGCATGAAGAAGTTCAACGATTAATTCGTATAAGTAATAGTTGGTATATAATTGAGAAAAATGGTAGGGATTGGGTGTTTAATGATTTGCGCTTTGGATTGATACCAAGAAAAGACGGGACTTCATTTTTTGCATTTTCATACCAATTAAATATAGTAGGAAATAAATTAGAGGTTAAGGAAGTACCAAAGACAAGAGGAGATGCTAAATTTTTGTTACAAAATCTATGGAAAAGAATAAAGGGAAACGAGTCTAATTAGCTTCCCTTTTAATCTTGTTTATTCGTTTAATTATCTTATTGCAAAGCGTTTATAAAAAGTGTTGTTGCAATACCAAACCCAGCGCCAGATACAAATACGTTCCATTTCATGTGCTCACCTTTTATTAGATTCGTGTAGACCCAAAGCGCTATCATAAATAAGATAACTATGAAAATCTGGCCAACTTCAATTCCTAAATTGAAAGAGAAAAGTGGCATAATAATGCTTTCACTAAACAGCATAAACTTAAAGTTACTAGCAAAAGCAAGTCCATGAATCAACCCAAATACTAGGGCAATAGCATATTTAAATTTAGCTCCAGAAAATCGCCCTTCTTTGCCATAACTAGTAATGTTAGATATGGCTGTAATCATAATAGTAAAAGGAATCAAAGTATCTATTAAAGTGGCATTGGTAGGTATATATTCCAATGCACTTAAAATAAGGGTACCACTATGACCAATAGTGAATGCAGTAATAATTACCAATATTTGTTTCCATTCAGATAATTTAAAAGCAGCGCATAAAGTCATTACAAATAGTAGGTGGTCATAGGCATTGATATCTACAATATGTTCCCAACCATTTACAAAAAAAGGTGTAAAGTTTTCCATGAAATTTAAAGGTTAAAATGTTTTAGTATAATAAGATGATTCAATGTTACATTCAAAATTTGAATTCTTAATAAAAGGAGGCATTCGCAAAGTAATCCAATTAGATTGTAAATCTAGAAACTCATCAAAAAGTAATTCGTTTTCAATATAGATTTCATCTCCTTTATTAATAGTAATAATATGTTCTTTGAATTTTATAGACATTACATTATCTCTGACCATATATGAATCAAATTTAAAACCAAGTCGTTCTTCGTTAATCACTATTTTAAAATGATTTTTGAAATAATTTTCAATGGCTTCTTTATCTGATGTTGTAATGCTTTTACTATTTATTTTATCTTCTAAAGTATCACTAAATACTGGAGCAAAATCGTCTATAAAAACATTACATTCTATTGTAACTTCTTTTGATTTTACATCATATTTTATAAGGGATGATGTTAGTTTTAAAGGATGACTAAAGGAAGAAAAAAATAATAGCGAACAAGCTGCTATTACTATCGTTATAAATTGGTTTCTCATTTTATAATAATGCCATAATTTTTAATGCCACTTGGTTGCAAATATATAAAAATACTCTTTTTCGATAACTGTATTAGAATGTGGAAATAAAACACTACTTTTGCTATGTTCTAAGAGAACACCTTATCAGTTTAAGAGGTATTATTTAGTAATTAGTTATAAGCGCTTGTCGCGTCCTTTCTTTTTTATTTCATTATTACTTTATTAGTTGTTTAAGTATTTAAAATAATTACTTAAAATGTAATTGTTTCATATTTATATAAGGATTCGGTAGGGTAGTAATTTATAATAATTTAAAATAAAAAGTAATGCAAGAAGGCACAGTAAAATTTTTTAACGATTCTAAAGGATTTGGATTTATTACATCTGATTCAGGAGAAGACATTTTTGTACATATTTCTGGATTAGTAGATGATATTAAAGAAAATGACAAAGTTCAATTCAACACTCAAGCTGGGAAAAAAGGCTTGAATGCGGTTGATGTAAAGGTACTTTAAGATATTCCTTTTTCATGTAAAAAGCTCATTGGTATATCTAATGGGCTTTTTTTATTTAATTAACATTCAAAAGAATATAATATATGGGTAAATCACAGCAAACGTGGAATAAAAATGAGCGCGAAAAAAAGCGTTTAAAGAAACGTGAAGAGAAAAGAAAGAAAATGGAGGCTCGCAAATTGGAGGCCAAAGAACATGGTAAGAAAGGAATTGAATTTGCATATGTAGACCATAATGGACAATTAACTGATACTCCGCCAGATCCAGCAGATAAAGTAGTAGTTGATATAGAAGATATAGATATTAGTGTACCAAAAACTGTTCATGAAGAAATTGACCCAATTAGAAAAGGTACTGTTGAATTTTTTGATGCAACAAAAGGTTTTGGATTTATTGTAGATTCAGAAACTCAAGAAAAACATTTTGTTCATAAAAGCGGATTAATCGATAGTATTAGCGAACAGAAAAAAGTAAGCTTCGAACTAGAGAAAGGATTAAAAGGCATGAATGCTGTTAATGTTAAATTAGTTTAATATCTTATGTGAAGAAGAGGCAATAGACATTTTATCTTTAATTCAAATAAGGAACCACTAGTGTAATATCGATTTAATTCTCTTATTTTTGAAATGATTGAATTCGCATTCTTAATCTATTTCATTAAATGGTTCGTAATATTCTTTTAATCTTAAGTTTAGTTTTTTACTCTTTCATCTTACGGGCACAATATTCTACTTCTCAAATTACTTTAGAACAAGCAAACAATTTAGCAGCATTGCCACTTGCTTGTATTCAAGTTGAATATCCCAATAAATTAAATCAAGTATTGGGTACTGGAGAAGATCTTAAATCTCCTAGAGAACTGCATCCTGCATTCTATGGTTGTTTTGATTGGCATTCCTCAGTACATGGACATTGGTCTTTAATTAAGTTGTTAAAGCAGTTTCCAGAATTAAAAGATGCTGCAATCATTCGAGAAAGATTACGCGAGAATATTTCTAAAACGCATATTGAAACTGAAATTGCCTATTTCGAACCTAAGTATAACAATTCCTTTGAGCGTACCTATGGTTGGGCTTGGTTGTTAAAATTAGCCGAAGAGCTGCATACATGGAATGATCCTTTGGCACGAGAATTAGAAACAAATCTAGCGCCTTTAGTAGAAATTATTGTAAATGGTTATTTGGAGTTCTTACCCAAATTAAATTACCCGATTAGAGTAGGAGAGCATACCAATACGGCGTTTGGACTCACCTTTGCCTATGATTACGCCAAAACTGTTGGTCACAAAGAATTACAAAACCTTATTGAAAAACGAGCACGTTATTTTTACTTAACAGATGCTAATTGCCCAATTTCTTGGGAGCCTAGTGGGTTCGATTTTTTATCCCCTTGTTTGGAAGAAATGGATATTATGCGACGTGTTTTACCTGCAGCTGAATTTAAGCCTTGGCTGCAAGAGTTTTTACCACAATTAGCAAGTGAAAATTTTCAATTAGAAGTTGGTAAAGTATCTGATAGAGAAGATGGTAAGTTGGTACATTTAGATGGTGTTAATTTTAGTAGAGCATGGTGCTTATTAGGATTAGCGAATCAGTATCCATCATATGCTCATTTAAAACCACTGGCACAAAAGCATATAAATTATTCGTTGCCAAGTATTGTAAACGATAGTTATGAAGGATCACATTGGTTAGGTTCTTTTGCTATTTATGCGTTAAAGGTTGGCCAAAATGAATAATTGGTTCAAAAATATTGGTCCAGGTACCTTGGTGGCTGCTGCCTTTATTGGTCCTGGTACTGTAACGCTATGCACCTTAGCAGGTGTGCAATTTGGTTTCGACTTATTATGGGCCATGTCTTTATCGATTGTTGCAACCATTGTTTTACAAGAAATGGCGGCGCGTATTGGAATTGTTACCCAAAAAGGATTGGCCGATGTTATTAAAGAACAAATAGAATTCCCTCTTTTTCGAAAGCTTGCTATTCTATTAATCTTAGCAGCTATTGTTATTGGAAATGCGGCCTATGAAGCAGGGAATATTACTGGTTCATCATTGGGATTTTCGGCGCTGTTTGGAGAAGATTTTGCCTCTCTATATCCAATAATTATCGGCGTTATTGCCTTTATTATTTTGTTTAAAGGCTCTTATAAATCCTTAGAAAAGTATTTAACGTTTTTGGTGCTTATAATGAGTATCTCGTTTGTTGCTGCTGCTGTATTAACCAAACCAAATCTTCTATTATTAGTAAAAGGTGCATTGATTCCAAGATTTCCAGATACTAGTTTATTAACAGTCATTGGACTCATTGGTACCACAGTAGTGCCCTATAATTTGTTTTTACACACATCATTGGTAAAAGAAAAATGGAAGCAAACCTCTGATTTAAAATTTGCTCGAAAAGATACATTCATCTCCATTATTTTAGGAGGCTTGGTATCTATGGCAATTATCGTTTCAGCAGCGGCTATAGGAGAAGGCAATGTTAAAAGTGTTTTAGATCTTGCCAAAGGTTTAGAACCTGTTTATGGTGTTTCGTCCAAATATTTTTTAGGTATTGGTCTATTTGCTGCAGGAATTACTTCTTCAATTACCGCACCATTAGCTGCAGCTTATGTTGCGAATAGTTGTTTTGGTTGGCAAGCTAATTTAAAAGATATGCGTTTTAGATTGTCGTGGAGCATTATTCTAATATTAGGGATAGTATGTTCATTTTTAAAATTTACTCCTATAGAGATTATCAAATTTGCACAAATTACCAATGGAATGCTATTACCGGTAATTGCCATTTTTCTGTTATGGATTGTAAATAAATCAAGTGTTTTAGGCTCATATAGAAATGGTGTTTTACTAAATTGTATATCGGTTTTAATTATTTTAATTGCAGTTATATTAGGAGCAAAAAGTGTATTAAAAGTTATTTGGGGTTTATAACATGAAAAAGTATAGTATCAATTGCGACATGGGAGAGGGGCTAAGCAATGAAGCCCAAATAATGCCCTATATAGATTATTGTAATATAGCTTGTGGTGGCCATTTCGGAGATACTGATTCTATGACAGCTACTATTGAATTGGCACTTCAAAACAACGTGAAAGTTGGTGCTCATCCTTCATATCCGGATACCATAAATTTTGGGAGAAAATCTATGACCATTTCAAATGATGCCTTAATTGAAAGTATTCAACATCAAATAGAAACTTTAAAGGACATAGCATCAAAAAAGCAAGCGACTATTTCGCATATCAAGGCGCATGGTGCTTTATATAACGATATTGCTAAAAACAAAGACTTGGCAGAAGTTTTTCTTACAGCAGTTGCACCATATAGAAATCAGTGTACATTATTTGCACCTTATAATTCTGAAATTGCAACTTTGGCTCTCCAACAGAATTTTGACATTGCATACGAAGCCTTTGCTGACAGGAGGTATCATAAAGATTTAAGTTTGGTTTCTAGAAATCAAAACAATGCAGTTATAAATGATCCTGAAAAGGTATTGCAACATGTACAAACCATGATGCATACATCAATGGTGGAAACAATTAGTAATACCAAAGAATTTATTCAAGCTGAAACGTTTTGTGTGCATTCTGATACACCAAATGCCATTGAGATATTGAAAACGCTTCACGCATACTTACAAAAGCATTCTGGTGAATAAGTACAATTTAGAATACAAGTCTTTGGGTGAATCGGCACTTTTGATTGAATGGCCTCAACAAATTTCTGAGGTTATATTAAATGACATAAGACTTTTACACCAACAGTTGAAGGCTACATCAATAGTAGGTATCAAAGATATCAACTTTGTATACCATGCCATGTTAGTGGTTTATGATAGAGCCTATTTTAATAAAGAGAACTTAATCAGCCACATACAAAATATATATACTGAACTGAATTCTGAGACTTTAGAACAATCAAAAACTTGGAACATACCCGTATGCTATGATTTTGGTTTGGATTTAAGTTTTGTACTTCAAGAGAAAAACATGAGCAGAGAATCCTTTATTCAACTGCATACCGAGCCATTGTATAAGGTATTTGGTGTAGGGTTTTTACCAGGATTTTTATACTTGGGCGGACTACAAAAACAACTTGAAATAGCGAGAAAACAAACACCAAAGTTAGATGTGTTTGAGGGTGCTGTGGCTATAGGAGGGAACCAAACGGGGATTTACCCACAAGAATCTCCTGGAGGTTGGCATATTGTAGGAAAAACACCCGTGCGATTGTTTGATAGTTCAAAAGAAAATCCAACGTTTATTGCACCAGGAGATCAAGTCAAATTTTATGCTGTTTCAGAAGCTCGGTATAAAGTATTGGAAATTGAAATTTCTACTGGAATCTATAACTATAATAGCGGTATATGATTGAAGTTTTGCATCCTGGGTTGTATACAAGTATTCAAGATTTAGGGCGTTTTGGGTATAGAAATCAGGGAGTGCCAAATAGTGGTGTTATGGATGCTATTTCTGCAGGATTGGCCAATGCCTTGTTAAACAACACTGTAGATTGCGCTTTGTTAGAAATGACTGTTATTGGACCAAAAATATTGTTTACATCTGAAACTGCTATTGCCATTACTGGAGCAGATATGTCACCTAAACTAAATGATAAGCGCATTTCAAACAATAAGGTGGTACATATCAAAAATGGCGATGTATTGTCTTTTGGAAATGCTGTAAATGGTGCAAGATGTTATTTAGCAGTTAAAGGCGGAATTCAATCAGAATGTGTATTGAATAGTAGATCGCAGTTTAAAAATATCACTCATAAAATTAAATTAGCTAAGAACGATCGTTTAGAAATAGTATCGATTACTGAAACAAATTTTAAAACAGCTTCTGGGAAGCTACGTATGAATAATGCATTTTTTAATACAAATGAGCTCCTTGTTTATAAAGGCCCTGAATTTGATATCTTAAAAAGCGAAGATCAAAAGAAAGTATTCAATACTGAGTTTACGATTTCAAACAACAGCAACCGTATGGGGTATCAACTAAATGAAATTGTTGCGCCTCATAACACGTCTATTATTACCAGTCCAGTTTTACCTGGTACTATTCAATTATTGCCTTCAGGTAGATTGATAGTGTTAATGAAAGATGCACAAACCACTGGTGGTTATCCCAGAATTTTACAACTATCAGAAAAGGCTATCAGCATATTGGCACAAAAGAACCTTGGTGATAAAGTTAGGCTAGAGCTAATCTAATATTGTTTTATTCACCCTTATTTTTTTTCAAATTATTAAAAGATAATATCACTGGAATTGGGGATTGTTCGATTACTCTCTATTGCTTAATTTTAAGCCAACAGAACTAATCAAATTTATTAATATGAAAAAATACTACTACGTAAGTATATTCTTACTATTGCCATTATTAATTTATTCTCAAGAATCGTATAAGAAATACTATAAAATAAAAGACCAAATTTATCTAAAATCGGTTGGTAATATTCCTGCAGATACAATCTATTTAAAAAATAAGGTTACAAAAAAATTTGATTCATTGCCTGAATGGAAACAAAATGAAATCAATAAATCTTTTAAAAATAGGCTTGGCGAAATTATAGTATATAGCTCGAAAGAAGTTATAAATGGTAAAGATGTTGAAGTGTATAAAACTGATACTATTTCAAAGAAATACTATACATCTAAATCTTATAGTTATGTAGATACTATTTTATTCAATGAGAACGATAGAAAAGGATTTGTTCTTTTTGAAAAAAATAAAATTTATGTAAATCCATATTTAAGTGGTGGTAAACGGTCACAGACTTCCGTTTTAAACAAAGACGAATCTAAGAAGTTGTCAAATAGAGAGGACATTTATTATTATGAATTAAAGAACCGACAAACAGTACGATTAAAATTTCAAGAAGGTATTGTTACGGCCTTAACAATTCCGTTGAAATATAGATTTAAAGACAAAGAAAATAATATAGAAGAAGATTTTTCAACATCATTTAATGTGTCTTTATTTGCCGGATATTCATGGGGAACAACTTCTTTTTTTCATAGAAAAAAGGTTGGAAATAAATCAAATACTTGGAAGTTTACATTGGGAGCAATAATCGGGACTTCAACGGTCACCTTAGACAAAAGTAATACTGCATCGAATCCATTAAATGATGACGAATCCTATACAAAGGGTCTAATTAGTTTAGGAATAGGTACTACTTATGTATTTAATAAAATCAACTTAGGTGTATTTTATGGATACGATTATGCTATTGGCAACTATTCAGAAAGATGGGATTATAATAAGAAACCATGGCTTGGTTTGGGAATAGGTTATTCAATATTTAGTTTATAAGTAGTCAAAGCATCAAGATGAAGGAATATTATCATAGTATAGAATTATAGCTTACAAATGGCATGCAACACATAAACAACAAATATTGATATTTGTACTATAATTTATATTATGTTAAATAGAGTTTTTTAAACGATATTTAAGTAACAAAAGAATCTACTCCTCTAACAACTCTATTGTTCGTATTTTTGTGCAATGCAAAAAAAGCAACGTTCGCAATTTGAGTTTATATCTTTAATGGCTTTTTTAATGGCTATTGTAGCTTTAGCTATAGATGCTTTATTGCCGGCTCTTGGAATTATTGGAAATGCTATTGGTACCCATTCTTTAGCAGATAACCAATTACTCATTACCATGATCTTTTTAGGTTTGGGAATTGGCTCATTGCTATTTGGTCCGTTATCTGATAGTTTGGGTCGCAAACCCATTGTATTTTTAGGCTTGCTATTGTTTGTTGTTGCGAGCTTAATTTGCATTTATGCAGATTCTCTAGCTGTTATGATATTTGGCCGTATTTTACAAGGTATTGCATTATCTGCTCCACGTACTGTTAGTATTGCCATTGTACGAGATTCGTATGAAGGCGATTATATGGCGCGTATCATGTCTTTTATTACGGTCATCTTTATATTGGTACCCATGGTAGCACCAGCTTTTGGAAGTGCAATTTTAAATCTATACAATTGGCAAGCCATTTTTTATGTTCAAATTGTATTTGCTATACTAATCGGATTTTGGTTTTGGAAACGACAACCTGAAACCCTCAGTAAACTCAATAGAATTGGATTTACACCTTACTTATTTATAGATGGTACTAAGGAATTACTTAAACATAAAACCACGATTGGATACACCTTAATTTCTGGTTTTATTACAGGTAGTTTTATGGTTTATTTAAGTACCTCGCAGCAAATATTTGAGTTGCAATACGGTATGTTAGAAGAGTTTCCTTATATTTTTGCTGGATTGGCTTTTTCAGTTGGATTGGCAACCTTTTTAAATGGTAGTTGGGTATTAAAAATTGGTATGCGACGTTTGGTAAATATTGCAGCATTCTCTTATTTAGGAGTGTCTCTATTATATATTCTATTGTATCCTTCTGGAGCGAATCCACCTATTACTATACTACTCACCTTCTTTGGATTACAGTTTTTTTCTGTAGGGTTTTTATTCGGAAATCTTCGTTCTTTAGCGATGCAGCCCGTAGGTCATATTGCAGGAATAGCTGCCGCTATTACTGGGTTTATCTCAACTCTTATGGCTGTCCCCATTAGTGCGTTGATAGGTATGTTTGTAGTAGATTCTGTACTGCCCTTGTTTATAGGTTTTTCAGTTTTTAGCTTTTTAACAGTGCTAATTTTATGGTATTTAGGTGCCCTAAAAGCTTCGGTTACCAAGGCTTAGTACATTTAATCCTTTGGCTCCTCTCCTTTCTTAATGACTATCTTTTGGTTACGTCCGGTTAAGTGATCAACCAATTTATTTAAAGGACCTCTATCATTTGGTTTTAATTGACTTGGTACGGTTGTAATATTTCCATCGCGCACAGCGTTATAGGCTGGTGACAGAATTTCTACGCCAGCTTCATTAAATACATCGAGTATGTTTTTATGTATTTCAGAATAAATCCATGGGATTTTCTTAGAATCTTTGGTATGTACATTCAATTCATACGATACATAATAATCATCTAAGCTCGTTTGCAACACAAACGGTTCTGGGTTTTCTAGAACTAGTGGCGTCTGTCTTGCAGCAGCAATCAATAATTCATTTGCTCTTTTCCAGGGCAAATCATAACCCAGAGTAACTGTAGTATGTAAAATTGTATTGCTTTCATCATTGTTAGAAAAATTTACAATATTATTCACCAATATATTTGCATTAGGTATTGTAACATCTTCATTTTTAGGAGTTCTAACATGTGTTACTAAAATGTTTTTTTCTACTACGTCTCCTATTATTTGATCAATTTTTACACGATCTCCTATTTGAAATGGCCGCATATAAGTAATGACAATTCCAGCAATAATATTAGCGATGGCTGAAGTAGATCCGAATGAAATAATGGCTCCAATAAATATAGACACACCTTGAAAAGCAGACGAACCAGATCCTGGTAAATAAGGATAGATTAACACCAGTGAAAAAGCATAAATAAAGAGGGTAATAATCTTTTGAGTTGGTTGTGCCCAATCTTTATGAAAGTTCTTTATTTTTAATTTTCCATTTTTAATATCTTGAGCAATGTATTTAATAACCCGAACCACATAACGAGCAACATAGATAATAACTATTATAAAAATTAGTGAAGGAATAAAATCAATAAAACCTTGAAATATATACATCACTGGTGTTTTAATATAGCCATAGAATAAATGCACAATATGTTCAGCCCAAGGAAAGAAACTAAACATAAAAGGAGCATATACTAATAATAGAAATATTATTAAAATGTAACGTGTTATTTTAGAAATAAGCACAAATATATTGGCAGTGCTTTTGGGAATAAAATATCGTATTAGATTTTCTTTTTTACGTAGAAAATTACGTTCTATTTTAGATAGACGTTTATCTATTTTTTTAAATGAAAAATTAATGAGTTTGAGTAACAAAATTAGTACTAATAATGATACCAAAAACAAACCAATTCTTTTTAACCATTGAGTGGTACTGAGTTCTTCTTTTTTGTTTAGTGTTCTTAAAAAACTCTCTTTATGCATTTCTGATAGATCCTCTAAATACATATCGTAAAACTTAGCATCACTTGGTGTAACAACAAACGCCACTTCATCATTGTACATGATGCTGATATAGTTTTTCTCAGGTTTTAAGTAAATAGAATCTTGAGCCCTATTGTACAATTTTGTCATTTTAGACAAATGTTTACTTATTTCTTCTGCTCGAACTGATACAGGATAACTATCTAAACTCCCCTTTATATAAAATAAGGTGTCTTTTTGAATAATTACAGGAGCACTTAGAATTGCAGCCTGAGAGGGCTCTGGTTGCTTTGGGATACTATCTTGCGATAAAATAACAGTACTATTTAACAATAGCATGATTACAGTAAGGACTCTAAACATAAAAGCAATTTAATCAGATTAGTGCTTTAAATATACAAAAAAGAAAGCTGCCGCGGTCTATTTGTAGTTTAGAACCAACGGCAGCAAATCAACTAACCAAACTTACTTTTATGAAAAACTATATATTGTACGTCTATTCTTTAAGCAACTCTTGTACTATTGTTTTAGAGAAATCTTTTGAAGCACTACCTACTGTACTTGGATTGTCTACTTCAGATGTAATTACTTTTAGCAATTGTTTCTCTGTGGGTTGCGATAAGTCATAGATAATGGTTTCTAACACATAGGTTGTGCCCTCAGTTGTTGTTGAATATGTTGGACCTGTATTCATTGCTCCGTAATATCCGTAAAACCCTCTATGATATCTATATCCGTAATTAGGCGACACATAATATGACGGTCCGTCACTTACTGTTTTGGTGTAGTGTTTGGTATCGCGTACTACGTTTACCATTACTAACTCTACGCCTCCATCACGTAATTTTTGTTTAACTTTTTCTAATGCTGCACCTGCTACTTTTTTAACTGGTGAAATTTCAGGGAATATGGTAAAGCTCTCTTGAGCATTAAACCCTTTACTGTTTAATTGATTTACTAGATCCTTTTCAAAACGTTGTCTAGAAGTGGTATTTTCTGACACACTTACAACTAACATTTTTTCTGCTTTTATATCGGCACTGTTACCAGTGTCTTTCCATGTATCTGTAACCTTAACTGACGAACAGCTAGAAAGGATTACTAAAATGATTAAAGCGCTTACTAATTTGTTAATTGTCTTCATGATCTTAATTTTAAATGTTTAACTCTTTTTTTTAGATAAACATAAAACTGAAGTTTTCATCTCCAATTCAGACTCTTCTTTTGAATCTGTGTTAATGCTGATGATATTTTTCCAGTCAACGTTTAATAACTCGAAATCTAATTCCTTTAAACGTATCACAGCGTTACTATTTTATTGTGTTTACTTATTTGTTTTAATTACAGTACAAATTTAAATCAGTTATCTTCCTTTTATTTAAGTAAATTATATGAAACGACAATAGTTTTAAGTGAAACGTCTTAAACGGAAAGTGAAACGTCTATATCAATTATAACTCAATAAGAAAGATGATTAATAAAGCAATAAGAATTGGTGTTTAATCGTACAATTTTTCTTTTATTTCTCTCCATGTAATTAAGATAATCCTTTCGTCTTCAATGAGCTTTTTACAAGTGGTGCTCATAAAGAAATTAAAATCTTCTTGACGCCATGTAGCGCCCCATTCAGGGTGGTCTACCGTCATGGCTTGCATTTCTGCATTGTCGTAGGCTGTATGAATTAAAAGGGTGTTTAAACCTGGTTTTATTTGCTTGAATATGGTTCTATAGTAGGCCTCAGTTCCGTTCGCATATTGCTCCTCTCCTATGGTGTAAATCTGATCTACTACTACCCTTACATTGTACTTAGCTCGCAATACTTCTGGTATTTCGGCTGTTATTAAACAAGGTAAATTATACACTTGCGCTACTTTTAAATATACCTCTAACACTTCGGGAGAACTCCAAAACAAACACCCCATATGGCTGTCTAAATGTGTTGGTTCTAGCCCCATAGCATATGCGCGTTCTATTTGAGACACGAGCTCCTTCTCTACTTCATCAGGATTAAAATCACTGGTACATGCGGCATGCATATATCCATATTTATTTACCAAGCTGGGAACTTCATTTATAGAAGTTACAGGTCCCCAACGATAATTTTTCCATTCAGAAGTTAAGGTTAAATGCAATCCTATATCATGATTTTGATTTGCTTTGGCATATTCAGCTACCTCTAAAATCCAAGGTGTAGGCATCATGGCACTTGCAGAATTCACAAATCCTTTAGCCATTGCTTGAAATGACGCCTCATTTTCAGATTGCGATACCCCTAGGTCGTCAGCGTGAATGATTAAAAGTTTTGCGTCTGAAGGGTACCCTAGTCTTTCTGAAATGTTTTGAGCTTGAAATTGAAGTGTTATAAGAAATAAAAGAGATGATAAAATCGTTTTCATAGTTCGCTAAGTTGATGTTTAAAAATACAAAATTCAAATGGCTTAAAACAAAAAATCCTCCATGTTACCATCGAGGATTCAATTAAAATTTTATTTAAAAAATTAATTGCCAATCAGCAAACCTGCTAGAAATAGCAATTGAAATTCAGCAATTTTTGCGTCGTATTTAGATCTACTTAAATCTCTTTCTGCATTTAATAAATTAACCTGCGCCAAACGAAAATCTATAGAAGTTACTTGACCTAGTTTATACTGCTCACTTGTTCTTTCAAAATTTCTTTGATTGGTAGTTACATTTGTTTCTTGTACTTGAAAGGTAAACAAAGCGTTTTGGTAAAATTCCCAAGCATTGTATACATCACGCTTTAATTGTTGCACATACTGTTCTTTAGCAATTTCTTGAGATTCTACCGCAATTTTAGAATTCTGAACTCTTGTTTTGGTTCTTCCCCCATCAAAAATATTCCAACCTAAGGTAATTCCTGCATTTATACCATCAAACTGTTGCGATGCCACAAAGCTGTTTTGGTCGTTATTATTTTTAAGCCAAGCATATGAACCATTGGCTGTAACTGTTGGCATCCAACCAGATTGACTAATTTTCACATCGTAGTTACTCAATTCAATACCCTTATTTGTTTGTAATAAGATTGTATTGTTTTCTAGAGCATCATTCATTAATTCATCTATATTTAAACCTAAAATATACACAACTTCTGTTTCTACATTAAAATCAGTAATATTAGCTTCTCTACCCAAAACAACATTTAAATTCCGTTTTGCATTTGCTAATTGTCTTTGAGTATCTAGGAAGGTAATGCTGTCATTATTGATATCCACTTGTGCATTTAAAACATCTAACTTTGTACTCTGGCCATAATTTGCAGCATATTCTGTGCGTAACAATCGTTGTTTAGAAATCTCTAAGGTTTGTTTTTGATTGTTTTTGTTTTCTGTTAGTCTTGCAACCTCATAGTAAGCTGCATATAAATCTAATAAAGAGTTTTCGATCACTTGTCTATTTTGCAATTCTGCAAGACTTAATGAGCCTTTTAATTGTTCATAGGTATATTTTCTATTAAAACCATCGAACAATACATAGCTAATACCTACAGAGGCATTTATACTTGTAGATTCAGCTCCAGAAACTTCTGATACTTCACCTGTTTGAGATTCTACAGAACTATTACCATTGTTATAACTTGCACCACTATTTATTGATGCAGTTGGTAAATAGCCCGAATTGTAAATACTCGCATTATTTTTTGCAACTTCAATATCTTTTTCTACAACTTTAATATCGTAGTTGTTTTCTAAGGTAATCTCAACTGCATTGTTTACAGTTAATATTTGCTGTGCAAAGGTTGATAAACCTACTGCACCAATAACCAAACTTGTAAATCTCTTCTTATTTATTCTCATCTTAATCCAGATCATCTGATTCAAATCCTATTTCTTTGACCGCTCGTTCTACGTTTTCTCTAGTTGGCTTTTCACCTGTCCATAGCCATAATGCTCCTACTTTAAAATCATTAGAATATTTTAATAAAATAGGCAATGTAAGTAAGGTAAGCATGGTTGCAAAGGCAATACCATAGGCTATGGCAATTGCCATCGGAATCAAGAACTGTGCTTGTCTACTTGTTTCAAATATTAATGGAGCTAATCCTGCTACAGTGGTTAATGATGTCAAGAAGATTGCTCTAAATCTTGATTTACCAGCCTCAATAAGCGCTTCATTATATTCCATGCCATTTTTGAGGTTTACGTTAAACTTGGAAATCAATACAAGACCATCATTTACAATAATTCCTATCAGTGCGATTATTCCTAACATTGATAAAATGTTTACAGGGAATCCATGTATATAGTGCCCCCAAGCTACACCTACCATACTAAAGGGAACTAAAAGTAATAACATAATCGGTTGGCTTAAAGATCTAAATGTAAAGGCTATAACTACATAGATTAATAAAAATACGATTGGAGTAACAATGGCTGCAGAAGACGACACTTTTGATGCTTCACGATTTTGACCTTCATACAATGCACTTACCGAAGGATACTTTGCATTAATTTCAGGCATTATACGTGTTCTAACATCATCTATCACAGCAGTTGCACTTTCTTTTGGATCTTTTAAATCTGCCTCAACACGAATCTCTCTTTGTCCATCTAAGTGATTGATAGAAATTTCTCCTCTACCAATATCATACGTAGCAATTTCAGAGAGAGCAACACGATCACCAGATGGTGTTTGAATGAACATATTATCCATGTTTTTAATAGAAGAACGTTCATCTCTATTGTAACGCACCCAAACTTTTATCTCATCTTGACCTCTTTGAAAACGTTGTGCTTCTAATCCAAAAAATCCTGATCTTACTTGAGAAATGACATCATTTAAGGTTAAACCTAACATGTATGCGTTAGGTTTTAACTTGATTTGGATTTCTTTAATCCCTTGAGGATCTGTATCGTTGATATTAATCAATAAAGGATTTTGTTCTAATTGTTGTTTTAATTCTTGCTTGGCAAACTTAAGTTCTTCTATATTGTTACTAAGTAATGAAACTGATACAGGTCTACCTCCAAAGAAATTACCCCCACCAAAACTCAATGTTTCAGTTCCATAAATAGGACCTACCTCCTCTTTAATGGCATTGGTGATTTCATTGGCTGGAAAATCTCTTAATTCTCCTTGTAACAAGTTGGCTGTAATACGAGCGGATGCACTACCTGGGCCAATACGCTTAATTACATTTAATACAACTTCTTGATCGCCAGATTGCTTTTCGGTATACACCTCATTTACTCTCCAAATAGCATCTTCTATAATGGTTGCCAACGAGTCTGTAATTTTTTCATTGGTACCTTGAGGCATTGTAAGGGAAACTTGAACCTGATCACTTGCTATTGGTGGAAAAAAGGCACCTCTAATAATACCTCCATTAAATCCTCCAACAGTTATCATTAACATGGCTACAGGAATTAAAAAACCTAATAATCTAGTCGCCCAATTCTCCATAAAGAATCGGATAACAGGTTCATAAAACTTATCTCGCAACCAATTCATGAACTGTTCAGCTAGTCGGTTAAAGCCATACATTTTCTGTTTAGGGGTCAAGGCTTTGGAATGTGCTATATGAGAAGGTAAAATAATCAAAGCCTCAATTAAAGATACGGCTAAGGTTAAGGCAACAACTGTTGCAACTTCTCCAAAGAATTCACCAATATCTCCATCTAAAAAGAAGAATATAGAAAAGGCTAATATGGTTGTTGTTATCGCAGAAATAATCGGAGGGATTACTTGTATAGTTCCGTCTATTGCTGCGCGAATTGGTGATTTTCCTTTTTCAAATTCTGAATAAATATTTTCAGCAATAACAATACCATCATCTACTAAAATACCGATTACGATGATCATTCCGAATAACGATAACACGTTAATTGTTACTCCTAAGGAACCTGCAAAAATAAACATTCCTAAAAAGGCTATTGGCAAACCAAAAGCAACCCAAAATGCAAGTCTTGGTTTTAAAAATAATGCTAAGAAAACAAATACCAATAGCATTCCTACCATGGCATTTTCAGCTAATAATTCTGTTCTTTGTGTAAGGGTGATTGATGAATCTCTAGTAATGTCTATTTTAACAGTACTGTGTCTAGAGTTAAATTCTTCTATGTATTCTTTTACTTTTTCTGAAGTAGAAATAAGATCTTCGTTATTGGTATTGTCTACCTGAATTCTTACCGATGGATTTCCGTTGTAGTAACTAGCATTTGGTGTCTCATTAAAACGATCAATTACAACAGCTACATCCTTCACTCTAACAACTGTACCATCTGTATTTCCTCTAATAATAAGGTTGTCTATCTCATTTGCTTGATACAGTCTGTTACGCGCACGAATTAAATATTCTTCTGCATCAGTTTTTACTGAACCACCAGACGATATTAAGTTTGCATTTCTAACAGCAGTAGCAACTTCTTGAAATGTTATGTCATAAGCCCTTAAATCATCCTCACTTACCGAAATTTCAATTTCCTCATCAGGATATCCCGAAAGTGAAACTTGAGATACGCCATCCATTCTCAATAGGTCAGACTCTACATCTCTTGCTATTTCTTTTAAGGTTCTGAGGGATACTCCTTCTCCACTAATAACAAAACTGATAGATTGCGCAATGCTTTCTATTTTGCTTACCACAGGTGGCTCCATACCTGCTGGGAAATTTGAAACTTGATCTACAGCATTTTTAACTTCAGCAAGAACTACGTTGATATCATAGCCCTTTTCTGTTTCTACCGTAATATTGGCCGAATTTTCCGATGATGTTGAAGTTACTCGGTCTACACCTACAGTTCCTTTAAGGTTATTTTCTATTAAAAGAACGATTCCTTCTTCAATTTCTTGAGGTGAAGAGCCTGGGTAGAATGCATTAATGCTGATATACTTTGCAGTTGTTTGTGGAAAGAATGAAGATTTCATACTTGAATACCCCAGTATACCTAGAATAAAAAAGGCACCTACAATAATCCAACCCGCTATCTCATAACGGATAAAATAAGATATAATTTTTCTCATGCCTATTCTTTCATTATTTTAACTTCCATACCTTGGTAAGCACCCGGAATTAATTTAGACACCAATAACGTGCCGTCTTCTAATCCTTTAACAATAGCAGTACTTTCATCAAAATGCACTACATCTACATCTACAGCTTGCAATTTATTATCCACAACAGTGTATACAAATTTATTGTCAATAATAACTTTACGCGCAATTTTGTAGGCATTGGCTTCATCTCTACCAGGAACATCAGCCTCTAGATACATACCCTCTCTTAAATTATCTCCTCGTACTTCTACATATATTTTTACTGATTGCGTTCTAAAATCAACTCTCCCATTAATTCTTGTAACTTTCGCCTCCCATGACTGTGAGCGAGTTAGATTGTATAATGTTACTGTTTTACCAACAGACAACACATCTGCATAGGCAGCGTTAATGGCAATTTCTATTTCAAAAACTGAAGGGTCGATAAACTCCCCCATTTTTTGACCTGAGCGAATCAAGGCTCCTGTAGTTACACTAGTTTCAGTTAAAATACCATTGTATGGTGCTCTAATGTTGTATTTTTCAAGACGTGCTTCTAAATTTTTAACATTGTAATACGTAGTGTAAATATTCTTACCAGTTATAAAGTATTTCTCTTGATCAGAAGAAGGTTCTGGCAGTGGTTTAACGTTATTACTTAAATCAAAAGTGCTCAAATACGTATTCCATTTCTCAAAAGATTCTGGGTAATCTAGACGGATATCTGGAATAATTGAAGCAATTAAATTTTGTAAATTACTTTTTTGGGATTGTAAATTTGCATAGAATTCATCACTATTCACACGTAAAATAGTTTGCCCTTCGTTGTACGTTACACCTGGTCTAAACTCTTTACCTGTTACCTCTAGCACTCCTTGTACCTCTGAGTATAGCTCAACTTTATTTTTTGCTGTTAAATTACCACTGGCATTTATTTTAATTGCCACAGTACTGTTTTGCACAGTATCTACAAAAGCTGCTTTTGCAAAATTTTCAATTTTTGGTTTAAAGCTTTTCTTTTGATCCGATAATAACTTCATTCCGAAATAGCCTATTAAAAATATAGCTATTGCAGATCCTACAATGATTACTTGTCTTAAATTCATGGGAGTTAGTTGCCTATGCAACTTCTATTTTAGTTAATATATTATCTTGAACTCTTTTTAAAATTGCAATGGTATTTGCCACTTCTTTATCTGTTAGTGGCTCTTGCATTTCATCAATCAATTTTTTAACAATAGGAATTGTGTTATCTAACACATTTTTTCCATTTTTTGTTAAGTATATATGATTCACTCGCTTGTCTTTTTTTGAAGGAATACGAGCTACTAAATTTTTCTTTTCCATACTCGAAATTAACCGAGTTAGTGAGGTTTTATCACGATTTGTAATAAATGCAAGATCATTTTGAGCCTTGCCATCTTCTTTGCTTAACACCTTGAGAATGATCCATTGATTTTTACTTAAATCAAATTTGTGCTTTTTGAACGTATCGTGAAAATAGAGGTCCATAAGTTTCATAGTTCTTCCCATCCAAGGTGCCATAGAATCTTGAAAATCCATATAGTAATTTTGGCTTAAATACTGGCAAATATAGAAGAAATTATCAGATAGTTGCATATGCAACTATATTCAGCATTGTCTTTTAAGAATGTTTTAACATAATAGAATAATATGTTATCGTTTTAATGTAAAATGTCCAGAAATTTGTCTACCGTCAGAAGTTTCTGCCAAATACCAATAATCAGAAGAAGGTAAGGTTTCGCCATTATAGGTGCCATCCCAATAGTCTTCATAACCTGAAATGACTTTGATTATTTTTCCGAATCTGTCGAAAATTTGAACTTGTACACCGCTATTAAATTCACTACTCACTCCAAGTGGTTGCCATACATCATTGGCACCATCGTTATTTGGTGTGAAAAAGTTTGGGAAACCAAGCACTGCAACTTCTTCTGTACTAATTCTGCATCCATTAAGGTCTTGTACATAAACTGTATAGAAACCGGGTAAAACATTCGTGAATGTACTCGATTCTTGAAAATTTATACCGTCGATAGCATATTCATAATCCCCTTCTCCAGACACATTTATAGTTATTGTATTTTCTAATCCACCATCAAAAACTTGAATTTCTTCAATTATAGCACTTGAAGAAGGAAGTACTACTACTGTTCTGCTTGATGAGCAATTATTTGAATTAGTTACAACTACTTGATAAACGCCAATTTGGTCCACACTAATAATAAAGGTATCTAAAGCTAAATCTACACCGTCTAAAAACCATTGATAGGTATAATTATTAGGGTTGTCATTTACTCCTGCATTCAATCGAATTTCAGAAGGAAATGTGTCTACACAGTAATACACTTCTGAATTATCTATCAAAACAGGTCGAATATAAACTTCTAATTGAATCTCATTTAATGCGAAACATTGCAGGCCATCAAGCACCTTTATAAATATATTCTGCTGATAAGCAACGGTATTTTCAAATGGACTACTCAAAGGATTCAAATTGTTTAATGCATCGTTTTCTGAAGCATAATAGTAAACATCTGCTCCCGTTGGAATTTGTGAATCAATACTAGATGTAATTGCATTTAAATCGAAACTCGCTATTCCATCTTGAACATTAATACTACACTCAAACTGAGTTGGTATTCCTAAATCATGATTGGTTCCAATTAGCTCTACTGAGGCAATGCTATGACAATTGGTAGTATACGACGCCACATGAGCATATACCATTTGATTTGGCGTATTATTAGTATAAATGGTAGGATTAAGAATTGCATCTACTAAGTCTTCAGCATCCTGTTGCGATTCAAAAAAGTCTACTACATATAACTCTTGATTGCTTAAGATGATATCTTCAGTTGCATCAAACAAATTAAACTGAGTTATGCCATCTTCATTAAAATCACAACCAAATAACTGAGCATTTTGTACTGTTGGGTTTTGACTATACTCAACTAAAATTTCACCATATGAAATACAATTGTTCTCCAAAGTTACTTCTACATTATATGTTCCTGCTTCTACTACGGTATAAGAGCTTGAAGTGTTTACAAAGTCTTCTACTCCATCTTTAAACCATTTATAGCTATTATTTCCTGGTTGTAGTGCATCTAAGGTTAATGTTTCTGTTCCACAAAGTGCATTACTGTTAGAAACTAATCTATCTTCTCCTAAATCTGTTGTTAAAACAAAGCTGCCTGCTTCTAAGTATACAGCAGAATCGTACCTATAGTTAAAGTGATCTGCAATTACTAATTTAATATGATAGCTATTACCTGGTATTACATCAGTAATGGCCTCCATCACTTTGGTTTGCCCATTAAAATTAATTGGAGCAGAACTGTCATTAAAAGAATCAAAATAGGCTTCATTCTGAGCTTCGCAACCACCTGAACCGGGTATATCCGGATGCACTGTTGTTACTTTAACTGGTATATCTGTATATGGAACAACAGCTACATTGTTATATGCACCACCACTTTGTGGTCTTATCAAAAAACCGAATAAATCTGAATATTGACAAGTACTATTACTTCCTTCTTGATACTCTTCTGAAGCAAATAAAAATTTAAAACTAATCTGTGTTGCAGCGGCAGTAAAATCAAATTCAATAATGGTTGCATTGTACGTATCACTTTCAAAAAGAATATCTTCAAGATCATCATCTCCAACCCAATCTGGAGCATCGTCATCACTTAACGAAGTGTTTGGCCCGTGTGTATTTATAAGTTTACCTGTACTTAATACAATTCCACGCTCAAAAGGAAAGTCTGCTCCATTAGATTCAAAGTAACCGTAACTCCTATCTCCTGTTCCAAATGTTCCACCTATAACATTTGTTACTACCACATCCTCAATACAATCACTATCAATTAAAATATCTTCTATCAATTCTTGAGGTGTATACGAAGTCCAATCTGTAGTTACATTTTGGGCATAAATTATCCCAAAAGTGTAAAAAAGCACCAAAAGCAAAAATATTTTTTTCATAGCATTTAATAGGAAGTGCTAATTTAAGATTTAATCCAGTCATTTTAACCTTTTGAATGATTAAATAAGTGTAGATTTTATAAAAATATTTGGTGTTTTAATTCATTTAATTTTCATTAGGACACTTGGTCTATGATTTATTATATTTGAATACAATCAACTAAAAATTGAACGATGTTCTCAAATATACTAATAGGTTTTTTAGTAATAGGAGTTACGGTAATTATTCATGCCTTAGGAACGAGGGTATGGGTTAATTTTTTAGCTACTAAATACCATACAGATTCTGACAATAATTTTAGAAAACAAAGTGTTCGTTTACTTATTTATACAGCGTTGTTTTTACTTTCTCTAAATTTTTTAGAAGCCATTATTTGGGGAGTAACGTACTACATATTGCCAGGTATTAATGAATTGGCAACTTTAGAAGAGTCCGTATATTTCTCTTTAGTGACTTATACAACATTGGGTTATGGCGATGTAACTATCAAATCATCTAACAGAATATTGGCTGGTTTTGAAGCTATGAATGGTATTGTTTTATTAGGGTGGTCTACAACCCTAATGTACAGTGTAGTACAAACTGTGTTAAAAAGTACATTTGATCAAAAACTTTCAAAATAAATGGAAGAAAATGAACATAAATTAGAAGATACAGCGTCTCAAGAACAAGTAGTTCAGGAGCAATCAACAAATACCAATAAAAAATCGGGTTCTTCGCCAATCAAAAAACTTACTGTAATCGTGTTGTTGATTACTTCAGCATTTTTTGTTTGGTATATTGCCTCTGAACGCCATACACCCTATACAGACCAAGCAAGATTAAAAGGTTTAATTACACCTGTATCCCCAAGAGTAGCTGGATATGTAACAGCGATAAATGTACATCTTCATAAAAAAGTAAAGGCTGGAGATACACTTTTTCAATTAGACAGAGTGCCATTTGAAATTGCAGTGCTAAAAGCAGAAGCAAATATTGATAATACATTGCAATCTATAGCCGCAAGCAGTAGCTCTGTAAAATCTGCGGCAGGAAAATTAGGTGTTGCCAAAGCCCAATTAGACAGAGCCCAACGAAACTGGAATCGGGTTCAAAAAGTTTTAAATGAAAACGCCGGTGCCCTATCTGAAGCGGATGTAGATCAGGCTGAAACTTCTCTATTACAAGCAACAGAACAAGTGGCCTCTGCTGAAGCTAATTTAGAAAGAGCAAAGCAAAATTTGGGAGACGATGGACCTGATAATCCAAAAATTAGAGTAGCAATTCAAGATTTAGAAAATGCTAAACTTAATTTGGAATTTACAACTGTTTTAGCTCCAACAGACGGTGTAATTGAGAGTTTTGATATAGATATAGGCTATTATGCAAGTACGGGAGCGCCTTTAACTACATTGATTTCTAAATCTGATATTTGGATTCAAGCGGATATGAAAGAAAATAACCTAACAAAAATGCAACCGGGTAATAAGGTAAAACTAACCTTTGATATTGCTCCTGGTAAAGTATATGAAGGTACTGTAAGAAGTTTAGGTTATGGTGTGGCAACGTCAGATAAAACGAATAAAGGTGGATTGCCAAATATTAATAATAAAAGTAGTTGGTTACGCGACCCTCAACGATTCCCCGTAATTATAACTATAAATAATAGCTCAGAGCTTAGAGGGTTATATAGGTTAGGTGGTCAAGCAGATGTTGTTGTTTATACAGGAGAGAACAGCATTCTGAATGCATTGGCATCTTTTAGAATAAAATGTAACGCTTGGTTATCATATGTCCGTTAAGTTCATAGACATTGAAAAAACGAGTTGGCATGCAGTGTTACCAACACTAAGGTATGTGTTAGGCACATGCTTAATTATTATGGTAACAACATTGTTGAATTATCCTCTATCCTATTTAGCTTCTGTATTAGCGTTGAGCTTTATGAGCCCTGGTACGAGACCCTTAAAATTTAAAGATGCTGTAATTTTCTTGCTGTTTCTTTCAGTTTTTACTGGATTTGCATATGTATTTAGTGCTTACTTTATAGACTATCCTTTGGTTTTTATGCCATTGTTGCTTTTTATTATTTTCTGTGTGTATTACACACAAAAACTTCCACTAATCATTAAGCTTTTTGCTATAATTAGTTTATTAATGATTCCTTTACTCGCACTTAATGGTGTTGCTTTAGGTGGATTTGTAGCCATAAGTTTAGTCTTTAACACCTTATTAGCAATTGGACTTACTCAGTTGATGTTCCGTTTTATACCCTATTCGGAATACGATGCTCAATTTGAGAAACAAAAGGGCGGTGCAGGTGCCATGACTCCAACTGAACAATTCAAGTATGCTGCGCGAATCGTTTTGGTACTACTTCCTATAATTTTGTTGTTTTTTATTTTCAATTTGTCTGGTGGCGCACTTGTACTTGTATTTTCAGCTATTCTTAGCATATCCCCTGCTTTATCCAATCCTAAAACGGGATTGGTTATGATTGTAGCTAATATTATTGGGGGGCTTTTTGCAATCATAGGATATAAACTTTTAACTGTAGTACCGATGTTCTCATTTATGTTGTTATTGGTATTGTTGGTTGGACTTTTATTTAGTCAGCGGCTATTTTCGAAAACCAAAACTGCAGCAGTATTTGGAACTGCATTTTCAACATTTCTTTTAATACTATTATCAGTTACATCTTCTGATGCAGAAGCGGGAAGTAAACTCTGGGATCGTTTAATTCAAATATCGGCTGCGGTAATATATGTTGTATTGGCATTTCGATTTTTAAACAGTTGGATTTCTTATATATCAAAGCAATCATGAAAAATCTTGTATATACATTTATTATTTGTGCTCTAGTTGCTTGTAATTTGGCCAAACCGTATTCTAGGCCAAAAATTGCAACACCTACTACTTTTGAAAACTATATGGAAGTAGACTCTACGGTTACAAATTTGAATTGGTGGGAATTGTTTAATGATGAAAAATTAATCCAATTAATAGATTCTGCTTTAGTTTCTAATAGAAATATGCAGGTTGTAATAAATGGTATTCAACAAGCCCAAGTGGCCATGGAAATTGCAAATGCAGATAGAATTCCAGCAATTAATTATGGATTGGTAGGCACAAGTCCTTATAATTCAAGAACGGATAATTTTAATAATAGTGTTACCCCAGCTCTTACTGCTTCTTACACTGTGGATTTATGGGGGAGAATTAAGAATTTAAACGAAGTGGCATTGCAAAACTATTTGGCTACGAAATATGCTCAACGTGCACTTCAAATTAATTTAGTTTCTGTGGTGGCACAGACCTATATACAATTAAGAGATATAGATAATAGACTCATTATTTCAGAAAAAACAGCAGATAATTTCAAATCAAATCTAGCTGTAATGCAAGCAAGGTCTAATGCAGGGTTTATTTCTGATGTTGATTTAGCTCAATCAAAAATTCAGGTAAGTGAGGCTTTAACAGCTGTAGAAGTTTTTAAGAGAGTTAGAAAACAAACTGAGCATGCTTTAGGTGTATTAGTTGGTAACCCAGAATTACAGGTAGCACGAGGATTGGGATTATACGATCAATTAAAAGTGGAAGATTTAGAAATCGGTGTTCCTTCTTCCCTACTCAATCGAAGACCAGACTTATTAATTGCTGAACAGAATTTGCATGCACAAACTTTGCAGATTGGAATTACTGAAGCACTTAAATACCCTAGTTTAACTTTAAATGCAAGTATTGGAGCAGAATTAATAAATCCTAGTTTGTGGTTTGCTGATTTAGGTGGTCAATTACTCGGCCCTTTGTTTAATGCGAACAAAATAAATAATGCCGTAACAATTGAAGAATTAAAGACAGAGTCTCTTTTGTTAGAATATGAAAACACTTTTATTCAAGCGGTTTACGAAGTTAAAGATGCCATTATAGCTTTAGAAACGTATAAACAAGAATTTACATTACGAGAAGAACAACGAGAATTAGCAACTACAGCTGCCGATTTATCTTGGGTTCGATATGATGGGGGTATGACAAGTTATTTAGAAGTTTTGAATCTACAGAGTTCACAATTTAACGCAGAATTGAAAGCCTCTGAAGCATATATGCAAAAATTAGTAACTTTAATACAACTATACGAAGCTCTTGGTGGCGGATGGAATGTGAATGATGTATTGCCTGAAGATGAAACAACAGATAGTGAATAAAACAACTTAAAATAAATTATATGAAAACTGCAGAACCGAATCAAAGTATCAATACTTTTTTAAAAGTGGCTATACTTTCTATGCTTATCATTTTTAGTTTTATGATAGCTAAACCTTTTTTGTTATTAATGATTTGGGCTATAATTGTAGCTGTCGCATTATATCCCTTTTACAAAAAGGTTTTGGGTTGGTTTAATGGAAAGAAAAAAGGATTGGTAACTACAATATTTATAGGCGCTCTATTGGCTATTATAATTGTTCCATCATTATCTATGACCAATTCTATTATAGATTCTACTTCGTCTATGTATAAAGCTTTTGACGCCGGAGAATTGCATATTTCACCTCCAGACATTTCTGTTAAAGAATGGCCATTAATCGGTGAAAAACTTTATGCATTATGGAACGATGCTTCATCTGATCTGCAGTCTTTTATAAAAAATTACCCTGATCAAGTATTGAGTTCTGTTGGTTGGTTTTTTAGCTCATTTACTGGTATTGCAGGTTCACTGTTATTATCAATAGTAGCATTGTTAATTTCCGGAGCATTTATGTCTAATGCAGAAGGAGGTTTTAAAGAAGGTGTTGCTTTAGCCAATAAACTAACAAATGGTAATGGAGAAAGTTTAATGAAGATGTCTACCAACACCATTAGAAGTGTAGTAAAAGGCATATTACTTGTGGCAATTATTCAATCTATTTTGGCATTCTTTGGATTTCAATTAATAGGATTATCTACGGCAGGTATTTTAAGTTTTGTCGTACTGCTATGCGCTGTAATTCAATTGCCTGTTACTTTGGTAATGATTCCTATAATAATCTATGTTTTCTCATTTGCAGATACTACTCCAGCAATCATTTTTGCAATTTATGCTACAGTTGTCTCACTATTAGACAATGTGTTAAAGCCAATGCTTTTGGCAAAAGGTTTAGAAACACCAATGTTAGTGATATTAATTGGAGCTTTAGGTGGTATGATGTTATTCGGAATTTTAGGATTATTTGTAGGTCCGGTAATTTTGGCACTATCACATCGTCTCTATGTAAATTGGGTATACCAAAATTAATTAAAGCCTGCTAATGCAGGCTTTTTTAATCTCATTGATTGTGATATTTAGCTTTAATTCGGTTATTTAATCTTCAGGTGGAAATCCATGAATGTCTTCAAAAATTCGATCGAAATTTTCTCTTAAATAAATACGTAATTTTTTACGGTAGTCTTCTTTAAGCCAATCAATAAAGTTATAGGTACTTCTACAAATACACTTACTATATCTATCAATTCTATAATCTATATCGTCACCTAATAATTTGGCCAACTCATAAGCATCGTAAACATCTTCACTATTCTCAACGCAAATATGAGCATGTTGAGCTATAGATTTTTCTAAAACAACCTTAGACGATTGTCCTGCGCGCGTAGCTTCACTATATACACGTCGCACATCAAAATAGACTTCTTCAGACTTTGCAAACTGCTCTCTAACCGCAGCGGGCATTTCATATTTAAAATTACTTTCAATAGTCTCATCGTCAATAATACTATCTAAATAATAATCTGGCGATTTAAAAATACGTTGCCAATCTAAATCTGAACCCCAAGGACCGAAACGGTGATAATTGTTACCTAAATCAATTACCGTAAACTTATCTTTATCTTTTGTAATACGCGAACCTCTACCAATCATCTGATAATACAGCGTTAAAGATTTTGTTGCTCTATTAAGAATAATAGTATCAATACTTGGTTCATCAAAACCAGTAGTTAAAATACTAACAGACGTTAATATGGCATGAGGAGTTTCTTTAAACCATTGCAATAATTTTGCACGGTCTTTTTTAGACAAAGTGTTATCTATATGTGCAATAGGATATCCTGCTGCTTTAAAAGTATGGTATACACTAATAGATGTATTAATACCGTTATTAAATATTAGTGTCTTTTTACCTTTTGCATTCTCTTCATAAGATTGCAATAGCTTGGTAAGCATATCAGTATGTGTATATAAATCTTCAGAAGATTTTACAGTATAATCACCATTTGCTCCTATTTCTAATGATCTTAGACCTACGTTGTAGATTTTGGTAGTAGCTCTTGATAAAAAGCGATTCTCGATTAAAGACTCAATAGACTCCCCTACAATTAATTCATTATAATTGTTTTTCATTGGGAGCTTAATATTAGAACTTAAAGGTGTTGCCGTTACACCTAAAATAAAAGACCTCTCAAAAAACTTGAATAATTTTGTGAATGAGTTATAGTGCGCCTCATCAATTATAACTAAACCAATATTTGAAATGTCTAACTTATTATCATTCAATCTATTGTTAAGCGTTTCTACCATTGCTACAAAACAATCGTAGTCATTTTGATCTTCTAACTTAGCAGTACTATCTATTACTTTATTAACTACGCCAAATTCCGAAAGCATAGATGCTGTTTGTCTACACAGTTCTACCCGATGTGTCATAACCAACACACGCTTTTTATGTGTTTTTAAATATTGACGCACTATCTCTGAGAAGATTACTGTTTTGCCACCTCCTGTAGGTAATTGGTATAAAAGGTGGTAGTCTTCAGGTGCTTCTTCAAAACATTGGAATATTTTGCTAATCGCTCCTTTTTGATAACTATAGAGGTCTTTCCCTGCTTTTCTTTCTTCAATCTCTGAGGTTACTAATACCGACATGTGCTATTTTTAAATTTTAAGCGGTACAAAAGTACAACGAATTAAGAGTTTTAGTTCAATAATTCTGTGTTAAATTTCAAATGTTTTTTAACAATCTAATATCTTCGCCTTCTATGCAAGTACATCGGCATTTTATTATTTATAAGCCAGATGGTTATTTAAGCCAATTTATTAATAACCAAACAAAACGCTCTAAAAAGAAACTTTTAGGTGAATTATATGAATTTCCAGAAGGTACAATGGCTATTGGTAGGCTTGACGAACCTTCTGAGGGATTATTGTTCTTAACTACTAGTGGTAAAGTAAGCGAATTGGTACGAAGTAATAAATTTGAAAAAGAATATTGGGTTCAATTAGATGGAGTAATTACAGACGAAGCAATTAATTTCTTAAAAACAGAAGTTACAATAACAGTAGAAGGAAATCCATATACAACTAAAGCTTTGGTCGCAGAGCAAATAGAAACGCCTACTCATTTACCAAAAAGAAGAAAAAAGATTCGAGACGATCGCCATGGTCCTACTAGCTGGGTTAAAATTGTTTTGACAGAAGGAAAGTTTCGCCAAGTAAGAAAAATGACAGCTGCTGTTGGATTTCCCACCTTGAGATTGGTACGATATAGAATAGGCAATACTACAATAGAGGATCTAAATACGAATACTGTTTGCGAAGTAATTAAGTTTAAAATATAGAGCTTAGCTCCTACTTTTATAGAAATTTGTTAAATTATTGTTAAGATAGTACCTTGTTATGCATAATACCGTAACAAAACAAAAAGGTTATCGTCATATTGGTGTAAAACAATTTGAATTAATACTATAAAAAATTAGAAATTATGAGAACGCATTTAAGTAACACACCAACAGAATCGAGACAAAACATTTTCTTTTCAAACTTTAAAAATAGTAAAAGGGTACGTTGGGTAGAAAGCAGAAACTACAGTCATTAATTTTGATCTTCAAAATTACTAACTAAAATTTGAAAGCATTACACCTATTCATTTGAATAGGTTTTTTTTTGCTCTGCTTTCTTATAAACAAATTCAACAACAAAACAAGTTGTAACAATACCTAATGCTACTAACACACCAGTTCTATTAGACTGAAACTGTTGCACTATTAAAGTAATTAAAGCAATTGTGCATAACATAAACCCAATTAAAGGTATATAACGATTTGCATTAATTCTGCTTGCTTCTTTATATCCTATTAGGTTTACCACTGCAAAAATGAACAAAAAGCCTACACTGCCTGCCGTTGATATGTTCTCTAAATTTAATGTGTTTGATAACACCAAAGTTGCTACTGCGGTAATCAATAATCCTACAGGTTGATTCCAAAGTTGATACGTAAATTGATGCGGTAACTCGTCGTCTTCTGCAATTTCATAACTAACTCTACTCCCACCATATAAAGAGGCATTTATAGCTGAAAACGTAGATATTAATGCTGCCATTGTTATTATAGTAAAACCCGTTTGACCCAGCATGGGTTTAGCGGCTTCTGCTAATACATAATCTTCTGCAGTAGCAATTGTATCAAAAGGTAACGAACCAACGGTTACAATTGCAATTATAACATATAATAGGATTACAAACAATACTGAAAAGTAATACGCTTTAGGTATATTCTTTTCTGGATTGGTAATATCTGGCGCTGCATTCGCAATCAATTCAAACCCCTCGTAAGCAACAAAAATTACCATTCCTCCTGTTAGTAATTTTATTGGAGTTTCCCAATTACTAATGGCCAATTGCGATATGTTTTCATTTCCAAATAAACCAAACACTCCTATGGCTATAAACCCTAATAAAATGATCAATTTAATAATAACTGCATAAGATTCAATTTTGCCAACTATTGTTATACTATAGTAATTAATGGCTGTTGCAAACAAAATAATACTTGAGGTGTATATATGAAAATCTGAAGTTCCTCCAGTAATACTATACAAATTGGGAGCATAAGAACCAAAGGCAGATGCATAAAGAGATAACATAATAATATAACTTACCCATAGTAAATTATTAGTCCCCCCACTAAATATATTTTTACCAAATCCTTGATTTACAAATTTAACAGTACCGCCTCTATCTGGATATTTAAGAGACAACTTAACATAGCTATAAGATGTTATTAAAGTAATTATTCCGGCCATTAGAAAAGCCATTGCTGTTCCACCTTTGGCTAAGGAAACTGCCAATCCTAAAACTGCAAATATTCCACCTCCCACCATTCCACCAATACCAATTGCAATTGCAGATTTTAGAGAAACACTTTTGTTTTTAGACATACCTTTAGAATTTATCTAAAGATAATATTTGCAAAAGGAAAACTTTAGTTTCTAATTATTTTTTTAACCATTTCTTTATCCAACAAAGTCTGAATTCTTTGTTTTAGACTTTTTTTTTGTTCTAGAGGTAATAGTTCTAATAACTCTTTAAGTTGAATTAATGCAACAGATTTAAGTGATCCACTTCGGCATGAATAACTCATTATTGCTGTAGCCGTATCTTTTTCAGTTTTTCTTGGATTCTGAAGAATATAATTTTTTAAACCTATTAAGGTATTTTCATTTTGTATCACAAATTGCTGTTGGTAAAGTGTCCAAATTACCTTGTGCTCAAATTCAGAATTCTGCAATAATTCTAATAGTCTAATTTCAATATTATCACTCCAGTTTTCTGGTTCAATATGTGCTACTCCTTCTATAACAGCTTCTGTTGGTTGCTTGTGTAAAAGTTCTACCAACCTTATTGTTGCCTCTTCATTTAACGCAATTCTTCTAATTATACTCAAGGTGCAACCAATTATATTGAATGGTCCTTTGTAGGTTAAATTTGGGATTATATCTGGTATAGTATTCTTTATTAGACCGAGTTTGTCATCTTCTAGTTCAAATAGTTTAACGTAGTCTACCAAGTCATACAATGCATCTTCTAGATCTTCATCTTTACTTTTTAATACACGATTAATCAAAAGATCCGCTTGAGTCATGAATTAAATTTTTTGAAATTGAATATTCTTATTATAAATCAACCCCATTTGTTACAAAAGACAATCCTTGTTGCCCTGAAGTAGATATCATAACTCCCTCAAAGATGGGTTTATTTGCCTTTTTTGATTGCACCCAAGAGAAAATAAAATTCCCACCAGTACCACCTGCTGGATCTTTTTCATTAATAATAATTTCTATAGTTTCTAGTGGTGCAACAAAAATAGGTTTCTCCACATATGTTCTAATAAGTACTCCACTAGTGTTATGATAATCAGCTTGTTTAATGTATAAGGTATCTGAACTATTTGTATTTCTAATACTAATAGTTGCCGTTAGATTATGGGTTATTTGTTCGTCTTGGCTGTATATTTGACTGTATACTGAAAGATAAGTGCTTCCTTTTTTAAATTTAAGCTTAGTTGGAATTGTACATTCTCTATTTTCCCAATTGAAGGAAGTATCTATTAGCTGTGGTGTTCGACAGCTTACAAATAAAACTACACAAAAAATAAAACTTACAAGCATTTTATATTTTAAAAACATTTTCATAGTTCTTAAACTTAATTCTGTAATCCATTTTTCACATATTGTTCATCTCTAAATATTGAGCCATCTTCCTCCCAATTTAGATATCGACCATGTTTTTCACCATTAACAAATTCCACTTCTAATCGCTTATTTCCATTTTCATACCATTTTTCATACAACCCATCCTTTCTGTCGTTAATTTTAGAATATCGCTCAGCAAGATTACCATTGGTATACCACGACTCAAAATCAATTTTTAAGTTACCATTATCGTCAAAATTATGCGTATATGATTTCCATTTAGCCCCATCTTCATAAAATAGCTCAGATGTACCAGCAGGTTTTCCGAAAGTGTAAAAGTCTTTTTGCATTAAAGTTCCGTTCGAATGATACGAAAGATGTTCTCCATGTTTCTCGTTTTCAACATAATTTCCTTGATAGGCTATCACATCATTTTGATGCCATTTCAACTGATCACCTACCTTATTCCCATTTTTATATTTAAAATGTTTCCAACGTTTTCCTGTGTCATAAAACTCTTTGAAATCTCCATGCAACTCATTTTCATAATATAATGCCTCTAAAGCCAGTTCGCCATTGGCATACCATTTCTTTTGGTTACCGTGCAATACACCATCGTTATAATTTGATTGTTCCCATATTTCTCCGCTGGCATAATAAATAGTTTCCTGACCATTCTTTACATCGTCAATATAATGAGTATGTGTTTGCACCCCTTTATTATCTTCTGAAACTATCAATCCGTTTTTATTGTAAATAATCTCTTCACCGTTCTTAAAAAATTTTAAGGCAACGTTATTTACACTATACATCGATCCTTCTTGCATCACTCCGCCCTCATACATTTCAACTTTTTTTACACTTTCTCCATCTCTATAGTACTCAATACTCTCACCGTGCAAATTGTTATTGGAATAATTATTTACTCTCAATAAACTGCCATCATTTCTATAAACTTCTTGAGTACCTTCCAATCGATTATTCTGATAATTCGATTTTTCCTTTAATTGTTGACTCCTATCTAGATCATCATTTGAATCATAAAATATTTCGGTTGGCCCATGAAGCATTCCATCTTTATAATTCATTTTGCTTTTAATATCTAGCGACCCAATTTTAGGTTTATACGATCGGGTAATTTCTTCACCATGTTTTAATCCATTTTTTACTTGTACTGAATAATTTATTTTATCGGTTTCTACAATACCATTATACCACACATAGGTTTTATGCTCAGCATATGTATCTCCATCTTGCTCCCAAATTTCAATTTCACCATGTTGTTTACCATCCAAAAACACTTTAATATGATTGGGATGTCCCTCTTTAAAGTGCACCATGATTGAATCACCCAGAAAACTAAGAGAAATAAGACTTGAAAAGAAAGAAGTTTCCATTTCTTTCGTAGCACAAACAGCGCTTCCAGAAAAGAGCTCACCATCTTTATAAACTTCTTTTTCGCTAAATTGAAGTTCATTAATCGATACTGGTTTTGAACAAGCTGCTAAAACTATTAATAATGCGAACAAAATATATTGCAAAATACTTTTCATAAAATTCTTTTAAACAAACAAATATAAATTTTGTGAATTAATTATAAGTAAATTGATTAAAACTAATCAATGAATAACCAATAATTTATCTAAAAATCATTGTATAAATTCAACTATCTTTTCACAATTATTATGTTGAAATTATAAATACACCTTTCATTAAACATCCACTATTACTATTTAAAATTACATACCAATCAAACGGACTATTTAGGGATTAATTAAATAAAGTAACTTCATTTAGGATAAAATAACTAATTGTATTATTGACCTATCAAAGTGATAAATTGAATACTAATTTAATTATTCCTAAATTAAATAAAACGGTCAAAAAGCTAGACTTAATGACCGCAAATGATACAATTGGTTAAATTAAAATTATACATCAAATCGATCAGCATTCATAACTTTTGTCCAAGCCTTAACAAAATCTTTTACAAATCGCTCTTTATTATCATCTTGAGCATAAAACTCAGTATAAGCCCTTAAAATACTATTTGAACCAAACACTAAATCAACTCTAGTTGCAGTCCATTTTAAAGTACTAGTTTTTCGATCATAAACACCATATGTATTTTCATCTAAAGGTTTCCACTCATAGGCCATATCTGTAAGATTTACAAAGAAATCAGTACTCAATGCTCCAGGATTATTTGTAAATACACCATGTTTCGTGTTACCATGATTTGTATTTAACATGCGCATTCCGCCAACCAAAACCGTCATTTCTGGCGCCGTAAGACCTAAAAGTTGCGCGTGATCTAAAAGCATTTCTTCAGGACTCACCGTATAATTTTTCTTTAAAAAATTTCTAAATCCATCAGATAATGGTTCTAATGGTTCAAATGACTCTACATCTGTCATATCCGAAGAAGCGTCTCCTCTACCTGGAGTAAAAGGAACCCCTACTTCTATTCCAACCATGTTTGCTGCATTTTCAATACCTAAATTTCCCGCCAGAACAATGGTGTCTGCCAAACTTATTTGATGTTCATTTGCAACTTTGTTTAATTCCTTTAAAACTTTGTTTAATCTGTCTGGTTCGTTTGCTTGCCAATTATTTTGGGGTTCTAATCTAATGCGCGCTCCATTCGCTCCACCCCGCATATCTGAGCCTCTAAACGTACGAGCACTGTCCCAGGCGGTGGCTATCATATCTGAATTAGATAATCCCGTATTAGAAATACTCTCTTTTACAGTGGCAATATCGTAATCATCATTTCCTTTCGGTATGGGATCTTGCCAAATTAAATCTTCATTTGGAACATCAGGCCCAAAATATCTAGATTTTGGTCCCATATCTCGATGCGTTAGTTTAAACCATGCTCTTGCAAATGTCTCAGAAAAATAGGCTTGATCTGCCATAAACTTTTTAGATATCTCCTTGTAAATAGGATCTATCTTCATGGCCATATCCGCATCCGTCATTATTGGGTTCTTTTTAATGGCATAATCTTCAACATCAGCAGGCATATTTTCTTCAGAAATCGAAACAGGTTCCCATTGCCAAGCTCCAGCTGGACTCTTTTTTAATTCCCACTCATGGTTAAACAGCATTCTAAAGTAGCCATCATCCCATTTGGTAGGTTCAGATGTCCAAGCTCCTTCCAAGCCACTTGTAACAGCATGTCTACCGACTCCAGGACTTACAGGGTTACGCCAACCAAATCCTTGTTCTTCAATACTCGCAGCTTCTGGTTCTGGGCCGAGTAAACTCGCATCTCCATTACCATGAGCTTTACCCACAGTATGACCACCCGCTGTTAGGGCAACTGTTTCTTCATCATTCATAGCCATTCTATAAAATGTCTCTCTTATTTGCGCTGCTGTTTTTAATGGATCAGGTTGTCCATTTACTCCCTCAGGATTTACATAAATCAATCCCATTTGAACAGCTGCCAATGGATTTTCCATTGTATTTGGTTCAGATACATTAGTGTATCGTTCATCACTAGGAGCTAACCATTCTTTTTCTGCTCCCCAATAAGTATCCTTTTCTGGATGCCAAATATCTGGTCGACCAAAAGAAAAACCAAAAGTTTTAAGTCCCATACTTTCATAGGCCATATTTCCTGCAAGAATAATCAAATCTGCCCAACTAAGTTTATTTCCATATTTTTTCTTTATCGGCCATAGCAATCTTCGAGCTTTATCTAAACTAGCATTGTCAGGCCAAGAATTTAATGGCGCAAAGCGCTGATTCCCGGTTCCTCCTCCACCTCTTCCATCTGCTATTCTATAAGATCCTGCAGCATGCCATGCCATACGAATCATTAAGCCTCCATAATGCCCCCAATCTGCGGGCCACCAATCTTGACTATCTGTCATTAAGTTAATCATATCTTCTTTTAGCGCATCGATATCTAACTTTTTAAGTGCTTCGTGATAATCAAAGTCCTTATGAAATGGATTCGATTTGGTGTCGTGTTGGTGAAGTATATCTAAATTTAGAGCATTTGGCCACCAATCTTTAATCTTTGTTCCAGCTGTTGTTACAGCTCCGTGGTGGAAAGGACATTTTCCAGAAGTAGCATTTTCCATAAAGCAATATTTTACGAGTTAAATTAAGTGCTATGAATTTACTAAATATCTGAATATGAAACAATAACATTCATTCATAATTATTATTCGATAATAGATAAGGTTTATAAACAAAAAAAAGACAACCAAAAAAGGTTGTCTAAAGTGATATACAGAAGTATAATTTATCAGCTTCTAATTTAAGAAGTTTTCAGAATCATATACAATTACTTTTTCCCAAAGATCCTGTGATTCATCTATAAATTTTAAATGTCCTTCTTCTACTTGATACTTGTCTTGCATTTCTTTATTGTCAAAAGTTAACAACAAGCAATAGGTATATGAATTGTCTATTACACCCCTATCTGTAGCTGCTGGTATTCCTAAATGTTTCGTCCTAATAAATTCTGAGTTATTGATAAAGTTAGTTAAAGATGCTTCAAATGCCTTTCTATCGTTGGCATCATCTGGGTTCTTCAACCAAAAATACACCACATGGGCAAAGCTACCTTGTATTTGTTCTTGTTTTTGCATACAGCTAGTTATTAAAAATGTCACTAGGGCTATTAGTATAATTTGTTTTATAAAAAAAAGGATTTAGTTTTAAAGTTACTAAATCCTTTCTTATTTAATTATATCAATTTATTAGATATTAGCTGCTAACCAATCTCCTACTTCGCTCGTTCCATAAGCTTTATTATCTCCAGCTAAATCTTCAGTAACAACACCTTCTGACAATGCTTTATTTACTGCTTCTCTAATGGTTTTACCTTCTTCTTGCAATCCAAAGTTTTCAAACATCATTGCAGCAGAAAGAATTGTAGCCATAGGATTTGCAATATTCTTACCAGCAGCTTGTGGGTACGAACCGTGAATTGGCTCAAATAAACCTATATCAGACCCTAAAGATGCAGACGGCATTAATCCCATAGAACCAGAAATAACTGAAGCTTCATCGGTTAAAATGTCTCCAAATAAGTTTTCAGTAATTAAAACATCGTACGAATTTGGCCATTGCACTAATCGCATCGCTACAGCATCTACAAATTCATAAGACACTTCTACTTCTGGATAATCTGCTTCTAAACCTTGTACAGTTTCTCTCCATAATCTAGAAGTTTCTAATACATTAGCTTTATCAACACAACACAATTTCTTAGAACGTGTCATTGCCAATTCAAATCCTTTACGAGCTAAACGTTCTACCTCCCCCTTTGTATATACACAGTGGTCATAGGCTGTATTACCTTCATCCTCTCTTCCTTTTTTACCAAAATAGATACCACCTGTTAACTCACGTAAGAATACCAAATCTGTACCTTCAATACGCTCTTGCTTTAACGGTGATTTATCTAATAAAGATGGAAAAGTAAAAGTTGGACGCACATTCGCAAACAACCCTAAAGCCTTACGCATTTTCAATAAACCTTGTTCTGGACGAACTTTTGCAGATGGATCGTTATCAAATCTTGGGTGACCAATTGCACCAAACAATACAGCATCTGAACTTTTACAAATCTCATGTGTTTCGTCTGGGTACGGCTCTCCAACTGCATCAATAGCAGCTGCACCTGTTAAAGCAGGTTTCCAATTAATTTCATGACCGAATTTATTAGCAACAGCATCAGATACTTTTACAGCTTGGTCAATTACTTCAGGACCAATTCCGTCTCCCGCTAAAAGGGCAATATTTAATTTCATATTCTTTATTTAGTATTCTAGGTTGTTAACCTTATATTATATTCAACATTTTCTCTGTGGCTTTGATAGCAGATACTGTTTGATCTGAATCTAAACCACGAGTTTTAAATTGTTTTTCTTTTGTAGACCAAGTAATCACTGTCTCACAAAGTGCATCAGAATGAGAACCAGGTGGGATTCGAACAGCATAATCAATTAATTCAGGTAATTGTTTCCCTCCCTTTCTTTTATATATTTTTCTAATGGCATTCATAAAGGCATCAAACTGTCCATCGCCTTGTGCATTTTCTTCAAAACTCTCACCATGAATAGTCATAGCTACAGTAGTAGAAGGCCTTAGCCCTTTAGAATGTGTTAACACATAAGAATCTACCAATACATTTTCTTCAATCAAATTACTGTCTAAAACATCAGAAATAATGTATGGTAAGTCTTCTTTTGTTACCAATTGTTTTTTATCCCCTAACTCAATGATTCGCTGTGTTACCTTTCTTAAATCATCATCATTTAACTGTAGGCCTAATTCTTGTAAATTCTTTTGAATATTCGCTTTACCAGAAGATTTTCCTAAGGCATATTGACGTTTCCTGCCAAAACGTTCAGGCAGCAAGTCGTTAAAGTAAAGATTGTTCTTATTATCTCCATCTGCATGTATACCAGCAGTTTGCGTAAACACATTGTCTCCAACCACAGGTTTATTCACAGGTATTCTAAATCCTGAGAATGTTTCTACAAGTTTACTTACAGAGTTTAATGCTTTTTCGTTTACACCAATACTAACTTCTGGCATAAAATCTTTTAAAACTGCAACTACACTTGCTAAAGGTGCATTACCAGCTCTCTCTCCCATACCATTAATCGTCAAATGCAATCCATCAATACCTCCTTCAACGGCATTAATAGCATTAGCAACACTTAAATCATAATCATTATGTGCGTGAAAATCGAAATGTAAGTTAGGGTATAATGCTCTAATTTCAGTTACATATTTGAGTGATTCAGCCGGAGCCAAAACACCTAATGTGTCTGGTAACATGATGCGCTTAACTGGTTGAGTAGCCAAAAAGGCTAAAAATTGGAATACGTACTCCTTAGAATTACGCATACCATTACTCCAATCTTCTAGATATACATTGGTCGCAATTCCGTTTTCCTCCGCCAATGCTATCGTTTCAGCAATTTCTTTAAAATGCTGTTCTGGAGTCTTTTTTAATTGATGTGTTAAATGATTTAAAGACCCTTTAGTCAATAGATTTTGCACCTTAGCACCAGCTTCTTTCATCCAATCAATAGAAATACCGCCATCTACAAAAGTAAGCACTTCAACTGCATCAATATGATTAGATTCTGTAGCCCATATAGTAATGTTTTTTACTGCTTGAAACTCACCCTCCGAAACCCTGGCAGATGCAATTTCAATACGATCTACAAGTAATTCTTCTAATAATAATTGTGCAATACTTAACTTTTCTGATGCAGAAAAAGATACCCCTGAGGTTTGTTCACCATCACGAAGGGTGGTATCCATTATTTCTATTTTCTTAGCCATAAATATTAGAACGGACGCGTTGTAGCAAACTCTTGAATATCAGATTTAATGTTCGATAAATAATCGATATCATCAAATCCGTTTAATAAGTTTTCTTTTTTGTATCCATTGATTTGGAATGATTCACTATTTCCAGTAGCACTATTGGTAATTGTTTGTGCTGGCAAATCCACTAGAATTTCTGTATTTGGATTATCGTAAATAGATTTAAAAATTTCTTCTAAAAATGCCTCAGAAACTTGCACCGGTAAAACACCAACATTTAAACAATTGTTTCTAAAGATATCTGCAAAGAAAGATGAAACCACACATCTAAATCCGTAATCATAAACAGACCAAGCCGCATGCTCTCTAGAAGAACCGGAACCAAAGTTCTTACCTCCTACTAATATTTTTCCACCATAAATAGGATTATTCAATACAAAATCCTCTTTTGGTGTATTGTCGCTATTGTATCTCCAATCGCGAAATAAATTATCTCCAAAACCTTTACGCTCTGTTGCTTTTAAAAAACGTGCAGGTATAATTTGATCAGTATCTACGTTTTCGATTGGCAATGGCACTGCCGTAGAACTAAGCGTTGTAAATTTATCGTAAGCCATAATTTTTTATTTATTCGATTAAAACTGTAGATTAAAGTAATGTTCTTGGATCTGTAACCACTCCTGTAACTGCAGCTGCAGCTGCAACTAATGGACTCGCTAACATTGTACGAGAACCAGGTCCTTGACGACCTTCGAAGTTTCTATTAGATGTACTTACAGCATATTTACCAGCAGGTATTTTATCATCGTTCATTGCTAAACAAGCCGAACAACCAGGTTGTCTTAATGCAAATCCCGCATCCGTTAAAATATCTAAAATCCCTTCTTGTTTAATCTTATCCTCAACAACGTGAGATCCTGGAACCAACCATACAGTTACATTATCTGCTTTTTTACGTCCTTTAACAATAGAGGCAAAATCTCTAAAATCTTCAATACGTCCATTTGTACAACTTCCTACAAAAACATAATCCACAGGCTTACCGATCATCTCATCGTTTTCGGTATATCCCATATAGTTCAAAGATTTTTCATAGGTAGCTTTACCTCCTTCTACTGCATCTGAATTTGGAATGTTTTGAGAAATACCGATACCCATTCCTGGATTCGTCCCATAGGTAATCATCGGTTCAATATCTGCTGCATCAAACGTTAATTCTTTATCAAAAGTTGCATCATCTTCTGTATATAAAGTCTCCCAATATTTCATGGCTTTATCCCATCCCTCTCCTGCTGGAGCCAATTGACGACCTTGTACATATTCAAATGTTTTTTCGTCTGGTGCTATCATACCACCACGAGCTCCCATTTCGATACTTAAATTACAAACTGTCATTCTACCTTCCATAGACATATTTCTAAATACATCTCCAGCATATTCTACAAAGTAACCTGTAGCACCAGAAGTAGTTAATTTAGAAATAATATACAAGGCAACATCCTTAGGCGTTACTCCTAAACCAAGCTCACCATTTACGTTGATACGCATAGATTTTGGTTTTGGCTGCATGATACATTGTGTAGCTAAAACCATCTCTACTTCAGAAGTACCAATACCAAAAGCAATAGCACCAAATGCACCGTGCGTTGAAGTATGTGAATCTCCACAAACAATTGTCGCACCAGGCACCGTAATACCATTTTCAGGACCTACAACATGAACAATACCGTTCTTCTCATGCCCTAAACCCCAATGGCTAATTCCATGAGCTTTTGAATTTTCTTCTAATGCTTTTAATTGATTAGCTGATAAAGGGTCTTCTACAGGTAAGTGTTGATTGATAGTTGGTGTATTGTGATCTGCAGTTGCGAAAGTACGCTCTGGACTCATCACATTTAAACCTCTATTTTTTAATCCTAAAAAGGCTACAGGACTCGTAACTTCATGAATCATATGACGATCTATAAATAGTACATCTGGTCCATCTTCAATTTTACGAACTACGTGAGAATCCCATACCTTGTCAAACAATGTTTTGCTCATATTGAATAGTCTATTTTTTCAGCGCTTAAAAAACGCAGTAAATTCATTTACAAGTTGACAAATTTAGCAAAAACTCCTCCTTTTATGGTCATGATTAACAAACTTTACTACGATAGTCAAACTTTTTAAAGTATGTTAATACAGGTCACTTAAAAACTCATAATCAATAATAAAATCAATGGATTAGTGTTAAGTTTATAATAAAAAATTTACGAAACTCAAAAACTACTATTTATTTTTCATTTTTATTGAAGAAATCACTCAATGTTAATTTAAGTCGTAATGTAATTCACTAGAATCTTCTTGATGTCTATTTTTGGCATAATGATATCCATCTTGCCACCATTGCTGCATTAAAGTTTTATCAAACACCAATGAGTTTGTTGTAAGTACTGTGGGAGTATAATACAGATTCAATTGCACATTATGTTGTTTCGCATATAGTTTGCCTATAGTTATATTGTGTTTTTCAACATGGTCCATCATAAAACTTTGGGTATTCATTAAAACTGCAAAAGGACTTTTTGATGGAATTCTATTTAGCTGATTTACCTCTGTATCTAGAATAATTACATCAACCTCTTTAGCTCCTCTTTTAACAGCTTCTCTAATTGGAACAAGACTTCCAAAGCCACCATCGGCATAATGACAGCCCTCTTTTCGCAACAAACTCATAAAAGGTACATAATTGCATGAAGCCCAAATCCAATCGCAAAAATCTAAATAACTACAACCTTTAATTGATTTGTATTCAATTTGATTTAGTGTAATATTAGCAACGGTTATAATGATGTCTTTTTCTGAATGCTTCATTTGATAAAACAGCTCTTCAGAAATCTCATTTTTAATAAGTTGTTTTAAGTTTTTGCTCTCACCAAATGTTTTGCGTCCATTCAAGAAATTCCACAATACATTTAAATGATGAATTGCCACTACTCTATGTCCGTTAACTTCTTTAATCTTCAAAGGACAATTACTAAAAATACTGCTCTGAGTCACATTGGTGTATAGCTTTTTTAAAGTAGTAACCATACCAGCAGATAAATGAGTTACCATTAAACTACCAGTTGACGTCCCTAAAAAAATATCGTATTCTCTTTTTAAGTCTTCAATAAGGTATTGAGCAACGCCACCGGCAAAAGCGCCTTTGCTACCACCTCCAGAAATAACCAATGCATTCATAATTTAAATATACAATTTTCAGTAAACATTATAAAGTCTATTTGCTATGAAAATTTTACATTTGAGCAAATTCAAATAATCCTCTAAATGCATAAAATCAACTATTTTATTTTGGCATTGCTAACTATTTTTATTAGCGGTTGTTCAGAATCAAATCCAACGATTTCACAGATCCAATCATTTACAATAGAAGCTAGTATTCGAGCTATTTTACCAATAGAAAACGAGTTGTGGTTTGCAGGATCTAATGGAAAATATGGATTTATTTCTGATAATGAAGTGAAAATCGATTCTTTATTTTTAGAAGACAAACCTTTGCATTTTAGGGCAATTGGAGCTAGTAATCAAGGGGTGTACATACTCACTGTTGAAAATCCTGCATTGCTATACAAGGTTGAGAAAAATTTGAAGACAAGTTTAGTTTATAGAGAAGAGCATAACAAGGTATTTTATGATGCCATTGCTTTTAATCAAAATGGCGATTTTGGTGTTGCAATGGGAGATCCTACGGATAATTGTATATCTGTAATTATCACTAAAAATGGAGGGGAAACTTGGACCAAAGTATCATGTGATAAGCTCCCAAAAGTGAATGTAGGAGAGGCTGCATTTGCAGCTAGCAATAGTAATATTTCGATAATTGAAAACACGATTTACATCGTTTCCGGAGGTAAAAAATCAAGGATTTTTAAAAGTGAAGATTTAGGTGATACTTGGAAAGTTTTTGAAACGCCTATTATTCAAGACGGAACGATGACTGGGATTTTTACCACAGATTTTTACGACAAAAAAAACGGTATCATTATGGGTGGAAATTGGGAAGACAAACAAAGCATCAAACAAACTAAGGCAATTACATCAGATGGTGGAGAAACTTGGAAAGTAATAGAAGGAATCCCTGGTTATATTTCTTGTGTACAATATATACCCAATTCAAAAGGAGAAAAGTTACTTGCAACATCTACCGAAGGAATTTACTATTCAATAGACAGTGGTTTTAATTGGCTACAATTATCAAATGAAGGCTATTATACTTTACGATTTGAAAATGACACCACTTTTTGGGTTGGGTCTAATGAAGTTATAACATCTTATAAGTTAAATTATGAATAAAAGCGCTATACTATTTTTAATATGTTTTGTTATGCTCTTTTTAAGTTGTGATAAACATACTCATGGATTATATAAAGATTTGGCCTGCTCCACTTCTGCACCTAACAATACATTTACAAAGCAAGATTATCAGAAAAATTTCTCAATAAAAATTCCAAGGCACTGGAAACATTCTGGTTTTTCAGATGAATTACAATCTTCAATTATGGCAGCAGATACCTTAAAACAATTATCTGAAAGCTATATATTAGATATAGCGTTTAAAAATGGTGAAATAACAATTGATCAAAACTTTATCGAAACTTTTAATAAACAGATTCCATATGACGTTATTTACAATGCGGTAGAACCTTTTAAAGATCACGCATCATTTTGGCAAGTAGCTAAAGGCACTAAACAAGGTTATAACTATCATGTTTTTCAACAAGTCATAAAAAAGAATGCTACTTCATTTATTGAATTAAAAATAGAATTGTTTGGAGATCAGTTAGTTGACGAACGTTTATGTGAAGCGCTAACAGTTATATCAACATTGGATATTTAAAAAGAAAATAGCTGCTAAAAAGCAGCTATTTTCTTTGGAATTATGCAGATTTCTTAACTGCCAAGCTATATATGACAAGACCAAATCCAATCTTATTAATGGCATCAGCAATATTATAAGCAATATCAATGGATCCAGACCCTAATATACTTGTATACCATCCATCTGTACCAAGCATATATCCTAATGGGTAAATCGCCCATCCAACTAGTACAAACCAACATAATATTTTATGAGCTTTCAAAACATCTCCTCCGGCAGATACCGCCAATTTCTTAGCCTCTCCTAGCCAAATTTCATAAGCTACATAAAAATATGCCAATCCAGAGATACCGCCCCATAAAGCCGCACTATCGGTGTAGACTGCCTCTCCGAAATAACCCGTTATTAACATAACAACAGATGCAAAAATTAATTTCCACATGAGACTTTTCTTTGCACCAGCTACCTTAAGTATTAAATAAAATTCAACACACATTAAAGGAACTGTTAAAATCCAATCTACATATCGGAAAAATGTTGGAGACTCTTGAAATTCGGCCCAATAATCTCTCATGTAGAAGTAATGTACTGCAGCAATAAAGGTAATAATACCTGAAACTAAAACAGAGGTTCTCCACTTTTTATCAAATTGACTTAAAGATAAAAAGAAAAATACAGATGCGGCTAACATTGCCATGCATCCGATAAAAAACGTAAATCCAATGTAATCGGTTGGATCAAGCTTTGCAGAAAACAAAGCCATAAAAAGAATATTTTTCATAGTTTTAAATAATTAATATTTTTGTCTAACCAAATATAATAATATGTTAGACAAAAAGCAAATTTTTATTTAAATCTATTAATTTAACATTTTTTTTTGAACAGATTTTTCAGCATATCAATACTTCTTAGCTTCCTTTTAATTTGGATTACATCAAGAATACCATCTTCAATTCAATTCATTTTAGGGTTATTTTCGATACTTACTTTTGGTGTTTTGCATGGATCAAATGATATTTTACTAATCAAAAAAATTTGGATTTATAGAAAAAACTATGGTTTTTGGTACATAGTTTCAATTTACTTCTTCTTTGTTGTAGTCGTATATTTCTTATTTCTGTATATACCTGTAATAATGTTATTGCTATTTATTTTGGTAAGCGCACATCATTTTGGTGAACAAAACTGGGTAAATAAAATTGTGAGTACTAAGAAAAAATTAGTGCACTTATTTTATTTAGTTAATGGATTAATAATTCTAGGTATCTTATTTCTTGTTAATTTTGAAAGTGTTTATGCAATTATAGATGGAATTACAGGAGTATCAATTAATTTTTATGTTTCGAAACACCTATTTTTTTTAACCCTATTGACTTATATCTTGTTCGCATTATTTTTACTGAAAATTAAATTAATTTCAGTTGCTGACTTGTCCTTAGAAGTTTTCAAAACGTTGATGTATACCGTCATTTTTTACATGTCTTCTCTTATCTGGGGATTTTCAATTTATTTTATCATTTGGCATTCGGTACCTTCTATTCTTGATCAAATTAAATTTCTTTTTGGTGAATACAAGAGAGTATATTTATTCAAGTATATAAAGAAAGCTTTACCATTTTGGGGTTTATCCGTAATTGCCGTTGTAATAATATATTTCCAACAAAAAGATGTTGAAAAATTCTACACAATTTTATTTCCATTAATAGCATCTGTTACCTTCCCTCATAGTATAATTATTAATCTACTTTTTAAAAGGTTTAAAACATAATTTTCTCTTTCAAAATTACTTATTTCTTAAATCTAGTTTATAGATCTTCGTATTTCATATTTTTGCAAATCAATTATTTCATCATGCAACATATTATAGATCGTTTTATTAGCTACGTAAAAGTAGACACACAATCAGACCCTAATAACCCTGCTTTTCCGAGTACTGAAAAACAATGGGATTTGGCATATCAATTAGTTAATGAATTAAAAACTATTGGAATGAAGGATGTTACTTTAGATGAAAACTGTTATATCATGGCTACATTACCGAGCAATGTAGAGCACGAAGTTCCAACTATTGGATTTGTTGCACATATAGATACAAGTCCGGATTACACCGGTACAAATGTAAATCCTCAAATTCATCAGAATTATGATGGAAAGGACATTGTTCTTAATGCAGAAGAAAACATCGTATTATCTCCTGATTACTTTGAAGATTTATTGCTATACAAAGGGCAAACCATTATTACAACGGATGGCACTACCCTTTTAGGTGCTGATGATAAAGCTGGAGTAACTGAAATTGTTTCGGCCATGGAACATTTAATTCAACATCCAGAAATTAAGCATGGGGAGATTCGAATTTGTTTTACACCAGATGAAGAAGTCGGCAAAGGCGCGCATAAATTTGATGTTGGAAAATTTGGAGCTGAATGGGCCTACACCATGGATGGAAGTCAGGTAGGTGAATTAGAATACGAAAATTTTAACGCTGCTGGTGCTGTAGTAACAATACATGGTAAAATTGTACACCCCGGATATGCAAAAGGTAAAATGATCAATTCAATACTAATTGCAAATGAATTTATAGCTGCCTTACCTAAGCATGAAATCCCTCAGGAAACTACTGGCTATGAAGGATTCTCCCATCTACATACCATGAATGGTGAAGTGGAAAAAACTACTTTGGAGTATATTATTCGAGATCATGATATGGAATTATTCAAACAGCGTAAGGAGAAATTTGAACAAATTGCCAATGAATTGAATGAAAAGCACGGACAAAACTTGGTAGAGGTTACTATGAAGGATCAGTATTATAACATGCGTGAAAAAATTGAACCCGTTATGTATATTGTAGATATTGCAGAAGAAGCGATGAAGCAACTTGAAATAAAGCCACTAATAAAGGCTATTAGAGGTGGTACTGACGGCTCTCAATTATCTTATATGGGCTTACCTTGTCCCAATATTTTTGCAGGCGGTCATAACTTTCATGGTCGCTATGAATATGTTCCTGTTGAATCGATTATAAAAGCAACCAATGTAATTGTAAAAATTGCTGAGTTAACCGCTAAGAAGTATCAATAAAAAAAGGCTAGATTCAATATCTAGCCTATATATTTTTAAAAGTTGAAACTTGTTACATTCCCATATTCATCAACTCTTCCATTGTTTTTACATCATATCCAGCAGGTGCTTCTAAGCTAAATAGATCTTCCGATTCTTTTTCAAAATTTTCATTGAATTCAGTAGCCATAAAAGTGATCTTCATTCCTTGATTAAAAGACGAATATTCTAATAAAGCACCAGGAACATCTTTATTAATATTTTGGCCTGATTTATCAAAAGAAATTTCTTCTGTATACCAGCAAGTAGAAGTATTTCCTTGAGCATCCGTAACTACGGCTTTTTTACACGTATAACCTAGTATTTCTTTAGTTCCTTCTTCTAGAACCACTTTTGGCTCTGTGGTTTGCGTTTGTTTTTCAAGTTCTTCTAATTCAGAAACTGAAATTGGTACAGCAAATTTAACACCCATAGAATTTAACAACATTAAAACTTTCTCATCCTTAGAGTTACTAATAACAGTTGTACCCATTATTGACATATCTAAATCTAACCTGGTTTTATGTTGATCAAAGTAAATATCCATTTTAGTTCCTTTCATCATATCTATCGCCATTTTCAAATCAGGATTTTCAGAAGAGATTTCGGCTGAATAACTAATATGTCCTGTTTTAATTTGAGCGTGAGTAATGGTTACAGTAAGTAAAAAGAGAATAATTAGCGAAATTTGTTTCATAATTTTTTGTTTGAATTGAACTTCAAAAATAGTGTATTGATCATTAGAAAAAGAAAAATTACCAATATTCTATTGTTAATTATTTAACAAACTGATAAATTTTGACTAATCCTAAAAATCTTCTTGCTCAACTCTCTTAATTTTTAATATTTGCAGCTCCAAAAAAACAAACTATGCAACACGAGCACTTATTAAATTTAGTAGAGCAATACGGCAGCCCATTATATGTTTATGATGCAAATGTAATTGCCTCACAATACAACAGAATGGCAACTGCATTTTCTGGTGTTAACAATTTGCGAATTCATTATGCTGTAAAGGCAAATACTAATTTGGCAGTGCTTAAAGTGTTAAATTCATTAGGTTCTGGAGCGGATGCTGTTAGTATTCAAGAAGTGCAGTTATGTTTAAAGGCAGGATTTACACCAGAGCAAATATTCTATACTCCTAGTGGTGTTTCATTTGAAGAAATTGAAAAAGCAGTTGAATTAGGTGTTCAAATTACATTAGATAATTTGTCTATTCTAGAGCAATTTGGAAATAAATACCCAAACATTCCAGTTTGTCTACGAATCAACCCGCATGTCATGGCAGGAGGTAATCACAAAATATCTGTTGGCCATATAGATTCTAAATTCGGTATTTCTATTTATCAAATTAAGAATATTAAAGAAGTTATTCAAAAAACTGGCACCATAGTTAATGGCATACATATGCATACAGGTTCTGACATTTACAATATAGATGCTTTTATTCAAGCTACAGAGATTCTTTTAGATGTTGTAAAAGAATTTGATCATATTGAATTTGTTGACTTTGGAAGTGGTTTTAAGGTACCTTATAAAGAAGGTGACAACGAAACAAATATTGAAGTAATGGGAGAACGCATTGCCAATCGTTTCAACCAGTTTTGCGAGGAGTATGGTAAAGATCTGACGTTAATATTTGAACCAGGTAAATTTTTAGTGAGTGCTTCTGGCAACTTATTAACCAAAGTAAACGTTGTAAAACCAACACCAAATATTGTGTTTGTTGGAGTAGATAGTGGATTGAATCACTTAATTAGACCAATGATGTACGATGCCTATCATCATATTTCAAATATTAGTAATGATGATGATAGCGTTAAAAAAGTGTATTCAGTAGTTGGTTACATATGTGAAAACGACACCTTTGGCCACAATAGAAAATTGAATAAAGTTTCTGAAGGAGATATACTTAGACTGCACAATGCTGGTGCATACAGTTTTTCTATGTCCTCAAATTATAACTCAAGATATCGTCCTGCAGAAGTAATGACTTACCAAGATAAAGACTATTTAATTAGAGCGCGCGAAACATTTGAAGATTTATTAAAAAATCAAATCGACATTTCTTTGTAATAGAACAAGGTAGAATACGACCTTTACAAGTGATTTAATATTTCTTGTATACTATGGCTTTCTATCAATTCAAGCGCATTCAAAAACTCAACGCATCTTTAGAAGAAGTGTGGGATTTTATTTCTAGTCCTGCTAATTTAAAAGTTATCACACCAGATTATATGGGCTTTGATATTACTTCTGAAGACTTGCCTGAGAAAATGTATGAAGGCATGATTATAAGTTATAAGGTCTCTCCTCTTTTAGGTATAAAAACAACGTGGGTAACAGAAATCACGAAAGTAAGAGATTTGGAGTATTTTGTTGATGAGCAGCGTGTTGGGCCTTATAAACTTTGGCATCATCAACATAAAATTGAAAAAATAGAAAATGGGGTACTAATGACTGATATTGTTAGCTATGCTCCTCCTTTTGGTTTTTTAGGAAAAATAGCCAATGCTTTAGTAATCGAAAATAAGCTAAACGAAATCTTTGAATATAGAAAGCATGCTGTAGAAAACAGGTTTGGCGTTTACCAAGAACATTAATTCATGTAGATATGGATTTTCTAAATTCCATATTGACAAATTTTCCGCTACAAATTCACTGAATTGGACAATCTTTTAGGGCTGAATTAAATATTCTACAAAAATTCAAATTCTCTATTGAATTAGTTGAAATTGCACTACATTTGTCCCGATGTCAAAAAACAATACATATACAACTTCTTTTATGACCCAAATCATGGGCCGTATTGCTATGACAACAATTTTCACGATGACCCGCTAAGGGTTATTTCTATGCACATATCGTCCATTTGCGGTTTTCCGTTTTTACTAGGTAAAAATGATGTAACCAAAACAAACAATTCAATTTGATTACAATTAAAAAAAGAACATGAAAATTTTAAAATTTGGAGGCACATCAGTAGCAACAGCAGAAAGTATACAGGAAGTAATTGCTATTTGTAAAGATAGTGCAAAGAATGAATCAGTAGCCGTGGTAGTGTCTGCATTAGGTGGTGCAACAGATGTGTTGCTAAATGCTGGTAGCAAAGCAGAACATAAAGATCAGAGTTACTTAGACGATATAAGCAGTTTAGAACAAAGACATATTTCTACAATTAAATCTCTAATTGCAGACAGTCATCAAGAAGAAGTGATTGAAGAAATAAAGTTACAATTCGCCCAATTAAGTAGTATTTTAGAAGGTATCTATTTAATCAACGAATTCTCCAATAAAACTAAAGATAAGATTGCTTCATTTGGAGAGCTATTATCTTCTTACATTATAGCGGAGGCTATGAAAAGTAAAGGTATTGATGCCGAGAGAAAGAATTCGCAAGAATTAATTATTACTGATGCCACATTTACAAATGCCAAAGTAAATTATACTGTAACAGAAAAGAATATTGCTGATTACTTTAAAACAGCAAAAAACGATATTACAGTGCTTCCAGGTTTCGTAGCCAATACTATTCATGGGGAAACAACTACTTTAGGTAGAGGCGGTTCCGATTTTACGGCATCCATTATTGCTAAAGCATTAAATGCGGAGGAATTAGAAATTTGGACTGACGTAAGTGGTATGTATACCGCAAACCCTAAATTGGTAAAACACGCTAAGCCTATTGATCACATCTCGTATCATGAGGCAATGGAGTTATCTCACTTTGGGGCAAAAGTGCTCTTCTCTCCTACTATTCAACCAGTGTTAGAAAAACAAATTCCTATTCGTATTAAAAATACTTTTGAGCCAGAAGCACAAGGAACATTTATCACTCAAAGTACGAATGGTGTTTCTTCGCCTGCAAAAGGAATCAGTCATGTAGAAAACATTGCATTATTGACTGTTGAAGGATCTGGTATGATAGGTATACCTGGATTTACCAAGAGAATTTTAGAAGTATTATCGAATGCAGGTATAAATGTTTCATTAGTTACTCAAGCATCTTCTGAGCACTTTTTATGCATGGGAATTGATAGTAAAGATGTAACTGAAGCCAAAGAGTTATTTGAAGAAGCATTTGCTTATGATTTAGCCCAAGGTATCGTAGACCCTTTAATTATTGAGGATGGTTTAGCAATAATTGCTTTGGTTGGCGATAATATGAAATCACATCAAGGTATCAGTGGTAGAATGTTCTCTACTTTAGGTAGAAATAATGTAAATATTAGAGCGATAGCCCAAGGAGCTTCAGAAAAAAACATTACTGCCGTAATTGAACAGAAAGATGTTAAAAAGGCCTTGAACACTTTGCACAATGCCTTCTTTGAAGGAGATACAAAACAGTTGAATTTGTTTGTAGTTGGAGTTGGTAATGTAGGTGGAAAACTGCTAGAGCAAATCTATCAACAACAACAATATTTGGCAGAAGATCAGCACCTAGAAGTTCGTGTGATTGCCGTTGCAAACTCAAAAAAGATGCATTTTAATCCAGAAGGTATTGATCTTTCAAACTGGAAAGACACTCTTATTAATACTGGAGAGTCATTAGACATGGATGCCTTTTTAAACAAAGTAAACGATTTGAATTATCGCAATTCTATTTTTGTAGACAATACTGCAAATGAATCTGTTTCTTTACGCTATGCCGATTATTTAAAGAACAGTATCGCTGTTGTGGCATGTAACAAAATTGCCTGTTCTTCTGATTATAACAACTATCAAGAATTAAAGTTCTTAGCAAAAAAATACAATGCTCCATTCTTATTTGAAACCAATGTAGGTGCAGGATTGCCAGTAATAGACACCTTAAAGAACCTAATCATGTCTGGTGATAAAGTAACCAAGATTCAAGCAGTTCTTTCAGGTAGCTTAAATTTTATATTCAACAATTTTGTAGGTGATGCTGCATTTGAAAATGTAGTGCACGAAGCGGGAGTTCAAGGTTATACAGAACCTGATCCTAGAATAGATTTAAGCGGTGTTGATGTAATGCGAAAAATCTTAATCTTAGCTCGAGAAAGTGGGAATGTTTTAGAATTAAATGATATCACCAATGAATCGTTCTTACCAGCATCAAGTTTGGCAGCGGATTCGGTACAAGACTTCTTAGATACCTTACCAAAAGAATCAGTGCATTTTAACGCTATTCGAGATGAAGCGGAAGCCAAAAACTGTAGGCTAAAATATGTGGCGGAGTTTGATAATGGAAAAGCTAAAGTTGGATTGCAGCACATACCTTCTGATCATCCATTCTACAATTTAGATGGATCTGATAATATTGTATTGTTCTTTACAGAGCGTTATAGTGAGCAGCCTTTAATCATAAAAGGCGCTGGTGCAGGCGCTGCTGTTACAGCCTCTGGATTATTTGCAGATATTATTAGAATTGGAAATAAGTAATTTGAATAGCACTAGTTCATTATGAAAGAGATTAAAATTTTTTCACCAGCAACAGTTGCCAATGTTTCTTGCGGATTCGATGTTTTGGGTTTTTGTCTTGACACGGTTGGAGATGTTATGACTATCAGAAAAACAGCGTCTAAGGGAATTATAATTACAAAAATTGAAGGTGCTGAATTGTCATTTGAAGCAGAAAACAATGTTGCAGGAGTTGCGGCAAAGGCGATTTTAGATGCAGCGAATCACCCGTTTGGTGTAGAAATAGAAATCTATAAAAATATCAAACCAGGTAGCGGTGTTGGCAGCTCTTCTGCAAGTGCGTCTGGTACCGTTTGGGCTATCAATGAATTACTTGGCAGACCATTTAACAAACAAGAGTTAACTGCTTTTGCAATGAAAGGTGAAGCATTGGCGAGTGGTGCAGAACATGCAGATAATGTAGCGCCAGGTATTTTCGGAGGGTTTACTTTGGTCAAATCATTAAACCCATTAAAAGTAATACAGCTTCCTACTCCTTCAGAAATGTGGACAACGATTATACATCCGCAGATTGAGGTAAAAACTTCTGAGGCTCGTGCAATTTTACCAAAAGAAGTATCTCTTAAAAAAGCCATCAAACAATGGGCTAATGTCGGTAGTTTTATTAGTGGCTTATACGATGAAGATTATGAATTAATTGCAGATTCTTTAGAAGATAGTATTGTAGAGCCACATCGTTCAAAACTAATCCCTCATTTTGATGCCGTAAAAAAAGCCATGTTAGAATCAGGTGCATTGGGCGCTGGAATTTCAGGTTCAGGACCTTCTATTTTTTCTTTGAGTCAAGGAGAAGAAACCGCCATGAAAGTGGCAGAGTCTATTAACGATGTGTATTCAAAAACAGGTATAGAATTCGATGTATATGTGTCAAAAATTAATACCAACGGTGTTAAAATTTTAAATTTAAAATAAGAATAAATTGAACTATTATAGTCTTAATAACAACGCTCCAATTTCAAGTTTTAAAAACGCAGTAATTAAGGGATTAGCTCCAGATAAAGGATTGTATTTTCCAGAAACAATTACTCCTTTGTCAGCGAGTTTCTTTGAAAATATCACATCAAAAAGCAATCATGAAATTGCCTATGAATTAATACAGCAATTTGTTGGAGATGAAATTCCTGAAAATGACTTAAAAGCAATAGTTGAAGATACGTTGCAATTTGATTTTCCTTTGGAACCTGTTGAAAAAGATGTGTATTCATTAGAATTATTCCACGGTCCAACAATGGCATTTAAAGATGTAGGAGCTCGTTTTATGGCTCGTTGTCTATCTTATTTTAATAAAGAAAACACCAATGAAGTAACTGTCTTGGTTGCAACATCTGGCGATACTGGTGGTGCAGTAGCAAGTGGTTTTCTAGGTGTTAAAGGTGTAAATGTAGTGATATTATATCCTAGTGGTAAAGTGAGCGACATTCAAGAAAAACAATTAACCACACTAGGGCAAAATATTAAAGCACTAGAAGTACATGGTGTTTTTGATGATTGTCAAGCCATGGTTAAGAAAGCCTTTTTAGATGATAGCATTACAAACTTTATGCAATTAACAAGTGCTAATTCCATTAATATCGCGCGTTGGTTACCTCAAATGTTCTACTTTGCTTTTGCCTATAAGCATTTAAAAGAAAAAGATGCATTATCAGATGGTCAAAAGCTAATAGTATCTGTGCCAAGTGGTAATTATGGAAATATCTGTGCAGGTATGATGGCTCAAAAATTAGGCCTTCCTATTGATTTATTTGTGGCGGCCACCAATGCAAATAATATTGTACCAACCTATTTAACTACTGGCGATTACCAACCAAAACCTTCGGTTCAAACCATTTCTAATGCAATGGATGTTGGAGACCCGAGTAACTTTATTAGAATAGAAAAGTTACACAATTACAATTTTGAAGCTTTAAAAAGCAATCTACACTCCTATTCCTATTCAGATACAGAAACAGATGAGGCCATGAATCATTTATACAATGTGTGTAATTATACTTCAGACCCACATGGAGCTGTTGGCTATTTAGGTCTTAAAAAGGAATTAGCGCAAAATTCAAATGCAGTAGGCATTTTTCTAGAAACAGCACATCCTGTTAAGTTTTTACCAGTATTGCATAAAAATATAGCAGATTCCATAGAAATTCCTAAGCAAATCAAAACAGTAATAGACAAAGAAAAAGTAGCTACAGAAATTAGCTCTTATCAAGAATTGAAAGACTTCTTATTAAAGTCATAAAAGTCTTCTTCAACTTTATTTCATGTCTCAAAACCATCTTACTTATGGTAATAAGTTTGAGACTGTTCGTAATAATTGTATGATTTTAAAAATACATCGAATTTTGCTATATTTAGTTTCAACTAAACCAGTAAATCTATGGCATTCGGAAGTATGCAAAATGCATCTAGCAGTACAAAAAGAAATGTAAACCTTAGAAGAGACAAAATTAAAAGCAGAAAAGATAGATACCTTAATAATACAGGTAAAAGAGTTTTAAATAAAAAACTATTAGACCCTAAAATTTCTCCAGAAGAGCTAGAAAAAATCAAAGCTGAAATTCGTGCTAGGGGTAAAAAAAGAAGACTTATTGAATATTCTGCTCTAGGTGCTATTGTTACGATTATTTCTATTGTTTTTTACTTTGTTTTATTTACTTAGAATCTACAATTTTCATCAATAAATATCCTTCTACCTACTTTTCCATTTTTGATGCAATAAATATATAGTTATATTTATAGAAAATAAGTATTTAATTTTCAATTAATTATTACTTATCAACTTACTCTAACTATTTAAATTTATTACGTATGAAAAAATTAGTAGCAGAATTTTTAGGCACGCTATGGCTTGTTTTAGGCGGTTGTGGTGCTGCGGTTTTAGCTGCTGGTGTACCTGATGTTGGTATTGGGTTTGCCGGTGTTTCACTAGCCTTTGGTTTAACTGTTGTTACCATGGCTTATGCCATAGGCCATATTTCTGGTTGTCATTTAAATCCAGCCGTTTCTATTGGACTTTGGATGGGTGGTAGATTCGATGCCAAAGATTTGGTACCGTATATTATTGCTCAAGTTTTAGGAGGTTTAGCAGGTGCTGGCATTTTATATATGATTGTTGGTGGTGATGTTAGTGGTGGATTTGCCGCTAATGGATATGGAGAATTATCACCAGGAGGATTTGGAATGCAAGCAGCATTGATTACAGAAATTGTAATGACATTCTTTTTCTTGATCATTATTTTAGGAGCTACACATTCCAAAGCACCAAAATATTTGGCTGGTTTAGCTATTGGTTTAGGACTCACATTAATTCATTTAATTAGTATACCTGTAACCAATACTTCGGTAAACCCAGCACGTAGTACAAGTCAAGCTTTATTTGCTGGAGGTGATTATACCGGACAATTATGGTTGTTTTGGGTAGCACCAATTGTTGGAGCCATTCTAGCTGGTATTGTGTATAAATATTTATCCCCTGAAGAATAAACATTCTTTTAAGCCTCTGAGAAATCAGAGGCTTTTTTTTTTGTAATTTCGATTTAAACCAAACTATCTATTATGCGTATTTCCTTTTTAATTTTACTTCTTCTTTCACCTATAATAAATTTCTCTCAATCTGCTATAATTGAATTACCTTATAATAATTCAGAAAACATTGTGTGGAATGGTGGCGAGAAAGAGTATTTCTCTGAAAATTGGAAAACACCTGTAGTAACTAATGTCAGTGTCCCAACATTAATGGTTTTTGAACCAGAAAAATCTATAAGTACAGGAACAGCTGTTATTATAGCTCCTGGAGGAGGTTTGTATGCACATAGCATAGAATCTGAAGGTCTTAAAGTTGCACAGTGGTTGAATGAAAAAGGCATTACTGCCTTTGTATTAAAATATAGATTAATGCCAACAGCTGAGGATGGTGTGAAGGAGTTTGGAGATCAATTAAAAAGTGGATTTCCAGATACACTTTCAACGGTGTACAATTATGCTATAGCTGATGGCTTAAATGCCGTTAAACATGTTCGTAAACATGCAGCAACTTATGGAATAGATACTAATAAAATTGGTTTTATGGGATTTTCTGCTGGGGGTGCAATTACAATGGGTGTTGCATACAATTATGACAAAACTTCAAAACCAAATTTTTTGGTACCGGTATATGCATGGACAGATATTTTTGATGTAGAGGTGCCAAAAGATAATGCACCACCATTATTTGCAGTGTGTGCTAGTAACGATGGATTAGGTTTAGCACCAGGAACTATTGAAATTTATAATTCTTGGTACAATGCCAAAAAATCAGTTAGCATGGTTATGTATGCTAAGGGTAATCACGGTTTTGGTATGCGTACTAAAAATCTACCGAGTGATACCTGGATTGACCGATTTTATGAATGGGCCCTTTCTCAAAAATTAGTAACGGTCATATAAAAAAATCCCTCTCAAAATGAAAGGGATTTTAAAATTATATTATTTATTCTTTTATTCTTCTTTATCAAGGTTAGGTAAAGTAAATGCATTCAAAATACTCTCTTCTTCCATCATTGCTTCAATTTCATCAGCTTGTCTAGGAGCCATACCACTTAAGTTAATTGGTCCCTTATCTGTAATTAAAATATCATCTTCAATTCTAACTGCAATCCCCCACCATTTTTCATCGCAATCACTACCTTCAGGTATATAGATCCCTGGCTCTACGGTAATGACCATATTCGGCTCTAAAGGACCTCTATTACTTAAATCATGTACATCTAAACCAATATGATGGCACGTACCATGAGGAAAATATAAATGCCTTTGAGAAATAGAATCAATAATTCCCAACTTCACCAAACCTTCATTTATTAGCACTCTACCTGCTTGATCGATTTTACGCATATCACTTCCAACCACTGCTTCATTAATTCCAGCTTCTTGAGCTTGATATACCAAATCATAAATGGCACGTTGTTCTCTACTAAAAGTACCATCTGCAGGAATGGTTCTTGTAACATCTGCAGTATAACCACGATATTCAGCACCTAGATCCATAAGCACCAATTCCTTGTTAACAGTTTGTTTAGTATTTTCTGTGTAATGTAAAATACAACCATTATGTCCTGCTCCAACAATAGATGGATAGCCTTCGTATTCTGAATTATACTTTTTAAATATAAACTCATGAATCCCTTGAATTTCTGTTTCAGACATATCTGGATGTATTGCTTTCATTACTTCAATTTGTCCAACAGCAGAAATTTCAACCGCCTTTTTAAGTAAGACCATTTCTTCTGGTGTTTTGATTTCTCTTAAAGAAGCCATTAAAGAACGTAAAGACTTTACATCTATATTAGTTTTAACAGTTACAACATTTTCATTTGCTGGAACAGTAGATGGTTCAGCTTCATATGAAGCCATAGATTTAAATTGTTCGATTAAGCTATATAAATCTGCATCATTTCTTTTACTGTCTCTTACATCGTTTTTAAATTCAGTGAATAGTACTTTATCAAACAAACTAAAATCAATAGGAATATCTTTAAAATCTTCTCCGTTAAAAACTTGAGTAAAACCTAATTTTTCTTTCACTCCTTCTACTCCTAACCTGTAACCTGTCCACATTTCTGCCATCGCATTTCGCTTTTGAACAAATATCATTTCGTTATACGTATCATCTCCATTGGTTTGATCCTCAGAAAAAATCAAAAGAACGGCATGCGGTTCTTTATACCCCGTTAAATAATAAAAATTCGGATCTTGATGATATACATAGTCTACATCATTCGCTCTATTTCTAATGGCGTTAGCAAAAAATACAGCAACACTATTTGCTGGCATAGAAGCTCTTAACTTAGCTCTTCTATCTTTATGAAAATCAGCTGTCAAATAATCAGTTGGAAGGTCTTTTTGAGCAAAAGAAACGCCCAAAACTAGACACATTGCAAAAGTTGTTATTGTTTTAAAGTTCATATAATTGTTTGTTTGAATACTCAAATATAGCAATAAAGAAAATGTATTAGCAAGAACTACTGTATGGAATCAAACATCAATTCTCTTTTTATTGAATCCATAATTCTTTTGAACGAATATTTATCAATGTTGGATAAAATAAAACCAACCTACCGCTTTTTGTAGCCTGCAATAATTAGTATTTTTGTAGGAGTAAAAAAAAGAAATATGAAGAATACTGCATTAACTGCTTTGCACGAGTCTTTAGGGGCTAAAATGGTACCTTTTGCAGGCTATAATATGCCTGTACAGTATGAAGGTGTAAATATTGAACATGAAACTGTTAGAAATGGCGTAGGTGTTTTTGATGTGTCTCACATGGGCGAGTTTTTAATTGAGGGTCCTAAGGCATTAGATTTAATTCAAAAAGTAACAACCAACGACGCATCTAAATTGGAATTAGGAGATGCCCAATATTCTTGTATGCCTAATGCAACTGGAGGTATTGTTGATGATTTAATTTGTTATAGAGTTAAAGAAGAAACCTATTTATTGGTTGTAAATGCTTCGAATATTGAAAAAGATTGGAATTGGATTTCAGAAAATAATGAAGGTATTGGAGCTACAATGCGAAATCTATCTGATGATTATTCATTATTAGCTATTCAGGGGCCTAAAGCTGTAGAAGCTATGCAAACTATTACATCTGTTGATTTAGCAGCTATTCCTTTTTATAAGTTTAAAGTTGGTGATTTTGCGGGAATTGAACATGTAATTATTTCTGCAACTGGATACACAGGCTCTGGTGGTTTTGAGATTTATTGTAAAAATGACCAAGTTGAGCAGGTATGGAACAAGGTGTTTGAAGCTGGTACTGACTATGGTATCAAACCAATTGGTTTAGCTGCGAGAGACACATTACGTTTAGAGATGGGTTACTGTTTATATGGCAATGATATTGATGACACTACCTCTCCTATTGAAGCAGGTTTGGGCTGGATAACAAAATTCACCAAAGATTTTGTAAACTCGGATTCTCTTTTAAAACAAAAAGAAGAAGGCGTAACCAGAAGATTAGTGGCATTTGAAATTGAAGAACGTGGTATACCTAGACAAGGATATCCTATAGTTGATGCAGATGGCAATGAAATTGGAATCGTAACGTCCGGAACTATGAGTCCTTCATTAAAGAAAGGAATAGGATTAGGATATGTTGCTAAACCACATACCAAAAGAGATTCAAAAATCTTTATTCAGGTGCGTAAAAAACAAATTCCAGCAACGGTAGTAAAATTGCCATTTTATAAAGGATAATTAAGCAATACAAGACCCATTTAATGTGGGTCTTTTCTTTTTTATGAACTATCAACTTGTTAAGCCAGATCAATTTAAGGAAGTATTAGAATTACTTAAAAAAAGTGCACAACGCTTAAAGGATAATAATATTCAGCAATGGGATTATTGGCTAAATCCACCACAAGAAAAAATTGATTGGATTCAAGAAGGTATAGCCAATAAAGAGTTTTTCTTCTTTTACCAATCAGAAGAACTTTTTGGCATGTACCGCCTTTTATATGAAGATATTTTATACTGGGGGCATCAAGAAAAAAAAGCGGGTTATATTCATTCTTTGGTTGTAAAACCAGTATTTTCAGGAAAAGGTATAGGGTCGCAGGTAATGCAACATATAGAGCATGAATTAATTCAACAAGACATTCACCTATTACGTTTAGATTGCGTTGCAAATAACAAAAGACTCTGCAAATACTACGAACAGCTTGGTTTCATGAAAGTTGGTGAAGTTCAAATGCCTCTATCTTTCAACAACTTATACGAAAAGCAGTTATAATTTAGCGCAGGCTATTACTAACAATTACATCTTTTATACGCCATTTAAGGTCTTGACCTGCATCAAAAATCATTTGTTCATTGCTCGGAAAAGGTACCGGACGCAATCCAATTAAATCTCTATATCGATCGTTTAGTGCACGCCTATCACCTTGATGTGTAGCGTAATAATATTCAAATAAAAAGCTACTTGAAATCGGGAATGTTCGTAATAATTGCTTACTAGAATTATCAATAAATTTAACCGCTGCAGTTACTCCTGCAGATTTAAATTGTCTAATTTCTAAAACATCACATTTAACTAATATTTCTCGATCAACCTGAACAGCTTTTCCTAAACTATCTAACACCTTATTGCCATTAGAATCATACACAAACTTCTTTCCATCAACAATCATTTTCTCTTCATGAATTTGACGTTCTCTAATTTGCTCCGGAGAAATATCTATATTCCTAAATTCAATATTTAAGTTAAAGTCATAGTCTATATTTTCAATTGGAGTATTGTGATATACAGTCCAATAGCTATTCAAATCGTAGGTTTCAAAATCCAAAAGATCAGACTCCAAATTTCTTGGTATAATCTTATCTGTGTTATTCGTTAATGAAACCATTACATAATCTATAGCGCGTTCATACACATCATCCAACAAGGCAGGAACATCTCTGTAATTAGGATTCAATTCATTTAAATATTGTAAGTCTTCATAAACTATTCTCAGCCTCACCTTATCATTGGTCTCCAGAGCTCCAATAATCATTTCGTACAAATGTGAAGACCAATCTTCTTTTGCTTTGCTAGTAGCTTTCGCATAATTCTCAAATTCAAATTGTGCATTAGTTCCTTCCTCAACCTTGTAAAGAGGCAACAAAGGTTTTACCATTCGCTGTCTATTATCTAAACTTTTGTAAATGTTGTAAATAGTCTCAAGATTCGCAGCGTTACCGTCTGTTTCTAAATATGCAATTCGCTCTTTATCTTGCTGAACAGCTCTTACAAAAGCATCCTCCAACATGTAAATGTATTGCTGATTTGATTTTTTTGTTTTGTTGTTACGTAGTTTAGTAACTGCCAAATTAATGGCTCTATTATAATCTCCAGAGTTTATAGCCTTTTGAGTTGTTTTTGAGGTGCTACAAGCTGAAACAAAAATTAATAAAATTAAAAGTAGTTTGGGATATTTCATTGATGATATTTTTCTTGATAAAACATTTATCATGCCAAAATTCTTATTAACTGTATTTTGGTACTTTTCCTAAGGCTCCTTCGTAAACCGATTGCATTTCTTTAAAATCAGCTTCTTTATCTGCTGTGGTATAAAATGGTGGATAAATGGTAAATGTTTTATTTCCGAAATCCATAACTCCTCTAACGATTGGTACTTTAGCACCTTTTGCTATATAGTAAAACCCTGTTTTCCATAGATTTACTTTTTTTCTTGTACCCTCAGGAGCCAATGCAAAAATAAATTGATCTTTAGAATTAAAAATATCTACAACAGCATCTACCAAATTATTGTTTTTAGAACGATCAACTGGTGTACCACCAAAGGCTCTAAATATAAAACCAAAAGGCGGTTTAAACAGTGAAGCTTTACCGATATAGTTTGCAGGTAAACTAGTACTGTATTTAATTAAAACACCCATAATAAAATCCATCCAATGCGTATGAGGCGCAACAATAATGACGTATTTCTTTAAATCAGTTGGAAACGAACCTTCTATTTTCCAACCCATTAATTTGAATAAAATAAAACCACAAATGTGCTTCATAAAATATGGGAATTCTTATTGAAGCAAAGATAAAATTCTTAGCTTTATATGCTAATTATTACTTGAATGAATTCATATTTAATTGCTGTTGTTATTGCCGTTCTCTTTTTGGGTATCGGCTTTATTATTGGTAAAGTTATTACAAACTTAAAGTCTAATAATACTTCTTCATCTTTAGAAGCTACTGTGCAGGGTTTAGAAACTTCATTGGATGAAAAGCAAAGAATGATTGCTCGTTTAGATGAAGACAAACAATTACTTACAGATGAAAAGATTGAACTGAATAAAGATGTTACTCGTAAATCATCTGAAATTGAGAACTTACAAAATAAAATAGCTGAAAACAAAAAAGAAGTAGAACAACTTCAAGAAAAGTTTACAAAAGAATTCGAAAATTTGGCTAACAAAATTCTCGATGAGAAATCAAATAAGTTCACAGAACAAAATCAAAAGAATATAAAGACCATTCTGGAGCCACTTCAAGAAAAAATTAAAACTTTTGAGAATAGAGTTGAAAAAACTCATAAGGAAAGTATAGACTATCACGCAGCGCTTAGGCAACAAATAGTAGGTTTAAAAGAATTGAATTTGCAAATGAGCAAAGAAGCTTTAAACCTTACAAAAGCATTAAAAGGAGATAGCAAAGCACAAGGAAATTGGGGTGAAACTCAATTGGAAATTTTATTAGAAAAAGCCAATTTGGTTAAAGAGATACATTATACAACTCAAGGCGGGTATAGAGATGAAGATAATCGATTGAAGAAACCTGACTTTGTCATAAATCTACCTGATAACAGACATTTAATAATTGATTCAAAAGTGTCTTTAACAAGTTATGAAGCATTTTACGGAGAAGAAAATGAAGCATTAAAAGAAGATCACATCAAAAAACATATTGAAAGTATTAGAAAGCATATAAAAGAACTAAGTGACAAGAAATACGAGGCACTTTACGGAATAAATTCTCCTGACTATGTGCTTATGTTTGTACCTGTTGAACCTGCATTAATGCTCGCTTTGGGCAAAGTTAATAAATTGTATTTAGAAGCTCTTGACAAGAATGTGGTCTTAGTATCCTCTTCTACCCTTTTAGCAACCTTGAGCACCGTATCTTCTATGTGGCGCCAAGAAAATCAAAAGAGAAACGTACTTGAAATTGCAGAACAAGCTGGTAAATTGTACGATCAGTTTGTAAATCTAACAGATGATTTAATAAAAGTTGGTAACCAATTAAAAACTGTTCAAGGTAGTTATGATACTTCTATGAAAAAATTGACAGGAAGAGGTAACTTAATCAAGAAAGTAGAGCGCATTAAAGAATTGGGAGCTAAAACCACTAAAAACATGAATCAAAACCTTTTAGATAGGGCAAATGACATGTAAAAGTATCACCTACAGCTTCTTATAGATTGTTTTCGTAACAATTGTAATTGGAAATTCTGGCAATGATGGAGCTTTATTAGTTCCTTCAGCAGTAGAAATTATTTTCATGATCAAGGGTAAACCTGTTTCTGAATCTGCAATTAACTCAGTTTCCTGAGTACCTGAAACCTTCATTTCAACTGAGTCATTTTTTGTCTCTAAAAAAATATCTGCCGTGCATAAAATAGTGTTCGAATCATCAGAAACACTATCTAACCTCCAATGATTCTGTGCATTCCATTCACTTTTAGAAATAAATTCATTTTTCCATGAATCACCTTCTTTTATCATTCCATTAGGATAATTAAAAAATAGTTGCTCAAAAGTATCTGCTAGCGCAGATTCTCCCCAGTCTTTAAGCATTAGATTTCTAAAAGATTTAATTTGTACTTCATCTGTTAATTCTAATGCATAGAGCATTCCATTAATCAAAGACTCTCCATTTTCCATTTTTAAAACCTTTCCTCTATTATCTAATGTCAATGTAAAAACGCGCCCAATAAGTCCTCTAAATATTTTATTTTCAAACGTATCATCTTTAGACTTTGAACTACTCTCAGAAATAACCCCTGAACTAGATGAAGACATTTTCATATGCGCAGAAGTAAAACTAATATCTAGTTTAAAAGTATCTGTGGAATGATCAACAACTTTAAATAACACAGTACCAGTAATCTCCGTTTCTATTTCTTCGGTGATTCCCAAATAAGACTGACTTAAGGTCTGAAGCGTTTTTTGCTCCATTACAAAAGAATCTCCTTTTTTAAGATTGTATTTCAACATTACTTGTGCCTGCAATGCATTGAAAACCATAAAAAATAGACAACCGAATAATTTAAATTTGTATGTCATTAGAGTATATTAATTATCACTAAAAATAGTAAATTTAGTCTCATTATTTCAATAAATTATTCAAAATGAATTCTGAATCTACTCTAAAAATAGCTATGGCTCAGATAGCACCAGTTTGGCTGATTAAATTAAAAACATTGAAAAAAATAAATGTCCAAATTTTTATTTATAAAAAGTAGACATCACGAGGAACAATCTTCTTATGTGCTATTTGACAAAAATAAGTAGCAATTGTGAGCAACTATAGCATATAGAGAAAAAAAACCACCAATTTGGTGGTTTTTTTGTTAACTATTAAAAATGTAATTACATCTTAAACAATGGTCTATGACCCATCAAAGCTTCCACTTTTTCTGCTACAGCTTCTAATACTTCTTCGTTATCATGATTCATGATTACTTCATCCACAAGGGCAACAATAGATTCCATTTCAGATTCCACCATACCTCTAGAAGTTACAGCGGCAGATCCTACTCTAATACCACTTGTAACAAATGGTGATTTATCGTCAAATGGCACCATGTTTTTATTTACAGTAATATCTGCTTTAACTAAGGCCTGTTCAGCATCTTTACCAGAAATATCTTTGTTTCTTAAATCAATCAACATCATATGATTGTCTGTACCTCCAGAAATTAAATGATACCCACGATTAACAAATGCCTCTGCCATGGCTGCAGCATTTTTCTTCAATTGCACTTGATAATGTAAAAATTCATCTGTTAAAGCCTCTCCAAAAGCAATGGCTTTAGCAGCAATAACATGCTCTAATGGTCCACCTTGCATTCCTGGGAAAACAGCGGAATTTAATACAGAACTCATCATTTTAGGTTTTCCACTTTTTAGTGTCTCACCCCAAGGGTTTGGAAAATCTTGACCCATCATAATCATTCCTCCCCTTGGACCTCTTAATGTTTTGTGTGTTGTAGTTGTAACAATATGACAGTGAGGCATTGGGTCGTTTAAAATACCTTTAGCAATTAAACCTGCGGGATGTGAAATATCAGCCATTAATAAAGCTCCTACACTATCTGCTATATCTCTAAAACGCTTGAAATCAATATCTCTAGAATAAGAAGACGCACCTGCAATAATTAACTGTGGCTTCTCCTTTTCAGCAGTTTCTTGAATTTTATCATAATTCAAAACTCCTGTCTCCTCTTCTACTCCGTAAAACGATGTTTTAAATAATTTACCAGAAAAGTTCACCGGCGATCCATGTGTTAAGTGACCACCATGCGATAAATCAAAACCTAAAATTTTATCTCCTGGTTTTAAAATGGCGTGGTATACGGCTGCATTGGCTTGACTCCCTGAATGTGGCTGTACATTTACGTAAGCCGCACCAAATAATTCTTTAGCTCTATCAATTGCAATTTGCTCTACTACATCTACCACTTCACAGCCCCCGTAATACCTTTTTCCAGGGTAGCCTTCGGCGTATTTATTGGTCAATACAGAACCCATGGCTTCCATAACTTGTTCACTCGCAAAGTTCTCAGAAGCAATCAATTCAATTCCGTTAAGTTGTCTGTTTTTTTCGTCTTGAATTAAGTCAAAAATCAATTGATCTCTTTCCATTTTAAAAAAAGTAATTAAGGATTAAAATTTAAAGTTCAAAAGTAAGCAAATCAATACTCAATGTGGCCCTAATTTTAAATATTTACAAATATAATATTAACTAATATTCGCAGTTGAGGATTATAAAATGAATCAAAGATTATTTTATTAATTTATTAGGTATTATTTTTGAATAAATAACAAACCAACTTATTCATTCAGTATGTTCTTCAAGGTATCAATTAAAACTATAACTTCTCATTTACTCATTTTTATTAGTTTTATTTCTGTTTATTCACAAACCGATAATGAAAATGCATTAAAGAACTTTTATCTAAAAAATAAGAACTCTTTTCAACATGATGTAGAACAGTATTTAATTCATACTAATAAAGATGTATTTTTTTTAGACGAATTAATTTGGTTTAAATTGTATTTAATCAATACCGACAACAACTCTTTAATCACATCTCAAGCCAATGTATATGTAAGTTTATTTGATTCTCAAGGCAAATTACTTGAGACTTCATTGTTCCTAAGTGAAAACGGTATTGTGCATGGTTCTATAGAACCTTCGGATAATATTAAACAAGGTACATACTATTTAAAAGTGAACACTTATAAAAACCAGAACGAAATAAACCAACACTTTGTAAAAGAAATTCAAATTATTGATAATCAAAATCCACTTATTCAAACTCCAAAAAAAATACAACGTAATTCTCATTTCGATATTAATGTTTATCCGAACGATGGAAAATTTGTTATCAATGCTTATAATCAACTTACAATTAAAACGAATCAAAAAGGAAAAATCATAACAGGCTATATTATTGAAGATGAATCAAATGTGAAAATTTCTAAGTTTGAAACAGATCTAAATGGTCTTGCCAGCAGTAGAATTTTATTGAATGAAGGTAAAACCTATTCCATTTCTATTGAACATAACGCTACTGAATACAAATTTCCCTTGTTCAATAGGTATGAGAAATCTTTTGGTTTTACCATTCTTAGTAAAAATAGTGTAGATGGAGTTATTGAATTTGAATTATTTGCAAGTCCAAACCTTAAATTAAGTAGTAATTTATACTATGCAGTGCTAGAGCGTGGCAATGAAGTTTTAGAAATTACCGCTTTTAAAATGAAAAATACTAGAGCGAAGCTATTGTATGGAGAAGAAAAGGTAAATCGTGGTATATATACAATTTCCATATTTAACCCTAATAATGAATTAGTGGCAAGAAAATATTTTAAACGAAATATACTCGATACTAACTTTAACCTTGAAATTAATGACATAAGAAGAAAAAGAGATAGTGCTGCTTTTAATTTAAATTTACCTGTTGATTCTCATGCAAACATTAGTGTTTCTATTATACCAGAAGAGTCTAAACTTTTATTAAATTCCTCAACCTTTAGAAAACAATATCTATTAAATACTTTCGGTGTTTATCCTGGTGAATCGAAAAATTACAATTCACAAGATTACGATTGGCAGCTAAATACATTTAGAAATAACTTAGGGAATTATGAACACCGCAAGCATAAAGCAGGTATAGATATTTCTGGAAAAATTGCTTTAAAAAAATTCAAATTCGAAAATTATACGGTAATGATGCTGATTAAAGGAGATAATGTGCTAGGCAGTCAGGAATTACAGAGTACTACATTTAATTTTAAGAATAATTATATCAGTTATCCCAATGAAATAATATTAAGTTTAAGCAATCCTGAGGGTGCTCCTGAAAAGACGAAGTTTGAATTGAACGAGAACTATACTAAATTTAATAAAGATACTTTGATTACATCTTTTATAGAAAATAATTTTTATACTGAATCAACTTCTATTTCTACTGAAGAAGAATTGTTTTATATACAAGACATAACTTATTTAGACGAGGTTGAATTAGCAACTGTTTCTTCTAAAAAACTATCTGCCAAAGAAGAACTATTAAAAGGTTTAGAAAACGAAATTCTAAACCGTGTTTATGAATTGAAAGAAAACGAAGAATTTCTACCGTTAGATATGGTTATAAATAGAATTCCTGGAGTATTTGCACGTATGAATACAGAAGGAATTATTGAAATTACTTTTAGCAGGAATTCTGGATCTAGCTTTTTAGGAGAAGAGAACCCATCTCCAGTAATTTATATAGACGATATTATGTACCAAGACACCTCCATTCTTCAAGGAATGCAAACAGATGAATTTGTTGCAATATCAGTAAATCCTTCTGGCTTAGGAGAAGGAATGCGCGGCAGTGGAGGTGCAGTTTATTTTTATACTAAGTTAGGTAATGGTATCCCCAATAGTAATAATAAGTCAAACTTTGTTTCTACCTTCAATATTCCTGTTGGATACGCTAACAACGATAGAATCTTCGAGAATATTCACGATTTCAAATCAACCACCGCAAAGAAATATTATAGCACTATAGATTGGTTGCCAAACATTGATTTAACTAATGGAGAATCGAAACAAATTATGTTCGCACCAAATGGATTAACCAAATTTAAGTGTATCATTAATGGAATATCCGATAATGGAACTATTATAGCTAAAGAAATATTAATTGATTTAGAGAGAAAAGAAGTTATTTCGCAATAAGAGATGCTAATTCTAAATCATTTATTGCACTATGTGAAGCATGGGCAATTACTTCTCCCCTATTGAGTACTATTAATTGGGGAGATTCATGAACCACATTATATCTGGCAGTAATTTCATTTGATATTGTTCTATGTCTTAACAAGTCTAAATAATAAAATGTTACTTCACTTTGAGAAAAAGAATAATCTTGCTTAAATCTCCTCCAAACCATTGAGCTAATACCACAACGTGTTGAGTGTTTAAATATTAAAACGGGTAATTCACTTTGCTCAATCTCTTTTAAAGTCGCAATATCTAACAATTCAACCCAAAAATCATTTGATTTTTCATTATCCGATTGCTCTTTAAATACTTTTTTAAATAAACTCATCTTGTGGTAATTTCAAAAATAAGTCGTAAAAATACAGTTTACTTTCAAAACAGTCAAAATGTCTTAAATCACATATAAAACAAGGACAAATTGACACAGTAAAATAATTTTAAACGAATGGAATAAGATTTGACAAATAGCAATTGAATAAAAAACATGACCTATGAATTTTAATACATTTACAATAAAATCACAAGAAGCCATTCAGCAAGCTCAACAATTGGCGCAAGTTGAATCACATCCGCAAATAGAGAATGCTCATTTACTTAAAGGTATTTTTGAGGTAGATGAAAATGTATTACCCTTTCTATTAAATAAATTTGGTATAAACCTAGATGTGTTTAAAGCAACTTTAGATAGTATTATTAAAGGATTCTCTAAAGTAGAGGGTGCGAACATCATGCTTTCTAGAGATACTAGTAATACTTTAGTAGCTGCACAAAACATTGCCAAAAAAATGAAAGATGAATATGTTTCCATTGAACATTTGATTTTGGCAATTCTAAATAGCAAAGACAACGTATCACAATTAATGAAAGACAATGGCCTGAATCAAAAAGATTTAAAAAAAGCCATTTCAGAATTACGCAAGGGTGATAATGTAACTTCGCAAAGTGCAGAAGACACATACAATAGCCTTAACAAGTTTGCTAAAAATCTCAATCAATTAGCAAACGATGGAAAATTGGATCCGGTTATTGGACGAGATGAAGAAATTCGACGAATTCTTCAAATCTTATCTAGAAGAACAAAAAACAACCCTATTCTAGTTGGAGAACCTGGTACCGGTAAAACGGCGATTGCTGAGGGACTAGCACATAGAATAATAAGAGGAGATGTACCTGAGAACCTAAAATCTAAAATAGTGTACTCATTAGATATGGGTGCGTTAATTGCGGGTGCTAAGTTTAAAGGAGAATTTGAAGAGCGCCTAAAAGCCGTAATAAAAGAGGTTATTTCATCAGATGGTAATATCGTTTTATTTATAGATGAAATCCACACTTTAGTTGGTGCCGGTGGTGGTCAAGGTGCTATGGATGCAGCTAATATTTTAAAACCCGCCTTGGCAAGAGGTGAGCTTAGAGCCATTGGTGCAACCACCCTTGATGAATATCAAAAATATTTTGAAAATGATAAAGCTCTTGAAAGGAGATTTCAAAAGGTGATTGTTGACGAACCCGATACAGAAAGTGCAATTTCAATACTAAGAGGAATTAAAGAAAAGTATGAAACACATCACAAAGTTCGTATTAAAGATGAAGCAATTCTCGCTGCTGTAGAATTATCGCAGCGTTACATTACAAACAGGTTTTTACCAGATAAGGCAATAGACTTAATGGATGAAGCCGCTTCTAAATTGCGTATGGAAATCAATTCTAAACCAGAGGAATTGGATATACTTGATCGAAAAATAATGCAATTAGAAATTGAAATAGAAGCTATTAAGCGAGAAAAAGATGAAACCAAATTGAAATCTTTAAAAGCTGATGTAGCCAATTTTAAGGAAGAACGTAATGCCATCAATGCAAAATGGACAAGTGAAAAAGAGATAGTAGATAAAATACAAGCTTCAAAAAAAGCAATAGATGAGTTAAAACTTCAAGCGGAACAAGCAGAAAGAGATGGTAACTATGGATTGGTTGCAGAATTACGATACGGTAAAATAAAAGTTGAAGAAGAGCAACTTTCAACATTGCAAAAGGAAATGGAAACCATTCAAGATACTGCATTAATTAAAGAAGAAGTAACGAGTGAAGACATTGCTGAAGTAATTGCTAAATGGACTGGAATTCCAGTTCAAAAAATGTTAGAAGGTGAACGCGAAAAATTATTGAAACTTGAAACAGAATTACATAAAAAGGTAATTGGTCAAGAAGAGGCAATTCAAGCAGTTGCAGATGCCGTAAGACGATCTAGAGCAGGATTACAAGACAGCAAAAAACCCATTGGATCATTCTTGTTTTTAGGTACAACAGGCGTTGGTAAAACAGAATTGGCAAAAGCTTTAGCCACCTATTTATTTGACGATGAAAATGCAATGACAAGAATTGATATGAGTGAATATCAAGAGCGTCATTCTGTGAGTCGTTTAGTAGGTGCACCTCCGGGTTATGTAGGTTATGACGAAGGAGGCCAATTAACAGAAGCTGTAAGACGTAAGCCCTACTCTATTGTATTATTAGATGAAATAGAGAAAGCACATCCAGATACCTTCAATATTCTTTTACAAGTGTTAGATGAAGGCAGATTAACTGATAATAAAGGACGAGTAGCAGATTTTAAAAACACTATAATAATTATGACCTCTAATATGGGGGCTCATATTATACAAGAGCGTTTTGAAAATATTAATATGTCTGAGCGAGATGATATAACAGATCGTACGAAGTTTGAAGTTGTGGAATTGTTGAAAAAAACCGTCCGTCCAGAATTCTTAAATCGAATTGATGAAATCATCATGTTTACACCATTGAATCTAAAAGAAGTTCAAAGTATTGTTAAATTACAACTAAAAGGTTTAAGCAAGATGTTGGCAGAAAAAGACATAGTTTTTGACGCAACAGATGAAGCTATTGAAACTCTTGGAATTAAAGGATTCGATCCTCAGTTTGGAGCAAGACCTATAAAAAGAGTAATTCAAAAAGAAATTTTAAACCAATTATCTAAAGAATTGTTAGCAGGTAATATTATAGCTGAAGACTCAATTTTATTGGATGCATTTGATGATAAGTTTGTATTTAGAAACAAATAAGTAGCTGATTTATAGATGGATTAAATTTAGTAATTTGATTAAATGTTTCATCTGTCAAATTACTAAAACATAAGAGGAATATGCATTATACTGATCTTCCTAAGTGCAATAATTAGCTATAAAAATTCACAAAAAAGATTCGAATAGTCTTGATGTTTTTAAAGTAATGTATGCCTATAATACTGCTGGAGTGAATGATGAATTTATCGCCTTTTTGAAAGATGATATCCTTTAGATTGAAGCCTAAGATTTTTAATATCTAAATAGAAAGTCTTACGCACTGAAATAAAAGAAACGAATACGACGGTTACAGGTATTTCCTATTACCACCGATACGGATATGACGGCCAAAATATAGTTTGAAAAAGACAGCACAGAGAACGTAGCCTAAGCTATTGCACATACTATTGAAAATGGTATAGGAAATATACTTCCAGATTCCATATTAAAAAGTTGAAAAATACTTTATGATAGACCCTAAAGATGTTAAAAAGTAAATTGAAAAACTCAAATAGAAAATAAAAAACCCGCTTAAAAGCGGGTTTAATTTTTATTGTTTTACTTCTTCTTCTTTATAGTTAAAGAGATAATCAATATCCATTTCATGAACCGTTCCTAATTTTTCAAGTGCCTTCATGTCTAAATCCTTCTTATTACCGATAACAGATACCGAGTATTTTTGACCTTTAATATTGTCATTAAAGAAGTTGCTCATATCCTTCATTGTCATGTTTTGAATGGTGTTGTACATTTCTTCTCTAACATCATAATCCAAACCTCTTTCTTTTAATCCTTCGTACGTCCAGAAGATATTTGATTTTGTAATACGCTGAGCTGCTATTTTCTTTAAAGCAGCCTCTTTTGCAGATTCAAATTGCTTTTGTGCTTCTGGCATATTGTTCATTAATGCTAACATGGCATCAACTGCTTCTGGCAATTTATTCGCTTGTGTACCAATATATGCATATATTAAATCGTCTTTATCTGACTTAGAGGCATTAATATACCCTGAAGAAGCACTATAAGCCAAAGATTTTGACTCTCTAATCTCTTGGAAAACTATTGATGATAATCCTTGACCGAAATATGAATTAAAAACATTAGCTACAGCCATTTTATCTTTGTCAAACTGCTCTCCTTTAGATATAAAGAACATTTCAGCTTGTACCATATCAAAATCAGCAAAATACACGTTATCACCTGTTTCTAACTGCTTATATTCTTTAGCAGGTGGGTAATCTTTTAATTCAGCAGCAATGGTATGATGGTTTGCCAAAGCTGTTTTAGCTTGTGCAACATCTTTACCGTAGTAGAAAATTCTGTGCTTATAATTACCTAAATCTTTTACGATTGCTGTTAACTCATTTATATCCATTCCTTTTAATTCAGAAACAGAATAAATGTCTCTTAATCTTGAATTTTCACCATACTGTGCAAAACTATTTAAACCTCCTTGTAAGATGTTTCCTTTTCTCGTTTTGCCATCTTCTCTAGACTTTAAAATACTTGCAACATACTTATCATATGCCTCTTGATCTGGCTTAACATTCGCCATTAGGTGCTCTAATAACTCTAAACCTTTATCAATGTTTTCTTGTAAACCTGAAATTGTAACGTACGATTTGTCATTACCTGCATTAATAGAATAATTAACTCCTAACTTATAGAATTCTTTCTTTAAATCTTCTGCAGAATACTGATCTGTACCTAAAAACTCTAAGTAACCAAAGGCCAAAGACATTTTCTTATCATTGTCTTTACCCATATCAAAAATTACATTCAAGTCAAATAAGTCATTATTCTTGTTCTTAATATACGCTAACTCAACACCACCCTCTAATTGATCCTTGTTAATCTCACTTTTGTAATCAACAAATAATGGCTTTAATCCTTCAGACTCTTTAGACATAAAATCTTTTAAATAGTCTGATTGCGCCTCTCTATTCAATGCAATAGGAGTAATTCCAGGATTCTTAACTTTTACAATATTCTTATCTTCTCCTTTTCTTTTATATACTACTACATAATCGTCAGAAAAGAATTCATTGGCATAGGCAACTAATTCCTCTTTAGAGACTGCTTTCAAATCATCTAAAAACTTGATTGCATCACTCCAATCTTGATGATGAATAAATGAATTATAATACATGCTTGCTAAGGCAGAAGAATTTTCATAACTACGGGTATCATTCAACTTTAAATCAGTAACAACTGCATCTATTAACCAATCTTCAAATTCACCAGCTTTAATTTTATCTACCTGTGCAAGCATTAAGTCTTTAACTTCATCTAAAGTTTGATCTGCTTTAGGTGTACCAGTAAATCTTAAAAAACCATAATCATTTAAGAATTGTGGAGATGATGTAGCGCTTTGCACTGCTTTTTTCTGATTCAAATTTAAATCCATTAAACCAGCGTTTCCATTCGCTAAAATCATATCTATTAGCGTAATATACTTCTCATCTTCAGATCCAATACCATCCGTTCTATACGCTACTACAACACTTTCACTATTTGGGCCAAAAACCTCTTTAGTTGTAATACCTTGTAATGGCTCTTCAACCGGTAATTGCGGGTGTTCAACCTCTTTGTAAGCTAATTCACCAAAAGTAGCATCTACTTTTTTAATTGTTGCATCAAAGTCTAAATCACCAACTAAAACAACTGCCATATTATTAGGCACGTAATACTTGTCAAAATAATTATTGATCTCAACCATTGAAGGGTTCTTTAAATGCTCAGAAGTACCAATAGTTGTTTGCTGACCATAAGGATGGTTAGGGAATAAAGCATCTAAAGTAGCAGCATAACTCTTTCTAAAATCTGAATCTTGCCCTCTATTAAACTCTTCGTAAACTGCCTCTAACTCAGTATGGAATAAGCGCAATACCAATTTTCCAAAACGCTCACTTTCTAAATCCAACCATTTGTCTAGTTCATTGGCTGGAATTTTATTTTTATACACAGTTTCTTCAAACCATGTATGAGCGTTTGTACCTGTTGCACCAATAGATCCTACCATTTTATCATACTCATTAGCAATTGCGTACTCTGATGCTTCTTGAGATACTTCGTCAATCTTACGATATAATTCATCCTTTTTCGCAGGATCAGACTCCGCTCTGTGTTGCTCATACAAGTCGGAAATTTCTGCAATTAGTGCTTCTTCCTTCTCCCAATCTGCTGTTCCAAATTGATCAGTTCCTTTAAAAACCATGTGCTCAAGGTAATGAGCTAAACCAGTACTTTCTGCTGGATCATAATTAGAACCTGCTCTAACGGGAATATAGGTTTGAATGGTTGGTGCATCATTATTTTGACTTAAGTACACCTTTAATCCATTTTCTAATGTATACAAACGTAAACCAGTGGGGTCGTTTGATACTGTTTCATACACATAGCCATTGGCATCGGTATGTGAAGTGGTTTCATAAGAAGTACTTTCTGGGGTACAGCTTACAAACATTGCTATGGCCATTAAGGCCATTAAAAAACGCGTGTTTTTCATGTGAGTTTTAATTAGTTAATATTGTGTGGATTCTTGCAATTTTTTATCATAAAAAAAGCCCATTCTCAAAAATACTTAAGAACAGACTTTTAACAAAATTTATAGATTCTTATTGTGACTATTTTAACACCTCAGCCACTTTCTTTCCTATTTCTGCAGGAGATTCAACAACATGAATTCCGTTTTCTGCCAAAATTTTCATTTTTGCTTGTGCAGTATCATCACTACCACCAACAATAGCACCGGCGTGCCCCATTGTTCTACCTTTAGGTGCTGTTTGACCTGCAATAAATCCAACAACTGGCTTTTTATTACCTGTAGCTTTTATCCATTTTGCAGCATCTGCTTCTAATTGACCACCAATTTCACCAATCATAACGATTGCCTCAGTCTCTTCGTCGTTCATTAATAACTCAACAGCTTCTTTTGTAGTAGTTCCAATAATTGGATCTCCACCAATACCAATTGCAGTAGTAATACCAAACCCTTGCTTTACAACTTGATCTGCTGCTTCGTAAGTTAATGTACCAGATTTAGAAACAATACCTACATTACCTTTCTTAAAGATAAACCCTGGCATAATACCAACTTTAGCTTCGTCTGGAGTAATTACTCCTGGACAGTTAGGGCCAACTAATCTACAATCTTTATCAGCAATGTAGTTTTTAGCTTTCACCATATCAGCAACAGGAATTCCTTCTGTAATACAAATAATTACTTTAATACCAGCATCAGCAGCTTCCATAATGGCATCTGCAGCAAAAGCAGGTGGTACAAAAATAATTGACACATCTGCTCCAGCATCTTGAACAGCTTGAGCAACTGTATTAAATACAGGACGATCTAAGTGAGTTTGACCTCCTTTACCTGGAGTAACACCACCAATTACATTTGTTCCGTACTCAATCATTTGCGAAGCGTGAAAAGTTCCTTCACTTCCTGTAAATCCTTGTACTACAATCTTTGAATCTTTATTTACTAAAACACTCATGTTATATTTTATTTTTGGGTTTGCAAAGCGCAACAAAAGTACTTTATAGACTTTTAATTTTAAAGCATTTTACAGACTAAATTTTTAATTAATTACAATCTTATTTTAAAGCCCTTTTTCTTTAAGCGCCCTCATTGTTTCTGGAAGCTTTTTTAAGTTTGCAAGTTCTTTGTATTTCATGCGAATATCATCGGCAGGATAGCCAAAATAACTCTTATGACCATCCAAAGATTTAGTTACACCAGACTGAGCCAAAAGTACTGCTTTATCTCCAATAGTAATGGCACTCGCTATTCCAACTTGTCCCCAAATAGTTACTTCATTTCCAATTACAACGCAACCAGCAATACCAACTTGAGAGGCAATCAAACATTTCTTACCTATAATGGTATCATGCCCTATCTGAACCAAGTTGTCAATCTTGGTATCTTCCATAATTAGAGTATCGCCTGTAACACCTCTATCAATAGCACAACCAACACCTATTTCAACCTTATCTTGTAATACAACTTTACCGCTCGATAAAAGTCTATCAAAACCGGTTGGTCTGTTTTTATAGTAAAAGGCATCACCACCTAAAACAGTATTGGCTTGGACGATTACATCATTTCCAATAACAGTATCATTACCAATTACTACATTCGAATGAATAATACAATTGTTACCAATAACCACATTCTCACCAATAATCACATTAGGTTGGATAACCGTACCATCTCCTATTTTAGCTGTTTCCGATACCGCACTTGTTGCTGCAATAAAAGGCTTAAAATATTGAGTTAACTTATTAAAATCTCTAAATGGATCATCGGAAATTAACAATGCCTTTCCTTCTGGACACTCAACCTCTTTGTTAATTAATACAATAGTAGCTGCAGATTCCAATGCTTTGTCATAATACTTTGGGTGGTCTACAAAGACGATATCACCAGGAGTTACTACGTGTATCTCATTCATCCCTAAAACAGGAAAATCATCAGCTCCAACAAATGAAGAGCCAATGATTTCAGCAATTTCTTTTAAAGTATATTTTCTAGAAAACTTCATTATTCTTTAATACGCTCTAAATAATTTCCTTTTTCAGTACCTACTTTAACTTTATCACCTTCGTTAATAAATAAAGGTACATTAATTCGAGCGCCTGTTTCAACAGTCGCTGGTTTTGTGGCATTAGTCGCTGTATTTCCTTTTACACCAGGTTCTGTATGTGTAACTTCTAAAATTACACTAATAGGCATTTCAACAGAAAGTGGCATACTATCTTCAGAATTAATAATCACCGTTACTACTTCTCCTTCCTTCATTAAATCTGGTGCATCAAGTGTGCTCTTCTGTAAAGATATTTGATTGTAATCTTGCACATTCATAAAATGATAGGTATCTCCTTCTGCATATAAGAACTGAAACTTGTGTGTCTCCACACGCACATCGTCTAGTTTTCTACCAGAAGGGAATGTATTATCGATTACCTTTCCTGTAGTTACGCTTTTTAATTTTGTTCTAACAAATGCAGGACCTTTACCCGGTTTAACGTGCAAAAATTCTACGATTTTATAAATATCATTATTGTATCTAATGCACAATCCGTTTCTAATATCAGAAGTTGTTGCCATATCTGTTTTTAAATTTTTATTGATTAAACGCTTAGCTAGTAAAATAGCCTTTCATAATACCGCGTTGTGAATTTCTAATAAATAAAATAATATCATCTCGCTCGTTTGTAGCTTCCATTTCAGCTTCAATTTTTTCAAGCGCTTGAGTATTGTTGTAATTCTTTTGATACAAAATTCTATAGATATTCTGTATCTCTCTAATTTTTTCTGTTGAGTACCCTCTCCTACGCAGTCCTATTGAATTAATCCCTACATATGATAACGGTTCTTTTGCTGCCTTTGTAAATGGAGGAACGTCTTTACGCACCAATGATCCACCAGAAACCATAGCATGCTGCCCTACATGGATAAACTGATGAATGGCCGATAACCCCCCAATGATTGCATGATTACCGATTACTACATGTCCTGCCAAAGCAACACCATTAACAATGATAGCATTATGACCGATATGACAATCATGAGCAATGTGAGCTGTTGCCATTATCAAGCAATTATCTCCAATTTCTGTTTTTCCTGAAGCTTTAGTACCTCTATTTATGGTAACACACTCACGAATTGTAACATCGTTACCAATAACTGTCAAAGAATCCTCTCCTTCAAATTTCAAATCTTGTGGAATTGCAGATATTACTGCACCTGGAAAAATTCGACAGTTTTTTCCAATTCTAGCACCTTCCATAATCGTAACATTTGATCCGATCCAAGTACCAGAACCTATTTTTACATTAGAATGAATAGTAGTAAATGGTTCTACTACCACATTTCGTGCAATCTTAGCATCCGGATGGATGTATGCAAGTGGTTGATTCATAGTTTATTTTTTTACGATTTGAGCCATTAACTGAGCTTCTGTTACCAATTTATTGTTTGAATATGCATAAGCTTGCATATGACAAATTCCACGGCGAATCGGAGTTATTAACTCACAACTAAAGATTAAAGTATCTCCAGGTAGCACTTTTTGCTTGAACTTAACATTGTCAATTTTCATAAAATATGTCAAGTAATTTTCAGGATCTGGAACAGTACTTAAAACTAAAATACCTCCACATTGAGCCATTGCTTCTACTTGCAATACTCCTGGCATTACTGGTGCTCCAGGGAAATGTCCGACAAAGAATGGCTCATTCATTGTAACATTTTTCATACCTGCTACAGTAGTATCTGTAAGTTCTAAAATCTTATCGATTAATAAAAAAGGTGGCCTATGTGGTAAAATATTCATGATTTGATGAATGTCCATCAATGGTGGAGAATTCAAATCATATTGAGGTACTTTATTTCTCTTTTCAGTTTTAATAATCTTGGCTAATTTTTTAGCAAACAAGGTATTAACCAGATGCCCAGGCTTATTGGCAATAATCTTTCCTCTAATTCTTGTTCCTACTAATGCTAAATCGCCGATAACATCCAATAATTTATGACGTGCTGCCTCATTGGCCCAATGTAAAGTTAGATTATCCAAAATACCATTAGGCTTAACAGAAATCGTTTTTTTATTGAATATCTTCTTCAGTTTTTCTGTTGTTTCCTCAGAAATTTCTTTATCCACATATACAATTGCATTGTTTAAATCTCCTCCTTTAATAAGATTATTAGCCAATAACATTTCTATTTCATGTAAAAAACTAAATGTACGGGCTGCTGCAATTTCTTCCTTAAAATCACTTAAAGTATCTAATGAAGCATTTTGTGTGCCTAAAATTTTAGTACCAAAATCTACCATAGTTGTTACTTGGTATTCTTCTGCAGGCATCAATATAATTTCGCTTCCGGTTTCAGGATCTTTGTAAGAAACAATATCCTTAACTATGTACTCTTCTCTTTCTACATCTTGTTCAGCTATCCCTCCTTTCTCAAGAGCTTCGATAAAAAACTTAGAGCTACCATCCATTATAGGAGGCTCTGGTGCATCTAACTGAATAATTAAGTTATCAATTCCTAAAGCGTAAGCTGCTGCCAAAACATGCTCAGAGGTATTGATTTGCACACCATTTTTCTCTAGGTTTGTTCCTCTTTGAGTTGTAACCACATATTCAGCTTTTGCTTCAATTACTGGGTTACCCTCCAAATCAATTCGTTCAAAAGCAAAGCCATTATTTATAGGAGCTGGTTTAAAGGTCATGGTAACTTTTTGACCAGTATGTAAACCAACGCCTGAAAGCGATACTTCTTGTTTTATGGTTTGTTGGTTATGATTCATTATTATTTTTTAATGCTTTTATTTCTTTTTCTAATTCATTTATAGTTTTTGCCAATTTTGGTAAGTTTTTAAAATATACATACGATTTGTTATAATCTGCATATCCTAATGCAGGTGAACCCTGAACAGTTTCACTATCTTTTAAACTTCTACCAATACCAGATTGTGCTTGAATCCGCACATTTTTACCAATAGTTATATGACCCACAATTCCAACTTGACCTCCAATTTGACAACCAGACCCAATTTTTGTAGACCCTGCTATACCTGTTTGTGAAGCAATAACTGTATTCTCTCCTATTTCTACGTTATGTGCAACCTGAATATGATTATCTAGTTTCACACCTTTTCTAATGATCGTTGAACCAAGAGTGGCTCTATCAATAGTTGTAGCTGCTCCAATATCTACATTATCTTCTAAAATCACATTTCCAATCTGTGGCACCTTATTATAAACACCCTCATCATTAGGTACAAAACCAAATCCATCAGCACCAATTACAGAACCAGAATTGATCATACAATTCTTGCCAATTACTGTATCTGAATATATTTTTACACCAGAAAAAATAATAGAGTTATCTCCAATAGTTACATTTTCTCCTATGTAAGAGTTTGGATATACCTTAACATTGTCACCCATTTTTACATTATCTCCTATATAAGAAAAAGCACCTATGTAAGGGTTTTCACCAATTGTAGCCGTAGCACTAACAAAGCTTGGTTGCTCAATACCTGTTTTAGAAAGTTTTATTTGATTGTAAAATTCTAATAATTTTGAAAAAGATTGATATGCATCCTCAACCTTTAATAAAGTTGAACTTATCTCTTTTTCAGGTTTAAAATCTCTATTGACAACAACAATAGATGCTTGAGTTTCATATATATAATGGGTGTATTTTGGATTCGATAAAAAAGTAAGCGATCCCTTTTTACCTTCTTCAATTTTAGCGAGTGTAGAAACCTCCTCTAAAGGATTACCTACTACTTCTCCATCTAAAATTTCGGCTATTTGATTGGCGGTAAATTTCATTAGTGCAAAAGTATGAAAAATCTGACTGTTTTAAAATGTAGTTTTTGGGTAGCAGATAAAATGTTTTACAACCGGTTTTGCCAAAGTACGTATGTTTAAATTATCTGATGCTTCTACTACATCTTTTACAGACCCATCTTTATATAGAATATTTATTTGATTTTTAATTTCGCTGTAAGCTTGATTTGACACTGAATCATGAATAAAATAATACTCTAATACATCTTCACTTATATTAAACTTATCCTGCACTTTTTTACGTTGTGCTGTTAAATAAGAACTTTCAAATGGTTCCGTTTGAATCTCTATTTGATACAATTTCCTGTTCACCAAACTTTCTGCTAAATAGCTCAACACAGAATCATCATTTACAATCCATTCTTTAATGGCTCCTAATACATCATAATCATCCAACCTAGAAAAAGTTTCTAATGTTGCATCGTTAAAATTATTGGCTGTTAATTGATGTTCTAAAAAATAAGTTAAGGTGGCACTTGCTTTTACTTCTTTTCCTTCTTGAACTAACTCTTTGGCGCGTTTAAGTAATTTAACTAGTAATTTCTCTGCCACTAATCCAGTTTTATGAAGATACACCTGCCAATACATTAATCTTCTCGAAACAATAAATTTTTCAACACTATAAACTCCTTTCTCCTCAACTACTAATTGTTCATCTTTAACGTTCAGCATGGTAATTAACCTATCAGAATTAATATTCCCTTCTGAAACACCCGTATAAAAACCATCGCGTTTCAAATAATCTAAACGATCCATATCAAGCTGACTGCTAATAAGTTGATTTAAGAATGGTCGATGGTAGTTTCCTTTAAAGATTTCAATAGCCAAACTCAATTTACCTCCAAAAAGAGTATTTAACTTTTCCATGAATTTAATTGAAATCTCTTCGTGACTAATACCAGTTACTATACTATGTTCTAAAGCGTGTGAAAATGCACCATGACCAATGTCGTGCATTAAAATTGCCATAACCACAGCATCCTCTTCTGCCTTAGAAATGTCAATATTTTTAAACTGTAAAACTCTTACTGCGCGTTGCATTAAATGCATACAACCGATCGCATGCTGAAATCTTGTATGATGTGCTCCAGGATATACTAGATAAGACAACCCCATTTGACTCACTCTTCTTAATCGTTGAAAATAAGGATGTTCAATTAAATCAAAAATTAATGAGTTTGGAATCGTAATAAAACCGTAAATTGGGTCGTTAAGTATTTTGAGTTTATTGGTTTTTTCTTTCGCCAAAATAAAGTGTTTTAAAGATTGATGAAACTGTTTAGTCAATCTTAAGTAAGAACTACAATTTCAGTAACAAACAAATATAACAAATAAGCATGAGTAACATACACATTTTATGGGCAGATGATGAAATAGAATTATTAAAGCCTCATATTATATTTTTAGAAAAAAAAGGGTATCAAGTTACTACATGTACCAATGGAGCAGATGCTATTGATTTGATAGATGAAGAAAATTTTGATGCGATTTTCTTAGACGAAAATATGCCTGGACTTTCAGGATTAGAAACGCTTACTGAAATTAAATCTAAAAACGAACATCTTCCAATCATAATGATTACCAAGAGTGAAGAAGAATACATCATGGAAGACGCTATTGGTAATAAAATTGCTGATTATTTAATTAAACCTGTAAATCCAAATCAAATACTGTTAAGTCTTAAAAAGAACTTAGATCATTCAAGGTTGGTTTCCGAGCGTACTACCCTAAATTATCAACAAGAGTTTAGAAAGATTGCGATGGATTTATCTATGGTAAACAGTTTTGAAGAATGGGTAGATATGTATCAGAAGCTACTTTATTGGGAGCTTCAACTAGACACAATTAAAGATGCTGGCATGGCAGAAATTTTGGAAAGTCAAAAGCAAGAAGCAAATACACAGTTTTTTAAATTCATCAAAAACAATTACGAGGATTGGTTTGATGGAGAAGATAAACCAACACTTTCTCATACCTTATTTAAAGATTATGTGGTTCCTAACTTAAATAAAGAGCAAGGCACTTTATTTGTTGTAATTGACAACTTACGTTATGATCAATATAAATTGATTGAACCTTTGGTTACAGACTTTTATAAAAAGCAAGAAGAACTACCTTTTTATAGTATTTTACCCACAGCAACCCAGTATTCTAGAAATGCAATTTTCTCGGGTTTAATGCCTTCTGAAATGAACAAAATGTATCCTCAATATTGGAGAAATGATACGGATGAAGAAGCAAAAAACTTGTATGAGAATGAATTTTTGACAGAACAAATTAGACGTTTAGGACTCGGATTAAAACATGAATACTACAAAATAACCAATTTAAAATCAGGGAAGCAATTGGCCGATAGTTATAAAACTACAAAAGACAATGACCTAACTGTTGTTGTGTACAATTTTGTAGATATGCTTTCGCATTCGAAAACAGAAATGGCGGTTATTAAGGAGTTAGCAGATGACGATAAAGCATATAGATCTTTAACTGTAAGTTGGTTTAAAAATTCTCCATTAATTGAAATTATTCAAAAAGCCAGAGATATGGGGCAACGCTTAATTATTTCAACAGACCATGGCACAATTAACTGCAAGACACCATCACAGGTTATTGGAGACAAGAATATTAGTGCCAACTTGAGATATAAAACTGGTAAAAGTTTGAGTTATGCTGAAAAGGATGTCTATGCTGTAAAAAATCCAAAAGACATTTTCTTACCCTCACTACACATGAATAGCTCTTTTATTTTTGCTAAAGAAGATTTGTTTTTTGCATATCCTAACAATTATAATCACTTTGTAAAGTATTACAAAAACACATATCAACACGGGGGAATATCCTTGGAAGAGATGATTATCCCTTGTGCAATTTTCGATCCTAAATAATCTAATTATTACTTCTTGACTAGCTTTGCTAATTGAATTACATTTGAATTCCAAAATTCAGAGGGAGCACATGAAGCTTACATATGCATTACATTCAATATCAGACATTGCAAAAGAAGTAATTAAACAAAGTACTTCAAAGATTCTTGTTTTTCATGGTAAAATGGGGGCTGGTAAAACCACACTTATTAAAGCTATTGCAAAAGAACTTGGAGTTTCTGATGTTGCTAATTCGCCTACATTCTCGTTAGTTAACGAATATGTCGCAGGGGATGGAACAACCATTAATCATTTTGATTTTTACCGAATTGATAATGAAGAAGAAGCATATGATATGGGTTTTGAAGACTATTTATATAGTGATGGATGGTGTTTTATCGAATGGGGTGAGAAAGTAGAAAATTTACTACCTTTAGACGTTGTCAATCTTCAAATCACAATTGAAGATAACAATAAACGCACCATTCAAATCAACTAAATATGAGTCAAAAATCAGCATCTCCATTTAGCAAAGAACAATTGATGCCTCAAGCTGAAATGCTTGAAATTAAAAGGCAAAAAGGAGAATTGTTTATTGGAATTCCGAAAGAATCATACGCACAAGAAAAACGAGTTGCATTAACACCAGATGCTGTTTCTGCATTAACCTCGCATGGCCATCGTGTAGTTATAGAGTCCGGAGCGGGAGATGGTGCTAATTTCTCTGACAAAGAGTATTCAGAAGCAGGTGCTAAAGTTTCGTATGATACCAAAGAAGCCTTTTCATGTAATATCGTTTTAAAAATTGCACCTCCTTCGTATGAGGAGGTAGAAATGATGCATCCGCAAAGTATATTATTTTCTTCATTACAATTAAAAACGCAAACAAAGCGATATTTTGAAGAATTGGCTAAAAAAAGAATTTCTGCTATTGCTTTTGATTTTATTCGCGATGAACAAGGTACTTATCCTGTAGTAAAGTCATTAAGCGAAATTGCTGGAGTTGCTTCTATTCATTTGGCGAGTGAAATTATGAGTTCTGATGCTAACGGTAATGGACTTTTATTAGGAAACATAGGAGGGGTACCTCCTACGGATGTTGTTATATTGGGGGCAGGTACTGTAGGTGAATTTGCTGCGAGATCTGCGCTTGGTTTAGGTGCAAGAGTGAAGGTTTTTGATAATTCGTTATCTAAATTGCGAAATCTTCAACACAATTTAGGAACATTAATTTATACCTCTACCATCCAACCTAAAACCTTGCATAAAGCTTTAAGACGTTGTGATATTGCCATTGGTGCTATGCGTGGTAAAACAAGAGCACCTATTTTGGTGTCAGAAAGCATGGTAGAAACAATGAAAGAAGGAGCTGTTATTGTAGATGTTAGTATTGATCGTGGTGGTTGTTTCGAAACTTCAGAAGTTACGTCACACAAAAGTCCAACCTATGAAAAACATGGGGTCATTCATTATTGCGTGCCTAATATTCCTTCTAAATATTCTAGAACTGCCTCTGTTTCAATTAGTAATATTTTTACGCCTTATCTTCTAAATTTAGCCGAAGAAGGTGGTTTTGAAAATGCTGTAAGATTTGATAAAAGTCTACAAAAAGGTATGTATTTTTACCACGGAATTTTAACCAATAAATCTGTTGCAGATTGGTTTCAATTGCCTTTTAGAGATATTAATCTTTTGATTTTATAAATGAAATTACCACAGCGTTTAGCCTACTACGGATTTGGACTTTTAGTCGGATCAATGATTGTTTATTTTATTTGGCAAAAAAAGAATACTCGATTTGATTATATGCCAAATGCACGTGTTTTAAAAGATATTAGAAATAGTACCCATCAATTTTCTGAAAATGCTTTAAAAGCAAAAGAAACCTTTCAATTAGATTCAACTGCAATGACTACTGTTTTATTTGAAGGCTCTGTGAATTTTGATAAAAGTAAGCCAAGAGAAAAACCTTGCAAAACCTATGTGATTGAAAGTAGAGTTAAGCAGCAAACCTTGCGCTTTACCGTTAAAAAGTGTGATAGCATAAGTACGTTTGAAGTAATTGAAAAACTGAACTAAGAGTTATCCTCCAAATAACGCTCTCGTATTTTCTTGATACTCTTTATAGATTTTTCCATCCAATCTATTTTTTTAAAGAATTTTTCATCTTCTGTAAGTTGCCAAGATAAATCGGTTAGACGCAGTCTTGAGGTAACATCTTGTAAAGTAATAGCAGCCGCAACCGACACATTCAAACTTTCCGTAAATCCAACCATAGGAATCTTAAGATACCCATCGGCCTGATCTAAAACCATATCTGATACGCCCTCTTTTTCTACTCCAAATACAAATGCCGACTTTTTAGAAATGTCAAACTCATGCAAAAAACATGAATCGTTATGAGGCGTAGTAGCAATAATTTGATATCCCTTTGCTCTCAAATCATCTAAACACTTTTGTGTATTATGACTTTCTTGATTGTATTTAATAAAATCTAACCACTTTTGAGATCCCTTACCAACTTGATTAGACATATAACTTTTATAGCGATTTTCAATAATATGAACCTCTTGAATACCGAATACATCGCAACTTCTAACAACAGCACTTGTATTATGCTTTTGGTATAAATCCTCTAATACAACAGTAAAATGTTTGGTACGTTGGTTTAAAACTTGGTCAAATAAATTGCGTCTATTTTCTGTAACAAACTCTGAAATATAGTTAAAGTAGTCTTGCTCTTTAGGAGTCATCCTATTTTGAAATAATTTTAATTAATCCTCGGTATAAAGCTCCATTTGAAATCACACTCCCCTGTTCTATCAATTCAAAAATCTCTTGATTTCGTTCTTTTAAATATGGTTTTTGACCTTTAAAATATGAGATAGTACTGTCTTGTGAATTGTCTAAGAACCACTTATAACTGGTCTTGTCAAAGAAACTAAACCCCTCTTTTTCTACCTGCACAACTACCCGTAAAATTTGTTCAGGAGCACAATAAAATAAATTCATAGCTTTTTCTGAAGTATGCTCTAAATATTCTGCTTTACCCAAAACTCTATCCCATACAAAATCACTAAAAACTTCTAACTCTTGTTGTGCTACTTCTGGTTTGTTTTTTTTGATTTCGTGCCACTCATTGGCATCAATTTGTTGTGAAGCTAGAAACGTTGCAAACTCTTCGTGCAATTCTTCAAATTGCTCTTTTGTCAATAATCTATATTTCATATTTCGTCATAAAAAAACCGTCCACATTGTGGACGGTTCAAAGATATTATATTTCTGTTGAGTATAGAAAGAGTTTATTCTAAACCCAAATCAGTATTAATTACTTTGTTTCAGGAATTACTTCAAATTGAATATCAGCAACTACTGAACGGTGTAAACGGATTGTTGCATTGTAAACACCTAAGCTTTTTACATTACCACCGATTACTTTAATGAATTTCTTATCAATTGCTTGACCAGCTTTTTCTAAAGCCTCTGCAACGTTAATGTTATTAACAGAACCAAATAATTTAGTTCCTTCACCAACTTTTGCAGCAATCTTAATTTCTAAAGCTTTGATAGCTTCTGCAATTGCAGTAGCATCTTTTACTTCTTTCTCTTCTTTAAAAGCACGTTGCTTCAAGTTTTCAGCTAATACTTTCTTAGCAGATGGCGTTGCTAATACAGCAAAACCTTGAGGAATCAAATAGTTACGTCCGTATCCATTCTTAACGGTTACGATATCGTCTTTAAATCCTACGTTTTCTACGTCTTGTTTTAATATAAGTTCCATATCTTCCTCGTTATTATTTTAATAAATCTCCAACATATGGCATTAACGCTAAGTGACGCGCTCTTTTAATAGCCACAGATACTTTACGTTGATATTTCAATGAAGTACCAGTCAAACGTCTTGGTAAAATTTTACCTTGCTCGTTTACTAAATACATTAAAAAGTCAGCATCTTTATAATCAATATACTTGATACCGTTCTTTTTAAATCTACAGTATTTCTCTTCTTTCTTAGTCTCAATGTCTAATGGAGTAAGGTATCTAACATCACCTTTGTTACCTCCTTTTGCAGATTGTTCTAAACTTGCCATAATAGATTATTTTTTAGCTGCTTTATTACGTGCTTTACGCTTTTCAGCCCAAGCTACAGCATGTTTGTCTAATTTTACAGTTAAATAACGCATAACGCTATCATCTCTTCTGAATTCTAACTCAAATGGCGCAACTACGTCACCTGCAGCTTTAAATTCAAATAAGTGGTAAAATCCACTTTTCTTGTGTTGGATTGTGTAAGCTAATTTTTTTAAGCCCCAATCTTCTTTGTGGATCATTTCGGCACCTTTAGAAACAAGATAGTCCTCAAACTTCTTTACTGCTTCCTTTATCTGAGTTTCAGATAAAACGGGATTCAAAATGAAAACAGTTTCGTAATGATTCATAATTCTTAAATTTAATTTACTTTTTGAGCGTGCAAATATACGCTTATTTAATCAATCAACAAGTCTAATAAACATTTATTTAAACTACATTTTCAGTAGGTTTTCTGTTCGTTTTAAAAATGCGCTATGAACTGATTAAATAAACTTTTATTTTTAAATGATTTTTATCAGCTTTTCTTGCCTCAATAAAGCTTTAACTTTGTAAAAAATTTAATGCTAATGAATAAAGCAGTATACATCGCGACTAGCGAACCTAATAGCGGCAAGTCTATCGTAGCTCTTGGCTTAATGCAATTACTATTGGGTACAACACCTAAAGTGGGCTATTTTAGACCTATTATTGATGATTTGTATCCACATAAAGAAGACAATCATATTAAAACCGTTTTGTCTTATTTTAATCTAAACTTTAAGCACGAAGATGCCTATGGGCTTGTGCGCAGTGATTTTATTAAAAAAAGAAATCAAAATAAGGACGGTGAAATCATTGATATTATCATTAACAAATTCAAAAAGTTAGAAGAACAATACGATTTTGTATTGGTAGAGGGTACCGACTTTTCTGGAGAAGGTGCCGCCATAGAATTAGATGCCAATATTTGGATTGCAAAGAATTTAGGAATACCTGCGATTTTAGTATCGAGTGGTGTTTCTAAAAATATGGATGAGTTTCTCGGTGACTTATTGATTGCTTATGATTCTTTTGTAGAAAAAGATGTTGAAGTTTTAAGTGTTGTAGCAAATAAAATTCAACAAAAAAATGTTGAAGATGTATATAATGGCATGCACAAACATATTTCTAAAGATGTATTGGTTTCTGTTTTACCAATGGTAAACAATTTAAATAATCCATCTATTAAAGAAGTTGTAAGTGCTTTAAAAGCTGAATTGTTAATTGGAGAAGATCAACTAAACAATGAAGTTGCTAGCTTTAAAGTTGGCGCAATGCAATTGCGCAATCACCTTACTTATTTAGAAGAAAATTGTCTCGTTATTACACCTGGTGATCGAGCAGATATTATTCTAGGCGCATTACAAGCAAATATTTCAAGAAATTACCCTTCTATTTCTGGTATAGTTTTGACTGGTGGTTTAAAACCAGAGCCTCCAATAATGCAATTGATTAATGGAGTTGATAAGCAAATCCCCATTTTATTAACCGAAGAAGGGACTTTTGAAATCGCCAATAAAGTTGGGGCTATTCAATCGCATGTTTATGCAGACAATAACACAAAAATTCAAGGATTGATAGAGACTTTTGAGAAGTACTTTGATATTGATGCCTTACGTGTAAAATTTGCAGATTCTAAATCTGGAGGAATTACACCAAGAATGTTTCAGTACAAACTTTTAGAAACAGCCAGAAAGTCTAGAAAACATATTGTTTTACCCGAAGGAGCAGATGAACGCGTATTGCATGCAGCTGCTCAATTAATTGCAACAGATATTGTTGATTTAACATTATTGGGTAATGTTGAAGCAATTAAAGCCAAAGCCAACGCTTTGGGAATAGATATCTCACAAGTTCAAATTATTGAACCGAATACTTATAAACATTTTGAAGATTACGCTCAAACATTTTATGAATTACGTAAACATAAAAATGTGAGTATTGCAATGGCAAGAGATATTATGGAAGACGTATCGTATTTTGGAACTATGATGGTATATAAAGGGCATGCAGATGGAATGGTTTCTGGTGCTGCACATACCACACAACATACGATTAGACCCGCATTGCAGTTTGTTAAAACCAAGCCAAATGCCAATACGGTATCATCTGTATTTTTTATGTGTTTAGATGATCGTGTTTCTGTTTTTGGCGATTGTGCGATTAACCCTAATCCTACGGCAGAACAATTAGCAGAAATTGCCATCTCATCAGCAGATTCTAGTAAAGCATTCGGAATTGAACCAAAAGTAGCAATGCTCTCCTACTCATCAGGATCATCTGGTACAGGAGCCGATGTGGATAAAGTAAGAGAAGCAACAGAAATAGTAAAACAAAAACGTCCTGATTTAAAAGTTGAAGGGCCTATTCAATACGATGCTGCAGTAGACAAGAATGTTGGTAAAAGTAAATTACCAGACTCTGAAGTTGCTGGAGAAGCGTCGGTATTGATATTTCCAGATTTAAATACAGGTAATAACACCTATAAGGCAGTTCAAAGAGAAACAGGTGCTGTTGCCATTGGGCCAATGTTACAAGGCCTTAATAAGCCCGTGAACGACCTTAGTAGAGGTTGTACTGTAGACGATATTTTTAACACTGTAATAATTACAGCAATTCAAGCGCAATCAGAATAATGAATATTTTAGTACTCAATTCAGGAAGTTCTTCTATCAAATACCAAATTTTTAAAATGCCACAAGCAGAAGTTATCTGCTCTGGTTTGGTAGAACGTATCGGTCAAGAAAATGCCGAAATTCATTTTAAGACAACCATTTTTTCAAAGGATGAAACCCTTCCAATTCCAAATCACAAAAAAGGATTAGAAAAAGTGGTTTCTTGGTTATTAGACAAAGATTTTGGAGTAATAAGATCTACTAATGAAATTGATGCCGTAGGTCATCGTGTTGTGCACGGTGGTAGCAGTTTTACAAATACCACAGTTATAACAGATGAAGTTAAAGCTAAGATTAAAAACCTATTCTCTCTGGCTCCATTGCATAATCCGCACAATTATGAAGGAATTGAAGTAGCCGAAGGCATCTTTAAAAATGCCAAACAAATTGCTGTATTTGACACTGCATTTTTTCAAACTATTCCAGAACAGTCACATCGCTATGCGATTCCCACAAAATGGTATAAGGAGCATAAAATAAGAATGTATGGTTTTCACGGTACAAGTCATAAATACGTTTCAGAAATGACCGCTGCTTTTTTGGGAGCAACGGCCTCGAAAATAATTACTGTACACCTCGGTAATGGGTGTAGCATTACTGCTGTGCAGAATGGTAAAGCTGTAGACCACTCATTAGGGTTTAGTCCTATTAATGGATTAATAATGGGCACTCGTAGTGGAGATATAGACCACTCTATGATATTTCATCTTGTCAACAATTTGGGGTATGATTTAAATGAAGTAAATAGTACGCTACAAAAACAAAGTGGTATGCTCGGTTTAACCGGTCATAGTGATTTAAGAGATATTGAATCAAAGGCCTCTGAGGGTGATAAAGATTGTCAATTGGCTTTGCATATGAATGCCTATAGAATCAAAAAATACATCGGTGCTTATGCTGCCACTATGAATGGCGTTGATGCTATTGTATTTACTGCGGGAATTGGTGAAAATTCTAATACAATTAGAGGTTTGGTGTGTGAAGATATGGAGTATCTGGGTATTGATTTAGATCAAACGATAAATAGCGAGCGCTCCAAAGAAATTAGAATTATTAGTACCACCACATCAAGAGTAAAAGTGTTGGTTATTCCAACAAATGAAGAATTAGAAATTGCAAAACAGAGTTTTAAGTTGATAAATTAGTCTTAAATCCTTATTTTAGGTAAATTAAAACTATCAACATGGCTGGATTGGGACATATGCTTCATACTTCTCAAACAATTAAAAATAATTGGGAGAACAGAAAGAAAAATCGAAAAGATCGGAAAAAGAAATTTTATACTACAAATCATAATAATGCCAAACTAAAAGGACCTCAAGTATCTCCAGCGGAATTAGAAAAGATAAAATCAGAAATTAGATTAAGAGGAAAAAAACAACGTAAGAAGAATCTTACATTATTCTTAAGTATAGGAATATCATTATTTGCATTGATTTATATAATTTACAAACTAAATTATTTGCGTCACCATAATTTGTTATAAAGCAATATCAATTGGATATTTTTAAGGGAATTGTATTTATTTTCGATTAACTAAACACTCTTAAAGCAACATTATAAGCACTTTCAAAAGTCATTGGTTTTACTCCAAAGTCTGCCTTTTCTTTTGTAAAATAAGATACTAACTTTTCTGTAGGCATATTACCTGTTAATTCGTCTTTTGCCATAGGGCAACCACCATAGCCTTTAATGGCTCCATCAAAACGTACACAGCCTGCTTTGTATGCTGCATCTACTTTTTCAAACCAAGTTGTTGGAGTTGTATGCAAATGCGCTCCAAATTCTATGTTTTGATATTGCGGAATCAAGTTTGAAAACAAATATGAAATTGTACCTCCATCTGCCACACCAACAGTATCTGACAACGATAATATTTTAACACCCATATTAGCCAATCGCTCTGTCCACTCCCCTACAATATCCACATTCCAAGGATCTCCATAAGGATTTCCGAATCCCATAGATAGATAAGCAACCACTTCTTTTTTATTTGAATCGGCAATGTTTAGCAATTCATCAAGAATACCAATACTCTGGTCAATCGTTTTTCCAGTATTACGCATTTGAAAATTTTCTGAAATAGAAAAAGGATACCCTAGATAATCTATCTCTTCAAACTGTAAAGCATCATTAGCTCCGCGAACATTGGCTACAATGGCTAATAATTTACTTGATGTTTCGTTTAAATTTAATTTGCTCAACACTTCCGCAGTATCCCTCATTTGAGGAATTGCTTTAGCCGAAACGAAACTCCCGAAATCTATTGTATCAAATCCTACTTTTAGTAGCATATTAATATAATCAGCCTTTAATTGGGTAGGAATAAAATGCGATTTGATGCCTTGCATAGCATCTCGAGGACATTCGATGAGTTTCACCTTTTTCATTCCTCAAATATATGAATTCAGCCTCTAAAAAATGCTGTTTGTCTATTTTCCATGGTCTTTTCAGAAGTAAGTAATATTTTTATGAGTTAAATAAAAGATTATGAAAAAATTATCAATCCTTGCATTGTTATGCGTAATGATAGCGGGTGTTTCTTGTAAAAAAGTAGGTGGTGCTTGTGAATACATTGATTACGTTGTTAAGGCAAATCCGACGTTTATCGATGGAAATCTAAAAGGAGATTTTATAGTTTCTTTCCAAGCCTTAAATTCTGAAGACGAAGTATATCGCATTGAGAGTAGTGAATTTTTTGATAAAAGTGAAGACATAGAACTTACGGAATTACAAAATAAGGACGCCATATTTACCATTACAATGGAGCAAATTTCAAAAGGAACTTGCACACCAGTTGTTATTATTAATGTAGCCTTAGATCAACCTTAATTATTTATAAAATGAATAAACAATTTAGAACTTTCAGTTTATTGGTGCTTTTTGTTGTGGCACTTATAAGTTGTGAGAAAAAAACAACCACACAACCTGAATCAAATCAAACAACCAAAACTTCAGAATGGATTCAATTATTAGATGATACACATGCAGAAGGATGGCGCGCCTATAATGGCGAGAGTTTACCTCCTGGTTGGGTCATAGAAAACAACGTGTTGAGTTTTGACACGGAGTTGGGTTTAGAGCAAAACTATAAAGGAGGAATTGACATTATTTACGGGGCTGAAGAGTTTGACAATTTTGAGTTGTATGTTGAATGGAAAATTCCTAAAGGTGGTAACAGCGGTATATTCTATCATTTAAAAGAACAAATTGACGGTATGGATGCTCCTGATATTTCACCAGAATATCAACTAATAGACGATGAGAATTATGCTGATATTCATGATTTAACAGCGTACAATACTAGCATAGGTTTCGAAAACCCATCGCAATTGCACCCTTTACAGCAAACGGCATCAGATTATGCAATGCATGCAGCCGATGCGAGTAAAAAGAAACTCAATCCGGTTGGAGAATGGAACACCACCAAAATAATCTTTACTCCAGAAAAAGTTGAGCATTGGTTAAATGGTGAAATTGTGGTTTCTTTCGTTCCCTGGACTGAACAATGGAATGCTAAGAAAAATGCGGGCAAATGGAAAGATGCAAATCTTTACGGCAGCTTTAAATCTGGCTTTATTGGTTTTCAAGACCATTCTAGCCCAATTTGGTTTAGAAATGTAAAAATTAAAAAACTTTAAACTAACTACGAATGAAGAAAAGAGAATTTTTAAAAACTACAGGCGTCTTAGCTTTAACGGCAATCTTACCATCAACAGTATTGGCAATGGCTTCAAAATCTGATAAGAAGTTAAGAACAGCACATATAGGTGTTGGTAATATGGGAATGGAGGATTTGAAAGATATTTCATCACATCCTCAAGTTGATGTTGCCGCACTATGTGATGTAGATAGTAAATATTTGAAAGCTGCTCATAAGATGTTTCCAAATGCTAAAATCTTTAAAGATTATAGAGTAATGCTTAAAGAAATAAAAGACGATATTGATGCAGTTGTTGTTTCTACTCCAGATCACACGCATGCTCCAGCATCTTTATTAGCTATGGAAATGGATAAGGCTGTATATTGTCAAAAACCATTAACGCATCATGTATCAGAGGCGCGCGCAATGAATAAGTTGGCGCAAGAGAAGAACTTAGTAACTCAAATGGGTATTCAAGTTCATTCTTTTTACGATTATAAATTGGCAACCTTATTAATTCGTGATGGTATTATTGGTAAAGTTCATACCGTTAGAGCTTGGTCTCCAAAAAATTGGGGTTACGATGGCCCTATACCTGAAGGTGAAGACAAGGTTCCGGATAATTTAGATTGGAACTTATGGTTAGGAACTGCAGCAGAACGTCCCTATAAAAAAGGTTATTACCATCCTGGTAATTGGAGAAAACTTCTAGATTATGGCTGTGGTACTTTGGGTGATATGGGAGTTCATATTTTTGATACACCCTATAACGCGTTGGAGTTAGATGTTCCAAAAACCATTAGAACAGAATGTAGAGCCTCTAACAATTATGGATTCCCAGAAAACAATGTAGTAACCTATGAATTCCCAGGTACCAAGTACACTGCCGAAAAATTTAAATGGGTTTGGTACGATGGACCAGGAATGCCTTTAGAGCATGAAGATTTACTTTTACCGGGTAGTAAAAAACTGAAAAAAGTAGCTCAAAATAAAAACGAAAGTTTAGCAGATAAATCTTCGTTAGAAGTTAAAGAAACAAAGGACAGTGAATTGCCAGAACAAGGCGCAATGTTTATTGGCACCAAAGGACGATTGCTATTGCCTCACTTTATGCAGTTGCCAAAGAAGATAGTAGATGGAAAGTATGTTGATATTTCAAAAGAAATTGCTAAATATAATTTAGGAAAACCTGTAAGAAGTTATTCTGGAGAGAGTTACAAACATTACCATCAATTTGTTGATGCATGTTTAGGTAAAGATACCTGCACTGCTCCTTTTTCATACGCGTCTCGTCTTACCGAAACTATCTTGTTAGGTGTTATTGCCGGTAGATTTCCAAATCAAACATTGCATTGGGATAGAGATAAAGCAAAATTTGCAGAGGAAGAAGCAAATAAATTCTTAGATGGAACCTATAGAAAATTCTAATATTTAGAGCCTGCTTTTAAGAGCAGGTTTTTTTTACGACTAAATCAAAAAAATAAACTGAGATGCTTTTACCTATAATTTTAATTTCCCTAATACACATGAATACTATTGATTTATACGACTTTAACAAAGAAGATGAATTAAAGAATTGGTTTGTTGTAAACGATGGTGTAATGGGAGGTCTATCTGAAGGAAAATTAAAAATTAATGCAGAAGGTCATGCAGAATTTTATGGATTTGTTTCTTTAGAAAATAACGGAGGATTTTCTTCTATTAGACATGACTTTAAAAGAATAGACATTGCATCATATTCCAAAGTCAAAATACGTATTAAAGGTGATGGTAAACGATACCAACTACGAATAAAAAATAATAGAAGAGACTATCACTCCTACATATTTTATATACAAACTACTACAGAATGGCAAGACATTGAAATTCCTTTAGAAGAGTTTTACCCCTATTTTAGAGGGTATAAATTAAACAAACCAAATTTTAATGAAGATTATATAGAACAATTTGGTATTTTAATAGGCAATAAAACTGCTGAAGATTTTAAACTAATTGTAGATCGTATAGAACTGATATAAAAAATGAAAATTTTATTAACCGGAGCAACCGGGTATATTGGTAAAAGATTGCTTCCTGTTCTCGTACAACAAGGACATTTTGTGGTTTGCTGTGTTAGGGATAAAGAACGGTTTAGCCCTCCTGATTCACTTTTAAATCAAATCGAAATAATAGAGTTAGATCTCTTGCAAAAAGAAACCTTATCAGTTATTCCAGAGGATATAGATGCTGCTTATTACCTAGTTCATTCGATGTCTAGTTCAAAAGATTATGCAACGTTAGAACAATTAGCTGCAAATAATTTTAATGTAGCACTTAACAAAACAAAAGTGCAACATGTTATTTATCTAAGTGGCATCACCAATAAAAGCGAACTCTCAAGACATTTATCTTCGCGTAAAAATGTTGAACTACTACTCGAAAGCTCTCATTACAATCTAACTACTTTTCGAGCGGGAATTATTATTGGGTCAGGGAGCGCATCCTTTGAGATAATCAGAGATTTGGTGGAAAAATTACCTGTAATGATTACGCCAAAATGGTTGAAAACAAAGTGCCAACCAATTGCCATATCTAATGTGATAAGTTTTTTATCAAATGCCTTATTTGACAAAAAGACGTACAATCAGAATTTTGATATCGGAGGTCCAGATATTTTAAGTTATAAAGAAATGTTACTCGGGTATGCAAAAGTTAGAAAATTAAACCGAACTATTTTTATAGTGCCAGTAATGACCCCAAAATTATCTTCATATTGGCTATATTTTGTAACATCTACTTCTTATAAATTAGCTCAAGCACTTGTAGATAGCATGAAAGTTGAGGTTATATGCAGACCTAGTAATATTAATCAATTACTAAATGTTCAGCCTATGTCTTATCTAACTGCACTTGAAAGAGCTTTTACAAAAATTCAAGGAAATGAAATTGTTTCAAGTTGGAAAGATGCTATGAGCAGTGGCACTATGGAAATGCATATAACTGATTTTATTAATGTTCCAAAATTTGGATGCTTTAAAGATTTACGTAAATCGAGTTATTTTAGCAGAGAACAAACCATTAAAAAGATGTGGAAAATTGGTGGTGAAAACGGTTGGTATTATGCCAACATACTCTGGAAAATAAGAGGTTTAATGGATAAAATGGTTGGAGGAGTTGGTTTACGCCGAGGTAGAACAAATGAAGACCAAATTCACCCAGGAGATTCTGTTGATTTTTGGCGTGTGCTATATGCAAATAAAGAAGAAGGTAGATTGTTACTTTTTGCGGAAATGAAGTTGCCAGGAGAAGCTTGGTTAGAGTTTGAAATCAAAGGTAAAAAATTAGTGCAAACAGCTACTTTTCGGCCCCATGGTTTATGGGGTAGGCTTTATTGGTATGCTGTTCTTCCCTTTCACGGTTTAATATTTAACGGAATGCTTAAAGCGTTAAGCAAATAAAATATGATTAAAAAAACACTGTTCTTTCTAATTCTTAATTTTGGGGCTTTAGCCTTAGGTAGTTATTTTACAAGCGAAGCTGTTAAAGATACTTGGTATGTTTCGTTAAACAAAGCTCCTTGGACACCACCTGGGTGGTTTTTTGGTTTTGCATGGTCGGTAATAATGATTTGCTTTGCTGTTTATATGGCTAAATGGGCAACTATAACCAATAAAAAATCCTTACTAATTAAGTTGTTTACTTTACAATGGATTTTAAACATTGTTTGGAATCCAATATTCTTTTACTTTGAAAATCCCATATTGGGGTTACTTTCTATAAGTCTTTTAACAATTTTAGTAGCAGCCCTTTTTATTAGTTTAATTAAACAACTAAAATCTTATTCAATTCTAATTTTACCTTATACTTTATGGTTATTTGTAGCAACTTCATTAAATGCCTATATTGTACTTTATAATTAGCAACTAACTTATGAACTTTACGAAACTAACCTATCTTGTAATACTTGCAATTTCAATTTTATGCAACTCTTGTTCTAATTCAAATCTTGCTAAAAACACTCTTCAGGACCCTAACCTAGCATATAAGAATTATATCTCTAACGGATCTGAAATATTGATAGATAGAGCAAAATACAAGGAGCAATTAGAAGGATTTTGGCTCGCACAATGCATTGCGAACTGGACCGGTTTAGTTACGGAAATGGATAAAATAGGAAATATTGGAGCAACTAAAACAGGTGATTTTTATACTCGAGAAAATTGGGGTGGTCCAGATGAACCCAATATTTGGTCGGAGTATCCAAGTCATTTATCTGCCACCATTAATTTTGTTTTTGAACCAAAAGATAGCATTTGGGGCGCTGACGATGATACAGATATCGAATATATATATCAACATTTGCTATATACAAATCAAACTTCGTTACTCAGTGGAGAACAAATTAAAGAAGGATGGGTAAAGCATATCAACCGCGAGGAAGAAAACTATTTGTGGGTTTCTAATCAACGTGCTTTAGACTTAATGCTTGAAGGAATAATTCCTCCAGATACAAGTCACCCTGATAATAACCCGCATTACGAAATGATAGATGCTCAACTAACTACGGAGATTTTTGGTTTGTATGCACCAGCGCGACCAGATATAGCGTTGAAAATGTCTGAATTGCCAATTCAGACGGTTGCAAGAGATGAGGCACAATGGATTTCTGAATTTAATGTGATCATGTATTCTTTAACCTCTAAAGTAGATAAAAGCCTTTCTATGAAAGATCAAATTTTATGGATGGCAACTGAATCTCGTAAACATTTACCAAATGACTCTTATGCCGCAGATATGTATGATTTTGTGCTTAATCATTACAATAAAGGCTCTAAATGGGAAGAAGCTAGAGATGGCTTATACCAGCGTTATCAAGTAGAGCAACAAGGAGGTTACGAAATTACAAGCATGAATTTAGATTGTAATGGTTGTTTTGCAGCTGGAATAAATTTTGGAGCTAGTATAGTGAGTCTTCTTTACGGTGAAGGGGATTTAAAAGAAACTATAAAAATTGGAACGCTTGCAGGTTGGGATTCAGATAATCCAACAGCTACTTGGGGTGGTATGATTGGATTTATGATGGGTAAAAAGGGTGTAGAAACTGCTTTTGACATGGAGTTTTCAGACCGTTTCAATATTCATAGAACGAGAGTTGGCTTTGATAATAATGGAATAGACACCTTTGACAATATGGCTTCTAAAGGCATTTTTATTATCGATAGAGCTGTTCAAGAATTATTAAAAGGAGGAGTAGATTTAGAAAAAAATGTTTGGTATATTCCAATCAACTAATCAAACACAATACAATGCCAAATAATCCAACGACCTCCAGAGTCTATTTACTGTTTTTCTTAGCTTTTTATTCAATTCATTTTAATGCTCAAACAATAAAAGTTAGTTCAGATTATTATAGAGATAGTATTGTTTCTTTAAGTACCTGGTATGGAAAAAATAAATCCATAGACAGTATAAAATCTTATTATAAATCAGGCCAATTAGATGAGGCATTTTATTTTAAAAATGGGCAAATCCATGGAGAAGCATACAAATATTCAAAAGAGGGTGATTTATTGACACTATGGAAATTTTCAAATGGTGATTTAATTCGTAGAAAAGATATTAAAATAGACTATTCATATATGAGAAAAGATAAAATGGATAGTAATATTGAAAAATTAAAAAAAATCAATAAAGAGTTTAATAGTAAGTCCTTTGTAGATATCTATAAAAGAGCCTACTGTAGACTTCAAGCTAAAAATTACATTCTCGCAGTTAAAGATTACAAATTTCTTTTGAAAAATGTAATGCGAAACCCAAAGATACCACCAAGGGCAAAAAGAGATATCCATCAAGGTTTAGGATTTATCTATAATCATTTCGAGCAAGATGTCAGAGCCATGCATTTTAAAAAATTGGTATTAGATTTTGACAATACTGACACTACAGAGGTATACAATTTTGCAGCCTATCTTTACGAGATTAAATCTTATAGACTTTCTATTTCCTATTTAAATCAAGTTTTAGAGGTTTGGCCAAATCATGGGTTTTCTCATTGGCTACTATCAGCTATATATATGGAACTAGAAGATTTTGATAAGGCATATTTTCATATTAATAAAGCATATGCTAAAAAAGAGCATATTTTAAAAAGAAATTTCTACAAGAATGATTTTAGTCTAGAAACCATAAAGGGTTATGTAAATTATAAGCAAGGTAATACAGATTTAGGAATTGATAATTTAGAAGCTGCTATTAAAATTAAAGAATCAAACTCTGTAGCATATAGGTATCTCGGAATTATACATTATGAAATAGAGAATTTTGACAAGGCGTGTAAATTATTTAAAAGAGCAGATGAATTAGGTTACGAAAAAGTACATGATAGAAATGATTTAGCACCTTATTTAGAAGCTGCTTGTTCGAATTCAAAAAATATTTCACCAAAAAACAATATTGCCCAAAGACCTTATATTTATCCTAATCCGGCAGTTAATGTTGTTCAAATTAAAAATTTAAACCAAAAGGAATTCTTTTTCAAAATTTATAATTACGAATCAAAAATGGTTTCTGAAGGAAATGTTAAAGATGGAAAAATTGATTTCAGTAATTTAAAACCTGGAGTGTATATTTTAAAAATACTCACTTCAAATTCATTATACAATTTTAAAATTATTCGTAAGTAATTTTAATAAGCTTTACCAAAAGCTATCGCACTTAGAATCACAAACAAAATCGTTAATATATAATTAATATTTCTAGCGATAAACTGTGCTCGTTGCTCAATAATTGGGGCAAATCTGATATAACTAAAAAACAATAATAAAGCCCCAGTACCGCCTCCAAAAGCGAAAATAATAGCATAGGGTTTCTCTAAAATCATATGACCCTTAGCGCCCAAATAAGTAGTAATTGCAAGATAATACGGAATTTTAAGCATATTCATTGAAGACATCAATACGCCTTGAAAATAGTATTGCCCACTAATTCTTTTTTTTCCAGAACTTTTATACTTCAATCGAGCTTTGATAAAAAAGAATACTGCTAAAATGAATAACCCTGTACCTGCAATAATCTCAATACCTTCAATCAACTTTGGATTTTCGTGAAACTGTTTTGCGAAAAACAAAGCAATTATGCCTTGGAAGAAAATAATTGTAGCCGCACCGAATGCAAACTTTTTAGCCTCACCTCTACCTTTTTCTAAGGCGATTTTCATAGCGGTCATATTCAACATTCCCGGGGGCAATAAACCTAGACAAGTAGCGCCAAGAGCAACAAAAAATGGAGTTATATAGTGCATGAAATGCTTAGTTTAATAATTGTCTACGTCTATGATACACTTAATAGGTCTAAAATCTTTAACGGCCTCAAAGGTATTCTTTATTTTTAAAATATGATTCTTTGTAGCCTTTAATGATTGCTTAGGATCAATTTTAATTACGATGGTTCTGATATACTCGTTTCTAATTCTAGAAATAGCAGGCACAGTTGGTCCTAAAACTAATTTTCCAAAAGCATTTTGCAGAGATGTCCCCATCCAATTGGCACCTGAATCAACTTTATTATAATCGCGATGTTTTAAAGTAATTTTTACAATTCTATAAAACGGAGGGTATTGAAACTGTCTTCGTTCCAAAATTTGATCTTTAAACATTTGTCCATAGTCATTGGTAGAAACCTGTTGCAATATTTGATGGTAAGGATTAAATGTTTGAATAGCAACTTTACCTCTCTTTTTAGATCTACCTGCTCGACCTGACACTTGAACCAACATTTGAAAACTACGCTCATGTGCTCTAAAATCTGGAAAATTTAGCATGTTATCAGCATTGAGCACTCCTACCAAACTAACATTACTAAAATCCAATCCTTTAGAAAGCATTTGAGTACCAACAAGTATTTCTATTTCTTGTGCTTCAAACTGACCAATAATTTTTTGATAACCGAACTTTCCACGTGTAGTATCCAAATCCATTCTACCAACATTAGATTCAGGAAATAGATCTTTTAATTCATTTTCAATTTGCTCCGTACCAAAACCTTTGGTATCTAATGTCGCACTACCACAAGCGCCACAACTACTTAGCATTGCTTGATGGTAACCACAATAATGACAACGCAATTCGTTTTTATATTGATGGTACGTCAAGCTCACATCGCAATTAGGACATTGAGGCGCTACACCACAGGTCTTACATTCTACAATTGGTGCGTAGCCTCTACGATTTTGAAAAAGAATTATTTGCTCTTTTTCGTTTAAAGCTTCTGAAATTAATTCAATAAGTCTATCAGAAAAATGACCGTTCATACGTTTCTTTCGGTATTTTTCTTTGATATCGACCAATTCAATTTCAGGCATTAATACATCACCATGTCTTCTTGTAATCTCAACTAATCCATATTTATTTTCTTTAGCATTTTGATAGCTTTCAATAGATGGAGTTGCTGACCCTAAAAGTACTTTTGCTTCGTGCTGATATGCTAATACGATGGCCGCATCACGTGCGTGATATCGTGGTGCTGGATCAAATTGTTTGTACGAAGTTTCATGCTCTTCATCAACAATAACTAGATTTAAATTTGAAAAGGGTAGGAATAAAGAGGACCTCGCTCCTACCACAATCTGAGCTTTTTCTTTTTGATACAAAACATTATTCCATACTTCTACCCGTTCATTCATTGAATATTTTGAATGAAACACCGAAACATGTTTACCAAAATAGGCTTGCAGTCTAACAATTAACTGAGTTGTCAAAGCAATCTCAGGAACTAAGTACAAAACTTGATTTCCTAACTCTAATTGCTCTTTAATCAATTCGGCATATATCTCTGTCTTTCCGCTACTGGTAACTCCATGTAATAAAGTAACCTCATGCTTGTTGAATGAATCCTTTATTTCTTGTAATCCATTTTGTTGGTATTCATTTAACTGCTTAAACTCGGTAGTGTCACCATCAAATTCAATTCTATCCTTTTGAATGTGGTAAATTTCAAATATCTCTTTATCTACTAAAGCTTTCAGGATACTTGAACTACAACCCGATTCTAACAGTAAATCCTCAACTTTAATTGGTTTTTTAGTACTAACTTCTAATTGAAAATAGCTCAATACCAATTCGCGCTGTTTCTTAGCTCTATTTAATTGTTCTAGTAATCGCTCTAAATCATTATCAGAATAATTCGGATTTAATTTTACATACTTAACCAATTTTGGTTTGTATTGTTCGTAAATGCGCTCTTTTAAAACAATAGCTTCTTTCTCGATCATTTGATTGAGAACTGGAAACACTTTCTTCTTATCAAGAATATCCATTATCTGTTGTACATTCAACTCTGAGTGATGTTGCAATGCTTCAAAAATCAAAAACTCTTCATCGGTTAAATCAGTTTCGTTTTCAAAAGAAGTATTCTTTAAAATTGCTGTTTCACTTTCAAGCAAAAAGGCTGAAGGAAGGGCCGCTCGAACCACTTCGCCTAAAGTGCACATATAATAAGAAGCTACCCATTGCCAATGGATTAATTGACTTTGATTTACTACGGGTGTTTCATCAAGAATTTGATTTATCGGTTTTGCCTCATAGCCAATTGGCGGATTGGCGTGCACCTCAAATACCAAGGCAGTATAAACTTTCCTTTTACCAAAAGTAACCGCCACGCGCATACCTGGTTGTAAAAACTCAGATTCTGCTTGCGTAATTGCATAGGTGTACAATTTTGGTAGCGCAAGGGGTAATATGACATTTATATAGTTAATAAGGCTCTAAGACGCTTGTAATAAAGATTTAATTTTCTCGAGCATTGCTTTTTCATCTTTATTAGTTCCGTGAAAAGCATCTGCAATTGCCACAACAGTTCTCCAAATTGTTCTATTAACTCGAGCAGTAAACAATGATTGATGATCATTGTAAAAATCCGCAAAATGTTGATAACAAGTTTCGGCATCTAAAAATTGTTCCTTCAACCATTCAAAAACAATTTCAATTTGAAAAGAAGCATCTGTTCCAAAATCATCTTTTACTTCGTCTAAATCACGCCAATGTGTTGTGATTACTTTAGACAATGCATTAAACTCTTCATCCCTCACTACCTTATCTGCTGCTGCCACAGCAAAGAATAGTTTACCTAAATTTTGATATAAATGATTGCTTGACGTCTCCATATTTCTAGAATTTTAACACTACTCAAATGTACAAGAAATCAGTTAAAATTCATTGTAAAAACGGTACGTTTTAAAGAGAATTATCGCCTTAAAAATTCTTTGGCATGCATCTTGTAATTTATCAATCAACTACCTCTAACCGATGTTTAACCCTAAAACCTATACCTATGAAAACTAGAATCCCAATTATTACAGTATTGATGGTATTGTTTGTAATACCAATGAAGGCGTCTTATTACAATACACAAAAAGCAGTCACTTTTGTAGAAAACGGAATCACATTTTCTGTATTTGAAAATGGTGCCTTTGACTTTCTTTTAAATAGTCAGTTAAATACAACCGCTCATATTAACTACTACCAACCAGGGTTTAGCATTTCGTTTAATTCAGGATATAACTACGATCCTTATGTACAATACGATAGATATGGCGCTGTAATTCAAGTTGAACACACCCCAATTTATTATGATTATTACGGTAGAGTTCGTAAAATAGGTGCTATTAATATTAACTATTACAACCAGCGTTTATATAGTATTGGTGGCATGTATTTACACTATGCTCCTACTGGATATTACTCCCATTATAGTGGATATGTAAACTCGTATAACAGATACTATGTGTATCACCCATATCACAACCACTTTATAATGCCTTATGCTTCTTATGCTGTAGTTAGGTCTTATGCGTATAGAAATCATTATCATCCAAAACGTTATTCTTATTATAGAGATAATAGGTATGCCTATAAGCATCCTAACAAATACAAACATTACAGTGCATCAAAAAGAACAGTGCACAAGACTAGAACACATAAGAATTACGAAAGAAAAAACACATATGATTATAGAAGATCTGTTGCAACTAATGATAGATCATCTTCCAACCGAAGAACTTATACATCTACTAGTAAAAAACAATATCATCGAGAAAATGTTGATGCCTCAAAATCTGTAAGGAATACTTCGGCATCTAAGCAACCAAAAACGATTAAAAAGAGAATGAGTACAAGTAGTAAAAAGAATACTAAAAGAAGAACTACCACTTCCAACGTTTCTGAAAAACCCAATAAGTCCAGAGAGCGAAATATAGTATATGCAGGAAGAGGGACTTATTAACAGAAGTGTTCTTGACCCATCAATTATTTGATGGGTTTTTCTTTGCCTTCCTGCTTCCTTCGTACATATCATAACGAACGAATTTAGCATCTAAATCACCATTTTTTAATGAAATTCGTTTAGATGTTCTGAGCCCAACGTGTTTTAAAGCTTCAATATCAGAAGTAATAAACCAAACAGTACTATCTGGGTAACCATGTTTTAAGGTATCTCCAATTTTACCATAAAAAGGTTCAACATCAATAGATAATCTCTCACCATACGGTGGATTAAATAAGACTGTTGTCGGACCAAACACTTCTTTTACAGAATTAAAAAAGTTTACATGATGAACTCCAATAAACTCACTTAAATTGGCACTCTTAATGTTGTCATTAGCTTTTCTAATAGCAGATGGTGCTTTATCAAATCCCATTATTTTATGCTGTGGGTTTACAATTTTCTTTAATAATGAATCTTGAATGGTGAAATATAAGTCTTCATCATAATCGTCCCATTTCTCGAACCCAAATTCTGGTCGATTTATATTGGCTGGTATATTGCAAGCAATCATCGTAGCTTCAATTAAAATAGTACCAGAACCACACATAGGGTCAATAAAATTAGTTTGTCCTTTATAACCTGATAATAGTACCAAACCAGCAGCTAATACTTCATTTATTGGAGCTATATTGGTAGCCGTTCTATATCCGCGCTTATGCAAAGAATCACCCGAAGAGTCCAAAGAAACTGTACAAGTATCTTTTTGAATATGTACATGAATTTTTAAATCTGGATGTTTTAAATCTACATTGGGTCTTTTATGAAACTTATGCCTAAAATAATCTGCAATAGCATCTTTAGATTTTAAAGAAATATAATGAGAATTAGATGTAAAGAATTTTGAGTTTACAACAGCGCCAATAGCAAATGTATTTGATGCTTGCATGTATTGCTCCCATTTAATTTTTTGCAAACCTTCGTATAAATCTTCTTCATCAAAAACTTTAAAAGATTTAATTGGCTTTAAAATTCTAATGGCTGTTCGTAAAGCAATATTAGCCTTGTACATAAAACCTTTATCCCCTTTAAAAGATACACTGCGCACTCCTAGTTTTACATCTTGAGCACCTAAATTTTTCAATTCGGTTGCCAATACTTCTTCTAAACCAAACATGGTGGTGGCAAGCATTCTAAAGTTTTTGTTCATCTCCAAAATTTTGTTGCAAAGATAGTTTATTTTTGTTGCTGATTAGTTCAAGAATCATAAAACAAAACACAGCTAAAAAATATATGAGTACAACTTCAGATTGGTTTGAATCTTGGTTTGACACACCCTATTATCATATACTTTATAAAAATCGTGATCATCAAGAAGCACGCCTTTTTATGGCGAATCTTGTCACCTTTTTAAAACTTAAAAAGAATGATCGGATTTTAGATCTAGCTTGTGGAAAAGGTAGGCATTCTGTTTTTCTGAATTCTCTCGGTTTTGAAGTGATCGGTGCAGATTTATCTAAAAATAGTATAGATTATGCAAATGAGTTTAGCAATGAATCTTTACGTTTTGTGCAACGCGATATGCGAGACCCTCTCAACCTGAAGTACGATGCAATATTTAATCTGTTTACCAGTTTCGGATATTTTGAAAAAGATGAAGAAGATCTGCAAGTACTCTCTAATATTAAAAATGGTTTAAGAGACAAGAATAGTATTGCCGTTATAGATTTTCTGAATGTTGAAAAAGCGATTAGAACTATGGTATCGGATGAGCAGGTTATGAGAAATGAATTAACTTTTAATATCAAACGTTCTTATGAGCATCCTTTTATTTTTAAACGAATTGAGATTGTTACGCCAAAGAAAAATTTGAACTATTTTGAACGAATTAAGTATCTTGATTTAGAGAAAATCCAGAGGTATTTACAAAGTGTTGGGCTTAAATTAAATCATATCTTTGGTGATTATGATTTACAAGATTATGATAAAGAAAACTCTAACCGATTAATACTTATTGTTTCGAAATGAGTAGTGCTTTAATTTTATTTACACCCGTTATTTTTGGTGCGTTATTTGTATATTTTTTCAAACCTACCAAAGGGCAAACACAGTTATTACTTTCGTTTAGCGGTGCCTTTTTATTGGCTATAACCATATCTCATTTAATGCCTGAGGTTTTTAATGGCGAAAATTTACACATTGAATATTATATAGTTGCTGGTCTTCTAATTCAGCTAATCATGGATTATTTTTCTAAAGGAGCAGAGCATGGTCATTTGCATACAAAAAACGATAGGCTTTCTAAAGTCCTTTTTACAAGTTTGTGTTTACATGCATTTATTGAAGGAATCCCGGTTGCAAACGAAGAGCATCATGAGCTTTTATGGGCAATTGTAGTTCATAAAATTCCTATTACCATCGTTATTGCTAGTTTCTTATTGCATATACAAAGTAAATTTAGATATGGACTGATAATTTTATTGATTTTTGCCACAATGAGTCCTTTGGGGTCTTTAGCAGGAACTTATTTACCAATAATTAGTTCATATAAAAATGAAATAACAGCTCTAATCATTGGAGTATTCTTACATATCTCAACAATAATTATATTTGAAAGTACAGAAAATCATAGATTTAACATTGCTAAGTTTGGTGCAATATTATTGGGTTTTCTAATTGCATTAGCAATTTAATTGTAAGCTTATTGGATTTTAATTTGCAACTTCACTAATAAATTTAATGCGCATTAATCTGAGTTCATCTTGGTCATAATCACCATCAAACTCTGCAAGAGCGTCTTCAATTACATCAGTTTCAGCCTCCATAAAGTACTCATAGATTTCTTCTTGCTGATCTTCGTCTAAAATATCATCAAGATGATAATCGATATTTAATTTAGTACCCATAAATACAATTCGCTGCATTTCCTTAATAAGGTCATCGAATTCTAAACCTTTAGATTTAGCGATGTCGTCTAACGGAATTTTTCTATCTGTATTTTGAATGATAAATAATTTTAGAGCGGAATTCTCTCCAGTACTCTTAACAACTAAATCATCTGGTCTTAATATATCGTGCTCTTTTACGTATCCTTCAATTAATTCAACAAAATCTTTTCCATACTTTCTTGCCTTACCCTCTCCAACACCATGAACATTTGCCATTTCTTGAATTGAAATTGGGTATTTCAATGTCATATCATCTAAAGACGGGTCTTGAAAAACAGCGAACGGTGGCACTCCTTTTTGTTTAGCTACCCTTTTTCTGAGGTCTTTCAACATGGCCATCAACTTATCGTCTGTACCACCAGCACTTTTTGTATTGGTTATTATTCCATCATCAGAAGTATCATAGGTATGATCTTCTGTCATCATAAATGAATGCGGATTCTTTATAAACTCTTTTCCTAAATCGGTTACTTTAACAACGCCGTATTCTTCAATTTCTTTACGAATTAAATTCACTACTAGCACTTGTCTTAAAAGCGCCATCCAATACTTATCATTTTTATGTTTTCCTTGACCAAAAAATGGTCGCTCATGAGTTTTATGAGAGGTAAGCATTGCATTTTCTTTACCAATTAAGGTATTGACAATCTCTTTAGGCTTATATTTTTCTTTCGTTAATAAAACGGTCTCAAGCAACATTTTAACATTATCTTGAGCCTCCGATTTTTTCTTTGGATTTCTAGTATTGTCGTCCATATCAGCACCTAAACCATTCACCTCGTCAAACGTCTCACCAAAATAGTGTAACAAATATTTTCGTCTACTCATAGAAGTTTCGGCATAACCAACCACTTCTTGCAATAAGGCATGACCTACCTCCTGCTCTGCTACTGGCTTACCAGCCATAAACTTTTCTAGTTTTTCAATATCTGCATATGAATAGAAAGCCAAACAATATCCTTCTCCATCATCTCTACCTGCTCTACCTGTTTCTTGATAATAACTTTCTAAACTTTTAGGAATGTCGTGATGTATGACAAAACGAACATCCGGTTTATCGATACCCATACCAAAGGCTATGGTTGCAACAACAACATCACAATCTTCCATCAAAAACATATCTTGATGTTTCACCCTGGTTTTAGCATCTAATCCTGCATGATAAGGCACTGCCTTAATACCATTTACTTGTAGTACTTGGGCTACTTCTTCAACCTTCTTTCTGCTTAAACAGTAAATAATTCCAGATTTACCTTGGTACTGACGTACAAATCTTATAATGTCTTTATTTACATCAGAAGTTTTAGGTCTTACTTCATAAAATAAATTTGGGCGATTAAATGATGCTTTAAAAACTGTAGCATCTGACATACCCAACGTTTTTAAAATATCTTCTTGCACTTTTGGTGTTGCAGTGGCCGTTAAACCAATAATTGGAACATCATCAATCTTACTTATTATATTTCGTAGATTTCGATATTCTGGTCTAAAATCATGTCCCCATTCAGAGATACAATGCGCTTCATCTATAGCAACAAATGAAATATGTTGATCTTTTAGAAAATCAACATACTCCGCTTTAGTTAATGATTCCGGAGCCACATACAACAATTTTGTGACCCCATCAACAATGTCACGCTTTACACGAGCTACTTCACTTTTATTAAGCGATGAGTTTAAAACATGGGCGATACCATTATTATCTGAAACTCCTCGAATAGCGTCTACTTGATTTTTCATTAATGCGATAAGTGGTGAAACCACAATAGCGGTTCCTTCTTGCATTAATGCTGGCAACTGATAACACATAGATTTCCCACCTCCTGTAGGCATAATACCAAATGTGTTTTTTCCTGCCAATAGATTAGAAATTACATCCTCTTGCAACCCCTTAAATTGAGAAAACCCAAAATATTTCTTTAGGGCTTTGTGTAAATCAATTTCCTCCACAATCTATCTATTATTAATCTATTTTTAAATACATTTGCAACTAAAGGTAACACTTTTTTTTGAATACAAAAAATCACTTTTTTGGAAACAAACAGCACTATTTTAGCACTCGCAAAGCAAACTATTACTACAGAAAGTAATGCTATAGCTAATTTAATTAATTTATTAGATTCAGACTTCGAAGAGTCTGTTAAAGTTATTCACAATTCTAAGGGAAGAGTTATAATTACTGGTATTGGCAAGAGCGCAATAGTTGCTAGTAAAATTGTCGCTACTTTAAATTCTACTGGTACTCCAGCAATATTTATGCATGCTGCAGATGCTATTCATGGTGATCTAGGAAATATACAAAAAGACGATGTAATTGTATGTATTTCTAATAGTGGTAATACTCCCGAAATAAAAGTAATTGTACCTTTTATTAAACGCTTTGGTAATACCTTAATTGGTCTAACAGGTAATAAAGAATCATTTCTTGGTAAGCAAGCTGATTTTATTCTTAATTCGTATGTAGAAAAAGAAGCTTGTCCTAACAATTTAGCTCCTACTTCAAGTACTACTGCTCAAATGGTTATTGGTGATGCACTAGCAGTTTGCTTGCTAGATATGAATAATTTTGGAACAAGAGATTTTGCGAAATACCATCCAGGTGGTGCTCTAGGAAAAAAAATATATTTACGCGTTTCTGAATTGGTTGAGAAAAATGAAAAGCCGGCCGTTACTCCTGCCACTTCTGTTAAAGATGTGATTATTGAAATTTCTGAAAAACGACTAGGTGTTACAGCGGTTCTTGACAATAATGAAATAGTCGGAATTATAACAGATGGAGATATTAGACGTATGCTTTCTAAAACAGTAGATATTGCGAACCTCACTGCAAAAGATATAATGTCTGAAAGTCCAAAGACCATTGCATTTGATTCACTAGCTGTGAAAACTGTTACAGTAATGGAGGAAAACAATATCTCACAAATTTTAGTTGAAAACAATGGTACTTATATGGGTGTTGTTCATATTCATGATCTAATTAAAGAAGGACTTTTTTAATATGGCACAACCCACAAATGACATGTCTTTTCTAGACCATTTAGAAGAATTGCGTTGGCACTTGGTGCGATCTTTTTTTGCAATAGTAATAGTAGCTATTGCTGTATTTGCATTTTCTAGTTTTGTATACGAACATTTTTTGTTAGCACATTTAAGTGGAGACTTTCCTACTTATAAATTAATGTGTAAACTGATGTCCAGTTTTGGTTCAGAAAGTGATTTTTGTAACATAAATTTCAAGAACGATTTACAGAATTTAAAACTCACAGGTCAGATTATGAATCTAATCTGGACCTCTATGATATTGGGACTAATTGTAGCGTTCCCCTATGTCTTATGGGAAATGTGGCGTTTTATAAGTCCTGGGTTGCATAAACACGAGCGTAAAAAATCAAGACGTTTTATTTTTTATGCATCAGTGTTATTTTTTACAGGTGTGTTGTTTAGTTATTATGTTATAGCTCCAATTTCAATCTTTTTCTTTTATACGTTTGAAATTACACCATTAATTGAAAACCATTTTACGTTTGAATCCCATATTGGGATGGTAACTAACACCTTAATTGGTGTTTCACTAATGTTTGAGTTACCTGTTATTATGTATTTTCTAACAAAAATGGGATTGGTGACTCCTGAATTTTTAAAGCGATACAGAAAGGTTGCACTCGTATTAGTATTAACGCTTTCTGCAATTATTACTCCACCGGATATAGCAAGTCAGATTATTGTAACAATACCAGTAATGTTGTTATATGAATTAAGTATTTTTATCTCTAAAAAAGTAGTTAAAAACGAACAAAATAATGCCTAATCAAGTAGAAGAATTTAATGCATACCGCCAGAAAATGAATGAAAAAATTCTGGATGAAGACAATAAAATCATTAAACGAATCTTTAATTTAGATACCAATGCTTTCGCAGAAGGTCATTTAGACGTTAAAACGAAGGAATTGCTTGGGCTTGTAGCCTCTATGGTTTTAAGATGTGATGATTGTGTGCGTTACCATTTGGGTAAATGCCATGAATTAGGACTTACCAAAGTACAAGTAATAGAATCGCTCTCTATTGCTACCTTGGTTGGAGGTACAATCGTAATTCCACATTTGAGAAGAGCACATGAGTATTGGGATGAATTAGAAGCAAATAAATAAGAAACTGTGATTTTAAGAGCCGACAATATCAAGAAAAAATATGGCAGCCGAATGGTTGTTAAAGGAATTTCTTTACAAGTAGAACAAGGGCAGATCGTTGGTTTACTTGGTCCAAATGGGGCGGGTAAAACAACTTCATTCTATATGATTGTAGGCATGGTACAGCCTAACGAAGGCCATATCTATTTAGACAATGAAGATATTACCGAAGCAGCAATGTATAAGCGTGCTCAAAAAGGTATTGGTTATTTAGCTCAAGAAGCTTCGGTATTTAGAAAGCTCTCTGTAGAAGATAATATATTATCTGTATTGCAATTTACCAACCTATCCAAAAAAGAGCAACGAATGAAAATGGAATCGTTGTTAGAAGAGTTTAGCTTGGGTCATGTTCGTAAGAATAGGGGTGATTTATTATCCGGTGGTGAACGAAGAAGAACAGAGATCGCAAGATGTTTAGCCTCAGATCCTAATTTTATATTATTAGATGAACCTTTTGCAGGGGTAGATCCTATTGCTGTTGAAGATATTCAAAGTATTGTGGCTCACTTAAAAGATAGAAACATAGGTATTCTTATTACAGACCACAACGTTCAAGAAACACTAGCAATTACAGATAAAACGTATTTAATGTTTGAAGGTGGTATTCTAAAAGAAGGAACTCCAGAAGAATTAGCACAAGATGAAACAGTTAGACGTGTATATCTGGGTAAAGACTTTGAGTTAAAACGTAAGAAATTCTAGGTAACTTTATTTGTAGCGTTTTCAATTAAAGACAACACCACATAACTTATTATTATAAGAGGTATTGATACTACTCTCAACATAATTATTAAAAGTAGTGTTGCTATCAAAAACACATATTTAATCTTATTTGAACTCCAATCTAAAGATTTAAACTTCAGAGAAAACAATGGAATTTCAGCATTCATTAAATAGGTCAACAATACTGTAATCGTAATTAAAATCCATTGGTTCATCAAAAGCTCGTGTAACCATGTAATTTCTGAATGTTCTAAAATTAATGGTAATGAAACTACTACTAAGGCTGCTGCGGGAGCAGGTAAACCTATAAAAGAAGTAGACTGTCTGGTATCGATATTAAAATTTGCTAATCTATAACAAGCACCAAGTGTAAATAAAAACCCTATATAGGATAAAGGCTCTACTACTTCAAATAAATTAAGTTCAAATTGACCTGTTGCGGTTGCAATTCCAATTACTTCATCTAATAACATTACCAATATTAAACCAGGTACTACCCCACTTGTGACCATATCAGCAAGAGAATCTAGTTGCTTACCTAGTTCACTAGGTACGTTTAGAATACGAGCAAAAAAGCCATCAAAAAAATCTAGAAATATCCCTAGAAGAATAAAAAGTCCTGCAACAATTAATTCACCGTTAGCTGCATAAACTGCTCCAATACAACCAGCTAATAAGTTTCCTAAAGTGAATAAATTGGGGATATGTCTTTTCATGAAGTAAAAATTATTTCACGTAAATATAAAGTTTTTTGATTCCATATTCCGATATTTGAAATAGACTTGTTAATATTTTTCTTGCCCTTAGTAGATAGTACATATAATCCCAGTTTTTGGTTTCGAAACCCACACTTTAATACTATTTTTCGAACACTTTTCAGCCCTATAAAGCAGGTTTACACTAGAGAGCGACTTGAATTACCTGATGGTGATTTTATGGATATTGATATGAATTTAGTTGAGGGTTCTCAAACAGTTGCCATATTATTTCACGGTTTAGAAGGAAGTTCAGAATCTAAATATATGCTCTCTGCCTCTAAATGTCTTGAACAACACGATATCAATACATTATCGGTTAATTTTAGAGGGTGTAGTGGTGAAGATAACCGAATATATACTTCTTACCATAGTGGTAAAACTGAAGATATTGAAGCTGTGGTGAGTCATGTGGTGCAAAAATTTCCAGAAAAAAATATAGTTTTAATTGGTTATAGCATGGGTGGCAATATGTTGCTAAAATTTTTAGGTGAACAGGGTAAAAGTATTCATCCAAAAATTAAAGTCGCTATCGCAGTTTCGGTGCCCTGTGATTTGGCAAGTTCTTCAGCAGCGTTATCGTTGCCTCGTAATAGAGTTTATATCAAGCGATTTCTAAGAACACTAAAAAAGAAAGCTTTTGAAAAATTAGATAAATACCCCAACGCACCTCTAAATCGAGAAAAAATAGCCGCATGCACCAATTTCACTCAATTTGATGATATGTATACCGCTCCATCAAATGGCTTTAAAAATGCACAAGATTATTGGAATAAATGCAGTTGTTTGAACACTATAGATTCAATCAAAATCCCCACACTATTAATAAATGCGAAAGACGATACTTTTTTAACACCTAGCTGTTTCCCGATTGCACAAGCTGAAAAACATGAATATCTTCATTTAGAAATGCCAGCATTAGGAGGTCATGTTGGATTTAATTCTAAGATTGGCTCACAAAATGGGTTTTGGCTAGAGCATAGAATATTGCAATTTGCAGCATCTCAACTATAAAGGTTTGACTAAAAATTTCGACTGTACAATAAGCCTAATAAAAATCTGTTAATTAGATAGAATATTCGATATTTGCAAAGAATCAATCCTACAATGGTTAAAAAGCTATTTTATCTACTATTATTCATTACAATTACTGCTCAGGCTCAGACAGTAAGAAAGTATTCTAATGAATTTTTAAATATAGGTGTAGATGCTTCTGCATTTGGTATGGCGCGAGCAGTGGTTGCTACTTCTGGAGACGTAAATTCAGGGTATTGGAATCCGGCTGGATTGGTACATGTCAACGATTATCAAGGAGCTTTAATGCATGCTGAATATTTTGCTGGAATTGCAAAATATGATTATGCTGCCTTTGCAATGCCTATTGACCCAGAAAGTACTTTAGGAATTTCATTAATTCGATTTGGAGTTGACGATATTTTAGATACTACCGAACTCATTGATAGCGAAGGTAATATTGATTACAATAGAATTGATCTTTTCTCAGCTTCTGATTACGCCTTAAATATTGGTTATGCACGTAAACTTTTAGTTCAAGAACTCAATATTGGATTCAATGCTAAAATTGTTCACAGGATGATTGGTGACTTTGCCTCTTCTTGGGGTTTTGGATTGGATGCCTCATTACAATTTGAGAGAAATGATTGGTATGTTGGATTAATGCTACGAGATATAACCACTACATTTAATGCTTGGAGTATTGACAGTGATAAATTTGAAGATATTCAAAATGCTGTGCCGGGAGAAAATGATGAAGAACCTGAAACACTTGAATTAACATTACCAAAAGCACAATTAGGTGTGGCTAGAAAATTTGAATTCAATAGAGACTTCAGTCTATTAGCTGAGTTTGATTTAAATATGAGATTCGCCAAAACCAATGACGTAATTTCTTCTGATTTTGTGAGTATAGATCCCGCTTTAGGATTTCAAGTTGATTATATTAATATGGTATTTTTAAGAGCTGGTGTGGGTAACTTTCAGAACGAATTGCAATTCGATAATAGTGAGTCTTTATCCTTCCAACCTAATTTAGGAGTTGGCTTTAGGTATAAAGGAATTCAAGTTGATTATGCATTAACAAATATTGGAAGTGTTGGAAATGCACTATATTCGAATGTTTTTTCCTTAAAAGTCAATTTTGAATATTTTAGATAAACTTAAAAGCATCCTGCTTCTTAGCTTATCCATTTTTTGGTTAAGTAGTGCCTCACAAATTCAATTATCAGATCAAGCTGAAATTAGCCTTATTACTTGTGGACCTGGATCAGAATTGTATTCAGCATTTGGCCATACAGCAATTAGAGTTCATGATTTAAAAAATAAAATTGACCTAATTTATAATTATGGTACATTCGATTTTGATGATCCTAATTTTTACCCAAATTTCGCTAAAGGAAATTTAGAATACTTTTTAAGCAGTTATGATTTTGGTCGTTTTTTAAGATCCTATCACAAAGAAAAGCGTTGGGTTAAGGGTCAAGTATTCAATTTAGATCAGGAAGATACACAGGCTATATTCGAATTTCTAGAAATTAATGCACTCCCGGAAAATAAAGTATATCTATATGATTACTTTTTTGACAACTGCTCTACAAAACCTTTGGATGTTCTTTATGAGGTATTAGGAGATAAAATTACAACTCCAACTATTTTTGATGACAAGGTAAATACCCATAGAGGATTAATTCAACCTTACGTTACAAATTTACCATGGGGTGATTTTGGTATTGATTTAGGCTTGGGTTCAGTAATTGATAGAAAAGTTACACCTAAAGAGTTTTTGTTTTTACCAGAGAACGTGTTAGACTATATGAATGAAGTTAATATTGTAAAAAGTGATACTTCTGAACCATTGGTTAAAAGAGTTGAAAATATCTTACTTGAACAAGAACAACCAATAGCTAAGCCTTTTTTAACTCCTTTTCTGTTTTTTAATTTAATTGTTCTCTTAGCAATATTTATTACCTGGAGGAACATTAAAAATAAAACCTTGGGAAAAGGTTTTGATTTCTCTTTGTTCTTTATAACTGGTCTAATTGGATTGGTTGTGCTGTTAATTTGGTTTGCAACAAATCATATTTCGTCTAAATACAATTTTAATGCTTTATGGGCTTTTGCTCCTAACCTATTAGTTGCATTTGTTTTATTCAAAAATAAACGTCCTCAATGGCTTAAAAAATATGCTTTATTATGTTTGAGTTTGTTGATTTTACTAATAATTTTCTGGATTTTTAAAATTCAAGTATATTCAATTGCAATCTTGCCGCTTACTATAGCATTAGGTATACGTTATTTTTTTCTTTGGAAATTGGCTAAATAAAGTACTATTGACCTCTGAAGAAGAGTACGGTTGTGATTGTTTTAATCACAATTCTAAAATCTAAAATTAAGTTACGTTCTTTTATATAATAAAGATCATAGCGTACTTTCAAATCATAGTCTTCTAAATTGTCTGCATATGGATGCATTACCTGCGCCCAACCTGTAAGCCCTGGTTTTACAACATGTCGAATAGCATAAAAAGGAATTTTCTCTTCCAAATCTTTTACAAATTCTGGACGTTCTGGTCTTGGTCCAATAAGGCTCATATCGCCTTTTAATACATTTAAAAATTGCGGTATTTCATCCAATCGCGATTTGCGCAAGAACTTTCCAAATCTAGTGATTCGAGTATCGTTCTTTTGAGCCCAAACAGCACCATCTTTTTCTGCATTTTGCACCATTGTTCTGAACTTAATCATAGTAAAAAGAACCCCTTTTTCCCCTACACGTTCTTGAGTATAAAACAATGTTCCTTTATTTCCAAATAGGTTACCAATCAATACAAATGGTAATACCATACTTAAAAACAAAACCCCTAATAAAGCTGCAACAATATCTATTAATCTAACAAAAATAAGGTATAACTTGCTTTGGTGTGATCTACTAAAATTTAGATAATCGTAAAAGGTATCTTTCATTTCAAGTTCAGGCACTAGATACGTTATATTCTCAACAAATTTTTTGGCACTTACTATTTGAATACCATTTTCAAATAAATGAATTAACTGATTATGAACCTGGGCAGATTGACGTAATGTGTTCTTACCTACAACAACCTCAGTAATCGCATTGTCTTTAACGACTTTTTCAAGATTTAAAACATCCGGACTAAAAAAATGACAATCTTTACACTCGACTATTTTTTTCGTACTTACATAACCAACAATTCTGTTATCTGCTGCCTTTTTTCTGATCAATTCAATCAAACTAACAACTTCTTTAGTATCTCCTATTAGCAATACGTATTTATGATATTTCGGCAGAAAAACAAAGGTTACATAAGCAAATCTCCACAAAACCAAAGGAATAAATATCGTTGCAAACAAATAGGCAATTTGCATTCTATTGTCAGGCAATACTGGAGCAATTATTGGCGTAAATATGTAAAAGAATGTAGTTAAAAAAGTAGTAATACCTATACTTTTAAAAATCAAAAAACGACTACTTGCATTTTTCAAATTATACATTTCAAATATCTGCCCTAAAAACAAGATGTAAATTGATAAAGTAATAAACCAGGTAACTTTATTGTCTTCTAGAGCATCGAAATAATGAAATTCTAAAAATTGTGTAGCAATTGTAATTCCAAAAATTACAACAAGAATATCAAATATCCTCAAAAAGAACTTTCGTTCAGAAATACTAAATAGCGATTGTTTGGACATGATTATAAGTTACCTCCAAATATATAATTTCTATATTGACTTATAAAACTTAAACATGACCAATTGACTAATTAGTATAATCGATTTAACGATACTGAACTTTTCGCATTCTCTATATATTGTCCAGTTATATTTTAAAAGTTTTACTTTATTCCTAGAAATTGAATCTTTTCGTTTATTATATAAAGCTAAGGGCTTATTGATTCCATGAGCTATAATACCGCTTCGCATTATCTGTAACCATAAAGCCCAATCTTGTCTTTTTCGAATTTCAGGAAAATAAGATTTCCCTAATTTATCTTTGTCATAAATTACTGTTAAGCAACCTAAATAATTATTCACAAGCATTTTTTTATAGTTTACTGATTCTAAGGCCTCTCTCCTTCCTTTCTTTAGAGAATTTTCTTGTATTGTATCATATGCTGTAAAAGTCAAAGAAAAATTATTGGATAACATAAACGAAATCTGCTCTTCCAATTTTTCAGGATACCATTGATCATCAGCATCTAAAAAAGCAATAAAACGTCCAACTGAAGCTTCTACACCAACATTTCTAGTATAACCTGCCCCTCTATTCTTTATATTCTCAAACAATTTTATCCTAGAATCTAATGTACAGTAGTTCTTAATTATTGAAGTTGAATTATCCTTTGAAAAATCATCAATAATTAATAACTCCCAATTAGCATATGTCTGATTTTGAACACTCTTAATTGTATGTTCGATAAAATCGGCTCCATTGTAACATGCCGTAATTACAGATACTAAAGGTTGATTAGTCATTTATTGTAGATATAAAACTTTTTCTTTTTGATGATTTAATTCCCAAATTAATTCCAAAGTCTATGCTATATTCTATATCACCCTTAAAATACTTTTCAATTTCGTCTGAAAGCATTTGCATTTCTTTATTGTCTAATATTTGCTCAATTTTAAACTCAATATAGCCTTTATGAGTTTGAATAACCTGATAAGTCAAATTTAATTGATGATTCGAACTTAAATTCTTGAAGATGTAGTAAAAATACAAATTTGGATAATTCAAATTTGTACCATATACAACATTTCCAACTCTACCCGTAACTTCTTCTATAATAGAATGCTTCATTCCACATTCACATTGCTTATTTGACAATTTTATATAATCACCTAATTTATATCTGATTACTGGGAAACTATGCATTTGGAGGTTAGTAACAACAATTTCGTTATCTAGTTCTTCTACAATAACACCCTCCATATTAATATGCATACTACCATAAGGACATTCAAAAGCAATAATGCCGGTTTCTGCAGCTCCGTATTCGCTTATAATCTTTGTGCCGAATGCTTTTTTTACTTCTTCATGATAACTCCCGTAAATTTTCTCAGAAGTTCCTTTAACCATTTTTAACGGTATTTTTAGCTGTAAATTCAGCCTGTTCATGGATTTAGCAACTTCATATATCATTGATGAATATCCATGAAGATAAACGGCCTTATTCATTTTTTTTACAAATGAGTTAATTTCTGTTTGTTCAAATGAAAACATTCGAAATCTATTTTGAAATGCATCAAACATTCTCGTTTTGGTCTTTTTAAAATAGGAGAAGTCAAAACCCCAAAAATATCCATTTCGTTCCCATGGCTTAACATTATACCAAGAATAACCTCGAAAAATACTTGCTCTGTTAAATGAATCGGCTTTTTCATCTCTTAAAAATTCTAATGGATTTCCGGTTGAACCAGAAGTATTTGCTTTAAAACTCTTCTTGAATTTGAGATTTGTATGAATTATGGAAACATTGTCTATAAATTCTTGTTTTTCAACAGTTGGTATTTTAGATAAATCTTCTAAAGATTTAATGTCACATGGATGAACTTTGTTACGGTCAAACGACGCTTTATAAAATTGAGAATGAGTGTAGGCTGTTTTTAAAATTTCTTGCAACTTTTGAAGCTGATAAGCTTCCAATTCAGTCTTACTCCATACTTCTGATTCTTTCAGAAAAGCATAGGTTTTATTTAAACTAGGATTTCTTAAGAATTTACCAAACTGAAATAAAAACTTATGCATCATAATTTAGAAATTGTAACCATGATTTAAGAACTAATGCATCATCGTATAGTTCAACTTTTTTTCGCGCATTTAGTGCAATTGATTTTGACAACTTATGGTTGGAAATCAATTTTTGAATGCAAATAGACATAGCATGAACATCGTTTGAAGGAACCAAAAATCCTTGTTTACCATCTTCAATAAAGTGAGGTATACCTCCAACATTTGTTGAGACGATTGGCAAACCTAATGCCATGGCCTCTATTAAACTTACAGGTAAATTATCAAAATTAGTCGTATTGATAAATATATCGAACTCTTTGGTTTTAAGAACCCAATCTTCTTTGGTCAATCTACCTGTAAATTCCACGTATGCCTCTAAATTCAATGATTTTGTTAAAGATTTCACTAAATTAAGACTTCCGTCTTTATCGGGTCCTACCATACACAAGGTTGCATTGGGATTCATTTTACGAACCTCTTGAAGCACATGTATTGCCATTTTAGGATTGTAAATCTCATCAAAGGCTCTAATCCAAAAAAGTTTTGGTTTAAACTCTTTGCGTTCTTTAAATTGGTAGTTTGCTAAATTTAAACTATTCGGGATTTCTTTTACTTGAAAGTTGTGCTTTTTAAATTCTTTCTTTAAATACGGTGAAGGGGCAATATTAATTAGACTTTTTCCAAAAAGACTTTCACTAAACCTTTTACTTTTTTGTATACGCACAGGCAAATTACCCCCATGTAATATTGGTATATAAGGAATCCTTAACCATCTACATAAACGTCCTATTATTACAGCATAATAAAAATTAAATGTACTATAAGTATCTATTAAAACATAAGATGCATTAGAATTTTTAAATACACCAAAGATCATTGAAATCAAACGAAACAATTGTTTTTTTTGCTTAGAGTATACTTTTACATCTATTCCAGCATCCTTTAAAAGCTCACTCAATTTTATAATTGTAGTCGGATTTGAAGATTTTAGGTTATTTCCTATGTAAATTATTTTCAATGCTCTAGTTTCTTTTGTTGTAATGTGATTTGAATTAAAGATAATCCATAGATAAATCCAGGAAAAGAGACTCGCATAGCAGAATGATTAATTGTTAGAAACCATAAGGTAAAGAAAGCTCCTAAATAACCCCAAGCATAGATAGGTTGTTTTAATGCATTTGTAATTGGAGTAAAGAAAAGTAGCATTAATATTATAATTCCAATCATACCATGTTCTCCTATCATTCTCGTAACCTCGTTATGTGAGGCTGCATAAATACCCGTTTCTTCATACCGCCTATATTTAGAACTTCCGACACCTAAACCAAAAATTGGGTTTTCAAATAAGCCAATTAATTCAGTATCTATTATCTCTAACCTTCCAGAAGTAATATCAGCCTTTTCAACACCACTTGCATTCTTATTAGTATACCTATTTTGTAACATACCTTCTGTTGCATTCATAGTATAAATAAAAAGTATGATTAAGAATACCAAGCCAAATCCAAGGAACTTAACAAAAATCTTCACACTATCTTTTCTTGCATATATTAAAAATGACCCAAGTATAACAATTGAAAATATTGCAGTAACAAACCCTCCTCTAGAAAAAGTCAATAAATTTCTGTACAAGATATATGTTAGTAAGAAAATATCAAAAATGAAAAAACCAGAAAACTTCTTTTTTGTTAATAAATGTGCAACAATAACAAATGCACCTACCCCTAACATAGTAGATACTTGATTAGGTCCATAACCTCCTGATGCAGCAAAACTAGCAGTACCTCCAAATCTTATTTCTTCAATATTCGGAGTCTTAAAGTATAGAAAACTAATCATTGAAACCACAGGTAAACCAAGACAAAATAATATATCTAATAGTTTATTTAAAGTTATTTTTCTTTTATAAAAATAGATTGCTACAAATCCTAAAGAAATTGGTCCACTTAAATTGAATAAAACATTTTTTCGAATAGACTCTGAGAATGGAACTTCTGTAAAAACAACTCCAATTAATAATAATAAAATATAGATTAAAAATAACGGAGAAAAATAACTCCGCTTTTGTTCAATTATTAAACCAAACAAAACAAAAAATACAATTAAATATTTATGCATTTCATACAAGAACAACCCACCACTCATTCGGAACAGAACATCACTTCCTGCTAAGTAAGCCGAAAAAAGTGCGACTTGCTCACCAGCATTTTTAAATTTAAATATAGATAATAATCCTAGAGGTATAATAGATAAAGCATACAACTTTGAAATAATACCATTTAACATTAGAAACCCTAAGATCAAATGAAAAATTACTAATATGAATTTAAATCTATAACTCAATCTACATATAACTTTAAAAGTTTGTCAATATAGGATTTTTTAGAAAATTTTACTTTTATTTCGGAGTGTAGATTTTGACTAAACTTTTCTCTTATATCATCATTTTCTATTAACAATTTCAACCCATTTGATAAGCTCAAAACATCATTAGATTCTACTATTAATCCAGAAATATTATGTTTAACTACTTTAGATATTTCACCAACATTTGTAACTACAGTTGGTAATTTTGCTAATCCATATTCTAATAATGACACTGGCAATCCCTCTGATAAAGAAGAAAGCACTCCAATTGAACTCTGATTTAATATATTTTCAATATCAATACAATTGTGATATACAAATACTTTATCAGATAATTTATTTTGAAAAATATATGAATTCATATTTTCAAAATAATTTTTATCTACAACATTACCTACTAGGTGTAATGTCCAATCAAAAGACATTACTTTTTCAAAAGATTTCAGTAAAAGAAGATGATTTTTCTGTTCTCTAAAACCTGCAACACAAACTATACGTTTGTCCTTTACTCCAAATAGTTTTGTAATACTATCTGATTTTTCAAATTCAGGATAATTATTAAGTTGAACTACTTTATCACATCTCAAATTAAAAGAATTCCATTTAAACAGTTTAGAATTTACAACAACAATTGCATTAAACCAATTAGAACAAAACTTTAGTACTCGCTTTCTTCTCTTGTAAAGATATTCACTATTTCCATAATGATCATGCCAGATTAAATTTAAACTAGGATTAAATAGTTTAATTATCCAACCAATAAAAAAAGATGATGAATGTGCATGAATACAATTGATATTATGTTTTCTAACAAAAACAACTAAATTCTTAATGGCTTTTACATCAATTGTCTTTTTTCTATTCAAACAAATATAGCCGACTTCTGGCTTTAATTTAGCTTTAAGTTGCCCTTCACTCCTTGTCGCACATAAATAGGATGCAACATCGATTTCAACCAAGGCATTTGCAGTTTGAATTGCCATCATTTCTGCACCTCCAACAGCCAATGAATCAATTAATTGTATGACTTTTAATTTTTTAATAGCAATTTAATTTGAGATTCGAAATACTCTAGTGTAAACTTTTGAGACCATTTTACAGCATTCTTGGATTTTTGAAAGTACATTTCAGGAGATTCTAAATAACTTAATATTTCTGAAGAAATTTCATGAACATTAGCATTTACCAAACTCCCTCTTTTACCATCAGCTAACATAAATGGAATACAAGATACTTTTGATGTTATTGGAATACAACCCCACATCATGGCTTCTGCAACAACTTTTGGCCAACCTTCAGATTTTGAAATAAAAAGAAGAAAGTGACTTTTTTGAAAAGCCTTTTTAATATACTCCTTAGATACATTACCATGTAATCGAACATGTGATTGCAATTTGTTAGTTGCTATATATTCTTCTAAACGAGCTCTTTCAACGCCCTCACCATATATATCTAAAGAAACATCCTTACCTAATTTTAATAAAGAGTGACAAACTTGAATTGAAATTAGCGGTTGCTTACCAGGTGTTAAGCCTCCTACAAAAATCAATTGTATTTGACTCTTTAAACTTTTTAAAGGAATTGGAATCAACTCTTTTTCACTATATGTTGCTGTAAAAAAAGGCACTATGTTTTTGGTTTGGTTTGGCCATTCTCCATACACTAACACTTTCATATTTCTCGACAAAAATGAATTTGAAAGTATCCCTTTCTGCAATCTATAACTCCAAGGTTGCTTACTTTTTGGATCCCAATTACCAGCATATTTAACTGTTTTGGGTTTATTTGGAAAGAAAACTTGAATGCAAGCAGATATTAATCCAATATTACTTGGGCACCTTAAGTGTATATGATCAGCCCATTTCATTGCCTTATATATTTTAAAACAAATCAATGGAATGCTCACTATTGCCTTAACTGAATTTTTAAAGCTAGTTATATCGATCTCAGGAATAGTTTTTAGCGTTAAATTGTTGTGGATATATGGAGATTCAATGTTATTAATTTTATCATTGGTAAATGCACCTACTATTCTCACTTTATCAACACACTTAAACCATAAATTCATTTCTCGAACATAGGGTTCGTATGAAAAAAAATTATTTCCCTTTTTTTTATGCGCTATATGTGTTACTACGACAAATTTCAAAGTATGCTTTTGTAAAATTCTATATTTTGATTGACTAATTTATTTAGGTCAAATTTATTCATAACTGTATGATTAATTTCTTGTGCCAATGCTGTTGCTAAATTCTCATTCTTCAATAAATGAATTAGTGTATTAGAAAAGTTTTTAGCATCGAAAGGATTTATAAAAATCCAGGAATGATTTAATTCTATTATTTCTTTAAAGGGTGCTATATCACTGGCTATTATGGTTTTGTTCATGGCTATTGCCTCAACAAGTGTTAAACCAAATGATTCACTATGAGAAGGGTAAACACATACTGACATAGATGCTATTATTTCAGGTAATTTATGATAATCAACAGCTCCATAAAAATGGATTGATTTAGAAAGTTGATCTGGAATTGCAGTTTTCACATATGATGTATAAGAACCATATTCATCGTCTATCCAATCTCTACCAATTATATGCAATGTAGCATCTGGAATTTCTTGAATAGTTAATTTGAATGCCTCTATCAACTCCTTCACACCTTTTTTCTTACAAATAGTTCCTACAAAACAAATTGTATGATCCTTTTTTACGGCATCGCTCTTAGGCTTAAAAATACTATTATTAACAAAGTTGTAAATAATTGAATATTCTTTATTAAATTTTAACAGTCTTTTGGATGTTTCTCCAACGTAGTTACTTACTGCAATCAAATAATTAGCTTTTTTAAAAGAACGCTTCTCTTGAAAAGATCTCCAAAAGGCTGTTTTCTTTCCTGTTGTATACGCGAAAAAATGATGCCCGCCATGCATTCTTATAACTCTTTTACATTTTATTTTAGTTGAGATAAACGCAAAAGATAATTCACTACCCTCAATAATATCAATCTGAACTTTACTGGATAAATTTAGAAGCGCTTTATTTATTCTAATAGAATTTTGAATAAACTTACCAAAAGGCCAATTAGATTGTTGAATATTTATTAGTCTAATTCCTTTATCCGTAATTGTTTCAAAAGATTTTGCACTAGAAACTCCTAGTACACTAACATTTATATTATTTTCAACAAGATGTTGAGATAAAATATCTATGAAAGTACCAATACCACCATGATTTTTATTGATTTCTGGAAATTCGTTGGTAAGGTAAACTATATGCATTTAGAAATGAAATTAGAAATGTTTTCAGAAGCTTTTTGCCTATTTTCCGCAATTAAATTTAACCAATCAGTATTATCTAAATAAACATCACCTTGCATCACCTGAATCAACGTGTTTTTAATATCCTCTTTCCTATTTAACCAGATCACTGGCTTTAGATTGCCCATTGACCTAAAATGCTGATATTCATATATCTTTTCAACTTTCCATTTATCATTTTTAACTGGGTTGTAATTAAAATAAATTGCAGGTTTATTATATACAGCAAAATCATGTGCCATCGTGGATCCTAAATTAATGACAGCATCTGAATATCGCACTGTATTTACAAGCAATTTTACGTCTTTATACGTTGGAAAAATAGTTTGCCATTTAGAAACATCCGTGGAAATTGCATGCCATAATGGCTCTGCTACCTTAATAATATTTACATATTTTTCAACTATAGTCTCATATCTACGGCTAAAATCAACAGGAGCTCTGCGCAATAAAATTTGAATTGGCAGATTATTTTCATGTATAACCTGCGCTACATCCATTAAATATTGTGGATCAAATGGAGAAGTTCGCACATCATCACCGGAGAAACACAATATTTTCTTATTTGGATCTAAATTGAATTGCGAACAAAATTCATCTTTTGAGCTAAATAGTTCATTTTTATAATAAAATTCAAATTGAGGTGTACCAGTAATTACAATATTTTCTTCCTCTATTTCTGGATAAAATGTATTTACCTCATTTTTCATATACTCAGACCAAACAATATATTTGTTGGTTCTAAGTGTTAACCTAGCTTTTGGTAAATTATCCCATGAAAAAATGGCGCCAATTGTATCTATATTTAATTTATGCGCAGCCTCAAGCAATGGTAAGGCAGTTAACGCTCTTTGATGTGTAGAAAACAAAATATCAGGCTTTACATCTTGAAGTAAATTCAGATATTCTTCATTATTACTTTGCATTAAAACAACTAATTTGTCTTCTAATTTCAAAATACGAGTATAACTCTTTGAAAAATATGGAGCGCAAAATTCTATTAACCCGTAAAATAATTTTGTTTTTAGCTTTGATTTACTTGGTCTCCAATTGGTTTTGATAGACTTATTGTTGACTAATTTGGCATTGTGCACTAGCCTACTTAAACAAATAAGTTCACGTATAAATCGTTGCTTTAATGTCTCTCTAAAAGAAGGGATTTCAACACATTCAAAACTCTCATTTTGCACAGTAGTAATTTCCTTGATAGCTTCACTCGAAACCGCATGAAATAATACAATATTACCATGTTTTTTCAAACCCTTTATAAGGTCTGAAAACAAATAATTTCTGATTCCTGTACCATCTGGAATAATAATCCCTACCTTCTTCATTTAAATTTCCAATAATAATTTATTCATAAGTTTAAAGCTACCATAAAAAGTCAATATTATTAATATAAGGTTGTTAAATATTAATACTTTTTCATTAATTAACTTGTTTTTTTCCAAATCATTATAATTAAAAATCATCATAATTAAAAAAGGTGATAACCAACGTAATTCAACATATGAAATAATAATAAATGAAAAAATACAAAACATTATGATTAGCGAAATAGGAACAAACATCTCAGCTTTAAACTGTTTATTTCTAATTATGTTTTTCATAAAAAAGAAAAGTGGGATAAAAAGTATCAATCCTAATTGTCGAAACCCTAAATAAAAACATGAAAACAAATCTTTAAAAAACTCTTTTATGGTCATGCTAAAATCAAAAAATATACTCTCATAGATATTTTTTGGCAAAGACTTTTCTCCATTAATTCTTAAATACTCATCTGTTTGTTTCCATGTAGGATGCTGGTAATTACTTAAAATATTATTATTTACCATCAATTGAGCTAAATATTGTCTTTGAACCCAAGTAGCTTTGACATCTATAGGAGGTAGTTTTGAATCAAAAGAGAGTTTTCGATTCGTATTTATTGAAGGGACGTTTAATAGGAAAAAAAATGCACAAAGAATTACACTGTAAATCACATGATTTTTTTTTAAGCCTCTTTTTAAATAAATGATATATATACCAATTAAAACTATAGGAAAATAAACAATTATTAATTCTCTGGAAAAGGTAGAAATAATTAATGCACCTATCGCCAGATACGCATTCCAACGATTGCTTTTTTGTAAAGTATTTACTTCATTCAAAAAAATTACAATTCCAATGATAAATACTGCATCGTTTGTTCCAATAAAAAAGTAGTATACCGTACTAAAAAAGAATAAGAAATATGAAAATGGAGTGTTTCCTTTTTTTCTATATAATATATAAACGAAAAAAAAAGTTAATAAAATTAAATTTATCAATCGCATCGATAAATAATCTTCAAAAAATGTTGATAGCGGATATACAAGGAGCATATAAGGAATAGAAATACCTTTTGAGATTGCCTCTGACCATCCAAATTTCTTAATATATTTCAAATCCGATATAAAAAGTTGTTCGTCTCCTAATCCAATAGGTAAATTCACAAAATGTAATATAGCTAAAACAAAATAGCCCAATACCACAATTTGAAGTATTCTTCTAGAAAACAATAAAACATTATTCATTATGACCAAACTCACATATTTTCATCACAACTCTATCAATATCAAGACCTACGTAGAGAGGTAACCTCAAAAGTCTATTTGTAAATTTATCAGAATTTTCTAGAATTCTACCATCGTGTTTATTTTCATAAAAAGGACTTGAATGCAAACTTATATAATGAAAAACAGCCATAATTTGATTAGACTTTAAATGCTTAATAATACTCTGTCTCTGTTGGTTTGATTCACAAATTAAATAAAACATATGGGCATTGTTAGAAGCAAAATCAGGAATATGCATCAATTCAATATTATTTGAAGAAGCCCAGTTTTTAAGCTTATTAAAATACATATTCCAAATTGTTTTTCTTTTTAATTGTATCTTCTCAAGATTCTCGATTTGTGCCCATAAAAAGGCCGCGATTATCTCAGAAGGTAAAAAAGATGACCCTATATCTACCCAATTATATTTATCAATTTCTCCGCGAAAAAAAGCTGCTCTATTGGTTCCCTTTTCCCAAATAATTTCTGCCCTAGAAATAAATCTATCATCGTTTACTACCAACATACCTCCTTCTCCAGAAATAATATTCTTAGTCTCATGAAAAGAAAAGGTAGACATATGACCTATTGAACCAAGAGCAATATCATTATAAAATGAATCTATTGCCTGGGCTGCATCTTCAACAACAATAAGATTGTATTTGGCAGCAATAGCCATAATTTTTTTCATATCGCAAGCTACACCAGCATAATGAACAACAACTATAGCTTTGGTCTGGGGAGTAATTAATGGCTCTATTTTCTCCGCATCGATGTTTGGATTATAAGCATATGAATCTGCAAAAACTATTGTAGCTCCTTGTCTAATAAATGCCTGAGCAGTAGATACAAAGGTGAAACTAGGAATAATTACCTCGTCCCCTTGTTTTATATCTGCCAAAATAGCTGCCATTTCAAGAGCATCTGTACAGGACGTAGTGAGTAAACATTTACTAAAATTATATTTATTCTCAAAATATACCTGACATTTATTAGTATAAATACCATTTCCCGAAATTTTACCTAAAGCTACTGCATCTTGTATGTATTCACTTTCTTTCCCCGTTAAATAAGGTTTGTTAAACGGTATTTTCATTTAAATCGAGTTCTTATAAATTTAAAAGGAATGATACTTTCTTTTGTTTGTTCAAAACATGCATTATCAATTCTAATAATACCTGTCTTACATACAACAAAAGGTCTACCCTCTTCTATAAATAACACCTTTCCTATTGTTCTATTTTCTATTACAAAATCATTAATTACCTCAACTTCATTAACAATAATTTTATTATCATTTATAAAACAACAGGCTCCATTATAAGGATACCCAACGGCATCAACAAATCTTTTGATATAACTTGCATCATTATTCCAATCGATTCTATAGTCCTCTTCATTGCGCCAAAGACTATAACTAGCCAAGGTTTCATCTTGAGGAAAAGAATTAATTTCTTCTTGTTGTACAACCATTCTAAATATAGAAACTACAATTTCTTGATACAATAAAACAATTTTTTTAATTGCATCTTGTATTTTAATAGGATAAGAAATTTCAATTTTTTTTTGCAAAATTATTGGTCCTCTATCAAATTTTTCTGAAGCAAATATAGCAGACACACCAATATATTTTTCTTGATTTAATAAAGAATTCACTAAAGGAGAAAAGCCTCTATATTTTGGCAAAATTGAATCGTGAAGTACAATTAATTTTAAATTTTTAATATCTATTAACCAACGCCAAGAAACCGCCAAACCATAACTTGATTTAAATTCTAAACCTTTCTCTGAAGATAATCGAAAAGGCAAATTAGAATTCTGACATAAAGAAATAATATCACTACTAAAATCATTTCTCACTGATTTATCAATACCTACTATTACTAAGTCTATTGATTCTGATAATTCTTGTTCTACTAATTTTTTAAGTACAAGAAAGCCCTTTTCAGTCATTAAAAATAATGTAAATCTCATTTCACTACAGTTTTAACAATTTCATCAATTATAAAAACTGGTCTGTTTTTGGTTTGATCAAATATTTTCCCAACATAAATACCCGTTACACCTATTATTGTAATAAGTATTCCAGACAAAAACCATATCGAAATTATAATTGAACTATAACCTAAAACTTCGATTTTTTCACTAATCGCTAGATACAAATTGTACAAACCAAATACAAATGAAATGAACGAGATCAAAAGCCCAAACTTGACAATTAATTTTAAAGGTTTATTTGAGAATGAAATAATTGTATTAAAGGCTAAGCTTAATAATTTAAAAAAACTATAGCTTGACTTTCCAATTTCTCTTTCAGAATGCTCTACGGGTATTGCTACAGTTTTAAAACCAACGAATTTTACAAATAGTGGGAAAAATTTAATATAATCTGATACCTCTAATATTGATTTTATAACTTTTCTGTTATAAATACCAAAATTCGCAACTTCATTGTCGTATTTGGTATTTGTAAAAAAACTATAAACCATTGAAAATAGCTGAGAAGATAATTTTTTTAAATAACCATCTTTTCTAAATTTTCGTTTTGCTAATACAACATCAAAACCTTCTTTTGCCTTATCATATAGTTTTATAATTTCTTTTGGTTGATCTTGTAAATCACAATCTAAAACTACTACCCAATCGCCTTCTATCATTGAAAGACCTGCCATTATAGCCGGATGCTGTCCAAAATTTTTACTTAAACGTATTGATTTTACATTATTATTAGAATGAGAAATTTCTTTCATTACATCCCAACTATTATCTTGACTTCTGTCATCAACTAGAATAATTTCATAAGATTCATTTATGCTCTGCATAACTTTATGAATCTCATCAATTAGTTTAAGAATAATTTTCTCTGAATTATATACAGGACTAACAAATGATATTTTTACTTTCATTTTAGCTTATTTTTCAAATAATCTTCTGCAAGCGTCCAATCTTCTTGAGTATCGATATTTATTATAGGTTCAAAATCAGATACGATATATGCAATCTTTTTACCTAACACATTTTTATACTCTTTTAACACTTTTGTTTTTGTTATATAGATAGAACCATCTCTAATAAATGCCTTTGGTAATTCTTGTCTACGTGCAATTATAAAATCATCTTTAGTACTAATCTCCAATAAACTATTATCATTTTCTTCGAATACCCAATGTGGATTGTACTGATGAGGAACTTGAGTAACTGAAACTAGTGAATCCGAGTTTGCTTCTTTAAATTTACGTATTGCTCTATCAATAAAATCTGTGCTCCTAAAAGGAGAAGTTGCTTGCAATAAACACACCGCATCAAAATACTCTCCTTTGCTTTCAAAATAATTTATTGCATGAATTATAGTGTCAATTGTAGGACTCTCATCTGTGGCTAGTCTTTCTGGCCTTTGAAAAGGAACTGACACATTCATAGCCAAACTATGATTTATTATCTCTTCATCCTCGGAGCTAACAATTAATTTTGTAATTAAATTAGATTGCTGACCTGCCAAAATTGTGTAATCAATTAGCGGTTTACCATTTAATAACCGTATATTTTTTCGAGGTACTCCTTTAGATCCTCCTCTCGCTGGTATTAAACCCAAAATCTTCATTTAATAAGTAATCGTTTTATGAAAAAGTAATGGTGATGTTGCCAAAACATCTGCTATAACTTTTCCAGATTCGCCAGTACCATAAATAGTCTCAGATTTAAAAGTTTTCATTTTCATTCTGTCTTTTACACCAGATTTAATTGAATCAATATCATAATCTACATCAATCACATTTACTCCTCGCTGTCTTCTATGCTGACGCGTACCTATATTAACCACAGGTACTCCTAAAAATGCACATTCTCTTATACCTACACTTGAATTTCCAATTAAACATTTAGAATTTTTTAATAACCTTAAAAAATCTTTTGGCTCCATGTTCTTAAAAAAATGAATGTGCTTAGGATTACTCAATTCTCTATACCTCCTAATACCACTCGAAGTACCATCTGATCCGGCATCAACATTTGGCCAAAACCAAAATGTTGGAATTCCTAATTCATCAATAGCCGTTAATGTTTTGGTAACATCATCCTTAGAAGTTTCGTACTCAGTTGTTACTGGATGCTGCATAACAACTAGATATCCCGTTTTCCAATCTATTTGATTTCCCACTCCACCGTATTTCTCAATAGGATCAAAATTTAATTCAGGAGCATCTAAAATTTCCTTCGCTAAATCAATTGAAGGACAACCTGTATTAATAACAAATTCCGGTCTTTCTCCTAACTTAATTACCCTTGCCTTGGCATCTTCTGATGCAACTAAATGCAAGTCGGCAAATTTAGTATTTGCATGTCGAACCTTTTCATCAATATTACCAGTTACTTCTCCACCTTGTATGTGCACTAAAGGTATATTTTGATAAGAAGCCGCTATTGAAGTTGCAATGGTTTCAAACCTATCCGCTATTGTTAAAACAGCGTCGGGTTGCAACTTATAAAAAACATTAGAAAGTTCCATGACCCCCAAACCTGTAGTTTTTGCCATAGCAGTAGGGTTCTCACCTTCTAACACCATAAAGACTTTTTCTGCTATTTCAAAACCATCGTTTTCAATAAAATCTACCGCATTCCCATAACGACCTAACAAGGCTGAACCTGCAACAACAAGCTGTAATTCAAGCTTAGGATGATTAACAATTGCATTCAACGCTGATTTAATTCGGCTATATGATGGACGCGCGGTAACTACCACGCAAATCTTTCTTTTCATGACTCTAAATCCTTATAGTTTAAAAAATCCCATTGCTTCATATCTTCAATCAACTTTTTCCCAATTACATCTTTAAACTCATTTGCTAAAATACCATAACCTTTAGGTTTTTTTGATTCCAAATCAGAGAAAGTTAACACATGACCTTTCTCTAAATCTTTATTGATAGCTAAAGATTTTTCAAAAATAGCTTTCAAATCTTTGAACTTAGAATTATCTGACTTATCAATCGGGTTTTCTAAAGCAATTGACACTTTTTTTACAGAATTAACTAATTTTTTTACTTCTTTAATTGTAAGTGAAGATTTAGCATCTGGACCGAACATAGTTTTATCAAAAACGACATGGAATTCTATTAATTCTGCTCCCAAAGCTGTTGCTGCAATACAAGTGGAAATGTCTGATGAATGGTCTGAAAAACCAATTGAAACATGATATCTTTCCTTCAACTCTTGAATTACATTCAATCCATATTGTTTAGGTTGAGTTGGATAAGAAGTTGTACATTGCAGTACAGAGAAATTTGCTCCTCTTTTTTTTAAGAATGCTACTGTTTTATCTAATTCTTCAAAAGAACTCATTCCTGATGATATAATGATAGGCTTTCCTGTTTGTGCAACTTTTTCTAATAACAAAAAATTGTTCACCTCACCAGATCCAATTTTATATCTCCTTACTCCCACTTCTTCTAATAAATCTACAGCTGCATTACTAAATGGTGAGCTCATAAACTCTAAGCCTACTTCATCACAATGCTGTTTTATTTCTTTCCATTCATCAAGTGAAAACTCCATGCGTTTCCAATAATCAAAACGGGTTTTATCTTGTTTAGAAAACTCTACTCGAAATGGTTCAAAGGAACTGCTTTCTGCTTCTGCAATATGTGTTTGAAACTTTATGGCATCAACACCAGTAGTTGCAACGGCATCTATATAGGAGTGTAGTATTCCTAAGCTCCCTTCATGAGCTTGTCCTATTTCGGCAATTATAAAAGACTTCATTCTATTAATATATCGTTTTTAAATCTTTGAGGTTTCTAAAAAATAAGGCCTTTTTGTTTTCTAATTCCTCATCATTCATATCCCACCACTTTAATTCTTGAATTTCTTCTATAATCTCATCCGAAAAACGCATTTTAATTTTTTTAGAAGGAACACCAGCGACCAATGAAAACGGCTCTACATCTTTAGTAACAACAGCACCAGCCGCAATAATTGCTCCATTCCCAATGTTAACATTTCCCACTATAACAACACTATGACCTAACCAAACGTCATGACCAACAATTATTTTACCCTCTTGCTTCAATGATTTTAGTTCTCCATTAAACAAATTTTTATTAATATATGTTGATAAGTACGTTGATGGATGATTTGTAGCGTGTAATGCTACATCAGCTCCAAATTGACAATATTTTCCCACTTGAATTTTACCATGTAAATAATTATTATTTCCCAAAGTGGTTCTATAGTCAACAGTTATTTCACCTGAAAAATTACAATTTGAACCTATTTTATTCCCCCCCTTAAAGTTAACATTATGAATACCTGATACTTGCCCCTGAACAGACACGTTTTTATAATCGAGAGGGGTATTTAAAACCTTAGTTAATATTCTTTTACAAAACTTTAATATCACTTTACACTAATAATTATTACTTTCTTCTTTTGTAAGACCTTTGAGTTTTAAGAAAAAGTTTAAAAACAACTTTTTATTTAATAAAAATTCTAAAAATATATAGATACGGAATTTAGAAAATATATTGGTATTATTTTTAAATGAAGACATATTATGTTCTAAAATTGATTCACTCCTTTTTTCTTTAATTTCTTCTAATTTATTAAACATCCAATTCTCTAAAGTATTTCCCATATGATAGGTATAATTGCCATTAGTAGAGAGTCTGAAATAGTTAAATCTAAAAGCTGGATAATCTAAAACAAGACGTATTTCTTTTCCCAATTTAGAATTAATTTTTTCATTTAATAACGAAGAAAAAACTTTTGATTTATAAGTGGCCACGAAATGGCCAGCACCAACAACTGCAATACAACCATTCTGTTCCAGGGTAAGATATTTATTAAGGTGATATTGATTGTACAAATCTGGATTACCTACACTATCTGCAAACATTTTCATTGCGTGACTATCTTCTACTCTAGTAAATTTAAGCTTATTTGAAAAGATATACTTAAAAATAATGTTAGCCGTTAAATACTTATACATTTTAGAACTTGGAGTTGTTGACACAACTCCAGCCTTGTCAAAATTATTGAATACTTCATACGTTTTTTGCAGCCAACCATGCATAAAAAGAACGTCTGCATCTGCTATGGTTATGAAATCAAACTGATGGCCAGATACACCTTTAACAATCGCATTAAACTTACCAATATTTGAAGTATGAATGAGCTCTTGGATTTTAGACGCATTTAACAAATTCTGAAGGTATTTTCTGACATCCTCACAACTACCATTATCAACAATTGTAATAAATAATTGACTGTTAGAAGTGATTATCAAAGACTCTAAACAACATTTTAAAATCGTAAAACTATCTTTAAAATAATTTGAATGATTAGGCACGAATACAGGAATTATTACTTGATGCCTACGCTCATTTTTTTCAGTTAGAATATTCTTATTAGGGTTTACTCCTTTTCGCATCAAGTACTATTTGATTCATTTTTTTTATCGGAAAAACAAACATATCCAAAAAAGATAATTTGTATTCTGAAAAATACACTTTTTTTACAATTCTTTTTAAGAATAAATGTGCCAATCGATATCTAATTATTGGGTTGCCAATTTTAATCGTTCTAAAATTATCATACATTAAAACCCTTGCTTCTTTATAGTTTTCATTGTTCAAAGACAATCTCGAATTATCTTGATAAACTCTATAATAAGCTAGAGAATCAGAATGGCAATAAATCTTATGATAAAAAAACAGTCTATTATAAAAGTCCATATCTTCTCCCGATTTGATTCTTTCATCAAATCTTAAACCTCTTTTAAATACCCCTCTCCTAATAAGAGGTGTTGGGGATTTTACTAACCAATTGCAATATGCCTTCCAAAAAACATAACCCGTTCTTTTATGTTCCTTCCCTTTAGATGCTCCAATAATCTCTCCTGTAAGAATACCATATTGATCTATTACTTCTGCCGAAGAGTGCACCAAATCTACATCAGAATGTATTTTCAAAATGTTTAATTGCTGTTCTATTTTATGAGGCTTCCAAAGATCGTCATCATCTAAAAAGGCAATAAAATCTCCTTTAGCCTTTTCAATTCCATAATTTCTTGCTGAAGAAACCCCACCATTCTCTTTTTTAAAGTATGTGCAATTCGAAAACTGCTTACATATATCGCTAGCATACTCTTCATCTGAGCCGTCATCAACTACTAAAACTTCAATATTGGCATACGATTGTTCTACAATACTTTGAAGCGTATCTCTTAGATATTGTGGCCTGTTAAATGTAGGTACAATTACTGAAACTAATGGCTGTGAATTCATTTATACAATCGCTTTTTCAACCTCTTTAAAACACCTTTCAATGATTTCCTCTTAAGCTTTGATAATTCTTGTTCCAGACTCACATACTTAATGTAATCATTATAAAACGATCCATAATACTCTTTAAATATTCTCGTATCTTCTTTTCTTTTTATTTCTAAATGTTTGGCATTATTGCTCAATCCTTCCAAATCAAAAAGTGTCAACGCATAATTAACATGTTGAAATTTGATTTGATTGCTCAAAAAACTCTTGATATAGAATGCTCTGTCCGAAGCAATTTTCAAACTTTCATCGTACAAACCCATAGTTTCGAAAACTTCCTTTTTAAAAAATGTGCTTTGATGTGGTAGTGAAGTTCTTAAAAAATAGAATGGTGTTAAAGTATCTGGATATATCTTTTCGCCTTTCTTAAACTTATAATCACCATAAATTATGTCGCCATTAAAATTTGTATGTGTTACAAAATCTTCAATTGCAGTATTTGAAGTTAAAATATCTCCACTATTCAAAAACAATAGATAATCTCCCTTGGCTCTTTGTATACCCTTATTCATCGCATTATAAATACCTGAATCTTTTTCTGAAATAAGGCAATGTATATGCTCTTTTTGTGTTTCTATAACATCTAAACTTCCGTCGGTAGAAGCTCCATCAATAATTAAAAACTCCAAAGAAATGTAGGTCTGACTAACAACACTTTTGATTGTTTTTTCCAAACCTATTTTATCATTTAAATTTATGGTTATGATAGATATTTTATACATCATTGATTTTTTTACCAATAACATCCATTTTCAATTGATTGAAAATTTTGTGGCCTTTCATTTATATTAGGTCTAATCCAATTATCATTAATTAGATACTTCATATCGTATTCATTTTCCCATCTTTTCCCTATAATTCCAAACAAAAGTTGGGTAGCTCCTCCTAAATGCACACTTTTTTTACCTAAATCTTTAATAAAACTCGCTAATGTAAATCCATATGATCCACAACCTAAAATTGCAATATCAAAATCTATTTTCATAATGTCATCCTTCATTTTTTCTAAAGCTTCAAACCAACTATTAAATTCTAAATTTTTATAATTACCTGCAAATGACTGTATCGGTTTATAGGTTATCAAATTAAAATCTGGTAAAGTTTCTTTATTCTTAAAAATAGCTTTTCTATTTAAAAACTGTTTTTCAATACTCTCATCAAAAGGATGTATAATTAGAACATTCTTATTCTCTAATGCAGAACTCCATGGATGATTTCTAATAAAAGGAACCATATCACCTAATCTAATACTCTTAACAGATTTTAATTCTTTTTTAAAGGTTTTTTCTTTTGACAACCAAGAACCTAAAATATCAAGATTTTTAATATCTTCTATAACTAACTCACTAAATCTATTTAAAGATTCATTAGTAGCTGGAAAAAAACCTGTATTATTTTGCATTCTAAATTTTAAGTTATCAGACCAAGTTAACTCATTAACATCACTTAACATATAATTTAAATATCTACTCAAAATATTATTCTGAGTTTTTTTGTAAAAATGAATAGTATCCAACTCAATACTACCAAATCTGGCAATCATACATGGCTTATCCCCTTCCAATAATTTTTTTATTTGATCAGACGCATCTTGATCGTAGTAGTCAACTTTTCTGTTTTTAATTCTATATTCTTTATTATTTGAATATATTAAACTTATTACTTTGCGTATATAGCTTAAAATGACAATCATTAAATCGTTATTTTTCATTTTTGAAAATTATTATATACTTCAATATATTCTTTAACCTTATCCTTTATATCAAATCTGATTTTAATGTCTTCTATTATCACTTCAGAGTCATAGTTTGTATACAAAGCCTTGCGCAATGCAGTACTTAGGGCTTTAACAGAAAAATCATTAGCAATTTCACCATTTTGACCATTTCTAATAATATCTAAACTCCCCCCATTTGGATAAGACACCACAGGTATTCCACAGGAAAGCGCTTCAATCGTTACTTGGCCAAAAGCTTCTTCTATAGATGGCATTAAAAATACATCTGAAGCAGAATATATTTGAATGAGCTTATCTAAAGAATCTATATAACCTAAGTTGATTATTTGCGATGACAAACTCGTTTTAGTTTTCCCAAAAACTACCGGTTGCAAACCTTTGTGCTCTAACATGTCTATCGCTTCTAAAGCATCGAAAAAACCTTTTCGTTTTGTGTTTATTTGGTCTGCTCCTAACAGAAGAATGGTTTTATCTTGTGGCAAGTTTAGGAGTTTTCTAGCTTCAACTTTTTCAACAGGTTTAAATTTTGATAAATCTAATCCATTATGAATAATTGATTTTGGAAAGCTATTTATTAACTCACTTTCTTGTGCCTTTTGATAAACCCAATTTGAAATTGCGACAAAGTGAATATTAGCTTTTTTAAAAACCTTTTTTCTAATAGCAAAATTCTTGTTTAAAACTGTTCTTAAACGTTCAGTTGGAAAATTTTTTTCGTAATGATAACCTGCCCCACAACAGTATAAATCTGGCATTCTCCAAACAACCGGTTTAACATTTTTTTTAAAAAAGGAAGGTTCATCTAAAAATCCAGACACCCAATTAAGCTGAATAATATCTGCTTCTTTGTATAAAAAATGCGTTGTAATATCATAATTAGTTTTAGGAAAAGAAAACCACTCAACATCATAGGTTGTTCTTATATCAATATTTTTAAAAAAAATTGATTTTAGTTTTAACTCTACTCTTCTAAAAAAGGATAACTTTTTATTAAAGTAATGAGCATGTGGAATATTATCTTTAGATTTATTTAAAAATAACATTCTAGATTTCACCCCTTGTCTTAGCAATTCTTCATGTATACGAATACAAGCATTTGCTGCTCCACCTTTATCATTTGTATTTATATGTAAAACTGTCATCTAATTTTAAGCATTTTTATAATATGAAATCAGCTGGTTATATAACACCTGATTATCATATGTGGTCACAACATAATTTCTTGCTGCTTTCCCCATTTTTGTTCTTAAATTTTCATTAGATATTAAGCGCTCCAGTTTCTGAACAAAACCATTGATGTTTTTAGATTGTACGACATAACCAGTAACTTGATCAATGAGTCCATATTTCATTCCACCGGCATCAGAAACTACTACTGGTAACGCCATTGATTGTGCTTCTTGTATCACTAAACCTTGATTTTCAGCTCTTCCATTAGAATCGACGATACCTGGCAATAAGAAAGCGTCAGAAAGATTCATAAGAGCTATAATTTGATCTTGTGTTAAAGAACCTTTTAAAGTAATATAAGGTTCTAAATTGTTATCTCTAATTTTTTTATACAACACATCATTCAGCTCTCCATTTCCAACTACAGTAAGATGAACATTATAATTAAGATTGATTAATTCTTCAATAATTTCAACAGCAATATCTGGACCTTTGAAAGATACCAAGCGTCCACAAAATAAAATTCTAAAAATATTATCCATTTTTTGCTGATGTGTAGGCTTAAAAAAATTGGTGTTTAAACCAACTGGTAAAAATTTATATCCAGAGTACGTGCTATTTATCTGCTGTAAAATCTTTAATGAATATTTGGAATTGTAAGTGCACGCATGCATATACTTGAACAAAATTTTATAATTTTTCTTGTATTGCTCTATTTTGTTTGGAGAAATATCCACTCCATGAAAAGAGGTAAAAAGAGTCTCGTTTTTTAAAAAACCATCACTCTTCAATTGCGCTATAAACATACCTAGTTGTGCAAAATGGCAATGTATAATGTCAAACTCATTATTTTGTAAGAACCACTGATTTCTATAGAAATGTTCTAAACTTAGGGCTTTTACACCAAACTTAAACACATTAATTGTTTTCAATACTTGAAATACATCGCCACTAAATATTTTTTTAGAAAAGAGCCCAAATCGCTTTAGTTTGTTAGTTGGTATCTTAGTATAATACTTGACCTTTTGAAGTAAATTATAGTCTTTCACATTTTGATGAAGTAGTGTAACATCACCTTTATTAAAAGCTAAAATTTCAACCTCATGGTTATTGTCTAGCAACGAGCAAATTTGATTGACAATAAATGTCTCTGAAAGCACTGGGAAAGTATGCAAAACAATGGCTATTTTCATACTGAAATTTTGGTTAAAAACTTTTTCCAAGTATTGTGAACTTTAAAATACTGGATGATATAATTAAATAAAGAATGGTGTTTTAACTTAACTGTATAAAAGTGCTTTTTTAAAAGGTTTGCTATTTTATTTTTAACAAACCATTTTTCATACAAAACCATTGCTTCCTCATCTTGTGTTAATTGATAATGTTTGTCTAAATAATCTCTAATTAACTTCTCTTCATGACATCTATGATACTGCTTCTCAAAACTAATTTGACGCCTAGTGACATTTTTATGATATCTAAATTTATTGAGCGGTTCACTAACAAATCCAATAGTTGCATTTTTTGAAATCAAAATCCAAAAAAACCAATCTCCACAAATTCTCATATCTAAAAAACCAGAAGCTAACACCTCGTTCGTTACTAATTGTTTTTTAAACAATACAGCACTTGCATTTGGTATAACACATTTTACTTTAAGGTAGTTCTTTATAAAATCTTCACCACTAATAACAAAATCTGTTTCCCAAATATTTGGCAGAAAATTAGCTGTGTAAGACAGCCTATTTTCTATTATAGTTTCATTCTCATCTACATCAATTGACTGTGAATAGATAAGATCTAAATGATTGTTGTTTTTGGCATTAAGTTCTAATAATTTTTTTAAAAAATCGGCATCACAATAATCATCGCTTTCCGCAATCCAAATGTACTTTCCGTTCGCTAATTCTAAACCTTTTTTCCATTGTTTAAAAGGGCTGCCTGAGTTTTGCTTATTAACAATAAAATGAGAAACTTTAGGATGATTTTTAAAATTGTTAAGAATAGCTATACTTGCATCTGTTGATGCATCGTCTAAAATTATAACTTCATAATCCTGAAAAGATTGATTGAATACAGAATTTAGCCTTTGCTCTAAAAATTCTGAATGATTATAATTAGGTATGATAACAGAAACCTCTACCATTATATTACTTAAACAATGACTTGATTAATACTTTTAAAGCATGTTTTTTGTCCTTTGATAAATCGCGATTCATTTTTTTCAATTCAAATCTTTGCCTCAACAATTCTTGAAAACTTCCAAATTGGTTTACATAAAAATCTGCATGCTTAATACTCACATAATTATAGAGATGTTGCCTTTTGTCTTCTGTAAGATTCGTAATCATAGAAGACTCTTTTATTCTATAATAAAACCCTATTTCATCTAACTGCTTTACTTTACCACCATTTTTCAAAAGAGAAATCCAAAATTCCCAATCTTCTAAACCATACAGCATATTTATATCATAACCACCTATTGATTTCCAATCTGCTTTTCGAAATATGGCGGAGCAAAAAATCATGTTTGTTGTTGCTAAACTCTTTAATGAAAAAGGTGCTAAATTCCATAATTCATTAACCATACCAAATTTTTTAGCCTTACAATAAACTACTTTTAATTGGTTATCACATTCAAATGCTTTTAAAGCAAGTTGTACATAGTCTTTAGATATTTTATCATCTGCATCTAAGGGTAAAATATAATTACTTTTAGCTGCTGCAATACCTAAATTCCTAGCATTACTTAAGCCTCCATTTTTAATACTTATATATTTAAATCTAGAGTCTTTTTCTACCCAAAGATTCGCAATTTCTTCTGAAGCATCTGTTGAACCATCATTGACAATAATACATTCCCAATTATTATAATTTTGCTCTAGTACAGATGTTAGAGATTCTTTTAAATACTCTGACTGATTATAACAAGGAACAATTATGGATATGTTGGTAGTATGCATTTTATAATTAGTTATCCAAAATCGTTAAGATACTGGAAATAGTTTTAAGGCTTGATTATACAGCTCAATTTCTTCTTTCATATTACCTATTGATTGTTCTTTTAAGTAATTTTTTAAATTTAACTAAAGTATTAAACACAAAAAATAAAATGCTTTGTAAACCTCTTGTAACTTTAAATTTTTCTAACTCCAAAAAAGTTTTAGATCGTTTATTTAAAAACTGAGTTTTAAACGATTTTAGGTCTCGATAGTCTTTGTACAACCATTTAAAATGGGTTTTATATACGCTATTCTTTTCTTGTATTATCAAACTTTTATTTTCTTCAACAGAAGAAATACCAGACATATCATAATTAGAAATAACCATATTAAGATAGCAATAGGATACCTCATGTTTGCAAACAGCACATAAAAAGAATTCCCAATCAGAAACTATTTTATAATTCTCATTATAATAAAAAATAGAATCAAATAATTTTCTTTTTATAAATGTTGCTGGATGGGGTAACGAACTCTCAAAAAAGAAATTAAAATTTAGCTCTTGTGGATAGGTCTTCAATTTTTCTGATTCTTTATATATCAGATTTATATTTCCATAATACAAACCATATTCACCATTTACTTGCTTAGCTACAGTTTCTAAAATTGTTTCATTTTCTAGCGTATCTCCACTATTTAAAAATAAAACATAGTCTCCTGAAGCTTGCCTAAGGCCCTTATTCATAGCATGATAAACACCATTGTCTGGTTCTGAAATATAATAATCTATACTTGTTTTATACCCTTTTATTACCTCTAAACTAAAATCTGTACTAGCGCCATCAATAACTATATGCTCAAAAGTATCATATGTTTGACTATGCACACTTTTTAGCGTTTCCAACAAGCCTTTAGCATTATTATAATTAACTGTAATTATGGATATCATACTACTTTTTTAAAGCTTTGTATACTTTTTTTAATAGAAATTCTAAGGTGTTCTGTTTTGGTTTTGGTTTTATCTTTGCTTCCAGCTCTGACGTTCTTGTTTTTATATCATAAGCTATATTTATCTTTTTAAACTCTTCATATTTACTCCCTTTTAGAGCTTCATAATAGCCCATATATAGTTGTTTTAACAAAGGTAAATCAGATAACTTAAATCTATTAAACTCTCTAGATATATTTTCATCATCTAATGTTATTTTACTAAAATGATAAAACACTAAATCATTGCCATCATTAAGCTTTATAACATCATCTGTATGTTCAACAATATTACGCTCATGCAAATTCCATGGAGCCATATTATATCCGAAAGATTTTATTATCTCAATCTTGTCATAAAAAATAGGCGCGAAATTCATCCATAACTGGTCTACAAAATAGCCTTTCTGTGGCCTATCAAAACCATAATTTAGTATTCTATGTTCCCACCAGTCCAACATTTGTAATGCTTCTTGATGTTGAGGACTCAACCCAATAAAACCTAAATTAAAAACACCAAATTGCAAAAAAGTATTTTCATCAGGAAACTTACCATCTCTAGCAATTGGTGTTAAAATATGAGGCGTAAGCGCCATAGCTTTATCTTGAAGCACTTTATTTATAGCGTGTAAACTATCATAAAAAAATAAATCTGGATCTAAATAATAAATCGCTTCCAAATTTGGATTTAATGATATCAAATGCTTAAATGCACTTGCTTTAACATTGGTATTCAATTCAATAATGTAATACTTAGCCAATAGTGCATTAAAGTCTATGCCTCGTATATCTTTTGCTAAAATAAGCGTAGCAGGTTCAAAAATACTATAGTCAATTGCATCACTAAACTCATCAACCAAAAAAATATAGAACTGAAAATCTTTATTATGACGCAAAAAAGAATCCTTTAGCGCATTGGCTTGCCCTAAGTAATTATTGGAGCATATGGTAAACGCAAATTTGTTCTTAGCCATAAATTTTCTTTCTTATCTTATATAATAGTTCTTTTATACCATACCAAAGCGCATATTTTTCTCGCTTTAAATGTTGTACCTTACGGTAGTACACAAAGTTTTTTGAATTCAAATATGGATGAAACAAATTCCATTTAAAATAGCGCATCACATTTCCTACAAAATCTTCAGCAATGTTATCATCAGAACTATTGCTAGAAAAACCGCCAGCTGAAAAATTTGCCACTATAATATTCATATATTCAAAAGGTTGTTTTGACCAACAACGTAGATTATAATCCCAATCACTACTTTTCCTATAATCTAGATTGAAATCTCCAACTTCTTTAACAAATTTGGAATCATAAAACATAGCTTGATGACATATATTTTGGTTCAATAGCTTTGTTAAATTAAATTTTCCTGCATAAATCTCATTATGTTTCGCCCATCCAGTATCTCCAATTATTTTTGCATTACCATAAACTACACTTGCTGATGTTTCAGAAAGCACTGTATTTACTTTTTCTAAAGTTACAGACTCAAATAACGAATCATCACTCCCCATAAAATATAACCATTTTCCTTTGGCTAATTTTATTCCCTTATTCATTGCATCATAAATACCATTATCTTTTTCAGAAAAAACTCTTAATCGTGACAATTTATCCTTATAGCATTCTAATATTTGAAGAGTAGTATCAGTAGAAGCACCATCAATTACTAATACTTCAAAATCTTGATTGGTTTGATTTAACAAACTCTCTAAAGCAGTTATTAAACTATCTTCAGAATTATAAGTGGGCATTATAATGGAGACTAGTGACATATATCAATCAAGCCATTTGTTTCTTTTAAAATAATTTATGTCTCCAAATGAATTATAAAATCCAATTTTTAATTTAGAAATAAACGGCAATCTCTTATAATTTTCTTTAATACTTTGCTCTGCCTGCGATAAGTACTCTTTAATATTTTCAGACTTCTGCCCTTCTCGCTTTCTAAACGCCCCCAATTTGTGATGTGTACAATATAAATCTGCATGATTAAAAAAACGAAGCCAAAGATCAAAATCTGCAGCTAAATCATAATTAGTATTTAGTTTTCCACCTGATTCCTCCCATAAATCTCTTTTAAAAAAAGTAGACTCTTGTTGAATAAATAACTGTTCGATTTTAAAAAAATTAGAATAAAAATACAATTGATTTGACATAGGATTCCTTTTATAAAACTCTTTTCCCTCTTCATCAATTACATTAGGAAAACCTTGTAACCATTGTAAAGAAATATTATCCGTAAACATTTTAACTACTTTTGAAATCGCATTAGAATGAATAATATCGTCACTATTAATCCAACATAAAATATCTCCAGTTGATTTTTTGAATCCTTTATTAATAGCTTCATACATTCCACCATCTTCTTCACTTAACCAATATGAGAGTTTACTTGAATATTTTTTAATAATATCTATTGACCTATCTGTACTTCCACCATCGATAATTATATATTCAATATTGGGGTAATTCTGTCCCAAAACGGATAGTATAGTTTTTTCTAAAAACCTTTCTTGATTGAAGTTTGGTGTTATTATGGACACCTTTGGTGATGTAATTAACGACACTTTAGCGATATTCAATATATTTAAAAGTCTTATCAGTCTTAGGAATAAAAAATAAGTCCATTTGCCAAAATGACTTATCATACAATCTTATCATTGGATCAACCATTTCTATTGGTCTAAAACCTAATTCACTCATATATTCACACATTTCCCAAAAACACAAACTATCTTTGGTAATGTTATAATTATAAACTTCTATAATTATTAAACTAGATTTTTTTATGACTTCTTCCGCTCCTTTAAGTATTGGAACTTCAAAACCATGCGTATCTAATTTTAACAAATACGGCCCCAAAACATTTCTTCTTTCAACTTCATTATCAATAGATATAACGGGCACTTCAATACAATTATCATTAGTTTTAGATGAAGAAGCTACACCTCCAAATAACTCATTGTGGTCAAAATATATTTTACCATCTTCTTCTCCTGCGGCTGCCAAAACATAATCACCTTTAACTATCTCTTTTTTAAACACTTCAAGCCCTTTCTTATGATCTATCTGAGCTTCAATTAGTAAAAAGTTAGCATCAGGAAACAAACCCAATAACCTTCTAGACCATCTGCCATCTGAAGCACCTACATCAATAATAGTATTAATTGTTAACCCTCTAGTAATACAACGTTTTAATGCAGCTTCCATGGTATAGTTAGAATCAACAATATTACGCACAGTTGGAGTTTCTAGTTTTTGAATTTTGTAACCAAATGAACTAACTGTTTTTTTTATTATTCTTTTTAAACCTTTTTTCATTATTTTAAAATGCTTTTTAAACACCCTTCACCTGTATATATTGTTGACACCAATACACCAGATATTCTTGTACTACTACTCTAATAGACACCACAGGTTTACCAATTTTATATTATTCATCTAGAATTTCTTTATACAGTTTTATATATGATTCAATTTGATTTTCTTGACTGTAATAATTTAATGCATCTTCTCTAATTTTTTCTGAATCAAATTTATCCTTATATACTAACATTTTTTGGATTCCATTAACCAAACTTTCTACATTTATACTTTCAGTCAATAGTCCATTTTTGTATTTTTTAATCATATATTTAATCCCTCCAACCGGAAATCCAAGAACTGGTGTACCTGAAAGAAACGACTCAATAATCGTACTCGGCAAATTATCAATTAATGAGGGAATAATAAAAAAATCAGCCGCACAATAAATTTTATTTAAAAGTTTAATTTCTTCAATTCTTCCAAATGATTTATAATTTGTAGAATTAAAATTATGATTTAAATCTTCACCGACTGAGCAAAAAATAATATCATCAAATTTATGCTTATCGATTACTTTTTTTAAATAATTAAACCCTTTCCTTTCATTATTTAAAGAGTCAGCAACAAATAATACAATACTAGTATCTAAAGGTAAATTCAGTTCAATTCGACAATTAGTTTTTGACAACAATTTAAACATTTCAGAGGATATTCCATTTGGAATCTTAAATCTAGGGTAATGCTTAAAAATACTTTTTTTAACCTCTTTATCCATCCAAGAATTTAAAATAACAAGATTTATTTTATGAATAGATCGAATCGATTTTTTCTTTATTTCAACGATTTTCTTGAAAAGTTCTTTTTCAACAATTGTATAATCTCTTTTTTTTGGAAATCCTAACTCATCTAAACCATAAAATTTTTCAATATAATGTTCTCCTCCTGAAAAAGGATTCATATCGTGCAATGTCCAAACTATAGGCTTATCATTCAATTTAAAAAAAGAAGTATAATCAATATAGTCTGAAACCCAATGCAAATGTATAATATCTGCTTCTTTATATAAATCTGAATTAGTAATATCAATCTTCGTGTCAGGATAGCTAAAGTATTCTAAATTTTCTGGTCTTTTATAAATAAATTTTAAAATCCTATAATAGGATAGGAAACCCAAAAGTTTTTTCCAAAATGATGATTTATTGATTCTTTCAGAATTAAACTCAAATGAATTATAAATATCTTTAGATTTGTGTTTTACTAACAGTTTTGAGTCAATTCCACTGTTTAAAAGCCCCAAATGTAAACGAATACATGCATTTGCAGCACCCCATCTATCAAATGTATTTATTAATAAAACTTTCACAGGTAATTAGCTTTTATTTGCCATTTCAATCATTTCATCAATCGTTTTTTTTCTTAACAACTGTTGGTTGTCTTTTAAATACCCGTGTATTTTGCCACCTAGTGTGTAATCTATAGCAATAAAATTCGTATTTAAAGTATCTGCAAACAATACGGAATGAAATCTCATACATATATTCATTCTTGATTTTTTCATAGATGTACAAATATTTTCAACAGTTGATAGCTTTTTATTAAAAGAAACTCTTGGATCATTTTCAAAAAACCTATTAATAAAATATCTAGAAAAATCTCTATCATCATTACCAATTACAAAATTATGCATATGGTGAAATTCTATTCGATCAACTTTCAATTTTGAAGCCTGAGATTTTATCAATTCTGCTAATCCTAATTCAAATCGCTCTTTAACTAGTTCAAATTCTTCTTTACTTCTATCAAAATACTCAAATGTCCAATCTCTAAGAAAACACGATAAAACATTTTCTTTATCAATTTCAATTTTGTCATAATTAGCCAACACATATCTCATAGCAGGATCACCATAATTTTTAATAGTTCTATTAATTCCTATTTTTTTAGCAAATTCAATACTGTTTTCATCACGCAAAATTACTTCATCAGCTAAATCCAATATTTCCTTAACTGCATTTCTATATATATCAAATTTTAATGGTCCCAATCCACAACCAAATACTACAGTTTTCTTTTTATACTTTTTAGCAATTTTAAAACCAATTAATGGAATATAAAGGTGTTCCAAGTCCATTAATGGACCTCCTCCCATTACGATAATGTCAGAACTCTTTGCATATTTAATTAAGTCAAAATTGCTAGTAGATACTACTCGTGCTTCTATATTAAGTTCTAAACACGTCCTTTCTGTAACAAAAGGATAAATACTACCTATTACAAATTCGATTTCAGAAGAAATATGCTCTTTGTAATGATTAATTATTCCACCTAATATAGCTTTATCACCAACCGTTTCTGTACCATACCATCCGAAGATAAATACTCTTTTAACATTTTTATTTTTGACTTCTTTTCCAACCCATTTTGATAGTCTCAGACTTTCTTCAGCTTTTTCAATTGACAAATATTTTCTAAAATACGTTTCATTATTTTTAATATTAATCTCATTAGGTGTGATTGGTGCATGATAATCGTGAATACAATTTGCACAATCTTCAGCTAAAATTCTCTGTTTTTCTTTTATTTGATTTCTATAAATATCAATAGCAGAATTATCTAAGGCATTTCCAATTTCTTTAGATTTTGGCGCACAATAACTCAATTGACCTTTTGAACCTAAAACGACTCCATCATTATGATATGGACATCCAATTAGTCTTGTCCCACCCTTTAATACATTTTGTATACTTGAATATGTTCGTTTGTAGGTTTCGTTATTCTCGTAGTTCGATTTCAATTTCTCAAAAAATATCAATAATTGATATGTTTCATCTTCATCAAAATTTCGAATAACTTTTCCTCTATCATGGTTGTATAGTCTATTAATTGTTTCAGCGACTCTAAATCTTCCATATATACCATTCTGCTTTACATAAAACAATAAATCATCTACGTCCCAAACATTAATTTTTGAAATCGTACATCCAAAAGAAACAGGCACACTTAATTCATTTTTTAAATAGTTTATAACATTAATAGCAGTTTTGAAATTTCCCTTTGTACCCCTAACATTATCATGAGATTTACCTAAACCGTCTAAAGATACCATAACAGAAAATGGCTTGCTAAATCTGTCGCAAACAGCTTTAACCTCTTCTATTCGGGTCTTAACATCCTCTTCAATTATGGCGTTAGTAATTGTACTCAAACCTTTAACATGAGGGATTGCCTCAATTATCTTCTCAAAAATTTCTGGTAAATCTTCTCGCAAGGTAGGCTCTCCGCCTGTAACACCAATATGTTCTAGGCTATCAAACAACTCATTACTAAGAATTTCTTTTAGTTGCTCCGGAGTGATCTCAAGTGATTCATCTCTTTTCCAAATATTGCACATAACACATTTAGAATTACAACTATCAATTATATTAAGGTTTAAAACTTTGGGTTTAGATTCTTCATCAATACTTGGAGAAGAAGATAAAACAGGCTTAGTAATTAGCAAAGAAAACTTTATCTTGAACTCTTCAAACTCTCTTTTTAGTTTTCTTTTAAACCTTTGTTTTAATTTATACAATTCAAATTTTTTATACATTCTATTCCAGTATTCTATAACCAAATTTTTCTACAACACTTTTTAACTCTTTATTCAAAAAGTTCAAATCTTCAATATCAAAATAATTCTTCCAATCTCCTTGTTTACCGGATCTAACAAATTTTGTACTCTTTCTTTTTGCCTCATTATTAATAAAAGGACGGCCCTTTTCATCTTCTATTTTGGACATTGAATCAAATGAGGATTTTTCAATTGCCAATTTTAATTCTGAATCAGATTTATTCCAACCAATAAACTGAACAACTTTTTTTAACTCTTTAAAAGTGTTTATAAGCATATCTTCATATTTAATCAGTAAAATATTATCTCTTGAATCATCTAGCCACGAAGAAACATGAACTTGCCATCTTGAAGGATGCAATTCTTGATTTCTAACAAAAGTCTTAAAATCTGACTCTGAAAGTTCTAGATGCTTCTTCAAATAGTGAAAATAAGAAACATAAACATCTCTAGGGTCTCTAATAATATAAATGACTTTACTAAAATTTTCATTATATAACGAATGGCTTTTTAACAATCTTGGTCTACTCATAGAGTTTACAGCATCGTAATGAGCCTCAAAATCCGGAATATATTTGACAGCTGAATGAAAATTCACCTCTTCATCTGTCAATAAATTCGCCAATAGAAACCTCATCCAAGTATTTCCAGATTTAGGATAGGAAACTATGAAAATATCGTCTTTATAAAATTTTCTCTTTTCTACTTTTTTGTTATAATTTAATTTAAACTTTTTTATTAATTTAAACATATACTGAAATTAATTAATAGTACGACGTTGAAATACTTTTAAGAATAGTTTTAAATTATTTCCATTGGGAATTCATTTGTATTGACACAGTACCAACAAGATTTCCACCAGAACTCCTAAAGGAATTCAAATTTCGGTAATTAACTATAGTTCTTCCGAAATTATATTCACCCTTAAACTCAATTTCAACAAAACTTATATTTATTGAATAAAGTCCATTTGTACAAACATTTTCAAAGGTTACTTGAACCTTATTATCATGATTTAGATCACTTTCCATAGAATTAAAAGATGCAACCCCGTTAAAATTAGCATCCATAATTACTATATTGATGAAGTAATTATCTATATCTGATTTTTGTTTGTATTCTAGTTTTAAACAAATTTTCTCACCATACTCAAATTCCTCAACTTCTTCGCCCTCCTCATTAAATAATTTTGATGAATTGATACTTATACCTTCACCTATTACAACGGTGTTTTCAATTGTAAAATTCTCATTATAAAGATTCAATCCTTTTGCAATATCAGCACCAAAAAAATCTAAATTACCTTTGTTTAAATATAAAATTTTTGTAGATATTCTTGCGACTTGGGGCATCGAATGTGAAACAAAAAGAACTGCTGTATTTTTCAGAATTTCAGATATTCTATTAAAACATTTAACCCTAAAACCTACATCACCCACTGCCAAAACTTCATCTATAATCAAGACATCAGGTTCCATTTGAGAGGCCACAGCAAAACCCAAACGCACTTGCATACCCGAACTGTAATTTTTTACGGGCATATCTATAAACTCCCGTATTTCGGCAAAATCTATAATTGCTTCAATTTTAGCATCAATATCTTCTTTGGTAAAACCTAAAACCGCTCCATTGTTATAAATGTTTTCTCGCCCTGTAAGGATGGGGTTAAATCCTGCTCCTAATTCTATTAAGGCGCCTACTTTACCGTGTATGGTAATTTTACCTTGGTCTGGGTTTATCAAACCGTTCAACATTTTTAACAAGGTAGATTTTCCCGCACCATTATGCCCAATTAATCCCAGACACTCACCTCTACGGAGCTCAAAACTTACATCTTTAACTGCCCAAAACTCATCTTTACGAAGTTCATTAGATTCAGATTTATTTAAAGGGTTCAGATCTTTAATACCATACCATAAACTGCGCTTTAAGTCTTTGCAAAACTTTTTAGAAACACCTTCTACTTTAACGAGAACTTCCTTTTCTTCCATCATACTAACTTATGCGTTCAACAATTACAGGTATTGAAAACCTATAAAACAACAGTCCGATAAATAATAACGGAACAGACACCAAAACTACTATTAAAAAGTAATTTAAAAACAACGGTTCAAATCCTACAATCACATCTCTTGCTGTTAAAACAATTGGGGTGATTGGATTTAACTCCATTACAGTTTTCATGATACCTTCTTTAGGTAGAGCATATACTACAGGCGTTGCATACATTAAAAAGCGTAAACCAATAGATACAATTTTATTTATATCGGAGTACAATAAACCAACAGGAGTAATAAACAAGCCAATGGTTGTACCAAACAATACTCCACCTAGCAACACCAATGGTAACCATAAAATACTCGTATGAAAACCTACTTTATAAATCACAACAAAAGCTATCAGTAATAACACTTTAACACTACTATTAAATAGCATTTTGTATATACCAGACAATAGCAAGCCTTCCTTTGGAAAATTAATTTTACTCATAATTCCTTTAGAAGCATTAGTAACTAGCATTGGTGTATTGATTGCTTCTACGATTATAGACCAAATTAGAGTTCCAGAAAACACATATAATGGGTAGGGAATACCAGTGTCTGATAATTGCACTGTACCAGAAGCACTCAAGAATATCCATACCAATGAGGTGAACAATGGTGTTATAAACATCCAAGCTATCCCTAAAAAAGATTGTCGGTACTGTGCTTTAATATCTCTTTTGGCTAATTGCTTTGCCAAAAAAAGTGATTTGCCAATATCTGTAAAACACTCTTTTAAAAGTGTCGAAATTCGCTTATTATTTTGTCTTTGGTATATTCTTGTTTCTAGCGCCATAGGGGTTTACATTTTTTAACGCTTTTGATACTCTAAATAAAACTTCACAAACTCTTTAATTCCTTTCTCAATAGAGGTTTGCGGTTTAAAATCTATATATTCAAACAAACTCTCTACATTGGCATAAGTAGCCGTCACATCTCCAGGCTGAATGGGTTTAAATACCTTTTTACCTTCTATGCTCAATTCTTTTTCAATTGCTCCTACAAAATCCATTAACGCAACAGGACTGTTATTACCAATATTAAAAAGCTGATAAGGCGCAGAGCTTTTTGAAGTTTGAGGTTTGGCTGCGTCAAATTCTGTATTTCTCTTTGGTGCTAAAGGTAGCAATCTGTAAATACTCTCGACAATATCGTCTACATACGTAAAATCTCTACTCATTTTACCATCGTTAAATATTTCAAACTCTTTGCCTTCTAACATTGCTTTAGTAAAGATATATAAAGCCATATCTGGTCTTCCCCATGGTCCATAAACAGTAAAAAAGCGCAATCCCGTACATGGTATATCAAATAAATGTGCGTATGAATGCGCCATCATTTCATTAGCTTTTTTACTTGCAGCGTACATAGCGATAGGGTGATCTGTTACATTGTCTTCTTGAAACGGTATTTGTTCACTTAAACCATACACCGAACTCGATGATGCAAAGACCAAATGTTCTACCTTATAATGCCTGCAACACTCTAACAAATTTAGAAAACCTGTAATATTATTATCTACATAAGATTGAGGATTAATTAGAGAATAACGCACTCCTGCTTGAGCTGCCAAATTAACCACATAATCAAACTGATATGTTTCAAATAACTGCTTTAACGAATCTAAATTCTTAAGATCTGTTTTAAAAAATTTTATAGCACCTTCAACTAAAGTATCTTCTGCAATTGAAGAAACATCTATTCCAAGGTTTTCAAGTCTAGCCAATTTTAAATTCGGATCATAATAGTCATTAATGTTATCTATACCAATAACTTCCATTCCTTCTTTCACTAATTTCTTAGAAAGATGAAATCCAATAAACCCTGCCGTACCTGTTACAAGCACTTTTTTCATAACCTGCTATCTACTTTTTCCTTAGGCAACATTCCTTTTACATCAAAAACTACATGATGCTCTTTTAATAAAGCCTTAATATCAATATTCTTATAATCATTGTGCGCAACGGTTAACACAATAGCATCATATTTCTTTGTCAATGTTTTTGAAGTTTCAATCAAATCAATACCATACTCTAATTGCACTTCTGACGCATTAGCCCAAGGGTCAAAAACATCTGTATTCGTTTCATAACTCATTAATTCTCTAACAACATCTATTGCTCGAGAATTTCTAATATCTGGGCAATTTTCTTTAAAGGTCAATCCCATAACCAATACATTCGCTCCTTTAACTGGTATCCCCTTCTTTATCATTAACTTCACAGTTTCTGACGCCACAAAAGGTCCCATACTATCATTTAGCCTTCTACCAGCCAATATTATCTCCGGGTTGTATCCTGTATCTAAAGCTTTTTGTGCCAAATAATATGGATCTACGCCAATACAATGTCCACCTACTAAACCCGGCTTAAAAGGTAAAAAATTCCATTTGGTTCCTGCCGCTTCTAACACTTCATTAGTATCGATGTCTAATCGTTTAAAAATCTTAGCTAATTCGTTTACAAACGCAATGTTTATATCGCGTTGTGAATTCTCAATCACTTTTGCAGCTTCTGCAACCTTTATGGAACTCGCTTTATAAGTTCCTGCGGTTATAATCGAGGCATATAAATCATCTATTACAGCTGCAGATTTATCAGTAGATCCAGAAGTCACTTTTAATATTTTAGTAACGGTTCGTTCCTTATCTCCAGGGTTAATACGTTCTGGTGAATATCCTACAAAGAAATCCTGATTATAAATTAACCCAGAGCCTTCTTCTAAAATAGGCACACATACTTCTTCTGTAGCGCCAGGGTATACCGTAGATTCATAAATTACAATGGAATCTTTACCCATTATCTCTGACACCATCTTAGTAGCTCCTACCAATGGAGATAAATCTGGTTTTTGGTGTTCATCTATCGGAGTTGGAACAGTAACAATAAAAAAATCGTTTTCTTTTAAATCTTCAATAGAATTTGAAAGGTAAAGTCCATGCTCAAATTTTGTAGAAACAAGAACTGAATTCAATTCTTCCATTTCAACTTCTAAAGTAGCATCTAATCCACTCTTTAAAGCTTTAATTCTCTCTTCATTTATATCAAAGCCTACAACTGCATATTTCTTCGCAAATTCTACCGCTAAAGGTAGTCCAACATACCCAAGGCCAATGATTACAATTCTCTGTTTGGTCATATATTTTCAAAAGTACACAAATATAAATTTTAAAAAAGCTGAACACCTAAAATTTAGATGAAGTTTTAAACAATTTGTTTATAAAAACCTACGAACATAAATTCCAATATTTCTAAATTTGAAGAGTAAAAAAAGAACGTATGAACAAACAACTTATTGAGTGCGTACCAAACATTAGTGAGGGTAGAGACTCTGAAATTATAAACACCATTGCCAATGAGGCCAATACAGTAGATGGTGTTAAATTGTTAGATGTAGATCCTGGTGCTGCTACCAATAGAACAGTCATAACATTTGTAGGAGAACCAGAGCAAGTAATTGAAGCTGCCTTTCGTTTAATTAAAAAGGCTTCTGAGTTAATTGATATGAGCAAGCATTCGGGAGAGCATCCTCGTTTTGGAGCTACTGATGTGTGTCCGCTTGTACCAATTTCGGGAATTACTTTGGAAGAAACCGCAGTTTATGCTCACAAACTTGGTAAAAGAGTTGGTGAAGAACTTGGTATTCCGGGGTATTTCTATGAAGCTGCTGCAAAAGAAGAAAAACGTAAAAATTTGGCCAATTGTAGAGCTGGTGAATACGAAGGATTAAAAGAAAAGCTGTCAGATCCTAATTGGACCCCAGACTTTGGCCCAGCCGTATTTAATGAAACCGCCAAAACTTCAGGAGCCACAGCAATCTCTGCAAGAGATTTTTTAATTGCCTACAATATCAACCTAAATACTACCTCCACTCGACGAGCTAATGCCATTGCTTTTGATATTCGCGAAGCTGGAAGGGTTAAAAGAGAAGGAAACCCAATTACTGGTAAAAAAGTTCTTGACTCTGATGGAAATCCTGTTAGAATACCAGGTAAATTAAAGGCCGTTAAGGGTATTGGATGGTATATAGAAGAATATGGTATTGCGCAGATTTCATACAATCTTACGAACATATCAATTACCTCCGTACATCAAGCATTTGATGAAACTGTAAAATCTGCTGCAGATAGAGGACTTAGAGTTACAGGTTCTGAATTAATCGGGCTTATTCCACTGCAAGCAATGTTGGATGCTGCAGATTATTTCTTAAGAAAGCAACAACGCTCGTTGGGAATATCGGAAGCTGAAAAAATTAAAATTTCAGTAAAATCTTTGGGCTTAGATGATTTGAAACCATTTAATCCGCAAGAGAAAATTATTGAATATGTTATGAAAGAAAAGCAACATCAGTTGGTAGAATTATCTATTAAAGATTTTGCGGAAGAAACAGCTGGAGAATCTATGGCTCCAGGAGGTGGCTCTATATCTGCATATGTTGGCGCCCTTGGCGTGTCTTTAGGCACCATGGTGGCAAATCTTTCTGCTCATAAGGCGGGATGGGATGATCAATGGGAATATTACTCTAATTGGGCTACTAAAGGTCAAGCATATAAAAACGAATTACTGTATTTGGTTGATGAAGATACTAATGCATTCAATAAAATAATTGACAGTTTTAGAATGCCGAAAACAACCCCAGAGGAAAAGGCATTAAGAACTCAAGCTATTCAAAATGCGACTATATATGCAACTGAAATTCCGTTGCAAGTAATGGAAACTGCATACAATAGTATGGAAGTGATGCAAGAGATGCTGCATAAAGGTTTACAAAGCTCCTTATCTGATGCTGGTGTTGGCGCTTTATGTGCAAGAACTGCAGTTATAGGAGCCTACTTTAATGTAAGAATCAATGCAAAAGACATTAAAGATGAAACTATTAAAACTGAGTTGCTGTCTAAAGCGAAAAGCATTTATGAAGACACGATTGCATTAGAATCTAAACTAATCGCCTTTGTTGACACCAAAATTTAAATATGAAAATTGTTGAAATTGTACCATTTAAATCAGAATACGCTCAATACTTTTATGATTATAACATAGAATGGTTAGAAGCCTATTTTTATGTTGAAGATCATGATAAAGAAGTATTAGAAAATCCGAAATCTTATATTTTAGATAAAGGCGGGTTCATTTTCTTTGCACTTTTTGATAAGAAAGTTGTTGGAACAGTAGCCTTGATGAATGAGCAAGAAGGTTTCGAACTAAGCAAAATGGCGGTATCAATTAAACACAGAGGGTTTAAGATAGGACAACAATTAATGCAGCATTGCATAGATTTTGCAAAATCTAAAGGTTGGAGTGAACTACTACTCTATTCAAACACAACTTTAGAGAATGCCATTTATATCTATCGCAAGTTTGGTTTTAAAGAAGTTCCTCTTGAAGATTCTCCATATTCCAGAGGAGATATTAAAATGGTTAGAAAACTATAATCAAGAAAAGGGCGGATTTTTCCGTCCTTTATTTTTCTATAAAACTTTGAATGGCCAACACATAGCTTTGCAAACCAAAACCTGCTATAACTCCTTTGGCATTCGGACCTATATAGGTTGTATGTCTAAACTCTTCTCTTGCATGTACATTTGATATATGCACTTCTATCACTGGTGTTTCAATAGCTTTAACAGCGTCTCCAATACCAACTGAAGTATGTGTATATGCCGCTGCATTTAAGATGATACCATCATAAGAAAATCCTACTTCGTGTAGTTTGTCAATTATTTCACCTTCGATGTTCGATTGAAAATAAGACAGCTCTATTTGAGAAAATTGCTTTTGTAAATTTTGAAAGAAATCTTCAAAAGATTCTGAACCATAGATTGTAGGTTCACGCTTACCCAGAAGATTTAAATTAGGACCGTTGAGAATGAGTAGTTTCATAAAACGAAAATAGGAATAAAATCCAAAAAAAAAGAAACCAATTTTGGTTTCCTTTTTAAGATATATGAGATTTGTTGTATTAGAAACTATACATCCCTCCAATACCAAAATTAGAGAAGGTACCTCCGTCTCTGCTAATCCCAGAATACGATGCTTGAATCATAATATTATCTGTAACATTATAGCCTACTAAAGGGCGATAATAGAAACCTCCATCATTTCCAGATGGACTTAAACCTATGGCATAACCAATATCCCCACCAACAGCGAATTTATCAGATGCATTAAATCTAGCTGCAGCAGCTAGTGGTAGGAATGAAACATCATCCCAATTAATACCAGTTGAACCTATTTCTTTACCAAAATAATGAGAATAAGACATAGAAGGTCCAACATCAAATGCTTCTGAAACCTCGAATAAATAATTTACTTCAACTTTTAAGTTAAATGAAGAGAAATCACTTGCATCTCCTGTTGGGAATCCAAAATTAATTCCAGCATTAAAATTTCCATTTTGTGCAAAAGCACTGATTCCAAATACAGCAATAACTGCTGTTACTAAAAACTTTTTCATAATTCTGATTAGTTAAAATTAATTATTTCAAATATAGTTGTTTATTGTGAACTAAAAATTGAGAATATTATTATTTTCGAATTTTAACACAACTTTAATTACAAATTCATTAAATGAAGTGGCATCAATCGGCACATGATTACGAATTATATTTAAAAATTGAGAGAGGCCTCTCTCAGAACTCTATTGAAAGTTATTTGAATGATATTCATAAGTTTATTGGATTTTTGGAAGCAAATGAGATCTCGAAAAGTCCGAATAAAATTAATGATGAAGAAGTGCAACAATTTATTTATGAAGTGGCAAAAGTAGTAGCACCTAGAACACAGGCACGAATAATTTCTGGTTTGAGAAGCTTTTTTGATTATCTAATTTTTGAAAATTATAGAGAAACAAACCCTACTGATTTGATAGAAGCGCCAAAAATTGGAAGAAAATTACCAGATACATTATCTACTAATGAAATTGATGTATTGATTGGAGCTATTGATTTAAGTCACCCTCAAGGGGAGCGTAATAGAGCAATGTTAGAAACTTTATATAGTTGTGGATTACGCGTAAGCGAGTTAATTAACTTACAATTATCAGACTTATTTTTTGAAGAAGGGTTTATTCGTGTAATTGGCAAAGGCAATAAGCAACGTTTTGTACCAATAAATACATACACTCAAAAATACATCAATCAATATATAAACTTAATTCGTACACATCATCAACCAAAAAAAGGATTTGAGGATTACTTATTTCTAAATCGTCGTGGCAAAGGCTTAACTAGAAATATGGTATTTACAATTATTAAAGACTTAACTATAAAGACTGGGATTCATAAAAAAATTAGCCCTCATACTTTTAGGCATTCTTTTGCAACCCATCTGTTAGAGCGTGGTGCTGATTTAAGAGCTATTCAGCAAATGCTAGGACATGAAAGTATTACTACAACAGAAATATATGTTCATGTAGACCGTAGTCATTTACGAAAAGTTTTGGAACAATATCACCCTAGAAAATAAAAAAGCCCTCAATTTCTTGAGAGCTTTTATTTAAATTTCGTTTCTACTATTTTGCAATATTTACCGCTCTAGTTTCTCGAATTACAGTTACACGAACTTGACCAGGATAAGTCATATCCGTTTGAATTTTTTGAGAAATATTAAACGATAATTCGGCTGCCTTTAAATCGTTTACTTTTTCACTTTCTACTATCACACGTAATTCTCTACCTGCTTGAATTGCATATGCTTTTTGAACACCAGAGAATCCGAAAGCAACATCTTCTAAATCTTTTAAACGCTGCATATATGAATCTAATACCTGACGTCTTGCACCTGGTCTTGCACCTGAAATAGCATCACAAACTTGCACTATTGGTGCAATTAATGATTTCATTTCTATCTCATCGTGGTGTGCTCCAATCGCGTTACATACATCTGGCTTTTCACCATACTTCTGAGCCCACTCCATACCAAGAATAGCATGAGGTAATTCACTCTCTGTTTCTGGCACCTTACCAATATCATGCAATAAACCGGCACGCTTTGCAGCTTTTGCATTTAAGCCCATTTCTGCAGCCATTATACCACATAGTTTTGCAACCTCTCTAGAGTGCTGTAGTAAGTTTTGACCATAAGAAGATCTAAACTTCATTCTACCAACAGTCTTAATTAATTCTGGGTGAAGTCCATGAATTCCTAAATCTATCACAGTTCGCTTACCTACTTCAACTATTTCTTGTTGAATTTTCTTTTCAGTTTTGCGAACAACCTCTTCAATTCTTGCAGGGTGAATTCTACCATCAGTTACCAAACTGTGTAAAGATAATCTTGCAATTTCTCTTCTAACAGGATCAAAACAAGATAAAATGATGGCTTCAGGAGTATCATCTACAATAATCTCTACACCGGTAGCAGATTCTAGAGCACGTATGTTACGGCCTTCTCTACCAATAATTCTACCTTTTACGTCGTCTGATTCAATGTTGAATACAGATACACAGTTTTCAACCGTTTGCTCAACACCTACACGCTGTATGGTATTTAAAATAATTTTACGAGCATCTTGTTCCGCGGTTAATTTAGCTTCTTCAAGTGTATCTTGAATAAATACCATAGCATCAGATTTTGCTTCTTCTCGCAATGAGGCTATTAATTCCTTTTTCGCATCTTCCGCAGATAAACCTGAAATTACTTCTAAGTTTTCTACTTGCTTTTTATGAATTTTTTCTAGCTCATTTTCTTTGCGTTCAACAAACTCTAATTTGTAATCGTAGTCCGAAGATTTTTTCTCAAGCTCCCTTTGCAACTTTTTATTTTTGTCGAGCTGTTGCGAAACTTGAGACTCTTTATCACGAATGCGTTTTTCAGCTTCGTTACTTTTCTTTTCTCTATTTAATATTACTTTTTCGTGCTCCGATTTTAACTCTAAAAACTTTTCTTTAGCCTGTAAAATCTTATCCTTTTTTATGGCTTCCGCATCATTTTTCGCTTGTTTTAATATAGCATCTGCAGATTTTTTAGCACTACTTATAGCGCCTGAGGCACTTTTTTTCTCTAGGGTTTTAGCAATTACAAATCCAATTGCTAAACCAACAACACCAATAACTATTGGTAGTATTAACGTATCCATTTATAGTTAGTTTAGATATAAAAAAAACCCACATTAATCGAAGTTTCTGCAAACTCCTAAAAAACATAAATAGGACTAACAAGTTGGTCAAAAATCCGTTCAAAGACGGCACGCTTTCGCAACTTAGACTCATCCTTCAGAATTTAATCTTGTTGAGTTTACGAACAATTACTAATGTGGGCAGTATTCTAGTTTATTTTAAAGAACTTATTTTAGTTGAGCTGTTATCCTCTGATTTAGCTCACTAATTTTTTGCTGAACATCTTTTAATTCTTCCTCATTTTTAATTTCTTGAATCTCAATTAACGAAGCAAATTGTAAAGCACACATTGCCAATACATCTTGCTTATCGCTAACCGCATAATTCTTCTCAAATTGAGCAACCAAATCGTTAATTTTACTCGCCGCCTTCCGCATACCTTCTTCTTCTACTGCATTTTTAACAGTAAGTGGATATATGCGATTGGCAATGGCTATCTTAATCTTTTGGCTCATGCATTAAAAGAACTTATTCATTTAACTGAACAATACACTTATCTATTGTTCTAATTAAAGCATTTATTTTGAGTTTAGTATCTCTTTTACTTTGACTACTGCCTTCTATAGTTTTGGCAATTTTTAATGTTTGATACGATTTTTCTTTTACCTGTATCTGTTCTTGAGCTACTTTAAGATTTGCCTCTAACTCGACTACTTTTGCATGCAACAATTCGTTTTCTTCTTTTAAAAACGCATACACCTCTAACAGCGCATCTATATTGTTCTCCAGTAAATTAGCTGATTTTATAATAGAATCCATCTCTTGCATCAAGCTACCAAAACTATGCATCAAATGTAACATTCTTATTGCAATTGAACAACTGTTTTGGATAATTTCGTGTATTAATTGTTAATTTATTAATGCACAAACGCTTATAATTTTATAGGTTCTCCAACGTTTAATTTGTTACTTTAGCCAAAATTTAAAACTGTTGAAAAACACCTTTTTTTACATTTTACTCTTTTTTATAACTAGTGGGTTTTCTCAAACAAATTATCCTAAAGATTATTTTCAATACCCATTAGATATTCCAATTTATTTATCCGGAACTTTTGGAGAGCTTCGCTCAAATCACTTTCATTCTGGTTTAGATATGAAAACCCAACAGAAAGAAGGTTTAAAAGTATTTGCAGCTGCAGAAGGGTATGTTTCAAGAATAAAAATTTCGCACTGGGGTTATGGTAAAGCCATATATGTTACACACCCTAATGGGTATACAACGGTTTATGCGCATTTAAAAAAGTTTAACCCTACTATTGAAGCCTATATAAAAAAACAGCAGTATATAAAAGAGACGTACGAAATTCAACTTTACCCAAAAGAAACTGAACTATTGATAGAAAAAGGAGAAGTAATTGCTTATTCAGGCAGTACGGGTGGGTTTGTTGGTCCTCATTTACATTTTGAAATTAGAGATAAGCAATCAAGACCTATTAATCCGATGCATTTTGGCATTTCTGTAAAAGATACCAAAAGACCTAGTATCAACGTATTAATGGCGTACCCACAAAATGACAGTACTCAGGTTAACGGAAGTAATGCCCCTATTCAATTAAATTTTAAAGCAATGGCTGATGGTAATTTGATTGCTGATAAAATTGAAGCAAATGGAACAATAGGATTGGGAATATTTTCATTTGACAGACAAGATGGAGCATTAAACAAGAATGGGGTGTATAGTGTCGATATGTTTGCAAACGGGCAAAAAATCATAGGTCGAACTGCAGATATATTTTCATTTGCAGAATCTAAACTAATTAATCTATTAATAGACTACCCAAGATATGCTGATATCAATCAGAGAATCCAGCGTTGTTTTATTGTACCTAGAAATGAATTAAGTATTTATAATAATGTTGTTAATGAAGGATACATTCATATCGAGGAAGGGAAAAATTATAATATTGAAATTATCGTAAAAGATTTTTCTGGTAATGTCAAAAAAATGATTGTACCTATAGAAGGTAAAACCCAAGAAATTACCGTTCCTAAAGAAAATGTAACGCCTACACCATATTTTGTAAATTCTGAATTGGGCGGAACGTTTAAAAACGGTGGTATTGAAGTTAAAATTCCCAAAAAAGCTTTCTATGAAGACGTTTACCTAGATCTTGAAATAAAAGACACCATTGTAGAAATTAGCAAACAAAAGCTACCTATGCACGCTAATTATTCTTTGAGTATGGATGTAAGTAACTATTCTGAAAAGGCAAAAGAAAAGTTATTTATTGCGTCTATTAACTCCAAAGGCTACCTGATTTACATGAATACCAAGAAAAAAGGGAATACTTTTTCTACATCTACAAAAAATTTAGGACAATTTACTTTGGCTTCAGATACTAAAAAGCCATCTTTACGTTTGCATAATTTTAAAGACAAACAATGGATGACCTATTACAATCAATTGATTTTAAAAGTTAGCGATGATTTGTCTGGGCTAAAATCGTATCGAGGTGAAATAGATGGAGAATGGATTTTGCTAGAATACAGCCCGAAACATGGTACCTTAACTTATGATTTTACTGATAAAAAATTTGATACGGCAAAACATACATTGAAAGTTATGGTAGAAGATCAAGTTGGAAATACGAATGAAATAGAAGCAACGTTTTATAGAAAGAAATAATCAAATCAATAAACTTACATTGAATCCTAAACAACCACTCTTATATTTATTTTTCCTTTTTTGTATTGGCATGTTTTCGCAAACGGCTACAGTTAAAGGTATTGTTAAAGACGAAGCTGGAAATCCAATAGAAAATGTTTCTGTTAGTTTTGAAAGCACCGGGGTAAGTACAAGTAGTAATGGAGAATACAGTATCGATATTCCTGCTAAACAAGAAGTATTTATAACGTTCAGCCATATTTCGTATCAATCTTTTCGCAAGCGATTTTTTGTACAAAAAAATCAAACAGTGCGTTTTTCACCTAAATTAAAACTGGTAACAGAAGAATTAAGTGAAGTTAAAATTGAAGATCGTACAAAAGATGCTAAAGGAGTTACCAGTATTGATGTACAAGAATTAAAAAATATTCCCGGAGCAAATGCAGGAGTGGAAAACTTAATTATGACCTTTGCTGGTGTAAACAACAATAATGAATTAAGTACACAATACAATGTTAGAGGTGGTAATTTTGATGAAAACCTCGTTTATGTTAATGGTATTGAAGTATATCGACCATTTTTAATTCGCTCAGGACAACAAGAAGGTTTGAGTTTTGTTAATTCTGAAATGACAGATAAAGTTGAGTTTTCTGCTGGAGGATTTCAAGCTAAATATGGCGATAAAATGTCATCAGTTTTAGATATTACTTACCGCACTCCTCAACAATTTGCAGCTGGTATAGATTTAAGCTTGTTAGGTGCAAGCGTAACAGTTGAAGGTAAAATGTTTGATAATAAATTGTCGGCCCTTGTTGGTATTCGATATAGAGATAATAGTCTTTTGGTGAATGCTCGAGAAACTGAAACCAATTACAATCCTAGATTTACAGATGTTCAGACATTTTTATCTTACGAAGTTAATGATCGTTTTACACTAGATTTTTTAGGTAGTTTTTCGCAAAACCAATACGATTATGAACCTATCTCAAGACGAACTAAATTTGGGACTATTGCCGACCCTTTAGAATTGATTGTTTTTTATCAAGGACAAGAAGAAGACGATTATCTTACACTTTTTGGTGCTTTAAAAGGAACGTATCAAGTAAATGAAAATTTTCAACTGAGTTTAACAACTTCAGCTTACAACACTCAAGAGTCTGAGCATTACGATATTTTAGCATCATACAATCTAGGTGAAGTAGATAGCAATTTTGGTTCAGAGAATTTTGGAGAAGTAGAGTTTTCTGAAGGTATTGGTTCTCAGCTAAATCATGGTAGGAATGATTTAGATGCCTTAATTAGTAACGTACAATTAAGAGGTAGTCTTCGCAAAGAAGAACATTTGATAGAGTTTGGTGTCAAATACCAAAACGAAGATATTCGAGATCGACTTAGAGAATGGGAAGTAATAGATTCTGCTGGCTTTTCTATTAGACCACCAGGTCATATCCCTAATGAACAACCTTATGAGCCTTATGAAGGAGATATAGTACCGTTTACAAGTGTTCGAGCTACAAATAATGTTCAAGTAAATCGATTTTCAGGATTTGCTCAATGGAGTAAAAAAGACTTATGGGGCGAGCATGAAGTTTGGTATAATGCAGGAATTAGAGCGCAGCACTGGACAGTAAATGGTGAAGGTATTGAACAAAGTAGTCAAACCGTATTTAGCCCTAGAGCTCAATTTGCAATTAAACCAGATTGGGATAAAGACATGCTTTTTAGGTTTGCTACAGGATTATATCATCAGCCTCCATTTTATCGTGAGACGAGAGATCAAACTGGTACTGTAATTCCAGATGTTAAATCTCAAAAGTCTTTACATTTTATAGTAGGTAATGATTATAGTTTTACAATGTGGGACAGACCATTTAAATTGGTAACTGAGGCATATTACAAACATATGACAGACATAAATCCTTATACTATAGACAATGTTCGAATTAGATATTCGGCAAACAACAATGCAAAAGCATATGCAGCGGGATTGGATATGCGATTAAATGGTGAGTTTGTACCTGGTACTGAAAGTTGGGTGAGCATGGGCTTTATGACTACCAAAGAGAATATTGATGATCGCGGATATATACCAAGACCAACAGACCAAAGATTTAAATTGGGTATTTTGTTTCAAGACTATGTTCCTACCATGCCTGATCTAAAAATGTATTTAAATCTTGTGTTTAACACTGGTCTACCTGGAGGCTCACCTTCGTATGCAGATCCATATGAATTTCAAAATAGGCTAAACTCTTATAAAAGAGCAGATGTTGGAATTTCTTATGTATTAGTAGATACTCACAAACAATACAATACTGGATGGAGAAAGCCGTTTAAACAATTGAGTTTAGGAGCAGAAATCTATAACATTTTTGACGTACAAAACTCAATTACAAATATTTGGGTGCGAGATGTATATTCAAAACGTATGTATGGCATCCCAAATTATATGACTGGTAGAGTATTTAATGTAAAACTAAGCGCACGATTTTAATTAATTAAGAATGATAAAAAAGATAGCCTTATTAGCGGTTCTAACCGCCTTAATGGGATTTAGACCAACACCTACTTCAACCAACGAATTCATTAAAAGTGGTGAAAAGTTAGTTTTTGTAGCATCTTACAATATGTCTGGTATAATGACAGATATCGCAGAAGTTAAAATGGAGACTTCAACAGTTAAAACGAAAACAAGAGAATTATTACGATTAAAATGTATCGCGTCTACCTATACTAAATGGGATACTTACTTTAGAGTTCGTGATTTATATGAATCCTATGTTGATAAAAACACCTTACTCCCTTCTCTATTCAAAAGAAATATAGAAGAAGGCACTTATAAAAAGGAATTAAAGTATTTATTTAATAGAAAAGCAAATAAAGCTGTTTCTACCTTAAACAAAAAAGGATACAACAATTATAAAACAGATGTACCAATTGATGCTAATACTTTAGACATTGTATCTACAATTTATAAGACTAGAGTATTAGACTTTAATAGTATGCAAATTGGAGAACGTGCAACGCATGAATTAATCGTAGATTCTGCTGTGCAATATGTTACTGTAGAATACAGAGGTCGTGAATTTATTGACGTTGCAAATCTAGGTAAACGTGAATGTTATAAGCTTTCTGTTGCTTTTGGAGGTAGTGAAATTGAGAATATTAAAGGAGGTAAATACATTTGGATTACCGCCGATGATGATAGGTTACCCGCCTTAATTAAAGCAAATATTCCTGTTGGAGCTGTTCAAATAAAACTTGCTTCGTTTTCTAAATAAAACTAATAATAACTGAATTAAAATATAATGAACAAACCACTTATTAAAATCTTTGCAATTTCTGGTTGTATTGCCGCTATACTAGGTATTATTTTTTCTTTTTTACCCTTATTTGAACTTGCAATATTTCCAGCTAGCTTAGGATTGATCTTAGGCTTATTAGCTCATTTCTTTGCCAAAAGAATAGATGTACATTACAGATTTTCAAGATTTGTTATTGGTATTTCACTAATTGCGATTATTGTATCTAGTGGTAAGCAATTATTGATAGATAATGAAGTTGAAGATGACATTGAATTTCAGCAAAAAGAAGAACAATCTGAAGAAGATGCTGTAAAAGATTTAGAAGAATTAGACGAACTAGAAGATTTAGAATAAAAAAAACCTCTCCAATGAGAGGCTTTTTTTTTATGCTAATATTTGAGATGTATGTTCTTTTGTTTTTACTTTGGTAATCACATCCTCAATCACCCCATTTTCATCGATTACAAAAGTTGTCCGGTGAATACCATCGTATTCTCTTCCCATAAATTTTTTAGGACCCCAAATACCAAAAGCCTCTATAACCTCCTTAGATTCGTCAGCCAATAGAGGAAAAGGCAATTCATTTTTATTAATAAAATTTTGCTGTCGTTTGGCAGAATCAGCACTTACCCCTAGTACGTCATAACCCTGTGCCAAAAAACGATTGTAATTATCTCTTAAATTACAAGCCTCAACAGTACAACCAGGGGTACTAGCTTTGGGATAAAAGAATAACACCAATTTCTTTCCTATATAATCCGATAGTTTTATTGTATTCCCATTTTGATCAGTACTTTCAAAAGAGGGAGCCTTATCTCCAATTTTTAATGTCGTCATAATGTAAAATTTAGAACTCTAAAATTACTAAGATATTTCAATAAAATGTTCGAAAATGTATATGAATATTTTTAACTTTCGAATCTCATAGTACAGTTAAATTATGACAAAAAAAGAAAAAATTAAATTTGTAATAGATACGTTAGAACATATATATCCTGAAACACCTATTCCACTTGACCACAAAGATCCTTACACTCTTTTAATTGCTGTATTAATGTCTGCTCAAAGTACTGATGCAAGAGTAAATACTATTACTCCACTTCTTTTTGCCAAAGCAGACAATCCTTATGCTATGATTAAGCTAACCGTAGATGAAATTAAAGCTATTATAAAACCTGTTGGATTGGCCCCAATGAAATCTAAAGGCATCCACGGTTTATCTCATATATTAATTGATAAACACAATGGTCAAGTACCTCAAGATATGAAAGCACTAGAAGCTTTACCCGCAGTTGGACATAAAACTGCAAGTGTTGTTATGAGTCAAGCATTTGGAGTACCAGCTTTTCCTGTCGATACGCATATACATAGATTAATGTATCGTTGGGGGTTAAGCAATGGTAAAAATGTTGTTCAAACCGAAAAAGATGCCAAACGTCTTTTTCCAGAAGAATTATGGAACAAGCTTCATCTTCAAATTATTTTCTATGGAAGAGAATATTCACCCGCGAGAGGATGGAATCAAGAAAACGATATTATTCAAAAAACTATAGGAAGAAAAAGTATCAAATAAAAAAGACCCGAAATTATTTCGGGTCTTTTAAATTAATTTAAACGCAATTCATACGATTTGTTTTTTGACTTCATCACTTTAAGTGACTTTGAATAACCCAATAAAAAATCAATCGTTTCTTTTTTAGGTTGCTTCTTTTCAGAAGACTTCTCAATGTAAAGTTTCATCATATACTCCTTTTTAATTTTACTACATCATTAAAACGGAGCATTTTCCAATTTATTGCTTAGTTTACCAAAACAATATTATTCTTTTCAATTAACTTACGCATATTTATCAATGCATAGCGCATTCTACCTAGTGCGGTGTTAATACTCACACCAGTAGTTTCAGAAATTTCTTTAAAGCTCATGTCTTTATATATACGCATTTTAAGTACTTCTCTTTGATCATCTGGCAATTCTTCAATAATCTTTCGAACATCACTCAAGATCTGCTCTTTAATTAATTGTTTTTCAGCATTTAACTCTTTATCACTTAAAACCGAAAATATATCAAACTCATCCGTATTTTTAAAAGATGGCATCCTGTTATTTCTTCTAAAGTGATCAATAATTAAGTTGTGTGAAATACGCATTACCCAAGGCAAAAATTTTCCTTCTTCATTGTATTTACCACGTTTAAGAGTATTAATTACTTTGATAAAAGTATCCTGAAAAATGTCTTCAGTAACATCTCTGTCCAATACTTTCGAAAAAATGAAATTGTAAACGCGTTGTTTGTGTCTTGTTATGAGAATTTCAAAACACTGCTCATCACCATTTAGGTATTGAGTGACAAGCGTACTGTCTAATACTTTTAAATTATCCATTACTAATAGTATAAATCATACAATAGCCGCCATCGCTAGCTACCGTATTTGAGTTAATTTTTCTTTAAAAGTAATAGTTTGTAATAGGGTTCAAGTATTTTAAGTAAGTAACAAATATTGATTAATTTTATTTAAACTCCAAATTATTTTTATTTTTTTTATCCATTTAATGGCAAATTCATACAATTTATCTAATAAATACATACCGTTTATTTTTGGTGTAACTTTATTCTATCTTTGCTGTTATTCCTATTTTGAATAACAAAAATGGCTAAAGATATATCTACCTTAAATCCCAAAGAAAACATACTAATTAAAGGAGCGCACCTGCACAACTTAAAGTATATAGATATTGCAATACCTAGAAATAAATTAGTTGTAATAACAGGTTTATCTGGTTCAGGTAAATCAAGTTTAGCCTTTGATACTTTGTATGCAGAAGGTCAGAGAAGGTATGTAGAGAGTTTGTCTTCTTATGCACGCCAGTTTTTAGGTAGACTTCACAAGCCAAAAGTTGAATATATCAAAGGCATTGCCCCTGCCATAGCAATAGAGCAGAAAGTGAATAGTACAAACCCTAGGTCTACAGTAGGTACTTCTACCGAAATTTATGACTACCTTAAATTGTTATTTGCAAGAATTGGTAAAACCTACTCTCCTATTTCTGGTAAACAAGTAAAAAAAGATACTGTTACAGATGTCATAGATTTTATAAAAACATTAGAAGAGAGAACAAAGCTTTTATTACTTGCTAAAATGCATGTTTCAGAGGATAGAAGCGTTGAGAAATCTTTAGATATTCTCTCTCAACAAGGGTTTGCAAGAATTTTATTTAACAATGATGTTTTTAGAATTGAAGATTTCATAAAACGCGAAAATATAGAAGACTGTAGAGATTTTGAATTGGTAATAGACAGAATTATTGTGAAACATAACGAAGATTTTTACAATCGCCTATCTGATGCAGTTCAGATTGCATTTTTTGAAGGTAAGGGAGCTTGTACTTTACAGGAGATGAATTCTAAAACTCGAACAGTATTCAGTAACGCATTCGAATTAGATGGAATGCAATTTTTAGAACCAAACACTCATTTATTTAGTTTTAATAATCCATACGGCGCGTGTCCATCCTGTGAAGGTTATGGTAATATAATTGGCATAGACGAGGATTTGGTAATACCAAACACAGGGTTATCTATTTATGATGATGCCATTGTACCTTGGAAATCTCCTTCTTTCCTAAAGTTCAAAAATAAACTTGTAGAAAATGCCTATAAATTTGATTTTCCAATTCACAAACCGTTTTTTGAATTAACCGAAGAACAGCAACAATTAATTTGGACAGGTAATTCATACTTTAAAGGACTAAATGCGTTTTTCAAACATCTCGAAGAAAAGAGTTACAAAATTCAGTACCGTGTAATGCTTTCGCGTTACAGGGGTAAAACTACGTGTACAACTTGTAATGGAACAAGACTTCGTAAAGAGGCTAACTTTGTTCAGGTAAATGGTAAAACAATTAGCGATTTAATTTTAATGCCACTAGATGAGCTTGCATTATTTTTCAAAAAACTAAAAGTTTCTAAACACGACCAAAAAATAGCAGAGCGATTACTCCTTGAAATCAATAACCGTTTAGCCTTTTTAACGGATGTTGGTTTGAGTTATTTGACTTTAAATAGAACATCAAACACCTTATCTGGAGGCGAAAGTCAACGTATAAACTTAGCAACCTCTCTCGGAAGTAGCCTCGTAGGATCGATGTATATTTTAGACGAACCAAGTATTGGCCTGCATCCAAAAGATACTGAGCGACTCATTAACGTACTCAAAAATCTTAGAAATATCGGCAACACTGTAATTGTTGTTGAACACGATGAAGATATCATGAAGGCAGCGGATTTGATTATAGATATTGGTCCTGAAGCTGGAACTTATGGAGGTAAAGTTGTTGCACAAGGTAGTTTTAATAAAATTCTAAAAGCCGAGTCTCTCACTGGCAAATATTTAAGCGGACGAGAAAAAATTGAAATTCCAGCTACTAGGAGAAAGATTATAAACAAGTTTCAAATACTAGGTGCACGTCATAACAATCTTAAAAATATCAACGTTAGTTTTCCTTTAGAAATGTTAACGGTTGTAACAGGAGTGTCTGGAAGCGGTAAAAGCACTCTTATTAAAAAAATAGTTTATCCTGCAATTCAAAAACAAATAGCTGGTTATGGCGAAAAACTTGGGCAATTTACTGCTTTAGAAGGTGATATTTCTTCTTTAGAAAACGTTGAGTTTATAGATCAGAACCCAATTGGTAGGTCAAGTCGATCAAATCCTGTGACATACATAAAGGTTTACGACGATATCCGAACATTATTCGCAGCACAAAAAATTTCAAAAATTAGAAATTATAAACCAAAGCATTTCTCATTTAATGTGGAAGGCGGAAGATGCGAAACTTGCAAAGGTGAAGGAGAGGTTACTATAGAAATGCAATTTATGGCCGATGTTCATTTACAATGTGACGTTTGCAAAGGAAAACGATTTAAAAAAGAAATCCTCGAAGTTCAGTATCAAAGCAAATCAATTAACGATATTCTCAATGCAACTGTAGACGATGCAATTGCGTTTTTTAGAGAGCATAACGAAACGAAAATCGCCAAAAAATTACAGCCTCTTCAAGATGTTGGGTTAGGTTATGTTAAATTAGGGCAATCCTCTTCTACTCTTTCTGGTGGAGAAGCACAACGTATTAAACTAGCCTCATTTTTGGTAAAAGGAACAAGACAAAGTACATCGTTATTTATTTTTGATGAGCCGACAACCGGATTGCATTTTCACGATATAAAAAAATTATTAGCTGCCTTTAATGCTTTAATTGCTAACGGCCATTCCATTATTGTTATAGAACATAATATTGAGCTCATAAAATGTGCTGACTATGTTATAGATTTAGGATTAGAAGGAGGCAAAAAAGGGGGCGATCTTATATTTGAAGGAACACCAGAAAAACTAGTAAGTCATAAAAAGAGCTTTACAGCAACCTATTTAAAAGACAAATTATAAACGATGAAACAGCTTGTAGAAAATCAAAGAAATTATTTTAATAGCAATATCACGAAAGATGTTAAGTTTCGAAAAGAGCAACTTAAAAATCTAAGAAAAGCTATAAAAGAAAATGAGCAGATTTTATACGAGGCTATTTATAACGATTTTAAAAAATCAAAGTTCGACGCTTTTTCAAGTGAGTTGGCATTGATATATGTAGATATAAAAGATGCCTTAAGAAATATTGATAACTGGGCTAAAAAGAAACATAAACCAACCAATATGGTAAATTTGCCAGGTAAGAGCTATGTACTACCGGAGCCATTAGGAGTTTCATTAATAATTGGTGCATGGAATTACCCTATCTATTTAGCCTTAGCCCCTGCTGTTTCCGCAATGGTGGCAGGTTGCACAATTATTTTAAAACCAAGTGAGTTTCCTTCTAATGTTAGTAAAGCAATTTCTAATCTGGTAAAAAATAACTTTAACCCAAACTATTTTACAGTGGTTGAAGGTGGTATTTCGGAAACCACAAAATTATTAGATCAAAAATTTGATAAGATTTTCTTTACTGGTAGTACGGCTGTTGGTAGAATTGTTTATCAAGCAGCAGCTAAACACTTAACACCAGTTACTTTAGAACTTGGCGGTAAAAGCCCCACATTTGTGACTGAATCTGCCAATTTAAAAATGGCTGCTAAACGCTTAGTTTGGGCTAAGTTCTTAAATGCAGGACAAACCTGCATTGCACCAGATTATATTTTAGTTGATGAATCTGTACAAGATAACTTTATCAATTTACTGATTGAAGAAATTAAAAATTCAAATTTTGATATCGATAATAAAAACTACGTTCAGATTATTAATTCAAAAAATGTAGAGCGTCTAGAAAAATTAATTGATAAGTCTAAAGTTGTTTATGGTGGATATATAAATAAAGAAAATCGGGTTATCGAGCCAACAGTTATGCGAAATATTTCTTTTGATGATGCGGTAATGCAAGAAGAAATTTTTGGTCCGATATTACCAATCATCTCGTTCACCAATTTAAAATCAGAGATTGCAAGAATTAAAAACGAAGCAAAACCATTGGCCTGTTACATCTTCAGTGGCAAACGAAGCGAAAAACAAATGGTTCTCGAGCAATTGTCCTATGGAGGTGGCTGTGTAAACGATGCAATAATGCATATTTCTAACCATCATTTAGCATATGGTGGTGTTGGAGATAGTGGTTTAGGGGCGTATCATGGAGAAGCTGGGTTCAAAGCATTTTCGCACTATAAAAGTATTTTAGAGCGCCCTACATGGATTGAACCCAACATCAAATATTATCCGCATACAGCAACCAAATTAAAATTGATTCGCTGGATTTTTGGTATCAAGTAATTATTAGTTCTTACTTGCAGCCTCGTTAATATTATTCAACTTTTCTTTAGCTAAGATAAAATCTGGAAAAGCAGCAACTGCCTTTTCAAAAGCTACTTTCGCTTTAGATTGATCTGATTTTGCTAAATAAATCATTCCTTCTAAATATGGAATAGCAGCTTTTAACGCTACCTGTTGATTGTAGTTTTGATTAATTTGATATGTTATTACATGTCTACCTTCATCTGATAAAGAAGCTGCTTTCTGAATAGACACGAAGGCATCGTCATATTTTTGCAACTCATATTGCATCTCAGATATTTTATATGCATAATAATTACTATTTGAACTTGTTAAAAGCTTTTGATATTCTTCAATAGCCTTTTCACCAGCTCCAAGCGATTCTAATGCAAATGCGCTCATTTCTAATATTTCTTCATTATTTGGTCTAACTTGCAAAACATCTTGAGCAACCAAATAACACGATAAATAATTACGACGATTAAAGTACAAATAAGCTAAACTATCTTTATACGTACTTTGCGGTCCTTCTATGGCAATAATGTTGTACATGGCATTTGTTGCTACCTCTTTATCTCCATAATTTAAAGCTTGAGTTAATTTACTCTTTTCAATTTCTACTGAAGAAGTTTGTGCGATAGCAGTAAAAGACAACAAAGCAACAAACACATACATAAATGATTTCATGGTCTAAATTTTAAAATGGATACAAAAATATCAATTACAACCACTTAAAACACTAAAGTTTTCATAAAAAACCATAAAAAAACTCCTTCACTTTTGAAGGAGCTTTTGGGTGGAAGATCGGGTTCGAACCGACGACCTCCGGAACCACAATCCGGCGCTCTAACCAACTGAGCTACAACCACCATTTGTATTGCGGATGCAAAAATACATATTTTTATAGTTTTAACAAGCGTTTTACAGCAAAAAAATCAAATTAAATCATCTAAAGAATTTACGGCTGCATAGCGCTCTACAGTAAAGCCTTCTGCAGCATCTACACCAACTAATCTGCCTAGATCCCTCGCACGATAGGCAACACTATCTAAAAAGTTTTTACTCGAAATAGGTGAGACTGGTTCTTTACTATTAGGGTCATAGAATTGTGAGCTATAAGCTTTAACTGCTTCCAGCTTAATTTCGACAAATCCTGAAACGTTCACAACAAAATCTGGCTCTATAGGTTGCCACTGTATATAGTGGTAAACTCGTTTTGGTCTCCAAACTTCTTGCTCTACTCGGTCTAATTCTGTCTTTATTTTTCTCAACCCAGATAAAAAACAGGCATCTGAAACTAAAGTACTTCCCTTACCATGATCAATATGCCTATCAGTTACAGCATTACACAAAACAACATCTGGTTGGTATTTTCTTAAAATTTTAATGACCTCTAATTGATGGCTCTCGTCATTCACAAAGAAGGCATCTTTAAATTTTAAGTTCTCTCTAACTGAAATACCAAGAATCTTAGCGGCGGCTATTGCTTCTTTCATTCTAATCTCAGCAGACCCTCTAGTTCCAAGTTCTCCTTGAGTTAAATCTAGTATTCCCACATTCTTACCGGATCTAATTTCTTTTGCAATTGTCGCCCCGCAACCTAACTCTACATCATCTGGATGTGCACCAATAGCAAGTATGTCTAATTTCATATTACATAAACTTAACTGAACAAATATACTATAAATTCAGAGGTAATAATTATTCTATAGCATTACTTAGTTTATTGAATCATCTCCAATAATTTTCTTGTATTTAATGAAAATAATATTGTAAATAATACATTTATAATTTGTTTTTTCACATCCTTTACCCTATATTTGAGCGAATTACAAAGGTTTTACGAACCCTAACTGTCCCCACAGCCATGAAAACTTTTAACATATTTATCCTCCTTTGCACACTCTTGTGCGCTCCTATTTTCGCCTCTGTTTCTCAAACGGAGAAAGAAGCTCTTAAGGCTATTTATTATTCTACTAATGGTGATAATTGGACGAATTCTTGGGATTTAAATACACCTGTAAAATCTTGGTATGGCGTTACTTTGAAGAATGATAAAGTAATAGCTTTAGATTTAAGTTTTAATAATGTTAGTGGCACTTTACCAAATGTTTTTGACCAATTAAATAGTTTAGAGATTCTAAACTTACACATGAATAAATTATGCGGTACTATTCCTACGAGCATTGCTTCTATCTCAACACTCAAAGAATTAAATCTTTCATTCAATAAAATCTCAGGAAATATACCGGATGCAATAGGTAATAATTCAGCCCTTACTCATTTAATCCTGTTTATGAATCAAATAGAAGGAGAAATACCTGTTAGTATTGGAAATGCGTCTCAACTCGAAGAGATTACTTTATTCAATAATCGAATAACAGGAGGTATCCCTTCTTCAATCGGTAATTTATCTGAACTAAAAATTCTTCATGTTAGTAGTAACGAAATTCAAGGTGTTATCCCTTATGAATTAACTAAACTAACCAAACTCGAAGTACTGAGTTTATATGATAATAAAATGATAGGTCGTTTACCAACCTCTATTGGAAATTTGAATCAACTAACCGAACTTTCTTTAGGAAATAATTTCTTTAGTGGTGATATACCGGCGGAAATTGCGAATTTAAATAAGCTAGTTACGCTTATCTTAAGTAACAACCATTTCAATACCAAATTTGATGAGCGAATCACTCAAATTCCTACGTTAATAGATTTTAAGTTTATTTCGTCCCCGAAGGTTAAAGCTAGTTTAAGCATTCAATCAGCAGTAGTGTCTGATTAATCCCCACAAAAAATACACTATACCCCAAATTAGTTTAAATTAGTTTTAACCGAATCAAAAAACCACTCAATAAAATTGAGTGGTTTTTTCTTCATTAAGAGATGTCATTAACTTTTAATCCAATCTTGAATTTCTTGATCATCAGGTAAAACTCTGGGCGATATTACCTTAACTAAATGACCAGATTCATCTATCAGATACTTTTGAAAATTCCAAGCTACCTCAGAATCTTCTAATCCATTTTTAGATTTTGAAGTTAAGAATGTATAAACTTCATTCATATCTTCACCTTTTACTGAAATCTTAGACATCATAGGAAAAGACACTCCATAATTTTCTTTACAAAAAGATGCTATTTCAACATCCGTTCCAGGTTCTTGCGATCCAAAGTTGTTCGCAGGAAAGCCTACTACAACAAAATTATTGTCTTTATATAAATCGTACATAGCCTGTAATTGTTTGTATTGAGGCGTCAATCCACATTCAGAGGCGGTATTAACGACCATTACTTTTTTCCCTTTTAAAGAGGCAAAATCAAATGACTCGCCATACAAATCTTTTACTTTAAATTGATGGATGCTTTCTTGATTCATAACAGTTTCTTTTGTTTTTGGCTTAGATTCTTCAATCTTTTCTTCTTTTTTAGTACAAGAAATAAATAAGATAGTAGCTAAAGCGCAAGTAAATAATAAGTGTTTCATTGTTTAAAATATTTCTGGTTTAAAATTACAAAATTCTTATATGTTTAGTTTTCAATTCGGTTAAATATGTATCTTCGTTCTATGATTTCGGTTAGTGTTATAGGTTCCGGAAATGTAGCCTCACATTTAATTAGCGCATTTCTAAACAGTACGTCTTGTAAATTGATAGAAGTTTACAGTAGAAACATAGATAATATAACTCATTTAGAAGGTGCGGTATCAATTACAAACGATTTAAAAGCTTTAAAACCTGTAGATGTTATTGTTATTGCTGTTTCAGACAATGCGATAAAAGACTTAACGCAAAATATTTCATTAACCAATACTTTAATTGTTCATACCTCTGGATCAGTGAGTATGAAAGTACTTAAGCCTCACAAGAACATTGGAGTTTTTTATCCTTTGCAAAGTTTTAATAAAGACAAAAAACTGAATATAAAGAAAGTTCCTTTTTGCCTAGAAACAAATTTAGAAACTTCATTGGTATTACTTGAAAAGTTAGGAAGTGCCATTTCAAATCAAATATATTTTATAGATTCTGAACAACGAAAAAAAATACATCTTGCTGCTGTATTTGCAAATAACTTTACAAACCATATGTTATACCATGCAAATGAAATTTGCGAAACACATAACATCCCATTTGATATTTTAAAACCTCTAATTAGAGAAACCATAAAGAAAATAAAAACTGGTATGCCTCTAGAGTCTCAAACAGGGCCAGCAAAAAGAGGTGATATCGAAACCATAAAAAATCAACAAAAGCAATTGATAGACTCGCAATTAGAGATTTACGATACCATTACCAAATCAATTTTAAATACGTATAAAATCAATGGATAAAAGCTTCAAAGAATTATTACCTCAAATTACCACGCTTATTTTTGATGTTGATGGTGTTCTAACTGATGGTGGGGTACATGTTTTTGAAAACGGAGAACTCGTTAGAAAAATGAATGTAAAAGATGGTTATGCACTAAAATGTGCACTACAAGCCGGGTTTAGAGTTTGCATTATTTCTGGAGGAAGTAATGAAGGAGTAAGAACAAGATTACAAGGTTTAGGAATTACTGATATTTATTTAGGAGCTCACAATAAAATTGATCAGTATTATGAGCTTCAGGATATGTATGAATTTCAAGATAAAGAAGTTTTATATATGGGTGATGATATCCCTGATTATCCAGTTATGACTAAAGTTGGTATAGCCGCTTGCCCACAAGATGCAGCACCAGAAATTAAAGGAATTTCTCATTATATATCGCACAGAAATGGTGGTTATGGTTGTGTGAGAGATGTATTAGAACAAGTAATGAAAGTTCAAGGAAAATGGAACGACACCTTTGATGCTAAATACGATTAAGAGATTTTATAATGAATACATTCACAAATAAATCAACTCTTACTCGTAAAATAATCAGTATTTTATTTTTTGTTCTTTTTACGTGGTCTGCAATTATTCAATTAAATGACCCCGACCCTTATCACTGGTTTACCATCTATTTAATTGTGGCCTTAATTCCTATTATAACATTATTTAAGCAACTCTCAAAAAAGCTTATTTGGATACTTATCGGAATGCTTTTAGCCTATTCATTATATCATTTCTATTATTTTATTGATTGGATGGGTACGGATCAAAAAGAAGAAATATTTGGTGAAATGGTTTATGAAAAACCGTATTTAGAAGGAACGCGAGAATTTTTAGGGCTCTTTATATGTGCATTGAGTTTGCTTTATCAACTTCCTATTTCTAAAAAATAAAAAAGGACGCTCTTAAGGACGTCCTTTTCTTATAGTGCTACTTTTTCTTAATTAAACTGTACAAAAATAAATGCTGCTGGCACCTGACTTGCCGCTTGAGATTCATAAATGAAGTATACATTATGTAAACTTCCATCTTTAGGCAAATTTGCTAAACCTATTGGCACTACTCCACTATCCGCCCCCGTTTTCAGCATGTTTCCTTTTCCAATAACCGCCCCATCTGGACTATCAAGATGAGCCGTTAAAGCAACTGGAATATTTAAATCTCCTTGCCAACGAATAATAACATTTGCCGAATTTACATCGGTTAAATCTAAGTCTTTCAATCCAAAATGTCCTTTTGCCTGTGGTAAAATTAACAATGGCATACCTTCGAACTCAAACTGCTGAAATCCATCAACATCAACATCCCCACCAAATCCAATCATATTACTAGCTAATACTTTTCTAGTTGTACCTGTTAGAGATTTTACAGTACCTTCTCCTGCATCTGTATAACTCGCAGTTAAAACTAAAGATTTACCCGGAGCAGCTTGCTCTGGAATAATCTTACCAGAAGCTGGTAAAGAAGGCTTTTGATTTTTATTTCTCTTTAACGATAAAATGTATGCAGTAATTTGTCTTAAATCTTCATTTGTTAAATCAGGGTGCGCAGACATAGCTGTTTCTCCCCAAACGCCTCCACCTCCACTCTTAATCTTATCAGCAAGATAAGAAGCTGCGTTATCATCTGATTTGTAACGTTCTGAAATTTGCACATAAGAAGGACCAATAGATGCTCCATCTTCTTTATGACATGCTCTGCAATCCAAAGACAGAGTTAAGGCTTTACCTGTAACCTCTGCTGCTACTTGTTTATGACCTTGGTTCATATTAACCTGATCCATTCCATCTAAATAATCTACAGAAACATATACATTACTCATATCTACAGGCACAGAACTATTTTCATCTTTAACAACAACCTCGTATTCAAAAGCTTTTCCTGGTATAAAGAATGTAGTGTTTCCTCCATTAATATTAATAATTACTTCAGGTGTTTCATTACCAGCTACTACAGATACTAGTTCACTTTGAACAGTTTCACCACCTTCATCAGTAACAGATACCTGCACTTTATAGTCTCCGCCTGTTTCATAAGTATAGATTAATTTTGGTTCGTTGGTTTTAATAGAAAACCCATTGCCTAAATTCCAATGATAGTTTAATTTTTCGCTTTCAACATCTGATGCATCAACTTCAAAATTTATAGTTAATGGCAGCATTCCAGATTCCTTATCCGATCTTAAATTCTCGACAACAGGAGGCAAATTACCTGGATTGTATTCAAGAATACTCAACCCAGAATCTTCATTTTGTTGAAACCAACCAGTACCGTATTCCAACATATATAATTGACCATTAGATGCAACCTCCAAATCAATCATATTATTGAGTTTCACATTGGGTGCAAAAGGTTCCATTTTATTAAAATCACCATTGTCAAAAAGCGTAATAGCCTTCATCCATCCGCGCATCCATTCATAAATAATTACTTTTTCATTATAATATTCTGGTAAAGCTTTTGCTTTCGGATACATGTCTGTGTAATACGCAGGTCCTGCCATGGCATTTCTACCTCCTGTACCAACCTGAGGAAACTCTGTTGAAGCTGCATATGGATACCAAACCATTGCAGGTTCTGCTGGTGGCAATTCTCTTAATCCAGTATTATTTCTAGAGTCGTTTAAAGGTTTTTCGGGATCAAAGAAATCACCTGCTACCCCTGTAGCATAATCATAGTCTTTATAAGGTTTATTATCTCCTATAAAATATGGCCAACCAAAGTTACCTGCCTTTTTTGCCTGATTAAACTCATCGTACCCTCGTGGCCCTCTTGTTTGAAGACTATCATTGTTTGCATCAGGCCCTACATCTCCCCAATACAAATATCCATTCTTTTGATCCACAGAAATTCTATATGGGTTTCGATGTCCCATAGTATATATTTCAGGTCTCGTATTTTCAGTTTCTACAGGAAACAAATTACCTTCAGGAATATCGTAACTTCCATCATCGTTAATTTTAATACGTAAAATTTTTCCTCTCAAATCATTTGAATTACCCGATGATCGACGAGCATCAAACTGCTCACTACCTGGTAAATCATTTAAAGGAGCAAAACCGTTATTAACGTATTTAGCACCTTCTTCATTAAATGGAGTAGAATTATCTCCGGTTGATAAATACAATAACCCATCTCCTCCAAATGCAATAGAACCTCCTGTATGGCAACAAATTTCACGTTGTGAATGAACATCTAAAATATTTACTTCAGAATCCAAATCAAAAACTCCATTTTTAAATGTAAATCTAGACAACCTGTTTACCCAATCATCACCTTTTGGTGAGTAATAAAGATATACCCAATTATTTTCTTCAAAATTTGGATCTTTTTGTAACCCCATTAAACCTTCTTCTGCATTCACTCCTGGAGTTGAAGTTTTGTGATACACATCTAATTTTGCTACTTGTCTTAATTCGCCGGTATTATTACTATAATGCATAATCTCACCTCTTCTCTGAGCGATAAGTACATCCAAATTTGGCAAAATGGTCATTTCCGTCGGTTCAAAAAACTGACCTCTTGAAAGCATTTTTTTAGAAAAGCGCTCAGCATCTGGAGCATATTTAGATGTTGCTTTACTATAATCTAATTTTAAATTATCGCCAATCGCGTATTGAATACCTCCAAGTAAATGCTGAAGGTAAAGTGGTTCTTCAAAACTTTCCTTTGTATGTCCTAATCCTGTATAAAACGATCTTCCTCCATCGTATTCATGATACCAAGCCATCGGGTGAAAATCCCCATTCTCTCCTCCTTCGTAAGTACTTTCATCTATAGTGATTAAAACATTTATACCATCGTAAATTTTATTATAGTTATACAACTCGTCCAACCTTCTCCAAACATTTTCAGTAAAAAAGTTTGTAGCTCCATGTGATTTATCCTTAATGTGAAAGTCTGCCTCTTGATTATGTGGGTGACTCAAGAAATATGCTCCTACAAGCCTACCGTACCAATTCCAATCATACTCTGTATCAGCAGCCGCATGAATACCAACATACCCACCTCCGGCTTGAATATATCGTTCAAAGGCTGTTTCTTGAGAACTATTCAAAACATCGCCAGTAGTACTCATAAAAACAACAGCAGAAAACTGACTTAAATAGTCATCTGTAAATTTTGAGGCATTGTCTGTAGTCTCAACATTAAAATTATTTTCTGCTCCCAATTTCTTTATGGCTTTCACTCCATCAGGAATTGATGGATGCACAAAGCCAGCAGTTTTGGTAAAGACAAGAACCGTTGGGTTACCATAGCGTTTTTTACTACAAGCTATCATGGTTATAACAACCAAACATAGTATGATTAATTTCTTCATAAATAAAAATTGTTCTAATTTGTTAAATATAAGCAGCGTAAATGTAATGTACTATTTATTCTTTGTAAATCTTAAGATGATAAATCATATTATTGCACATAGCTATCTGTATTGTGTAAATATAACACATTTATAAAAAATCAACATTTTACTATGCGTGCATAATTTTAATTTTGATTTAGGCATAGTATTTATATTTATTTTATTCCTTTTATTTACAACATATTAAGATATTATATAGCACTAATATTGTATTTGGGCATCGTAGAAGAATTTATCAAAAATAAGTGTACACACCATTTAACTCTACTTTTGGCAAAAGTAGCTACCCTATGTTATATTCTATTATTAAAGGTACCGGAGCCTATATTCCTACCGAGAAAATTTCGAATGACTATTTCTTACAAAACGATTTTTATGAAAGAGATGGAAGTAAAATTACCAAAGACAATTTAGAAATAATCTCAAAATTTCAGGAAATTACTACAATTGAAGAACGTAGATATATTACTGATGACCTCAATACTTCTGATATAGCATTCTTTGCTTCAGAAAAAGCAATAGCTTCCGCTGGCATAGATAAAGAAAGTTTGGATTATATTATTGTTGCTCATAATTTTGGAGAAATAACTGCAGATAATAGACAAGTAGATATCTTACCAAGCCTCGCAGCAAGGGTGAAACATAAATTAGGAATCAAAAATCCTGAAACTGTTGCGTATGACATTACTTTTGGTTGCCCGGGATGGGTACAAGCAGTAATTCAAGCCAATTATTTTATTAAATCTGGAGATGCAAAACGAATTTTGGTAATTGGTGCTGATGTGCTTTCAAGAGTTTACGATCAGCATGATAGAGACGGAATGATTTATGCTGATGGTGCTGGGGCTGTCGTTTTAGAAGCTACCGAAAGTGAAACTCCTATTGGTATATTATCACATGCCATGCGATCTGATACCTTAGAGTTTTCTGAAATGCTGGTGATGGGAGAATCTTATCATGTAAACGGACACAACCAAGGAGAACGTTACATTAAAATGAATGGAAGACGTTTGTATATCTACGCCCTCACAACAGTACCAAAAGCTTTAAAAAGCTGTTTAGAAAAAGCCAATATTGAAATTGACGATTTAAAGAAGGTGTTGATACATCAAGCGAATGGTAAGATGGATGAAGCTATTTTAGAACGTTTTTACAAATTATACGGTAAAAAAGCTCCTGAAGATATAATGCCCATGACAGTGTCATGGCTGGGGAATTCATCGGTAGCTACGGTTCCTACCCTACTAGATTTAATTTTAAATGGTGAATTAGAACCTCATACATTACAGAAAGGCGATATAACATTATTTGCTTCTGTTGGAGCAGGAATGAATGTTAATGCTTTTAGTTACAAGTTCTAGTTTTTCTCTTTTAACATAGGAACAAATTTAAAATCTCCAAATTCAAATTTTTGAAATTCTTTAGACGATTTTCTGATGTATAAAGTCATAATCTGAGAATCTGTGCCAACAGGTATAACCAAGCGGCCGCCAATTTTTAGTTGACTCAACAATGGTTTTGGAACATAGGGTGCACCAGCTGTAACAATAATACCATCAAAAGGTGCTTGCTCAGGTAAGCCTTTATAACCATCACCAAAAATTAATTGTTTTGTCTTATACCCCAGTTTGGGTAAAAATGTCTTTGTTTTTGTGTACAGCTCTTTCTGACGCTCCACTGAGTAAACACGAGCATTTAATTCTAACAATACTGCTGTTTGATAACCTGAACCAGTACCAATTTCTAAAATCTGCTGTTTTGGCTTAACCTCTAGAAGCTCAGTTTGAAAAGCAACAGTATAAGGTTGTGATATGGTCTGGTCTGCACCAATTGGAAAAGCCTTGTCTTGATAGGCAAAATTTTCGAAACTAGAGTCCATAAAAAGATGTCTAGGTATTCGTGCTATTGCGTTTAATACTCCCTCTTGCTTGATTCCTTTTTGCTCCAGAATGTCGATCAACTTATTTCTAAGCCCTTGATGTTTTAAGGTATCTCTCAATATTTTTTAAAATTTGCTTGCCTAAAAGTATTAAAATTCAAGTCAAAAAATAGTATTTTTGCACAAAGAAAAAATTCATGCTAAAAGTTGGTGTTTTAGGTGCTGGCCACCTGGGGAAAATTCATTTAAAACTTCTTCAACAATCGTCTAAATATGAACTTGTTGGTTTTTACGATCCAGTAAAAGAACACGCCGAAAATGTTGCTAAAGAATTTGGATATAGAGCTTTCGATTCTGTTACAGAATTAATTAATAAGGTGGAGGTAGTAGACATTGTTACTCCTACTCTATCTCATTTTGATTGTGCCAAAGAGGCGATTGCTGCTGGTAAACATATTTTTGTAGAAAAGCCGATTACAAATACACTTCAAGAGGCAGAAGCTATTAGAACCTTAGTGAGTCAAAATCACGTGAAAGGACAAGTAGGGCATGTAGAACGTTTTAATCCAGCATTTACAGCGGTAAAAGATAAAATAGATACACCTATGTTTATCGAAACTCATAGGTTGGCAGAGTTTAACCCAAGAGGAACAGATGTACCTGTGGTATTAGACTTAATGATTCACGACATCGATATTATTCTAAGTGTTGTAAATTCTGAGGTCAAAAGTGTTCATGCTAGTGGTGTATCTGTTATCTCTGAAACACCTGATATAGCGAACGCCCGAATTGAATTTGAAAACGGATGTGTTGCGAATTTAACGGCAAGTAGAATCTCTTTAAAAAACATGCGCAAATCGCGATTTTTCCAGAAAGATGCGTATATTTCGGTCGACTTTTTAGAGAAGAAAAGTGAAGTTGTGAAAATGAAAGATGTGCCGGAAAATCCTGATGATTTTGCTATGATTCTTCAAAATGCTGAGGGTGTTAAAAAGCAGATTTATTTCGAAAATCCAGACATCACTCCAAACAACGCTATTTTAGATGAATTAGAAACCTTTGCAAACGCAATTGTAAACAATATAAAACCTATTGTAACATTAACAGATGGTACAAAAGCATTGCGTGTTGCACATCAAATAATTAATTGTTTTTAACCCATGGCAAAAGTATCTACAAAACATCACAAAGGACAAGCAACGATTTTCAAGAACCCTATTCTTGAAGCATTAACTAAAACAAACTTGACTACAAGTATTGTTGTATATGGTTCAGCTGTATTGGCACTTATTTATGTAGCTATTTTCATAAAGAACACCCCTGTAACAATGTTTTTAGGCTTATTTTTCTTTGCGTTTTTCTTTTGGACATTAGTTGAATATTTATTGCACCGCTATCTATTTCATTGGGTAAGTGAAAATAAATTTGTTAAACGCTTTCACTTTGTTATGCACGGCTCCCATCACTTATATCCTAAAGATACAGAGCGTTTGTTAATGCCTCCTGTTCCTGGTTTGATTATGGCATCAATTCTTTTCGGAATTTACTATGTAATTTTTAGCATAATAGGTTATGCAGAATTTACATGGGGCTTTTTTGCTGGATTCTTTTTAGGGTACCTACTCTATTCTTTCTTGCACAGGGCTACTCATACTATGGCACCACCTAAACGATTTGAATACATTTGGAGACACCATATATTGCACCACTACAAATACCCTAACAAATGTTTTGGTGTTTCTAGTCCGTTTTGGGACTATGTTTTTGGCACAATGCCTCCAAAATCTTAAATAAGAGAACATGAAACATATTGCTGTGATAGGTGCTGGTACCATGGGTAATGGTATTGCACAAACTTTTGCGCAGTTTGGTTACAAAGTACGTATAGTAGATGTATCTCAAACAGCATTAGACAAAGGAATAGCTACCATTGCTAAAAACTTAGAAAGAATGGTTGCTAAGGAAAAAATTACTAACGCTGTTAAAGTTGCTACTTTAGCGAACATAGAAGCTTATACTGAATTAAAAGCAGGTGTTGAAAATGTAGATATTGTTGTAGAAGCTGCCACAGAAAATACTGATTTAAAACTTCAAATATTTAAAGAATTAGACATGTATTGCAAGCCTGAAACTATTTTGGCAAGCAATACATCTTCAATATCTATCACAGAGATTGCATCAGTTACAAAAAGACCTGCACAAGTTATTGGTATGCATTTTATGAACCCTGTGCCAATAATGAAATTGGTAGAGATTATTAACGGTTATTCTACAAGCAAAGAAACAACAGAAACTATAACGGACTTATCTAAAAAACTAAATAAGATTCCAGTTAAGGCAAATGACTACCCTGGATTTGTGGCTAATCGAATTCTTATGCCTATGATTAATGAATCTGTAGAGACTTTATATAATGGTGTAGCAGGTGTAAAAGAAATAGATGAAGTTATGAAGTTAGGTATGGCTCATCCTATGGGGCCTTTGCAATTAGCTGATTTTATTGGCTTAGATGTATGCCTTTCAATTTTAAATGTATTATATAATGGATTTAAAAACTCAAAATATGCTCCATGTCCATTGTTAGTAAATATGGTTCAAGCCGGAAAATTAGGAGTAAAATCTGGAGAAGGATTCTATGATTATTCTGAAAGCCGAAAGGCTGAAAAAGTATCGCAACAATTTAGTTAGTCACTAAAATTTGATATAAAAATAAAACGCCGAATCCAAAGGATTCGGCGTTTTTTACTAACTAAAATCAATATCCTTTAAGAAATATTAATTTCTATTAGTATCTTCTCTAGAGGCTTTATTCCATACTTTAATTTCATCTTCTTCAGTCACACCGCTAATAATTTCAGCATTGATTCCATCAGATAATCCAACTTCCACATCTCTTCTTTCAAATTGATTCTCTCCAGTTTTAACCTCGATATATGGTTTTTCTGTTTTTCTATCAAATTGCAACAATGATTCTTTAATCGCTAGGATGCTGTCTTTACGTTCTAATACAATCTCTGCATTTGCACTATAGTTAGCACGCACAAAATAGTTTTCATCTAACTGAACATCTGCTTTAATCTTAAACTGTACTGCACCATTTTCTTCTGTTCCTTTAGGAGCAATAAAGGTTAAAGTAGCAGGGAATTTCTTCTCATCTATAGCACCTAACCCAACTTCAATATCAATTCCTTCATCCAGCTTTCCTACTTCTGCCTCATCAACTTTACCTTCAAAAATCATTTTACTCATATCTGCAATAAAAGCAATTGTTGTTCCCGCATTAAAGTTGTTTGCTTGAATAACCTGATAGCCTTCTTTTACCGGGATTTCTAAAATCATTCCTGAAGTAGTAGCTCTAATGTTTGTATTTGCTGTACCTGACGATCCGGTAGATCCTTTTAATATAATCTCGTAATCGTTCTTAGCATTCTGCAAATCTTGCTTTGCTCTATCATAAGCCAATTCAGAGTTTTCAAAATCTTGCTTAGAAATAACACCTTTATTGTATAAAGATTTATTTCTGTCGTAAACAATTTTTGCATTGCTCAACTGAATTTCTACCGAGCTAATTCTACCCTTAGCAGAAGTTAGAGATTGCTCATTTGGAACTACCTTCACTGTAGCAATTAAATCTCCTTTTTGAACAATTGCACCTTCTTCTAGGTATATCTTATCAATAATACCAGAGATATTAGGTTTAATTTCTACCTCTTCTAACGGAACTACTTTTCCTGTAGCCACCGTTTTATTTTCAATTGTGGCTGTTATTAATTTATCAGTAGTATAGGTTTCTACAGTTGCTTGATTTTTCTTTCCAAACCAAAGTAAAACTACTACTAGTAAAACTGCTATTGAACCAAAAATGATAATTTTTTTCATGTGTTTGATTATTTATTCTTGTTGATTTCTAAATTTATTTTATTTCTTTATTCATCTCTTAAAGCCTCTATTGGTCTAATACTCACTGCTACTTGAGCAGGAATTAATCCTATTAAGGTTCCCATTATTACTAAGAATGCATAAGCTGTCATAACAACAGGTATATTAACTGTTGGATTTGTTAATATAGGATTTTCACCACCCGTCGCAAACATATCCAATAACATTAGAATAACTCCACCAAAAATAATCCCTAAAGAACCTGCTAATGTGGTTAAGAAAATTGACTCTAAAACTATTTGTCTTCTAATTTCAGCTGGCTTTGCTCCTAAAGCTCTTCGTATACCAATTTCTTTTGTTCGCTCCTTAACTGTAATTAATAATATGTTTCCAATTGCAAATACACCTGCAATTAAAGTTGCTATACCAACAAACCAAGTTAAGAACTGCATTCCTGTTAAGAACCCTGTTACTTTTTTAATTTCGTTACCTAGATTAAAGCTTCCAAATGCACGTTCATCTTCAGGATGTACATTATGCAAATTTCTTAACATCAATTTAGCATCAGCCTCCATTTGTTTGATATCATGATCAATCTTACCAGTAACCATCATCCAACCAATTTTATCACCTTGGTTATACACTTGTTGGAATGTCGAAAAAGGAATATGCACACCACCTGAAGGCCCTCCCATTTGTCTTTTATTTTGATAATGACCAATGACCATGTAGTTTACATTATTAATTTTGATATAACTACCAACAGCTTTTTCTCCAACATCAAATAATTGCTTATATGTCTCTTCTTCGATAACACAAACTTTACGTTTTTGTAAAATATCTTCATCATTGATAAAACGCCCGTACAATAAATTTACTTTTTGAACTTTATCCAATTCTGGAAAATCACCATAAACTCCCAAAGTAGCCGTTTTAAAATTATTGACTATCAAACTTTGAGATTGGAAACGCGGAACAATCATTTCTATTCCATCAATTTCTCGACGCAGATGCTCTACATCAGACATTTTTAAACTTATTCGTTTACCTGCCTGAAATCCTTTGAATGGCTCACTTGTACTTTGCCCCCAAATAAATACACTATTAGTCGCAAAGTTTCCGAACATTCTATTAAAGTTATTCTCCATACCTCTTGCGGCTCCTAAAAGCACAACAAGCAAGAAAATGCCCCACATAACACCAATAATTGTAATACCGGTACGCAATTTATTTTTACGGATACTTCCATAAATTTCTTGCCATGTATCTCTGTCAAATATGAATATTTTCATCTTAGTCTTCTCTTAAAGCTACAATTGGTTTAATACGCGCAGCACGCTTGGCTGGAATATAACCAGCAATAGTACCTGCAATAATCAATACAATAGTTGCACCAACAACCACATAAGTTTCTACACTAGGATTCAATATGAAATATGTTTCTAAAGAATCTCCTAATGCTTCAAGAATTGAAGTACCCAATAACAAACCGAAGTAACCAGAAACCGCAGTAATAAAGATGGATTCCATCATAATCATACCTACAATATTCTTTGGTTGTGCTCCTAATGCTTTACGAATACCTAATTCTTTTGTTCGTTCTTTTACAATATATACCATGATGTTACTAATACCAATCACGCCTGCTACCATAGTTCCAATACCAATAAAAAGTATGATTATATTCAACACCATCATAAACTGACTTACATCTCTATTTCCTTCTGCGTAATTATTTACACGCACAGCACCTTGATCATTAGGGTTTACAAAATGACGTTCTTTCATAGCGCGCTCTAAACGGTTACCAAAAGCAATGGCCGCATCCACGCTCATTTCTGGATTATAGGTCATACCAAATCCATCTAAATGATCTGTATTACCGTAAAGATGCTGAATGGTTGTAAATGGAGTGTATATATAGCGCTCATCATTATCTCCACCTGGATCAGAGAATACTCCAATTACTTTAAAAGATATACCATTTACATTTACTTGTTTCCCGATACCACTCAACTCACCAAACAAGTCTTTCTCTACCATTCTACCAATAACAACGATTTTAGATCGTTTATCTAAATCGAGCATATTAATAAATCTACCCTCCATCATTTCAAGTGACTCTAACACTTGATAACTAGGGTAAACTGCTCTTATTTGGTAAGAATTTTGATTGTTTTCGTAGATAACCTGAGATTGTCTAATAATTCTTGGACTAACCGCATTTAAATTCTTTTCAAATTCTTTATTGATATAGTCTAAATCATCATTTTTAAACTGAATTCTACGACCACTCTGCATACCTTTATAAGGTTTGGTAGTACGCCCCGGCCATAGATAAATTGATAACATAGAATCTCCAGCAAACTCTCTTTCAAAAGTGTGCTTTAATCCATTACCAACGCCAAATAACAAGGTGAAAATTAAAATTGCAAATGCAATGGTAAACCCAGATAAAACAGTACGTAACTTGTTTTTACCTATGGCTTCAAATATTTCTCTCCAACGATCTAAATCAAACATAATTATGCACTTACAGTTGGAACTACAGCTTCATCACTAATAATTACACCATCTTTCAACCTAACGATACGTTTGGTTTGTGCAGCTACTTCTTCTTCGTGTGTAATAACGAAAACAGTCATACCATCATTGTTAATTTCTGTCAACAAATCCATTACAGAATCTGTTGTTGTAGAATCTAAGGCTCCTGTTGGCTCATCGGCCAAAACTACTTTTGGCTTTGTTACTAAGGCTCTAGCAATAGCAACACGCTGTTTCTGCCCACCGGATAATTCATTTGGCAAATGATTTGCCCAATCTTTTAAACCAACTTTATCTAAATACTCTAAGGCAATCTTTAAGCGCTCTTTTCTATTCATACCAGCATAGTACAATGGCAACGCCACATTTTCTAATGCTGTTTTATACGAGATTAGATTAAACGACTGAAAAACAAATCCAAGAAATTTATTTCTTAAAACTGCCGCTTTCTTTTCGTTTAAATTTTCAATTAACTGACCGTTTAAGTAGTAATCGCCTTCATCGTGCACATCTAAAAGTCCAACAATATTTAACAAGGTTGATTTACCAGATCCTGATGAACCCATAATAGATACAAATTCACCTTCTTTAATGTGCAAATCCAGCCCTTTAAGTACGTGAAGTGAATCGTTACCCATCGGATAGGATTTATGTAGTCCTTTAATTTTGATCATGTTGATTTGATTATTTGTTAACGAAATTAAAATTTCGCTTTCATCTTTCTATTAAGATTTTGTTAAAAGACGAATAGGCTTTGATTTTGTAACTTTGCCTTATGAAAAAAGGTAATAAGCAACCAATCATACTCTTTGACGGTGTATGCAATCTCTGTAATACTTCAGTACAATTTGTACTTAAAAACGATTACAAAAAGCAATTCCTATTCGCTTCTTTACAATCAGACGCCGCCAAAGAAATTTTGTTACAGTTTTCTAAAAATAATTCAGATTTAGATTCAATTATTTTAATTTATGAAGGTGAACTCTATCATAAATCGAAAGCTATTTTAAAGGTTTGTGATGTATTAGGTGGAAGATTCAAGTTAGCAAAGATTGGCTATATATTACCAAATAGGTTGCGAGATGCTATATACGATTATATTGCTAAAAATAGGTATAAGTGGTATGGGAAAAGAGAAAATTGTATGATACCTACACCTGATTTAAAAGCACGCTTTTTGGATTAATTGCTATTGTTTTTTCATTTAACTACTTCAAATTCTCTAAAATAAATGTCAACACCTTTTTAGAATTGTTGTTTTCGGTATACGAATCTGTATAATGCTTTGGAGCCACTGCGTAGTTTTTACCCAACAAATAATTTATTTGATCTTTATATTCTAAAGTTACCTTACCCATTAATAAAGGTGAAAGATCCTGCCCCGTTTTGTATTGCTCATACACTTTTTTCAATCCGGTTAAATAGAGGTAATCTTTGGTGAAGCCTCCACCTCTATGTACACGAACACTCACGGTAAAAGCATCTTTTTTCTTCATACCATAGTCACGTAGCATTCTAAAAGTTTCAGAAAAACTATACCCTTTCGCTAACGAATCTACTGCCAAAACACGATACGCAATACGCTTCATCCGATTTAAATTTAGGCTATCTGACATATACTCAGAAAAAACTGCTAATCCTTCTTGCGTTTCTGTATAACTAGGAAATCCGTGTGAGAAAATTTTTAATGGATTTAACAGACCATTAAAAGTAGTAACCATATGTACGCCAATTTCGTGGTTGGTCAATATATCGATGTCTGTTTGAGAAAATGTGTATTCTGAATTTAACACTAAGGTTTGTGTATTATTAAGTACCATAGCAATGGCTGACAGCTTATCTGAATGTTCAATATTGTATTGAAAATCATATCGTTTAGAATAAGTTCTAAACTGCTTTTCTGTAGCTACAACATCAAATTCAGGAAGCAATTTAGCATCCTTATCTGTTGTAAAATGCAAGATGAATTTTGCATTTTCCACTGTTTTTTCAGTAGGTGTACCAAAACAACGTAAACTGTTGTAATAAAACTTCTTACCCTGACCAATAGTACTTATACACTCAATCAATCCAGAATATTCATAAATTATATCTTCATACAACTGCCTAATAATTGGGTCTTCTATTAGATTAATTTTAATCGCAAATAAGGCACGTTGGGTTTCAAACGTATCAAAATCAACCTCTGGGTATTTAAATTTTGGTTCTGTAGTAAAATTAGAGTTAAAAAACTTTTTGCGCTGTTTTTCAATATTTATTGGGTTGATATAATTGAGTAATTCTATTTTCTTAACCAGCGTATCTATCTGCTCATCTATCTCAAATAATATCTCTTCTTGTGTCTTATGCATGTACCTTATTATCTGTGGTTCTCACTAAATCTTGCCGCGTGTTTTGGGAGCAATTCTTGTAATTGTTCTTTAACAGCTCTCACTACTTCTGGAAACATAATTTGCTCCAATTCATCACAATAAATCTTTTTAATTTCTGTGGCCAACACCAAAGTGTTATCAAAATTATTGGTTATAAATTTTAAAAAATAACCATTGCCTTGAAAAGTATCGTTAATTAAAGATGTACTCTCTATATTGTTCGGTAATTCTATAGAGCCTAATATATTGCTCCAACTTTCTATATCTTTTTTAAATCGTTTATTATCTACATTAGCAGTTCCTAAATTCCACGTAGGCACTTCACGCGTCCATCGTTTCCAGTTATACGAATGCATATCATAAACAATTACTGAGGCATGCTTACTTTCTAATTTAGAAATTAAGGCATGTAGTACCTTATAGAATTGTTGGTGTTTGGCTAAACTTAAAGCCTTTTCCTCAATAGAAATTGGTTCATGCCACAATTTTTTACCCCAAGCATCCTCATAAATAGCCGTATCTGGGGCTCTATTTAAATCGTATTCAAACCGTGAATCGCAGCCAGCAATTACTATTGGCGCCCAAGCCACCATTTCTTTGGTTTCTGGGTCTTCTTCAAACCAACGTTCGTATTCAGTATGAGTACAATTATCCCAAAGTGACTTTCTAAACTGATGACCATCGTGCACTGCCCCACAAACATATGGAACATAGCTTTCAATTTTTATGGTAAAAGCATAGTCATAAGAAACTGCTTCAAAGGTTTCTTCTGCATTTATTTTATTAATGATATTTGCTACCGATAATCTTTCCATCCTATTTTTCTATTGGTAGTTCGTGTAAACTCCCCCATTCTGTCCAAGAACCATCGTACACTTTTAAATTATTATATCCTACTATAGTTGCTCCTAAAGCAAGCACACAAGCTGTAATTCCTGAACCACAAGAAAAAATAACTTCTTTTTTCATTACTGGTTCAAAAATTGATTTCAATTCATTTTCTGATTTCATTTTGGTTCCACTTAACAAAGTAGTATACGGAATATTCTCTGAATTGGGTATATGTCCACTTCTCAAACCAGATCGCGGTTCTTCCACCTGAGCCAAAAAGCGATCGCTACTTCTAGCATCTATAATGGCTATGTCATTGCTTTCAATTGCCTTTAAAACTGAATGATGGTCAATAATTTTATTTTCTGTGCAAACAGCTTTAAAATTTCCTTTAACTGAAATGGTACTCGCATTTTTTTGAGTAGGATAACTTTTAAGTTTCCATTCTGGTAAGCCTCCATCTAAAACAGCAATATTATGAAACCCCATTGATTTGAACATCCACCAAATCCGTGCAGCAGAATAATAACCATAACGATCATACACAACAATGCAGCTATTGTTATTCACTCCCATTTCTTGCGCTTTTATCTCAAACTCAGATGATGCAAGCATGGTATTGGGAAATGTAGCATCGGTATTTGAAAACACATTTTTAATATCTAAAAACTGTGCATTCTCAATAAATTCAAAGGATTCCGCACCTTCATTCTTTGCTGTTACCTTGGTAATGGTAGCATCAAAAACCAATAAATTATCAGCATCCAAATTTGAATTCAACCACTCAACAGAAACAATTGGTGCAGGTATTTTAAGCATCCTCTACAGTTTTACGCAAACGCGAACGTTTTTCAAAGGCTTGTAGTTTGTCTAATACTTTGCTCTCTACAAAATCAATAACTTTTACTTGTAATTTGGTTTTATAAACCTTGTTGATATAAGTAATACCTCCCGGGCTCATCACATTCACTTCTACTAGTTTACCACCAATAACATCAATCCCCACAAAATACAATCCATCGTTTACCAACTTAGGACCAATTTGTTTACATAAAGCTTTTTCTTGTTTTGTTAGAGTATGACGTTGTACAGAACCTCCTGCAGAAACATTTGAACGATGATCATCTGTACCTGGAACCCTTCGCATGGCACCTATAGGATCACCATTTAAAAGTAAAATTCTAATATCTCCTTGATCTGCTCCCTCAATATAGTCTTGCAAAATTACATAGTTTGAAGAACCATCGCTATTAGTAATGTAAAAATCTAATAAGGAGTTGACATTTAATTTAGCGGATTTTTCAATCAAAATAACCCCAGACCCTCCAAAACCATTTAATGGCTTTAAGATCATTTTGTCAGATTTAGACTGTTTGATTTGTCGCACTAAATCTTCTTTGTTTTTCGACACATGCGTTGCAGGAATGATATTGCTGTGAGAATCGCCAAAAGCTGCAGTATATAGTTTATTATTAGCCTCACGCATACCTTGCAAAGAATTTACAATAAAAACATCGTCCTTTACAGAATCTAAAAAGTTTAGCATTATTGGATCTAACGGCGGATTTGCTCTAAAAAATAAAACGTCAAAACCTGCGAGCGGTAACATCTCGTCTCTCAATTTAGCTTTGTTGTAAAAAGACTTCATTGAAGCTGGAACTTTTTCCATTCTATTTACCACTTTACAAAATGCATTGGTTACACTATTTTGTATCATTAGACTTTCTGGAGTGCAAAGTGCAACTCCATGTCCTCTCTTTACACATTCGTGTATCAAAGTTAAACTAGTATCGTTGTCTGGGTTTATTTCTTCCCACGGATACATTAAAAAACAAATATTCATAGGTGTTTATTTTATTTTATTGAAACAAATGTTTTTACTTCTGCTTGCTCTGTATGAAAACTGTTATTATCGTAGACATCAAAATCGGCAATATAAGCTCTATTTAAATCACTTTTCCAAATATGTTCCCACGTATCCAAAACACAATGGGGTAATATTCCTTTAGATTCGAAAACCTCATAATTTAATTTGGGAATCTCAATGGCCATCATACCCTCAGGTATATTGGCAAACTGGTCAACTCGGTGTCCTAAAACTGTGGTGTAATAATCATGTTCATCAGATACATAATTGGTATACAAGTTAATAATATCTTCATTTAATTTTGAAGAAATTTTTTCAGAACAATTCTCTTCAAACCAACACTTCCAAAGAGCACCAATATCTATTCGAGATTGATAATCTTTATTAATTGTTCTTACATATATGCCCACAAGTTTAAATGACTCCATTACTTCACCTCATCATAATGATCGTCCCACTCTTTTATATTAGGATCTCCAAGTTTGCCAACAGATTTTGCCACCAACATAGATACGGTTGCATCTCCTGTAATATTAATTACCGTGCGCAACATATCTAATGGTCTGTCTACCGCAAATATCAATGCCAAACCTATAGCCAGTTTCTCAGGTGGAAACCCAATAGATTCTAATACAATAACTAACATTACCATTCCTGCACCAGGTACTGCAGCAGACCCAATTGATGCTAATAATGCTGTTAAAATTATGGTTAATTGATCTGAAAAAGTCAAATCAAAACTCAACGCTTGTGCAATAAAAACAGCTGCTACTGCCTGATACAAACTTGTACCATCCATATTAATTGTTGCTCCAACTGGCAATACAAAACTAGACACTTCTTTATCTACTCCAATGTGTTCTTCAACACGTTCCATTGTTACAGGTAATGTTGCTGCACTCGAACTTGTTGAAAACGCCAACAATTGAGCAGGAGATAATTCTTTTAAAAACCACAAAGGATTTTTACGAGCAATCAAACCAACCATGGTAAGATAAAATGTAACCATTAATAACAATCCAGTTACAACAGTTCCGGCATATTTAAGCAGCGCCAATAAAATATCTGGATCATCAGACGTTACTACAACATTTGCTAAAAGCGCAAAAACAGCATACGGAGCAGAAAGCATTATTAGATCTACCATTTTTAAAACCACTTCATTCATAGAATCGAAAAAGTCTTTTAAAGGTTTTGCTTTTTTCTCACCAATTAAAAGCATTGATATACCCAAGAAAATAGTAAAGAATATAACCTGTAACATAGCAGAGTTATCAGACAATGCTTTAAAAGCATTATCTGGCACCATATCTTCTAAAAATTGCAATGGTCCCGAATTCTTTTGATTTGTTGCTTCTTGTAACTTGGCTTGTACACTACTATTATTAGCATATGTAGATGTTAATTTTTCTATAGTTTCTTCAGAAATTCCATTACCTGGTTGAAAAACATTTACCAATAATAAACCAATCGTAATTGCTACTACAGTAGTACCAATATAGATACCAATAGTTCTTATACCAATGTTCTTAAATTTTGAAATATCTTTTAAATCTGATATTCCTTTTACCAAAGAAGCAATAATTAATGGAACTGCAATTAACTTTAATAGTTTTACGAAAATGGTCCCTAAAGGCTTTATCCAATTAGTAACAAAAGTAGCTCCTCCGTCAACTGATGTCATGAATAAACCAAAGAGAATACCCATTACCATTCCTATCAAAATTTTCCAATGCAGTGCAAGTTTTTTCATCTATATCTATCCTTATTTTACAATTTTGAAAGTTAACAATATTTTTAAAAATCTATAGGCTTAATCTCTTATAAAATTGAGTCCTATTTTTAGTTTGATTATCAATTGAAATTGTATTTTTGAGCCAAATTTTAGAAATGGAAAAATTAAAAGAACGATGGGGAATTAAATCAAACTGGGCAATTGTTGCAATATTAATCGTATTTGCAATTAATGGTTCTTTTGCCGCCTGGGTTGCAGGCCCCATTACTGAATTTCTTGGCCTATCTTCTGAAACCACAAAGCCATATGCTTGGTATTTGTTTTTAAGAATTATCTTAATTTTTCCGGTGTACCAACTTACATTACCTCTTGTGGGATGGTGCTTTGGACAGTTTCAATTTTTCTGGAATTTTGAAAAGAAAATGTTGCGAAGAATGGGATTCAAACGTTTTTTTCCTGAAGACTAAGAAGGTCTTTCTACATCTTTTACTATTACTGTCGATTCTTTCATAAATAGTTGTTCATAAACCCAACTTAAGGTAAAGGTTGGTATGACGTCTGTGCCAATAAATCCTGCTTCTTCTCCAAAAGAGATTATACTCGCAACTTTTGAGAATGCTCCCTTGTACATTTTTAAAATTAGATAAGCAGATAACGGAGCCCAAATAACATCAAATAATTCACCTAGACCTGGGATCAGAAAAGATAGCATACCAACACCATCTAATAAGATACTGAGTAAAAGCTTTTTGTATTTGGGTTTCATATGTACAATATAACTAATAAAAAAGGGAAGTATTTTACTTCCCTTATATTTTTTTGATTACATCGATTTTTTGAGTTTATCGCGATACGCTTTTTGAAACTTTTCTAATTTAGGTCGAATCACAACCTGACAATACCCCTGACTTTGATTATTTGCATAATAATCTTGATGGTATTGCTCTGCTTCATAAAAAGCATCAAATTGCGTCACTTCTGTAACTATAGGATCTTTAAAAACTTTGGCTTCTTCCAACGCTTCTATTAAATTATTTGCAGCTTTTTGTTGTTCTTCGTTATGGTAAAAAATTGCAGAACGATATTGAGTACCTCTATCAGCTCCTTGACGATTTAATGTTGTAGGATCGTGCGTATTAAAAAATACTTCTAACAATGTATTGTAATTAATTACTTGCGGATTGTAGGTAATTTGTATTACCTCAGCATGTCCTGTTCTACCAGAAATCACCTCTCTATAAGCAGGATTTTTAATATGCCCACCAGAAAAACCTGATGCTACTTTTTCTACTCCTTCTAATTGCTCAAAAATGGCTTCCGTACACCAAAAACAACCTCCACCAAAGGTTGCATAACTCCTATTTTCCATAAATTCTAATGGTTCTATTTTAACAGTTTCATTGCGCTCACTTTTAGAATTATTTGTTCCAAAACAAGCTATTACAATAAATGAAACCATTAACAATACTGAATATTTTTTCATTTGTAATTATTTCGTGCTTCAGTCGAGGCACGCATTTGCTTATTACAAACTTACACTTTAAAAAGTGGTTTCTTGGCATATCCTTAACATTTATGGCTATATTTATAACAACCAAACTCTATCCAATTAATGGATATCTGTTTTTATGGAAAATTCTATTTTAACTACAGTAGTTTTACCAATTTCTTTAGCGATTATAATGCTAGGCATGGGATTAACTCTAACTATTAATGATTTTAAAAATGTTTTTAAAAACCCTAAAGCAACCATACTAGGCCTAACAAATCAAATGCTGATTTTACCTCTGATTGGTTTTCTGTTTGCTACCATATTTAATATAGATCCGATATTGTCTATCGGTGTATTATTAATTGCTTCATGCCCTGGAGGCGCAACGAGTAATTTAATTACGCATGTGGCAAAAGGAGACATTGCACTATCTATCTCTCTAACCGCCATTACAAGTATTGCGACAGTTTTTACAATACCATTAATTCTATCTTTTGGTTTAGCTCATTTTGTTAACGAAAGTGGGACTGTAATAGAATTACCAGTAGTACAAACCATGGGGCAAATCACTGGAATTACTATTTTACCAGTTAGCATAGGTATGTTTATAAAACATAAAAATGAAGCTTTTGCTAAGCGAATGGAAAAACCCATGCGTGTTGCATCTACCGTTATTTTTATTGCCGTAGTTGTTGGGTTAATAGTTGCAAATACTGAAATCATTGCTGATTCCTTTGTAAAAATAGGCTATATAGTTTTGCTTTTAAACGAACTCACCATGTTAATTGGTTATTATACATCTAAACTATTTAAGCTTAATTTAAAGCAATCAATTAGTATTACAATAGAGAGTGGTATTCAAAACGGAACATTGGCTATTGTTATCGCTTTAAGTATTTTACAACGTGCCGAAATTGGTGTACCTGCAGTGGTTTATTCCCTTATAATGTTTTTTACCTCAGGATTTTTAATGTGGTATTTTGGGAGGAGGAAAGATTAGATGTTATTAAATTTAATTGACTCTTGAATTAAAAATAACGACCCTCGCTTAACTACTGATATAATCAATTGAAACAGACCATATCAGAACATTGGCGGTAATTACATTAAACTTTATCTGATTTTAAGAGTCTAAAAATGAAATATTAAATTATAATGAAACAGATTTTTGCAAGTTTACTAATTATGGTTTCTTTGATTTCATGTGATAAAGATGATAATAATATAATTATACCAGAAACCTCAATACCAACAGTGAAGTGGAATGCTACCTATGAAGTAACTATTACGGAAGACATCACTTACGCAGAAGGATTAAGCCATGACAGCTTGAATAGTATTAATTCCTCGGTAATGCCTTTATTGATGGATTCTTATGTTCCAAACAACAATTCACAAAATCGACCTGTGCTTATGTTAATTCATGGTGGAGGATTTGTGGGAGGGACAAAGCAACAGGAACCCCTCGTTGATATGGCTCATTACTATTCTGCAAGGGGTTTTGTCGTGTTTTCAATAGATTATCGACTTAGAGATAATAAAGGAACTGTACCACAAGAATGGATAGACGGATCTTCCGATATTCCTCCTACGAATCTTGGCCAATTTTTTGCTATATACCCTGCACAAAGGGATGCTAAAGCTGCTTTAAGATGGATAGTAGCCAACGCATATAATTATAATATAAATACAGACTATATCACAATTGGTGGTGGTTCAGCGGGAGCAACAATATCAATAGGAATTGGGGTGTCAGATTTAGGTGATTATAAGGACGAACTCACTCTAAATGAAGACTTTACTTTGTCATCAACTAACCTTTTTGAAACATATGAAGTGCAAACGATTTTAGACTTTTGGGGTTCTGACAATACAATTGAAGTGTTAGAATTGATTTATGGATACGAAAGGTTTGACTCAAATGACCCAGCAATGTTTATAGCTCATGGTACAGAAGACCCCACCGTACCTTTTAGTAGTGCTGAAGATTTAAAAAATATATGTGAAACAAATGAAATTGATTTTGTTTATTATCCATTAGAGGGCAAAGGTCATGGTCCCTGGGGTGCCACTGTGAATGGAAAAAGCTTATCAGATTTATCTTTTGATTTTATAGTGGACAACCAAAATTTAAATGTCGAATAAAAACTACCGCCAACAATGTATATAAAAAATAGGCGAAATAGTAATATAATCAAAGCTTTTGGCCCGTTTCCAACTTAATGCTTAACCGAAAGTTTGGTACTTCTAAATCGCCTACTTTCCATATACTAAACGTTGAAACACATTCAACTAACGTTGAACTTTTGTTGCTACGTGCTTTGCACTCCCACCCCAAAAGAAATGTGTTTCAACAAACTGCTAAACCAAATTACACAATCGCCTATCTATAAAATATCAACGCTAGTTGGGCATCGAGCCGAAACGATGTCTCAACTATACCTAAACGTAATTTGGATCTGTATTTTGCGTTCTCAATAATCAGAATTTGACAAATATTGATAATTAAATTATCTATTTGACGAACTATTATCGAAGTGAAATAGGAAGTCCACTACTCCGATAATAGTTGTTCAAATTCTTTATATTTACTCTTAAAACACAGAACTACGTTTAGCAGGTTGTTAAGCGAAACTTTTCAAAATTCAATTAAAATCACTCCCCTCTTGGTATCAACGCATAAGGAAACGATACCAAACTCTCTGCACCGTTTTTGCCTACTGCCGCAATACCAAATAAATAATTGTCTATTACAATATTTTCTAGTGTATATTCTTGAACATTGCCTACAAATGTGCTGTACTCCCATTGTGCGCTTGTCGTAGCTCTCCAATACACTTTATACCCAACAATATCGCTATCATCGCTTTTATCCCATTTTAATCTAGTTGAAGGTTGCACCGCTCCACCTATTTGCACATTGGCAGGAGCCTCTGGAGCCCAAGCCAAACCAGCTAATGTAATACAGTTTACAGCAGTTAATTTAGCAGCATAATCAAAATTTACCCCTGAAAGCACATCACCATAATCTATTCCGTTTTCAGTTCGAATATCTTGATGCTGTCTATTGTAATTTTCATGTGTTTCCATAATTCTAACACCTGCAAAACCCTCGTCATTAAAAGGCCTGTGATGTCCCCCTCTACCAAAACGATCCAGTCTATAAATCATGATGGCATCTAGGTTTTCCATGTAGGCATCTGTTAATTTATCTATGTAGCGCGCTAATTGTCTTGAAGGTCCATCAACTTCTCCACCATAAAAACGCATTAAACGCTTATCGCGATCTGTTGCTTCCATAGAAATGGCTTCAGAAAACACTCTAAAGGTACTATTGTCTATCACACCATCAATACCATGAATGTTACCTATCATATCATTATTTAGCACTCCAATAATATCCCAATTGTTTGCCTTGGCATGAGCAGCTAATATTTTACCACCATACAATCCTTGCTCTTCACCTGATAGACCTACATATACAACAGAAACTGGAAACTCGTATTTAGACAATATACGAGCTGCTTCAAGAGCTCCTGCCATTCCACTAGCATTGTCATTTGCTCCAGGAGAATCCGAGGTATAATTGTTAGGGTCGCTTACGCGAGAATCAATATCTCCAGACATTATTACATATTTGTTCGGATACTTTGTTCCTCTTTGAATTGCTACCACATTAACTACCTTCGTATCAAAAACAATACGTCTACCATCGGCTTTTACAATATCGCTATTATATGATACCTCTAAACAGTTATTACAGTCTTGCGATATCTGTTCAAATTCACTTTTAATCCACCTTCTAGCAGCTCCAATTCCTCTTGTTTCCGAAATAGTATCAGACAAGGTATGGCGCGTACCAAAATTGGCAAGAGTTTCTATGTCATTTGCAAGCCGCTCTGGAGAAGTCGCCTTAGCTATTGCTTGCAATTTTAAATCAACTTCTGATTGCGCTAGACTCGTAGCTACAACAAAACTAAAAAGTAGTATTAAAATTCTCATGGAGTATAATTTTTAAATTCATGTATTGCTTTTTGCATCATTTCATCCGTAACCTCTAAATGAGTAACCAATCGCAACTTGCCTTCTCCCATGCCAATTAACAAAATACCTTTATCTGCCATATTTTTTATAAAGGTATCTTCATGAACTCCTTCACTTACATTAAAGATTACAATATTGGTTTCTACTGGCTCTACCTTAGAAACCCAATTTACAGATTGCAAGCAAGTTTCCAATGATTTTGCCTTTTGATGATCTTCTGCCAATCGATCTACATGATGATCTAAGGCATAGGCTGCAGCAGCGGCCAAATATCCCGCTTGACGCATACCTCCACCAAATAGTTTACGAACACGCAAAGCACGAGCAATAAAATCTTCAGAACCTAATAATAGTGAACCTACAGGAGCTCCTAAACCTTTAGACATACAAATAGAAATAGAGTCAAATAAAGCGCCGTATTGAGCAGGTGTTTCGTTTTTTGCAACTAAGGCATTAAATAAGCGCGCTCCATCTAAATGATATCCTAAATTATTGGCATCACAAACTGCCCTTATTTTCTTCAACTCCTCAAAATCCCAACAAGCACCACCACCTTTATTAGTTGTGTTTTCTACAGCAACTAATTTAGAGTAGGTTAGATGAATATTGTCTTTAGGGTGAATCTTCTCTTCAACTTGAGCGGCCGTAAACATACCTTTATGTCCATCAATTAATGCTGATGTAACACCTGAATTGAAAGCAGCTCCACCCCCTTCAAAATTATATACATGCGCCCATTTATCGCAAATCATTTGATCACCTGGTTGCGTATGAACTTTTATAGCTGTTTGGTTTGCCATGGTGCCTGAAGGAAAAAATAAGGCGGCCTCTATACCAAACATAGCTGCAGCTTTTGCTTCAAGTTCATTTACACTCGGATCTTGTTTAAACACATCATCTCCTACTTGAGCATGCATCATTACCTCCAACATTTCTAATGTTGGTTTTGTAACTGTGTCACTTATAAAATTTACTGTCATATAATTAATTTGTTCCAATTGGTGAGCCATCTGGCATTTTTGGCGCACTAGACTTTTTAAACTTACTTGGATCTTTCTTAAATTGTGAAATAGTTCTTAATAATTCTTGATTATATACTGATTGCGTTATGTTTTTACTTTCACTTAATATCGAACTAATTTCATTGATTTTAGCATTGGCAATTGCTTTGGTTTGCAAAAAGGAATTGTCACTTACGGCCAATGCCATAAGTTGATTTAAAAATTCAATATTAACAACATACTGAAGTTCATTGCTGTAATTGTTTTTATGCTGTTTTTTGAATGTGTTTTTAATTAACGTATCAATAAGTTCATCCAATCCTAATTGACTATCTTCTAAGCTTTTATGCTGAATTAATCTGTTGGTACGCTCTGGGTGTAGTAATAAGCTCAATGGTAACGCAACAGCTGTGTTTACTGTACTAAAGTAGTCAAATGCCACACCGGTTTTACTTTTAAAAGACTCTCTAGTTCTATTGTACCCAATTGCTCTAGGAGGAAAAAGTGCTAAATGTTCTTCTGAAATTTTTAAGTTTTCTACATCTAATGTATTTAACAAAGCTTCTAGCGCTTTGCGTTCTGTTTTTCCATCGACTCTTGTTACTTTTTGATGAGGCCCATTTTTTACTGCATACGAATAATCTAAACCTCCAATCAATTTTACAACTGCTTCGGTTTGATATCTATGAAATAAATATAACGGCACAAAAACATCTTCTAATACACTATATGGTTCTTTTGATTTGATATTTGCTAAAGAGAAATTTTCCAAGCCCAAAGACCTTACTTCCAAAATACTTTCTAACTCTTCAGCTAAATCCGATCCATTATCCCATAAATGGGCTGTAGCACTTGCACTTCCAGTTGGTCGTGCATCAGCATCAGATAGATATTTATGTCCGTTTTCAAAGGCTGCATCTAAAATTTCTTGTAACTCCGCAGATTCATTCTCTACAAAATCTTGATAAGCGTAAGCTACTGTAACCTTATCCCAATCACCAATACCAACAGCATAGGCATTTGAAAAATCAATTTTATTATCAACTACTTTTAACAATGGATGCGGATAATCCATAACCGACGATCTATTTACTGTACTTGCCGAAAAGTTATGTGCAAACCCTAAGGTATGACCTACTTCATGTGCCGATAACTGTCTTATTCTAGCCAAGGCCATTTCTAAAGCAAATTGATCTTGAGTTGTTGCTGTCTTATAAGGAGCTTGCAATGCTTGGGCTATTAAAAAATCTTGTCTAATTCGCAATGAACCTAGACTAACATGACCTTTTATTATTTCTCCAGTTCTAGGATCAGAAATACTTCCGCCGTAACTCCACCCTCTTGTAGATCTATGTACCCATTGAATTACATTGTATCTTAAATCTAAAGGATCTGCATCTTCTGGTAACATTTTAACCTGAAAAGCATCTTTATAACCAATAGCTTCAAATGCTTGATTCCACCAACGAGCACCGTCTAACAAGGCAGAACGTATAGGTTCTGGAGCTCCTCTATCTAAGTAATAAACTATTGGTTCTACAGCCTCGCTCACAGTTGCCGAAGGATCTTTCTTTTCTAAACGATGTCTATATATTAAGCGTTTGATGATTGATTGATTTACAGGAGTAGCGTAGTCCATATAACTCATTGGATACCCACCAGATCTAGGGTCAAACGCTCGTGGTTTATATTGATTGTCTGGTAATTCTACAAATGAATGATGTTGATGCACTGTAACTACCGATGCATCTGGAGCAACACTTCTAATGTGACCTCCTGTAGGTTTCCCAGTAAAAGTTAATATTGTTTCAAATTCGACATTCTTAGGGAACGCCTTTGTTCTGTCTAGATATACAGCACTTTTACTTTTATCTAATTTATAATTCCCTTGTTTATTTCTTGATAAGGTATTTGAAACGCCATGGGCATCTCTCATAAAAAAATCAGTAGCATCAATTAAGTGTACATTATTTTTAGTTTCAATAATTTTAAACCCGTGTAGAACCGATTTTGCAAATGCCTCAGTAATTGAATTACGTTCGTCCTCATTATCAGTTATTGCTCTATATCGCTGGTTAGGCTGGACCAAGAGTAATTTATTTCCTGCCTTTTGAAATTTCACTACCACTCCGTTACCCAATTGCCCTCTATCAATGCCAATATCATTAGAACCAATTCCTTGAGCCATGGCATGCACATATAGAAATTCTGCGTCTATTTCGGAAACTTCTAAGTAGATTTTATCTTCTGAACCTACATAGTAAAAGTCAAAATAACCACCGAATTTTATAACCTCATTTTTATCTGATAAAAATTGTGCAAAAACAGACTGCACAGCTAAGCATAAGAACATGCTGAGAAGTAGTTGTTTCATTTGTTTGAAAATTTGCTTAAAAGTAATTAAATCGTTGGACAATTTCAACGCAGTGCACCATGCAATCCTAAATAAAATTCTATTTTTGTTTTATGATTACAAGCGACCAGATTAAAGATATTTCGCAACGAATTGAAAAACTGAGATCCTACTTAGATATCGATAGAAAGTTGATTGAAATAGCGAATGAAGAAGAGCAGACAGCAAACCCTGAATTCTGGAACAATCCTAAAGAGGCAGAAGTTTTTATGAAAGGACTTCGAAGCAAAAAGAAATGGGTTGAAGATTACAATACTTTAAAAACACATTTAGAAGATTTAGAAGTTCTCTATGATTTTTACAAGGAAGATATGGGTGAAGAAGCTGATGTTATAAAGCAACACGAAACTACCATAGAACTTTTAAAGAATATTGAGTTTAGAAATATGCTATCTGATGAGGGTGATAATCTTAGTGCAGTGTTACAAATAACAGCTGGTGCTGGCGGTACTGAAAGTTGTGATTGGGCTGCAATGCTACTACGTATGTATATAATGTGGAGTGAACGACAAGGTTTTAAAGTGCGTGAATTGAATTATCAAGATGGTGATGTTGCAGGTATAAAAACGGCTACAATTGAGATTGATGGAGAATTTGCTTTTGGGTATTTAAAAGGTGAAAATGGAGTTCATAGATTGGTGCGAATCTCGCCATTTGATAGCAACGCTAAAAGACATACTAGTTTTGCATCTGTTTATGTTTATCCATTGGTAGATGATACTATTGAAATTGCAATTAATCCAGCCGATATAGAAATAACCACAGCACGTTCTAGTGGTGCGGGTGGTCAAAATGTTAATAAAGTAGAAACCAAAGTGCAGCTTACCCATAAACCTACAGGTATTCAAATTTCTTGCTCTGAAACACGTTCGCAACATGAAAATAGAGATCGTGCTATGCAAATGTTAAAATCACAGTTGTATGAAATTGAACTAAAAAAACGTCAAGAAGCACGAGATGATATTGAAGCTGGTAAGATGAAAATAGAATGGGGGTCACAAATAAGAAATTATGTAATGCACCCTTATAAATTAGTGAAAGATGTAAGAACAGCGCATGAAACAGGTAATGTAGATGCTGTTATGAATGGTGATATAGATTCTTTTTTAAAAGCATTTTTAATGTTAAACGGACAAAAAGAAACAGCAAATGAACTCTAATATAGATACAATAATATTTGATTTAGGAGGTGTCTTGGTAGACTGGGATCCAATGAATTTGTATAAAAATGTGTTCGATACTCAAGAGGAAGCAAAATGGTTTCTAGACAATGTATGTACATCTGAATGGAATATTGAACAAGATGGTGGCCGACTTATTAAGGATGCTGTAGCATTAAAAATAGAGGAATTCCCTAATTACAAAAGTCAAATAGAACTATTCTATGAACGTTGGGAAGAAATGTTTGAAGGTACTATTGAGGCCAATGTTAAACTACAACAGCACCTAATTAAGAACACAGATTTTAGAGTTTATGCTTTAACAAATTGGAGTAGTGAAAAATGGGATAAAGCATTGGAATTGTTCCCTTTCTTTAAAGATTTTGAAGGAGTTATCGTTTCTGGATATGAAAAAATGAGAAAACCTCACGATGAAATTTACCAATTAATTTTAGACAGGTTTGACATTTCTGCCGAAAATGCCATTTTTATTGATGATAATCCAGAAAATGTTAAAGCTGCCAAAAAAAACGGATTGGCATCAGTACAATTTACTGGAGCTAGACCATTAAAAGACTTGTTATCTGAATATCAGATTATGATTTAAACGAACAATATGCTAACCATTATATACAAATGGTTCATTTCGGTTAACGTTTTGTTAATTTTTCACATTAATTAATTATATTGCCACCTTTAATGAATTTTGCATGAAAAATCAACATTCAACCCAGTGATCAACCCTACTAAATGACCAAAAAATTCCTTTGTTTATTTTTTGTTTCTTTTTGTTCCCTATTGATGTACGGACAAGACTTTTTTGTTAAAGGCAAAGTAGTAGATGCTTTAACAAAAAAAGGGTTGCAATACGCGACTGTTGCTTTATATCATGCCGACTCATTGCATAGTGGAACTGTTACATCAAAAAATGGGAGCTTTAAATTGAATGCTTCAAACGGAAATTACACGGCTACTTTTGAATATTTGGGCTATACTTCATTCTCTGAAAATATTACTATATCAAATAACGATTTTGACTTAGGTGAAATTCAATTAGAAATTTCAACTGAAGCCTTAAATGAAATTTCAGTTACACAAACATCGAATACTGCAACAGTTTTAAGTTTAAATAAACAAACATATAATGTTGATAAAGATGTAGTGTCTAATGGAGGTACTGCAATCAATGTTTTGGGTAATGTACCTTCTGTTACTGTTACTGCAGAGGGTATACCTATGATTAGAGGTAGTAGACCAAAAATTATGATTAATGGAAGAATCTCTACTCAAACAAAACTTGAGGCTTTGCAAAACCTCCCCGCCAGTAGTATTCAAAAAATAGAAGTTATAACCAACCCATCAGCCAGATTTAGTGGTGACAGCAGTTCTGGAATTATCAATATTGTTCTTAAAAAAGGAATAGACAACGGTTTAAATGGGTCTGTTACTGGCACTGTATCTTTAGATGAAACACAAGTATATGGAGGAGCCACAAGTATTAATTATAGAAATGGTAATCTAAATCTTTACACAAACACAAATCTATTTCATAGAAAGCCCGCAGCTAACACCAAAGTAAAAAACAAATATTTTACCAATGCAACTCTAGATAACAGTATAAAAGAACTAAGAGACTATGAACGTAAAAATGTAGTTTTTGAGACTACCATTGGAGCCGATTATTATTTAAGTGATTATGAAGTTGTAAATATTGAAGGAACTTATTCGCTCTTTAATGGTGATTACAACAATCTAAATACAACAAAATATTATGATCAAGACGATATCCTAAATTTAATTTCTGAACGAAAATTAGAAACTCAATTTGATGATGATATTTATGAAATAGCTGGTATTTATCAGAAATATACGGATCGCTTGGGAGAATTATTTTATGCAGAGTTCTCTTATTCGTATGATAATGAAATAAAAGACAGAAAACTTTTTAATCGCGATTTATATCCTTATCAAGAATTAATATTAGATAATGAATTGATTTATGATCATTTAAAACTAAGAAATACTTATTGGTTCGTTGGATATGATTACCCAATAAATGACCAAACGATTTTGGGTGTTGGGTATGAAGCTAATTTGGGTAAGATTGAAACTACATTTATCAACAAAATAATTGAAAACGGTGATTTTGTAATTGACCCTTCAACCTCTAATGTTTTTGATTTTAAAGAAGATTGGCACAGAGGATATATTCAATTTGATCAAGAACAAGAGAATTGGTCTTATGGTATTGGGCTTGGTATTGAACACACTCGCTTAGATGCTCAATTATTAGATTCAGAAGAACAAGTTAAAACCAACTTCACCGATTATTTCCCAAGCTTTAATATTGATTATAAATTATCTGACAATCATGGTTTGAGTCTTTCCTACAGAAGAGGATTACAACGTGTAGATTACCCAAGTATTAATCCGTTTGAGCAAAGAATAAGTGAAACTACCTCGTATGTTGGAAACAAAAAATTACTACCATATTATATCAATTCAATCGAATTGAGCTTTTTAAACCAAAATGAAGAAGCAAAACTCAACTTTAATCCCACTTTATATTTTAGACATTACGACGATATTTGGCAATTTGTAACTTACGAAAATGGTGAAATTGTAAATGGTGTTCCTAAATTGATTAATTCGCCTGTAAACCTTGGTTTCTTAAGTTTCTTGGGAGCAGAAATGGTAGCGACCTATGCTGCAAATGATTGGTGGAATTTAACGGGGACATTTGACTTGCGTTATGTTACACAAGAAGGAATTTTCACCTATCAAGATTCTAATAATGAAACTATAATTCTTGATTACGGTAATACAAATGTAACTGGAAATGCTAAAGTTACAAGTGCTATGGATCTGCCACATGAAGTGGCATTACAAGTTACAGGTGAATATTTTTTAAATTCAAAAGCTGCATATTCTGAGCGTGAGGCTTACGCCTATTTGAATATAGCTGCAAATAAAGATTTGTTTGATAACAAGGCAACAATATCGCTAATTGCCACAGATGTTTTCAACTCAAATCGAACAAAAAGAACTCGTTGGCCTGATAATGTTATTTCCTATACAAATACCCAGTGGAAACAGCCTCAGGTATTATTATCTTTTACTTGGAGATTCAACCAGAGTAAACAAGATAAAAACCTTAATTTTGACTCGAAAGACGACGAAGAAAAATATTAAACAATGGTTAAGATTTATCACAATCCAAGATGCAGAAAAAGTAGAGAGGGCGTTGCATATCTAGAAGCGAAAAAAATTGAATTTGAAACGGTACTTTATTTAACTACTCCCCCTACTCCTTCAGAATTAACAGATATTATCAATAAATTAGGAATCTCCCCTAAAAATCTTGTCAGAAAATCAGAAGCTATTTGGAAAGAGAATTTTAAAGGTAAAGAACTTTCTGATAGTCAAATTATTGAGGCTATGGTAATTAATCCCAAATTAATTGAACGCCCTATTATTATTATTGGTGATAAAGCTGTTATTGGTCGACCGGCAGAAGCTATAGAAGAAATCATGTAGCAATATTCCTAAATTATTTATGTGTAATTTATACACTTGTTTTAACAGTACTTTAACGAAAGTAGGTTATGCCTGCGGTTACATTTGCAATCCTTAAAAGAAAACAAATTACAACCAATGTTAAAATACTTCAACCTTTTAATATTGCTCTTATTAGTAAGCACTGCATTTGCTCAAAAAATTAATGTTTCGGGAACTGTAACAGAAGAGGAAACAAGTCAACCTTTAGAATATACTACGATAATCATTACTCCTACAAATGGTGGCAATGTAACCGGAGGCGTTACAGGTGTAGATGGTAGATTCGATATCGAAATAAATGCAGGTAACTACGATATAACCATTGAATTTTTATCATTTGAATCAAAAACTTTAAATAATCTAGATTTAACAAAAGATACCTACTTAGGAACGATTGCACTTAATGCAAGCGCAGAAGCTTTAGAAGAAGTAGAAATTATTGCCGAAAAAAGTACCGTAGAAATAAGGTTAGATAAAAAGATTTTTAATGTAGGTAAAGATATGACTGTTAAAGGTGGTAATGCGGTAGATGTACTAGACAATGTGCCATCTGTTACCGTAGATGTTGAAGGTGCTGTTAGTTTAAGAGGTAATGAAAATGTACGTATATTAATTAATGGACGTCCCTCTGCTATGGTTGGATTGGGTAACGATGCATTAAAACAATTACCTGCTGAGGCTATTGAAAAAGTAGAAGTTATAACATCACCATCAGCCAGATACGATGCAGAAGGTACTGCAGGTATTTTAAATATCATATTAAGAAAAGGAAAAGCCCAAGGATTTAATGGTACTGTCAATGCTATTATTGGAACTCCAGAAGCCTACGGGTTATCTGGTAACTTAAACTGGAGAACTAAAAAAGTTAATTTCTTTACAAATACTGGTTTAAACTACAGCAACTCTCCAGGTAATGGTTATTTCGAAACTGTAGATATGCAAAACATTGATGATTACTATAGTATTGAAGACAGGACATATAAAAGAATAAGAAGAGGTTTTAACACTCAATTTGGTCTAGAATATATGTTTACAGATAAAGCATCGCTAACTGGTAGTGCTTTATACAACTATGCTACAAGAGATAATGAAGCTCGTGCTGATAATGCTAATTATACCGAAAATTGGATTGAAACACAACTAGGATACAGACTTGAATTAGAAGATGAATTAGACAAACAACTAGAATTTAATCTAAACTTTATTCAATCTTTTGACAAAGACGATCACAAACTTACTGTTGATTTTCGACATGAAAAAAGTCAAGATGATGAAATGGCTGATATTATTGAAGCCATAACTTTTCCAACTACAGAATTAGGATTTGAGCGTACTTCCGTATTAGAAGATCAAACAGAAATTTTACTTCAAAGTGATTATGTGTGGCCTGTAGGTGAATCAAAACAGTTTGAAGCAGGAGTTAGAATTATCATTAACAATAATGAATCTGACAACATTCTTGAAGAAATGAATGATGATGGCGATTTTATATTTAATCCAGATTTATCTAACCTGTTTATTTATAATGAAAATGTAAATGCGGTTTACACGCAATACGGCACAAAATGGGGAGCATTCTCTGCTTTATTTGGATTGAGATTAGAGAATACAAATATTGATGTTCAAGTTGAAAGTGAAAGTGAATTGCCCGACACTAACTTCAAAGACGAGAAAAAATATACCAACCTATTCCCTACTGCTAACCTAGCTTATGAAATTAATGATGAATCAAGTTTAACATTAGGTTACAACAGAAGAATAAGAAGACCTAGAGGACGTTTTTTAAACCCGTTTCCATCTCGTGTTAGTGAGACAAACATTTTTAAAGGAAATCCAGATTTAGATCCTTCAATCTCTAATGGAGTAGACATTGGATACTTACATAAGTTCAATAAATTCACATTCAATACTTCTGTATACTATAATTACGCAACAGATGTATTTGATTACATTGTTGAGTATGAAGATGGAATTGCTATTACAACACCTCGTAATATTGCATCTGAGCAGCGTTTAGGTTGGGAGTTTTCATTTAACTACAACCCGTTTAAAATTTGGAGATTAACAACTAGTTTAAATTTCTTTAAATCTGCCAGAGATGGTAATGGTGAAGTTCCTGATTACGATAACGATAGTTGGTTTGCTCGAGTAAACTCAAGAGTTAACTTACCGTATGGTATTGATTGGCAAACTACTGTAGACTATAGAGCTCCTTCTCAAAACTTTCAAACACAAACGGATGGACGTGTAGGAATAAATTTAGCATTTAGTAAAGATGTTTTAAAAGAGAATGCGACAATCTCATTAAATGTGAGCGACTTACTAAATTCTCGTAAAAGAATTTCTACCACAACATTTGATGAATTCTCTTACAGGTATAGTGAATTTCAGTACAGACAACGTCAAATTAGAGCAACATTTACCTATAGATTCAACCAACAGAAAAAACGCAACGGCCGAAGAAATGGTGGCGGCGACTATGATGGAGGTGGTGAAGATATGGGATTCTAAAAGAAAAATACTTTTATAAAATAGAACCGAAGCTTATTTGCTTCGGTTTTTTTTATACAATATGTAATTAAAAGTCAAAAAAAAAGCTTGTCACATTTGACAAGCCTTTTAAATATTTTAGCGGATCGTTATTCTTCAATAACTGCTTTTTCAGTTTTACGCAGTTTCCACTCTTCTCTTAAATAACCGATAATCCAATAAGGAATTACAAAAGTCAATAAGAAAATCATTAACCAAAATCCCATTGTAAAAATGGTTAAGAAAAGTAAAAATCCTGAATATTGTGAAAAGTCCATAAGTTTCGTTTTAATACAAGTACAAAAGTAGTATTTATTTTTTATTTAACACAAGTACTTTTTATACTTTTTTCTAAGTTTTCAACGTCAAAATATTATCTATAAATCATTAAAAAATTCTCACTTCTTAGTACCTTTGTAACACAATTATTTAGCTTATAAATCATGGAATATAGAATAGAAAAAGATACTATGGGTACTGTTAAAGTTCCTGCTGACAAGTATTGGGGCGCGCAGACTGAACGTTCTAGAAATAACTTTAAAATTGGAGCACCGGCATCTATGCCTCTAGAAGTTGTTTATGGCTTTGCCTACCTTAAAAAAGCCGCTGCTTACACCAACTGTGAGTTAGGTGTTCTTTCTGAAGATAAAAGAGATTTGATTGGTGCGGTTTGCGACGAAATTTTAGAAGGAAAACATGACAATCAATTTCCATTAGTTATTTGGCAAACAGGTTCTGGTACTCAAAGCAACATGAATGTAAATGAAGTTGTTGCCAATAGAGCACATGAAATGGCTGGTAAAGTAATTGGTGAAGGAGAGAAAACTATTCAACCAAATGATGATGTGAATAAATCGCAATCTTCAAACGATACCTTCCCTACCGGTATGCATATAGCATGCTATAAAATGGTTGTTGAAACTACTATCCCAGGAATTGAAACCTTAAGAAATACGTTAGCAGTAAAAGCTGAAGCATTTAAAGATGTAGTTAAAATTGGTAGAACGCACTTAATGGATGCTACACCTTTAACCGTAGGTCAAGAATTTTCTGGTTATGTTTCTCAATTAGATCATGGTTTAAAGGCGCTAAAAAACACCTTGGCACATCTATCTGAATTAGCTTTAGGTGGAACAGCTGTTGGTACAGGTTTAAACACGCCAAATGGCTATGATGTACTAGTTGCTAAATATATCGCAGAATTTACAGGTTTACCATTTGTTACTGCAGAGAATAAGTTTGAAGCATTAGCAGCCCATGATGCGATAGTTGAAACACATGGAGCTTTAAAACAAATTGCAGTTTCATTAAATAAAATTGCCAACGATATTCGTATGATGGCTTCTGGTCCTAGATCAGGTATTGGTGAATTAATCATTCCTGCTAATGAACCTGGTTCTTCTATCATGCCTGGGAAAGTAAACCCTACACAAGCAGAGGCGATTACTATGGTTTGTGCGCAAGTAATGGGTAATGATGTTGCAGTAACAGTTGGTGGTACCCAAGGACATTACGAGCTGAATGTATTTAAACCGATGATGGCAGCAAACCTTTTGCAATCAGCTAGATTAATAGGTGATGCATGTGTGTCATTCAATGAAAATTGTGCTGTTGGTATTGAACCAAATCATAAAGTAATCAACCAATTACTTAACAACTCTTTAATGTTAGTAACAGCATTGAATACAAAAATTGGTTATTACAAAGCGGCTGAAATCGCCAATACAGCGCACCAGAATGGAACAACATTAAAAGAAGAAGCAATCAATCTAGGTTATGTAACTGCCGAAGAATATGACGCTTGGGTAATTCCTGCAGATATGACTGGAAGTTTGAAATAATAAAGTAAAATACTTATTAAAAAGGCAAAGCTTAGGTTTTGCCTTTTTTTATACATTTGAATTATGACGACATTAATAACAAACATCAAAGAATTATTGCAAGTAAGAGAAACGCAAGTTGATAAAGTGTCAGGTTCAAAAATGGCAGTATTACCAACAATTAAAAATGCGTATCTACTTCTAGAAGATGATATTATAAAAGACTTTGGTAAAATGTCTGATTTTCCGAAAATCAATGCAGACAAGAATATTGATGCTTCTGAAAAAATGATTTTACCAGCTTGGTGCGACTCACATACACATATTGTTTATGCTGGAAACAGAGAACAAGAATTTGTTGCACGGATAAAAGGTAAAACCTATGAACAAATAGCCAATGAAGGTGGCGGCATACTTAATTCTGCAAAAAAACTACAAGAAACTTCAGAATCTGATTTATACCAACAATCTTCTAAAAGACTCGAAGAAGTTATGAAATTAGGTACGGGAGCTATTGAGATAAAATCTGGTTATGGATTAACGCTTGAGACAGAGTTAAAAATGCTTCGTGTTATAAAAAAGCTACAAGTAAATTATCCTATTGACATTAAAGCCACCTATTTGGCCGCTCATGCTATTCCAAAAAGTTTTAATGGAAATTCATCGGCTTATATTGATGCAGTAATAAGCGATTTTTTACCTGTTATAGTTGCAGAGAAAATTACGGAATATATTGACATTTTTTGTGAAACCGGATATTTTACAGTAGAAGATACAAATCGATTATTATCAGCAGCTGCTGAATTTGGATTGATAGGAAAAATTCATGTGAACCAATTTACAGCAATTGGGGGTATCCAATCAGGTATTGCACATAATGCTTTATCTGTAGACCATCTGGAGTTAATGAGAACTGAAGATATAAATGCTCTAAAAAATTCAAACACAATGCCAGTTGCCTTGCCGCTATGCTCCTATTTCCTAAGCATTCCGTATACCCCTGTAAGAAAAATGATTTCAGAAGGGTTAGCTCTTGCCTTGGCTACAGACTTCAACCCTGGTTCTACCCCTTCAGGAAATATGAATCAAGTAGTTTCGGAAGCTTGTATAAAAATGAAAATGACTCCTGAAGAAGCTATTAATGCAGCAACTATAAATGGTGCTTATGCAATGGGGTTAGAAAAAACCCATGGTAGTATTACAAAAGGTAAAAAAGCAAATCTTATTTTAACGAAAGAAATTCCTAGTTATGGTTATTTACCTTATGCTTTTGGCAGTAATTTAATTGAGAGCGTTTTTATTAATGGAAAACCTGTAGAATAGATCTCCAACAATATCGCAAGTCTTTCAGAAAATTCCATTCTAAAACATAATGTCTATTCATCTCAACTTTATGTGGCCAAATAACGGTATTATTATAATTAATAGGATCTGATTGTTTTGCTAAAAGTTCTGCTTCATTAGAATAATACAACGTAGCTGGCCCCGTAATACCTGGTTTTACTGACAAAATAATTCTGTCATCACCTTCCAATTTATCGGCATACCCTTTAATATCTGGCCTAGGGCCTACAAAACTCATAGAACCAAATAATACATTAATAAGCTGTGGAAATTCGTCAAGTTTAGTGTTTCTTAAAAATTTACCAAAACTTGTAATTCTAATATCTGCAGAGGTTGTAATATGACCTTTAGTAACGCCTTTTCTCATTGACTTAATTTTGTACAAAACAAAAATTTGACCAAACTGGCCAACCCGTTCTTGCTTAAAAATTCCAAAAGATCGAGTTGAAAAAGAAGCTATCAATATTAAAATCAATAAAGGAATTATTGCAAAACAAAGTCCTACCAAGGCAAAGGTAAAGTCAAAAAGGCGTTTAAAAATTTGTTGCTTTTTTGAGAGCATTATTTAGCACTTTGGTAAATACGCTCTATGATATCGACCACCTTCATACCTTCTAAAGCATTTGTAGTAATAGTCTTTTTATTATTTAAGACATCTATTACATTTTGAATAACATAATGATGATTTTGGGCAGATCCTTTGTAAGTACCATAATCATTACCCGGGTTGGTGGCCTCCAAATCGGGCATTTTATAATCTTCTATATGGCAATACTCTACTTCATTCATATATTGTCCACCCACTTTAACAGATCCTTTTTCAGCTATAATTGTCATTGAACTTTCCATGTTCTTATTCCAAACTGCTGTAGAAAAATTAAAACTACCAAAACCTCCATCAACAAATTCGAAGTTAACAATACCTGTATCCTCAAAATCGGTCATGTTTTGATGTTTAAAGTCTTTCATTACTGCATTGATATTGGTTATATCTCCAAACAACCAATACATTATATCAATAAAATGTGAAAACTGAGTAAATAATGTACCACCATCCAATTTTTTGTCACCATGCCAAGAATCCTCCGTATAATAACGTTCATCTCGGTTCCAAAAACTATTGATATGCACGGAATATAAATCACCTAGTGCATTGGAATCAATAATCTCTTTTAACCATACTGAGGGTGGTGAATATCTATTCTGCATAACAGCAAAAACCTGTTTATCCAATTGTAATGCCTTAAATATAACCTTCTCAGCATCAGCTTTAGTTAATGCCATTGGTTTTTCAATTACAACATGTGAGCCTGAATTTAGAACTTGCAATGCTTGGGATGCATGATATCCATTTGGAGTTGCAATGGTAACTACGTCCACTTCTATTTTACTTAAAAGAAATTCATTTAAACTTTCAAAGAATGGAACATCAAAATTCTCAATATGCAAATCTGCTTTTGACTTTACATCTATAAGGGCAACTAATTCGGCTTCATTTGCTCTTAACACCATTTCAGCATGACGTTTCCCAATATGCCCACAACCTACGATAGCAAACCTTATCTTTTTCATCGTTTATGCTCTACCTATTAAATATTCTTTGGAATAAAGATCGTTTTCCGTTGTCGTGATAACCTTGACCATAACCATTTCCATAACCGTAACCCATATCATATTTTGACTTCACCTTAAAATTATTTAATACTATACTTATATTCTTCATTTCATTCATTTCATATTTTCTATTCACCATTTTGATCATTCCTTTTTGTGTAAATCCTTGTCTAATGACATATAACGTTACATCTGCAAATTTAATAATGTCAAAGGCATCAGTAACCAAACCAATTGGGGGTGTATCTAATATGACATATTCATAATCTTCTTGTAACTGTTTAATCATCGAGGCTGATGCATCACTAATTAAAAGTTCTGAAGGATTTGGAGGGATGGGTCCAGATATTATTAAATCTAAATTTTCAATTTGAGTTTTTTGAATTACCTCCTTTAAAGATGATTGGCCAATAAGATAATTCACCACTCCTAAATTACTATCCAAATTAAATTCTCCAAATATTTTTGGCTTTCTTAAATCTAGTCCTACCAATACAGTTTTCTTGCCGCTAAGAGCAAAAACTGTAGCCATATTAATAGAGCAAAAAGTTTTTCCCTCTCCACTTACTGAAGAAGTAAAAACGACGGTTTTTGATTTATTTAAATTAGTATTTCTACTAAATAAGAAATGAATATTTGACCTTAGCGCCCTAAATGCCTCAGCAACTGAAGATTTAGGCTTCTCAAATACTGCCAAATTACTTTCAATTACTTTTCTACCCACAACCCCTAAAACTGGAATTGAGGTTAAACGCTCAATAGACTCAACAGTCTGAATTTTCGTATCAAAAACTTCCTTAATTACAATAATAAATAAAGGTAAAATGATACTTAACATAAAGCCTACCATATAATTGAATCCTGTTCTTGGTAACATAGAAGCTTGTCCCATATCTTTGGCTCTATCTAATATTGTAATGTCAGAAACACTAGCTGCAATTGCTATATCCGCTTCATATCTTTTTTGAAGCAAATATTTATAATTTGATTCTGTCATTGCGTATTTTCTTTGAAAATTCAACAATTGTTGCTCTTTTTCTGGTAATTCTTGTAATTTAGTATTATAGATATTAAGTCTTTTTTGGCTATTCTTTATATCTACCTCCAAGATCTTCTTAACCGAAGCAATGTTTTCGAGCAAAACAATTTTAGCAGCTTCAATCTCTTGATTTAAACTAACAAGTGATGGATGATTCTCAGTAACCTCAGAAGCTAATTTTAACTTTTTCAAGGATAAGGAAGTCAAAACTTGTACCTCTCCGGCAATAGAACCATCTTCAACTCCAATTACTGCCGGAGCTGGAATACTTGTAAAACTCTGATGATTATTGATATAATTTATGAGATTCTCATAATATTCTAATCTTTCATTTAAAGTTAATTGAGCTTCATCAATATCTAAGGTATTTGAAAATATATTACTCCCTTCAGCTGATAAATTATAAATGTCTTGTTCTTCTTTATAAACCCCCATGTCTACTTCAATTAAACGCAAACTATCTTGGGTATTTTTAAACTGTTCTTCAATAAATTTTAAGGTTTGTCTAGCGTAGTTAGTTTTATCATTTAACTGCTTCTCAGCTAATAATTCTACAGTTTCATTTAAATAATCAACCAATCTATTCTTATTTGGCCCTGTAAGTGTTACAGATAAAAGAGAAGTATTTCTAATCGGTTCTGCTCTCACCGCTTGATATTTACCAACAACAGCATTCACAGGTTTAAATCGTATCATGTACTCCTTACCTGCTAAATTACCTCTACCTGGAATTGACTGTAATGCACAACGCATAAAAGGTAACGTCAAAGGTTCATTTAAACTGAACTCACTTTTAAAAACAGATTGAGTAATAGGGTAAATATGTTGCTCATCTGAATTGTAATTAATCATTCTAGCCTCCTTAGATTCACCAAAATCAACAGTTAGTTTAAATCGTTCATTATCAATAAAACTAATATAAATGAGTGTATTTAATAGTTGAAACCCGTTTGGCTCTAATACCACATTAAAAGGTGTTTTACCATAAACATCTTCAACTCTAAATCGTCCCTCTTGCAAATATTCCACATAAAACTCCAATTCTCGAACAACTTGTTCATTATGAGAACGTGAACTAATTACTCTTCTTAAAGATTCTACTTTATCGCTAACACCACCCCAATTAAAGGCTATATTTGTACCAGTAGCAAATAATGGGTTTTGCTGCTCTTTTACAGAAATAGTTGCATGTAGACCATAAGCTTTTTCTGAAGAAATATTAAGGTAATAAGCCATTCCCAATCCAATAGGAATGGTTACTAAAAACCATTTCCAATGAGAAATAACTCGAAATAGAAAGTCTTTTAAATCTGTGATATCTTCCTTACCTGGTTTTAAAAAATCAAATTCGTTGCTCATCAAAGGGGCTTATAAATTGTCAATTAATAAAATTGTACTTACCAATACTGTAAATATTGAGGCTATAGTAGTAAATGTTTGGAAACCATTGGTACCCAGACCCCATGATTTTCGCTCAAGAGCCTCAACATAAATAACATCATTTGGTTGAATGTAAAAATGCTCGTTATTAAAAACCTCAATATCCGTCATGTCGATAGTATAGGTTTCAACACCATTAAAAGTCTTGCGAAGTATTTGAACTTTTTCTCTATTTCCAAAAGTTGAAATTTCACCAGCATTTGCCAAAGCTTCAATTATGGTTACTTGATTTTGCTGTAAAGTAACTGTACCTGGACTGCCTACTTCTCCCGTAACAACAAACTGAATTCCAGATAATTTAACCGTTACGAAAATACTTTCAGGGTTTTTGATAAACTTCTTTAATTCTACTTCTATTTTCTCTCTAACTTCTTCTTCCGTATACCCCAATACATTTAATTCTCCAATGTATGGAATTCTAATATTACCATGTAAATCAACTGTATATCCATTAAAATATAATCCCTGCCCTGCATTTGCTCCACTACTATTCGTTTGTCCTGATTGAAAAAGAGAAACCAATTCAGGATTTTTGGACTTAATGGTAATTTGTAAGATATCGTTTACTTGAAGCCTGTATGGAGTATTATTGAATTTATACAATTCGTTATTTTTAGTAGGTTCACCTTGAAAATAATTGGTCTTCTTAGTTGATAAACAGCTAGTAAAACACGCCAAAAGGCAAGCCAACACACAAATTCTTTTTATCATTTAAAATTTAATTAAATCTAGTTTTAGTTACTTAAATGCAACAAATCCATTTTAGTAGTAAGCAAATATAATTTTTAATCGATAACATCACCAATATTTCTATTATTTTCGCTTAAATTTCAGTAATACTTTATGTGGTATCAAATTGTTTCTTATCTAAAATTCTTAAAAAAAGCAACCAATCAACACGGAGTTCATTCTCCATTTGTTTATAACTTAGTTACAAAATGCTTTTATCAAAAATCATCGAGAAATAAAGTTGAATTATTAAACAACTATCGTAGTAAATTATTACAGAACAATAATACAATAGAAGTGACTGATTTTGGAAAAGGTTCTAAAATTTTTAAATCCAATCAACGTCAAATATCCAAAATTGCTAAAGTGGCAGGAATATCAAAAAAAAGAGCTGAATTATTAGCTCGAATTGTTTCATATTTTAATTCAAATAAAATATTAGAAATTGGCACCTCACTTGGCATTGGTACCGCTAGTTTGCACCTTGGAAGTACCAACGCTAAAATAACGACCCTTGAAGGTTGCCCTCAAACGATTCAAACAGCGAAAGAAACTTTTGATTATTTCGACTATCAAAATGTAAATTTTGTTGTTGGCGATTTTACAAACACATTACCAAAAGTCTTAAAGGCTGGCACATATGATTTGATTTATTTTGACGGCAACCATCAAAAGGAACCAACATTGAATTATTTTAGGCAATGTTTATCTTCTGTTCATAACAACAGTGTTTTCATTTTTGATGATGTACATTGGACTAAAGATATGGAAGAAGCATGGAAAGAAATAAAACAACACCCAAAAGTAACCGTTACTATAGATACTTTTTTTTGGGGAATTGTATTTTTTAGAAAAGAGCAGGCTAAAGAACACTTTACAATAAGAGTTTAATAAACTATTTTTTAAGTATGAAAATTTATACAAAAACTGGAGATAAAGGAGAAACCTCTCTATTTGGAGGAACTAGAGTATCTAAAGATCATATTCGAATTGAAGCATATGGTACAATTGATGAGCTTAACTCTTATTTGGGTTTATTGAGAGATCATATTTCGTGTAAAAATCTCTTTGAGCTTATTGTAAATATTCAAGATAACCTTTTTGTCCTAGGTGCTGAGTTAGCAACTCCAAAAGAGAAGGAAATACTCAAAAATGGAAAAGATAGATTAAACATAAATCGAATTTCCAACATACATATTCAACAGCTGGAACAACAAATTGATTTGTTAGATTCCTCTCTTCCTCCTATGACCCACTTTGTGTTACCAGGTGGCCACCCAATGGTGTCATATTGTCATATAGCAAGATGTGTATGTAGAAGAGCTGAGCGTAACACAGTAAAGCTCAATAACATAATAGAAATAAACCATTCAATTATTCAATATTTAAATAGGCTTTCAGACTACCTTTTTGTGCTGGCACGGAAATTGACTTATGACAACAAAATCGAGGAAATCAAATGGATTCCTAAACAAAAAGAGTAAGTTCTTAAAAATATTAAAAAAACATCCTAATTATCTTGGCTGTTTTTGTAAAAAAATTATTTTTGCAGAAAATCTAAACAAGAAAAAATTATGTATTGGACTCTAGAATTAGCCTCATACTTGGCAGATGCTCCTTGGCCAGCAACGAAAGACGAGTTAATTGATTACGCTATTAGAACCGGTGCACCTTTAGAAGTTGCAGAAAACTTACAAGACCTAGAAGATGAAGGAGAGACATATGAGTCAATTGTAGAAATTTGGCCAGATTATCCTACTGAAGATGATTATCTTTGGAACGAAGAAGAGTATTAAAATCAACAATAAAAAATCAATTAAAAGTCTCATTTGAGGCTTTTTTTTTGCTTAATTTTGAGCACCTAAATTTTTAGAAAAATTATGAGTTTATTGAATTCTGTTTTAAAAGTTTTTGTTGGCGATAAGCGCAAGAAAGACCTTAAAGCATTACAACCAATTGTAACCAATGTTTTAGCATTTGAGCATGAAATGGCAGCTTTGTCAAATGACGAATTACGAGCTAAAACAACTGCGTTCAAAAACCGTATTCAAGAAGCTACTGCTTCTTTTGAAGATCAAATCAAAGCGTTACAAGAAGAAACGCAAACCGCAAACATAGATCGTAAAGAAGAAATCTATAATGAAATTGATCAGCTTGAAGACGCTTCGTATGAAGCTTCAGAGGCTGTCTTAAACGAAATTGTTGCCGAAGCTTTTGCTCTAGTTAAAGAAACGGCAAAACGTTTTACACAAAACGAAACTGTGGAAGTTATTGCTACTGCTTACGATCGCGAATTGTCTGCCAAAAAAGACAATGTAGAATTAGAAGGAGATAAAGCTGTTTATTACAATACTTGGGATGCTACCGGTAAGCAAATTACTTGGGATATGATTCACTATAACGTTCAGTTAATTGGTGGTTCTGTTCTACACAGTGGTAAAATTGCAGAGATGATGACTGGTGAGGGTAAAACTTTGGTAGCAACATTACCAATTTATTTAAATGCCCTAACTGGTAAAGGTGTGCACGTTGTAACAGTAAACGATTACTTGGCAAAACGTGATGCTGCGTGGATGGCTCCAATTTTTGAATTCCATGGTTTGAGTATTGATTGTATTGATTACCATCAACCAAATTCAGATGCTCGTAGAAATGCCTATAACGCAGATATTACCTACGGAACAAACAATGAATTTGGATTTGACTATCTGAGAGATAATATGGCGCACTCGCCAAAAGACTTGGTGCAACGCCGCCATAACTACGCTATTGTAGATGAGGTAGATTCTGTATTAATTGATGACGCTAGAACACCGTTAATTATTTCTGGTGCTACACCACAAGGAGATCGTCATGAGTTTAACGAATTAAAACCTAGTGTCGACAAATTAGTGAATATTCAGCGTAAATATTTAATTGGCGTTTTATCTGAAGCTAAAAAGTTAATTGCTGAAGGCGATACGAAAGAAGGTGGTTTCAAACTTTTAAGAGTTTACAGAGGTTTACCTAAAAACAAAGCATTAATTAAGTATTTAAGTCAAGAAGGTGTAAAACAATTACTCCAAAAGACGGAGAATCAATACATGGCAGACAACAACAGAGAAATGCCAAAAGTTGATGCTGAATTATTCTTTACAATTGAAGAGAAAAACAATTCAATCGAATTAACAGATAAAGGTATTGCGCATCTTTCGCAAGATCACAATGATGATCATTTCTTTGTACTTCCTGATTTGAGTACAGAAATTGCATCAATTGATGCTAAAGGATTAAAACCTGAAGCAGCTGCGGTTGAGAAAGAAGCAATTTATAAAGACTTTGGTGTTAAGAGTGAGCGAATTCATACCATGAACCAATTGCTAAAAGCCTATACCCTATTTGAGAAAGATGTGGAGTATGTGGTAATGGACAATAAGATTCTTATTGTAGATGAGCAAACAGGTCGTATTATGGATGGTCGCCGTTACTCTGACGGATTACACCAAGCATTAGAGGCTAAAGAGAATGTAAAAATTGAGGCTGCTACGCAAACGTATGCAACCATAACTTTACAAAATTACTTTAGAATGTACCGTAAATTATCAGGTATGACTGGTACTGCGATTACAGAAGCTGGAGAATTCTGGGAAATTTATAAATTAGATGTTGTAGAGATTCCAACTAACAAACCTTTAGCACGTGATGACCGTGAAGATTTAGTCTATAAAACAGCTCGTGAAAAATACAATGCTGTTATTGATGAAGTAACAAAATTAGTAGAGCAAGGTCGCCCTGTATTGGTAGGTACTACTTCCGTAGAAATTTCGGAATTGTTGGGTAGAATGCTTGCAATGCGCAAGATTAAGCACAATGTATTAAATGCAAAACTTCATAAGAAAGAAGCAGATATTGTTGCTGAAGCGGGTCAACCAGGAGTTGTAACTATTGCAACCAATATGGCAGGTCGTGGTACCGATATTAAATTATCTGATGATGTATTAAATGCAGGAGGTTTAGCAATTATTGGTACAGAACGTCATGATTCGCGTCGTGTAGACCGTCAGTTGAGAGGTCGTGCCGGTAGACAAGGTGATGTTGGTTCTTCTCAATTCTATGTTTCTTTAGAAGATAACTTAATGCGTTTGTTTAACAGTGAGCGTGTTGCCAAAATGATGGACCGTATGGGTCTTGGTGAAGGCGAGGTCATACAACACTCAATGATTACGAAATCTATTGAGCGAGCTCAAAAGAAAGTAGAGGAGAATAACTTTGGTATTCGTAAAAACTTACTTGAGTACGATGACGTAATGAATGCGCAACGTGAAGTAATCTACAAACGTAGAAAGCATGCATTATATGGTGAGCGTTTGCAGGTAGACATTGTAAATATGATTTACGATACGTGCGCTGCGATTGTTCAAGAAAATAAAGCTGCGAATGACTATAATAACTTTGAGTTTGAATTGATTCGTTTCTCTTCAATGGCATCGCCATTTAATCAAGAAGAATTTAATTCTAAATCTGAAGGTGAGTTGACCGATGCTCTTTATCAATCGGTTTATCAGCATTATCAAGATAAAATGGAGCGCAGCGCTAAAACTGCATTCCCAGTAATTAAAGATGTGTATGAGAATCCAAATAATAAGTACCAACGTATTGTTGTACCATTTACTGACGGTTCTAAAACTATTCAAGTTGTTACTGATTTGCAAGAAGCTTACAATTCTGAAGGCAAAGTGTTGATTAACGATTTTGAGAAAAATGTAACGCTTGCCATTATTGATAATACATGGAAAGATCATTTACGTCAAATGGATGAGTTAAAGCAATCAGTTAGAAATGCACAATACGAGCAAAAAGACCCATTGTTAATATACAAATTTGAATCTTTTGAGTTGTTTAACAGCAATCTTCAAAAAATTAATAAAGAAGTATTGTCGTTCTTATTTAAAGGAGAGCTTCCTACAAGAAGTGCAGACCAAGTATCTGCTGCTAGAGAACCTAGACGTGAAAAGGTACAATTAACAAAAGAAGAGTTTGCCAATCGATCTGAGACTTCTACCAACCAACCTCAACAAGCACAACAAGTTGAAACATTTGTTCGTACAGAACGTAAAATTGGTAGAAACGATCGTGTGACTATTAAAAGTATTGCAACAGGAGAAAGTAAAGAATTAAAATACAAACAAGCAATACCTTTACTACAAAAAGGAGAATGGGTATTAACCGATGAGTAATGTCTTAAAGAATAATTAAATAAAAAGCCTCAACAAATTGTTGAGGCTTTTTATTTTAATAGTAATGTTATTATAGACAGCTTTTTAATGTAGATTTTCATATCTCTTAAATAATTTCACTAAAAATGAGAGATATAGGTTTACGAGTATTTAATCGACAAAAAATTACAATTCATCGATCTTAAATCACATATAATCGAAAAATCAAGTAATTCAATTACAAATTAAAGTATGTTTGAATAGTAAGGAATTCAGAAAAGAACTATATAAAGCATGTGGGGAAAAAAAAGCTATGAAAAGTTCAAACATCGTTGATTTAATATTTATTTAAATGATTTTCTGAATAAGTTTTCATCCTTATCATTGGTTAGTTGAATTACTACTGCAATAAAATACTTCCTATTGCAGTAGTTTTTCATTTAAAACTAAATAAGTCCTTTAGCTTTAAACTCTAGGTATGTATTTATTACATTTAGGGTTAAACTTTGAGGTTTTGTTAAGATACAATGAACTCCTCTAGCCTGCAGCTCTTTAACGATCAGTTGTTTTTCGTTTGCAAAATTTTCAGCAATTGCTTTATGATATACATCTTCAATATCTTCTGAATTGGTATTAATTAAACCTTCTAATTCTGTATTTTCAAAAAACACGACTACTAGTAAATGTAATTTTGATAAAGCCATAATAGAGGGTAACTGACGCCTCATACCGTTAATATGCTCAAAATTGGTGTAAAGCATTAACAAACTTCTATGGCTCAATTTTCTTTTTATATGGGTATATAATAAAGAAAAATCTGATTCGCTAAAGTTTGTATCTACTGCATATAAAGCCTCATTTATAATATTTAAATGCGTTTTTTTATTACTGGCAGCAATAGTATTTTCAACAGTTTTAGAAAAGGTAAGCATACCAGCTTTATCATTTTTTCTCAAGGCTATATTAGAAAATGCTAAGGTTGAATTGATAGCATAATCTAATAATTTTAAACCATCAAAAGGCATTTTCATCAAACGCCCTGTATCTATTAAAGAATAAATTGGTTGCGATTTTTCATCTTGATATTGGTTTACCATTAATTTTGCATGTTTAGCTGTAGCATTCCAATTAATAGTTCTTATATCATCTCCCAAAACATACTCATTAATTTGCTCAAATTCCATGGTATGACCAATACGTCTTATTTTTTTTAATCCATAAGCATTTAACTTGTTGCTAATTGCTAGAAATTCGTACTTTCTCATTTGAATGAAGGAAGGATACACGGCAATTTTTTCTTTTACAGACAAGGTAAATCTTCTTGATAATAATCGAAATGGTGAAGAAACAAATACTTGCAACCTACCAAACTCATACTCGCCCCTTTCAACTGGTCTAAGTTGGTATTCTAAATCTATTTCTTGTAAAGAATCTATTTCAGTTTGAATTCCAAAATCTCTTTTTTGAAATTGAAAAGGTAATTCATCTATAACTTTAATAAAGATCTTAAATCTATACTGGTTCCTCAAATTAATTAAAACTGGATTTTCATCAGAATTAGAAAACTTTTCAGTCATCATTCTTTTACCAACTAAACCATCTTTTAAATTGAATAACAAGTATATATCCAACACCAAAAGCACTGCAAAAACTAGAAACAATACCCTTGCTATTTGGTAGCTAAATGACCACCAAAAACCAATTAAAAAAATAGTAGAAATAAAAGCTAAAACCTTGTATACTATTTGGTGTAGAAATATGGATTTAAGTTGTTTCAAATTAACGTGGCACTTCTACAGATTGTACAATCATTTGCATTACTTGATCTGTTGTTGCCCCTTCCATTTCTCTTTCTGGTGTCAAAATAATTCTGTGTCTAACTACTGGGTAAATTACTTTTTTAACATCTTCTGGCGTAACAAAATCACGACCGTCTATTGCCGCGGCTGTTTTAGATGCGGTTAATACAGAAATACTTGCCCTAGGTGACGCACCTAAAAACAAATGTGGATGATTTCTAGTTTTATGTACTATTTCGGCTATGTATCGCTTAATTTTCTCTTCTACAACTATTTCTTTTAATAGTATTTTATACGAACGTAATTCTTTTTCAGTAATAACCGGACTAATAACCGCTTGTGGCAAAGCTCCTTTTCTACTTTGATGTAAATCTAAAATGGCAATCTCTTCTTCTAGCTTAGGGTAATTAACTTCAATCTTAAATAAAAATCTATCTAATTGAGCTTCTGGCAATGCGTAAGTACCCTCTTGTTCAATTGGATTTTGTGTACCTAACACCATAAAAGGCTCTTTCATTGCATATCGAGTACCGTCAACAGTTATTTGTCGTTCTTCCATAACTTCAAACAAAGCAGACTGTGTTTTAGCAGGTGCACGGTTTATCTCGTCTATCAACACCATGTTAGAAAATATTGGACCCGATTTAAATTCAAACTCAGATGTTTTCATATTTAAAACAGATGTACCTATAATATCACTAGGCATTAAGTCGGGTGTAAACTGAATTCTGCTAAAATTAGTCTTTACACTTGCAGCCAATAATTTTGCGGTAACTGTTTTAGCAACTCCAGGTACACCTTCTATTAAAACGTGCCCATCAGAAAGCAACGCAATAATTAAAAATTCTATAAAAGATTCTTGCCCTATAATTACTTTCGAAAGTTCTGTTTTTATATTAGCTACGGCCTTTTTTAAAGGATCTAAATTAATTCGTGATTCAAAGTTTAGAGACTCTTTAGACTCCAGATTTTGTTCTTGTGATTCGTTTGTTTCACTCATACTTATCTATTTGTTTTGATTGAATTCTTAAAAGATTCTATCATTTGATTTAGTTTCATTAATTCTTCTTTATTCACAGTGTTTTTTTGATGCAAACGATTGCAATAATTAAATAGTCGTTCAATAACTTCTAATTCATTGCCGCTGCGTGCAGCAACTTTGATATAATAATCTTTAGAGATTGGTTGCGGGTTAATTCTTAACTGATTTTTTATATATGTTAGCAAATGTTTAATTCGATACTCAGCAATACGTTTATGATCTGATTTTTCATAGTACATATTAGCAATGGTTCTTGTAAACGCAAGTGTTTGATTCTTTAATGGAGATAGTATGGGTATAACTCGTTGTTCTCTTCTTCCTTCGAAAATCACAAATAGCAATACCGCAATAATAACGGTATAATATGCCCATTTAAGTGCAGGATTGGTTAAAATATAATGCATTGGCGAAGCTATACGTGATTTACCTGCCTTGTAATACTCATCCCAATACACAGTAGGCGTGTCTACATTTAAATAAGATAATACAATGCTCACATGGTCTGAGTTCTCAAAATCGTCTAGCAATGCATAATTTGAAAACAACATTGGAAAAGTGTGTAAATAAACATATCCTTTACCAATTTTAATTCTAATAAAATTAATTCCTTCATCAGAAAGCGTGTTCTCATTATCTAAATACCCTGTTGCACCTAAAATTTCAGTTTTTAAAGTATCTACCTTAGTAAAGTGAAAATTATCATAAGATTTATTAAAATAAAATTCTGTATTCTTAAATGATTGATGATAAAACTTGTAAACTAAATTTTCTGAATAATTGTAAGTAATGAGTAGCTCAGTATCAATATTTAGTGTATCTATTTTAAACCCTTCAGAAGACATAAAAACCTCATTACCCCTAGCCGCAAATTTTAATATATGTTCAAATTCAGTATCATCTGTTGGAATGTGATTATTGGCAAAAATATAGGTACCCTTCAGCGTTGTATCTTTTAAGAAATAATATGGCGCTTCTTTAATATCAACTACATTACTATTCGGAAAAAGCGTTTGCAATTCATTTCTCATAACTTTTGCCCCTAGCGGAATGCTGTGTTTACTTGAATACGAGGGTGACCAATTTACAGGTGTAGGTTTACTCGCTTCATAAAAAATGATTGCACCAATTAGCAACAATAATAATACGATGTATGTTTTTTGCTTTCTACTCATACACCAATCTCTACTTTTATACTTTCGAACTTGTGTGAAATATTTAAGTAATCTTGTTCATCAATCTCAAAACTACCATACCACACAAAATCATACAGTCTTGTAATGTCTATAAATTTAACTCTTAGATCACTTGAATTAAGTTCATGAATATAATCTGCATTGGTCTTTTGTTGTTGCCAAACTATCAACTCTTTTTCTTGTAGTTTTTGTAGAATTAACAAATAATAAAAACGTACCGCCAACCTATAATTACTATCACTTACCGCTTGTTTAATTAGGGCTTCTATTTGCTGTTTTCTAATAATCTCTTCATCATCAGATAAAAAAACTGAAGCTTTTTCTCTCTTTGAATTTTCTATTGATTTAACATTGAGTTTTACAAAAAAGTAAACGATCGCTAAAATTAATATCCCAAGTATAATATATGGCAGCCATCTTAAAAATGAAGCTAGATAACCAACTGCTTCTTCTACACCAAAAAGCCATTCAAACAATCGCTCTAATACTCGTATCAACCAATTGGTGAATTGGTTAAATAATCCTGTTTTACTCTCTGGTTCGGTATAATTAAAATCAGGATCATTTTTATACGCCTCAAATTGTTTATTGTCAAATTGTCGAATCGTTAATTCAGAATTTTTATCTACTGGCACAGAAATACTATCAATTTGAGCATGTACTCCAATTGCTATAAATAAAACTATATATAGAATATATTTTCGCACTAAGCGCCTAAACTATCAATAGACTCAAGAGTACCCGTCATATTTTTTTGTTCGTTCAAATCAAAATAAATAAATACATTAGACAAGTAGGTAATTGTTGATAAAAAGAACTGACCGATATATCCGAATGCTAATAAGGCCAAATAAATTGGGTCTGAAAAAATATCTAATATCGCTGTTGGATCATTATCCATTGCAGATGTTCCAATCTTAAAGAAGTAATAAATTAAATTAGGCACAGAAAATGCTTGTCCTATAATACCAACTAATAATCCTACAACAAACATAATTCCAAATGTTTCCCACCAATGCTCTTTTATTAATCTAAAACAATGGCTTAAAGTATCACCAATACCTTTGTTTTCAAACACCATAATTGGTATTCCTAAAGAAAGTACAACACCTAAGTATATACCAGGTAATATACATAGCATTGTTCCTAGCATAACTAAAATAATCATTGTTATACCAAATCCTAAAAACGACCAAAATTTATCGATTACTAGTTTGTAAACTTCTTTACTATCAATAATACCTTCTCCTTTATTTGCAATATACATTCTTATATAATACATAGAAGATAATTGAGTTAACACATAAAACACTATTCCTGATATAAAAGCGACTGCTAGAGATAATGCTATACCTATGAAATTTCCATCAGATACATCTTGAAAATTACCACTAATACCCAACTCAACAAAACCACCCAATGAATACATATAAAACCCTAAGGCTACTATTAACACTATTAAAGACGGACCTGCTATTCTAAAAATGGTTCCGAAATAGCCTTTCCAGTTTAGACGAATAAAATTGAAACAATCACTTATAATTGCTCCTAAATCGCGTTCTTTTTTAAATTGAATAAAATTTGAATTCATGAAAAATAATTATTTAGTTAGTTGATATTATGCTGTTTAAACACTTTAACTGGATACCATACATAATAAAATAGTATAAGTGCTAATGAACTTATTATTATTGTTATTGCCAACCAATCTGGCATTTCTGTGTGACGTGTTACAAAACCTTCTAAAAATCCGGCCACAATAAAAAATGGAATGGTACTTACCATAATTTTCATTCCACTTTTAAAACTACGTTTAAATGAGTCTATTCTCGAATAGGTTTTTGGAAACAACAAACCATTACCTAGCACCATGCCTGCACAACTGGCAATTATGATAACAGAAATTTCTATAGTGCCGTGTATCCAAATAGTTCTTGAAGATTCCCAAAACAAATTATTGTCGTAAAAAAAGTATAGAAAAGACCCTAACATTACGCCGTTTTGCATCATAATAAAAAGTGAGCCTACCGAGAATAACATGCCCAATAAAAAAGCATACATTGCAACTCTAATATTATTAATAGTAATACCCAAAAACATTTCTGTTTCTCCAGCTTTTTTGTACACTGCCATAGGGTCGCCATTCTCAATATTCTCTAAAGTCATATTCACATAGGCATCACCAAGTATTACACGTACAAAATTACCATCTTCTGAAACCGAGTACGCCCCAACTATAGCAAAGAACAAAAAGGTTAAAAAAGCAATTAATAGTTGTTTCTGATGTTGATACATTTCCAATGGAAATTCAGACTTAAAAAAAGAAACTAACCTATTCTTACTTTCTTTTTTAGACTTATAAATTTTTTGATGTGCCGTTGTAGCGAGTGAATTTAAATAAATCTCAACATGACTATTTGGATAAAATGATTTTGCATAACTTAAATCATCTGTAATTTCAACGTATAAATCAGCTAATTTATCAGGAGCAATTGTATCTCTATTTTCTAATACTTGCTCAAATAAATGCCAACGTTCTTGATTTCTTTTTACAAATGCCGCTTCACGCATAGAGGTTGATTAGTTGATTGAAAGTTGTATTTTGTTCTAAGAAGTTAATATATACGTATTCAAATTATATTTTGATATATTCGCCTACTTACAAATAAAACCCCATCAAATTAAGTGAAAATATGAACAATTTTCAAATTGAAACTGCACAAAATGTTACTCTTAATCAAAACGTTGCTAATCTAAGTACTCGCATTGGTGCTTACATTATTGACGCATTGATAATTAGTGTGTATTATTTAATTATTATTCTCGCATTTAATGCCATGAATCTAGATTTTATTGAAAGTTGGGCTATAGGATTAATTTTTATGCTACCACCTATGTTCTATTCTTTAATTTTTGAAATTTTATGGAATGGTCAAACACCAGGTAAAAGAACAAACCATATACGAGTTGTAAAATTAGATGGATCTAAACCTACCATGGGAAGTTACCTAACGAGGTGGCTATTAAGAATTATTGATATTAGCTTAGCCTCTGGATCTATTGCTATATTAACAATTTTATTTAATGGTAAAGGGCAACGTCTAGGCGATATTGCAGCTGGAACCACTGTTATAAGTTTAAAACCTCAAAAACAATTAAGAAAAAAAATTTGGGTCGAGTTACCCGAAAATTATGTACCAACATATCCTCAGGTAACAATTCTTACGGATAAAGATCTACAAACTATTACAGATATTTATAGAAAGGGTATAAAACCAGGTAATCAAGAGGTACTTGCTAAGCTTCAAATAAAGATAAGTGACATGTTAGATGTGCAGCCCAAGTTGTCTTCTGGAGATTTTATTAAAACCATAATTAAAGATTACCACTATTTTGCACAACAGACATAAAATTATTAGTCGTAAAATTATATAAGTTTACCATTCTTATTTCAAGGTTTTTCTTGAACGCTTTCTTAATAACCAATACAAACAACATTCTTTGAAAAATAGATCCAAATTCGAAATAAACTTCTGATTTTAAACGACAACTTCAAACGAGAAGAAAATGTCGTAAACATTGTTTCTATCTGAGCCAATAATTTTTCTAAAGAAGGGACCGCTTCTTTAGAAAAGAACAATGCATCGCCTTCTACCTCAGCAAGAATTAAATCTTGTGTATTAGTAGCAATTAGCACTTCTAACAATTCAGCTATTACATGTTGACTGTGGTTTACTTCTGTTGTTTGAACAAACTCTGTGAATCCTGAAAATGTCTGGTAAAAAAAGTAAGGCGTTTTTCATGTGGTATTTTGTAGTGTTCCTAGCAACAGTCAAAAGAAATTAAAATTACTTACAATCAATGCATATCTTCTCATGAATTATTTTAAGTGTGTTTTTTATACCTTTATAACATGACAAGAAAAGATCTCATAAGAATTTTAATAATCGTTTGGTTAATTCTATTAATCCCATTTTTTGCTATGCAATTAGAAGGCGACGTTAATTGGGATCTTATGGACTTTGCAATAGCAGGCATCATTTTATTTTGTTTAGGCATTGCGTTAACATTAATCTTCAATAAATTAAAAGGAAAGAAATTTGCCCCCTTAATTATAGTGGCAATCATTCTCTTATTTTTTGCTATATGGGCGGAATTAGGAGTTGGACTCTTTGGCACGCCTCTTAGTGGTAATTAACCATAAAAAAAGCCTTGATTTCTCAAGGCTCTAATTATTTATATTTTGGTTTATTCAAAACTTGTATCAAGCTTGATATACTCTAAAAACTCTTGTTTCTTTTGTGGGTCTTTAAACTGACCACCAAATTCAGAAGTTACAGTACTACTTTCAATATCTTTCACTCCTCTAGAGTTTACGCATAAATGCTTAGCATCTATAACACAAGCTACATCTTCTGTACCCAATGCTTCTTGTAAAGCTTGTACTACTTGCATCGTTAATCGCTCTTGCACCTGAGGCCTTTTTGCAAAATAATCTACAATACGGTTCATTTTAGACAAACCAATAACATTTCCACTAGAAATATAGGCAACATGCGCTCTACCAACTATTGGTAATAAGTGGTGTTCGCAGGTAGAATACACAACAATATTCTTTTCTACCAACATTTCACCGTACTTATATTTATTGTCAAAAGTAGACAGCTTTGGCTTTTTGTCTGGTCTTAAACCACCAAATAATTCATTTACAAAAGCCTTTGCAACACGCTTTGGCGTACCCTGTAAACTGTCGTCTGTTAAATCCATACCAAGTGTATGCAAAACATCACGCATACTTTCTTCTATGCGTGCAATTTTTTCTTCATCAGACAATTCAAATGCATCTTCTCTCAATGGAGTTTCTGCAGATGTTGATATATGATTATCTCCTATGATATCTGCTTCTTCTTGTTTACTCATTCCGTTCTTTAATTCAAACATAATCTTATGATTGGAGGGCAAAGGTACGAATTATTTAAGGTTTTCGATTAACTCGCTTAAATTACATTCCTTTTGTTCCCCTGAGTTCATATTCTTTAGTGTAAACACATCTCCTTCAACTTTTTGAACAACAAATTCAATTGCTCTATTGGTAACGTATTTCCACTGTTTCTTTTGTTGTTTATTACTTGTGGCAGTATCAGGATACAATTCACAAGAAATACTATTTTTTCTCAAAGCACTAATCGCTTTTAATTGTGCTTTAAAGGATGTTTCATCAAAATTTAAAAACACAACCTTTGGCTGTGGTAAAGCTACTTCCTTAAATAAACCAAGTTCTTCTAGTACCAAGTAAATACGATCTAAACCAAACGAAATTCCAACACCACTCACATCTTTTAATCCAAAGATTCCGGTTAAATCATCGTATCTACCGCCACCTCCAATAGAACCCATCTTTACACCCTCTGGAGCAGCTACTTCAAATATAGCACCGGTATAATAATTTAGTCCTCTAGCTAAGGTAACATCTAAACTTAATGTTGCTGAATTTAAACCAACAGCTTCTATAGCATCTACAATGGTTTGCAACTCTTCAACACCGCTCAAGCCTTGGTCGGACCCTAATAACATACCTTTCAGTTGTTGTAACTTTTCCTGATTGGTACCATTAAAACTAAACAACGGATCTATTTTTGCAATCGCATCTTCAGATATTCCTTTTGAAATCATTTCATTTACAACGCCATCTTTACCAATTTTATCGAGCTTATCAAGCGCCACCGTAAAGTCAATTAACTTATCAGAAGCACCAATAATTTCAGCAATACCAGATAAAATCTTACGATTGTTCATTTTTATGGTAACACCATTTAATTTAAGCTTACCAAATACCGTGTCATACAACTGAATAAAATCTATTTCTTGTAGTAAGCTCTTGCTGCCTACTACATCTGCATCGCATTGAAAAAACTCTCTAAATCGCCCTTTTTGAGGTCTATCTGCTCTCCATACTGGTTGAATTTGATAGCGTTTAAAAGGAAACGTAATGTCATTTTGATGTTGAACTACATATCGTGCAAATGGCACCGTTAAATCATAACGCAAGGCCTTTTCAGAAATTTCAGAAGAATCACTTTCTGAATCTAAAATAATATCGAGTAGAAAATTAAGATTTAAACTTCTATGAACCTTTTTAGCCTCTTCTGGATAATTTTTTACCTTTTCAAATTCTATTTCAAACTCCCCCTTAACCTTATCCAAGTATTTCCTAATTCTACTCCTATTAATATCACTTTTAAAATATTTTTCTAATAAAGAATCTCTTTCAATAGAATTTTGAAACAAATTAATTTCATCAAACTTTGAACTAAACTTATCAAAATTATTCCACTCCAAAGCTTGACTTATTTTGATTCTTCTCAATTTTTTATAGTAATCACCAGAATTCAAAATTTTAAAAATCAAACGATCTCCTTCTTCACCATACTTACCCATTAAAGTACTTGAGTTTTCAAAGCTTGGAGTTTCTATAGGTTGAAATCCAAACTGTTCAAATACTGTTTTAATAGTGCTAAATATATAGTTTCGCTTTGCTAACTGCTCTGGCGAAAAATCTCTGGTTCCTTTTGGAATACTTGGCTTCATGAAAATGGTACAATTAAAATCGATGCAAATATCTGAAATAAATGGCGTATGATTAGTGTTCTAATTTTGATTTTTCTTTAAAACTTAAATCAAAAGCATCAATAAATTTTTCTTTGGTAGGAAAATGAAAAGCCATAACAATTATTAAGGCTATGGCAAACATTAAAAAATAGATGTTTCCTGTATTGCTAAAAGTAAATATTGCAAAAAATGCTGGACCTTCCAAAAGGGCGGCTCTCAAAATATTGGCTGTTTGATATTGCGCTAATTTTACTTGCAAATCAACATCTTTATCAATGGCATTTACTGTTCTATTAAAAAAGAAATTATTAATCGCAAGACCAAAGAAAGCACCAACGGGTACCAAAATAGTTTTACTATTAGCGGCATCAATTACAAAAATTGTTTGCTCTACAGAAAAATAAAATACCACGATTGCAATTACAACCCCCACGATTAATGCGGCATAAATTGCTTGAATTGCTTTTAAAGATATTTTGTCTGTTTTGTAAGATTTCATTTGGTTAATTTTTTAATGGCTTCTTGAAGATCTTCTGGAGTATCAATACCTATTGGTTGCTCGTGTGTTGGAACCATTTTAATCTTTATACCGTGAGCTATAAAGCGTAATTGTTCTAATTTCTCTGTAGTTTCTAACAGATTTAATGGTAGTGATGTAGCTTTTAATAAAGCTTCTTTTCTAAAGGCATAAATACCAATGTGCTTAAAATATTTACCACTTAAACTACCATCTCTATCAAAAGGTATTGGAGCTCTACTAAAGTACATAGCAAAATCTGAAACATCAGTAACCACCTTTACATTGTTTGGATTTTCAATTGTTGCTCTTTCAGAAATTGGAAACATTAATGAAACCATATCCACCTCTTGCGAAATATCTTCTACAAATACATTGAGTAAACTACGAATACTTTCAACCGCAATAAAAGGTTCATCTCCTTGCACATTCACAATAATATCGGCATCTACCTGAGAAGCAGCTTCAGCAATACGATCACTACCCGATTCATGCTCTTTTTGACTCAAAAGCACCTTACCTCCAACATTTTCTATATGATCAAATATCTCTTGACTATCCGTAACCACATATACCTCATCAAACAAATTACTTGCAACTGTACCTTCAAAGGTTCTTTGAATAACTGTCTTACCTTTTAAGTCTTGTAATAACTTACGAGGAAATCTTGTAGCTCCTAAACGAGCTGGAATCATAGCGACTACTTTCATGGCTTTGCTATTTTATGTTTTAATCTCAAACGGTTCATGGCTGCATTTAATTCAAACCCTAACAACAATATGATGGAGTTTAACCATACAAATAGCATTAGAATTAATAACGTCCCTATGGAACCATATAATTGGTTGTATTGTGCAAATTTCTCAACATAAATACCAAATAGGTAAAAAGTAAGAATTGTTAATAAGGTAGTTAAAGCTGCACCAATTGTAAAATAATGACGTTGACTCAAATCTTTTACTCCGTAATTATACAAAATTGATACTGCCGTATAAATCATGAAGATAAAGAATAATATTCTGCTATATCTTACCCAATAAGCACTATCTAAATGCACTCCGTCTGCCTCAAGACCTTTTAAAAAGATTTCAAAATAGACCATTACAGCTACTGTTAACAACAACAGAATAGATAGAATTAAAGATACTCCCAATGCTACAAAATACTGTCTCAAAACGTTTCTTGTTACCTTAACATGATAGGAATATTCAAAACCTCCAAAAATGGCATTTACACCATTTGTCATTAAAAATATGGAAGTAATAAAACCAAATGATAATAAGCCACTATAAGAATTACTAGTAATATCTTGAATCACTAAATCCACAGACTCCGAAGTTGTTGGGGGCAACATATCGTAAATTAGAGTCATAAAATCTTCGTGAAAACCTTCAATTTTCACAAATGGAATCAAGGTTAAAATAAAAAGCAAAAACGGAAACAAGGCCATAAAGAAACTAAATGCAATTGCACCTGCTCTAGATGTTAGAGCACCATTTACTATACCAATAATGTACATTTCGAGAAGATCGTATAAAGACATTCCTTGCATCCCTGGTATTTTAATTCGCATAGCAATGCGCACTAACCAGTTTAAAACGGGTATCTTTAATAAATTATCTTCTATTCTTTTGGTCATGTATTTGCTAATCTATGGCTTTTAGACTTAAATCCATATTATAAATGGAATGTGTTAATGCGCCACTCGAAATATAATCAACACCACATAAAGCATATTCTCGCAATGTTTGCTCATTTATACCACCGCTCGATTCTGTTTGACATTTGCCATTAATCATTGCAACAGCCTTTTTAGTGTCTTCGTAATTAAAATTATCAATTAAAATGCGATGCACACCATCGCTCTCTAATATCTCTTCAATTTCATTTAGATCTCTAGCCTCAACAATAATTTTTAAATCTCGATTGGTATCTTTTAAGTAAGACTGCGTTTGAGCAATAGCTTTTGTAATACCACCAGCAAAGTCAATATGATTATCTTTTAGCATAATCATATCATACAAAGCAAAACGATGATTTTCGCCTCCTCCGATTTTTACAGCCCATTTTTCTAAGGCTCTTATACCTGGCGTTGTTTTTCGTGTATCTAAAATTTTAGTACCTGTCCCTGAAAGTAGATCCATGTAGTGCGCAGTTTTAGTGGCTATAGCACTCATACGCTGCATCGCATTTAAAACCAATCGTTCCGCTTTTAATATCGCCTGAGAAGGCCCCTCAACATAAAAAACAACATCTCCTTTTGATACTCTTGTCCCATCTTGAATAAGCACTTCTACTTTCAAATTGGCATCAACATAATCAAAAACCATCAATGCAAATTCTACTCCAGCAATAATACCATCATCTTTTACTAATAATTTTGCTTTTCCCTCGGCATTATTTGGTATACAGGATAGAGAACTATGGTCACCATCACCTACATCTTCTCGAATAGCATTGGCAATAATAATAGCTAGTTCTTTTTGGAATTGCGCTTCAGAAATCATACCTCTAATTTATAAAACAAAAATATTAAAAGTACATAACAAAGCCTTATAATTCATTAATTTTGATGGACTATTTTAAAGATGAAAATTAAGCTACTTGCAATAGGAAAAACAGACGATAAGCAATTGCAACAATTAATTGCGAATTACGAGAATCGTTTAAAGCACTACATTAAATTTGAATTGAGCATTCTACCTGATATTAAGAATGTTAAAAACTTATCTGAATCGCAACAGAAAGAGAAAGAAGGGCAATTGATTTTAAAACAATTGCAACCAAGTGATGTTTTAGTTCTTTTAGACGAAAAAGGCACCATGCACAGATCCGTAGAGTTTGCCCAATACCTACAGAAAAAAATGAATAGCGGTATCAAACAGTTGATTTTTGTTATTGGTGGACCTTACGGATTCTCAAAAGATGTTTACCAAAAATCTCAAGGTAAAGTTTCGCTATCTAAAATGACTTTCTCACACCAAATGGTGCGCTTATTTATGATAGAACAACTTTATCGCGGGTTTACAATTTTAAAAAATGAGCCTTACCATCACGAATAAAGGTTCTCTTTCTTTCGCAAAGATTTCATTGCTTTAAAAGCTTGTTCTATATCCGCAATTAAATCATCTGGGTGCTCTAAACCTACAGATAAACGTACCAAGCTTTCAGTAATATCCATTCGTTCTTTTATTTCTGGATCTACTCCAGCATGCGTCATCGCATATGGATGCTGAATTAAACTTTCCGTTCCACCTAAACTAACTGCTAACTTAACAAGTTTGAGAGCATTTAAAAAAGCAAAGGTTTCAGCTTCTCCTCCCTTTATATAAAAAGCAATCATTGCACCTGGAGCTGTACACTGCTTTTTGTAAGTATCATATAATTTGCTTTCAGGTTTTAAATGTCCCAAATAATTTACGTAAGCTACCTCCTCATGATTTACAATATAATCGGCCACTAGGGCTGCGTTCTTTGCTTGACGATCCATACGAACTTGCAAGGTTTCTAAGCTTCGTTGCAATAACCATGCAGTATGTGGACTACACATATTGCCCAAAAATGTACGTAACACTTTAACTTGTTGCATTAACTCAGCATTACCAAGCACCGCACCAGCAACAACATCGCTGTGCCCACCTATATATTTAGTTGCAGAATAAACCACCAAATCAGCACCATGCTTTAATGGGTGTTGCCAAACGGGCCCCATAAACGTATTATCAACTACAGTCAAAACTTCGCGCTCTCCCTGAGAAAATTTCATTGCCAAGGCAGCATAATCTGCAATTGATAATAAATGACCAGAAGGGTTTGCTGGGGTTTCTAAATACATCATTCGTAAAGCAGCAGATTTACCACTATCTACAATTAGCTTTTTTACCTCTTCAATATCTTGGTCAGGATAAATCCCTATCGCATGTATGCCCATTTTTGGTAAGAAATGCTCAATAAAGTGATGTGTACCACCATAGGTTGGCAAGGTATAAACCAATAAATCCCCAGGATTTAAAAATTCCATAAATACAGTACTAATAGCAGCCATCCCACTCTCAAATACTGCAGCATCCTCAGATTTGTCCCAAAGGCATAGACGCTTTTCTAGTACAGATAAATTCGGATTGTTTAACCTACTGTATATCATTCCCAACTCCTCATTCTTTTCTGGTTCTCTTAGCCCATAAGCCAATTCAAAATATGCCTTACCTTCTTCTGCAGAATTAAATGCAAAAGTAGATGTTTGATACAATGGACTTTTTACCGCACCAAATGCCTCTTTTGGATTGTGACCATATGACATCATTAAACTTTCTGGTTTAAAATCTGGAGTTTTCATACTGATATATTTTTATCAAAATTAATCATTAAAGTATTTATTTCTTATTTATATCGTTATTTTGAAATTATTTTCCTATTTATGCCTTATAAACGATTTTATTTCTGAAACAAGCATCTAAAATGCATCTAAAAAGAAAAATGTTCTATGGATTCAACGGACAAACAATTGCTAAGACTCCTTCAGTCTAATGGCAAATACACCATAAAAGAACTCGCAGCCAAATTAAACAGGACAGTTACACCAATTTTTGAGCGTATTAAAAAACTTGAAAATGAAGGTTACATAACTTCGTACAAAGCCATAATTAATAGAAAAAAAGTTGGTCTTTCTTTGGTGGCATTTTGTAATATTTCCCTTAAAAACCATGATACAACCATGATTTCTAATTTTGAAAAAGAAATACTAAAGTTTGAAGAAGTTATTGAGTGTTATCATATAGCAGGAATGTTTGATTACCTCATAAAGGTAATGGTTCACAACATGGATGCATATCAAGAATTTGTAACCAAAAAGTTGGCTTCTATTGAAAATCTGGGGCAAGTTCAAAGTGCTTTTGTAATGACCGAAGTAAAGCCTACAGCTAATATTCCAATTCAGTAATTAGCCTTATTTTTGTTCTATGGATAGAATTGTATTTGCAACTAACAATGCGAATAAATTAGCGGAGGTACAACAAATGCTACCTCAATTTACAATTGTTGGACTTAAGGACATTGGTTGTACAGAAGATATTGCTGAAACTGCAACAACTCTAGAAGGTAATGCCGCAATTAAGGCAAACTTTGTATTTCAAAATTTTGGCCTCCCTTGTTTTGCAGATGATACTGGTTTAGAAGTTGATGCTTTAAATGGGGAACCTGGTGTTTATTCTGCTAGATATGCAGGTGAACCTGCTAACGCAGAAAACAACATGCAAAAACTGTTGGCTGCATTAATAAATACAGAAGATCGAACAGCCCGATTTAGAACTGTTATCGCTTATAAGACCTCTAAAGATTTACTTTATTTTGAAGGTGCTTGTGATGGTGTTATATTACATGAGAAGCATGGAGAAAAAGGATTTGGATACGATCCTATTTTTAAACCAAACGGCTTTGATTCTTCTTTTGCTGAAATGACGATGGATGAGAAGTCTAAAATATCACATAGAGGTCGAGCTGTTCAAAAGTTTATATCATACTTAAAAAGTTAACGTGCCGCAAAAATCATATACATCTGTTTTTGTTATCCTATTAATTAGCTTGTTACTAATTGCGTTTGCCAATTTAAGTAGCGGATCAGTTTATATTCCGATTAAAGATGTATTAAAAACTCTTATTGGTAGCAGTACTTCCGAAACTTGGTCTACGATATTGTTAGACTATCGATTACCAAAAACCATTACTGCTATCTTTGTTGGTGGCTCTTTAGCGGTTAGTGGCCTATTAATGCAAACTTTATTTCGAAATCCTTTGGCTGGACCATTTGTTCTAGGCATAAGTTCAGGTGCTAGTTTAGGTGTGGCATTATATATTTTGGGAGGTAGCTTATTAGGTTTTGGTATTGCTACAAACTCAAGCATCGGATTAGCTATTGCTGCAAGTTTAGGAGCATTTTTAGTGTTGCTTGCAGTCCTATTAGTTGCAAAACATGTGCGTAACACTATGTCCATTCTAATTATCGGCTTAATGTTTGGAAGTTTTACAGCAGCAATTATAAGCGTACTCGCCTATTTTAGTCAAGCCGAACAACTGCAGCAATTTATCTTTTGGGGATTTGGAAGTTTAGGAAATTTAAGTTGGAAAGCTGTATCTCTTCTGTTAGGAATTTGCGGTTCGGCACTCATAGGTACACTTTGGCTAATAAAACCTTTAAACAGTTGGCTTCTGGGTGAGAATTATGCTAAGAGCTTAGGAGTTTCAATCGAAAAATGGCGTATGCTCATATTAATAATCACTAGTATATTGACAGGATGTGTCACTGCTTATGCAGGGCCAATTGCGTTTGTTGGATTAGCTGTCCCACATCTCACAAAATTGGTTTTTAACACCGCCAATCACAAAATTATTTTACCTGCATCTTGCATATTAGGTGCAATTGTAATGTTGATAGCTGATATTATTGCCCAACTCCCAACTTCAGCTTATACCCTACCAATAAATGCTATTACTTCATTTTTTGGTGCACCTGTGGTTATTTGGTTAATTATAAGAAAACGTAGACTTTTTGTATGAGCAAAATGAAAAACATATTAACCATACAAGATCTTACAATTGGCTACCAATCAAAAAAGGAAAAGCAAATTGTTGCTCACAATATTGAAACTAATATTAACGCAGGTGATTTTGTTTGCATTTTAGGTAAAAATGGAATTGGAAAATCTACGTTATTACGAACCATTGCTCAAGTACAACCTTCCATAGCTGGTGCTGTAAAATTGAAAGAAAAAGAACTTCAATCCTATTCGCCTGTACAATTGGCCAAAGAAATAAGCTTGGTGCTAACAGAACGCCTACCTGAAAGCAATTTATCCATATATGAACTGATTGCATTAGGCAGACAACCATACACCAATTGGAGCGGAGCATTAAAAAAGTCTGATAAAAAAATAATTGACGATGTAGTTCACTTAACACAATTAGAAGACCTACTTCATAAAAAACATTTTCAATTAAGCGACGGCCAGTTGCAACGCGTATTAATTGCACGCGCCCTAGCTCAAGAAACGCCATTAATTATTTTAGACGAACCAACTGCTCATTTAGATTTGGTAAACAGCCTACAAACATTTAAATTACTGAAAGAACTTTCTGAAAAATTACAGAAAACCATTATTGTTTCTACGCATCAAATTGATTTGGCTCTGCAATTTAGCTCAGATTTATGGCTAATGAATGACAACCGATTTACAAGTGGAAAGACACAATCTTTGATAGATTCTGGAGTTTTAGATACATTGTTTGATAAAGACGATATCACCTTTAATAAAGAGCAATTGCGATTTATTTTTCAAAAGTAATCCAACAATTAATGCAAAATTTTAAATAATGTTTCCTTCAAAATATCGCCATGTGGTACTCGAGAAGCCCCTACCCCTTTTGATTTTAAATCTGCATCTTTTAATAGACCTATAATTTGAGAAACCTTACGCATGGGATAATGCTTTGCTGCATTCATATAATCTTCAACAAAGTATGGATTTACTCTAAGAGCTTTAGCCACATTACCTCGGGTTTTATCCTTTAATCCATGGTATTGCAATAGTTTAACAAAGAAGCTGTACAACACTGCAGTTGTAACAAATATTGGATGGTTTCTCTGATTATGACTAAAATGTTGAATAATTTTATTCGCTTGTACTATGTTTTTTTGACCAACAGCTTTTTGTAGTTCAAAATTATTATAGTCTTTACTTATACCTATATTCTCCTCTATGTGCTGAGGTGTTATCGTTTCTCCTTTAGGTATGATTAGCATTAACTTATTGAGTTCATTTGAAATTTTACTCAAATCACTTCCTAAGAATTCAACCAACATATGCGATGCTTTTGGGTCTATAGAATATTTGTTCCCAGACAATACTCTTCTTATCCAATCTGGCACTTGATTTTCATATAATCTCTTACTTTCAAAAACAACCCCAGTTGCCGCAATAGTTTTAGTTACCTTTTTACGCTTATCAAGCGTTTTATATTTATAACAAAAAACTAATACCGTAGATGGTGTTGGTTGTGCCGCATAACTTTCTAATTGATCAATTGTCTTATATAAATCCTGAGCCTCCTTAACTATAATAACTTGGCGCTCTGCCATCATGGGGAAACGTTTGGCATTAGAAACAATCTCGTCTATTGTGGTATCTCTACCATACATTACCATTTGATTAAACCCTTTCTCTGCTTCTGTTAATACAGAATTCTCAATAAAATCTGCGATCTTATCAATATAGTAAGGTTCTTCACCCATTAAGAAGTAAATAGGCTTAATATTGCCATTCTTAATATCAGTAGTAATTTGCTTTACATCTGCCATAATTCAATTAAAATTAGCACATTTGTGCTATGCAGCCACTCAACTTTAAGTCGTATCAGTTTAAGCTCAAAAGTAGCGAAAATAAGCCTTTTATTTTTGACCGTATTCGAAAAAAATATGTGGTATTAACTCCTGAAGAATGGGTGCGTCAACATACTGTAAACTACTTGATTGAAGAGTTGAATTACCCGTTATCTAGAATTGCTGTAGAAAGACAGTTAAAAGTAAATAAACTCACAAAACGGTTTGACATTGTTATTTTCGATACGCAAGGACTTCCGTATATATTAGTAGAATGCAAGGCTCCTAAAGTTGCTATAACTCAAGAGACATTTGATCAAATTGCGCGATATAATATGCGTTTAAATGCACCTCTATTAATGCTAACTAATGGATTAAATCACTATTTCTGCACTTTAAACAACCATAAAAAAAACTATGATTTTTTAGAAAATTTACCTCATAATGAGAAATAAGTAATAAACTTTTTAAAAAAAGAGCAATTCTATATTTCAATTTATTACCTTTATACTTTAATATTATTTACATGAAAAACGGTACTGTTAAATTTTTCGTAGAAGACAAAGGTTTTGGATTCATTACGGAAGACGGTTCAAACACAGATTACTTTGTGCATGTTTCTGGATTGATTGACTCAATTTCTGAAGGTGATAAAGTTGAGTTTGAATTAAAAGAAGGAAGAAAAGGATTAAACGCAGTAAATGTGAAAAAAGTTTAACTGCGAATAATAAATTTTCAAGATTACAACCTCCCAGATTGGGAGGTTTTTTTATTTGTAAGAATATATTTTTGCCCTCCTTATTGAGTCTTTTTGTTTTTCAGTCCAATTTCTATGGTTCTCATATATTCCTTTCGACTCCCAATCTCCATACATTGGATTAGGAAATACAATATACTTCTCACCAAATTTTTCTTTCAAAGCATCTGTGGAAGCATTTCTATTTACCGAACTCTGATTATCGAAAGCTGAAGAAAAATCTGATAAATTGTCTCCCATATAAAGAACCACATCATAATTTTCTAATACTTTATCTCTGCGCTCTTGCTTTTCGCTAGTACTTGTTTTTAAAAATACATGGTCTAAATCAGCATTAGGCAGATTAAGTTTTTTCAAATTAGCAATAGTTTCTTCTATTTGTACCTCACTACGATTTGAGATATAGAATACATCAACACCTTCTTTGATCGCATTATTAAAGAATTCAACTGCTCCAGGCAAAGCCTTAGCATTTTCTAGTTTACCCCACTCATTCCAATCCCTATTATCAAAATTTAAATCCTCTTTTATCTGCATTGCGCTATACGGACTATTGTCAATCACAGTTTCATCAAGATCAGTAATAATAGCATAAGGCTTACCATTTGATTTATCTAAATTTGAAATTCTCAGACTTGCAATATTATAGGCTTGATAAGATAAAGCGCGATACTCAGCAGCATTTTGTTGCCACAAAACAGCAGATAACGTATGCTCTTTTTTAGGAAGTTCATTTATAGCGTTTTGATGTGTATTATTTATTTCTGAGCAACTCACTATTCCTGTTAAACAAACGATAGCAAATAATCTTAATGCAAAATATTTCATAATTATTTCTCTTTAATTTTTACGGACCATGATTGCAAAAATAGAACATCTGCATCTAAAAATATATTTAAATTAAATCTATAAATAGTTTATACATATAAGATTAAAGAATTAATCTATATTACAAACAGTTATAACTACAAGACTAGTTATATTTGTCTAATAAATAAACCAAACTGCATTGCAACTAGCCATTGTCATATTAAATTGGAACGGTAAAGAATTATTAAAGCAATTTTTACCGTCTATTTTAAAGCATAGTCCGAATGATAATACAACTATATATGTTGCTGATAATGCATCAACTGATGACTCTGTAGCGGTTGTTAAAAAACTTTTCCCAACAATCAAAATAATTGAGAATTCTGAAAATTTCGGATTTGCGAAAGGATATAATGAAGCATTAAAAAACATCAAGGCAGATATCTATGCATTGGTTAATTCAGATATAGAAGTATCACCGAAATGGTGCGATGCGATACTAAACCAATTTAAAGATGCTGCTATCGTTGCGGTACAACCTAAAATTAAGGACTACAAAAACAAATCTAAATTTGAATATGCAGGAGCAGCAGGTGGTTTTTTAGATGCGTATGGATACCCTTTTTGTCAAGGGAGGATATTCGATACTGTAGAAAAAGACGATGGACAGTTTGATGTATCAAAAGAAATCTTTTGGGCCTCTGGAGCTTGTTTGTTTGTTCGATCTGTATCATTTTGGCAAGTCGGTGGATTTGATTCGGATTTTTTTGCACATCAAGAGGAAATAGATTTATGTTGGCGACTTAACAATCTTGGCTACAAAATAGTTTATGAACCTAAAAGCACGGTATATCATATTGGTGGCGCAACTTTAACAACAGGAAGCCCTCAGAAAACTTTGCTAAATTTTAGAAATAGTTTATGGATGCTGACCAAAAATCTACCAAAGCGAAAACTCTATTCGAGACTTTTTGTTCGACTTAGTTTAGATGGAATTGCGGCTATTAGATTTTTAATTCAACTAAAGCCAAAACATTTCTTTGCTATATTAAAAGCTCATTTAGGCTTTTACAGAAAATTAAGGCATAACTTAAAAAAACGCGAAATAGAACAACGTTTAGATTACTATCATTCTAAAAACATTGTATATCAGTATTTCGTAGGTAAACGTAAAAAATTTAAAAATTTAAATCACATCTAAATTCCCCTTACCCTCACGTAATACTTCTGGAGTAGAATCGGTAACATCAATTACTGTAGAGGCTTCATTTCCTCCATAGCCTCCATCAACAACCATATCTACAAGGCCATCCCACTTTTCATAAATTAATTCTGGGTCTGTTGTATATTCTAACAAGGTATCCTCATCATGGATTGAAGTTGAAATTATAGGATTCCCTAGTGCCTCCACTATAGCTAAAGCGATTGAATTATCTGGTACTCTGATTCCAACTGTTTTTTTCTTTTTAAACACCTTAGGTAAATTATTATTACCCGGTAAAATAAAAGTATATGCACCTGGTAAAGCTCTCTTAAGAAGTTTGTATGTTGGAGTATCTATTTGACGAACATAATCTGACAAATGGCTTAAATCATTACAAATAAAAGAGAAATTTGCCTTCTCTAATTTAACGCCTTTTAATCGTGCCACCCTCTCTAGAGCTTTCGTATTTGTAATATCACATCCAAGCCCATAAACAGTATCTGTGGGGTAAATAATAACTCCTCCCTTACGCAATATCTGAACAACTTGCTCAATTGCCTTAGGATTTGGATTATCTTCATAAATCTTAATAAATTCAGCCATAAGGTATTACTATTTAAAGTACATTTGTTTCAAACATTTACAATATGAAAGCATCTAAATACAAATTTAAGCATTTAGTTTTGGTTTTATTTACGATCTCCTTTTTATGGGCCTGTAGTTCAGATGATGACAGTAATAATCTACCAACCAATCCTCTGGAAGCGTTAAACTTATTTGATGTTTCTTACGGTAGTCATCCATCACAGATATACGATATTTATTTACCAAGCAATAGAAGCAGTTCAACAAAAGTCTTTGTTTTGGTACATGGTGGGTCTTGGGTTGCAGGAGATAAAAATGACTTAAACTTTTTAGTAGCAGAGTTACAAAACGAATATCCTGATTATGCCATAGTAAATATAAATTATCGCTTGGCTTCAATTGGATTATCACCCTTTCCTATGCAAATAAATGATATAGAAGCTATTATTAATGATCTTAAACTTAAACAAGGTGAGTACTTTATATCAAACGATTTTGGATTTATTGGATTAAGTGCCGGTGCACATCTATCTATGCTTTATAGCTATGCAAGTGATGACAATGATGAAGTGGATATGGTTGCAAGCATCGTAGGACCAACGAATTTTACAGACACTAACTATGTCGATAATCCTGAATATGCAGATTATGTATTAGCTGTACAATTAATTACGGGAGTACCTTTTGCTACAAACCCTGAATATTATGAAAATGTAAGTCCATATCATGTGGTTACTTCAAATGCGCCACCAAGTATATTATTTTATGGCGGACAAGATGAGTTAGTACCAACTTCTCAAGGTGTAGATATGGCTGCCAAATTAGATGCTCTAAATGTTATAAATGAATTTACGCTTTACCCTAACGAAGGACATGGTTGGGAAGGAGCAAATTTAGAAGACACCTTTATGAAGCTAGAAAATTTTATTAATCTACATTTCTAAAAATAAAAAATCCGCTCGATGAGCGGATTTTTAACTAATTTTCTATTAATCTAAAGCCTTCTCCATGTATATTGAGAATTTCAACCTTCTCATCAGCCTTCAGATACTTACGTAATTTTGCAATGTAAACATCCATACTTCTAGATGTAAAATAATTATCATCTCTCCAGATCTTAGTCAATGCTAACTCACGAGGCATTAAATCATTTTTATGAGCAGCCAACATTTTTAATAGCTTACTTTCTTTAGGAGATAGCTTAATAGGTTCTTGACCGTCTAATGATAAATGACGTAATTTAGAGTTTAAATGAAAACGACCAATATTAAATTCGAATACGTCTTCTTCAACGGTTTTTTCTGATTCTTTACGCTGTAAAATAGCTTTCATTTTATACAACAACACTTCTGAATCGAATGGTTTGTTTAAATAATCATCAGCTCCAGCTTGATATCCCTTTAACACGTCTTCTTTCATTGTTTTAGCCGTCAAGAAAATAATTGGTACATCTGCATTTGCAGCTCTAATATCTTTGGCTAAAGAAAATCCATCTTTACGAGGCATCATTACATCTAAAATACAAAGGTCAAAATCATTGTTTTTAAACATGATTAAACCTTCCAATCCATCCTTAGCGTGGGTTACCGCATAATCATTTAATATTAGATAATCTTTTAATACTGTCCCAAAATTTGGATCATCTTCAACTAATAAAATTTTGTTATTTTCCATATAAGCTAGTTTATATTAAAGGTAAATTCACAATAAAAGTACTTCCTTTTCCTTTTTCACTCTCTACTTGAATTGTACCTTGATGGTGTTCAACTATTTTTTTTACATAGGCCAATCCTAAACCATGACCTTTTACATTATGTATATTTCCAGTTTCTTCTCTATAGAACTTCTTAAATATGTGTTTTTGCACATTCTTAGTCATTCCCATTCCATTATCCTTAATTTTTAGAACAATGTTTTTTACAGTATTCTCTGTACTAACTTCAATTTCAGGAGCTTTTGGCGAATACTTTATTGCATTGTCCAACATATTTACAATGACATTGGTTAAATGAAACTGATTAGCCAAAATCTCTGATAGATTTGCATTTAAAGTAGTTGTAATTTTACCACCTCTACTTTGCACTAACAAATCCACATGTGAAAGTGCTTCCTTTATTAAGACATGTAAATCTTGATTTTGCAATTCAACATCTAATTGATTTTTTTCAAGCTTCGAAATACGTAAAACATTCTCAACTTGGGCATGCATGCGTTTATTTTCTTCTCTTATCATCCCAATATAACGCAACACCTTTTCATTGTCATTAATGATTTTAGGGTTCTTAATCGATTCTACCGCCAAATTAATAGTAGCAATGGGCGTTTTAAACTCATGTGTCATATTGTTTATAAAATCAGTTTTAATTTCTGACAACTGCTTCTGTTTAATCATTTGATATAAAGAACTTATAAAGGCCAAAATAATTACAATTATAAACAAAGCGGAAAGCCCTAAAATTCTACCAACAGACGCGATTAAATAATTCTTCTTGTTCGGAAAACTCACATATAATTGGTAATCACTTTTACCCTGATCATCAGCAAATAAGGGCACCATATAAGTTTTATGAGCATCTGGTCTAAAATAACCCGACTTTAACTTTGTCGCTAATTTATCGTTGTATACCCCATATTTAAAATTAGTTGTAATGCCCCTATACGCCAATTCATTTTGAAGATTAAACGTCAACTCTTGATTGCTTACTCTTAAATAAATTGGTAACCGCTCATGCATGATTCGTGATTGCCTTTTTAAATTAAGTTTTTGATAATCTTCTAATTGATCATACCTTACAAACTTTTCTTCGGCATCCATACCAGACATATCTCCTTCTGTAGAAACATCATTTTTAATAATGGTAATTTCCTCTTTACTGTAGAACTTCTTTAAATCTACCGTATCATTTTCAAAGAACTCACTAGGAACCTTATAATTTTCCTCTAATATTGTTTGCGCATAAATAAATGTTTCTTGCTTAGTTGTATCTACTTGTTGATAGATAAAGTCTTTTATCTCAGACTCCGTCAAAAAATCATTATTATCAGCTAACCTCGAATAATTTCTTGTATAAAAATTATTTAACTCTCTTTCACTAATCTTATCCGATACTTGTATCAATGCAGATTTCACATCACTCGTAAATTGATTTTCTGCTAACTCCACCGAATTACGAATCCAAAATACCTGAACTGCAATAATTCCTATTAATGAAATACTCATCAAGAAAATAATGAGTATAAACACCTTTTTATTCATAAGACAAATCTAAATTTTAAAATAAAAAAAATTGAGTATTTTTATTTTATTTAACAAAAATACTGAGTTTTTAACAAGGTTTTAAGAAAATCTACTTTGTTTGTTGTGAATCTTTTGAAATTTTAATAAAATAGTTGTGAAGCTTAAGAACTTCTATTTTAGTTTGTTGCAGATCTAGATTAGTAATAACAAAATCAGCCTTTAAATTTCGAGTCTCTTCACTTATTTGATGCTGCATTCTATTTTTAACCAATTCTACTGAAGATTCATCTCTTTGAACAACACGTTTTATTCTAAGATCTTCTGGAGCACTTAGAGAAATTGTAAGATTGCAAAACGCATCACTACCTGACTCAAATAAAATGGCACTTTCATAAATTATATATGATGCTTGGCTTTTAGAAATAAATGTCTTGAAATCAGCCCTAACAACGGGATGAACAATCGCATTTAATTCTTCCAACAAACGCTTATTTAAAAATACCTTATCAGCTATAAATTTTCGATCTAGTTGATTTTTCTTATATGCTTCTTCACCAAATAAAGCGTTAATACTCCTGATTAAATATGTGTCTGAATTCATCAATCGCTTAGCCTCTTGATCTGTAATATAAATTGCAGCCCCAAGTTCTTGAAACATCTTTAAAACCGTAGTTTTCCCACTACCAATACCACCCGTAAGACCAATTACCAACATTAATCTGCTATTAAAAATTCAATTTTAGACGGAATTACCTTTACGTTAGAAACCAAACCAGGATATTTATTTACTGTAGGTATCAAATAATTAAGTTTATTATTTTGACTCTCTTGATAATCACAAATAATTTCAAAAGTTTCTGAAGTTACTTTATTGTAATTCGAAAGTCCAACTTGAAAGAACACTTCTACCTCACTCGGAAACGTAGTAACTTGGGCATTCTTGGGTAAATTAATGATCTTAAAAGGGACTTTAATTTGTCCTTCAGTAAATCTATCTACACGCGCAAATACCTGAACCTCATCTTGAGAATAAGTCCAAGGCATATCTTTAGGTTTTTCAATTTTTAAAGTTGTATTAATGTCTTTAGACACTTCTTGCATCTCTAAAATCGAAGTAACAACTACTTGGAGAGTATCTAATTGCTCTTGAGGTCCCAAAACTGTGATTGAGTCTGGAGTTAACAACAATGCATTAACTGAATTATAGCCAGATTTATATGAAATGTTTGCTGCTAAATTTATTGGTACTTTTTTACTTCCATTTGTACCCAAACTAATAAATACAGTGTCCTGAAGTATTTGATCCAATCTTGTATCTGCTAATAATTGTTTTTGCAACTCATATTTCTGACTGTTAGGTAAATAATAATACAAGCTACCTGATTTATAAGCTATTTTACTTAAGTCAACTTGAACTTTCCTATCTCGCAATTTGTAACGAATTAAATCAAACCCAGTGGCTGTTACAGTAGCATTTAAACTTTTTATTGGCTCATTCTGAAAAACTTTATCTTTTGGCAATGTAGAATAACTTACATCTATAGTAATTTGACCTGTGTAAGATTTAGACAGGTTAATCAATAACCAAAAAAGCACAGACAAAACAAAAAAACCTAAAAAGAGTCTTAGTTTTAAATTAGTTTTTAATCTATTATTTGATTGAATCGCCATAATTTTTCAATAAAAAGTCTAAAATAAAAAAAAGTGAGCGTTTCGGCTCACTTTTTAAATATGATTAAAGTGTTCTTTACTTTTTCTCAGGATTTAACTTCTTAGAAAGTTCCATAGAAATTGAAGAACGCTCCATTTTAATCTTACCCGCACCGGTTTCGATAACCACAGTATCGTCTTTGTCATTTACCTCAACAATCTTACCATGTATTCCACTAGAAGTAATAATTTTAGACCCTTTTGTAATTTCACTTTGAAAGGTTTTTTCTTTCTTCTGACGTCTCATTTGAGGACGAATCATGAATAAATAAATTACCAAGAACATCGCTAAGAAAGGCAACATCCCCATTAATCCTCCACCGTCAGCTTGTAATAATATAGATAAAAACATAAAAATTAATTATTTAGCAGGCACTTCTACAAAGGCCTTAATTCTCAATTGCTCAGTTCCTTTTTCTGTATTTGTAGTCAACGTAACTGTATTCTGAGCGTTGTTGCGTTTACCAGCAGAATTAAATACAACTTTAATATCTGCAGAAGTACCAGGAGCAACAGCTTCGCGCGGCCATTGAGGCACTGTACAACCACAACTACCTTTTGCATTTGTTATTACTAAGTCGCTATCTCCAATGTTTGTTAAAGTAAAAACTGTTTCAACTTTATCACCTTGTTTTAACTTTCCAAAATCATGTTCTGTCTTGTTCCATTCGATTTTTGGCGGATCCAATTTGCTATTTGCATCACGTTCTTTAGCCGCCTCAACATTCTGTTGATTTACTTTAGACGCAGCGCTCTCTTTAGAGCACGATGTTATTGTAACTCCTGCGATGGCTAAAGCCACCATAATCACTACTTTTTTCATTTATTTATATTGTTTATTCTTAAATCGCGGTAAAAATATAAAATTATCTGACTTGGTTATAAATTGAAGATAATTATAACAATCCTCTTCCCATCTTTTTTATTTTACCTTCGTCGTTGTACTGTTTTAAGATTTTATCTAATACACCGTTTATAAAAAAACTACTTTTTTGAGAAGAATAATCTTTAGCAATTTCTATATATTCATTAATACTAACTCTCGTAGGAATAGAAGCAAAATGTATAAATTCACATAGCGCCATTTTCATTAGAATTAAATCTATGTCAGCTATACGTTCAGTTTCCCAATTTGGAGTTTTCTCATCAATAATAACATCAAACTCACTAAAGTTCAATATTACCTTTCTAAATAAGTCCACAACAAAGTCTTCGTCTTGTTCATCTTTATACAACCTACCTAATTTATAAGGCTTATTTGGCTTTAAGTTACCTAAATCCTTAACAATCCAGGTATTCACAAATGGTATGTCATCTACCCAAGTTAGATTCTTATCTTCAAAATAATCAGCTAACTTTTCATTTGGGGCAACAATACGCTTAAACACTTCTATCAAGAATTCTTGATCTTCTTCAAAACTCTGAGACTCGTTATTAATATATCTTTCGTATAACGGACTATTTCGAATTTCGCTCCAAATAATATTAATAAATTCGTCATCTAACTCCCAATTGGTCAACTTTTTATCATCCGAGAATTTTGCCAAACTTTGGCTTTCAAGAAGGGCCAAAATCCCTTTATTATCAACAAATTTCGTGTTTGGGTTAATGTCATCTGAAGAGGCTAAATACTTCTTTTTAGAAACTTCTATATGCTGTAGTGCTTTCTGACGCACCTCAATAAGTGCATTTAATAAAAGAGCATGCAATTCACTCATTTTATCGATGCTCTGTTTCAAAAACTTTTCTTCTTTTGTTAAGTTATCAGATTGCGTGTGAACCATGGCGTATACGGATTGCATTACCTTGATTCTAATGTGTCTTCTGTTTATCATATGAAAGAACGTTTACCTCTATTTTTTTTGCGCTACAAAATTACTATTAATTTTTATTCTACTATCTTCGCTATTGGAAAATTTTAGACCAATATGAACGCTTTAAAACGGGTTAATAAATACTTTGTGAAGTACAGATATCGCTACGCTTTGGGCATCGTTATTTGCATTATATCTAACGTTTTAAAACTTCAAATACCTGACTATATTAAAGAGTCTGTAAATGCAATCGCAGCTCATCTTGAAGGTTCTGCAACTGATGAGAGTATTAAAAACACATTACTTACATACATTTTATTAATAGTTGGTACAGCAATTATTGGAGGGATACTCACATTTGTTACAAGACAAATGATAATTGTGAACTCTCGATTGGTTGAATATGATCTTAAAAACGAAATTTACCAACAATACCAAAAACTATCATTAAACTTCTACAAAAAGAATAGAACTGGTGATTTAACGAGTAGAATTAGCGAAGATGTTAGTAAAGTCCGCATGTATTTTGGCCCTGCTGTAATGTATACACTTAACACGCTAGTTGCGATTGTGGTTACATTTATCTTAATGATTAAAACCAATGTAATGCTTACAGTTTACACGTTGGTTCCATTACCTATTTTATCTGTATCAATTTACTATTTAAGTAAATTAATTCACAAAAGAACAACAATTGTTCAGCAACAGCTATCCAAAATAACAACAGTTGCACAAGAAGCTTTTTCAGGTGTTCGTATACTAAAATCTTACGCAATAGAACCAAGCAGTATAGAACAACTTTCACATGAGGCTGAACAAAGTAGACAAAAGAATGTAAGTTTATATAAAGTGCAAGCATTCTTTTTTCCAATTATGATTTTACTCATTGGCTTGAGTAATATTATTGTTATCTATGTTGGTGGCCTTTATTATATAGACGACCTAATCACTTTTGGAGATATCGCTAAATTTATTTTATACGTTAATATTTTGACTTGGCCTGTTGCAGTTTTAGGCTGGGTAACTTCTATTATTCAACAAGCTGAAGCATCTCAAAAGAGAATCAACGAATTTTTAGATGAAACTCCAGAAATACAAAATAGGGTTGAATCTGAAACACCGGTCAGTGGCTCGATCGCATTTAATAATGTGCAGTTTATTTACGACGACACACAAATTAAAGCACTTAAAGATGTTTCGTTTGAGTTAGAAGCGGGCAAAACATTGGCTATTTTAGGAAAAACTGGATCAGGCAAATCAACCATTATTAATCTTATAGCTCGTCTATATGACACAGAAAGTGGGTTAGTCACCATTGGTGGGAAAGATGTTAAAGATTATAATGTTTACAACTTAAGAAACAACATAGGGTTCGTACCTCAAGATGCTTTCTTATTCTCGGATTCTATTGAAAACAATATTAAGTTTGGTAAAGAAGATGCAACTGAGGAAGAAATTATTCAAGCTGCTAAGGATGCTTATATTCATCATAATATAGAAACATTTAATAATGGGTATAAGACCTTTGTTGGAGAGCGTGGTGTAACGCTATCTGGAGGTCAGAAACAACGTATTTCTATTGCTCGAGCTATAATTAAAGACCCTGAAATTTTGATTTTTGATGATTGCCTTTCAGCTGTTGACACAGAAACAGAAGAGGTAATTCTAAAAAATTTAATGCGCGTAACAAAAAACAGGACTACAATTATAACTAGTCATAGAGTTTCATCTATAAAACATGCTGATAAAATATTAATTCTAGAAGAAGGGAAAATAATTCAGCAAGGGACTCACAATCAACTATCTACTAAAGAAGGATTTTATAAAGATCTTTACGAACAACAGCTTTTAGAAGAAAATCTTTAAAAAAACATTGGTATTTTATAGTGCATTTATTGTGGGAGTGATTTATTTTTTTAGATTTGTCAAATCAATTTCAACTAAAAAGATTCGCGTACAATTATGAGTGAAAAAAACTTTAATGAGCAAGAAGAAATATTCTCGCAAGTTTTAAGAGCAGGTAGAAGGACTTATTTTTTTGATGTACGATCAACTAGAGCCGACGATTACTACTTAACAATTACTGAAAGTAAAAAGTTTACAAACGACGACGGTTCGTTTCATTACAAAAAGCATAAAATTTACTTATACAAAGAAGACTTTGTAGAGTTTAATGAAATGCTTCAAGCAGCTACAGACTATATCATTAACGAAAAAGGTGAAGAAGTTATTAGCGAAAGACACCAATCTGATTATCACAAAGAGAACAATACAGAAGAGGCAGCTGTAGGCAGCAATTTTACTGATGTTAACTTTGAGGATATATAAATCAAACTTAACTAATTATGTATAAAAGAACCATTGCTTTTTGCAGTGGTTTTTTTTATCAGTTTGTTTCAATTAATTCCCAAAAATATTTCAATAAAATATAATAAAGTATCTTTACAACAGTTTAGTTATGTTGTAAATAAAACTCCACAGAATATGAAATCAATCAACTTTTTAACTTTAATAACACTATTTATTGGCTTCAATAGCTTTTGTCAAGAGATTGAAACTACTACCAAACAAACAATAGATAGCGGAACTATTGACGATCAATTTAATTACCTAATTAAAAACTCTAATCGTTATCAAGAATACAAAGTTGTAAAAAGAGTATGGATTGATAAGTTGCGTGGTTCAGTAAACGATTCTCTGTCCGAATTAGAATTAGAAGTCAATTCTTTAGAAAAATTAGTAGCCGAAAAAGATTCGGAAATCAATAATCTCTCTTTAAATCTTTCGACTCAAAATAATACCATAGAGCAACTAAACAAAGAAAAGAATGGAATCACACTTTTTGGTGCCATTGTATCTAAGCCAATATACAATTCTTTGCTTTGGAGTATAATAGCTATACTTATTGCTGGATTAGCAATATATATCTTTCGATTTAACAGAAGTAATATAGTTACGAAGGAAACCAAAGAAAAGTTTGACGACCTTGAGCAAGAATACGAAGGGTTTAGACAACGATCTTTGGAGCGTGAGCAACAAATTAGACGAAAATTGCAGGACGAAATCAACAAACAGAAAAAAGATAAATAACCAAACTAATGAACGACATTGTAAACGATATTAAAAAATGCCTCAACTGTGTTGAGGCATTTTTTGCTAGTGCTCCAAATGAAAGAATCTATTATAAACCAAAAAACAACAAATGGTCTAAAATCGAAATTTTAGGACATCTTATTGATTCTGGTATTTATAATTTAAATAGATTTAATGAAGCACAGTACCTTGAGAAACCCTATATGGTCCTACCTTATAACCAAGATGCTTTGGTTACAGCAAACAACTATCAAGAAGCAGAAATATTAGAATTATTGGGCTTTTGGCTGAGTATAAATACTCGTATAATGGAGGTTGTTTCTATACAAACAGACGAAACATTACGCTATGAAATTGAAGTAGAAGGAACCCTCAATTATTTAAAGTTTCTAATACTAGACTATGTCAAACATATGAAACATCATGTGTATCAAATAGTTCATCAATAGCAGTAAAATAATTAGGATATTTATTGGAATTTGAAGACTAAAAGTGGTTTCCTAAAATCAATAAGAAATTATGGCACAAACTTTTTACAGTTCTTATCTAACTGTACTAAGATTTGGAAACCTTGTGTACGCATATTATTATAATTACTGGAAAAATAAACATAAGAGATTGTAGATCTTACCTCTAGAGGTAATAATAGCATCTTATGGTTCAATGAGAAATTACAAAAAGAGTTCTCAAACTCAAAAATAACTCTAACCGACTACTATCCTAAAATCCCAGCTTTTAATACACTCAAAAGTAGGAAGCTAACATCTATTTTTCAGAAAACACTGTTGATACCAGAAATGTTCCTATAAATCTAAAAGTAATTCGTACGCAGTTTTTATCACTATACCATTTTAAACCCAAAGATACTTTTACTACATTAAAAATGCTATTAACGATAATACTACGATCGCGATGTTTGAAGATCAAGAACATAGTAATCCAAGCATTTTAGGAATGCTCTTCTCTCCTATGATTCTATTCCTAACCACTACATTTATTAGACCATTCAAAATTGGTATATTGTTGTTTACATGCATCATAACTATCGCACAGGTTTTTGTATTTTGGCAAGGTGTTGTTTCTGCATGCAGAACCTATTTAGTAAAAGAAATGGAAGCCTCAATTGCGCAAGTAAAGAATAACGACCAATATAATGGTGATATAAAAAAAGTACAGAACAGCCGCAGAGTCATGATCTATCTGTCTGGAATGCCTAAATAAAAAAAGACCAACTTTTCGATTGGTCTTTTTTTTATCTCATTTATTTTAAAGCTTACGCTAAAACTTCTTGCACTTTATCAGCAGCTTCTTGAAACTCCACAACAGAATGCACTGGCAATCCACTAGCATCAATTAATTCTTTAGCTTCAATAGCATTGGTTCCTTGCAAACGCACAATAATAGGAACTTGAATTTCATCACCCATATTTTTATAGGCATCAACAATACCTTGTGCTACACGATCACAACGCACAATACCTCCAAAAATATTAACTAAAATAGCTTTAACTGCTGGGTCTTTCAATATAATTCTAAACCCTTTCTCCACTCGCTCAGCATCTGCTGTACCACCAACATCTAAAAAGTTAGCAGGATCACCACCAGATTGCTTAATTAAATCCATAGTACCCATTGCTAATCCAGCTCCATTTACCATACATCCAACATTACCATCTAAGTCTACATAATTCAATCCTGCAGCATTAGCTTCAACTTCTATTGGACTTTCTTCACGCAAATCACGTAACTCCGCTAAATCTTTATGACGGAATAAAGCACTATCATCTAAAACAACTTTAGAGTCAACTGCTAAAATTTTATCGTCAGATGTTTTTAACACTGGATTTATCTCAAATAATGAAGAATCAGATTTTACATAGGCAGTGTATAACGATGAAACAAACTTTACCATTTCTTTCATTGCAACTCCACTTAAACCTAAGTTAAATGCAATTTTACGTGCTTGAAAAGGCAATAAACCTAATCCTGGATCTATTTCTTCAGTAAAAATTAAATGCGGTGTTTCTTCAGCCACTTGCTCAATATCCATACCTCCTTCTGTAGAATACATAATCATATTCTTACCAGTACCACGATTTAATAAAACAGACATATAATATTCCTCAGGCTTGTTATCACCAGGATAATAAACATCTTCTGCAATTAACACTTGATTTACTTTTTTACCTTCAGCAGAAGTTTGAGGAGTAACCAACATCATTCCAATAATCTCATCAGAAAGTGTCTTAACATCATCAATAGATTTTGCCAATTTCACACCACCACCTTTACCACGGCCTCCTGCGTGAATTTGAGCTTTTACTACATACCAGCTAGTTCCTGTTTCTTCAGTTAAACGCTTTGCAGCCTCAACAGCTTCTTCTGGTGTCTGCGCTACTTTACCACGCTGGATTCTAACACCAAAACTGCTCAGTAATTCTTTTCCTTGATATTCGTGTAAATTCATTTATTCTACAGTTTTAATTGCATTGCAAATGTAATATAATCACAACTGATTTTCATCATAGATTTTATAAAAAATGTAACACTTTCTTTTAATAAAGAATCGTAGAATAATTAACAGTATTTTAAGGGATATAAAGCAGTATGTTAAATACTTTCGCATTAAGTATAAAAACTGCAAACTACTTTTTCAATGAACAAGGCATTCTTTATATTATGCTTATTTTCAGCTGTACTTTCTCTATCAGCACAAACCGAAATAACCAAAAAAAACGTAGATACCAAACGTGTAAAGAGCGCTCCCAAAATTGACGGAATTTTAGATGATGATGCTTGGAAAGGAGCTGATATAGCAACAGATTTTGTCATGTTCAGACCTGATTCAGGCACTCCAATCCCTTTTGAAAAGCGTACAGAAGTTAGAATAGTTTATGACGATGAGGCTATCTATTTTGGGGCCTATTGCTACGATGATGAACCCGATAAAATTCCGAAACAATTTTCAAGTAGAGACAATTTTGGAATTGCAGATTGGTTTGCTGTAGCGATAAACCCAAACAACGATTCTTTAAATGATACCGAATTTTTTGTTCAGGTAACAGGCACACAATGTGATGCAAAAGCAACACCAGACGGAGAAGACTTTAGCTGGAGCGCCGTTTGGAGTAGTGCTACAAAAATTATGGAAAATGGTTGGATAGTAGAAATGAAAATTCCTTATTCTACTTTGAGGTTTTCTAACAAAGAAACTCAAACTTGGGGATTAAATTTTCACCGATATTTTAGAAATACAAGAGAACAATACACCTGGAATTTTGCTGATCGTTCAGTAGGTATATTACAGCAATATGCGGGTACATTAACCGGAATAGAAAATATAGATCCTCCTACTCGATTGAGTTTTTCTCCTTATGCCCAATCCGCATATGACAGTTATGATGGTGAAGAAAATTTTGATGCAAGTTTTGGATTGGATGTAAAATACGGAATCAGCGAAAGTTTCACGCTTGATGCTACATTAATTCCAGATTTCGGTCAAGTAGCTTTCGATGATTTAGTATTAAACCTTGGGCCCTTTGAACAAATTTATCAAGAGCAAAGACCATTTTTTACCGAAGGTGTTGAGCTATTTGAAAAAGGGAACCTTTTTTATACTAGAAGAATAGGTGACCGCCCAATTAATTATGGTTTAAGCAGTGATTTAGAGGAAAATGAAATTTTCACAGACAATACCGATATGGTAAATATGCTAAATGCCATCAAAGTTTCAGGAAGAACCAATAAAGGTTTAGGTGTTGGCGTATTTAATGCGATTACAGAAGAAACAACTGCACGAATAAAAGATACTTTAACAGGTGAAACACGTGAATTTATTACAGAACCACTGGCCAATTATAGTGTTATTGTTTTTGATCAACAATTCAATAAAAACTCTTATATCTCTTTAACCAATACCAATGTTTTAAGAGAAGGAAGTACTAGAGATGCAAATGCAACAGCATTAATGTGGGATATCAACAATAAAAGGAATTCCTTTAACATAAATGGAGGATTTAAAACAAGTAGGGTTCGAGAAAACGGAGAGTTAGTAAAAGGTTATTGGTTTGATAATAGCTTCGGAAAATCATCTGGTAATTTCAACTTTAATGTTGGTTATTCTATGGCTGACGAGCATTTTGACATTAATGATTTAGGTTTTAATTTCTTTGTTGACTATCAAAAAATCTACTCAAATGGAGTCTATAGAACCTTTGAACAGACCGATACCTTCATGCGATTGCGTATTAATTATTTTACAGAATTAAATTATCGATTCAGCAACGGGGCGTACATGGGTAATGATTCTTTTATAGGCTTCTTTGGTCAATTACATAACCAAATGGCCTTTGGCGGAAATATTAACGGAAACATAGGTACGCAATACGATTATTATGAACCTAGAGTTTTTGACAGATATGTAAAACAAGCACCTAGAACCAATTTTAATGCCTGGTTATCTACCAATTACAACAAAAAGTTTGCTATTGATGTACGTGGATTTTACGGTATGCAGCCAAAACAAGATACTGATTATTACGAAATAACTGCAGAGCCTCGCTATCGTTTCAGCGATCGATTTATAATGATATATGAAGTCGAATTATTTAATGCAAATAACGAGCAAGGCTATGTAAATCAGTTAGACGACGACACCATAATATTTGGAATTAGAGATCGTAGAAGTTTAACGAACAATTTATCAGGGCGTTTCAACTTCAACACAAAATCTTCATTAAATCTCACTTTTAGACACTATTGGTCTCCTGTTGCTTATAGCCATCAGTTTTATGCCTTAGATGAAAACGGTGATTTAACAGAACATCCGTACAACGAAAGTCATGATATTAACTATAATGTTTGGAACATAGACTTTAGTTATGCTTGGGAGTTTGCCCCTGGAAGTCAATTAACTCTGCTGTATAGAAATCGAATTTTTAATGCCGACGATCAGTCGCAGTTAGATTTTGGAGAAAACCTATCGAATCTTTTCGAACAACCAATCGGACACAACCTTTCACTTCGAATGATTTACTTTATAGACTACAATAACATGAAGTACTGGTTTAAGAAGAAAAATTCTTAACCAAATTTTGTATGTTTGAGCTATGATTAAAGCCACAAATATTCACAAGTCTTATGGCACTGTAGAAGTACTGAAAGGCGTTGATTTGCACATTAAAAAAGGTGAAATAGTCGCCATTGTTGGCCCTTCAGGAGCTGGTAAAACAACATTATTACAAATTCTAGGCACTTTAGATCAACCCAACAAAAGTGCAGAGACTAAAGTGACCATTGATGAAAAAAATATTTTGAAACTTTCAGACAAAAAGCTTTCAAAATTTAGAAATAAAAACATTGGTTTTATTTTTCAATTTCACCAACTGCTACCTGAATTTACTGCAATTGAAAATATTTGTATTCCAGCCTACATAGGTGGTAGCTCTCAAGAATCGGCAGAAACAGAAGCCCTGCGTCTTCTTGGTTTTTTAGGACTTGAAAAGAGAGCCCATCACAAACCAAGCGAACTTTCTGGAGGAGAACAACAAAGAGTTGCCGTTGCTCGTGCGTTAATAAATAATCCAAGAGTAATATTTGCTGATGAACCGAGTGGTAATCTTGATTCTGAATCATCGCAAAATTTACATGAATTATTTTTTAAACTCCGAGACGAATTCGGACAAACATTTGTGATTGTTACCCATAATAAGGAGTTGGCGGCAATGGCTGACAGAACTCTTGAGATGAGAGACGGAAATATAATAAGATCCTAAAATCATTTAAATAAAGCGATGATAGCCATAATTAGTGCCATGCAAGAAGAAATGCAGGCTTTATTGGAGCAACTGAAAAACACTAAAGAAACTACTAAAGGCATGCGGACCTATTATCAAGGTAGTCTATTTGGCAAAAAAGTGGTGCTTGTATTTTCTAGATGGGGCAAAGTTGCTGCGGCGGCAACCACTACGCAATTAATTAATGATTACAGTCCATCTGAAATTATTTTTACCGGTGTTGCAGGGGCTATTAAACCTCATTTGAATATTGGTGATGTTATTATTGGTACGAAACTATATCAACATGATTTAGACGCTAGACCGTTTTACCAGAAGTTTGAAGTACCTATTTTAAAAGAAAAATATTTCGGTACAGTCAACCCCTCATCTTTCATGGATTCTGCCTTAAAATTATCGAAAGCATTTAATGAGTTTGTTTCGGAAAGTGAAGCTAAGGAATTTAATATTGTTGCGCCCAAAGTATACACAGAAGCAATAGCCAGTGGCGATTTATTTGTTTCGAGTTTAGAGAAAATAGCTCAATTGAATAACGAGTTACCAGATGTATGCTGTGTAGAAATGGAAGGAGCTAGTGTAGCTCAAGTTTGTTTTGAATATAACGTTCCATTTAACATTATTCGCATTATATCAGACAAGGCGAATGACAATGCTCATATAGATTTTGCTCGTTTTATGAAAAATGTTGCAAGTCAATACGCCTTGGGTATATTCAAAAACTATTTTGTATTATAGCTATACTTTTGAAGCACCAAAACAATGCAATTTATATACCCTGAAATTTTAAACTTTTTATGGCTTTTAATTATTCCAATTATCATCCATTTATTTCAATTGCAACGCTTCAAAAAAGTTCCTTTTACCAATGTAGATTTACTAAAAAAAATACAGGTAAAAACTAGAAAAAGTTCGCAGCTTAAAAAGTGGTTAATTCTTCTTTGCAGACTAGGTTTATTTTCTTCAATTATTTTAGCATTCGCTCAGCCATATTTTTCAAACGCAACAAAAAATCAATCGAAAGAATTGATTTTATATGTAGATAATTCTTTGAGTATGGCAACTCTTGAAAATGGAAGTGAACGATTAAAAAATGAAATTTCAGGCTTCTTAGACAATGTCAATTTAAATCAAAATACAACTTTAATTACCAATGACGAAATAGCCTATAATTTACCTCCAGAAACTTTAAAAGAAAGACTTATTAACCTAGAATTCAGTCCAAAAAATACAGACTTCGAAACAGTTTTTCTTCAGATAAATGAGGTGTTAAAAGAAAAAACCAATACTTTATATAAAACTATTTTAGTTTCTGATTTTCAAGGTTTTGAAAAAATAAAAAAACAAAACGTTACAAATGTAAACCCTTCAATTTCCTTAATAAACAGCACAAGAAATAATATCAACAATATTTGGATTGATTCTGTTTATGTTGCTGCTAAAACAAACTCAGAAATCACAATAAATGTACAATTAAATTCCCAACTAAAAAATAATATATCTGTACCTGTATCACTAATTTTAAACGATACTCTAGTTGCAAAATCAAGTGCAGATTTTTCAGATAAAACTACAGTTTCAAAACAGTTTTCTTTTCCATCAAAAAATAAAGTAAATGGAAAAATTGAAATTGATGACAATACACTTTTGTTTGATAACACCCTTCTATTCTCAATAGAAGAAACACCAAAATTAAACGTACTTTCACTTGGAAAAAACTCCTCTTTTTTAAGTCGTATTTTCACCTCAAATGAGTTCAATTTTACGTCACAAGAAAACGACAATTTAGACCCCGTTTTTATCAGCAAACAAAGCCTAATAATTTTAAATGAAATCGAGTCTTTAGAACCAAGGCTAATTTCATTGTTAGAAGATTATTTTAAGCAAGGAGGAACAATTGTTATGATTCCTGCTATAAATGGAAATCTAAATTCTTATAACCAATTATTAAATTTATCTTCTTCTAATAAAATTGATTCCTTCAATCAAATCGAGCAACCCATAAGTATCATTTATTATGACCACCCCTTATTTGATAATGTTTTTGAAAAAAGAGTCTCAAACTTTGAAGCACCTTTAGTTAATGGTTTTTTTAATACCAGATTAAAGAATGCATCATCAATTTTAAGTTTTGACAATAGACTACCATTTATAAGTGAGTTAAACTCTTCTATTGGTAACCTCTACTTATTTAGCTCTCCCATTTCAGAAGGTAATTCTAATTTTAAAAATAGTCCGTTAATCGTACCTCTATTCTATAATTTTGCGGTAAAAAATGCTCCTTTTCCACAGTTGTATTATGTTATCAATCATGAAAATGAAATTGCTTTAGATCACACCTTAAACAAAGATGAAATACTAGAATTCAGTAATGATAACAAAAGATTTATACCATTGCAAAACCACAATGGTAAAACAGTAAACATAACCACAACATCATTACCAGATGAAGCAGATTATTATCAAATTACACACAACAACACCACTATTAAAACAGTGGCTTATAATTACGACAGAAAAGAAAGTAGATTAACAACTACTGATTTAAACCAACTTTTCGCAAACAAAAATAAAATAATCATTTTCGACAATTATGAAGATTTGGCATTAGAAATTTCAGATCAATTTGAAATTAAAACATTATTTAAATTGTTTTTGAGCTTAGCTGTATTATTTTTGTTGCTGGAAATGTGCATCCTTAAATTTTTTAAAGTATGAACGCGCTGATTAAATCTGCCACAATAGTTGACAAATTGAGTCAATATCATCTTAAAAAACAAGACATCTTAATTGAAAATGGCATTATTGCGAAAATTGCCGACTCCATCAAAAACCCAAATAACTATTCAGAAATCAATTTACCCAATTTAATGGTGTCTGCTGGTTGGTTTGACACGAGTGTGAGTTTTGGCGAACCCGGTTACGAAGAACGCGAAACAATTGCTAATGGATTGACTGTTGCAGCTAAAAGTGGATTTACAGATGTTGCAGTTAATGGTAACACAAAACCAGCTACAGACAATCTTACAGCAGTTCAGTTTCTTATAAATAAAGCTAGCGGATATGCAACAAATTTACATCCTATTGGATGCTTAACAGTAAAATCTGACGGGTATGATTTAGCAGAATTATACGATATGAAACAGTTTGGCGCAATTGCTTTTGGAGATTATAAAAAACCAATAAGCAATGCCAACCTTTTAAAAATTGCATTACAGTACACTCAAAATTTTGATGGATTAGTACAAAGCTTCCCTCAAGACAGCAGTATCGCAAGAGAAGGTTTAGCAAACGAAGGTGTAAACAGTACTGTATTAGGTTTAAAAGGAATTCCTGCCCTAGCCGAGACTATGCAAGTTGCGAGAGATATATTCTTACTTGAATATGCCGGAGGTAAACTTCATATTCCAACTATTTCAACCAAAAAATCTGTTGAATTAATTAAAGAAGCTAAAAATAAAGGCCTAGATATTTCTTGCAGTGTCAGTGCAAATCATTTAACAATTACTGATGAGATGCTTCATGGCTTTAACGCGAATACAAAGGTGACGCCACCTTTAAGAACAAAAGAAGATATATATGCTTTGATAGCTGGCGTAAAAGATGGCACCATAGATATTATTACATCCGATCATAACCCTATGGATGTTGAACATAAAAAAGTAGCATATAGTGCTGCTAAATTTGGAAGTCTAGGTTTAGAGTCGCTTATAGGCAGTTTAAACACTGTGTTATCTGTTGAAGATTTTATTGAAACAATTACTAGGAAGCCACGAGAGCGTTTTAATTTAAAACCTGTTTCTGTTTCAGAAGGTTTAGAAGCTAAATTAAGCTTATTCACGGCAGAGGGAGAAGATAAATTCACTGAGAATCAAATCCTATCAACTTCTAAAAACTCAGCATACCTAGGCCAACCAACAAAAGGAAAAGCTTACGGTATAATTGCAAATAATCAAATTGTTTTAAACCAGTAATTATGGATTACAACGTACAGCAAGGAAGAACAAAGGCAATAATCAGTTATTTCTGGTGGATTGGTTTGTTAATTGCTTTCCTAATGAACAACAATAATTATAACAGTTACGCCGCTTTTCATATTAGACAATCTATTGGTTTAGCACTACTCTTATTGGTTATAAGTTTTATTACCAAATTTGCTTGGGGCATTGGAGGTTCTATATTATTTCTTGGCTGGTTTGTTCTTTGGTTAATCGGATTACTATCCGCAATTAAAGGAGAAGAAAAACCAATTCCACTATTGGGAGAACAGTTTCAACAATGGTTTAGAAACATTTAATATGCAAGAAAATTTATCGCTAATTCATTTAGTCAGACAACCTAAGAAACAAACTTCTTCTAAGCCTCCATTAGCATTATTATTACACGGCTATGGCAGTAACGAGCAAGATTTATTCTCTTTTGCTTCAGAATTACCCGATGAATTAATTGTTGTGAGCGCAAGAGCACCTTTATCACATGAAATGGGTGGTTATGCTTGGTATACTATTAATTTCGACTTGAACAATGGTAAATTTTCTGATACCGATGAGGCTAAAGAATCTATTGAGTTAATAAAGACTTTTATAGATGAAATACATGTAGCTTACAATACAGATCCTCAAAACACTTTTTTAATTGGCTTTAGCCAAGGTGCTATTTTGAGTTATGGATTGGTATTGAACAATCCAGAAAAAGCGCAACATGTTGTTGCTTTAAGCGGTTATGTTAATTACGATTTACTTCCTCCAAATCTAAATGAGCTTAATTATAGTAATTTAGATATTTTCGCATCACATGGTAGTGTAGATCAAGTGATTCCCGTTGAATGGGCTCAGAATACTCCTCCCCTTTTAAAAGAATTAAACATTCCACACACCTATAAAGAATATATGGTAGGACATGGTGTTGCTCCGCAGAACTTTTATGATTTTAAAGCTTGGATAGAAGCGAGAATTTAAACCTTCACTTCCAGTTCATCGTATGCCAAAAACACATTTTCTGGTAGTTCTTTTTCCACATCTGCGTGAAATCCCATCTTATGGCTAATATGCGTTAAATACGCACGCTTGGGCTGAATTTTTTCAATCAAACTCAAGGCTTCATCTAAAGTTATATGAGTATAGTGCGGCTCTTTTCTCAATGCGCTTATAACCAAAATTTCTAATCCTTGTAGTTTTTCAATTTCAGTTTCTGGAATTATTTTTACATCTGTTAAATAGGCTAATTGATCAAATCGATAACCTAGAATTTCTAAATCACCATGTATCACTTTAATTGGCGTAATTGTAACTCCGTGCAATTCAAATGATTTATATCCAATTGGGTTCTGAGCCACACTTGGAGCACCAGGATATTTATTTTCATTCGAGAAAATATAGTCAAACCTTAGAGCAAGAGTTTCTAAAACTCTAGGCAATCCAAATACTGGCACAGCACCTATTTGAAAACAAAAAGGCCTTATATCATCTATTCCGGCTACATGGTCTGCATGCTCATGAGTAAATAGAATACCATTTATAGAATGCACATTTGCCCGTAGCATTTGATACCTAAAATCAGGACCACAGTCTACAACAAAAGCCACGTCATCCCACTCAACCAAAATGGAAACTCTAAGTCTCTTATCTCTATTATCTGTTGAGTGACAAACCGGATGATCGCTATTAATGACAGGTATTCCTTGAGAAGTACCTGTGCCTAAAAAAGTTAATTTCAAGTGTTCTATTTTCTACAAATTTAACTTTTAAAATGTGATTTGAAAAACCGAAATTCGTATTTTTGTTACGTAATTGTAAAGAATATTTCAGCTATGACATCAGTGATTTCAGGCGACCTTAAAATTGCAAGCGTCCCTTCTGTTAAAAGAAAAGCATTACGCATTAACCTCAACAAAAATATTTATGGAACTTTTGCTGAAATTGGTGCAGGACAAGAAACCGTGAGAAACTTTTTTAGAGCTGGCGGGGCTTCTGGCACCATTGCAAAAGCTATGAGTGCCTATGATAAAGATTTCTCTGATGCTATATACGGTTTAGAAGATGATGGACGTTACGTTACCGAATCACGATTAAAGAAAATGCTTACGCACGAGATTCATTTAATAGAAGATCGATTAAGTAGAGCAAAACACCCTGAAAAATTATTCTTCTCATACGCCAATACGGTTACAACTATTGACTTTGCAAAGAAATTTAAAGGTCATGGTTGGATTGGTATGAAATTTCAATTGAATCCTCTTGAAGGATATAACGAAATTATCATGCATGTTCGATTTAAAGAAAATGATGCAAAATTACAGCAAGAAACACTGGGTACGCTTGGTGTTAATTTAATTTACGGTTGTTTCTATTTAAACGATAATCCTAAAGATCTATTAAAATCTTTATATGATAATTTAGATAAAGATCAGATTGAAATAGACATGATTAATTTCTCTGGAGCTCGATTTGCCTATGTAGATAATCGTTTAATGAGTTTACAGTTAGTTAAAAACGGTATGACAAATGCCGTAATGTTTGGTCCAGATGGCAATAACTTATTACCTGCACAACAACTGTATAAGAAAAACATATTGACCTTAAGAGGAAGCTTTAGACCTGTAACTAAAGTAAACATGGATATTTTCGAGCGTGCTACAGAACTTTTCTTTGCTGAAAAAAAGGTTGATAAAGATAATGCCAAAATCATTTTTGAAATAACATTATCTAATCTTTCCGCAGAAGGAGAAATAAATGAACGAGACTTCTTAGACCGTGCAGAATTACTTTGCTCTTTAGGCCAGAATGTTATGATAACCGATTTCTCTGAATATTACAAACTAGTTGAATACTATGCTGAATTTACAAAAGAACGATTAGGTTTGGCAATGGGAGTATTCAATCTTGTTCAAATTTTTGACGAAAAATATTACCGTAATCTGAGTGGTGGAATTTTAGAGGCCTTTGGTAAATTGTTCTTTAAAGATTTAAAAATCTACTTATACCCATTAAAAGATGGTGAAAAAGATGAATTGATTACTAGTGAGAACTTAAAAGTGCATCCTCGTATGAAAGAATTGTACAAATTCTTTAAATACAATGGTAAAGTAATTGATATTGAAAACTATAATCCAGACATCTTAAATGTATTCTCTAGAAAAGTTCTTAAAATGATTCATGAAGGTGAAGAAGGTTGGGAGAAAATGTTACCAGAAGGAATTTCAGAAATCATTAAAGATGAACGCTTATTTGGTTATTCAAGAAGAAAATTTAAAAAACCTACATCTTAAATCCATTTACTTTTAAACCTTTTGTATTTTTAATGGTCTTAATTCAAAATACCCTAGGTGACAAACGAAAAACAACTAATCGCTCAATTAAAAAATAAGCAAACCCAAGATATTGCATTTAGGCAATTAATGGAGTTGTATAAAGAGCGGTTGTATTGGCATATCAGAAAAATAGTCGTATCACATGATGATGCTGATGATGTGCTCCAAAATACGTTTGTTAAGGTGTATAGAAGTATTCATAATTTTAAAGAGGATAGCAAGATTTATTCATGGATGTATCGCATTGCGACTAATGAGTCGATTACCTTCATTAATAAACGCGCAAAGCAACAGACAATTGATATTTCTGAGTACAAGCAAAATTTAGTTGCCACACTGCAAGAAGATGCCTTGTTTAGTGGAGATGAAATTCAGCAAGTTTTACAAAAGGCAATTGCCACATTACCAGAAAAACAACAGTTAGTCTTCAATATGAAATACTTCGACAATATGAAATACACAGATATGTCTGAAATACTAGATACTAGTGTTGGTGCCTTAAAAGCATCGTATTTTCATGCAGTAAAAAAAATTGAAAAGATTATAACAGCCCAATAATATGGCAGCAAATAACTTAAATAATGATAGTTTTTCTCTAGAAAAAGAAGCTCCTACCCTTTTTAAATACAGAAGTGTTGGCACTGGATTTGAGACCCCAAAAAACTATTTCGATTCAATTGAATCTAATATTCTCCAAATCATTCATAAACCCCATTTTGAGATTCCTGAAGGGTATTTTAATACGATAGAAGACAATGTTTTTGCTAAAATAAACAGTGAACAACAAGTAAAAGTTATTTCGTTTAGGCAAATTATTATTAAGAAAGTAGCTCCAATATTGGTCGCAGCCTCTATTACATTATTATTGATGCTAACTGTGTTCAATCAACCATCTAATCAAGATGTATTTGCATCTTTAGATGCTGCTCAAATAGAATCTTGGATTGATGATGGTAGTATTGATGTTAGTAGCGAGGATATTGCCGCAGTTTATTTAGAAGACGAAATAGAAACTATAGATTTGTTCTCAGATTACTCTGAAGATGATTATCTAAATTACTTAGACAATATTGATATTGAATCATTGATATTAACCAACTAAAATAAAAAAGTATGAAAAAATTTACCTTCATATTAGTAGCGAGTATTTTTATTACAACTCAGCTATTTGCTCAAGGGCCTAAAGGTCGTGAAGAACAATTAAAAGGGCTCAAGATTGCGCATATTACGCAAGAATTGGATTTAAGTTCTGAAGAAGCAGAAAAATTTTGGCCACTCTATAATGCACATCAAGATAATATGTTAAAATATCGGAAAGAGCAAGGTCGATCTAGTTTTAAACGCATTAAAGATAAAGGAGGTGTTGATGCCTTATCCGATGAAGAGGCAGCTGCAATAATTGACAATTTTATAAGTATCGATACCAAAATTCAAAAAGAGAAAGAACACTTTTACATAAGTTTGACAGGTATTCTTTCTCCTAAAAAAATTCTTAAACTACATATAGCTGAAGCTGATTTTAATAGACGTATTTTACAGCGCTTACGGAAAGAAGGCAAGAACAGAGAAAATAAAAAAGAATAAAAAAAGGGAAGTAAAACTTCCCTTTTTCTTTATAAATACATCTTTTGTCTTAGCTCCTTAACCTTTGAATCATCTAAGTATTCGTCAAACGTACTTAACTTATCAATAATCCCATTTGGAGTTAATTCTATAATTCTATTTGCCACCGTTTGTGCAAACTCGTGATCATGAGTTGAGAACAACACAGTTCCTTTAAAGTTTTTCAGACCATTGTTAAATGCTTGAATAGATTCTAGATCTAAGTGGTTAGTTGGCTCATCTAACATTACCACATTAGCTCTAGTCATCATCATTTTAGACAACATACAACGCACTTTTTCACCACCACTCAACACATTACATTTCTTTAAGGCTTCTTCTCCACTAAAAATCATCTTACCTAAAAAGCCTCTTAAAAATACTTCTTCACGTTCTTCTTCTGTTTGAGCATATTGTCTTAACCAATCAACTAAATTCAAAGAAGCATCTTGAAAATACTCTGAGTTTTCAACTGGTAAATAAGATTGAGTAGTTGTTACACCCCAAGCAAATTTACCTGTATCTGGATCTAACCTGTTATTTAAAATCTCATAAAACGTACTGACCGCTTTTGAATTTTTAGAAATGAAAGCTACTTTATCTCCTCTATTTAAGTTAAAATGAATTTCTTTAAACAATACTTCTCCTTCTACCGATTTGCTTAAATTTTCAACATTCAAAATTTGATCACCAGCCTCACGCTCTTGTTCGAAAATAATTGCAGGATACCTTCTACTTGATGGCTTGATATCTTCAACATTTAATTTTTCAATCATTTTCTTTCTACTTGTCGCCTGCTTAGACTTAGCAACATTGGCAGAGAAACGACGAATAAATTCTTCTAATTCTTTCTTTTTATCTTCTGCTTTCTTGTTTTGTTGTGCACGTTGTTTTGCAGCTAATTGACTACTCTCATACCAGAAAGTATAATTTCCACTGTAATGATTAATTTTTCCAAAATCTATATCAGAAATATGCGTACAAACGGCATCTAAAAAATGCCTATCGTGCGATACTACAATTACCGTATTATCGTAATTTGCTAAGAAATGTTCTAACCAACCAATTGTTTCAAAATCCAAATCATTGGTAGGCTCATCCATAATTAATACGTCAGGATTACCAAACAAGGCTTGCGCTAATAAAACTCGTACTTTAGATTTACCATCTAAGTCGGCCATTAATGTATAATGCTGCTCATCCTTTATTCCTAAAGAAGATAATAAAGTTGCAGCATCACTCTCTGCAGTCCAACCACCCATTTCTTCAAATTGCTCTCCCAATTCACCTGCACGTATACCATCAGCATCAGAAAAATCTGGCTTTGCATAAATAGCATCCATTTCTTTCTTTAAATCAAACAATGGTTTATTACCCATCATTACAGTTTCTAAAACAGGAAATTCATCGTATGCAAAGTGATTCTGTGATAGAACAGACATACGTTTACCTGGTTCAAGATACACTTGACCCGAAGTTGGCTCCATTTCACTAGAAAGTATTTTTAAAAATGTAGATTTACCAGCACCGTTGGCACCAATAATTCCGTAACAATTACCTTGAACAAATTTGGTGTTTACTTCATCAAATAATATACGCTTGCCAAATTGCACTGATAGATTGGATACTGAAAGCATAGGATATTACAAATTTTTAAATGTGGCGCAAAAGTAACAAATTTTATGGACTAAACCATCAACTCGAATACTTCTTAACAACCTGAATTACTTTATTACAACATGTTAAAAAAGTCGATAAAATCCGTTTTACTTTTAACATGTGTTTAACAGCGAATGCAAAGGGCGTTTGTATTTTTGTAATTGTAAATAGACTATTTTAGTTAGTCCCTATATGAAGATAAAACAACTCTTATATTTCGGTGTTTTTATGTTGATATTAGCCTCATGCTCAACGGCACAAGAAGGTCACTCAGCAACCTATTTTGGCGGTCATATTAAAAATCCAAAAAACTCCTTTATTACTTTATCTAAAAATGATGTAGTTATTGATACTATGTACTTAGATAATGAAAATAACTTCATCACTCAGCTAGATACACATACCCACGGATTATATATGTTCAATCATGGTTTAGAATATCAATATGTTTATTTTGAGCCAAGAGACAGTATATTAATTCATTTAAATACTTGGGATTTTGACGAGTCGTTAGTTTTCTCAGGTAAAGGAGCTCAGAAGAATAATTTTTTGATAGGCTTGTATCTTCAAAACGAAAAAGAAGAACACGAAATTAGTCCGTATTACAATCAAGTTCCATTTAGATTTGAAGAAAAGATTCAATCCAATATTTCTTTAAACAACTTCTTATACCAACAAATGTTAGAATCAGGCACAGAAGTTTCTGAAGAATTTGATGAACTAGCTCAAGTTGCTATAAATTATCCAATGTATAAACTACTTGAGAGCTATCCCTACATCCACAAAAGTAGATTTCAATTAGAAGATTATCCAGAATTGTCTGCTACTTATTACGATTTTAGACAAGGAATTGATATGAATAATGAGCAATTAATAGATTTTGCTCCATATTATAGTTATATCAACATTTATATTCATGCTTTAGCAAGAAGTGATAAAGATAAGCATGAAAATACCTCAGTTGCCATTCTAAACACTATCGATAAACATATTGAAGTTGAACGCTTTAAAAACACATTACTGCGTCAAGTTGTTTATGGTAATTTTAGGAATAAACCCGGTGCTTGCAGCATTGACATTGAAGTACTAGAAACTTTTAATGCATTATGTTCAAATAATAAAATGAAAGAGCAAATCAATGCTCTTGCAGAAGATTGCGAAAAAATAGTGCATAACAAAAGTTTAGACAATTTTGAAATTATTGATGTAAACAATAATACATTAAGAATTAATAAAGTTGTAAAAAACAAAAATACCGTCATTTATTTCTGGTCTCCTGAGTTGATTAGTCCAGACATGTTGATTAAACGTGTTAAATATCTTGAGAAGAAATATCCAGACCTAATGTTTGTTGGTATTAATTTGGAGCCAACAGAGTTTTCTAATCTTAAACTAAACAATACCTTAAAGCATCAGTATTTTTTGACAGAAGATAGTAGTGCACATGGTTTTGTAAAAAGTTTAGAACCAAGAACCATTTTAATTGATAGAAATGGTAAAGTAACAAATAGTTTTACCTACTTATCATCTCCATACTTAGAGCGTCAGCTTACAGTTTTAATTAAAAATTAAGACTCGCTTCTAACCCTTTAATTTTCAGTAACAAATAATAATCTAAAATAACAATGCTTAATCCGTTATTTAGCTGTACTTTTGCGCCCTTAATAAGATTTGTGGGTGCGGGCGCGTCTGTAAATCACTAAATACAGACCATGGTAACATTTGAAAGTTTAGGGCTACTCCCAACAATTACAGAAGCCCTTACTGAATTAGGATACGAAAATCCAACGGAAATTCAGGAAAAAGCAATTCCACAAGTAATTGAATCTAAACAAGATTTAAAAGCATTTGCTCAAACAGGTACAGGCAAAACAGCTGCGTTTAGCTTACCTATTTTACACCAAGTTGATGCTAATGATGAAACTGTTCAGGCAATCATCTTATCTCCTACTAGGGAATTAGCAATTCAAATTGCGGATAACATCAGAGATTTCTCCAAGTACATGAGAAATGTGCGCGTAGCAACCGTATATGGAGGTGCTGCAATTGAAGAGCAAATTAGAAAATTAAAAAGAGGTGCTCAAATTGTTGTTGGTACTCCTGGCAGAACGGTTGACCTTATTAAAAGAGGTAGTTTAAAACTGCATAATGTACAATGGTTGGTTTTAGACGAAGCTGATGAAATGTTGAATATGGGCTTTAAAGATGAGCTAGATCAAGTTTTAGAGGTCACACCAGACACAAAGCAAACATTATTATTCTCTGCAACATTCCCTAAAGAAGTTGATAGAATAGCTCGCAACTATATGCATGACCCAACACAATTAGAGGCGGGTCAAAAAAATACAGGATCAGACAATGTATCACATGAGTTTTATATGGTAATGGATAGAAACAGATATCCGGCTTTAAAGCGCATTGCAGACATGCATCCGGATATTTATGGTATCATATTTTGTAGAACACGAAGAGAAACAAAAGATATTGCAGATAAGCTAATTGAAGATGGTTATAATGCAGACGCGCTTCATGGTGACTTATCACAGGCACAACGAGATACCGTTATGCAAAAGTTCAGAAAAAAGAACTTACAACTTTTAGTTGCAACCGATGTAGCAGCTCGTGGCTTGGATGTAAACAATCTTACACATGTTATAAATTACAAACTACCAGATCAAATAGAGCCATATACACACCGAAGCGGAAGAACTGGTAGAGCAAATAGCAAAGGAGTCTCTATCGCTATTGTAAATCCAAATGAAAAGAGAAAGCTTACTGCAATCGAAAAAGTGATCAAGAAAGAGTTTGTTCAAAAACAAGTACCTACTGGAAAAGAAATTTGTGAAAAGCAACTTTTTAGTTTGATTGATAAAGTTCATGACATAGAAATTAACGAAGCAGAAATTGCTGATTATATTCCTACTATTGAGCAAAAATTAGAAGGTTTATCTCGTGAAGAGCTCATTCAAAGATTTGTTTCTATCGAATTCAATAGTTTCTTAAGTTATTACGAAAACGCAAAGGATCTGAATGATTTAACAGGTGGTGGATCTGAAAGAAGAAGAAATTCGAACAATGAGAACATGACTCGCTTCTTTATCAATATTGGTAGAAAAGATCGATTAAATCCATCTCGATTAATGGGCTTAATCAACGATCAAAGAATTGCACCAAATATTGAAATTGGAGATATCGATATTTTAGACACCTTCTCATTCTTTGAGTTGGATAAAAATTTCACTCAAGAAACTGTTGATGCATTCTTAAAAAATGAAGTAGTTTTTGAGGGGCGTGGTGTTAGCGTAGAAATTACTGAAAAAAGAAAAGGTAGTCGCGGTGGCCGAAGAGGTCGCAACGGCAGCGGCGGAGACAGAAAGCACAGAAACAAATCAAATAGACGAGCAAAAGAGTCTAACAGAGCAAAAGCCAAAATCAATGCTTCCGGATTTGGAAGAAAACGGGATAGCGGAAAAGGCCGAAGCCGAGGAAGAAAGTAATTTAATATATAGGGTGGTTAAAAACCACCCTATTCATTTTCATATTGCTCCATTTCTTTATCGTAAAAGGCACTCGCCTCTTCTATGAGTCCAGCAACTTCACCTGTTAGAATTTCTTCATCCGATTCTTTAAATATTTCTAACCATTCAATTTCATCATCTACTAGATTAATTATAAATCTAGGATATTCTGTATGAACAACAAAAATGGCTTGTTGATAATCTGAATTATCGCCTAACAAAAATTTAGGTAGTTCCATGTTTAATTCTAATTAATTTTTTAGTCAAATAATTAAATCGCCAAAATAGCAATATTCCTGCAGCTGATAAGCCTGCTAATAAACCAATCCATATTCCAAAACTTCCCATATCCGTTTTTAAGCCTAAATAGTAACTCGTTGGAAAACCTACACCCCAATAAGCTATAAAAGTAAGAATAGTCGGTATTAGAACGTCTTGCAACCCTCTTAATGCTCCAAGAGCAACAACTTGTAGTCCATCTGAAATTTGAAAAATGGCTGCAGCCAATAATAATTTAGCCGCAATTTCGACAACCTCAACATTGTCTACATAATTCGTTGGGTCTTCTATATCTATATATAAATACGGTAAATATTCATGAAATAAAAAGAAGAAAATTGCAAAAGCCACTTCTAAAATCGTTGTTAAGAAAAAAATCGAAAAAGCAATTCTTCTCAAAGCTTTATAATCTAATAAACCTTTTTGGTTACCAACTCTAATCATGGCTGTAACACTTAGTCCCATGGCCACCATAAATGTCATAGATGCCATGTTTAAAGCAATCTGATTTGCCGCTTGCGGATTTTTCCCTAAAATTCCACTCAACCAAATAGCAGCAGTAAATATACTTACCTCAAAAAACATTTGCATGGCACTCGGAAAACCTAGACTTAGAATCTTCTTTACCATTTCTATATCTAAAATCCAAAACTTGATGTTTGTAACAAGTGCCCTAGTTTTTTCTTTCCCTCTAAGCATCCACCACAAGTAAGTAAGCATAACTATCCGTGAAATTAAAGTACCAATTGCAGCGCCAACGATACCCAATTGTGGCATACCCAGCTTACCGAATATTAAAATATAGTTTAACACCACATTAATTACGTTCGCTAATAAAGTCGCATACATCGGAAATCTCGTTAAAGACATTCCCTCAGAAAATTGTTTAAATCCCTGATAAACAACTAATGGAATAAGTGAGGCCGCCACCAATTCTAAATATGGAATTGCTAACTCAACTACTTCATCAGGTTGATCCATATGGTACATCACAGGTTTCGCCAAAAGAGTTGCTATAAATAACAAAACTCCGATAACACTGCACAAGAATAAACCATTTTTAAACGTTGCCTTTGCTCTAAGCGTATTATTACCTCCATCTGCCTCAGCAACCAAAGGAGTTATGGCTGTTGAAAAACCTATACCTAAAGACATTGCTACAAAAATAAAACTGTTACCCAATGAAACTGCAGCTAACTCTGCGGTACCCAACTGCCCTACCATTGCATTGTCTATAAAACTTACAAAGGTATGCCCAAGCATTCCAGCCATCACAGGAGATGCTAGTTTAAGGTTTGTTTTAAATTCTGATGTGTAAGCAGAAAGGTTCAAATAGATTTTTTTATCAGTGCGAAAATACGATTATTACCGTAAAATTAATTTAGATAACCATGATTTGAATCTATGAATTATAAGTATAAATTATACCAACATATCGACTATAAAGAACATTTATTAATTGATAAGAAATTAAAATTGGTAAGTGTAAAACAAGATAGATTATTAATTAGATTTGCACTCGTTAAATAAATAATTAATTATCAATTTTATAAATATTTAAACATGGCATTAGTAGGAAAAAAATTCCCAAACGTAACTGTAGACGCCATCTCTGAAATGGGAGATGATTTAAGAATTAACGTATTAGAAGAAGCTGTAAACAACAAGAAAAAAGTATTATTATTCTGGTACCCAAAAGATTTCACTTTTGTTTGTCCAACTGAATTACATGCATTTCAAGCTGCTTTAGCTGAGTTTGAAAAAAGAAACACATTGGTAATCGGTGCTTCTTGCGATACAAACGAAGTACACTTTGCATGGTTAAACACTCCAAAAGATCAAGGTGGTATTGAAGGTGTTACTTACCCATTATTAGCAGATACTACACGTAATTTATCAAGTATTTTAGGAATTTTAGATATTGAGAACGAATCATATAATGAAGAGTATGACACAATTTCAATTGAAGGTTCAAACGTTACTTTTAGAGCAACTTATTTAATTGATGAAGAAGGTAAAGTATTCCACGAAAGTGTAAATGACATGCCATTAGGTAGAAATGTAAATGAGTATCTAAGATTAATCGATGCCTATGCTCATGTTCAAGAAAAAGGTGAAGTTTGTCCTGCAAACTGGGAAGAAGGAAAAGAAGCTATGAACGCCAATAGATTGAGTACCGCAGAATATTTAGCGGTTCATTAAAAATAACTATTTAATCTTACCCCTTAAATACGGGGTGAGATTATTTTAACTTTAAAAAAACGAGTTATGTTAACAGAATTAAGCCAAGATAATTTAGAACAAATTGTTGCAGACAACCAAAAGGTAGTTGTTCAATATAGTGCTGGATGGTGCGGAAATTGTCGTATTATGAAACCTAAATTTAAGCGTATGGCATCAGAGCACCAAGACATGACTTTTGTAATTGCAGATGCCGAAAAGTTTCCTAATTCTCGTAAACTAGCAACAGTAGATAATTTACCAACATTTGCAATTTTTCAAAATGGAGAAAAAGTAAATCAAACGCAGACAAATAAGGCTGACGTTTTAAAAAGTTTGGTAGAAGAAATTACTTGATAATTAAACAGAACAATAATGAAAATACCTATTATAAAACAATTAACTGCTTTTATTGAAAATAATGATGAAGATTACATTCATGAAACTCTTGAGGTTTTAGAAGATTTAACTGAAGTTGCTTCTTTAAAAGACGAAGAGTTAGATGTAATTGGAGAATTAATTTCAAATATGTACGGTGCATTAGAAGTAAATGAAGAAATAAAGAAAGGAACTTCTAAAAAAGATGCAATGAACGGGTTTATGAAACGGGTATTAGGTTCTATAGATCAATAAGAATTTTGTTAATAAACAAACTATAAAACTCTCGAAGAAATTCGAGAGTTTTCTTTTTTTGGCTATTTTTGATACTCACCTAAATTTTAAATAAAATGGCAACTGTAACATTAAAAGGAACTGCATTCGAAACGGTAGGTTCATTGCCCGAAGTAGGCTCTAAATTAAAAGACTTTAGCCTTGTTGCTGGAGACTTATCTAAAAAAAACTTAAGTGATTTTGCAGATTCAAAATTGGTTCTAAATATTTTTCCAAGTGTAGATACTGGTACTTGTGCACAATCTGTGCGCACATTTAATAAAAGTGCATCAAGTCTAGAAAACACGAAAGTTTTGTGTATTTCTAAAGACCTGCCATTTGCTCAAGGAAGATTTTGTGGAGCTGAAGGCATTGAAAATGTAGTGATGCTATCAGATTTCATTTCAGGTAATTTTGGTAATGACAACGGATTGACTTTTACAACAGGCCCGTTAGAAGGATTGCACTCTAGAAGTATAATTGTTATTGATTCAGACGGAACTGTGCTGTACACAGAACAAGTCGCAGAAACTGTTGACGAACCAAATTATAATGCCGCATTAGCGGTGCTATAAAAAAATGAAGAATCAATAAAAGTCATCTTTTGTTTCAGGTAGAATTAAAAGTATTGGCTATGCCGCTAAAGGAGCGTGGTTATTAATTTCTACTGAACACAGTATTATGGTACAGCTCACTATTGGAATAATTATGACTTTTGTTGGTTTTATAATTGGATTATCTACAATGGAATGGTTGTTTCAAATTACTGCAATTGCATTGGTATTGATCGCAGAAGACACGAATTCAGCTATTGAATATATCTGTGATTTTATTCATCCAAACTACCACAAACAAGTAGGCAAAATAAAAGATATTGCCGCCGGAATTCCTATGATTTCGGCTATATTTGCGATTATTATTGGCTTGATAATATACCTACCAAAAATTCCGTTTTAAAACCTAAAAATCACACGTTATTTAGCTACTTTTGTAAATACACCAACACCCTATGGCAAGAAAGAAAAAAGCAACCAAATCAATAGCTACAAAACCCAATCCTTTTCAAAAAATTAAAACTTTTTTGAGTAATAGACAGACCCAAACGGTTATCGGATTGTTTTTGATGGCATTTGGTGTTTTTATGCTTATGGCCTTTACTTCTTATATGTTTAACTGGCAGGTAGACCAAAGTGAGTTTTCTGAGTTTACAGATGCAAACGCCAGAGTAAATAATATTTTAGGAAAATTTGGTCATGTTATTAGTGAAGCATTGATCTACAAAGGTTTTGGTGCAGCAGGATTTATTCTACCCTTTCTTATTTTCTTTACGGGCGCCTATATTTTGTTACAGATTAGTTTAATAAAAATGAGAAAATCTTGGGGATGGGGCTTATTAGGTATGACATGGTTTGCTCTATTTTTTGGATTGTTTGCAGACGCTCACTCATTACTCAGTGGAGTTGTCGGATATGAATTGAACCAATATTTAATTCCGTTTTTAGGTAAGACGGGAATTGCTTTAGTTTTGAGTTTTGCAATGCTAGCATATCTTGCTATTCGTTTTAAACTTAACGGCAGTCATTTAGTAAGTCTTTTTACTAAAAAGAAAAAGGATGTTGAGAATTTGAATTCAAATGAGACTATTGAGTCTATTGAAGTTGAACAAGCGAATGAACAAAAGCAAATAGATGACACCTCAGATAAAACGGAGTACAAAGAAAAATCTGACTTTGAACTATCGGTAGAAAATTTACAACCAACTATTAAAAATTACTTAGGAAAGGAAGAGGTGCCTCTTAATAACGAAACAGGAGAAGACCTCAGTCTAGATATCCATTTAAAAACAGAAGTTGATGAAACTCAGAATGAATCAAATGATGTTGAAATTGCCATAGAAACTATTACCGAAGAAGAAACTGAGTCTAAAAACCTATCAGATAAACTTGTTAAAGACTTTGGAGAATTTGACCCTACATTGGAGTTGGGTAATTTCAAATTCCCTACGTTAAATCTATTACGCGAATTTAACGAGAGTATCGCAGTAGATCAAGAAGAGCTTGAAGCCAACAAAAATAGAATTGTACAAACCCTTAGCAATTACAAAATTGGGATTGCTAAAATTAAAGCTACAGTTGGACCTACTGTTACATTATATGAAATTATACCAGAGGCTGGTATTCGAATTTCGAAAATCAAGAATTTAGAAGACGATATTGCACTTTCACTTTCTGCATTAGGTATTAGAATTATTGCTCCTATTCCAGGAAAAGGTACTATAGGTATTGAGGTACCAAATAATAAAGCAACCATGGTTTCAATGAAATCTATGATTGCTTCTAAAAAGTTTCAAAGTGCTCAGATGGAATTGCCAATAGCTTTTGGTAAGACAATTTCGAATGAATCTTTTGTTGTTGATTTGGCTAAAATGCCTCATCTTCTAATGGCCGGTGCTACAGGACAAGGTAAATCTGTTGGTTTGAATGTTATTTTGACATCTTTATTGTATAAAAAACATCCTGCCGAAGTTAAGTTTGTTCTAGTTGACCCTAAGAAAGTAGAGCTGACATTATTCAATAAAATAGAGCGCCACTACCTAGCAAAATTACCAGATGCTGAAGATGCCATTATAACAGACACTACTAAAGTTGTAAATACTCTAAACTCCTTATGTATTGAAATGGACGCCCGTTATGACTTACTCAAGGCGGCTATGGTTCGTAATATTAAAGAATATAACACCAAATTTAAAGGACGTAAATTAAATCCTGAAAACGGACATCGCTATTTACCCTACATCGTTTTAGTTATAGATGAATTTGCGGATTTAATTATGACAGCTGGTAAAGAAGTAGAAACTCCTATTGCGCGATTAGCACAATTAGCTAGAGCTATTGGTATTCATTTAATAGTTGCTACGCAAAGACCTTCTGTTAATGTTATTACTGGTATTATTAAAGCAAACTTCCCTGCAAGGATAGCGTTTAGAGTAACGTCTAAAATAGACTCAAGAACAATTTTAGACAGTGGCGGTGCTGATCAGCTAATAGGTAAAGGAGATATGCTATTTTCAGGAGGTAATGACTTAACGAGAATTCAATGTGCATTTGTAGACACGCCAGAAGTAGAAAAAATAACTGATTTTATTGGTTCACAAAGAGCATATCCTGAGGCCCATATGCTTCCAGAATATGTTGGCGAAGAAGCTGGAGCAAGTTTAGATATTGATATTAATGATAGAGATAGCTTGTTTAAAGATGCTGCTTTAGTAATTATTAATGCACAACAAGGTTCGGCATCTTTATTGCAAAGAAAACTCAAATTAGGATACAACAGAGCAGGTAGAATTATCGATCAATTAGAAGCAGCTGGAATTGTTGGTCCTTTTGAAGGAAGTAAGGCTCGCCAAGTGCTGATTCCAGACGAAATGGCCTTAAATGAATTATTAGAGAACGAAAGAAATTAAAAGATGAAAAAAACAAGTGTATTAATTGCACTATTAATTACTGCCTTAGGATTTTCGCAGGACGCAAAAACATTGCTAGATAAAGTGGCACAAACAGCGAAATCATACGACAATATTTATATTGAGTTTGAGCATAAAATAGATAACGAAATTGCAGATATTCATCAATCTACAAATGGAAAGGTAACTTTAAAAAGTGATTTATACAATTTTGAGTACATGGGAGTTCAACAAATGTTTGATGGTGCAAAAGTGTATTTAATGGTTCATGAAGATGAAGAAGTTGTTATAAAGCAGCCAAATAATGAAGATGATGCATCTACCCTAACCCCTTCAAAAATGTTGACCTTTTATAAAAAAGGTTTTAACTACAGTATGGACATTAAACAAACTATTACTGGTAAAAAACTACAGTTTGTTAAATTAACACCTACTAGTGAAGAAACTGAACTCAAACATGTATTGGTTGGAATTGATACAAAAACAAATCATATTTATCGAGTAATCGAAACTGGATTGGATGATACGGTTACTACTTACACTTTAACAACATTTAAAACCAACCAAACATTAGACGCTGCAACTTTTATTTTTGATAGAGCAGCATATGAAGAAAAAGGATATAGTATTTCTGAACCTAAATAAGACGCCTTGAAAAAACTTGATATTTATATCATAAAGAGTTTTTTAAAACCTTTTTTCGCTACATTTTTTGTCATACTATTTGTATTGATAATGGTTGCACTTTGGGGAGGTTTTGATGAACTTGCTGGTAAAGGTGTAGATATGGGCTTTGTGCTAAAGTTCATAGGATATTTGGCATTAACAGTGGTGCCTATGGCAATGCCAATTGGTATTTTATTGTCATCTATCATGGCTGTTGGTAACTTATCTGAAAACTACGAGTTTGCAGCAATGAAATCTGCTGGTATCTCACTTAGAAGATTTATGCTACCATTAGTTATACTAGCCTTTCTTTTAAGTAGTATTAACTTTTTATTTTTAAACTACGTCTATCCACACGCTACGCTTAAGCAAAAGAACATGTATCTTAATGTAAAAAAGAAACAACCTGCTTTGGCCTTAATTCCGGGTACATTTAATACAGCAATTCCGGGATATGTTATTTATTTCGAAGAAAAATATGGGGAGAATCAGAATTTGCTTCATAAAGTTCAAATTTCTGATATAAGCGATAATCAAGGAAAAATAAAGGTAATTACAGCTAAACGAGGGGAAATATTTACAGAAGAAGGCAGTAAATACCTCACTTTTAATTTATTTGACGGAAATTATTTTGAGGAACACAGCACCAAAAAAGATAAAAAGGCTACTAGAATTAAAATGCCTGGGTCTAAAGCTACATTTGATATCTACAGTATTAACATAGATGTTTCAGCTTTTGGTAATGATGGTATTGAGGATACAAAACTTAAAACTCACCCTCAAATGCTGAGTTTAAAACAATTACAACAACATTCTGATACTACTAAAATTGAATATGATAAATACCTTATTAGTAGGAACGTTTCAATTCTTAGAGGCTCTCAAATTAAAGAATTAAAACCAGCTACAGATAGTGTGCATAGTGAAAAATTGAATCCTGAAATTCTTGAGAATTTCGAAATAAGAGATCGTGCTTTGGTTTATGAAAATGCTATAAACAATATTGATCGAGAAATTACTAGTTTAGGCAGAACTCGTACTCAATTTAAGTCGAAAAGGAAATTTCTAAATTTGTTTGATATGGAATACCACTATAGACTTGCTTTTGCATTGGCGTGCTTGGTGCTATTCTTTATTGGCGCTCCCCTTGGTTCTATTATTAGAAAAGGAGGCTTCGGTTTGCCTATGGTTTTAGCAATTATTATTTTTGTCATCTATCATGTTCTCTCTACAATAGGTAAGAATTTAGCAGAGGAAAGTGCAGTTTCTGCAGCTCTGGGTGGCTGGTTAGCCACGCTAATTTTATTACCTTTTGGAATCCTTTTAACAAGAAGAGCAGCAAGAGATAAAGGCATATTTAACTTTAAGACTTTTATAAGTGGAATAGCCGCCAAAACGAAACAATTAAGTAAAAAGAAAAAGGATATATGAAATCGGCAGTAGAAAAAGGGATACAACTAAATAAGATTGAAGATGCTATTGCAGCAATTAAAAATGGTGAAGTCGTAATTGTTGTTGACGATGAAGATAGAGAAAATGAAGGGGATTTTATTGCCGCTGCAGAAATGGTTACTCCAGAAATGATCAACTTTATGGCAACACATGGTAGAGGTTTAATTTGTGCCCCTATAACAGAAGATAGACGTAAAGAACTTGATCTAGAAATGATGGTACAGAATAATACTGTTATGCACCATACACAATTTACAGTTTCAGTTGATTTAATCGGTCATGGATGTACTACAGGAATTTCTGCTCACGATAGATCTAAAACTATTCAAGCACTAGTAGATCCAAATACCAAAGGATTCGATTTGGGTCGTCCTGGTCATATTTTTCCTCTAAGGGCTCGTAATGGTGGTGTTTTAAGAAGAACTGGCCATACTGAAGCCGCAGTTGATTTGGCACGACTAGCAGGGTTTAAGCCGGCAGGAATTTTGGTTGAAATATTAAATGAAGATGGAACAATGGCTCGTTTACCTCAGTTGGTTAATGTTGCCAAAAAATTTGATTTAAAATTAATTTCAATTGAAGATTTAGTTGCTTACCGTATGCAACACGATTCGTTAATCGAAAAAATTGAAGACTTTCAAACAAAAACTCGTTTTGGTGATTTTAGATTAAGAGCTTATAGACAAACCAACAACAATCAAGTTCACATTGCATTAACCAAAGGAAGTTGGAAACCTAACGACCCTGTCACGGTTAAAGTAAACTCTACCTTAATTAATAATGCTTTAGGCGTATTAACGCAAAACTCAGAAGAAAAGTTCAAACGAATTTTTAATAAAATAAATACTGAAGATGCCGGCGTAATTGTATTTATAAATCAAGACAATCAAAAAATGAACTTTATGAAGCATCTGAATAAAATTAAATCTGATGAACAAGCCAAACCAAAACAAATGGATAAAAAAGATTATGGTATTGGTGCGCAAATATTGCACGATATTGGAGTTTCAAAATTACGTGTCTTAACAAATGCTAAAACCTTGAGTAGACGTGTCGGTATGACAGGTTACGGATTAGAAGTGGTTGAATATATAAACTATTAAATTGGGTATGCGGTGGCTTAAAATAAAATGTTTGATTATCATCATTTTGTTTGACTTTACAGGCTGTACCGAATCTCCTCAAAAGAACAAATCAATAAAAGACGATTTGTGTACTTTAGAAATTCATTCTGAGATATTAAACAATGAATGGATATATCTTTACCGTTTAGTGCCTTATGTAAAAGTTATAGACTCAATAAATCTAAATAGTAAGTTTAGTTCTATTAATTTTCCTAATACATCTTTTACTCGCTTTGGGATAGGGAATAGTAATGATTTAAACGTATTTATAGCCTCAAAAGATACGCTTCAAGTTTTTATAAATAATTTTAACCCACTAGAAGTACTCATTAATAATGATCTTTATAACAATGCTCTAATCAAATATAAAAATGAATCTAGACATATTAATGCTCAAATAGATGCATTCTTCCCAGAAATACAACGCGCTAGATTAGCAAATGATTCAGACAAAATTTTAGAAATTAATAATGCTATCAAAAACATAGAAACTAGACAGCTAGAACATTCCATTACTTATATTAAGACAAATGAAAGTTCGTTTGTTTCTATTATGATATTGCATGATTTATTAAAAAACGAACGTGTTTCCATGCATGAGGCTCAAGAACTTTATGCGCAAATAGATCATACTTTTAAAAACACACAAGAGGCCCGAATAATCGAACAAATTCTCATATTAAATTAATTCGTTTATAAAACTAATATCCGAATTTGTTTTTAACTCTCTCGGTTCTTTATCTTTTTCAAACAATCTGGCAGTTAAATTACCTCTTAAAAATAATTCTTCGTCAAATAACTCAAGCCAACTACCTTCCCTTAATCCTAATACTGGCTCATCATTATATTTATGAAACTCTTTAATTCTAATCTCTCGAGTTTCTCCCATATGAGTTGAAGTTGGATCTGAATCTAAATAATGCGGATTTATATTAAAATTTATCAATCCCATGGTATCAAAACTAGGAGGATAAACAATAGGCATGTCATTAGTAGTCTTAATACTTAAACCTGTGATATTAGATCCAGCACTGGTACCTAAATAAGGAATTCCACTTTCAACAACATTTTTAATTTCTTCTAAAAGCCCAGTTCTATATAATTGATTTACCAATTCAAATGAATTACCGCCACCGACAAAAATAGCTTGAGCATTCTTTATAGCCTCTCTTCTGTTATCAAATTCATGAATTCCCTTAACATCAATTTTAATTGATTTAAAAGCCGTTGTAATAACTTTTGTATAGTCATCATATGAAATCCCACCAGGACGCGCATACGGCACAAAAATCAATTCATTAACACCCTTAAATAGTTGTTCCAATTTTGGTAATAAATACTCTAAATAAGACTGTTGATGCAACGTTGAAGTACTAGCTATAATAACTCTTTTAGACATTCTTCATTATTTAATTTAAGGGTAAAGATATATGTATAAATGAAAAAGCCCACCTATCGGTGGGCTTATATTTTTAACTAATTGAAATTAATCTTGAGTTACAGTATACGTAACTTCACCCGTTCCAGCATCAGTCATTTTGTCAACTGTTACTAAAAGTGTTGGCGATGCAATACCTGTCAAATCCATTTCAAAAACCTCTAATGTACCATCTGGATGCATAGCAAACAAAATTCCATCAATAGTCCCTCCAATAGTAGACCAAGGATCTGCAGAAATCTCATACGTATCATCTGGATCAGAATCCATTAAAGAAACGTCTTCATAATTGGAAACCGATAATGAACTATCAACTGATATACCCAGTGAATTTCTCAAGAATAAATCTAAATCATTACCTGCATCATCATTAGGATTCCAATCAAATAAAAAATTAATTTGTCCTTCTGTTACTGGCGGTAATTGGCCATATACAGTTGCACTAACTTCAAGAGCCCCTTGTTTTAAAACAACCAAATCATTTGGTCTATTTACAACCTCAATTTCATATCGAGAATCAAATTCTATTTCACTTACAATAGTGGCACCATTATAAGGAATATTATCTCCTGGAAGATCAATTACAAAATCAATAGGAGTTGCACCAATAATGACTTCATTATCATTATCCGAATCATCATCATCATCTTCAACATGCATCAGATACTCCTGACCATCATAGTGAATAATAATATCACTACCATAATAGCTAGTTGCATCTTCATTTAATTTAAAACCTAAGTTAAAAACGGCAGTATTTTCTCCTTCTTCTCCTATAATATCGCCAGAAATCGAAACAAATGGTTGTACAATCATTTGAATATTACTAGAAAGAGGCGCTACTGCAACTTCATCATCTTCCGAACAAGATACAGCAAAAACCAACAATGCCAGTAAAAAAATATAGTTAAAATTATTTATAGTTTTCATATGTTTTCTTTAAAATTTGTATTAGCAATTATATTGGTTCAGCCGGTACTTGAGTTAATGTATATGTACTACCAACCTTATCAAATTTAACAAAATAGTTAAAGTCTGTACCTGCATCAATATGATCCAAAAACGCTTCTATAGTACCATCTGGATGTATCACTACCATGGTAACATTAACTTCTGCATCCGCTGATGCCCAATCTCTTACCAGAATACTATACATACCATCTGGATATGAATTAGAAAATGATATATCTTCTACTGGAGTAATAGATTGACTCGTTTCGAACACCGTAGTTAGAGCATCATCTAAAACCCATAAATCTAAATCATTTACATCCATATTATTCCAAGTCATATAAACTTGTAATGCATTGGGATCACCACCAGGAATTTCATAAGGTACTACAACAACTGTAACCTTATTATTATCACCAATCACTACATCTACATAATCTGGTTTATTCAAAACAGAAACATTTGTAAGACTTAATTCGTAGGTGCCAGGTTCAGAGACATCTATCATTAAATCTCCTTGAGAATCACTAGCTTCAATAATACCAGATCCTTGAATGGCTCCCATATCATATTCAACTAATGCATCTGTACCAAAAGCGGTGTCAGTTGTTACCGGTAAATTATAAGGAGTTACACTTTGAGAAACAACTATAGGTGCTGTATCTACCAAACTTACTGTTTTAGTAATTATTTCACGTCCAACAACTGGGTCATCGTCGTCAATGGCACAAGACGTTGTGATTAACGCAATCGCCATTAAGAACAATGGTATAAATCTTAATTTTTTCATATTCTTATTTTTTTTCATTTTAATTTAAATTAAATGTTAATCTAGCAAAAAGGAATCTACCATTAGTTCCAAACTGTTGCGCTCTACGAGAATATACAAAGCGACCACTACTATTATTTCCAGGGAAATTTTCATCTGGATATACATCTAATAAATTATTAGCACCAACTGTTGCAGTCATATAATCCGTGAAATTATAACCAACTGACAAATCTGTAATAATCTTAGGATTGAATACTTGCTGTGTAGTACTCGTTACTTCTCCAAAGTATACATTACGTAAGAAAATATTCCACTCATCAAAAGATACTAAATGAGATAAGTTAATTTTAGTTCTTGGCACTGCTTCTTCAAGATAAATTCTTGAAGATTCACTGAAATATCTATCTAATTGATCACCATCTGCTAAAATCTGCGATGCATGAATATCATCAACCTGTCTAGTTTGAGAGAATGTTGCTGCAAGATCATTTCTTACACTTACATTATCTCCTTCAGCCTTATGACTAACTACAATATCAATACCCTTAGATTCTGTATCAATTGCATTTGCAAAGAAAGCTGCTCTACTTGCACCTGCTCTTTCAAACGCCTCTTCAAGTTCTGGCGTTGTTGCTATAAAAGTATCTGTTAAAGTTACACGATCTTCGATTGCAATAAAATAACCATCTACAGAGATTCTAAGATTTGCATTTGGTATTACTGCAGTAAACCCTAAACTTGTACTAAAAGATTCTTCTTCTTTTAATTCAGGAATTCCTAATTCTTTTGCAACTCTACTATCGTTTGAGAACGTACCAACTTCTTGTGGCACTCCATTATCATCAAACTGTGTAGCAGTAGCATTGTAATACAATTGATGTAAAGATGGAGCTCTAAAACCTGTACTTACTGCTCCTCTCAAATTGAAGTTATCAGTTAACTTCCAACGAGAAGATACCTTGTAATTAAAAGTTGATCCAAAATCACTATAATTTTCAAATCGCAATGCACCTGTTACTAATAAATCTTCAGTAATATTTGCCTCAACATCTAAATAACCGGCAACTGAGTTTCTAGATTCATCTTTTTCATTATCTGGTCTAAAGCCCGGGAACACTTGCGCTCCACCAGGATAAGATCTTCCAAAGAAATCAGGTTCAGAATCATAATTGGTGTATGACGCCTCTTCACCTGCGTTAATAGCATAATTTTCTAATCTATATTCAGCACCAAAGGCAACGTTTACACCTTCTAATTTATCTTCAAAATATCTACTTACATCTAAATTTGTGGTGTTTTGAGTAAAAGCAAATCCTCCTGAATTAAATTCTGTATCAGAAGCTCTACCTTGAGAGGCATTAAATGACTCCGAAACAGTAAAGTCAAAACTATTCTTACCCCAAGTATTACTAAAGTCTGTGGACCATTCTCCTAATTGTCCTCTAATACCAACTGCAACAGACTTATCTTTTATATCTGAATTAATATTTGGCAAGAATCCGTTTAAGTTAATTGCTGAATAAGAACGAGACTGATGAGGCAATCTATAAAATCCTGCAGCATTACCTTTTCTGTAACTCATACCAGCAAAAGAATAAAACTCAGTTCCATTATCATCCAATGGCAACAACATATTTGCAAAAAATCTACCTGAACGCAGTTCAGATTGACCAACTCTCATATTATAGTCTTCTCTTGTTTGCCCTCTTGCTGAAAGCTCAGCCTCGGTAAAATCAATAGGACCGCTTTCATTAGAAAGTAAGTCTACAATTGCTTGTTGATTAGCTGCATCATCAATAGCTGACTTTAATTCTGGTGTAAAATGCTCAACTTCTTGAGCGAAAAATTTAATTTGTTCAAAACTTAAATTTGAAGGATCCTCTCCACTATTAAATGCTATTCTTTCAATAGCGTTATATCCATGGAAAATCATCCCATTAAAACTTTGCATTCTACTAGTAGGATTTCTTATATCAAAATCTCCTGTAAAATTGATGTATCCACCTTTATCACCAAGGCCCACACCATAGTTGGCATTTATATTAACTGATTCTCCATCAACACCTCCTTTAAAATCATTTGCGTTTTCTGAAAAATTAGCGCCTACAGTAGCACCGATAGATAATTGATTTACATTCTTTTTCAATACAATGTTTATTACACCTGCAATTGCATCAGAACCATACTGAGCTGATGCACCATCTCTAAGAATTTGAACATCTTCAATAGCTGCTGTTGGAATTGCATTTAAATCTGTACCAACAGACCCTCTACCAAAAGTACCATTAACATTCACTAATGAGCTGGTATGCCTTCTCTTTCCATTAATCAATACTAAAACTTGATCTGGTCCTAATCCTCTTAACGACGCTGGGTCGATATGATCTGTTCCATCAGAAATTGTTTGTGTGTTAGAAGAAAATGATGGGGCCACGTAATTTAAAATTTGATTTAAATTAACCTGCGGACTCGACGCTTTCAACTCAGAGATATCTATAATATCTACAGGAACTGGGGTGTCTACAGCGGAGCGGTTGGCATTTCTTGAACCAACAATCACTACTTCGTCTAAAGCAACTCCTTCCTCCATTACTACATTAAGTGTTGTTGCACCATCCATAGTAATTTCCTGATCTGAGTAACCAACAAATGAAAATACTAAAACGTCTCCTTGAGAAACCTCTAAAGAGTAGTTTCCTTCAAAGTCAGTAGAAGTACCATTTGTAGTCCCCTTTATCAAAACCGAAACGGCCGGCAAAGGTTCATTATCACTATCTGTAACCACACCACTAACCTCATAGCTCTGGGCCAGTGTTGAAAAGGAAACAAAAAGCAACATGGTGAAAAAGTAAAGTTTGTTTTTCATAATTATTTTTTGTTTAAATTAGTTAATTAACAAATATACGTTTTTATTGAAATTAAGTATATTTTCTTCAATAAAAATACCTGTTCAACTAATTATTTTAAAGAATAATCAATATTCTACAAACCCAGCATAATATCAAGTAGTTGTTTTAATAGGCCTAAACACGAAATACAATCCAACAATAATCATAGGTAAACTCAACAATTGCCCAGTATTTAAAGTCATAAATAAGTCTTCTCTTCCATCTACTTGTGGTTCTTTCAAAAATTCAATAAAAAACCTAACCGTCCAGAGTAAAATCATGAAAAGTCCAAATAAAAATCCTGACTTTTCCTTTTTATCAGTTTTCCAGTATGTAAACCACAGAATTAAAAATACAAATACATAACTAAAAGATTCGAACAATTGTGTTGGATAACGCAGTGGTACAGCTTCTAACAGATCCTTAAATCTAGAACTCTCCTCTATTAAGGTATAAGCTCGTTCGTAATCGTTGGTCCCAGTTTTAAAGAGTGCTTCAGATTTACTGTAATGATCTCGAATAAATCGAAATCCAAAATCAGAATTAGTTACCTTTCCAACAATCTCTGAATTCATCAAATTACCTAGTCTAATAAATATGGCTCCTGATGCAACAGCAATTACTACCCGATCTAAAATCCAAAGTAAACTTTTGTAATTGTACTTTCTTCTGTACAAAATCATTGCCAATACAATTCCAATAGCAGCACCATGACTTGCTAAACCAGCAAAACCAACAAATCTATAACCATCTATAACTCCAAATAACGAACCTCCTTCAGCTGCTTTAATTGGCAGTAAAATTTCAATCAAATTATTTTGATAATGATCCCAACTATAAAAGAAAACATCTCCTAACCTCGCTCCTAATAATGTAGCAACAACAGTATACATAAATAAAGAGTCAACATATTCAACAGGAACATTTTCATTTTTATAAATTCTCTTCATTATTTGAATTCCTAAAACAAAGGCAATTACAAACATTAATCCGTAATAGCGAATTGAAAATGAACCGATTGAAAATAACTCTGGAGAAGGATTCCAGTTTACAGCTAATTGTAACATAGTAAGATTTTAGTTTTGGTAAATATAGTATTACTTTTAAAAGTAATTAAGAAGTCTTATTCTTTTTATCAGGTACTGGATCATAGCCTCCTTTACTCCAAGGGTGACAACTTATAATTCTTTTAATTGCCAACCAGGAGCCTTTAAATACACCATGAACTTTTAATGCTTCAATAGTATAACTTGAACAAGTAGGACGATACCTGCATGCAGCAGGTGTATAGGGTGATATAGCATATTGATAAAATCTAACCAAACCTATAAAAGGTAAAGCAAGTATTTTAGTTATCTTTTCCATTTAGTTTACTGAAAATGTAGTTCCATCTTTACCATCCTTTAATTGAACACCCAGCTCGGCAAGTTGATCTCTAATCTTATCAGACATCGCCCAATCTTTATTTTCACGAGCCGTTTTACGCATTTCAATTAACATCTCTATAACACCTACTAAAACTTGTTGATTCTGAGAATTATCTACAGTAGATTTTATTCCTAACACATCAAAAACAAAAGCGTTAACAGTACACTTCAGCAATTCTAAATCATCCTTTGAAATAGTTGTCTTTTGATCTTTTAATTGATTGATATATTTAACAGCTTCAAATATATGAGCAATTAATATTGGTGTATTAAAATCATCATTCATAGCGGCATAACATTTTGCTTGCCACTCTTGAACATTAAATGAACTTTCATCGCATGCAACGATTTTATCTAAATCTGCAATTGCTTGCATCAATTTATTATACCCCTTTTCTGAAGCTTCAAGGGCTTCGCTAGAAAAGTCTAAAATACTTCTGTAATGTGCCTGCATTACAAAAAAGCGCACTACACTTGCACTAAACGGCTTACCTAAGATTTCATTATTACCAGAAATAATCTCCCCAGGTAAAATGCTATTTCCGGTTGACTTTGACATTTTCTGTCCATTTAAAGTCAACATATTTGCATGCAACCAATAATTAACCGGGTCTTCTCCACAACATCCTTTTGCTTGGGCTATTTCACACTCGTGGTGTGGAAATTTCAAATCCATACCTCCGCCATGAATATCAAATTTTTCACCAAGGTATTTTGTACTCATAACAGTACATTCAAGATGCCATCCGGGGAAACCAACTCCCCAAGGTGATGGCCAGCGCATAATATGTTCCGGATTTGCTTTTTTCCACAAAGCAAAATCTTGAGGGTTCTTCTTTTCATCTTGACCATCAAGAGCTCTCGTATTTGTTACTATGTCATCAAGATTTCGCTTAGATAACACTCCATAATCTCCACCTTGCTCATTGTATTTCTTTACATCAAAATATACAGATCCCCTATATTCATAGGCAATTCCTTTAGCAACTAAATCTTTTATTGCTTCAATTTGTTCAACTATGTGACCCGTAGCGGTTGGCTCAATACTCGGAGGTAATAAATTAAACTCGTTCAAAATATTATGGAAATCAACCGTGTATTTTTGAACAATTTCCATAGGCTCAAGTTTCTCTAAACGAGCTTTAGTTGATATCTTATCTTCGGCATCATCATCGGTTAAATGACCAGCATCCGTAATGTTTCTAACATATCTCACTTTATAGCCTAAATGTTTGAGATATCTAAAAATCATGTCAAAAGACATAAACGTACGCACATTACCAAGATGTACATTGCTGTAGACTGTTGGACCACAAACATACATACCAACCATACCTTTGTTTATTGGTGTAAAAAGTTCTTTAGATTTTGTTAGAGAATTATAAACTTTTAATTCTTGATTTTCGTAAAGCTCCATACGTTTATTACTATTAAAAACAGCCGTAAAAATACTAACATTTTTCTAAAGAAGTTCCTAAAAAATACAGTATAAATAGAGGAATTCTTAACCCTAAAAATATTATATCATGACCATTTTCTATTTTTAACTATTTTCGTTTATAAAAATAGAATCTTACTAACGTTGCAAAATTTTAATTCGTTATCCGCTAATCAAATTGTTGATTCAATTCAAAACGGTAATATTACCGCATTGAGTAGAGCGATTACTTTGGTAGAGAGTACAAATCCAAAGCACCAAAACAAGGCAACTAAAATTCTTGAACAGTGCTATAAAATAAAAAATAACTCTTTAAGAATTGGAATTACAGGGGTGCCTGGTGTTGGCAAAAGCACTTTTATTGAGGCGCTTGGTAAATACTACTTAAAACTCAATAAAAAAATAGCAATATTGGCTGTTGATCCTTCTAGCACCTTACAAGGTGGAAGTATTTTAGGTGATAAAACTAGAATGGAAATACTTGCATCTAATAATGATGTTTTTATAAGGCCTTCTCCAGCCGGCAACACTTTAGGCGGTGTAGCTAGAAACACTAGAGAAGCCATTTTACTTTGTGAAACTGCTGGCTATGAAATTATAATTATAGAAACTGTTGGTGTTGGTCAATCTGAATGGGCAGTGCATAATATGGTTGACTTCTTTTTACTTCTCAAGCTTGCGAATGCGGGAGATGAACTTCAAGGAATTAAAAGAGGAATCATTGAAATGGCAGATGCCATTGTAATTAATAAGGCAGATGGAGTATTTGAAAAACAAGCCTTACTTGCCAAATTAGAATTTGAGAGAGCTTTACATTTATTTCCTCCAAAAGAAAATAATTGGACCCCTCAAGTAGCAACCTGTAGCGCGCTAAACAATAAAGGAATCGAACAAATTGCACTAATAATGGATAACTTTTTTAACTTGACTAAAAAGAATGAGTATTTTTGCACACGTAGAAATAAACAAGCTATTCAATGGTTTTTAGACACATTAAAGGAGGGTGCCTACCAGCACTTTCTAAATTCGAAAACAACTAAAAATCAAATAGAAAACGTAAAAAACAAAATTCAACAAAAAGAGTTACATCCGTTTATTGCTGCGAAGTATTTATTAAAAAACACCGCTGAATGACCTACCAATTTACAATAGTTGTTCCTGTCTATAATGAAGAGGACAATTTAAAACGTGTAGAAACTGAATTAACAGACTATTTAAAAATAGCATCAGTAAGGACAAAAATTTTATTTGTAAATGACGGAAGTAAGGATAAAAGCCAGCAATTGATTGAAGAAATATGTAGCAGAAACTTTGATTTCTCTTTTATCAGTTTTGAAAAAAACTGTGGCTTGAGTGCAGCTATAGCTGCTGGTTTTCAAGCAGTAGAGACTGAATTAGTTGGTTATATCGATTCTGATTTACAGACAGATCCAAAAGATTTCAATCTATTATTACAAGATATTCCAGAATATGATTTGGTAACGGGAGTGAGGGCAAATAGGAAAGATTCTTTTGTTAAAAATATAAGTTCTACAATTGCCAATGGCATCAGAAGAACGTTTACTTATGATGGTATGGACGATACGGGTTGTCCGCTTAAAGTAATCAAAACAAGTTACGCATCTAACATTCCTATGTTTAAAGGCTTACATCGTTTTTTGCCGGCTATGATTTTATTACAAAACGGTAAAATTAAACAAGTACCTGTAAGTCACTTTCCAAGAATTGCTGGAACAGCTAAATATGGTTTATGGAATCGTCTCCTTGGCCCACTCATGGACTGTTTTGCCTATTTATGGATGAAAAAGAAATACATTAATTATTCAATAGAAAAAAGAGGGTAATGAAAACCTGGATTGTTTTAAGCATTGGTTTTTTTGCCCAAATTTTATTTTCAGGTCGCTTATTGGTGCAATGGGCTTTATCTGAACGTGCTAAAAAAGTAGTTACCCCTGCCCTATTTTGGCAAATGAGTTTACTGGCCTCCTTACTACTTTTTATTTATGGATATTTACGTGACGACTTCTCAATAATGCTTGGACAAACGCTTACTTATTTTATTTATATAAGAAATTTGCATCTACAAGGTTCTTGGCAAAAAGCTCCTTTTTTTTTACGAACAATAATTATTGTTGTTCCAATAGCAATTGTTCTCTATGGATTTAACAATAACAAGATAGATGTTGCCAATTTATTTAGAAATGATGCCATACCTCTGTGGTTACTTATTTGGGGGTCTGCTGCTCAGATAATTTTTACATTGCGATTTGTTTACCAATGGCTTTATTCTGAAAAAAATAAAGAATCTTCATTACCTCTTGGTTTTTGGCTATTAAGCTTAATTGGTTCTTTGGCAATATTAGGCTATGCAATTGTAAGAAAAGACCCTGTACTATTTATTGGTCATTTATTTGGTAGCATTGTTTATGGTAGAAATATTATTCTCTTAAAAAAGTCAACATGATCAGTTTTATAGAAAAGTATCCTAAATCAAGTATATTTTTAATCTGTTTAATTTGTTTAATACCAAATTTAGATACACTGGTTGTTACCATAATGGAAGCTAGAAATTTTATTTCTGCAAGAGAAATGCTTACTGATAGTAATTGGATTCTTACAACTATGAATGGAGAACCTAGATATCAAAAACCTCCTTTACCGACTTGGCTAACGGCAATATCAGCCGCTCTATTTGGTATTAAAAGTGTTTTAGCCTATAGATTACCAGTTATTCTAATGGTACCATTTTCAGGAATATTTACCTATAAAATTACCAAGTTTATAACCAAGAACAATTTATTAAGTATTGTTAGTGCATTTGTATTAATCACCTCTTTTTACATTGTAGGTATCACAAATGAGGCTCCATGGGATTTATTTACTCACGGGTTTATGCTAGCAGGATTATTTTACTTGATATCTTATTTTAGAAATAATGGTAACCCTGTAACAAATATTTTTTTCTCATCAATTTTAATTGGGTTTTCTATCTTAAGTAAAGGTCCCGTTTCATTGTATGTGATGTTCTTACCTTTCTTGATTGCCTACTTTATAGTTTTAAAACCTACAAAATTCAAATCTAAAGTAGTTCCTTTTGTTGCCGTTATTATTGCAGCACTTATTATTGGTGGTTGGTGGTTTTTTTACGTTAGAATGGCAGACCCAGAAACTTTTTTAGCAATAACAGAAAGAGAGACTTCTAATTGGGGAAGTTATAATGTGAGGCCTTTTTATTACTACTGGAGTTTCTTTACCCAATCAGGTATTTGGACCATACTAGCATTGGGAAGCCTATTTTTTGGGTTTATAAAAAAATATGCATCAGATAGAAAATGGTATCGCTTTGCGTTTATTTGGACCATTGCAGCATTGATCTTACTTTCCGTTATACCAGAGAAAAAATCAAGATATTTAGTACCAGTTTTGTTTCCTTTATCTCTAACTATTGGCGTATACATAGAAAACATTATTTTACATTTTAACCAATTCAAAAAGCATCAAAAATTGCCAGTTAGAGCCCATTTTATTTTAATGATTGTGGTTTCTTTTGCCATACCAATTCTGTTATTTGTCGCATTTCGTGAGGTGTTTGATGGCTTATGGCTTTGGTTCATTCTTTTATCAATAAGTTGTTTTACAATTGGGTGGTATTTATTAAGCCAGTTTAGGCTAAGTAATTTTAAAAATGCCTTTTTTGCCAATGCAATACTGATGTTAAGCTTACTCTTGTTTGCAACGCCATTTACAAAAGCAACTTTCACAAATAAAAATTTTAAGAATATTGCTGAGCTATCATCAACAATAGAGCCTTCATTAGAAATTTTGAGCTATAGTTACAAGAATCTAACTCCAGAAATGATTTGGCACTATGGTAAAAAAATGCCAGTATTAAATTCTGTAGAAGAGATTGAATTAGTAAATGATGAGCGTTTTGGAATTTTCATTTCTGAAAATGACACAGATATTCTTACGCAAATTTCCAAAGATTATCTTGTTGAATTACATACCATTTTTGATATGAATTACACTAGTAAAGTTAGGAACAGGCTTATTGAAAATTATTACCTCGTAACAAAAAAACGTACTTTTGAATAAAATAAATCACATGGAAAAAATTGTTGTAACTCGTTTTGAAAAAATAGCCTTTGCTCTTATAACACTGGTATATGTTGGTGGAATTTATTTTTCTAATACGAACGAAGAATTCTTTTTAAAGAATTATGCTAACGAAGATGGCTTTGCAGAATACGGTACAGCCATTTTATTATTATGCATTAGCATACTATTGATTTCTAGAGTAATTAAAATTGGTAAATACAAGGGTATACTTTGGAAATTGGGGATACTAGGTATGGTTTTATTATTCTTTTTTGGTGCAGGAGAAGAAATTTCTTGGGGTCAGAGAATTTTTGGTATTGAATCTTCTGAATATTTTAAAGAAAATAACGCCCAGCAAGAAACGAATTTACATAATATGGTTGTTGGCGATACTAAAATAAATAAACTTGTTTTTAGTCAAATCCTAACCATTGTATTGGTTATTTATTTAATAATACTACCCATTTTATATAGAAAAGTTAAAGTAATAAAAAATCTAGTTAATAATTTTGCTGTACCTATAGCTCAATTACAACACATTCTTGCGTTCATTTTAGCAACCGGCTTTTTGGCCTTTATGCCTTCTAATAAAAAATGGGAATTATACGAATTAGCCTTTGCCGTAATTTTCTTACTTATTTACCTGTATCCCTACAATAAAGAGGTTTATAAACATTAATTACCAATCATATTTTTTAGCCATCCAATTGTATAATTTATACATTAGGTAGGCATATGAAGCTCCAATAAAAAAGCCAAATAAAACATCAAAAGGAAAGTGTACGCCCAAATAAATTCTGCTAAAACCTACCAAAACAGCAAACGCAATCAAACCATAAGGCAGGTAGCGTTCTGAGCTAGACAACAATAAACTACAGAATACGGCAATTACCACAGATGTTGACGCGTGCGCAGAGAAAAAGGCGTATTTACCACCACAGCTTGGTTTTACCAATCGAATCAAATCTTTAATTGACTCGTTGTGGCAAGGTCTTAAACGCTCAAAACCATACTTAAACAGATTTGATGTTTGATCTGACATTGCGATTAAAATACCAATAAATAATAAGGCAAAAAGAGCTTTTTTTGTACCTAGATGTTTAAACATAAAATAAAGTACAATACAGTACAATGGGATAGATGCCCATTTGGCTGACATAAACAACCAAAATCCATCCCATTGCTCTGTACCAAGATTATTGATAAAAATCAATAATTGAGTATCTATTTCAATAATGCGATCTAACACTATTTTGCTTCTGGTTTAAAAATTTGAATTTCAAAAATTAAATCAGACTTTGGAGCAATACCTGGTCTTCCTTGCTCACCATAAGCCAAGAAATAAGGAACGTGAGTAAATACTTTTCCACCATAATTTAATTGCTGAATAGCTTCTTTAAACCCTTGAATCAACTGACCTTCCATACTATATTTACCAGGAAATGGAGTGTACCCTCCTCTAACTTCTCTCTGTTGGTTATACGTTCCCCATTTTTGAGCAACTTCTTTAATATTGGTATCTAAAAGAGTACCATCCATATGATATACTTGGTAAGCAATTGTTATATCGGCATTAATTGCTGGTTTCTCTCCTGTACCTTCATCTAATACTATATATTTCAATTTAGACTCAGATTCTGTCATGTTAGTAGACAATTCATTTAATCTATTTACTATATCTTCTTTAAGCTTGTCTTCTTCTTCAAACATAGCGTTAAAAGTTGCTACAGCATCAAAAACTTTAGCTTCAGAACCTACTCTAATAATTTTAACATGAGAAATAATTGTATTCGCCACAATATTGTTCTGAACAACTTCTAAACCTTCAACAACCTCTCCAAAAATGCTATGTCTTCTATCTAAATGAGGACGTGCTGATAAGGTTATAAAAAATTGACTTCCATTGCCATTTGGACCAGCATTTGCCATCGATATTAAACCTGCTCTATCATGACTATATATTAAATTTCCTTCTTCATCTTCTGGAAATTCATCTTTAAATTTATATCCTGGATCTCCCATTCCTGTCCCAAAAGGGCAACCACCTTGAACCATAAAATCATCAGAATCTCCATTTGCTAAACTCATAACTCTGTGAAACTTTAATCCATCATAAAATGGCTTACCTGCATACTCTTCTGAAACTCTTGGATTTGTTCCTTCTGCCAATGTTACAAAGTTCGCAACAGTACTAGGCACATTCTTATAATCTAATTTTACAACAACCGGACTAAGTGCCCCAACGCTATCAACTACATTTTCAAACACAGCATATAAACCATCATCTAAATTGGTATACTTTTCATTTTTGCAGCTAATTCCTAAAACTAACACCATAGCTAATATGGCCAATTTCATAATTCTCATTATTCGTCTTTTTTATTTATTTCTATTAATTTAACGTAATATATCAAAGGTTGATTTATTCCTATTTTTTCTTGATCTCCGGCAAATCCATATGCTTGAAAAGAAGGGAAAATAAATTTAAACTCCTCTCCTGGTTGCATTAACTTTAAGCCATTCTGCAATCCGGACTCCTCCATTTCTTGCTTATCAATCGTATAAACTTGCAACCCTATTAATGATTTTCCGTAAATTAGTTGATTTTGCATCGAAAAAATCTCGTATTCAAACAAAACCTCGTCTCCAATAGTAGGTGTAGATCTTGATTCATTATTTTCATTAATTGACGCATACCAAAATCCTTGAGGAGAAATGGTGTAACTAATTAAACTATCTAACACAATGTATTCGCTTATCGCCTTAGTTTGAGCTTCATTTATCCTTTTATTAAGTGCAACTGAATTTTGAAAAAATGAATCAGAACGATGTGCAATAGGTCTTCTTGGCTTTGGCGAAGTACAACTCCATGCTACAAATATTAATATTAAAAGTAAAAATGCTTTAGACTTCGACATCACTATTTAATAATTGCACTTTATACATAGGTAGCAAATCTAAAAATTGTGTTACAGTATCAACCATAGAAATCTCAGTTCTACCACCAGCAGCATTATCATGACCTCCACCATTAAAATGGTTTCTTGCAAACTGATTCACTGAAAATGTTCCTTTAGAGCGCAAAGAAATTTTAATAATTCTTTGCTCAACATCTTCAATAAAAATTGCTGCAAAAATAACCCCCTCAACAGATAAAGCATAGTTTACAACACCTTCTGTATCTCCTTTCTGATAGTTAAATGCAACTAATTCGTCGCTTGTCAGAGTAATATAAGCAGTTTTAAACTCTGGAATAATTTTCATGTTCGACAAAGCCTTACCAAGTAATTGTATTCTATCATAAGAATTATTATCATAAACACTTGTATGAATTCTAGAGTTGTCAGCTCCTTTTTCAATAAGCTCAGCAATTATACGATGGGTTACAGATGTTGTTGAAGAAAATCTAAATGAACCTGTATCCGTCATTATACCTGTATACAAACAAGTCGCAATATCAGAATCAATTCTATCTGTAAGATTAAGCATATGAATAAAATTATACACCATCTCGCAAGTAGAACTCATAGAAGTATCCGAATAAATATATTCAGTTAGAGAATCTGGTTGTTGGTGGTGATCAATCATAATAAAAGTCCCCTCAAACTTTACTACTGTCTTCTCCATGTCAGTACCTAATCTGTGCAACGCATTAAAATCTAACAAGAAAACAATATCCGCGGATTTCAACGCTTTTTTAGACTGATTGTTTTGACGATCAAAAAATTTAATCGCTCCTTTCTCACTAGGTAACCATTTCAAAAATACCGGATAATCATTTGGCGCAACCACTGTAACATGATGCGACAATTTTAAGAAGTGATACATCGCTAAACTGGCTCCAATGGCATCGCCATCTGGGTTTTTATGCGGAATTATTACAATTTTTTTTGGCTTAGATAATAACGCCTTAACTTCTTTAATTTGGTCTTTTGTCATAAGCTGCGAATATACAACTTTAAATATTCTTCAGTTTATTTTTACGAGTGTATATTTGTCCAAAATCAACCATAAAATGAAATATATTATAATAACGATTTGTGCTTTAACAAGTTTAGTAAGTTGCTCAAAAAAAGAAGTCAAAACACCTTCAAAATTTACTATTGCATTTGGTTCTTGTAACAATCAAGATTTAGAAAATACACTGTGGCAAGAAATTGCTAAACACAACCCTGATGTATGGATTTGGGGAGGAGACAACGTATATGCCGATACGAAGGATATGAATGAAATGGAGGCGAAATATCAAAAACAAAAATCACATCCTCAATATGCCGAATTTATAAAATCTAGAACCGTTCTTGGTGTATGGGATGATCATGATTACGGAGTTAATGATGGCGGTGAGGAATTCGAAAAAAAAGTAGAAGCTCAACAACTTTTTCTAAATTTTTTCGATGTTCCTAAAAACGACGAAAGAAGAAACAGAGAGGGTACTTATCACAATGAAGTATTTAATGCTGGAGAATACAGTATTAACATTATTTTATTAGATACACGATATTTTAGAACTCCATTAAACAGAAATACAACTCCAGAAGATAGAAGCGTTTTTTATAAACGTTATTCACCAAATAAATATGGTGAAGGAACCTTATTAGGTTCTCAGCAATGGCAATGGTTAGAAAATACACTAGAAACCAATTCAACAGACTTTACAATAATTGTTTCGAGCATTCAGGTTTTATCTGGAGAGCATGGTTGGGAAACTTGGGCTAATATGCCACATGAAATTGACAAGCTTGAAAAGTTGCTTATAGAAACACAAACTAAAAATACAATTATCTTATCCGGAGACAGACACATTTCAGATTTCTCTAAAAACGAAGTTGAAGGTTTGCCTTATCCTGTTATTGATTTTACCAGTAGTGGTCTTACCCATTCAGCAACAATGAATAAAGGAGAACCTAACAAATACAGAATTGGAAATCTTGTAAATCAACCAAGTTACGGTTTGATTACTTTGAATTTAGATCGTAAAGAAGCTATAATGGAAATGCGCGGTGTGAAAGACAGCGTTCAACAAAACCACGTGCAAAAATATTAGCATTTAAATAACTTTTAAATTCAAAGAAAAAGCTAAATTTGCGCCGAGAAAAAATAAAACTATAAATGGCAACAAATAGAACATTTACAATGATTAAGCCTGATGCGATTGAGAACGGTCACATCGGTGCAATTTTAGAAAAAATCAATGCTTCAGGTTTTCGTATTGTAGCAATGAAAATGACACAAATGACAAAGGCTGATGCTGAAACTTTTTACGCTATTCACAACGAACGTCCATTTTTTGTTGAGTTAGTTGAATACATGACACGAGGACCTATTGTTGCAGCAATTTTAGAAAAAGAAAATGCTGTTGAAGACTTTAGAACATTAATTGGTGCCACAAACCCAGACGATGCCGCAGAAGGCACTATTAGAAAATTATATGCTACTTCTCTAGGTGAAAATGCCATTCATGGAAGTGATAGTGACGATAATGCTGCAATTGAGGGAGATTTTCATTTCGCAGGAAGACAGCAATTTTAAAAGAAATTTTTCAAATACATCGTTAAACCAACTTTTTTTGAGGTTGGTTTTTTCGTTTTTTAGCAAAGCATTCTTATATTTGCTTTACGTTCATTATTTTTTTATTAAACCAATTTAAAAACATGCCCCCCCATGAGTTTTAAAATCAATTACTTAGACAATTCAGTAATTGCTACTTTTGAAAAAGAAATAAAAAAAGATGAGTTAATTCATGCATTTGTAGAAATAATCGAAACTGTTAGAATTAGCAAACTTTCTAAAATAATTTATGACTGTACGGCCACCGAAAAGTATACGCCACCAATTGACTATTTGGAAAAACTTCAAATCGTTACTCAGTACACAAGCAGCTGGAATAGCAATGTAGATATTATTTGCGTTACAGCGCAGCCAGATTTGGCATCTATGGTTAAATCTATAATGAAACATCAAGACAAATTAGTTTGGAGTTATCACCTATATGAAAATATGGATGAAATTGAATTTTTAAACAATTTGACTGCAATATCAAAGTAAAGTAATTTTCTTAATAGCGATTTGACCTATTTCCTCGTTAATCATTGCTATTATTTTTTCTTTTCCATAGCTTAACTCTTCTCTAAGAACAGAGGATTTAAGTCTTACAGTTAAGGTTTGTTGGTTTAGGTCCAAAGATTCTGTATAACTGACAACTCCCGGTCCCATTAGTTTATCCCATGCTTCTTTAACAGAAAGTTCTAACATACCTTTAGTAAGTTTGTTCTCCTTTAAAACATCCTTCATCAAATCCTTTATACTAAAAGCTTCATTGTTCCTTCTTGCCATTACAATTCAAATATTTTATAGGGTTGATTAGTTCTCTTCACTACCTCTTCTGTTCGCTCTTTATGAGTGTCACTAATAAATAGCTGACCAAAAGTATCTTTATTCACCAAGTTAATAATTTGACCGACACGTGTGTCATCTAACTTATCAAATATATCATCTAGTAGAAGCAATGGCTTCATTGATGATTGTATTTTCAAAAATTCAAATTGAGCTAACTTAAGGGCAATCAAGAAAGATTTTTGTTGCCCTTGACTCCCAAACTTTTTAACTGGGTATCCTTCAATAGTAAACAATAAATCATCTTTATGTACACCTGCACTACTGTATTGCAGTACTCTATCTCGTTCTAATTGTTGTACCAACAAATCTAACATCTTCGCATCATGCAACTGAGATTTATAGGTAACTGCTACTTTCTCTTTACCACTGCTAATAGCGTTGTAACTCGCTTCAAAAATTTGTGAGAAATGTTCTAAAAACGTTACACGTTTTTCAAAAATCTCTTTCCCGTAATGCGCCATTTGCTCATTATACACCTCCAAATTAAGTGCATCAAATGTTCTATTGGCAGCAAAATATTTTAATAAGGTATTCCGCTGTGCCACTATATTATTATAGCTCAATAGAGCCTGTAAATAACTCTTATCAGATTGAGCAATTACACCATCTATAAATTTACGCCTTGTTTCGCTTCCTTCAATAATTAAATCTCTGTCCGCTGGAGAAATAATTACTAATGGTATAGAGCCAATATGATCTGCAAATCGCTCGTACTCCTTTCCATTTCTTTTTATAATCTTCTTTTGCCCTTTTTTTAAGCTACATAGCACTGTTTCTGTTTTATCATTAATGGTATAATTACCTTCAACTAAAAAAAATGCCTCTTCGTGCCTAATGTTCTGAGAAGCAATAGGATTAAAGTAACTTTTACCAAAAGACAAGTAATAAATCGCGTCTAGAACATTTGTTTTTCCAACGCCATTATTCCCTACAAAGCAGTTAATGGTATCTTGAAAATCAAAAGATTTCGACTCAAAATTCTTAAAGTTTACTAAACTCAAATTCTTTAAATGCATTGCTGTAATTCGGGTTGAAATAAGGAAGTGCAAATTATTAAAATTTTGCGATACATAGACTTTTACTTTACAATTAAAAATTATACTTTTGCGCCTACCAAAATTTTAAACCAAAGCATGGCAACGTATAAAAAGAGCGGAAATAAAGCGAAAGGAACAAAGCGTGAAAGAAAAGTAGTACAAGAACAAAGTGCTACTGCTGAAGTATTTAACACTCTTGATGAATCAGCTTCAAGATCTGAAGCTTGGGTCTTAAAAAATCAAAAAGCAATTTTTGGTTTAGTAGGATTAATTGTAGTTGGTATGATTGCATATATGGGCTACACTAAATACGTAGCAGATCCAGGAGAAAAAGTAGCTGCTGATGAATTGGCTTTCCCTAGAAAACATTTTAATCAAGCCTTAACTTCAACTGTTTCTGCAGATTCATTATACACGCTTGCATTAGATGGTGCAGATGGTAAATATGGATTTGTTGATATTGCTGACGAATACTCAGGTACAAGTGCTGGAAATTTAGCGAACTACTATGCAGGTATTTCATACTTAGCATTAAATCAATACGAAGAAGCAATTAGCTATTTAGAGAACTTTAGTTCAGATGATGCTAATTTAGGACCAATTGCTAAAGGAGCTATTGGAGACGCTTTTGCTAATTTAGAGCAATTAGAAGATGCTTTATCTTATTATGAAGCAGCTGCTAAATTAAAAGACAATTCATTTACTACTCCTTTATACTTATTTAAAGCCGGTAATACTGCTTTAGATTTGGGAGAAAGTAAAAAGGCATTAGGTTATTTTGAACAAATTCAAAATGATTACCCTAAGTCAAAAGAAGCTACAGATATAGCAATCTATATCAATAGAGCAAAATACGCTGAATAAGCACTAAAAAATACACATATGGCAACTACAAATTTGTCATCATATGATAAAAGAAAAGTCCCAAACGCGAAAGATTTTCGGTTTGGGATTGTTGTTTCTGAATGGAACGAACAAATAACAGAAGGCCTTTATAAAGGAGCGCTAGATACCCTTGTTGAAAATGGTGCCTTACCTAACAACATCATTCGATGGGATGTACCAGGTAGTTTTGAACTTATTTATGGTTGCAAAAGAATGTTAGATACCCAAAATGTAGATGCTGTTATTGCTATTGGGTGTGTTATTCAAGGAGAAACAAAACATTTTGATTTCGTTTGTGATGGCGTTACTCAAGGTATTAAAGACTTAAATTTAACATACAATACCCCTACAATTTTCTGTGTATTAACAGACAATACCATGCAACAATCTATCGATAGGTCTGGTGGTGCATTAGGTAATAAGGGAGTTGAGTGTGCAGTTGCAGCCATTAAGATGGCCGCATTATAGTATTTTTTTCAGCTCTTAAAACTCTCTTAAATTTATTCATAAAGTTTGAATAGGCAGATTAAATTCTGTAAATTTGAATACCGCTAATTTGTTTATATAGTTATGTTTTTTAGTGCATTTAAATCGCGTAAGCACTATGTGTTTGATTATAAGCCTCGTTATTACGACGAGCGTAAAGAACGCATTGAAAATCTAAAGAAAAAATACAGTGAGGGTAATGATACCGATAGCACTCGTATTACCTTTAGCAAAAGCAACTTGCGGAATGAATGGTCAAAAGCTAAAAAACCTGCAGCAGACCGCCGTACAACACTTCGTTTAGCTATCATTATTACCATTTTAGTGGGTATTGCAACTTATATTTTAGACCTACATTCACTGTTTTAATGGCAGACATCATTCAACTATTACCTGATCACGTAGCAAATCAAATTGCTGCTGGAGAGGTCGTTCAGCGTCCTGCTTCTGCAGTTAAAGAATTACTAGAAAATGCTATTGATGCAGGTGCATCCAATATAAAGTTAATAATTAAAGATGCTGGTAAGGCGTTGGTTCAGGTAATTGATAATGGTAGTGGTATGAGTCCTACCGATGCTAGATTGAGTTTTGAGCGTCATGCAACTTCTAAAATCAAATCAGCTGAAGATTTGTTTCAATTAGAAACAAAAGGATTTAGAGGTGAGGCTTTGGCTTCTATTGCTGCAATTGCACATGTGGAGCTCAAATCTAAACTAGCCGATGAAGAATTAGGTACACACATTAAAATAGAAGGTAGCGAGGTAATTTCTCAAGATTTTATTAGTACCTCAACCGGCACTTCTATTGCTGTTAAGAATTTGTTTTACAATATTCCTGCCCGTAGAAACTTTTTAAAATCAAATCCTATTGAAACACGTCATATTATAGATGAATTTCAACGAGTAGCATTGGTACATCATGATATTGCATTTAGCATGCATCATAACGATAATGAAGTTTATCAACTACCAAAAGCTAACTTACGTCAGCGCATTGTTGCTATTTTAGGTAAAAAAACCAACGAAAAATTGGTGCCTGTAAAAGAGGAAACTGATGTAGTACAGCTAACTGGATTTATTGCGAAACCCGAATTCTCAAAAAAGAAAAGAGGTGAACAATTTTTCTTTGTGAATAACAGATTTATTAAGAATAGTTATTTGCACCATGCTGTAGTAAGCGCGTTCGACGGATTACTTTCTCAAGGATATCATCCTTCATATTTCCTTTATTTAAATGTACCTTCAAAAAGTATTGATATCAATATTCACCCAACAAAAACTGAAGTGAAATTTGATAACGAAAAAATATTGTATGCCATTTTGAGGGCTACTATTAAACATAGTTTGGGACAATATAATGTAGCGCCCCTACTCGACTTTAATAGAGATTCTAATCTCGATATTCCTTATAACTATAAAGACAAGGTAATAAATAAAGAACCGGCAATTAAAGTAGATCCAAGTTTTAACCCTTTTAAGGCAGAAAGTCAAAAAGGAATTAAATATCCATATAAGCGAGAAAAAGAAGCCTCTTGGGAAGTACTTTATTCAGACACAAATACGGATACAATTCAGCATTCCGAAGATTTAAACCAAATAGAAGTTGAGTCAGAAATTGTAGATGTACAACTTTTTAATGAAGGTGAACGTTCTAAAACATATCAAATACACCATAAGTACATTGTAAGCAGTGTTTCCTCTGGAGTATTATATTTACATCAACACAATGCGCATCAACGTATCTTGTATGAGCAGTATTTAGAGCAGATGACTGTTGAGGAGGCATCGAGTCAACAATTGTTGTTTCCGTTGTCTTTGCACTTCTCAAAAGACGAAATTATTCTTTTAAAAGAAATGCAATCAGATATAGAAAGTTCAGGGTTTTTATTCGACAACCTTCAAGAAGAAACTCTAGTAGTGAAAGGAATACCAACTGCTATTACAGAGAGTCAAGTAACTATTGTGCTAGAGCAATTACTGAACGATGTTCAACAAGAATTACCTAAAGGTAGTTTTAGCCAGTTAGATGTTATGGCAAAAAGTTTTGCGAAAAGTTTAGCTATTAAAACGGGCGTAAGATTAACTAGCGAAGAGCAAGAAGATATTGTAGCAAAACTTTTCTTGTGCAAAGAACCTAATTATTCTCCTTTTGGTAAGCCTACTTTTATAAAAGTAGATTTAGAAGAAATAGATAAAAGATTTGGTCTATGATGAATAGAATGACAGAAGCCGTTAAACACCTTATCATTATTAATGTAATAGTGTTTATAGCCGTATTTGGATTTAAGCTTGGAATTAGTGATTCGCTTGCCCTTTATTTTCCAAAAAATGACTCTTTTGGTTATTGGCAGTTTGTAACACACATGTTTGTGCATGGTAGCCTTATGCATATTGTTTTTAATATGTACGGACTTTGGGCTTTTGGCACACCGTTAGAACAAATGTGGGGTCGCAATAAGTTTTTATTCTTTTACTTCTCAGCAGGTATTGGTGCAGGATTGATTTATACTGCAGTAAACTATTTTCAGTTTAATTCACTGTATGAGCAAATATTGGCTTTTGGTGTATCTCCAGATGAAATTCGTCAAATACTTGAAACTGGAGTGTACAATGAAAATATTATAACGCTACCTCAAGAAAAAATGTACGAATTCTACAGTACTTTTCATACACCTGCTGTTGGTGCTTCAGGTGCAGTATATGGCGTATTAGTAGCCTTTGGAATGATGTTTCCAAATGCGAAATTGGCACTCATATTTTTTCCTGTTCCAATTTCAGCAAAGTACTTTATTCCTTTGATATTATTGGGTGATTTGTTCTTTGGCTTAACAAGTTACTCAGTAGGAAATATTGCTCATTTTGCACACATTGGTGGTGCCCTTATTGGGTTTATTATTGCTTGGTATTGGAAACAAAATCAATTTAAACGCTGGAATTAGTGGCATTTCAAAACGATATAAAAACTTCTTTTAAAACAGCTACAATTGCTGAAAAGATTATATATGCCAATGTTTTAATTTTTATCGTAACACTTTTTGCTAAAAGTTTTATGTATGAGTGGTTTGCATTGCCAAGTGTATTTAACAATGTGATTAGCAAACCTTGGTCTGTTATCACCTATGGTTTTTTACATGGTAATTTTCCACATATCATGTTTAACATGATCTTCCTATACTTTTTAGGCAACTTATTTTTAGACTTTTTTAGTAAAAAGCAATTCATCAGTTTTTACATATATGGTATTCTAGCAGGAGGGATTGCCTTTTTATTAATTAATCCTTCTGGATTTTTAGTAGGAGCATCTGCAGGATTAATGGCAATTATTGTTGGGCTAGCAACTAAAGTACCTCAATACGAAGTTAGACTTGCACTAATAGGTGGAATAAAATTATGGGCACTTGCCGCTATCTATGTGCTTGTTAGTATCGCAAATTTAGAAGGTGAAAATTTTGGAGGTAATATTGCTCATTTAGGTGGTGCACTCATTGGATTTCTTTATACCAAGCAATTACAACAGGGTAGAGATATTGGTAAATGGATAGAAGTAATCATAAATTCTTTCGCCAATTTATTCAAACCATCTTCAAGTAAAAATAAGCGAATGAAAACGGTGTATAAAAATCCGAGTATAAAGCGTAAACCTACCCACAAAGAATCAAAATTGAAGCAACAAAGAATAGACGCTATTTTAGACAAAATAAGCAAATCAGGTTATGAGAGTTTGTCTAAAGAAGAAAAAGACTTTTTATTTCAATCTGGAAAATAACACATAATAATCCTCCTAAAAACTAATTTTTTATGAAAAAACTATCGTGGCTAAACAAATTGGTTTACTTGTTTAATTCATTGATAGCTTTTTTATTATTGGTGTGCTATGCACTCCCCTATATTTCGCCTAAATCATATCCATCTGTTTCGGTATTTAGTCTAGCAGTTCCTGTAGTAATTGTATTGAACATATTGTTTATGCTATATTGGTTATTAGGGTTTAAAAAACAATTTATATTGTCACTAATTGTTCTAGCTATAGGTTTTAATTCAATCAATAGTCTTTTTAGAATCAGCGAAAACAAAGTCTTCTTAAATGATGATTTAAAAGTAATGAGCTTTAATGTACGCTTATTTGACATGTATAAATGGAAAACTGATAGTAAAAAGGAAACACTTCAAAAGGCAAAAGATTTTATACACGAAAAAGATCCAGATATTATTTGTTTTCAAGAATACTTAACTGGCTACAACATTCGATTTTCTGAATATAAATATAGATACGTACAAAGCAACCCTCAGAAACAAGTTGGCTATTTTGGCATGGCTATATACTCCAAACACAAGATTATCAAAAAGGGTTCTTTAAATTTTAGAGGAAGTGCCAATAACGCTATATATACTGATATTGTTAGAGAAAAAGATACGGTAAGAGTTTACAATGTACATTTAGAATCGCAGCATATTGATTTAGAAAAAGATAATTTAGGACAAGACAACTCAGACAAATTATTTCAACGTTTTAAAAAGACCTTTGAAAAACAAGCGGATCAAGTCACTCAATTAAAAGAACATCAAGCAAACTGTCCCTATAAAATTTTAATGATGGGAGATTTTAATAACACTGCTTTTTCATGGACCTATAAACAGTTAAAAGGTGATAAAATCGATGCTTTTAAAGAAGCTGGTGGTGGCTTTGGTCGCACATATGATTTTATCCTGCCTGCAAGAATAGATTTTATATTAGTAGATCCTTCTTACAAAGTAAACAACTTTAAAACGTATTATCAGTTTGAGTATTCAGACCATTTCCCTATTATGGCGAGGTTAAATACAACTAATACAAACTAACTTTACAATGAAAAAGATAAAATTCCCAACAGCCCATTCAATCTTAATGCTAATAGCGTTGTTTGTTGCTGGATTAACTTGGTTGGTGCCAGCGGGTAAATACGATACTTTAAGCTATAATTCAGATAATCAAAGTTTTGAAATACAATCTGTAGAAGGTGTTAAAACAATAAATGCTAGTCAAGAAGAACTCGACGCATTAGATATTCTAATTCCTTTAGAAAACTTTACTAGAGGAGCTATTTACAAACCTATAAATATTCCAAATACTTACAAACAAATTGAAGAAAACCCTCAAGGTTTTGTAGATTTTTTAATGGCACCATTAAAGGGGATTGAAGGTACTATAGATATTATCTTACTAGTACTAATTATTGGCGGATTGATTGGTATTGTGAATGCAACAGGTGCTTTTGAAGCTGGTATTGCTAGTTTAGCACAAGCGCTTAAGGGGAGGGAATATATATTAATTATGCTAGTTACTGTGCTAGTTGCTATAGGCGGAACTACCTTTGGTTTAGAAGAAGAAACCATTGCCTTTTATCCGATTTTAATACCCATATTTTTAGCGGCTCGTTATGATGCACTTGTTGCTGTAGCTTGTATTTATTTGGGTTCTAGCATTGGAACTTTGGCATCTACAGTAAATCCATTTAGTGTAATAATTGCTTCTAATGCAGCAGGAATAAACTGGACGACAGGTTTTACAGGAAGAGCTCTCATGTTGATTACAGGAATGATTATAAGCATTTGGTACATTTTACATTACGCTAAGAAAATTCAAAAAGATCCCACCAAATCCATTATCTATTCTCAACATAATGAAATAGCAGCACTGTTTCCAACAATAAAAAACAATGCTCAAAAACTAACAACAAAACTAAAATTGGTTTTAGTTGTTTTCAGTCTTGCATTTGTAGTTATGGTAATTGGCGTTTCTAAATTGCATTGGTGGTTTTACGAAATGACTGCCATATTCTTAGTTGCTGCTGTTCTAATTGGTATTATTTCTAAAATGAAAGAAGCCTTATTTATAGATACTTTTATGAGTGGAGCTGCAGATTTATTAGGTGTTGCATTTATTATTGGTATTGCTCGAGGAGTTACTGTTTTAATGGATGCTGGCCTTATTAGTGATACCCTACTCTATTATGCAAGCACACTTACTAAAGGGATGAATTCAGGAGTTTTTGCTAGTTCGTTAATGGGTGTTTATAGCGGACTATCGTTCTTTATTCCTTCATCTTCCGGAATGGCAGTGCTAACTATGCCTATTATGGCTCCTCTGGCTGATGGCATTGGTGTTGGCAGAGAAATAGTGGTAAATGCATATCTATTTGGCATGGGACTCTTTAAAGTAATCAATCCAACTGGTTTAATTCTAGCATCGCTGGCAATCGTTAAAGTAGGTTACGATAAATGGCTAAAGTTTGTATGGCGCTTACTTTTAATATTAACTATTTTCTGTATTGTGTTCTTGACAGTGATGGTGATGATTTAATCACCTTACAATTAATACAAAATGTCCATTAATTTTTCATGTTAACATCTACCTACTTACTTCAGAGATTTCTTATCTTTGTGGCTGCAAAAAAACAAGACTTGTATGTTTAATAATTTAAGTGATAAACTAGATAAAGCCTTACACGTATTAAAAGGTCATGGTAGTATAACAGAGGTAAATGTTGCAGAGACTTTAAAAGAAGTTAGACGTGCGCTATTAGATGCCGATGTTAACTTTAAAATAGCCAAAGATTTTACGAAACGTGTTAAAGAAAAAGCCATTGGTCAAAATGTCCTTACTACGTTAAATCCAAGTCAATTAATGGTTAAAATCGTTAAAGACGAATTAACTGAATTAATGGGTGGTGACACTGTAGGTATTAACTTAGGAGGAAGCCCAACGGTAATTTTAATGTCTGGTTTACAAGGTTCTGGTAAAACTACTTTTTCTGGTAAATTGGCCAATTACCTTAAAACAAAGAAAACAAAACAAGTACTTTTAGTTGGTTGTGATGTTTATCGTCCTGCCGCAATAAACCAGTTGCGCGTGGTTGGTGAGCAAATAGGTGTAGAAGTATATGCCGAAGAAGGTAACCAAAACCCAGTTGAAATTTCTCAAAACGCCATTAAACATGCCAAAGCGAACGGTAAAAATGTAGTGATTATAGATACCGCTGGTCGTTTAGCTGTTGATGAAGAGATGATGACTGAAATTTCAAACATCCACAAAGCGGTAAGTCCACAAGAAACATTGTTTGTAGTAGATTCTATGACAGGTCAAGATGCCGTAAATACTGCTAAAGCATTTAACGATGTCTTGAATTTTGATGGTGTTGTATTAACCAAGTTAGATGGTGATACTCGAGGTGGTGCTGCATTATCTATTAAATCAGTAGTTGATAAACCAATTAAGTTTATTGGTACTGGTGAGAAGATGGAAGCTATTGATGTGTTCCACCCAAGTCGTATGGCAGATCGTATTTTGGGTATGGGAGACGTTGTATCTTTAGTAGAACGTGCACAAGAACAATACGACGAAGAGGAAGCACGAAAGCTTCAAAAGAAAATTGCAAAAAATCAGTTTGGATTTGATGATTTCTTAAAACAGATTCAGCAAATCAAGAAAATGGGTAACATGAAGGACCTGGTAGGTATGATACCAGGTGCTGGTAAAATGATGAAAGATGTAGATATTGATGATGATGCCTTTAAAGGTATTGAAGCCATTATTCATTCTATGACTCCAGAAGAAAGAAGTACCCCTGCAACTATTAATGCAAGTAGAAAAAAACGTATCGCTAAAGGATCAGGTACAAGTATTCAAGAGGTGAATCAGTTATTAAAACAATTCAACCAAATGAGTAAAATGATGAAGATGATGCAAGGAGGTGGTGGTCGTAAGATGATGCAAATGATGCAAGGAATGAAAAGATAATTTTCAATAATTATAGCTCGAAATTAAATCAACACAATGGTATTATTAGACGGTAAAAAAACTTCTGAAGAACTTAAAGTAGAAATTGCAGCATCTGTTCAAGAATTAAAAGAGCAAGGTAAAAAAACACCGCACTTGGCAGCAATTCTTGTTGGTAACGATGGTGCAAGTATGACTTATGTAAACGGAAAAGTAAAAGCTTGTGAACGTGTTGGTTTTAATTCAACTTTAGTCGAATTACCTGAGGAAACATCAGAGGAAATATTGTTGGCGGAAATAGAAAAACTAAATAGCAATGATGACATTGATGGTTTTATAGTACAACTACCATTACCAAAACATATCGATGAGCAAAAAGTGTTGATGGTTATTAATCCAGATAAAGATGTTGATGGATTTCACCCAACAAATGTAGGAAGAATGACTCTTGATTTACCTGCTTACCTACCTGCTACTCCATTCGGAATTTTAGAATTATTAGAACGCTACAATGTTGAAACCTCTGGTAAGAATGTAGTTGTAATTGGTAGAAGTCATATTGTTGGAAGACCTATGAGTATTCTTATGAGTCAAAAAAGAGCCGCTGGTAATGCTACCGTTACTGTGGCTCACAGTAGAACACAAAACTTAGCCGAAATTACCAAGCAAGCAGATATTATTGTGGCAGCTTTAGGTATACCAGAATTTTTAACGGGTGATATGGTTAAAGAAGGTGCTACTGTGGTAGATGTTGGAATTACTCGAGTGCCAGATGCTACAAAAAAACGTGGTTATAGATTGGCTGGTGATGTTGAGTTTTCGAGTGTAAGTCCTAAATGTAGTTTTATTACTCCAGTTCCTGGAGGTGTGGGCCCTATGACAATTGCAATGCTTATGAAGAATACTTTATTCGCTTGCGAACGTAAACAGTAAAAAAGGTTTTATTATAAATTAAAAACTTGCAAGAAATAGCATGTTTTTTTTGTTTTGGACTACTCTACTCTGCTTCTCTATTTACTTTATCTATACTAAAAGCAGGAAAACAAATAGCTATATATTCACACGCTTCATCAAAAGGATTACTGTATTGAATGCGTACATTTTTTAGAATTCTAATAGACTGCCCCGCTTCTAAAACAACAATCTCTCCAGCAATATTAAATTGCTTTTTACCCTTTATAATGTAGGTTATTTCATCAAATTCTGGAGTTTGAAATGGTTCGGACCAACCCGGTGGTGCCACCATATGAGCCACACTTAAATCGCCTCCATCAATTGAAGCATTTCCGAAATGTTCCTCTATTAGTTTCCCATCTGTTGTTGGAACAATAAAAGGAGAAGTTTGAATTTGATATTTGTTCAAAGAATCAGACATTATTCTTCAAACCAAATAGTCATAGATTTTATTTTAGCTAAATCGGGTATTTGCTCAACACTAATAGGCTCCATCCCCATTGAACCCATTCCAAGTTCTCTTTTATCAATCGCTAAAGTTGCATTTAACTCATCAATATATAAAGTAGCTGATGATAGTGAAGTCTCAACTTTATCTATCATATAATGTAAATTAACATCCTTAAATGGAGACATTAAAGATATTTCTTCATCTGTTTTAAATAAAGGATCAAAAACTTCTATATACTTAATTGCTGAAGTACTATCTTGAGGGTTTCTTGGCACAATAGTTAATAAATGCTTTCCTTCTTTAGAGTAAATTAAAAATTCATCATTATCCTGAATCAATTCGCTCTCCTCATTCCCTAAATTACCTTCACTCATATGAGTTACAATAGAATCATTAGCAAATATAGATGCAATATCTAAAACAGTATTCTTATTGGTAATTTTTCCTACTTTATTCTTTGCGACTAAAAAGTCGTCGCCAGAAGAACAATTATACAGTAATACACTTACAACTAAAAGGGTGATAATTCTAGGGAGTTTCATGGTAGTGCTAATTTTTGGTCGTATAAATACTATATCTTGAACGTTACAAACATACTATTATTTTATACGAATTTTAAAATATTCAAAACTTTTTTGTAAACCAATCAATGAGTACATTTGCAGATATTTTTAAACTGTGGATACACAAACTGCAATACAAGTAAAAGAAGGTACAATGTTACCTTTAATGGAGGAGTTTTACACCATACAAGGTGAAGGAAATCACACTGGTAAAGCTGCTTATTTTGTTAGAATTGGTGGCTGTGATGTGGGATGTCATTGGTGTGATGTAAAGGAGAGTTGGAATGCAGAAACACACCCTCCCACACAAATTGAAAGCATTGTTTCTAATGCTAAAAAATGGGCCAAAACAGTAGTTGTTACAGGAGGCGAACCACTAACTTGGAATATGGGTCCTTTAACAGAGGCTTTAAAAGAAAATGGACTGCAAGTACATATCGAAACTTCTGGAGCTTATAAATTAACGGGTGATTGGGATTGGGTATGTTTATCTCCTAAAAAAGTAAAGTTGCCTTTAGAAGAAATTTATCCCAAGGCACAAGAACTTAAAATGATTGTGTACAATAAAAGTGATTTTAAGTTTGCAGAAGAAGAAGCTGCTAAAGTTGGTGTAGACTGTGAATTATATTTACAACCAGAATGGAGTAATCGAGATAAGATGATTCCATTAATTATTGATTATGTAATGAACAAACCTAAATGGAAAATATCATTACAAACACATAAGTACTTAAATATACCTTAGTTCATAACTTCAATCCTCATTTTAACTAAGCTATAAACACGCTCAAATTGTTCGTTCAATCCCATATCTGAATTGTCGATTTCTATAGCGTCTGCTGCCCTAGTTAAGGGTGAATCGTCTCGTGTAGAATCAATATAATCTCTAGATTGCACATTTTTCAATACTCTTTCAAAAGTAACTTCTTCTTCACCTCTATCTAATAACTCTTTATATCTTCGTTTTGCTCTTTTATCGGCAGTTGCTGTCATAAATAATTTAATATCAGCATTAGGAAAAACAACGGTTCCAATATCTCTACCATCCATCACAATACCTCCATCTCTTCCCATCTCTTGCTGTTGTTCTACTAATTTAGCGCGTACTTCTGATAAGGTAGAAACTTGACTTACCAATTGAGAAACTTCTAGGGTTCTAATTTTCTTTTCTTCGTTTTTGCCATTCAAAAACACTTCAGCAAATCCTAGTCTATCATTAAATTCAAAATGTATTTTAATATTCGCTAGAGCAACCTTTAAACCGTCTTTATCAAATTTTGAAGGATTTATATATCCATTTTGCATAGCGTATAAAGTAACGGCCCTGTACATAGCTCCAGTATCCACATAAACATAACCTAACTGCTTAGCCAACTGTTTAGCTAAAGTACTTTTTCCTGTAGATGAATATCCATCAATAGCAATTGTAATTTTTTTCATGCTAATAGTTTTTTAATGCTTATCTACGATCACCAAAATTAATCAATAAACTAAAAGTACTGGTATTTTCGGCTGGATGATATTTAGTATAGGCATAATTTAATTTTAATCGTCCCATCTTTAAACCAAATCCTGCTGTAAATCCAGCAAATGTTCTAACCTCTTGTAAACTTAGCTCTTTCGCTCTTCTAAAGCTATATCCTAATCTTAAATTAAAACCACTTTCTGGAAACAGCTCCGCACCAATTACCATGTGACGCATCATATTATCAAAAAAAGAAATTTCTTCCTCTACAGTATTACCATCAATATCAGCAATACTGTTTGAAGGATTAGGCTTAGCAACATTCCATTTTTGCAAATTGTCTATTGTCAGATGTAATCTAATGGGCACATTTTCTACTCTATAAGAAGCTCCAAATGCAACCTCAATGGGCACTTTTTCTTGAGTGCCGTCAAAGGTTGTAATTTGATATCCTAAGTTTCTAGCAACCACCGTAAAAACATAAGGTTTGAACTCATTTTCATAAATAATTCCAAGGTCTGCAGCAACACCAAAAGAAGAATAGGTATGAATAACTGAATTAATTACTTTAACATTTGCTCCAATTTTAAAGTCTGAATATGGCAATTGATATGCATAACCAATAGAAATAGCTATATCATGAGCCTTAAAAGTTCCCAATTCATTACCATCTTCATCTGCCTCAATAAACTCTCCATAATTGGCATAAGTTACACCACCATGTAAAGTACCAAAATTTCGATTAACCATATGTGCAAAAGACAACGATGCAAAGTTGATATCTGTTAAGTAGTTTAGATAATTTAATCCCGCTTGATTATCTAAGTCAAGGTTAATACACGCTGGATTCCAAAACGGCTGATTTACATCATCTACTAAGGTGAGAATTTTACCTCCCAATGCTGCTTGTCTAGCCGATGTTGGCACGTTTAAAAAATTATAAACATTCTCACCTCCTACCTGCGAAAAACTAGTAATTGTAAATAAACCTAAAAGGGGTAACAGTTTTTTCATAAACAACCACAAACATAAAATATATTTCTAACTAAAATACATTTAAACTAACGTATTTTAAGTGAATTTATGATTTAAATTAAAAGAAAAAATAAAGTATTCATCTCGATATTTCAAAACTAAAAAAATGAAAGTGAATAATTATATTTTTACAATTGGAAAACTGAAATCTTTAGAATTATTAATAAATTTAAAATATTTCAACTTACGATGAATATCTATATTTATTTTACTGCTCATGAGTAAAGAACTTTTAGCTTCTATCAAAAAGAAGCTGTAAATAAAACTTGACTAGTTCTTTATTATTCTCAATTTACTATTGAATACTGTCGAAAATCTAGTTTCAATTCAGAAATTTACACATAGTTTAACTACCATATTCTTTTTGTTTGCTTTAATCCTGTAGTATGAAAGTAAATAAATCAATCGTCAAAATTAAAACTGAATAAGTCTGTAGATACTGTAAATTGTTCATTTACTGTTAAAGGTAAAATTTGAATATCATCTTTTTTTAAATATGAATTCAATATTCTTTTAATATCACTATTATCATTTGAAGGAGTTAGATTTTTGAGATAGTCTTTATATGTGAATTTTTTATGTTTTGATTTATAACCGAATCCTTTATAAATATTATTCTCTATCAAAACAAACGACACTTCTTTAGAATTTCTTCCCTTATCAATTATGACAAAACTTTCCCTTTTGTATTGCATAGAAGAGATAGCATCTAAAACGCGATTATTATAATCTTCTATAGCTTCCTGATTTCTACAAATTCCTTTACACTGTTTAAGTTGGAAATGAAAACAGCTTCCTACATTTGATTGTAAATGACAATACTTAGGACACAATTCAAAATTTTCACATAATTGTTCCATATAATTACGAGCAGAAGAATTATTGTAAAACTTAACTAATGGATCCTTAACAACTTTTAAAGAGTTAAACGCTAAATGAATAATTCCATTTCTATCCTGATACGAAAATAAACCGATACTTTCTCTAGCTCTACGCTGTTTTCTATTAAACTTTGGGAAATGTTTTTTAATCTCAGATGATTCTAGCAACAATGCTAATAATTCACTACCTGTTTCTGTAAATTTAACTTCTACAACTTCTAAAGACATTGTAATTTCTTTGCGGGCCTTATCATAAAAATGACTAATTACACGCTGCTTAATATCAATAGCCTTTCCCACATAAATGATTTCCTTTTGTTCATTAATAAAGTAATAAACTCCAGTGGTTTTAGGCAAGTTATCAATATTCTCCTTTCTTAAGAGTGGTGGTAAGGTTGCTTCTCTAGATCTCTTATTTAAAAAAGAAGAAATAATATTCTGATGATCATTCTTTAACAATTCCCCAAACAATTCAACAGTTGCTTCAGCATCTCCCCGAGCTCTATGACGAGCTGCAATGGAGATTCCTAAATCTCCACATATATTCCCCAAACTATATGATGAATGACCTGGTAAAATTTTTCTAGATAATCTTACGGTACAGAGTTTTTTACGATTAAAATCAAATCCAAGATCCTTAAATTCTCCTCGAATAATATTGTAATCAAAATTAACTGCATGGGCTACAAAAACGGCTTCTTTTGTTATTTGCTCTACTTTTTTTGCAATCTCATAAAACTTCGGTGCATCTTCAACCATTTGAGCACTAATACCTGTAAGATTTGTTATAAATGGAGGAATATAGGATTCAGGGTTAACTAAAGAAGTGAATTCATCTATCACCTTTTCTCCATCATAAATAAATATAGAAATCTCCGTTATCTTATTTTTACCATTGGTTTCTATGTCTACTATTGCAAAATTCAATCTAAATTTATTTTTAGAGACTATAAAAATACAACAAAGTCAAAACTTTTACACCATAAAACAATCAGCAGAAGCACAAGTTCCTAGCACTTTTACAGACTTCCAATTGCCCTTACTAAACCATATTAAACTAACAATTGCAATAACAATTTCAGCTAAAGTAATAGCACTATATACTCCCAATGGTCGATAATCTAATGTAATTCCAACTAAATAGATAAATGGTAACTGTAGCATACAAAAGACGATAAAATTAATATAAGTAGGTGTATTGGTGTCACAAACTCCATTAATTGATTGTATAACGACCATACTATAACCGTAATATATATCTAAGGCTATTACTCCTAAACATAAAGCTCCATTTAAAACAACCTCTGGTGCATCATTAAAAAACTTATTATTTCAGGAGTAAATACAAAATAAATAATTGAAACCAATCCAATAAACCAGGCATTGTATTTACCAGTCTAACAAACAGAATTTTCGGCGCGATTTGGCTTGTCTACGCCTAAATTTTGACCTACCAATGTGGGGCCACATTACTCAATTCTCAAGCCGTATAAATACAAACATCATCACGCGAATAGCTATGATAAAACCAACTAAAATTTCACTACTAAATTCACTCATTAATAGCATTAGAAAGACCCAGCTAGATGTTCCAATTAAAAACTGACCAATACCTCCAAGAGATACTTTTATCGAATTAAACATAACGGCCCAACTTAAAACTAAATCTTTCAATTTAATCCTAAAAATACTATAGCCCTTCGAATACTTCCAGAAGTAAATTCAATTTCCTTTCCAGAAATAGCAAATTTTAAATAATAAAAGATTCTTTAAAGTGATGTAAGTAAAGATTGCATAAGTTGCATTAATTAGTTGAGAATTGCATAACATGTATGCTTTAAGACTAAATGTATTGAACATTGTATAATGAGAGAATACTTAAACAATAATAGCACAACCCTACAAATTTTTTATGAAAATTCATTACTTACTCTTAGCTATAAAAAAAACCTTCAACGTATTTGTTGAAGGTTTTAAAAAAGAAAGGCGATGACATACTCTCCCACCTAGTGGCAGTACCATCTGCGCTGGTAGACTTAAC
>NZ_BAAFSW010000004.1:0-326047 GCF_054661455.1 Urechidicola sp. KH5
GTTAAGTCTACCAGCGCAGATGGTACTGCCACTAGGTGGGAGAGTATGTCATCGCCTTTCTTTTTTAAAACCTTCAACAAATACGTTGAAGGTTTTTTTATGGGTAAAATTTACTCTTAATCTTCAATATTCTGTATTTTGCTTGTAAATACAATCAAAATGCAATCAAACAAATCAACTAGACGGAATTTTATTAAAACAACTGGTCTTGCAACTGCAGGTATTAGTGTTTTACCTCATTTATCTTATGGCACTAATTTGAGAAGAAAGGATAAACTTAAAGTAGGGGTAATAGGGGTTGGACTCAGAGGAACTTGGCATGTTAAGAATTTACTGAATAGAGATGATGTTGAAATAAGTGCTGTATGTGATATTGATGAAATCCGAATTGAAATAGTAAAAAAGATTTTTGATGAAAAAGGGTTACGTCAACCGAAGGTGTATGGTAAACATGAAACAGATTATAAGAACCTTCTAGATCTAGAGGAAGTAGATGCAGTGATTATTGCGACGCCATGGTTGTGGCATACTAGAATGTCAAAAGATAGCATGCGAGCTGGAAAATTTACAGGAGTTGAAGTTTCTGCGGCAAATACTTTAGAAGAGTGTTGGGACTTAGTAAATGTTCATGAAGAAACTGGAGCTCATTTAATGATTCTAGAGAATGTTAACTATCGCAGAGATGTGATGGCAGTTTTGAATATGGTACGTCAGAATGTATTTGGAGAATTGGTTCATTTTAGGTGTGGTTATCAACATGATTTACGATTTGTAAAATTGAATGACGGAAAGTCTGCATATGGAAGGGGCGTAGAATTCGGTGAGAAAGGAATATCTGAATCAAAATGGAGAACAGATCACTCTGTATTTCGAAATGGAGATGTTTATCCGACACATGGTATTGGACCTATAGCTGCTATGTGTGGTATAAATAGGGGGAATCGATTCTCATCAATCACTTCTAATGCTACAAAAGCTATTGGCTTACATAATTATATAGTTAAAAATGGTGGTGCGAATCACCCAAATGCTAAAGTGAAGTTTAAACAAGGGGACGTAATTACTTCTACTATTGAAACAACAAATGGAGAAACGATAATAGTAACTCATGATTGTAATTTACCAAGACCTTATTCTTTAGGTTTTCGCATTCAAGGAGCGAATGGATTATGGGAGGTAGATGGAAATAGAATGTATATAGAAGGAATATCAGAACCTCATAAATGGGATGCTGCAGATGAATGGTTGCAGAAATATGATCATCCCTTGTGGCAAAAATTTGGAACTCATGCTGAAGGCGCAGGTCATGGCGGAATGGACTTTTTCGTTATCAATGCTTTTGTTGAATGCGCAAAAGAGAATATAGCCCCACCTATGGATGCCTATGATGCGGCGGCATGGAGTGCGATAACCCCACTTTCTGAATTGTCTATAGAGAATAATGGTGAGCCACAAAACTTTCCTGATTTTACTCGTGGTATGTGGATTAAGAGAAAGCCTTATAATTGGATAAAAGATACCTACTAAGATGGCGGATATTATAATTAAAGCACCCGGAAGAATTTGTTTGTTTGGGGATCATCAAGATTATTTGGGTCTTCCCGTAATAGCATGTTCAATTGATAGATATATAACTTTAGAAGCTACTAAAACGGAGCGTAGAGAAATTAAAGTTTCTATGCCAGATATAAACTCAACAAGAACCTTTAATATAGATCAAGTTGTTGTTACAGAAAACGAAAGAGATTACTTTTCATCGGCATTGGTGGTTTTAAGTCGCTATAATTATGTTCCTAATACAGGTTATGATATTACGCTGTATGGCGATATACCTGTAAATGCTGGTTTATCTAGTTCGTCTGCAGTATTAGTAGCTTGGATTGCTTTTCTTTTAGAAGCTTTTGGTTGCTCTGAAAATGTCTCGCCAGAATTTATTGCTAAAATTGCATATACTGCGGAAGTGTTGGAATTTAATGCTCCTGGTGGGTTGATGGATCAGTATGCTATAAGTTTGGGAAGCTGTGTTCATTTAAATGCTGTTACCGGAAAACACACTTTTTTGAATGATGACATTCATACATTGGTTGTAGGCGCTTCTGGTGTTCCTAAGGAGACTTTAGGCGTATTGGGTCAATTAGGTACAATGGCCAAAACAAGTATAGCTCAAATACAATCTAAACATCCTAATTTTGATATAAAGAAGGCGACTCTTGAAGATTATGAAAAATTCGAACCTCTATTGGAAGAGGAATTAAAACCAATATTTTATGCCGCCATTAAGAATCATTTGATAACTCAAGAGGCGTTTAAATTAATGCAACAAGGTTCTATAGATGTAAATAGAATTGGAGAATTGATAGATGCACATCATTTTGAATTGAAGGAGCATCTTGGTATTACAGTACCGATTATTGATGCCATGATAGATGGAGCAAAAAATGCAGGAGCGTTAGGTGCCAAAATAGTTGGTTCTGGAGGTGGTGGATGTATTGTGGCTTTATGTAAGCCAATGAATACTGATGCAGTAATAAAGGCTATTAAAGCAGCAGGAGCAGCAGATGCTTATGCCATTAAAATTGAAAAAGGAGTACATACTTTATGATACATACGAATTTAGTAATACTAGCAGGAGGAGCATCTTCTCGCATGAAAAAACAATTACAATCTTCAGGAAATTTGAGTTCAGAAGAAGTGGCTCAAGCAAATACTAGAAGTAAAGGATTGATATCTATTGATGGGAGTGGAAGACCATTAATGGATTATTTGTTATATCACGCTCAAAAAGCTGGTTATAAAACTATTTACATAATTACCGGAGAAGATAATAGTTTGTTTAAGTCTTTTTATGGAGAAAAGAATTCTGGAAATATTTATAATGGATTAACAATTCATTTCGCTACTCAATTTATACCTAAAGACAGAGTTAAACCTTTTGGTACAGCTGATGCTTTGTGGCAGGCTATGGAGCAATATCCCGAGTTGAAAACCAAAGCATTTACTGTTTGTAATAGTGATAATTTATATAGCATTGAAGCACTTAAATTGATGAGAACTTCGGATTCAAACAATGCGCTCGTAAGTTATGATAGAGATGGGCTAAAATATAGTGCTGATCGCATAGCGAGATTTGCTTTGATGCAATTTAATCAATCTAATGAACTGATGGGTATAAAAGAAAAACCAACGGTTTTCGAAGTGGATAGCTACAGAGATTCATATGGAAAATTAAGAGTAAGTATGAATATATTTTCTTTTTATGGGGCTGAATTTTATGAATTTGTTAGAGATTGTGAAGTGCACCCGAAACGTAATGAAAAGGAATTGCCAAGTGCAATTATGGCCATGATTAGATCTGGAAAAGGTAAAGTGGAAGGAGTACCTTATTTTGGCCACGTTCCTGATTTAACTTCTAAAGATGATATTATTATTTTGAAAGAATATGTAGCAACAATTAATTTATCAAATTAGAATTTATGCAAATAAAAAAAACTACCTCTAATGTAACTCAGAAATAGTTTTTTAACTAACCAACTAAAATTTTTTTATCGTTTTTCAAAGACTACTTTTCGTTCAATATTTCCATCGGCGCTAAAGTCTATTAATTCAAATCTTTCTTCTTCAGTTTCTGTTATTTCCCATCGACCATTTACAACACTCATTTCATTATCTTCCCCAAAGTTTAGCCCTACTATTGGAGCGTCATTATATCTATAGCTTAACCAAGATCCGTATATATTTGAAGCGCCTGTTGGATTTGCTCTTACTTTACCGCTATCGTAGAATTTATATTTAAAGTGTTCGTAATCGCTTGTGAAATCTTCTGAATCTACTTCTAAATACGCGATTTTCCAATATCCTCCACTTGTTATGATTTCGTTGACTATATTTAGATGCTCGTCTTCACCTGGACAGTATTGAAATAAAAGCATCTCATTTTGCTCGTTGATTAAGGTAAGCTTGTTATTCTCTATGATGCTAATTTCCCATAATAATCTTAAGTGAGGATCATCTTCTATAAATATTTGAAGAATTTTTCTATTCTCGCTATTAACATAAATATCATAATTACCTTCAATATTTGATCCTTCAACTCGCATTTTAACCATATTATTGTCTAAGAATTCTAATGGAGTCGCTATAAAGTTTTGTCCTTCAGAATTCCCATTAACATGTAATCTTTGAATTCTCCATAAACATTCTTGCAAGATTTCATAAACATCGTCGATCGTATGATCTACGATTGCATCGCAATTCTTTTTTAATATAATTTTATTCCCATTAGGGGTGTAGAGTTTTATACGTTCGTTACCCAACTCTGCAACTTGCCATTCAAGGGTGAAATCTGGTAAGTTATCAAGATTTAAATTTAATACAACGCCTGAGCTACGTAAAAATGTAGTTTCCCAAGTACCCTGAATAATGGATCCATTGTTCTTACGTACCTTTACAGTACCATTCTCATTAAAGAGCATTAAGAACTCAAGGTATTCTGGTGTTTCATCGTTATTGTTTCGAACTACTCTTTTTACTTCCCAAGGACATGTTGTTAAGAGTTCATTTAATTCTTCTAAATCAAAATCATCATCACTATAATCATTGTCATCATCTTCGTCACAAAAATTTACAGCTCCTGCCAACACTTCCTCCAATTCCGACATAGAGTTAACTGTTACATCTGTGCCATCAGTGTAAATTAACTGAATAGGGAAATTAAGACTAATTACATCATCTGCATCGATTTCTTGCAAAAAGGCATGCATGTCTTCGTCGTTGTAAACGGTAACAGTGGTTGGCGTATTACTTCCTGTATCAAAAACAGAATAAACTAGGGGGTACGCAAAATCAACACACTCTATGTCTTCATCAGGTTGGTTTTCTCCATTGCCATCTTCCACTAATACCTCTAATTCATTAACATTGTTAATTGTAATCTCTTGGTGATTAATATTTCTTATGGTAATAGGAAATAAAAATTCTAAGTTATCATTATCATCATCAAACTCATCAAAAATTGATTCAACAACCTCAAATTCTTCCTCAGAATCAACAATAATCTCTAGGCCATTAGCAAATACGGTAACAGGAAGATTTACAGCAATAGAACTCGCGTTATCTAGAATGTTGTCATAAGAACCATCTAATAAAGAAGTTCTAAACATTAAATTAGCTATAGTAGAGTTCGCTTCTAATAAAGAATCTGGATCTTCTTGTAAAACTTCAACCGCTTCTTCCTGACAACTATTAAAACAGAATAGCAGTGCTATAAAAGGTATAAAGGTTAAAGTTTTAAAAACTGATTTCATTTTTTGATAATTTAAAATTGCATCATCCATGTTATATTTAGAACAATTGAGAGGCAAAAATTCCTACCCTAAATTAAAAAAAATTATATTTGAAAAAACGTCTAATTCAACTATGCCCAAAGACTTACAAAATTCTGTTTGCGAAGAGCATGTTTTTTCTTCATTATATCAAAAGTATGCAGAGCTGCTCGCGAAATTTTTATACTATAAATTCGGAAATGGTTTACCCATAGAAGACAAAGTGCAAGAAGCATTCATTAGGCTATGGGATAATTGTGCAAAAGTTTCAGTTGCTAAAGCTAAGAGTTTTTTGTTTACTGTAGCAAGTAATAGTTTACTTAATGAAATAAAGCACAAGAAGGTACAACTAAACTATACTAAACTACCTCAAAAATCGTACACAAATGAGAGTCCAGAATTTATTTTAGAGCAAGAGGAGTACTTAAAGAAATACCAACAAGCACTTTCTAAATTAACAGAAGGGCAGCGTGAAGTATTTTTAATGAATCGAGTAGAAGGGAAACGTCATAAAGAAATTGCTGACTTATTAAATATATCTACCAAAGCTGTAGAAAAGCGTTTGTACGGTGCGTTAAAAAAGATGAAAGATATACTTGAAATAAAAAATGATTAAAGGGGGGTAGGAATTTAAAACATTAGATTGTTTTATAGATAACAAATACATCATGGATAAAGAGACGTTAATAAAAAAATGGTTGAATTACGAGTTAACAACTCAAGAGCAAAAGCTTTTTGAGCAATTAGATGAGTATGATACATTAATGCAAATACACCATGGTGCACAATATTTTAAGGCACCTAAATTTAATAAAGAAAAAGGGTATCAAGCATTAAAATCTCAACTAGATGAAAACAAAGTGGCATCTGCAAAGATGAGAAGACTGAATCAGTGGATGAAGGTTGCCGCAGTGGTTGTGATTGGTTTTTTAACGTTTGCAATTATTGATTTTTCAGGGGCTACTACAGTTGAAACTTTAGCCAGTGAAAAAACGATAGTAATGCTTCCAGATAATTCTCAAGTACAACTAAATGCCCAGACGAGTATTACATATCACCCATCAAAATGGGAAGACCAACGAGCAATTCAACTTGATGGTGAAGCTTATTTTAAAGTAGCAAAAGGGGCTACTTTTGATGTTGCAACTACAGATGGTATTGTAACTGTAGTTGGTACAGAATTTAATATAAAACAACGCAAAGATTATTTTGAAGTAAAATGTTTTGAAGGGAAAGTTCAAGTTGGTTATCAAGATCAGCATTTTGAATTGACCAAGAGTAAAACGGTGCGGGTTGTAAATGGTCTCGTAACATCTGAAATTACAAATTTATTAGCTCCAACATGGATTAATAGTATAAGTTCATTTAAAAGTGTATCTTTAGCCGAAGTAATTGCCGAATTAGAACGTCAGTTTGATGTAACTGTTTCTTTTGATGAAGCTGCCAAAAATAAAAGGCAAGCTTTATTTACAGGAAGCTTTAATCATTCTGATATTGGCGATGCTTTAAACGCTATAACAATGCCTTTTGGATTAACATATACAATGGAAGCTTCTAAAATTGTGATACAACCGGTTGAATAAAAAACACTTTATACTATTAATTTTTTTAGTATGTTTTAATTTTCAAAAAAGTAGTAGTCAAGAACAAAAACCGGTACCCCTAATTGAAATTATTCATACTATATCATCCTCTTTTGGATATAGTTTTTCTTATGCAGATCAGGAAGTGATAGATGTAACTGTAAAATTACCTTCTGAATTGACTTCGGCAGATGCTATTATTGCTTTTTTACAGAATCATACGTCACTTGAATTTAAATATTTAAGTGCCAAAGAAGTAGTAATTGCACCTAAAATATTACGTCTTACGATTTGTGGGTATTTAGTAGATATTGAAACAAATAATCCAATAGAAAATGTTGTTGTAGAAACTAAAAATGGGATAATTGTTACTAATGAAAAAGGATACTTTAAAATTGAAAGTTTAACTTCCAATAGTTTTGTTTCCTTTAATCATATGGGATACAAATCGATTAATTATCCAGCCACTTATTTTGGAGATGGCAACTGTAAAACCATAGTGTTAATTCCTAAAGTAGAGCGACTTACAGAAATTTTTATTCGTAATTACATTGCAAAAAGTATTCAGAAGAAGGTTAATGGAAATTATGAGATTTCTTATAATTCTTTTGAGCTTTTGCCTGGGTTGATAGAACCTGACGTTTTACAAACGATACAAGCCTTACCAGGTATACAGAGTGTTGACGAAAGTGTTTCGAATATGAACATCAGAGGTGGTGCAAATGCAGAAATATTATTGCAATGGGACGGTATAAAAATGTACCAATCTGGTCACTTTTTTGGATTGATATCTGCTTTTAATCCGCATACAACCTATAGGGCAAGATTGATAAAAAATGGTTCTGACGCCTTTTTAAGTGACGGCGTTTCTGGGACGATACTAATGGAATCTTCTGATCGAGTTTCAAATACTTTTAAAGCTGGGGTAGGTATAAATATGATTAATGCGGATGCTTATGTTGTTTTGCCATTAGGCTCTAAATCATCTTTAGAGATTGGTAGTAGAAAATCAATTAACAATCTTTGGAAAACCCCAACCTATAAACAATACTTTGATAAAGCATTTCAAAATACGGAGATTACCTCTGAAAATGATTTGGTAATTACTTCTAATGATGAATTTTCATTTTACGATGTTAATGCTTCTTGGAATTATCAAATAAGTGATAAAGATTTTATAAAGGTTAGTGGTTTGCATTTTGACAATAATTTTGCATATTTAGAAAATGCAATTATAAGCGGGGAGTCAGAGTCAAAAGAAAGTAAGGCAGCTCAGCAAAATAGTGCTTTTTCTATTTTATATAATAGAAGCTGGTCTGAGGTGTTTAGCTCCAATATTCAAGTATATTCAAGTCTATACAAACTTTTCTCTACCAATCAAAATCTGTTAAATAATCAGCGCTTGATGCAAGAAAACGAAGTACAAGAAAACGCGATTAAACTGAAAACAGTATATAAATGGGAAGATGGATTAGATTGGTTAAATGGTTATGATTACACAGAAACAGGGATAACGAATATCCAAGATGTAGACAATCCTTTGTTTTATAGACGTATAAAAGAAGTGATTAGAACTCATGGGCTATGGAGTGCTTTAAAATATGTAAACCCATCATCTACTACTCATATTTATGGAGGCCTGCGTTTAAATTACATTGAGAAGTTTGCCACGTTTTTTCTGGAGCCAAGATTGCAAGTGAATCATAAAGTTAATAAAACTTTAAGTTTAGAGTTATTGGGTGAATTTAAAAATCAAACAACCTCTCAGGTAATTGAGTTTCAAGAAGACTTTTTAGGTGTTGAAAATCGAAGATGGATTTTATCTGATAATGATACGATACCAATTGTAAAAAGTAAGCAACTTTCTTTGGGTGTACATTATAAGAATAAGGGGTGGTTACTCAGCGCAGAACCTTATTTTAAGAAAGTTACTGGAATTACAAGTCAAAGTCAGGGTTTTCAAAATCAATTTCAATATTTAAAATCTGTAGGAGATTACAGTGCTTATGGTATTGATTTACTCGTAAACAAAAGATACCAGCAATTCAATGGATGGTTGAGTTATAGCTTTTCGGATAGTACCTATAAATTTGAAGCGTTTTCTCCCACTGAGTTCCCTACAAACTTTGATATTACCCATAGTATATCGAGTGGGTTAAATTACGAATATAAAAACTTTACATTGGCTACAGGGATTACTTGGCGCAATGGTAAACCTTATACTGTGCCAATTGATGAAGTGAACCTTTTGAATAATGAGGTCCAATTTGACAGGCCAAACAGTGAACGTTTAGAGCCTTATATGCGTTGGGATACATCTGCTCAATACAGATTAAATTTAGGAAAAGGCGCAAATGGAATAGTAGGTGTTTCTGTTTGGAATTTGTTGAATCAAGAGCATATAATCAATACTTACTACAGAAGTGCAGATGACAGTACAATAGATCAAGTAAATCAATACAGTTTAGGGTTAACTCCTAATGTAAGTCTTCGAGTGAACTTCTGATTTCAACAAAATGTTTTATAAAAAAAGCAGTAGCACCCTAACAACAAAAAGGTACCACTGCTATATTGGTTGTAATTAGTAGTTGATTATTTTAAAAGAGAATCATGGTTTTTAAAATACTTAATACTAGTAAAACAACCGTCTTTAAACACTGCGGTTAGTTAGTGTCCAGATATGCTTCCTCCAGAAGATTTAGATTTATTCAGAACTTTCGGGCTTCCATCATAGCTAATGCTACCACCACTAGAAGCGCTTGCTGTTAATTCTTCTGATACATTTACGCGAATACCAGCACCACTAGAGGCACCTACATCACTAATTTCGGTTTCTAAGTTTCGTGCATTAATGTGGCTACCACTAGAAGCGCTTCCATCAAAATTAGTTGCAGCTCCCTTTACATTAATATCTGCTCCAGAAGAAGAGCTACAGTTTACATTTTCTGCCTCAATCTCAATATTCATACTAGCGCCACTAGTACTACTTATGCGCAAGTTTTTGGCATCTATAGTGTTTTCTGACTTAATGTGTGCGCCACTAGTTGCTTTAAGACTGTTGATTTTTGGTGCTTTTACGTATACGTTTCTAGCTTTTGCTCTAGAAACATTTTTCTCGAAGTGAATTACCAAAATATCGTCTTTAACTTCTGTAACTAATAAATCGATAATATTTTCGTCTGCTTCAACAGTTAGGTCGACTTCTGAATCTTGGGTTAGATAAACGGTAATACCTTCGCTAGTTTTAATTCCTTCAAATTCTGCAGATATTTTACGATCTTCGGTAACTACATTTCTGTTACCTTGAATGCCAAATCCGTCGAACATACAAGATGTTGTACTAATTAAAAGTACCAAAAAGGCTGTAATTTTTGTTGTTGTTTTCATAATAGTGTTTGTTTTAGTTTGTGTAAAATTCGATTATTGATTTTTGGTTGGCCAAAATATGCTGCTCAATTGACGCATTTTATGGATGAATTGTTACGAGATCTTCATGCCGTTTTTATCTAAACTAATTTCTGTTGATTCTCCAGAAGTAGTGTTGATTTTTAGATTAAAGCTTTTATCGTCAATTTTTAGTTTTATGTGTTCATCTTCTAATACTTTGGTTGTGCTATCTGGGCAGTCTAAACAATCTAAATCTTCATTACCCATAATATAATAATGGTCTACCATATTTCTATCGTAAATGTTTTGTACATTATCTACATCGTCTAAATAATATTTAGTAGATCTGTCTAAATAAACATGATAACCTTCTGGCACATATATAATTACATCTACGTCTTCTTCAAATATGCTTTGAGATAAATAATCTTTTAAAAAGTAATTATTCAATTTTAAGTTCTTATTATCCAGTTTAAATTCATACTCTAATTTAGATGCATTGTCGTTTGCTATTTCAAAGTTTTTGCCTCTCGCAGATTTTCTAATCTTAACATAAGCATACTCTTGATCGCTTAATCGAATATCTACACTTACTTTTCTAGAGAACATTTTCTTAGTTTCGCTATCAAAATATACTTTGTTAATGCGATGGTCGTCATACCTAACAACGTTATCTTCATCTAGTTTTAACATACTAATATTTAAAGTATCTGTAGGTTCTATTGCTAGTTCATGTTTGGTAGTATTTATACCTGAATGACTGTATCTACTAGAAACATCTATGGTTGTAAAGATGATTCCTAATATAGATAGAATCCAAAGTGCTAATAGGGTTAACCCTGTTACTTTGCCAAATGACTTAGCATTATTAGATAAGATTTTTAATCCTAGCATAAACAGTACTATAAAAGGTACTGCTACTACTATAAAAGCACAGATTATTAATAACCAATAAGGCATTGTAGAGTCTATAAATCTTGGATGAATTCTCATAAATTCATTATCTATTCCTAGGTATTCAATACTACCCCAAGAGAAGAACCCTATTACCAGGCTAATTAGTGTAATAGCTGCGATAAATACAATTAATATTCCAATGAACTTTGCAAAAACTTTAAGTAAAGTAAGAATAACAGAGCCAACGGTATCTAGAAATTCTTGCAGTCCTGACTTAGCTTTTTTTTTGATGCCGGCGTTTTGAATTTTTTCGTTAATATCGTTAGCACCTTCTTTTACTTTTTCGGATACCGTATTAAACTCTTCACGAATTTTTTTTTCGATATTGTCTATGTTTACACGTTCTCCTTCCATTTCTAATTTTTCAGCAGTTGTTTTTGCCACTGGTAGTAAAATCCATAAAAGAGGGTATACGATAAATCCGAATCCAAATCCGAAGGCAAAGATTAACCATAAGATTCGCGACCAGATAGGTTCTATACCTACATAATGTGCAGTTCCGGCAGCAACACCTCCTAAGAATCTATCATCGCCATCTCTAAAAAGTTTTTTAGTAGCTCTGCTAGATTTTGGTCTGTAACCAGCTTTGTCGAATGTAGTTTCATCGTCTACATTGTAGTCTTCTGGTTGCCCCATAATATCTACAATTTCGTCAATATCTTGTTCGCTTACCACCTGACGCTCATCTACTACACGCTCAGCTAATAATTCACTAATTCGCGACTCGATATCTTTAATGATCTCTTCTTTACCTTGAGGGTCATCACTCAAAGATTTTCTAATGGCATTTAGGTACTTGGTAAGCTTGTGATAGGCATTTTCATCTATGTGAAAAAATAGTCCACCTAAATTTATGTTGATAGTTTTATTCATTTTGCTGATTTTTTTGATGTTACTACTTGTACGGCTGATACCAACTCATCCCAAGTTGTATTTAATTCTTTTAAAAATAATTTTCCTGTTTCTGTTAGGCCATAATATTTACGTGGTGGCCCAGATGTAGACTCTTCCCAACGATAGCTGAGTAAGCCAGCATTTTTTAAGCGCGTTAGTAAAGGGTAAACTGTACCTTCAACTACTAATAATTTGGCGTCTTTTAAATGGCCTAAGATTTCTGATGTATAGGCATCGCCATTTTTTAGTATAGATAAGATGCAGTACTCAAGTACCCCTTTACGCATCTGTGCTTTTGTATTTTCAATCTTCATAAGTTGTAATCTTTTTTACATTATTATTTCAAGAATTTTATAGTGAACGGGTACTTATAAAATTCTCCTTGATTAGCTTTTACTGCTGCAAGTAGCACAAGTACAAACCATGCGATACCCAAAACAGCGATTAAAGAAATACCTCCAAAAAATCCGAATAGGTTAGGTAGATCTAAAAAGAAGTTGTCTTCCCAATAACCAATATTGTTAATATTTCTAAAGAATGATACAATAAACATTGGTATAAATGCTAATCCGAGGATGAACGTATAAAGTAAATAGCTGATGTTAAAGTTTACAGCTTCTTTACCATGACGATCTAAAAACTCGCTTTGGTCTTTTTTAACCTGCCATAGAACTAATGGCAATACCACTCCCATAATTGGAAATACGATAGATGATAGTGCCGAAATATGGATTAAGAAAGCATTGTTTGTGTTAGTTTTTGTTTCCATTGTATGTTATACCTTTTAATTTACTATGCAAATATATATCTAAAAGAAGGTATTATGCAATACAAAGTACTATAGTTAACGAAAATTTAACATTTGAATTTTAGTGTATTAATTCTATTTTTAACTGTAAACATGTAGTCTTTAGCCATTTTTTAGAATAGAAAAAATAAAATAAAAAAAATGATTTTGTGAAATTTGTTGTACTTTGTATGAGTAAAAAAATGACAATATGCAGTTTACTCCATCTAAAATAAATTGGTTTTTAATGGCAAAATTACCTTCGGCATATCTAGCTGGAGTGCGTGTAAAAAGTGTAGATGATTCTATAGTTGTGGTTCGAGTGAAACACAAATGGATGAATCAAAATCCGTTTAAATCTATGTATTGGGCAGTGCAGGGTATGGCTTCTGAATTAACAACGGGTATGTTGGTAATGAGAGCAATCGCTGTATCTGGTAAACGTATTTCAATGTTGGTAACTGGCCAAAATGGAGCCTTCTATAAAAAAGCCACTGGAGTTATTTTATTTGATTGTCAAGATGCTGATGCTATAAACCAAGCGATAGCGGCAACTATTAAGTCTGGTGAAGGGCAGAAAATTAGCTTAACTTCAAAAGGAGTTAACGAGACAGGTGAAGTTGTTTCTGAATTTACCTACGAGTGGAGTATTAAACTGAAACAATAGAAATTATTCTTTCTCTGCTTCTCTAATATCTTTAACGAAATTTTCAAGTTGCACACCGTATTTAGATTGTTTGATTCTTTCTGATAAAGAATTATTTACAGTATCTAATAAGCTAATATGTGCATCGTACAATTCAGTTAATGCTAGGTAAGGTGCTACCTCGTTATCACCATTTTTAATAGCAAAGCTCGCTGTATAACGGTACCTGTTTTTAACTAAAGATTCTGATCGCTTATCTAATACAGCCGCTAAAGAATCATTATCTGCAGTCCTTGCATCGAAAGATTGTTTGATTAAATCAAGTCTTTTTTCACTAAACTGATCTATCATTTCTTTATATTCATCTAGTAAATCTTGGTGCGAAGAACCCTCAATAGTAGCTTTAGTCACAAATTTATCTAATCTTGTATTTACTTTAATGGTACTAGCTTCGCCAAAAAATTCAATTTGCTGCTGGCCATTTTTATCAATACTTAAAAAGAACAATTGTGGTTCTTTTAAATCATACGCTAAACGATAATTTTCTTTTCCTGATACAAAAATTGAATCTACAACTACCATTGTTGTATCTTGAAACTTTTGTAAATAAACAGTTCCTTTCTTTAATCCTTTAATGGTTCCTTCAACTACCATAGCACCTTTTTTCTCTGGGCTACATGCTACAACTACTGCACAAATACCAATTGCGAAAAGAAATTTTTTAATCATTTTGTGTATCATTTTTTAACGGCTACAAATATCGATTTTTTTCTGAGAAATGGAAATCTTCTAATTAGTTTATACCAATAGAAATTTATGTATTCTTCAAAAGATTAACTTACTGCTTTCATCATTAATGCACATGCGAATGCGCCATAAGTACCAATGGCATATCCTAAAACAGCCAATAAAACACCCACAGGCGCAAGTGATGGATGGAATGCGCCAGCAACAACGGGTGCAGAGGCAGCCCCTCCAATATTTGCTTTACTTCCTACAGCTAAGAAGAAATATGGTGCCTTAATAATTTTTGCAATTAAGAAAAGTAATCCAACATGAATGATCATCCAAACAAGACCAATTGCGAAAAGACTGATGTTTTCAATAATTGCATTTAGATTCATCTTCATTCCAATTGAAGCAACTAGTATATAGATAAACACTGTGCCTATTTTAGAAGCACCTGCTCCTTCATAAGATTTAATTTTGGTAAAAGATAAAAATATTCCAACAGTTGTGGCTGTAATAATTAACCAGAAAAATGAACTACCCAAGCCAAAATCTACAAGTGCAGAAACATTTTTTGTAATATATCCGCCAAGATTGTCTCCAACTAAATGACCTAAAGTTGTAACTCCAAAAGCGACTCCTAGTAAAATCATAAAATCAATAAATGATGGAATTCTAGCAGTCTCTATAGAGAATTTTTCCATTTTATTTTTAAGATTAGTAATGCTAGAATTATCTGCTTTCAGCCATTTATCTATTTTATCTGATTTGGCAACACCAATCAAAAGAAAAGCCATCCAAACCTCTGCAACTAATACGTCTACAACTGCCATAATACTAAATAAACTATCACTTACTTCCCATTGTTCTTTCATGGCTAATTGATTGGCACCTCCACCAATCCAGCTACCAGCGACTGTAGATAAACCTTTCCACAGTTCTGTACCTTCTACTTGAACTAAAATGTCTGGTGCCACAAACTTGAAAAATAAGATAGCAATCGGTCCACCAATCATTACGCCTATAGTAGCAGTTAAAAACATGATCAGCGCTTTAGAACCTAATTTAAATACTCCTTTTAAATCTATACTAAGTGTTAGTAATACTAATGAAGCAGGTAATAAAAATCTAGAAGAGACATAATACAGCTTGCTACCTCCAATAAACTGATTATATTCTGAACTAGCAATATTGTTAGAGACAATATACGCTTTAAGCGTGTCTAAATTATGAACCCCATCAAGATTTCCGTAAATGGCATTTAAATGCTGAATTGTTGAGTCTACATCAATCCATTTATCTGCAATAAGACCTAATGAGCTAAAAACAGAAGGAATAAAATAGCACAATAATAATGCTGGTACTACACTGTAGAACTTTTTAAAAGACTCAAGTTGAGATGAGTAAAATATTGCAGCAAGAATAACACAAAGAATACCGAAGATGGTTGTGTCTCCTGCAAATACGGGAATATTATTATTGATTTCTGTAATGCTCATAAATTGGCCGATTTAATTTGAGCAAATATAGTAAAAGAGGTGTCAATTAAAAGAGTTTGGCAACCCCAAGACCAAAAGTTATACTGTCGTAACTATCAATCCCAATATCCGTAGATAAAACACCTAAGAATTCCCAATTATTACCTAAATGAAAAGGAGCTTCAAGACCAAATCGAACAACTGGAAAATCTTCATGTTTAGATAACTCCATTCCACCACCTGCAAGAAACGCTAAATGTTTAAATGGCATATAGGTTACCATGGCTGCAATAGAAATTGGACGTTGACGAATAACACGTTCGCCACTGTCATGAGTGTGAGAAAGATCTATATTTTCTACAATAATATCATTGTGTAGACCAATAGCCCATTTATGGGAAATATTAAAATTATAATTCAAACCAAATGAAGGTGTTGCAATCCAATTACTGCCATTGGCATTTTCTCTAGCAGAATTTATATTGGTATGACTGACCACAAAAGATATGGTGTGTCTTTTTAATTCGTGCTCTTCTGTTTCATGTTTGTCAGTAATATGCACATTATTTTCATCATGTTGTGCGCAAATAGGCAATACTTGAAAAATTAGCAGGAAACTGAAAAATAATTGAAGACGACTCAAAATAATTGTAATGGTTTCTTCAAAAATAATAATGAAATTTTTGGTTGAGGCCTATTCCGTAGATTTTTTCTTTGGGGCTCTGTTGGCATCTTTTAGGCATTGATTTAGCATCCACTCAATCTGGCCATTGGTAGATCTAAACTCATCTGCAGCCCATTTTTCTATGGCTTTGAGCATTTCTTCATTTAATCTAAGGGCAAATGCCTTTTTCTTCGCCATCCTTATTTTTTTTCCTTTATGGTAATCATAATTAATGTACCTATACTAATACATAATGATGGTCCTAATGCGACTCCTAATGCAATATTGTCAAATACCACACCGAATGTTGTGCTGATTCCCGAACCAATGGCAATGCCAATTGCAATTCCAAAAGCGTCTTTATTATGCGTTTTATCCATCATAACTCATTTCTGTATTGTAATTGGCAATAGTTCTTTTGAGGTCTTCTTCTTTATGGGTACCTAATAATAAAAACCTACCATTTTTTAATTGTAATCTTAATGCGGTTGTACCTCCTAAATATATACTTGTTCCTTTTTTGCCAAAAAGGCATTTGTCATATCCATATTTAGCTAATCGCTTTTTACCTTTTTTTTCCAAAATTTCAATGGTATCAATTTCGCTCCAGGTAATCAATTTGTTTTTAGATTGATTTGGAGGGAATCTGTAACTGATTCCTTTTTCGTCTATTCTAGTTTTCAGTTTCATAAACTTAAAAAGACCAAATACCAAAAAGCCAACAACTAGAATTAATAACATTGCCCAAAATTTACTTGAATTAACTTCTGGGAAACCTTCGTCAGAAGTAGCAAAAGGAATTATAGCACCTATTAATGGTGTAATAGCTAATATTAAAATACCTTTATTATTAAATCGTTGTTCTTCTATAAATACTTTCATTGGGTATCGGATTTTTCTCTTTCTAAGACAGCTTTTATTATACCTCTGTGGTTAAAAACATTAATTACATTCCAACCAGTTTTTGAATAACTATTTAATAGTGCTTCAAAATCTTCATCTTTTTTTATTGTGGTTGGTTTCTGTCTAATTAACTTATATTCTTTCATAGTATTTAATATTTTAGATTTGGTTTATTAAAATACTATAATCTTATTTCATATTCAATTTACTCAGAGAATTATTGAGGCGATGGCCATCAACAATTCTAAAATCAAAAATATCATAGTAATTTTGCAATTTTAGTTTGTGGTTTTTTCTAATACAGCTTTTGTTATGGTGCCTCCAGCTTCGTATCCAATACTTATTACTCTCCAACCATTTCTAGCTTCGGCATTTAATTTGTCCTGGAAAGAAGCTTCTTTTTTAAATATACCTCTCGATAAAATTTTATACTGTGTCATTTGTTTAGTGGCTTAAGGTTCCGGCGTTTACAACTGGAGCTGCTTCTTTGTCTGAACAAAGAATTACCATTAAATTACTTACCATTGCAGCTTTACGTTCTTCGTCTAATTCAACAATTTCTTTTTTGTTTAATTCATCTAAAGCCATCTCTACCATGCTCACAGCACCTTCAACAATTTTGTGTCTTGCAGCAATAATTGCGGTAGCTTGCTGTCTTTTTAACATAGCATTGGCGATTTCTTGTGCATAAGCTAAGTAACCAATTCGAGCTTCAAGCACCTCAATACCTGCCATAGATAGTCTTTCAGCTAATTCTTCTTCGAGAGCATCGCTAACCTCATTAACTGAAGCGCGTAAAGTGATTTCTTCTGCATGACCTTCGTCTTCAAAGTTGTCATATGGGTATAAACTCGCTAATTTTCTTACCGCAGCGTCAGATTGCACGCGCACAAAGTTTTCATAATTATCTACATCAAATGCGGCTTTATAAGTGTCTTTTACTTTCCAAACCAAGATGGTACTTATCATAATCGGGTTACCAAGTTTATCATTAACCTTAACTCGTTCACTATCAAAGTTGCTCGCACGCAAAGAAATTTTGCGCTTTCTGTAGAAAGGGTTTACCCAAAAGAATCCGTTTTCTTTTACCGTACCCTTATACTTACCGAAAAGCAATAATACTTTTGAGGTGTTTGGGGCAACAATAAAAAAACCAGATAGGGTAATGAAAAATGCAAAAATTCCTGGGATAATCATAAAAGGATTTTGCTGAATTGCTCCAAAAACAATCATAGCAATAAATACAAATAACATAAGTAGCATTACATAGCCACTTCTTGCTGTTCTAATTTTCTCTTGTTCCATAGTGTGTAGTTAAAGTGATATTAAAATGATATCACAAATATATTAAAATATTTTATTTATTTCCAAATAAATAGATGAATTTATTTTTATTTTAGCTAAAAATACCAGTCATGAAGAGCACTAGAATATTATTCGTTACACTTTTGATTTTGCTCGTTTTACCTTTAACTTCTTTTACAAGGTGGGGGCAAACAGGGCACAGAGTAGTGGGTGAAATTGCGGAGGAGCATTTATCTAATAGGGCTAAAAAACAAATTAAGAAATTACTTAAAGGGAAAAGTTTAGCATTTGTGTCTACCTATGCTGATGAGATTAAATCAGACAAAAAGTACAATGATTATTATACTTGGCATTACATTAATATGGACATGGATCAGACTTATGCCGAAGCAGAAAAGAATCCTAAAGGTGATTTGGTAACTGGTATTGCCAAATGTAAAAAAGTAATGTTAGATCCGAACACTTCTGATGAGGATAAGGCTTTTCACTTGAAAATGTTGGTGCATCTTATTGGAGATTTACATCAACCAATGCACATTGGATTGAAAGAAGATAAAGGTGGAAATGAATTTAAAGTGCAATGGTTTTATAAAGATTCTAATTTACACAGAGTTTGGGATAGTGATATGTTGGATGGATTTAATATGGGATATTTAGAATTAGCTAAAAACGCCGATCAACTTACTAAGCAGCAAATAGCAGCAATACAAAAAGGCACTGTAATAGAATGGGTAGATGAGGTACATCAGTTGACAAAAGAGGTTTATGAATCTGCAGAATCTAGAGAAAATCTTAGATATAGATATTCTTATGAATATTTAGAAGTAGCAAGAAAACAATTGCAAATAGGAGGGTTACGACTCGCAAAAGTCCTAAACGATATCTATAAATGAAAAAACACCCTTTTACTTTTTTAAAAGAGTGTTTTAAATATATAAAGCTTAGTTATTAGTTGTTGTCTTCTATTTTTTTAGTAAGGTTAAACCCTACGTATAACCCAATACCAGCTGTTAAGAAAATGGTGCCAGGGTAGGCTACATCTTGATCTAGCCCCAATATATCGTGTAAAATAGCAGCAACAAATATTCCCACACCAATACCCATTAATAATACCGCAATATTTAATAATAATACTTTCCAAATAGGTGCTGTACGACGCTTACCTTGATTAAATATTTCTGCACCAATACCTTTTTCAATTAAGGCCATACGTTCTTTGTTTCTTGTAGAAAAATATAAATAAACAATACCAAAAAATACTCCGAAAATTATTGGTAATACAATTACTTCTGATCCCATAATGTCTGTTTTAAATGATTAATGATTTGTGATTCGCTATTATGACGATAGGATAGAAGTATAGGTTACAAGAAAAGTAAAAAAAAACACCTATTTATGGCAATCGCTTTAAATTCAATGTGTTTGCCTTCAAATGAGTGTTATATTTTTTCGGGAGTATGCACAATCGAATGCATCTTCTCCATTACTTTTAAATGTACTTTATTATTTTGAAGCACCATTTCAATTCATTCTAAATCTACAATTTTATATGCTATTGGTAGCATCATGGCTATGTATAAATAGAATAGAAAGAAAGAGTACTTGTTATCTTAAGAAGTATGGTTTGCTATTGTTAAATCAACTTTTACATGAACCCCAAAAAGGTTCTTCAAATTGATAGAAAAATTGAAAATTATTTTATGATTCTTAGTTTTTTAATCTATTATCTCCTTCAAAAAGGGTGTATTATTTTACAATATAGGCCTTAATAATATAATCTAGTTTTGGATAATTCTCTTTCAAAAAAGCGTTCCCCTTTGTGTATATTTCTTCTTGTTGGTCGGCTGGTTTGCCACCGTAATCTGAGTACAACTTGTAAAGTGTATCTGCTCCATCAGTAACCTTAGCAACAACAGGAAAGCCCTTAACACCGTTATAATCTAGATCATCCAACCGATTATTGTTTTTCATATTCACAAAAATCTGAGTGGTTCTGGATTCTACACCTCCTCTTGCAAATGATATAGTTAATGAGTCGTTACTTTCTAAAACTGGTTCATCCGGAATTTTATAAGCCTCCCACTTTTTATTCACTTCTGGATTACCATGAATACCAAATTGAATTACAAAATTGGGTAGTACTCTGAAAAAGACAACGTCCGTATAAAATTCATTTTTAATAAGTTGATACAATCTGTCTACAGCTTCAGGAGATAAAGAGCGTTGAGCAACAATGTCAAACGAACCTTGTGTGGTTTCAAATCGAGCCTTGAAAGAAGCAGGCGCCTCTTGTTGCGTCCATTTATCTTTAAATAATTTAGAGCTGCATGCTGTTATTAGAATTAAAGTGAATAAAGTAAATACGAGTTGTTTTTTCATAAAATAAAAATACTGCGAGTTTTTATTATTTTAACTTAAATTGTTTAATTTCTTTAAACGGATTTAAATCTAAAGACTCCATGTTTTTTTGATAGCTTGGCCAATCACTTTCAAAGAACTCATTAGTTGTTATTAATACTTTTTCTAAGGCCTCTTTGGCCTGTTTTATTAGCATTTCTTCAGTCGCTGTGATACCGTGTTGTCTAGAAGACACATAACTCATTGCAGTTGAAATACGTTGATTTACATTAACGTACGGATCTTTAGTAATACCTTGACGCTTATCTTCTTTGCCAATGTATAGAGCTAAAATAGAATCTATTTGTTTTATTATATCTTTTGACGAGTTGATTTGCTCTTTGAATTTTTCTTTGTCAATTTCTTTTAACTTTTTAGTAAAGTCATTAGCAATAGTTTTGCTCTCCACCAGTTGTTTAACTGCATCCGCACCTGTTTGTCGTAATAATTCAACTTGTTTGTAAGCATTATAAACCGAGGCTATATCGTCTGAGTTTTTTTGTAATCTTGGATCTTCTTTTACTACTATTGTTGTTTCAGAAGTGTGCGATCCAAAGGTCAATACGGCTTTGTAGGAACCTGCTTTTACTTTCGTGCCTCCTGATTCGGAATTTTGTTTTGAAATAGTTCTAGACATGCGATCGCCTCCTTTTTCATCTAAATACCAAGTGAATTTTTGAATACCACTTTCTTTCGGAGCTTTACGTTTTAAGGTTCGAATCAATAAGTCTTTATTGTATATTTCAAGTGTTATAGAATCCAATTTGCTTTTAGCTTCTTTTTCTTCGGAGGTTTTATTTTCTTTAGTTGGAACATTAATGAAATAAGAAAAATGTGCGCCACTTTTTTTGTTTTCTCCTTGATACATTGCATCAGCCCCAAACCTGCTGCCAGTTGGCTGTTGATAAGCTGCTTTATAAGCAGTTGGTGGTTTGAAGAGCGTTAGAGGTTCATCTGTAATTGATGTACTATCAGCGAGTGCACGTAATGGCCTAATATCATCAATAACCCAAGCAGCTCTTCCAAAAGTACCTATGACTAAATCGTGTTCTCTTGGGTGAATCACTAAATCTTTTACAGGAACTGTTGGGAAACCTTCAGTCCATTTTTGCCATGTTTCCCCCGCATTTAAAGTCATATAAAGTCCGTCATCTGTTCCTAAAAACATAAGATTTGATGCTATAGGATCTTCAATAATTGATAGTGCAAAACTTTCTACATCCTCTGAATCAACTAGACGTTCCCAAGACTTACCATAATTTTTTGTTCGAAATACATAAGCTTCATAATTAAACCTTCTATAATCATTGGCAACCAATAGCGCCTCGCCTTTATTTTTATTTGAAGCTTTTATTTGAGTTACCCAAGCACCCTCTGGCAGGCCTTTTATATTTTTAGTTACTTCTTTCCAGTTTCCACCTTCGTTTTGTGTAATATGCACTTTGCCATCATCTGTTCCAACCCATAGCATATTACTTTCAATAGGAGAGGGCTCTATTACTAAAATAGAGCAATGGTTTTCTGCACCAGTAGCATCCATGGTTAAACCTCCACTTTCGTGTTGCATTTGTTTTTCAGGGTCATTTGATGTTAAATCTGGAGAAATAATAGTCCAAGTTTCTCCTTTATCTGTTGATTTATGAACAAACTGAGAACCAAAATATATGGTACTATTGTTTTGAGGATGAATATTAATGGCTGAATTCCAATTAAAACGCAATTTTATATTTGGGTCAGGGTGATTTGGTTTTACACTATAATTATTGCCAGTTTTATGATCATATCTTACAACATACCCTTGTTGACTCATAGACCAACCATATCTTGAATTATCTCGATCAGGAATAACATCAAAACCGTCACCAAAACTTATTTCTTGCCAATAAGAGTTGCGAATGCCTTGTGCTTTCCATACATGTGCAGGACCACGCCAAGAACCATTATCCTGCATACCTCCATAAACATTATAAGGATATTCATTATCTATATTAATATGATAGAATTGCGCCACAGGAATATTGCCAATAAAGCGCCAAGTTTTACCGCCATCTTTTGTTATATTTAGACCACCGTCATTGCCATCAATCATAAACTTTCCATTAGTTGGATGAATCCACCAAGCATGATGATCAGGGTGAACACCGTTGTTTACATTGTAAGCAGGCATTAGCAAAGAAAAACTTTTACCTCCATCTTCACTAACATTAACATAGGTGTATATAGAGTACAATCGATTTTCATTGGTTGGATCAACATAAATTTCTGAATAATAGAATGGACGATTTCCAATTCCTTTTGAGCCTCTTCCACTAGAGGTGTTATTTACCATTTTCCATCTAGATCCACCGTCAGAACTTTTATAAAGCGCATTTTTCTTGGCCTCAACAATTGCATAAATTGTATTTGGTTCACTCGGCGCTATAGCCACACCAATTCTACCTAATTCGCCTTTTGGAAATCCATCTTCTTCAGTCATTTTTTTCCAAGTATCCCCGCCATCATATGTTATGTGCAATCCAGAACCTTTTCCTCCAGATTTAAAAAACCAAGGTTCACGATAATGTTCCCACATCGCAGCAATTAATTTGTTTGGATTTTTTGGGTCCATTATTAAATCTGCCACACCCGTTTTTGGGTTTGCGTAAAGTATTTTATTCCATGTTACACCTCCATCTGTAGTTTTATAAACCCCTCTTTCTTCATGAATACCCCATGGAGATCCTATGGCACCTGCATAAACAATATTTGGATTAGTAGGGTCAATTACCACTCTATGAATATGACGTGTTTTTTTAAGCCCCATTGATTTCCATGACTTGCCGCCATCAATAGATTTAAAAATACCGTAGCCCCCATTTAAGCTATTTCTTGGATTCCCCTCTCCCGTACCAACCCATATTACACTTGGATTAGACTGTTGAATTGCTACAGCACCTATAGAAGCCGTAATCTCATTGTCAAAAATTGGTTCCCAAGTTATGCCACCGGAATTCGATTTCCAAAGTCCACCAGAGGCTGTACCAACATACATTATGTCGGTATTAGATTCTACAACATCAATGGCTGTTATTCTTCCTGACATTCCGCTAGGACCAATATTGCGAGGGGCCATATTTTTTAATAGATCCATTGATATTTCTTGAGCTGAAAGCCCGATTACACTTAACAAAGTGATATAGAAATAAATTTTTTTCATTTCGAATGAATTAAGATTTAGTGTATTTGATGGTATATGTTTGAATGCTGCCGTCTTTTTGGTGTAAGTCTACTGAAACATTCATATGATTTTCATCGATTAATTCGAATGTCATACCTTCAAAAATCGCCTTATTAGGATGAATTTCTAAAATAGGAAAATCAATAGTCTCTAATTTAGTTTCCCATCCTGCTAGATCTTTGTTAAAATGCTTTAATTGAAGGACTAACGAATTACCAAATTCTCTGATGATTTCAAGTTCATAAAACTGAACCTTTTCATTTACAACTAATTTAAAACTCGCCATCATGGAGTCTCCCATTGGGGCACTCCAGTTTTCTTCGACAACACCACCAAATGCCTCTCCAATCCAATTACCTTGAATCCATGATACATCTTCTATTACTACATTAATAGGATTACTTTCGGCCACCACAGCTATTTTTTTTCCATCAGGACTAACGGCCAATCTTGTAATATTTTTAATGCCAAACTCAGAAAGTAATTGCGATTTAACCCATTTGGTATCATTCTTAAAATGACGTTGATACAAAATACTACCATCAGCCATTAGAAGTGTGTTATTTGGAGTGACCGTAAAATCTTGACTTAGTCCTTTTACTTTAGTTATTACGGTATCACTCTTGGTGCTAGAATCATATAGATTGATAGTAGCTGGTTTTGATGTTGCATTTATGTAGAATAGTCCTTTTCCATTTTTTATAGGGTTTAGTGATCTGCCAATAGAAGAAATGATTTGTGTGTGCTTATTCGTTTTTGTATTCGTCTCGTAAAGCGCTAAGCCATCGTTTTCAAGTATAGCTGTGTAAACAATGTAGTCATTAATCCATGTGTGATATCCTACAACTAAATCGTCAATAATTATGTTTTCATCAGCATGCATTAAACTGTAAGAAACAAGTTTCTGACTATTGTCTAAGCCTTGTTTTATAGCCGAAACTGCATTTTGATTTGGTATTTTGGTAGGGGAGAACTCAGAACTTTTTGTACTTGACAACCAACTACGCTCTTTTGTTTTTACATTATAAACGGCGATATCCGTTTGATTTTCTCTAGTACTGCTATAAACTAAAGTTGAATTATCAATAAATTGAGGTTGATTATCGTATCCAGGATTGTTAGAAATATTGATAGGATTTGAAAGTTCATAGACTTCGTTTTTAATTGTTAAATCAAATAAATACACATCCGTTTCTTGTGCTGAAAGTAAATAAGTGCAAAGAAACAGAGCAATAGAGAAGTATCTTTTCATAGTGGATATGTTTCTATAAAAATAGAAAAAATCCCATTAGCGAGCGCTAATGGGATTTAAAAAAACTAACCAACGTTTCTAAAAACAAAAGGCGTTCTTAGAAATAAGTTTAGAAGCAATGCCTTTTCGTAATTCAATTACATTTGGCATGTTCGTATATTTTGTGAACCTTTTAAGGCCCATGAGTAACATTCTTCGTTCATCTCCCTCGGCAAAATACGTAATTCCTTCCTTACAAACACCATTTATTTTATCAATTGCATAAAATAAATTTAATTTCGCCATGTTTATTTGTTCAAGAGCTTGATTTTCAGAGGTTTTATTTGCGATTTTTTCGGCTTTCAATATAGCACTTTCTGCCATATAAACCTCAATCATTATTTCAGAAGCGCACAAAATTAATTGTTGATGCTTTTCCAAGTCCATGCCATAGGTTTGTACTGCCTTACCCGCTATCATCAAAAATAGTTTTTTTAAATTATTTATCATAGCTTTTTCTTCAGATAGTAGTTCAGAATAATCAGGTACATCAAAAGAAGGAATAGCCATTAAACTATTTCCAACCTCCATCGCTGGGGTTAGTAAGTCAATTTCTCCTTTCATTGCTTTTTTCAAAAGCATTCCAACTGTCAATAATCTATTAATTTCATTGGTTCCTTCATATATTCTAGAGATTCTTGCATCTCTCCAGGCACTCTCCATTGGTGTATCTTTTGAGAATCCCATACCCCCAAAAATTTGAATTCCTTCATCAGTTACAAATTGAGAAGTTTCTGAGGCATACACTTTAATCATAGCACACTCAATCGCATATTCTTGAAATGCTTTTAATTCTGCTTCTTGATGTGAAACTCCATTTGCAATATGAGCATCAATAATATTTTGAATGTCTTTAGCAGCTCTATAACTTGCCGCATCACTAGCAAAAATTCGCGTACTCATATCTGCTAACTTTTTTTGAATAGCTCCGAAACTTGAGATAGGCGTATTAAATTGAATACGCTCATTTGCGTATTTAATAGCCTCTGTTGTTACACGTCTACTAGCATCTAAACATGCTGCACCTAATTTTATACGACCAACATTTAATGCGTTTAAGGCAATCTTAAATCCTTTCCCTCTTTCGGATAACATATTTTCAACTGGTACCAATGTGTCGCTGAAGAAAACTTGTCGAGTAGAAGAAGAAATAATACCTAATTTATCTTCCTCCTCTCCTAGGGTCATTCCGTTAGGGTTGTTTTTATCATATTCTATAATAAATCCAGTGATGTTTTTATCATCTTCAATTCTGGCAAAAACAATGAAAATTTCTGCGAATCCAGCATTTGAGATCCACATTTTTTGACCGTTAATTTTATAATGTTTACCGTCTTCGGTTAATTCTGCAGTTGTTTTACCAGAATTTGCATCACTTCCTGCGCCAGGTTCAGTTAGGCAATACGCACCAAATTTTTCACCTAAAGTTAAAGCAGGTAAGTATTTTTGTTTTTGCTCTTCTGTACCGTATAAATAGATTGGCATAGTACCAATACCTGTATGCGCACCGTATGCTGTAGCCACTGATCCTGTAGCGGCTGACATATAATCTGTTACCAACATCGTAGAAACAAACCCCATACCTATACCCCCGTATTCCTCAGGAATAGAAACACCTAAGAAGCCCATTTCACCTGCTTTGCGCATTACCTCCTCGGTTAAAGCATAATCTTTCTTTTCAAACCGTTCTTTATGTGGCCAAACTTCGCGATCAATAAATTCAACAACCGCTTCTTTCATCATGTTTTGTTCTTCTGTGAACTCTTCTGTTATAAATATTTCTTCTGCGGTTACTTCTTTTACTAAATATTCTCCTCCTTTAATCATTATATTAATTTTTAGTCTTTCAATTATTTTAATAACTCATATACACCTGCAGCACCTTGTCCGGTACCAACACACATGGTTACTACACCATATTTATTTTTTCTTCTACGCATTTCATTAAAAAGCTGTACCGATAGTTTTGCTCCAGTACATCCTAACGGATGTCCTAGTGCGATAGCACCTCCATTTACATTTACGATATCAGGATTCAATCCTAATTCTCGAATTACAGCTAACGATTGCGAGGCGAAGGCTTCATTTAATTCGAACAATTCGATATCGTCTTGTTTTAATCCTGCTTGCTTTAATGCCTTTGGAATTGCGGCAACAGGACCAATACCCATAATTCTTGGTTCAACCCCCATGGCAGCATAGGATACCATTCTAGCAACAGGTTCAATGTTTAGCTCTTTTACCATTTCTTCACTCATTACCATAACAAAAGCGGCACCGTCACTCATTTGCGAAGCATTACCAGCAGTTACACTTCCTCCCTGAGCGAAAACTGGTCTCAATCGACCTAAGGCTTGCATAGACGTATCAGCTCTTGGGCCTTCATCTTTTGCAACTGTGTATGACTTAGAAGTTTTTTTTCCACTGTTATCAATAAATATATGCTCAACGTCTACTGGCACGATATCTTGATTAAATAAACCTTCTGCTTGTGCTTTTAATGCTTTCTGATGTGAATTGTATGCAAAAGTATCTTGATCTTCTCGGGAAACTTTATATTGTTGCGCAACTGCTTCTGCTGTTAATCCCATTCCCCAATAATAGTCTTCGTTTCCTTCTTTAGCAGTTTTATAATTTGGTACAGGACGGTAACCTCCCATTGGGATATAACTCATACTTTCTGAACCTCCTGCGATAATACAATCTGCCATTCCGCTTTGAATTTTAGCAGCTGCTATACTTATCGTTTCTAGTCCAGATGCACAGTATCTATTGACTGTCATACCGGGAACATCGTCTATTTTTAATCCCATCAATGATATGAGTCGTCCCATATTTAATCCTTGCTCAGCTTCAGGCATTGCATTTCCAACGATTACATCATCAATACGAGTTTTATCTAGTTGAGGTACATCTTTTAAAAGATGCTCAATTGTTTCTGCTGCTAACTCATCTGGTCTTTTAAATCTAAAAACACCCTTTGGAGCTTTTCCTACTGCCGTTCTATATCCGGTTACTATATATGCTGTTCTCATTTTCTTAATTTCTCAAAGGTTTACCTGTTTTTAACATATGCTCTATACGCTCTAGTGTTTTACGCTCTGTGCATAAACTCATAAAAGCTTCTCGCTCTAAATCGAGCAGATACTGTTCTGTTACCATTGATGGTTCAGATAAATCTCCTCCGGCCATAACATAACCTAGTTTATTTGCAATTTTCTTATCGTGTTCTGAAGCAAAGTGTCCTTTCTCTAAACTATCAGTTCCAACTAAGAACATACCGAGTGCTTGCTGGCCAAGTACACGTACTTTATCAGGAGTGGGCTGCAAGTAACCATCTTCAAGCATTTGAACTGCATGCCTTTTGGCAACAGCTAGTTGACGGTCTTTATTAACAACTACAATATCTTTGTGCGGTTTTAAGAATCCAAGATCGAAAGCCTCGTAAGCTGAGGTAGCAACTTTTGCCATCGCTACGTTTATAAAGTAGTCTCTTAATTTGTTTAATTTGACATCATCCTTTAATAGTCCCTGAGATGCTCTATATGCCATTTCTTTAGAACCGGCACCACCCGGTATAATCCCTACACCAAATTCTACCAACCCTATGTATGTTTCTGCGGCAGCAACTACTTTGTCTGCATGCATAGACATTTCACATGCTCCACCAAATGCATAACCGTGAGGCGCCACAATTGTTGGACAACTAGAATGACGCAAACGCATAACCGTATCTTGGAAATACTTTACTGAGAAATTTAATTCATCATATTCTTGTTCAACCGCCATCATAAATACCATAGCTAAATTTGCACCAACAGAAAAGTTTGGTCCTTGATTTCCTAAGATCACAGCTTCATACTCTGTTTCTGCTAAATCAATTCCTTTATTGATAGCGGTTAAAACTTCGCCACCTAAGGTGTTCATTTTAGATTGAAACTCTACGTTTAATACTCCATCACCAAGGTGTTGAATCAAAGCGCCACTGTTAGACCAAATAGTCTTAGCTTCTCGAACATTGTCTAAAATGATAAACGCATCTTGACCAGGTATTTTAGTTGCTGATTTTGATGGTATATCATAATAGTATTTAGCATCATCCTTTATACTGTAAAAAGAAGAATGACCATCTGAAATCATCGATTTAACCCATTCAGCGGTTTCATAACCTTCCTTTTCCATTAGGGCTGTTCCAGTTTCTAGGCCAATGGCATCCCAAATTTCAAAAGGTCCGTGTTCCCAACCAAAACCAGCTTTCATGGCATCATCAATTCGATACAATTCATCTGATATTTCAGGAATTCTATTTTGAACATAAGCGAAAAGCGCGGCAAAGTTTTTTCTAAAAAATTCTCCTGCCTTGTCTTTTCCTTTTATCAATATTTTAAAACGATCTACAACTTTATCTACATTTTTCGTTAATTCTAGTGTAGCAAACTTGGCTCGTTGCTTAGGGCGGTACTCTAAAGTGTTTAGGTCCAATGATAAAATTTCTTTTTTACCATCATTTACCACTTTCTTGTAAAACCCTTGTTTTGTTTTACTACCTAACCACTGATTATCCATCATAGTTTGGATAAAATCTGGTAGTTTGAATAATTCATGCACCTCATCATTTGGGCAATTCTCAAACAAACCATTTGCTACATGAACTAGCGTATCTAAACCAACAACGTCTACTGTTCTAAACGTTGCAGATTTAGGTCGACCAATAAGTGGTCCAGTAAGTTTGTCTACTTCTTCAATAGTTAATCCTAGTTCTTTTACTTGGTGAAATAAACTCATGATGCCAAAAATTCCAATTCTGTTTCCGATAAAAGCAGGTGTGTCTTTGGCTAAAACAGAGGTTTTTCCTAGGAATTTCTCACCAAATTGCATCAAGAAATCGGTAACGTCTTGTTTGCATTTTGGCCCTGGTACAACTTCAAATAATTTTAAATATCTCGGTGGATTGAAAAAGTGTGTTACAGCGAAATGTTGTTGAAAATCGTCACTTCTTCCTTCATTCATAAATTTTATAGGAATACCTGAAGTATTCGAAGTAATTAGCGTTCCAGGTTTTCTGTACTTCTCAATTTGTTCAAATACTTGTTGTTTGATATCCAAACGTTCTACAACTACTTCCATGATCCAATCTACATCAGTAATTTTTTGCAAATCATCTTCAAGATTTCCAGTGGTTATTCTACTGGCAAATTTTTGATTATAAATTGGTGAAGGTTTAGATTTTAGAGCAGCTTTTAGCGAATCATTTACTATACGGTTTCTAACAATAGTATCGCTTAATGATAAGCCCTTCTTCTTTTCATTATCATTTAATTCTCTAGGTACAATGTCTAATAATAATACCTCAACGCCAATATTTGCAAAATGACATGCAATACCAGATCCCATAATGCCAGATCCAATAATGGCTATTTTTTTAATGCGTCTCTTCATCAGTATGTTTTTTTACTATTTAAAAAATAGCTTTCTTACTAATTAGTTCGTTAATTGCTTCGGTAACCTCAAAAAAGTGATTGATTTTTTCTTCTGAAATCACTGTTCTAATCGCCTCATTAAAGCGAATTACTGATTTTTTTGATACCTCGCGTTTTTCTTTTCCGTAGTCAGTTAGTTTTATCAGTACACTTCTACCGTCTTCGGGATTTTTTTTTCTATAAATGGCCCCTTTTTCTTCCATAGATTTTAATATTCTTGAAAGGCTTGTAGGTTCCATTCCCATTTGTGGTCCTAATGACGTAGAGGGTGTTCCATTTTCGAAATCGATATTTAATAAAACAAAAGCCATCGCCATAGTGCTGTCGTGTTTTGTAGCCTCTTCGTTATACAATTTTGCTACAGCTTGCCATGTTGCTCTCAAATGATGATCTATCGATTTATCCTTATCCATGTTTCAAATATATAAAATAAATACTATGCACGCATAATAAAAATGTTAAATAATTTTTTTGTTGTCAAAATAGGGGGTTTGATTATATTTGATTTACGAAATTGTATTTGAATGGAATCCCTTCTCATTGCTAATGAAATTGTAAAAACCTATTATGACTATAGAGCACTTAACAATGTATCTATAGAAGTGCCAAAAGGAAGTATTTATGGATTGCTTGGGCCTAATGGTGCAGGTAAAACTTCTTTAATAAGAATTATTAATCAAATAATTTATCCCAACAGTGGAACTATTTATTTTAATGGGGAACCATTGCAGCCTTCCGATGTTCAACATATAGGTTATCTTCCCGAAGAACGAGGATTGTATAATAGAATGAAGGTGGGAGAGCAGGCTTTGTATCTAGCAAAGTTAAAAGGGATGTCTTCTTTTGAAGCAAAAAAACAGTTGCATTATTGGTTTGAAAAATTTGAAATAAGACATTGGTGGGATAAAAAATTGCATGAACTTTCGAAAGGGATGGCACAGAAAATACAGTTTATTGTTACTGTAATGCACAAGCCAAAACTGTTAATTTTTGATGAACCATTTAGTGGTTTTGACCCTGTGAATGCCTCTTTAATAAAAGATGAGATTTTACAATTACAACAAGAAGGAGCCACAATCATCTTTTCTACTCATAGAATGGAATCTGTTGAGGAACTCTGTGAGTATATTGCCTTAATAGATAGATCTAACAAGGTGTTGGATGGAAAACTCAGCGCCATTAAAAACGAATTTAAACCCAATGAATTTGAAGTGAGTATTTGGCAACAAGAACGTATTGATACGGGAGCTTTAGCAACTCATTTCAATATTTTACATCAAGAGTATGAAATTGAAGAACAACAATTACAACTTCGAATTAAACTAAATGCTAGTCAGAGTGCTAATGAACTTCTTAATGAAATAAGTGCATTGGGAAGCATTAGAAAATTTAATGAAATAATTCCGACTGCCAACGAAATATTTTTAAAAGCAATAGAACGCAACAGTGACAAATAAATTGAAACATATTATTAGAAGAGAGTTTCTTGCAAAAGTTAGAAATAAGACTTTTTTAGTTATGACCATATTGAGTCCATTATTGGTAGTGGGTGTAGGATTGTTGGTTGGCTATATAACAAAAGTAAATCAAGAGAGTGTGAAGGAAATTGCTTTGTTTGACCCTTATTCTCTTTTTACAGAAAATGAATTATTAGTTATTAATGGATATCAATTTGAAAATGTTACGACTTTAGGACTTGACTTTGCGAAACAAAAAACGAAAGAAGGGCAATATGCAGGTTTATTGGAATTACCTAATTCAAAAGATGCCTATAAAATTGCTAACAATACCTTGTTACATGTTGCATCAACTCCGGGTACAGGTTTGTTGAATGATATGGAGTTGCTTTTATCTTCAAAGAGTAAAGAACTCAAACTAGACGAGTTAGGTATCGATAGAGTTAAATTAGAGCAAGCTGAATTAAATGCAACACTTCAGACCATTACCTTTGAAGGAGAAATATCGTCTAAACTGTTAAGAGGAATAAAAATAACCACTGGTTTAGCCGGAGGGTATCTAATTATGATGTTTGTAATTATATATGGAGCCATGGTGATGCGCAGTGTTATCGAAGAAAAGACAAGTAGAATAATTGAGGTCATTATTTCATCGGTTAAACCATTTGAATTGATGATGGGTAAAATTATTGGTACAGCATTAGCCGCCTTATTGCAATTTTCTATCTGGGGTATTTTATTAATAATTATAAGCGTAATTACCAATAGCATATTTGGAGACTTCACCCCAGCATCATTTGAAGCGCCTACAGCAACTATGGAAGTTGCGAATGATATGCCTAAATCTGATTTGGTTTTGGTGTATGAAGGAATTTTACAAATGCCTATTGCTTCGTTGTTTTTTGCATTTTTATTATTTTTTATACTTGGCTATTTATTATACAGTGCAATTTATGCGGCTATAGGTGCGGCTGTAGATAATGAAACCGATACACAGCAATTCGTGTTTCCTTTAATGATTCCTTTAATTTTAGGATTTTATATAGGTTTTGCAGCTGTAATAAATGAACCTCACGGAACATTTGCTACGGTATTTTCAATCGTGCCATTCACTTCGCCAATAGTAATGTTAATGCGATTGCCCTTTGGTGTTCCGCTCTGGCAAATTATTGTTTCATTACTATTTTTAATTGGCACCTTTATTGCTATAGTGTGGATAGGAGCAAAGATTTACAGAATCGGAATCCTATCTTATGGAAACAAGCCTTCTTATAAAGATATTTATAAATGGCTTAAACAATCAAACTAATTAAGTATGGCAAAGATTTTAATTATAGAAGATGAAGCGGCTATTAGAAGAGTTTTATCAAAAATTATTTCTGAAGAGAGTAAAGAATATCAGGTTTCTGAGGCAGAAGATGGCTTAGAAGGAATTGAGAAAGTACACAAAGAAGATTTTGATTTGGTATTGTGTGATATAAAAATGCCGAAGATGGATGGTGTTGAGGTTTTAGAAAAAATAAAAAAAATAAAACCCGAAGTTCCTGTGGTAATGATTTCTGGTCATGGAGATTTGGAAACAGCTGTTAATACAATGCGCCTTGGAGCGTTTGACTATATTTCTAAGCCACCTGATTTAAATAGGCTTTTAAATACGGTAAGAAATGCCTTAGATAGAAAGGAACTAGTAGTTGAAAACAAACGCTTAAAAAAGAAGGTTTCTAAGAAATATGAAATGATTGGTGATAGTGACGCTATTACTCATATTAAGGAAATAGTTGAAAAAGTAGCACCTACCGATGCAAGGGTTTTGATTACAGGTCCGAATGGTACTGGTAAGGAGTTGGTTGCGCATTGGTTGCATGAAAAAAGCGATCGAACAAAAGCGCCAATGATTGAAGTGAATTGTGCTGCAATACCTTCAGAATTAATTGAAAGCGAGTTGTTTGGGCATGTAAAGGGGTCTTTTACTGGAGCCAATAAGGATAGAGCAGGAAAGTTTGAGGCTGCAAATGGCGGAACCATTTTTTTAGATGAGATAGGAGATATGAGTTTGTCTGCACAGGCCAAAGTTTTACGTGCTTTGCAAGAAAATAAAATAAGTAGAGTAGGTAGCGATAAAGACATTAAAGTGAATGTACGAGTTGTAGCCGCAACAAATAAAGACCTTAAAAAAGAGATAGCTGATGGTAAATTTAGAGAAGATTTATACCATAGATTAGCGGTTATTTTAATAAAGGTTCCAGCTTTAAATGATCGAAGAGAAGATATTCCTTTATTGATTGATTTCTTTAGTTCTAAAATTTCAGAAGAACAGGGTACAGTTAAAAAAGGTTTTTCGTTAGAAGCAATTTCTCTGCTTCAAGCTTATGATTGGACTGGTAATATTAGAGAACTGAGAAATGTTGTAGAGCGATTGATTATTTTGGGTGATGTTGAGGTTTCTTCTAATGATGTAAAATTGTTTGCTAGTAAATAGCTTATTTAAATGAATTTCCAAATTCGATTAACTCAATTTGAGAGGTAGGATTTATTTGATTATCAATTACAGGAGCGTGCACATAAGATTTGAAGTTCATACCCAAATATTGACAAGATAATTCTATAGGTTCTTCAAAATGTTTCAAATAAGCTTCTGAATTATTTACACTGATTAAGCCTACGGTTTTACCTCGAAAAGAACGACCTATATCTTTATGAACTTTTAGTAAATCAGAAAAACGATCTAAAAACACCTTCAGTAATCCACTCATAGTATACCAGTAAATTGGCGTTATGAAAATTATATTTTCGTAATTGGATGCAATGGTAGTTACAGTCGAAAGAAAATCGTCCTTTTCATTTGAATAATTGTAATCGTAATGTTCAATTTTTAGAGTGTTTAAATCTAAAAGATCAAAATCAATTTTAGATTGTAAGAACTGAGTAATTTTAGATGAATCTCCTTTGCTTCTTGAGCTGGCTTGAATTATGATTGTTTTTGGCATGCTGTTTATGTTTGGCTTGTAAAGGGAGTGAAATCATTTTTTTGATATCGATTTTTATCATCATATTTTTCAATAATAGGATAGGAGTAGTTGATATTTTTGAATAATATTTTTTGAGTTATTTTAACTCTCTAATGAACTTTTTATGAGTATTTTTACTACAAAAATTCAAAGCTATTTATGACAACATTAAACCTCAAAAAACCAATTGTATTTTTTGATTTAGAAACAACTGGAATCAATATTGCAAAAGACCGTATAGTTGAGATCTCTATTCTTAAAGTTATGCCTAATGGTAATAAAGAAAGCAAAACTTGGCTTGTGAATCCAGAAATTGAAATACCAAAAGAAGCTTCGGATATTCATGGTATAACCAATGAACATGTTGTTACAGAACCTACATTTAAAGAGTTAGCTCCAGAAGTAAGTGCAATGATTAAAGGGTGCGATTTGGCTGGTTTTAATTCAAATAGGTTCGATATTCCGTTGTTAGCTGAAGAGATGTTAAGAGCAGACATGGATTTTGATATGAAAAATAGAGTTGCTGTAGATGTACAAACTATTTTTCATAAGAAAGAACAAAGAACTTTAAGTGCAGGATATCAATTTTATTGTGGTAAAACACTTGAAGATGCCCATTCTGCAGAAGCAGATACCAATGCTACGTATGAAATTTTGTTGGCTCAGTTAGAAAAATACGACGATTTGGAAAACGATATTAAAGTTTTAAGCGAGTTTTCAGCACACAAAAAACGAGCAGATTTTGCTGGTTTTATTATGTTTGACGAAGATGGAGATGAGATATTTACCTTTGGGAAATACAAAGGTCAGAAAGTTTTGAGCGTACTAGAAAAAGATCAAGGATATTTTGGTTGGATTCAGAATGCAGATTTTCCGTTATACACTAAAAAGGTGTTAACAGAAATACGATTAAGAACTATGAATAATAAATTATTTTAAAAAACTGTTTATGTTAGTATCATTTGATTTGCTTCCTAATAATGCACGCGTTTGGGTTTACCAAGCAGCAAGGGAGTTAAATGAACAAGAGGTTAGAAGTATTGAAGAGAGCTTGGAGATATTTGTAAATGATTGGAAACGTCACGGCGAGCCTTTAAAGGCATCCTTTAAAATTTTGCATAACCAATTTATTATTTTGGGTGTTGATGAAAGTTATAACAATGTTTCTGGCTGTTCAATTGATTCATCTGTTCATAAATTGCAGGAGTTAGAGCAGGTTTTGAATGTTGACCTTATGAATAAAATGGCCATTGCTTTTAAGGTTGGCGATAATGTAAATACTTTAAGTATGTTGCAATTTCAACAATTTGTAAAAGAAGGTAAAATTTCTTCAGATACCATTGTGTTCAACAATTTAATAAATAGTAAACAAGAGTTGGAATCTAATTGGCAAATTCCAGCAAGTAAAAGTTGGCATAATAGATTCTTTAATACAGTAAAATCATAAATAGATATATGAAACAATTGCTTTTGATAGTAGCTGTTCTATACACGAACATGCTTTTCGCACAACGAGATCCACTATTAACAGAAGATGTTGAAGCTCAAGAAAAATGGGTTGATAGTATTATGGAAACCTTGAGTGTCGATCAAAAAATAGGGCAATTGTTTATGGTTGCGGCTTACTCAAATAGAGACGACTCTCATGAAAAAGAGATTAGCGAACTTATTGAAAAATACCATTTAGGAGCGCTGATCTTTTTTCAAGATCAACCCATAAAGCAAGCTGAACTTACCAATACATACCAGGCATTGTCAAAAGTACCTATGTTAATTGGTATAGATGGCGAATGGGGCTTGAACATGCGATTGAAAAAGACATTTAGATATCCATGGAACATGACTTTAGGTGCAGTAGAAGAAAATGAATTGATTACTTCATTCGGAGAACAATTGGGAGAACATTGCAATCGTATGGGTATTCATATGAATTTTGCTCCTGTAGTTGATGTGAATATAAATCCTAAAAATCCGATTATAGGGAATAGATCTTTTGGAGAAGATCCTGAAAATGTGACTGAGAAAGCTATAGCTTTTACTAGAGGTATGCAGAGCAAAAGAGTAATTGCCAGTGCTAAGCATTTCCCTGGGCATGGTGATACCGCAACAGATTCGCATTATTCTTTACCACAATTAGACTTTACAAAAGAGCGATTAGACTCTATTGAATTGGCACCCTATAGAGCCTTAATTCAAGATGGAATAACTGGTGTTATGGTGGCGCATTTGGGTATACCAAGTTTAGAACCGAATGCTGATTTGCCTTCTTCTTTATCTAAAAATATTGTAACAGGGTTATTGAAAGAAGAAATGGGTTTTAAAGGCATTGTAATTTCTGATGCCTTAAATATGAAAGCCTCGGCTAACTTTGCTTCATCTGCAGATGTAAATTTAGGAGCAATTTTGGCAGGAAATGATTTGCTGGATGTTCCCTTAGATGTACCTGGTTCTTTCAAAAGATTTAAAGAAGCATTAGAAACTGGCGAATTGACAATGGATCGATTGGATTACAGTGTGCGTAAAATCTTAAAAACCAAATATTGGGTTGGGTTACATCAATATGAGCCAATAAAAATTGAGAACTTATTGCAGGATGTAAATACCAAAGAAGACGAAGTTCTTTTTAGAAGATTGGTTGAGGCATCACAAACATTGTTGCGAAATGAAGATGAAATTCTTCCTATTAAAGAATTAGATAAGCAAAAAATAGCCTATGTTAAATTAGGAGATGCGGATAATGATACCTACTTAGAAACATTACAAAAGTATGCAGATGTTAAGGTTGTTTCTGGTAATTCAATTCAAGAAATTCAGCAACAGTTAAAAGATTTTAACTTGGTAATTCTTGGTTATCACAAAAGCAATATTAATCCTTGGAAAAGTTTTAAATTCTCAAATCTTGAATTGCAATGGATCGAAGCTATTGCGAAGAAAAATAAAACAATCTTAAATGTTTTTGCTAGTCCATATAGCTTATTACAAATCCAAGAAGTTAAGCATTTAGAAGGGCTTTTACTCTCTTACCAAAATAGTAATACGTCTCAAGAAATTGCCGCTCAAATGTTGTTTGGAGCTTTAAGTGCTAAAGGTCGTATACCAGTTAGTATTAATGAGCATTTTAAAGCAGGAGATGGACTGTTTTCTGGTGAATTATTGCGCTTGGGATACGATATTCCTGAATCTGTAAATATGAGTACAGAAAAACTAGAAAAAATAGATTCTGTATTCAAGGTAGTAATAGATGAAGAAATGGCACCTGGTGGGCAGATATTGGTGGCGCGTCATGGCAAAGTGGTATATCATAAGGCTTATGGTTATCACACCTATGCAAAAAAAAAAGCCGTTAAACTAACCGATCTTTACGATTTAGCTTCAGTTACAAAAATTTTAGGAGGCCTTCCATTAATAATGAAGGGTTACGAAGAAGGCGACTATACTCTAGAGTCTACCCTTGGTGAGATTATGCCTTATACAAGAGACTCAAATAAAGAGGATATTACACTTAAAGAGGCGTTATCGCATTATGGTAGAATGCAAGCATGGATTCCTTATTATGTAGAAACTATGGATAGTGTTTCTATGTTACCTGATGCTTTTTTGTATAGAAGAGAACCTTCTAAAGAGTTTAATATCCATGTTGCGAAAGACATGTATTTAAAAGATTCTTATACAGATACTATTTATAAACGAATTATAGATTCAGATTTGTTAGAAAGACAAAATTATAAGTATAGCGGCCTTATCTTTTATTTATTTAAGCAGTATTTTAAAAAGATCTATCGCAATGAAATGGATGTTTTAAATTATGCCTATTTCTATAATCCAGTCGGAGCTTCAACATTGATGTATAATCCTTTGTCTAAGTATCCAAAAGAACGAATTGTACCTTCTGAGGTAGATAATTATTACAGAATGGATACACTTCAGGGATATGTTCATGATATGGGTGCTGCCATGTTTAGCGGTGTAAATGGTAATGCAGGTTTGTTCGGAAATTCTAATGACGTTGCTAAGATGATGCAGTTTTATTTACAGAGAGGATTCTATGGAGGAGAACGATTGCTAAAAGCAGAAACTATTGATACTTTTAACAAACGTCATTTTTTAGATGATAAGGTTCGAAGAGGTTTGGGATTTGACAAGCCACAGTTGGACCCTGATGTAGAAAATACGTGCGGCTGTATGAGTGATAAAAGTTTTGGTCACAGTGGTTTTACAGGCACATTTGCTTGGGCAGACCCAGAAACAGAAATTGTTTATGTGTTTTTGTCCAATCGCGTATATCCTACTATGGATAATAATAAACTTGGAGAAGAAAATATACGCACAGAAGTGCAACGATTGGTTCAGGAGGCCATTATAGATTAAGGCTTGATTCCTTGCTTATATTTTTTGCCAAATCCTGAATTGTTCGGATTGTAATCTGAAACGAAATCTACATTTAAATTTTCAGGAATTTCTTTATCTAAAGCCCAGTATAAACTGTTGAGAGCTAGTCTTCTCATGTTTTCATTTTTCCAATCATAGGGATGTCCTAAGGTTGTGAAAAATATTTTAGATGTTTTGCCACTAGATCCAGTATATGTTTTTGTCCATGCGATAGGATTTGTTAATGGAAAACGGTCTAAACGATTGTTTTCTTCGTGTTTTGAACGAATTGCTTTTCCATTTATAAAAGGCGCGCTATCTCCAAATAATTTATGTTTACCACCGTCTACATGGTATAACCAAGAGTAGGCTTCAAAATTCGAAACTCCTTTTGCTATCGGATGATTGCTATTTATTATTTCAACTTTGGTTAACGGGTTATCCCCATCATCATAATGCCCATGATGCGAAATCCAATGTTGCCCGAAAACTTCTTTTGGCCATTTCTGATTCATGTATTTTAATGAATCAACTTTGTATCTAAAGGCATGAGTACTAGTTCTAAAACCAATCATTGGTTTACCACTTTCTGCAAAATCAGTTATGCACTTTAATTCATTAGTTGGTAATGCTCTAAATCGAGTAAATAGCACCATGGCATCTGCGGTTTTTAGAGCTTCTAAGCCAGCGATATGATCAGACCTATTTGGATCGATAAAACCTAAGGAATCAAGTGCATAACAGACAGTTACTTTTGCATTCAATTCTCTTTCTGCTATAGCGGCCAACATTGGCATTGATTCTTCAGAGCGATATTCTTCATCACCAGTTACAAACACTATATGTGGTTTTTCTTCAGGAGTAACTGTGCAAGAAAACATGCAAATTACAGCTATAAAATAAATTATATTTTTCATCTTATTGATTGAGTTCTTTAACTGTGTAAAATGTCTTTTTATCCATTATTTTAGCACGAATATCTTTTACCTGTTGTGGTGTTATTTTTGAGCCTTTATTACCAAAATCATTTCTAATGTAGGTTAAAACAGCTGCTACTTCATCGTCTTTTAGCATCCCTTCAAAAGGTGTCATTGGCACCAAACCAGGATATTCTTTACCCAACACTGTAATTGGACCTTGTAATCCTTTTAGGGTTAATTTTATCAGGCGTTCATCATCTTCTAGAACCCAATCGCTGTACGCTAAAGGAGGAAATCCAGATGCATCTAATCCTTTACCGTTAGGTTGATGACATGTGCCACAAAATCCTTCTCGTTCATAAATCTCTTTACCTTTCTTAAATATTGGTTCAAGCTCTTTGGTTAAATGTTTCGGGTATATAAATGTTTCTTCGTTTTCTTTTTTGACTCCAGTTAAGTGCCTTTTGGCAGCATTTAAACTCGGTCTTATCCAACTATCAATAGGATGATTTTGAGCAATTTCCAGTATTTCTAATCCAGCTGATTCATCTAGATATGATGCGGCAACAATTGCTTCTAAACGCACTCTGCCTTCAGAATCGTTTGCCACTTTTTTTAATAACTCAAAATGATTCTCTATTTGATGTGTATTATGTCTAATCGCTCTTACGGCGGCTGCTCTAACTCGAAAGTCATTAGCATTTAGTAACTCGCTTAACAATTTTTTGTCAATACTATTTACTCCCCAACTAACCCAAAGTGCTTCTAATAATTGATGTTCATATTCTGTATCGCTTTTATCAAGGTTTATTATCCAAGTTTTTAAAGCTGGAAGTAACTCTTTTTTATCATAACCCCTCAAAACTCTGCGTGCTCTATAACGTGTTCTATTTTCTGGAAGTTTTAATGTTTCTAAAGTTTCTTCTAGTGTAAGTTTGGTAAAATCAATAACTGGAAGTAATGGTTTACTCGGATACGTAATTCTGTATACTCTACCGTGTGCATGGTCTCTATATGGATCGCGAGCATTGTGTTGCATGTGCCCAATTAACATGTTGTGCCAATCAATAAAATACAAACTTCCATCAGGAGCAAATTCCAGGTCAACAGGTCTGAAATTTCCATCGTTACTAAAAATCAAATCTTGACGGTGTTTGGTGTTATACCCAGTTCCACCATCTGTGATTTGGTGTTGTTTGATTCCTAGAAATCCAATTGCATTTCCTAAAATAATATCGCCCTGTACTTCATCAGGAAAATGTCTACTCGATACAATTTCTAATCCTGAAGTAGGTCTTACTTTATTATCTTCAGGAATTAAATCTTTTGACTTAGGGTTTTGAATTGCGTAATTCATCTCAACTTCACTTGGTAGCATCCAATGCAAAGCAGGACCAGAAGTTGTCAAATAAAAATCTTGACCCCATTTGTCAAATGCAATTCCCCAGGGGTTTGGAATTCCCATTTGGGCGGTTCTTTCTAGATGTCTTCTCAATGGGGTGTATCTGTAAAACCCTCCATTGGCTGCTCTAACTGGTCCGTAGGCTGTTTCAACATTTGTGTGCAGAAACACCCCTTCTGCCATGATGATGGCTCCAGATGGATCTGCAGTAAATGCACTAATGGCATGATGCGTATCGTGATCATCAAATCCAGAGAAAATAACTTCTTTACTATCGGCTTTGTCATCTCCATCGGTATCTTTTAAGAGTATTAAATTGGTGCCTTGACTCACATAAACTCCTTCTGGAGTTAATTCAAAACCAATAGGTAAATGCAATTTATCTGCCCATGTAATGCATTTGTCTCCTTTACCGTCATTGTTTGTATCTTCTATGATTAAGATTTTATCATTTGGTTTTGAATCTCCAGGTTTATAATGAGGATAAGAAGGCATTACAGCAACCCACAGGCGTCCTTTATTGTCAAAAGAAACCTGAACAGGATTGGCCAATTCTTCAAACTCTCTTTCTGAAGCAAAAAGTGAAACTTCATAGCCATCGGCAACCTCAAATTTATCAATGGCATCTTGACCGTATAAATATTCTCCACCACGACCATAATCACCAGGCGTATAATTGGACTCAACAATAGGAAGCTTTGATGTTTTAGTATCTGCTAATTTAATATCATATTCCATCCCTTTAGCTGCACTCCAAATGGCAGTATCGCGAATTGCTGTCATTTCACGAATCTTTTTTAATTCGAAGGGGTAGTTTTCTGGGCCGAATGGGTCATACCTTCTTCCAAAAACGTGAACTCCATTCGGGATTTTATAGTCATTTAACCACATCCAGTTTTTTTCGTTAACAGCCTTTTTAATTTGTTTTTCATTTGTACGATCAACGTTCGATTGCCCGCAAAGAATATTCGCTAAAAAGGAGCTTAATTTTTTGTAACCTCTGTCATTAAGTTGAAAACCATCGATTGTAGATGGTTGTTTGCCATACCAACTTTTAGAAGCTTCAAATACATTTACAAAAGAGATATTGTTTAATTGAGCTATTTCTTTCATAGCTTTTGTGTATTTGGCTATATTTTCATTTTCTTCAATTCCATTTGGAACATCAATAACTGCAGAAATATCTTCAAAAGCGGTAGGTGAAATAAGTACTAATTGTGGTGGTGTTAAACCGTTGTAATTTTGCTTTAAAGTGTGGTCTACAAACGTTTGTAATTCTTCTTTAAATAGTTCAATATTTTCATCTCCTTTAAAAGATTGATTAGCTCCAAAAAAAGCAAGAATAACATCTGTTTTATGCTTACTCAACCATTCGTCAGGATATTCTAAAAATCCTTTACTATTAGATTTTTTTGAAACATCTGGATTGAATTTTTTTGCACCTTCAAAAGCCCAAGGGGTATTTCTTCCAGAGTGTGGCCTGAAACCAGGAGTATTCCCTCCATCTGCCATATTTCTTATATACAATAAGCTGTCTGGAAATTTTAAATGGAGTTCTGTTTCAAAATAACCGTAATTAGTCATTCGTGAAGCTAAGTTATTTCCTATAAGTGCAATGTGTTGATTTTTTTGAACTGAGATTAGTGGTTTCTCTTTTTTACAACTAAAAAAAATAATTAATAAAAAAGTAAAAGAACAGAGTTTTTTTAGTAAGGTCATAGGGGTAGTTTAAGACTGTTAACAAATATAAATTATAATATTCTTTATACTTATGTTATAATTATTTATTTTTATGGAACTTCAAATTACTTAAATGAATAGAATAATCCCCCTTATTTTCTTTATTTGTTTTTCTGTTTCAACTGAAGCTCAAGTTGGAATAGGTAAAATTAATCCGGAAGCAGATTTAGATATAGCAAGTATTACAGCCACAGAGCCTTCTTTAGGTCTTGAACCCAAAGTAGCCCCTGTAGGTACGGCAACAGGACAAGTAACAGTAATAGATGATCAATTGTATATGTACGATGCGGGAAGAACAGCGTGGCTAACAGCTGGAGGTGTTGCTTTGCAATATGGAAGAAACGGAAATATAGATAACGAACGACTAGATATGGGTGGCTCTAGAGCAAATGATACAGGTTATTTAATGCCTTTTGATGGAACCATTGTAGCTATTACTGCAAGAGCATCCTCAAATGTTAGCGCTAATAAAGAGGTCGAGATTAGACTAAGATCAGGCACTACCACCTCGTCTGCCTATAGCTTTAATATTTCGAATGGGACAGCACAATATTCGGAAACGACAACTAATATAGATTTTTCTGCTGGGGAATACATAAATGTTAGAGGAAGAGGTTCCATTGTTGCAACGAGTTTAGTGGTTGTTTTATGGGTTAAATGGAGACCTTAATAAAAAGCCTGTTTAACTGCTACATTCATTTTTAAGTAATGGCTTAATGGCTGAGAAAACACTTTAAAAGAACACTCTTTCTTTTTTTATCCATAGTATAATCTATTTCCCTTGTAACATCTTATACAATCGTTACTCTTTGACCTGGAATAGAGATAATATACTGTATCTGATATAGTACTTTTGGTATATTTATAGTTTTATTCTCAAAGGTTCTAATAAATGTAAGGATTCTAATAAATAGGTTAAATTTTCTAATGAGGATCTTTAAATTTTTCTAAATACTTATTTTAACAGAATTAATTGAAATATTAAAACCCTCGTCTACCTCCAACTCTCGGTGTTGTAGACCGTCTGGTATGGGTAGGTCTATTGTAATTTCTTGATTGTGATGGCTGTGGTCTGGTATGAGATGAATTTTTAGAAGGATTCGTTTTAGGCCTAGTTGAAGGCCTATTAGACGGACTCGTTGAGGGTCTTGTAGCGGGTCTCGTAGATGGAGTGGTATGACTTCTTTGTCTAGTAGAAGGTTGCCAATTTGGGTTCACTTTTTTACCTGTACTTGGCCTTGCATTTGGTCGTGTGCTCGGTCTGCTTTTATCTGAAGTACTTGGTCTTGTTGAAGGTTTATTACTTGTATTATTTCCGGCACTAGGTCTAGTTGAAGGACGATTACCTGTACTTGGTCGTTTTCTGTCTAAATCAGCTCTATTAGAAACGCCCTTATTTCTATTTTCAAAAGATTTATCTCTATTTGCTTTGGCGTAATCATTTCTTCTATTACTATCCTGAATTCTTACGGCATCATTACTTCTGCGTCTATCTACATAATTATAATTATTTCTGTTTATGTTGATATTTACAGACACATTGCTACGATAGATATGAGGTGGGTAAGGTCTCCATGGTCTATAATATGGAGGATAGAACCCCCAATAATAGGGCGACACCCAAAAGCGGTAACTAACCCAAAACCAAGTAAAAATAACTGGTGGAGCTACGTATACAGGTTCTATAATATAGTTGGGTCCATACATATAAACGTCTCCTACAACTTGAATCTGTGTATCTCCACTTTTGTCTTTAACAACATCAATTACGGCAACATCTTGATATTGATCTTTACCTATAACAACCTGTAATGTAACGGTTTTAGTATTTCCCTTAGAATTGTCAACTACTCGAATATAATCTACTTCACCGTCTTCATTTAAATCTAAATTTGAAAGCTGTGTTTCTGGATCGTTTAATTTTTTTTCGAAATCTTCTAAATCTTTCGATTCTCCAAATACTGCTGCAACTGCCTGTAAATCTAGATTGTCACTTATATCGCTATTTTTAGCAGTAACCGTTGTTGTGTCTTGGGCAAATACAATGGAGCTAAAAATTATTAGGCTAAGAAGTAATACAATCTTTTTCATCGTTAATCTTTATTGCTATTTACACAAATTTAAGAAAAAATGAAGACTTTTTGTTTATGATCTTTTCGAATTTAAAAGTCCGATTATAATAAAAATTAATGAAACAATTGTTGCTGGAATGACACCCATAATTGAATTGATTACTACAAAGCTCAATAAGATCCATATAGGGAAAATTGTGATGCCTAAAGCAAATCTGAAGGTGCTCTTAAATTCAATTTCTAAAATTTTTAATTGAACTCTATTCCAAATAAACCATGGTAAGGCAAATAGTATTTTAAATAATAAATGGATGAGGTTAAACTTGCTTTTTGAGTTTTTCTTTATCTTGACTATTTCAAAATTTGTAAACGGTTTTGAGAAGTCAACTCCCTTTGAAGTTAGAGATTCAATTACAATATCGTAGTGTTTTTGAGAGCCTTCAATATGGGTTGTTAAGAGAGACATGGCTGTATGCACTTCTTCTTTTAAATCTTTTGTTGCATCAAAATTGGACTTATTTAAATAATTGTTTGCTAAAATTGGTGCCCCAAAATAAATTCCAACCTTGGACGGGTGTTCAGATACCGAACTAAAATTCATGCCGACAGGGACAATTTGAAGTTGTAATTCAGGATGTTTTTCTAAAGTGCCAAATACAATTCTTGTGAACCCTTTGCTTAACGGGCGAACTCGTCTTATAATGTTGTGACTCCCCTCTGGAAAAATAAGTAATGATTTTTCTTCCGCTAGAATGTTATAACATTTATCAAAGATTGCCTGATTTTTTGCCAAGGATTGCCAACCATCGCGCACCCTATAAATTGGAAGCATTTGCAAACTTGAAAATAATTTATTCAAAAAGGCATTTCCAAAGACTCCTGCTCTTGTTAAGAAATGTAAACTTCTTTTAGTATGTGTCGCAAGAAGTAACGGATCTATTAATGCATTTTGATGGTTACAAACAAAAAGTACTGCACCTTGTTTTGGTATGTGCTCTGTACCAACTACAGAAATGTTTTTATAGTAAGCGTACAGGCCAAGTTTTATATATACTTTTACAAAAAGATACCAGATGCGTTGCATTTATATTTTTTTACGAGACCAATAGGTAGCCAGCAATAAGCCAGAAAGTATATCCCATACTGCCCAAAAAGCGACTAATAGTTTCATGCCACCTAAACCAGGAAAGAAAGTAAAAACTAACAATAACCCCAAGCCAGCATTTTGAATACCTGTTTCTATACTAATAGTGCGTTGATTGGCTTTGTTAAGTCTCATGGATTTAGAAAAGTAATACCCAAGAACATACCCCATAAGATTGTGTGCAACCACAATTAAAAACACAAATTTGATATGACTCATAAAGACATCAATATTTTTTGAAAATGCCAAAACAATTAGCACTAAGAAAACTATTATTGAAAATGGTTTTAAAAGTTTCATAACCTTAACTGCTAATTCAGGTTTTTTATGTCTGAATAACATGCCTAATATTAGTGGAATACCTAATATTAGAATTACTAGCTTTACCAATTTAAACCAGTTTAACTCTACGGTTTTTAAAATTTCTCCTGTTGGTTCATATAGGCTACTCCAAACTTGAAAGTTTAAAGGCGTTAATATTATAGACATTAATGTGGCAAACGCTGTCATACTTACAGATAAGGCGGCATTACCTTTTGCCATCTGTGTCATAAAATTAGAAATATTACCTCCGGGACAAGCAGCGACCATAAACATACCTAGGGCTATGCTAGGGTTGGGTTTAATAGCAACAACAAACAAAAATGTTAAGGCAGGAAATAGAATAAATTGCGAAACAATTCCTGTAAATAATATTCTAGGAAATTTAATAAGTCTTCTAAAGTCTTCGATTGTGATGCCAATAGCCACGCCAAACATAATTATGGCCAAAGCTATATTTAAAATCCATAATCCGTTTTCATCAAAATTTATTTTAAGCGCATCTATATCGTTTGTCATACAACTAAATTTAAATTGAAAGATAGTGGATTTTTTTAAAACTATAAGCTACTCACTAAAAGCGAATTGAATAATATTAGCACCCATTTGTAAAGCTTTATTACGCACAGATTCTGGATTGTTGTGCACAGCCTCATCTTCCCAACCATCGCTTAAATCTGTTTCGAAGTCATAAAAGCAAATAAGTCTTCCTTCATAGAACAATCCAAAGGCTTGTGGTGCTTTACCGTCGTGTTCATGAATTTTTGGAATTCCATTTTTAAATTGATAAGATTGATGGTAAATAGGGTGGTTATAAGGAATTTCTTGAAATTCTAACTCTGGAAATACTTTCTTAAATTCTCTTCTGATATAAGGGTCTAAGCCATAATTATCTGAGATATGAATAAACCCTCCAGAAACTAGATAATTTCGAAGATTCTCTGATGCAGCTGGATCAAGATATATATTGCCATGTCCTGTAATAAATACAATTGGATATTGCATTATTTCAATGCTATTGGCTTCTACCGTAAAGGGTTTTTTAGAAATTTTAGTTTGAATATTTTGATTGCAAAATGTAATGAGATTAGGAACAGCTGTAGGGTTTGAGTACCAATCACCACCACCGTCATATTTTAAAATTGCTACTTCTTGGGCATTCCCAATTGTAAAAAATAAAACGAATATGTAGAAAAATCTATTCATTAAAAAAGGCCACACTTTGCGTAGCTACAATACCAGCAGTTTCTGTTCTTAATCTGCTTTCACCAAGAGTTATAGGAATAAAATTAGTTTTTTTTGCTAGATTTATTTCATCTGTTGAAAAATCACCTTCAGGACCAATTAATAAAAGAATTGATTCCTTTTTATTAAGTACATTCTTTAAAGACTTTTTATCTGTAGGTTCGCAATGCGCTATACATTTTAAATCTGCATTAGCGTCCTTTAGAAATTCTTTTAATTTTCTGGGTTCATTTAATTGAGGTAATCTAAACTTTAAAGATTGTTTCATTGCAGAAACTAACACTTTCTCCAAACGCTCCATTTTAACAATTTTACGCTCACTGTGGTCACAAATTATTGGTGTTATTTCATCTATGCCAATTTCTGTTGCCTTTTCCAAAAACCACTCGAATCGATCGTTGTTCTTAGTTGGTGCAATGGCAATGTGCAATTTATGACTCCAAGGATTTTTAATTTCTTTTTGTTTTACAATTTTTACTACACAATTTTTGTCGTTGGCTATGCTTATTTCTGCTTCAAATAAAAATCCTTTTCCATTCGTGATTTGTAGAAGGTCTCCTGTTTTTTTTCTTAGAACTCGAACAATGTGTCTGCTTTCAATTTTATCAAAAACAAAACTTGTATCATTAGTTTGTATGTCTGCTGAATAAAAAAGTTGCATGTTATAAATCCTTTTTAAAGGTACATCTTCTCTTATGGTTTAAATCTTGATAATCTTTCCAGATTCTTCTCGCAGTTTCATTTTCTTCTAATTCAGGAGTTCGAATCATTCTTTTAATTCCAAAATCTTTGTAGGTGGTGGCATAGGCATGCATAATCAGAGCAGTTACTCCTTTATTTCTATAGGTCGGGTGCACTCCGATAAGGTATAAAATAACATCTTCGTTTTTTTTCTTTGCTCTTAAAAGATGAAATACCCCAAAAGGCCACAACTTTCCTTTGGCTTTTTGAAGTGCTTTGGAGAATGAAGGTAATGTAATTGCAAATGCTACTATTTTATGATCTTTATCTACTACAAATTTGATAAACTCAGGATTGATAAACCCAATAAACTTCTTTTTGAAGTAGGCTTTTTGATCATTAGAAATCGGTACAAATGAAGCAAGTTCTGAATAAGATTCATTAAATAAATCAAACATTTCATCAACATGCGGCATGATTTGCGACGTTTTGGTAAAGTTTAGCGTAGTTAAATTATAGCGTGAAGAAATCATTTTATTCATTCTACTTAACTTATCTACAGGTACATTTTTAAATAAGGTAATATGTTCTCGATATTGTTTCCCTACGTAAAACCCTAATTGTTTAAAATGGGTTTTATAATATGGGTGATTATACCAGGTAATCATAGTTCCTCTATAATCAAAACCTTCAGTTAAAACACCAACCTTGTCTAAATTTGAAAAACCTACAGGTCCTTCCATAAATTCAAGGTTATTCGCTTTACCAATTTCCGCAACTTTATTAATTAAAACCTGTGTTACTTCTATATCGTCAATAACATCAAACCAACCAAATCGCATTTTTTTAAACCCTTGCTCTTCGGTTTCTTTTTTATTTATAATAGCAGCAACTCTGCCAACCGGTTCATTGTTTTTGTAGGCGATAAAATATTGTGCAGAAGCATGCTTAAAGACAGGATTCTTGGTCGGATCAAAATTTGAAATTTCTTCAGAAATTATTGGAGGAACCCAATATTGATTGTTTTTATATAATCTAAAAGGAAAGGTTACAAAATCTTTTATTCCTTTTTGAAAGGTTATTTCTTTAAGTGAGATCATTTTTTCTTCTTTTTAAATAATTTGGAAAAAAATCCACCTTCTTTCTTCTTCGCTTTTTGTCCATTTTCATCTACTTCAATCATCTGGTCTTCATGCCAATCGAATCTATAGGAGGCTCCTAAACCAGCAGTAAAACCAGAATCTACTTGACTAAAATTACCTCTTAAAGCCACATCTAATTGTAGGTCTGGAGAATATAAGTAAGCGGCGCCTGCTCCAAATTCGAATTCTGATTTAAATCCATAAAAATCTCCTTGATTCTCAACAAAAACACTCCATTGCATATTTAAAGCGTGAGTTAAAGTAATAATATAAGAATAAACACTTCTTTCTGTACCAATATAATCGGCAATTAAATTTGTAAGTACTACGGTGCGATCGGTAAAATCATTTTGTAATAATATAGCCGCTTTAGGACTTATTTTCTCCATTTTATAACCTTCTGACAGAAAGTTTGTATTCAAACCAACATAGGCAGCTACTGAAGGAATAAGTCTTTTCTTATCAAATTCAGTTCTCTTCTTCCAACTCCTAATTTCTTTGGACTTATCAGCATATTCCTGTTGATAAATTAAATATTTCGCTCCAACCGTTAATTCACTAATTCCACTGATATTTCTATAAGATTTAAAAATATTGTTAAATTGTAACTTACTTGACGCATAAGTAATATTGGCATTTACTTCTAAACGCTCCATAAATTTACTATATCTAATAAATGTTGAAATACCTACAGGATCTACAATGGCCCAAGTGTCATCAGAGTCACTCTGTCCAAAAAACACGCCACCCTCTATTTGAAGAACATCAGTACCAACACTATAGGGGCTTTCTGAATTTCCGGGTCTTTTAGAATTAATAATATCGGTATACTGTGCAAAATGGGGAAGGGAAGTGCAAAGAATTAGGGTTAGTATCCAAAGCTTTTTCATGGAATTGATTTTATAGGTCAAAGATAAGATTTTATCTATGCAAACGTTTTAAGTTGTATTCAAATTGTTATTTTTGAAATAAATTTTTAGGGATGATGCAAACGGCGGAAATCACAAGTTTTTTGCGAACTATTGCAATTTTAGTGATTGTTTATTATGGAGTTAAGATAATTGCAAAGTATGTTGGGCCGATTATTTTAAAGAGGGCAGCAACTAAGTTTGAAGAACGTGTGAGACAACAACAGCAACAACAAGCTGGTTATACAGAAAATAGTAAAGTAGGAGAAACTGTTATAGATAAAAAACCAAGAACTCAAAAGACATCTAGTGATTCTGTTGGAGAATACGTAGATTATGAGGAAGTGGATTAACTCCTGATTATTACATAAAACACTTTTAATAATGTTAAAAAAGCTAATGCCATTTGGCGTTGCCATTTTGGTATTTATAATTGCCTCTTTGGCTTATTTTTCGCCTGTTCTCGAAGGCAAAAAAATTCAACAAAGCGATATCACACAATTTATTGGTTCTTCTAAGGAGATAAAAGACCATAGAGAAAAATATGATGAAGAGCCCTATTGGACGAGTGCTACATTTGGTGGTATGCCCGCGTATTCGGTAAGTGCTTATTATCCGCATGATTATATTAAGAAAGTTGATAAGCTGTTACGATTTTTACCACGACCTGCAGATTATTTATTTCTATATTTTATAAGCTTTTTTGTGCTTTTAATGACCTTGAAAGTCGATTGGAAATTAGCAATACTTGGGGCGTTAGGATTTGGTTTATCCACCTATCTTATCATTATTTTAGGGGTTGGTCATAATGCCAAAGCACATGCTATTGCATACTTTCCGCTTGTGCTGTCTGGTATTTTATTGGTATTTCAAAATAAGTATGTAATAGGTTTTTTACTTACTGCATTTGGTATGGCATTAGAGTTACACGCCAACCATATACAAATGACTTATTACTTATTTTTCTTAGTATTAATATTAGGTATAGTGAAGCTTGTTGAGGTTATTAAATCAAAAGAATTTAAGCCTTTTGTAAAGCAAATGTCCATACTTATTGTTGCAGTAATTCTTGCTCTAGGTACGAATGCCACTAGTTTAATGGCTACTCAGGAATATGCAAAAGAAAGTACGAGAAGTAAAAGTGAATTGACGATTAACCCAGATGGTTCAGAAAAGGAGGCCTCTAGCGGTTTGAGTTACGATTATATAACGGAATATAGTTATGGTCAATTAGAAACGTTAAATCTATTTGTACCTCGTTTAATGGGAGGTACAAGCCAAGAACAATTAGAAGATAGTGCGTTACAGAGCTTTTTACAAGATGCAATGCGCCAAGGGTTGAGTGCAAATGATGTGAACTATGTTTTCAGGTTGTCATCAATGTATTGGGGAGAGCAGCCAATAGTTGCAGCTCCAGCTTATATTGGCGCAATATTTATTTTCTTTTTTGTTTTAGCGATCTTTTTAGTTAAGGGACCTTATAAGACTTGGTTGGTTGCAGCAACAGTGTTTTCAATTGTATTAAGTTGGGGTTACCACGTTGGTTTTATCACTAATTTCTTTATTGATTATGTGCCTTTATATAATAAGTTTAGAGCCGTTTCATCTATTCAAGTTATTGCTGAATTAACAATTCCACTCATGGCAATTCTCGGAGTTAAAGCATTTTTATCGAAAGATATTGATGAGAGTAAAAAATTAAGAGCGTTAAAATTTGCTACTTATATAGTTGGGGGATTTGCTTTGTTGTTGGTTGTTGGTGCAGGAGAATTTTTTAGTTTTACTAGAACCCCAATAGATGAGCAAATAGATGAGCAGTTACCTGGATATTTAGATGCTTTGATTAGCGATAGAAAATCATTGATGAGAGGAGATGCTGTTAGAACTTTAACGCTGGTTGTTTTAGTGGCAGCATTGATGTGGTTGTATTTAAAACAAAAGATAAAAGAAGTATTATTAATTGTGGCTGTTGGCGTTTTGGTAGTATACGATTTAGCGGGAGTTGATAAACGATATGTAAATGATTCTAAATTTAAATCGGCTAGAAAAGTAAATAAACCATTTGTAGCTTCAGAGATTGATAAGGAGATTTTAAAAGACAGATCGCATTATCGTGTTGCAAATTTCTCTAAAAATGTAATGGTTGATGGCGGTACATCTTACTTTCATAATTCTATTGGAGGGTATCATGCGGCAAAACCTAGAAGGTATCAAGAGTTATATGATTTTCATATTGCCAAAGGAAATGCTGAAGTTTTGAATATGTTGAATACCAAATATATTATTGGCGCAGATCAGCAAGGGCAATTACAATTAGAAGTAAACAATAATGCCAACGGAAATGCTTGGTTTGTGAGAAACCTTCAATTTGTTGAAAATGCTAATGAAGAGATTACTCAATTAGACAGTTTGAATACTCGAAATTCTGCAATACTTCAAGAAAAATTTAAGAATGAACTTTCTGATCAATACGCAATTGATTCAACAGCTACTATTTCGCTAACATCTTATAAAGCGAATCAATTAGAATATAAAAGTAATTCTAATTTAAAACAGTTTGCAGTTTTTTCAGAGGTGTATTATCCTTATGGTTGGAATGCATACATTGATGGAGAATTGACGGAAATTTACCAGGTTAATTATGTATTGCGAGGTGTTGAGGTGCCAGCTGGCGCTCATAAAATAGTGTTTAAATTTGAGCCTCAGGTAATAAAGACTGGTAGTACCATTAGTTTAATTTCGTTTGCATTATTGATTTTAATTCCTGTGGGCTGGAGCGTATTTGAAAATCGTTCTTCAAAAGAATAACTCATGAATATTGGGATGATATTGGATTACACATTTCCGCCTGATCCGAGGGTGGAAAATGAAGCTGTTGCATTATCAAATGCTGGCCATGATGTGTATTTGTTTTGTCTTAATTATGGAGATCAACCAATAGAAGAGCACTATAAAGGTTTTAATGTTAGGCGCTATAAATGGAATAAATTCATTTATAAGTTATCGGCACTTGCTTATACCGTGCCATTTTATCATTGGTATTTACAACCTAGGCTTAATCACTTTTTAAAATCTAATGCTATTGAGGCAATTCATATTCACGATATTAGAATAGCCCAAGCTGTTTTTAATGTGAGTAAAAAAAAGTTACCAATTGTTTTAGATTTACATGATAACATGCCTGAAATAATGAAACTTTATCCTCATTTGCAGAAGTTTCCAGGAAAGTATATTATAAATCCAATGGCTTGGAAGCGAAGAGAGGAGCAGTTTATAAAGACAGCAGATTATGTAATTACTGTTTCGCAAGAATTTGTAGAAGAGGTTGTGGAAAGAACTAGTATCTCTCCTGAAAAAATAAGGCTTGTGCCCAATACAGTTCAGCAATCCTTTTATAAGAATGCTGTTATTGATGATGAAATAATTGATAGGTTTAAAGATAAGTTCGTTCTTTTATATTTAGGTGATACTGGTTTAAGAAGAGGGTTGCAGACAGCAATAGCAGCAATGCCAGAAATATTGAAGACTATACCAAATGCCCAATTGATTATTGTGGGGAAAAACTCAACAGATCATGTGTTGAAAGCTGAAGCAATAAATTTGAATTTGGAAGATGAAGTTTGTTTCGAAGGTTGGCAAAATGTTTCATTGTTTCCTAGCTATATAAAGGCCAGTGATGTTTGTATTTCTCCTTTAAAAAGAAATATTCAGCATGATGTTGCCTACGCAAATAAACTGTTTCAATATATGAGTTTTGAACGCCCATTAGTGGTAAGTAATGCTATAGCCCAGGCTAAATTAATAGAACGCACCAATACTGGTTTGGTGCATGAAGAACAAAATTCAAAAGACTTTGCTTCAAAGATTATCGCGCTTTATAACAATGAGATTTTGCGCAAAGAAATGGGAGTTAATGGTAAAGCATTTATTGAAAACGAATTTTGTTGGGAGAAAACTTCTGAAACTTTAGTAGCTTTATATCAGAATCTAAAAGCTTGAAAGTTCTCATAATTACATATTATTGGCCTCCTGCTGGCGGCAGTGGTGTTCAGCGATGGTTGAAGTTTGTTAAATATTTTCAGGAGTTCGGAATAACTCCTGTTGTGTATTGCCCGTATAATGCTTCTTATGAATTAATGGATGCTACTTTAAAAGCAGAGATTCCTGAAGGTATAGAAATTATTCAACAGTCAATAATAGAACCTAATTCATTTTTAAAAAGTAAGAAAGTGGCAACTGCTACCATAGGGCAAAGCAAATCTCCTCTAAAGAAAATAATGACTTATATCAGAGGTAATTATTTTATACCAGATGCAAGAGCACTTTGGATTAAACCTTCAGTCAAATTTTTAAAGAACTATCTGAATCAGAACCCTGTAGATGCAATAATATCTACGGGACCTCCACATAGTACGCATCTTATTGGTTTAAAATTGAAGCGTGCAATTGGTGTGAAATGGATAGCCGATTTTAGAGATCCAATGAGTAAATTATTCTACAATAAAGATTTGCAAATAGGAGATAAAGCACTCAAACGAATTAAGAGTCTCGAAAATCAAATTTTACAAGAAGCAGATAAGGTTGTCGTTGTGAGTAATCATATGAAAGAGGCATTTCAATCACAAACAAATAAAGTTAAGGTTGTAACCAATGGTTTCGATTTAGAATTGGCAGACGATGGTCCGATTAGAAATTATAAGTTTAGTATTGCTCACATTGGCCTTTTTCCTCATCAAAGCAATCCAGTAATTTTATGGGAGTCATTAAATGATTTAATTGTTGCAAAGGATATAAATCACGAAGATTTGCAAATTGAACTTACTGGTACGGTATCGCAAGAAGTAATAGAGAGTATTCAATCTTTTGGTTTGCAAAAAGTCTTAAAGTTGAAAGCTGCAGTTTCTCATGATAAGGCTGTTTCTCTGCAAAGGCAAGCGCAAATATTGTTGTTATGTATACCAAATACTGAAGATTCAGAAGGAATTGTAACGGGTAAAATATTTGAATATATCACTTCAAAAAGACCAATTTTAGCTTTTGCTCCAAAGAATGGTGATGCCGCTAAAATTATTAATAACACCCAAACCGGAACCGTTGTTTCTTATAATGATATTGATCAATTAAAAACTGTACTTTTACACTATTACAAAGCCTTTAAAAGTCAAAGTTTATTGGTAGAACCTAAACAAATAGAACAGTATCATAGAAAAGTATTAACCGAGCAAATGGCTACAATTTTAAAAAGTCTATAATGGGAATTGTTTTTAAACAGTCCTTAATCAATACTATAATCCTAATTGCAGGTTTCACTATAGGTGGGGTTAACGCTTTATTTTTATACACTAATTTTCTGGACGAATCTTATTATGGGCTCATCATTTTTATTTTGTCTACAGCCAACATATTAATGCCATTACTTGTCTTCGGTATGCAGCATTCTGTTATAAAATACTTTTCTTCTTATACGGATAAAGTAGATAGAGATAGGTTGCTAACTTGGTCTTTAATTATTCCACTTGTTGTGATTATTCCATTAGGTTTTTTTGGTGTCCAGTGTTATGAAGAAATCTCGAATTGGCTCGCCAAAGAAAATCCACTAATAAAAAATTATACGGTACTTATTTTTATTTGTGCCATTAGTATGGGGTATTTTGAAGTGTATTATGCATGGACAAAAGTGCAGTTAAATTCTGTTTTTGGAAACTTTGTACGAGAGATGTTTGCCAGAGGTTGTGCTGCTATTCTGTTGATTGCGCTGTATTATGATGTGTTAACACCGAATGAATTTGTTTATGCGATTACCGTAGTTTATGTGTTGAGAGCATTACTTATGAAACTGTATGCATTTTATATTTATTCTCCTAAATTTTCGTTTCAATTTCCGGCCAGATTTAAGGAGGTACTGCAATATTCAGTTTATTTAATTTTGGCGGGCTCTGCAGGTACAATACTGTTAGAAATAGATAAATTTATGATACCTCAAGTTGAGGCTATTGCTGAAGTTGCCTATTATGCGGTAGGTGTATTTATTGCTTCTGTTGTGGCGATACCTAATAGAGCAATGAATCAAATTACACATCCTTTAACAGCTAAAGATTTAAATGAAAATGCTTTAGATAAGGTATCTGTATTGTACAAGCAAAGTTCAATTAATTTATTGGTGGTAGGAGGATTATTGTTCTTATTGATTAATTTGAACCTAACCGATATGTATCGCATAATTAACAAACCACAATATGCGGTTGGTGGTTGGATTGTATTAATGGTTTCTTTGGCCGAATTATACAAATTAGCGTTGGGAACAAATGGAGCTATTCTTACCAACTCAAAATACTACAGAATGTTCTTCTACCTCTCTGTGGGAATGACGATTTCGGTTATTGTTTTGAATCATTATTTTATAAGAGCATTTGGAATTGATGGTGCGTCTTTAGCTACTTTGGTTACAGTTCTAATTTTTAGCACCATTAAGATTCTGTACATTCAGTCTAAATTAAGAATGCAACCATTTTCTAATAAAACAATCGCTTTATTATTAATTATGGTATTGGTAGGTGTTGGTTTTTATTTTGTTGAATTATCTTGGCAACCACTAATAAATATATTGGTAAAAAGTGTTCTGATAACTGTGACCTATTCACTATTGGTTATTAGACTTAAAATATCTAATGATGTTCAAACTTTGGTCAATAAATTTATCAAACTATAATGTTACCTTCTTATTAAACTAAAATTACCTCGGTACGTTCTAATATTTCCTTGTAAATCCGTAAGCTGCAAACTAAACCAATAATCTGTACTTGGTAAAGCTTCTCCATTATAGTAGCCATCCCATCCATCTCCATAAGGATCTACCACAGCAAGTAACTTTCCAAATCTATCATAGATATTAATTTGTGAAACAGTGAAAGACGCCGACTCGATTCCTACTAATTTCCATGTATCATTAGCTCCGTCATTATTCGGAGTTAAAAATTTAGGATAATCTAATAAAACAATTTCTAAGCTTGTTTGACCACATCCATTTTTGTCGTTAACAATTAAAGTATAAATGCCTCCTACCAAATTCGTAAATAACGGTTCAACTTGAAAAGACCTGTAATCTGTTGGGTGCTCTAAAGAAAATTCGTAATCACCACTTCCTAAATTGTCAGTTATAATTTCAATTGAATTTTCAGGACTACTGAATTCTACCTTAATGATATCTTCTTCTGTAATAGTAGCATTCGAAGATTTCCATAATTGAACTGATTTACTAGTAGTACATAGTGTTGTAGGGTTCGTAACAGTTACACTATAAGATACTCCAGTTTCTGTTATATCATCTGCTGTTGTAATTGTAAGTACCTGACTTGTACCATCTGGTCCTGCTATTGGATTACCGCTTGCATCAAACCACTGGTATAAATAATCTGCTTGATCAGGATTTTCGACTGACACAAAATGTGGTAATTGATTTTCACATACCATATCTTCTTCTACCAAATCAAAAATAGGATTAGGATTTACCTTAAAATCAACAGTTATTGTTGCTGGACAATTTGTGTTTGCAGGATTTTCAACAACAACAGTAATTGTTTGAGTAGAGGTACTAAAAGTTGGAGGGAATGGTTGAGAAATTAATGCACCATTGCTGTCAGCTAACTGATCTCCATTTGCATCGTAATAAAATATATTAAATCCTGTTTGACCATTTAAGATTTCTGATTCTAAGGTACTCGTATCAAAAACAGTTATTCCATCAATAGGGTCAGGTTCATCATCACATTCTATGTAAACGGTTATTGGAGGGTTTGCCACTGGTAAGACATCTACAGTAAATTCTACAGTATTACTATCAGAACAAGGTCCATCAGGATCATTGGTATTATTGTTAGTTACTACATATGTTATTGTTTGTGATGAAGTGTAGAAAGAAGTAAATGGACTGCTAACAGGTGTTCCATTTGCATCTAATAATGGATTGCCTACCGCATCAAAATAAGTAATGGAAACTGTTGTTGGGTCTTGACCATTCAAAATTTCTGATTCAACCATTGAGGTGTCAAACAAAAAGAGTCCATCAAAGTCATCATCACATTCTTTCATTTCAGTTACCACAGGATTCGCAAAGGGTAATGCTTCAACATTCAATAATGATTGAAAATCTTTTAGTCCCAAACAAGTATTCCCTAAATCACTTTTTACTCTAACCCATATGTCTTGTACATTTTGTGAATTTGTATTTTGATGATTGGCGATATCTACTATTTCATTGTTTTCTAATTCAGCATCCATTTGGGTTTCGTAGAAATGAACTGTAACAGTAATTGTTGAGAAAATTACATCTCTAATTTCATCATGAATGGCAGTCATATCAAAAGTTGCAATTCCATCACGAATATCCGCACCGTCATCGCATTGAAACAATGGTGCAGGATTGTAGTTCACTAAATCAGCACTAGACGGAGTAACTTCTAATTCAATTGTTTCTACTCTATAACATCCATTTGTATTTTCAATTCTAATCCATACGGTCTCATTAACAAAACTAGTTTGATTTGAATAGCTTTCAGGATTTGGGATTGCGTTGTCCGGGGTTTCGGCATCAACTAAAGAATTGTAATACGTGAAATCTAAATTGTCAACCATGAAATTAGGGGCAATTTCAGCTTTAATATCATCTGAAGATAAATTAAAGGCTGCTATACCATCGTTTGAAGCATCGTCACACTGAGTGTATAAATTAGGAGTATTTGTTGATGGTAATGAAAAAACAACTACATCAAAAGATGTATCAGTATAACAACTATTATCATTATTATTGGTCAATCTTACAAAAATAGGTTGGCCTCCCATAATACTATTTTGAAAACTAGCAGGAGTTAAAATTTCATTCGTATAGCCAGCATCAGTATAGTATTGTATTGTAAATAATGTAGGATCTTGACCATTCAATAATTCTGATTCTTTACTAGTCAAATCAAAAACAGAAAAACCATCTGTATCACTTCCCGATGTTGTGTCATCACACAATTCATAAGGTGTAATAACAGTAGCAACTACTGTTTCTGATATCATAGCTTCTACCGTAAGTCTATCAATACTTTCACAAGTACCATCATTTTGAGAAGCATAATATAAATTTCCATTTATCAATGCTTCGGTGCCTAAATAGGCAGTACCTCCAGTAGGAGCGTCGTACCAAACAATATTTATGCCTGTTGTAGTAGTTAAATCTGCTATAGTCGCGTTCTCAATATCACAATAGTTTTGAAGAGCATCTCCTGTGGGAGCAGGAGGTGAGAGTACTGTAATTTCAACAGCAGTTCGAGTTGTACTGAAACAACCGTTTAATTCTGCTTCTGCATAATAAAATGTTGTTACTGTTAAAGTAGGTGAGGTAAAAGAATTTCCTGTTCCAACAAGTATTCCTCCACTAGGCGCATCATACCAATTTACGGTAGCTGCAGTTGAAGGAGTAGCATTTATGGTTCCAGTACCATTGTGACAAATTACAGCAGCCACGGTACTATCAATTGTGGGGATTTCTTTTATGGTTGCCTGAACAGCTGTTCTTACTCCTGTTGTACAACCTGTTATACCGGCCGCTACATAATAAATGGTTGTATTGTTTAAAGAAGGAGTGTTAAATGTATTTCCTGTAAATACTAAATTACCTCCACTAGAAGAGTCAAACCAAAAAATTTCACCTGCATCAGATGTAGCTTCAAGTGTTACACTTCCAATTCCACATCTTTCATCTACAGTTGTTGTTGTAATTGTAGGAACAAAAATTCTTGTACTAGCTGAGATATTAATATCAGGATCCCCTGGCATTCCACCATATTCAACAATATATCCTTGCGGGTGGTAAGCACTATTTGGGTCTGTAGATCCTGTATTTGCTAGGTCGTTCCAAGAACCATCTGGATTGCCTACTGAAGGGTCTGTAATGTGTGCATAATCTTCATTACCTAAATTATTTGGTTCATTGGAATTCCAAAATTCAAATTCTCCTGGTACAACACTTCCTGTACCAAAAACTCCTGTCCAGAAATGCAATCCAGCTTCGGGCCCTGTTACCCAGCGCCATATGCCTTCAACTGCAGCATCACTAGCCCCAATCCAACCAGTTCCCTCAGCTTGTTCACCAGATAAATCTGCTTCTTCTTGAGACGTAAGTGTGGCTAAATAACCTTGTAAGCCAAAATAAGTTCTTAATTCTGCTGCATCCCTAGCGTCAGTCCACGTAATGCCTAAATCAGGAACAAATTCATAAAAATGTTCAGTAGAAGGTAAATAATTTGCAGACCCCCATGTAATAGAAAATTGGCGCTCTCCTGTGGCATTAAGGTTTGTGGTGTTGTATTGAACCGCTGCAATTGCAGCTTCAAATTCAGGGTATGGCACTGGTAAGCCAGTTACACTTGTCAGCTCTAATTTTCCCGTACCAGCATCCCACAAAGCACTGATATTTGGATGAGAACCAGTTAGAACTAATGTTTCTTGTCCAGCTTGATATCCTTCAGAAATCTGGATATACATAGATTCTGTTCCCGTATCATCAGGATCTGTAATACTAATTGTTTCAGCAATATTTATAGATGTCCCTGGGCAAAATGGTTGATCTCCGGTTGCATCTACTTCCGGAGGAAGATTCGATTGAGCATAGCTACAAATACCTAAGAATAAAATTACATTTAATGAAAAATTCCAAGCTTTCTTATACCCCATATATTGAAAAAGAATTAGTAAGATGCATAACAAATGTACTTAAAATTGAACGAAGAATTGGAGGTATAATTGTCTCAAGTTGATTTTTGATTAGTTAGTAATTTAAACCTTAAATATCAGTGAGTTAATTTCAAATTGCAAATAATATTCGTTTTTAAATGTAAATATGAACATAGCTAGAAATAGGATGTTTGAAAAATGTTTTAATGATTTATGCAATGATTGTTTAAAAAAAATGTTGAAGTGTAAAAAATAGCTTTAAATAATTAGTATATTTAAAAACAAAAAATTGCAGTTTCTAATTGTGATAAGTTACTAACCCAAAACCCGATTTATGATTTCAGCGATTGAAATGAACCTCAATAGAGGAGTTAAACTTTTGAGCACTATTTCTAATGAACAATACACGAATACTTCAGTCGCACCCTATTATTCAAGCATTGGAAAACATATGCGTCATATTTTGGATGTTTTTGACTGTATTCTTGAAGGATATCCAAAATTATGTGTTGACCTTACGGCAAGAAAACGGAATGAAATGGTTGAATTGAATACTGATGCTGGGATCGATTATTATCAAAATATTTTAGTTAAGATAAGGGAATTGGAATCAGCTGATTTAGATCAATTTATTACTGTTAAAGACGATTTGGGACTTGGTATGGTGGAGCAAACCTATACTTTAGGAGGCTTGTTAATTCAAGCACATAGTCATGCAATTCATCATTTCGCAAGTTTAGGATATATCATAGCTCAGTTAGGAATTGAAATACCTGACACCGACTTTGGGTTTAATCCAACAACTCCAAAAAATGAAACCCTAGCGAGCTAAGGTTTTTAAGTTTTTGGTATATCTTTTTAAAGACTTCATTTCTTTTAAAAAGTCCTTTGTTTTTGTGTATGGATAGTGAAGAACAAAATGGTTTGTTACTGCAATCTTGTAGATGGTTTTCCAATGATTTGCTATTGCCTTAATGGCTTTAAAATAACTAGAGTCTTGAGCATCGTAAATATGAGTTGGCTCTGCAATAATTCCATTAATCTCTAGAATTTTATAGTTTTTCCCATTTAGTATATCGTCGAATGAATCAAACTTCAAATCAATGCGCCCATAATACCATCCATCAATCTGTTTGTTTAATGCATCTAATGCGCTTTCTAATTTTTTATTTATTAAATGATTACCATTTATAAATCGAGTGCCTTTAGAGTGATTACCAATTTCATTTAATACAAAATCCAAATTATTTTCTAAAACTAAACCGAGTTGATTACCGTGCAATTCCTCTAATAGTGGTAAGTATAATACAGCTCTCTCATGTTGCTCAATTAATTCTTTTATTGTGTGAATTCCATCACCCTTTACACTTAAAAATTCTTTAAGTGTTATTGATGTAATTTTGCCTTCTTGCTCATCTGGTATGCGGTAATAAAAAATGCCGCATTCGTTGGGGAGGTCAACAAATTCTTGTAAAATAAAATCAATAGGGTAGGAGTTTAAATGTGATTTTAACTCTTCCAATGAATCTATTTTTTTTACCAATAATCCTCTAAAACCTATATCGGGCTTAGCAATTATTGGAAACTCTAATGAATGAATTTTGAGTTGTTCTATTATTTCTTCAAAAGGAGTATTCTGTTTTATTAGTAAGGTTATTGGTCGCAGTGATTCTGGTAACATTTGAATCGTATCATATTTTGATTCAAATCCATTTCCTGAATTGTGAATCCCAGGATTTACGGCACTAAAAAATACGGGGCTTTTAGCTTTTAAGGCTAAATAAAATGCATACGGAATGTTAGGGATATAAAACATATAGGAGGGCCAAAACTCCCAATGCAACATTTTGTATAAACGACTATTCTGAGCCATCTTTCTCTGAATTGAAAAATCCGTTTAATATAGCAGCAACTCCTTTAAAAGCCAAAATGATCGCGGCAATAATAATAACTATACCAATAATTAGAAAAAGATAGTTGCCATCATTCATGGCTCTAAATCCAATAGTTAGTAATATTGGGCCAATAAGCATAAAAGGCAAAGCGATGCCTAAATATTTTATGCCACTTACTATTATTTCTTTATTACTCGCCATAGTTTTTAATTGCATTTCTAACACTACCGTATTTCAGTAATAATTGGTTCGCCAAAGTCTCGTCAATTTGTAATTCTTCCATTATCATGCGAGTTCCTCTATTTACTAACTTCTCATTAGAAAGTTGCATGTCTACCATTTTATTTCCTTTGACTCTTCCTAATCGAATCATGGTGGCAGTAGAAATCATATTTAATATAAGCTTTTGAGCTGTACCAGCTTTCATTCTTGAACTACCTGTAACAAACTCAGGACCTACGACACAAACAATAGGATGTTTTGGAGTTAATGCTAAAGGACTACCTGCATTCATGGTGATGCCACCAGTAGCTATACCTTCTTGGTTGCATTTTTCTAATGTGCTAATTACATATGGAGTAGTACCTGAAGCCGCGATACCAACAACAACATCCTTATCGCTAATATTTTTAGCTTTTAAATCAATCCAGCCTTGAGTTGTAGAATCTTCGGCGTTTTCAACAGCTTTTCGAATAGCGGTGTCACCACCAGCAATCAAACCCTGTATCAACTCATGAGAGACGCCAAATGTTGGAGGACATTCAGATGCGTCTAAAATTCCCAATCTACCACTTGTTCCAGCACCAATATAAAATAATCGGCCACCGTTTTTAAGTTTATCTAATACTATATTTATTAGTGCTTCTATTTGAGGTAGACAATTGGAAACAGCAATAGGAACGGTCTGATCTTCTGAATTCATATGTTGAATTAACTCAGCTACAGACATGCTTTCTAGTTGGTTATAATTTGAAGATTGTTCAGTGGTTTTTGTAAAGCTCATAAATCAAAGATAAAAAAAAGCCTCAATGGACATTGAGGCTTCTGGCTTTATTTTAGATTGCTTAAAAGTTGGCAATCGCGTTGTTTAATGTTGCACTCGGGCACATTGCGTTTGATGCTTTATCATCATTTGGCAGGTAATATCCGCTTAACTCAACTGCAGCACCTTGAACATCAATTAATTCATTGGCAATAACAGTTTCGTTTGCTTTTAGATTTTCTGCTAATGGAACAAAAGCAGCTTTTAATTCTGCATCATCATTTTGAGCAGCTAATGCTTCTGCCCAATACAATGCTAAATAAAAATGACTTCCTCTGTTATCAATCTCATTCACTTTTCTAGAAGGCGATTTTTGATTGTCTAATAATAAAATAGTAGCTTCATCTAAGGCGGTTGCAAGTACTTTTGCTTTACTGTTGTTTGTTGTGTCGGCTACATGCTCTAAAGAAACAGCTAATGCCAAGAACTCTCCTAGAGAATCCCAACGTAAGTGATTTTCTTCAACAAATTGCTGCACGTGCTTTGGAGCAGATCCACCAGCACCAGTTTCAAATAAGCCACCACCATTCATTAAAGGTACAATAGATAGCATTTTAGCACTTGTTCCTACTTCTAAAATTGGGAATAAATCTGTGTTATAATCACGCAATACATTACCAGTTACAGAAATAGTATCTAAACCTTCTTTAATTCTTTCAAGAGAAAATTCAGTAGCTTCAATAGGAGCCATAATTCTGATGTCTAATCCTGTTGTATCGTGGTTTGTTAAATAAATATTTACCTTTTTAATTAATTCTGTATCATGAGCTCTTTCTTCATTTAACCAGAAAATAGCAGGAGTTCCTGTTGCTCTCGCTCTATTTACAGCAAGCTTCACCCAATCTTGAATTGGTAAATCTTTTGTTTGACAAGCTCTCCAAATATCGCCAGCTTCAACAGTGTGTTCTAATAATGTTACTCCATTCGCATCTACAACACTCACCAAACCATCAGTAGCGATTTCAAAAGTTTTATCATGAGATCCATACTCTTCTGCTTTTTGAGCCATTAAACCAACATTTGATACAGAACCCATAGTTGTAGGGTCAAATGCTCCGTGCTTTTTACAGAAATCAATCGTAGCTTGGTAAATGCCAGCGTATGAACTATCTGGTATCACCGCTTTGGTGTCTTGAGACTTACCGTCTGCGTTCCACATTTGTCCAGAATTACGAATCATTGCAGGCATAGAGGCATCAATAATAACGTCACTTGGTACATGCAAGTTAGTAATGCCTTTATCTGAATTTACCATTGCCAAGTCAGGGCCATTATCAATTGCAGACTGAATAGCAGCTTTAATTTCAGCTTCTTTATCAGCAGGTAATGCACTTAAGGCACTTAATAGGTTCCCTAATCCGTTGTTAGGGTTTATCCCTAATTCTTCAAAAGTATTACCGTATTGTGAAAATACATCTTTAAAGAAAACTTTTAATACATGACCAAAGATGATTGGGTCTGAAACCTTCATCATAGTGGCTTTCATATGTAATGAAAATAAAATTCCATTTGCCTTGGCGTCAGCAATTTCTTTTTCAATAAATGCTACCAATGCATTTTTACGCATTACGGTAGCATCAATAATTTCGCCATCTAATAAAGCCACTTCAGGTTTTAAAACCGTTTTTGTGCCATCTGTAGCAGTGTGTATAATTTGAACTGTTGTTGCATTTTCAACAGTTGTAGATTTTTCGTTAGATGCAAAGTCGTTTTCACCCATTGTTGCAACATGCGACTGAGAATCTGAACTCCAAGAACCCATGCTGTGTGGATTTTTCTTTGCGTATTCTTTTACTGGTTTTGGCGCTCTACGGTCTGAATTACCTTCACGTAACACAGGGTTTACAGCACTTCCTAAAACTTTAGCATAACGCACTTTAATTTCTTTATCAGTATCAGAATCTCCATCAGGGTAAGATGGTACGTTAAATCCTTTAGCTTGTAATTCTGCAATAGCCGCTTTTAACTGCGGTAAAGAAGCACTAATATTTGGCAACTTAATAATATTAGCTTCAGATTTTTTAGCCAAAGAACCTAAAATAGCCAAGGCATCTTCGTGCTGTTGTTCTACAGTTAAATTATCTGGAAAGTTGGCTAGGATTCTAGCAGCTAATGAAATATTTTTTGTTTCAATAGCAATATTTGCTTTGTTTGTAAACGCTTTAACAATTGGTAACCATGAGTGTGTAGCTAATGCTGGAGCCTCATCTGTAATTGTATAGTTTATCGTAGTTCTATTGCTTGTCATTGTCTAATAATTTTAAGGCGAGCAAAGTTAGTAAAACAATGGCAATTTTTTGATGGGATTTTGCTATTAATTCGCTGATTTTTTGATGATATGAGAAACCGATACATCAAAAAATGAAAAGCTGTTAAAAAAACAAAAGCCATACTAAAAGATTTCTCTTTTAACATGGCTTTTTACTGAAATTCTACCTTAGCAATGTGATTACTTATAATAATACACCCTTTAAAAGACTTTAGGTACGTTCGCTTTTAAGTTTTGATATCTAAATTAAAGCAGTGATTGCTAATACTTCTGTTGCCAGTTGAATTATCCACTTTCTTTAACAACCTTACCCATTCTTAAAAACTACTTCGGAGTACACTGCAGTGCTTTTAAAGTAGCTTTGGTTTCCTTTCAATTTCTTTAACGCAAAATTTCAGCCTTTGGCAACTTCTCAAAAGACGTTACTCGCTTTATTTTCGTTAAAACCTTTTTCAGTTTCCAAAGTCTTCATTGGTATGCTAAATACTATGCCGACTTACGTTTTTGTTAAACCTTCAAAAGGGATGTTCAAGAACATTTAAGAATAACTTCGAATACTATTCAATGTTATTTATACTACAAATATGTATGACAATTTTGAAATTTCAAAAAAAATAAATAGCTAGTTCTCAACAAAGTATACACTGCGGTTTTCAACAATTGTTAATAACGAAAAAACCCAATTTGAAAACAAATCGGGTTTTTAATGTGGTTTGGTTTTTGACTTAGCGTCTAACCTCTTTAATTCTTGCTTTTTTACCAGTAAGACCTCTAAAGTAGAAAATACGTGCTCTTCTAACTTTACCTCTTTTGTTTACTTCAATTTTTTGAATTGCTGGTAAATTGATAGGGAAAATACGCTCAACGCCAATAGTGCCAGACATTTTACGGATAGTAAATGTTTCTGAAGTACCTGATCCTTTACGTTGAATTACAACACCTTTAAAAAACTGTGTACGTTTTTTGTCTCCCTCTTTAATTTCGTAATACACTGTAATAGTGTCTCCCGCTGAAAATTCAGGAAATTCGTTTTTTGTTACAAACTCGTTTTGTACGAATTTTACTAAATCTGCCATTGTTCTATATTTAAAATGGTTTAAGAAAACCAACATTCACGATTCTCGTCAGAGGTTGATTTTGCGAGTGCAAATTTAGGTATTTTGTTTTGTTATGCAAAAAGAAGTAATACTTTTTTTATTACTGAATTTAAGTGTGTTGGAGTTCGTTTTTATGGATTAAGGTAAAAACATAAAGCCTAACAATTAGTGTATTCTTCAATGTCTAATCTAACAAGTCTGGTCTAATATTTTTTGTACGTTCCAATGCTTGTTCAGCTCGCCATGCATCAATTTTAGGAAAATTACCTGATAATAGAATATCGGGAACTTTGTTGCCTTTGTAATCTGCAGGACGTGTATATACTGGAGGGGATAATAATCCGTCTTGAAAAGAATCGGTAAGGGCAGAGGTTTCATCGCCAATAACTCCGGGAATTAAACGTATAATTGCATCACTTAAAACCGCTGCTGGTAATTCTCCGCCACTTAATACAAAATCTCCTATAGAAATTTCTTTGGTCACAAAAGTATCTCGAACGCGCTGGTCTACTCCTTTGTAATGTCCTGTAAGAATTAAGATGTTTTGTTTTAACGACAAGGTATTAGCTGTTGCTTGATTCAATACAGGGGCATCTGGTGTCATATAAATAACTTCGTCATAAGTACGTTCAGACTGCAGCTTTGATATGCATTTATCTATAGGTTCTAGCATTAATACCATTCCTGCACCACCTCCAAATTGATAATCGTCTATTTTACCATATTTATTTATGGCATAATCACGTAAATCATGAATATAAATCTCAACCAACCCTTTATCGATGGCTCTTTTTACAATAGAATGTTGAAACGGACTCTCTAACAACCCTGGAGCCGCAGAAATAATGTCTATACGCATGCGACAAAGATACGCTGATTTTTAAAGGGGGCAAAGTTTAAGAGTGTGCTTATATATGATATGAGTTGTTTTAATTGATTCTATCCAACAATAATAAAGAAATTATGAATTTAATTAGAACAACTGCAATTTTAAATAGGTATCACATATTATTCACAATACCTATAATTTTTAAGAATCAGTTCTTCTTTAAATTTTGTTTCAGTTGGAAGAAACTCTGTTAAATAGTTTTCTATATAAATAATGTTTCTTTCTTCAGGGTAAACGGGTATTTTGTTAATTTTATAAAACCAATCATAGAGGTAAAATATGGTATTACCATTTTGGTCAATCCTATAATTTTCTTGAATTTCTTGTGGTAAATAGTTTTTAACTTTGTCTGATACATTAAAATAAAACTGATTCACATCATAGGTGTACATTTTAAACGCTAAAAAATCATCCCATAATTCTGCTTTATTCAACAAAGGGCCAAAAACCATAGTTATAACTAAGAGCAATAAAACCAATGTGTTATTTGATTTTTCCTTGATTTCTTGAATCTTATGATCTTTATAAAAGAGAAACAACAAGATAAAACAGTTAATGATATTCCAAGGTATGATGTTATAACTCTTAAATTTAAAAAAGACTAAAAATAAGATTATTATATGCATTGTAAATAATCCTTTGAAAGCATATTTTTTAGTTTTATTAAAAGCTAATCCAATTGCAAATATAGTTTCTATGAGAGGAATACCAATGGCGATAATTATTTTAAGGATTTTTGGAGCTCCGAATAAGTAAATATTTGTAAAATAGTCATAGAAACAGGAGTTAAATTTATGAAGGCCTCCCCAGAAATATATACCAATAAACAGTACTTTGTAAAAGTGAATAGGAGCGTTTAAAACAAACAAGAAAAGGGTGAGCATAACTTGGTAATGATAAATTACTAGCCTATTCTGATCATTCAAAACCAACAGTATATACATCAATATTATGATACCTACCCATATTTTTTTGGGTTTAATAATTGCAATCACATGAAGCATGCCGTAGGCAATAATAAAAGGTAGTTCTAAAGTAACAGGCAACAGCCATTGCTCGTCAATCAATGGAAAGATTGGTAACGATTTGGTATTTATCCAGAGTTGACTACTGGTAAACAACATGATAAGGTTTAAAAATAAACTTAGTCTTACAATGGTGTTTTGTAGTTGAATGGAGAGCTGCACGTTGTAATTATTTAAATGTTCTAAGTTTAAATTTTAAATGTTTCTTAATTATAGGCCACTCACTTTTAATAATTGAAAACACTACAGTATCTCTTAGTGAACCATCAGCATCCACTCTGTGGTTTCTTAATACACCATCCTGTTTGGCGCCAAGTCTAGTAATGGCATTTCTTGAAGCTTCATTAAAATAATGCGTTCTAAACTCAACAGCATTGCAGTTTAATATTTCAAATGCATGAGTAAGTAGAGCTAATTTACATTGCGTGTTTATACTGGTGCGTTGGTAACTTTTGGCATACCAAGTATAGCCAATTTCTAAGCGTAAATTTTTAGGTTCTACATTGCAATATCTGGTTGATCCAATAACGCTCCCTGAATTGTTGTCAATTACGGCAAAAGGCAACATCGTATGATTAATTAAAGCATTTTCTAGATATCGGTCTACAGTTTCTTTTGAGGGTACAGAGGTGTACCAAAGGTTCCATAATTCTCCATCAGAAGCTGCTGCTAGCAATCCTTCTTTATGCGAAAAATCTAAAGGCACTAGTTTTATACTAGTGCCTTTTAAAATAACTGGTTGGAGCCATGTATTCATGAAAAATTATTCCTTGTGAACATGCACATCCATTTGAGGAAATGGTATGCTCAATCCTTCTTTGTCAAAAGTCTTGTATACTTTTTCATTCATTTCAAAAAATACGCCCCAATAATCTTCAGATTTTACCCAAGCCCTTACTGCAAAATTCACAGAGCTATCTGCCAATGCTGAGAGACCAATAAATAACTCAGGATCTTTTAAAATTCGATTATCTTCTTCACAGAGTTTAGAAATAACGCTTCTTGCCTTATCAGCATCGTCGCCATATGCAACTCCAAATGTCCAATCTACCCTTCTGGTAGACTCAGCAGAATAATTTACCATTGCAGAAGTAGATAAACCTCCATTCGGAATGATTATGGTTTTGTTATCTGGTGTTTTTAAAATAGTATTAAAGATTTGTATTTCATGAACACTACCCTGATGACCTTGAGCATCTATGTAGTCTCCAGGTTTAAATGGTTTGAAAATTAAAATCATTACGCCACCAGCAAAATTTTGTAATGTACCTGAAAGTGCCATACCCACAGCCAAACCAGCAGCACCAAGAATAGCAATAAAAGAGGTCATTTCTATGCCAAGCATACCCAGTACACTAATTGCAAGCATAACTTTTAAAAGCATTCCGACAATGCCTTTCAAAAATGGTTTCAAAGAATCATCAGTATTTCCTTTATCTAGGACTTTCATGAATTGTCTCATAATAAATTTGATAACCCAGTTACCAATTATTACGACTAAAATTGCCCCGATAAGTTTAGGAGCGTAGGTCATTGCCAGTTCATTCGCACTATCTAACCATTTGTTGATTTCCATAGTATTAGGTTTTAGAAATTATTTCTAACAAAAATACTTAATTTATAAAATAAACTCAACTTAAAGATAAAATGATTTCATTTACAGAGCTTTAAAAGCAATTTGTTTAATTGAATGGTATAGTGCAATATGAATTTTTGACTGGGTATTGCACTAGCTATTGTATAATCTAATTTTCTTATATGACTTTATTAACACTTCATGCCTTTTATTTAGTGAAAAACATTAATAAAAAGATCGCATATTTCTGCTCTTCCCTCTCTAGCGAAATCTATTTACAGAGCAATTGGAAATAGATTGATAACTTTTATAATTGTACTTTATTTGTTTACGAATACTTTCTGATTATTCGCGTTTGTACAATATTAAATTGGTATTTTATTTGAATAATAAATAAGGATATTCGCATTTTTAACCTACCAAATATTTCTTCAACTGTATTCGCTTTTATCAAGTCTTTTAAATTATCTTAATAGTAATATTATGTAAATGCTTTAATTTATTTTATTTAGATTTTCTTTATCCCTTGCAATCGATATTTTATTCTAGCCATAGGGAGTTGTGGATTTTGACAAATACTTTTACTATTCCGTTTGATGCTCCTTTTATTAATGCTATATTTTTCATAATTTCTTAAGAAAAGTAAGTAATCACTAAATTGTAATTGTAAATTTTTTATTGCTTGTATTTTAGTATTTGGTATTTTTCAAATGTTTCTTTAAGATTGTGAGTTCCTTTCAATATTTCAGAAGATATTCCTTCCATGATATACATCATTTCTTGTGCCTCCATGGCTGGTTTTTTATGATCTAAACTGTGTAAAGCCCATGTTAATTTGTCTAATAATGGTTGCATTTTTTCACCACTATATTCTTCAATTTCCCATTCTAATTTGAACTGTAGTCTCCAAAAATTATACTCATATTGGCTAATGGAGAGGGGTAATTTTATCACTTTTCTCAAAACTTCTTTCGGTTCTGTTTCCATCAAAATGGGACCAAACAATTTACCTGTACGCTCCTTTGCGTCATCCATAATTGCATCAAGTAAACCTTGTTTGTTTTTGAAATGACGGAAAATTAATCCTTCGCTCACGCCAGCGGTCTTAGCTATTTTGCTGGTTGATGTAACATTGATTCCATTGTTTCCAAATAATTCAAGTGCAGTATTTAATATTTATTCTTTCTTTGTTGTCATTCAATAAAAAGTGAGTAATCGCTCACAAAATTAAATGAGATTTGAAACTAACAAGTGTAAAGGTTATTTTTTTGCTTTAAGCATTCTATCGTTGCCTAAAAGATCTTTTCGAAGTTCTACGTAAGAATACCCTTTACTCATAAGTAGGTTTTTTGTTTCACTTCCCAAATATTGGTTTATTTCAAAATACAACGTTCCGTTTTCTGATAGGTGCTTTAACGCTAAATCTGCTATGCGTTCATAAAACAATAGGGGGTTTGTGTCTTTTACAAATAAGGCTAAATGTGGTTCGTAATCAAGAACATTATTTTTAATTTCTTCTTTTTCTAATTCTCTAACATACGGTGGGTTACTAATAATAACATTGTATGTGCTATCCAAGTTATTGGTTAGAATATCCTTTAGTTCAAATTTTATGGAAACGTTATTTAATAAGGCATTTTCCTTTGCTACCTTTAATGCTGATTCAGAAATATCTATAGCTTTAATATTTCCATTTGGTATGTTTTTAGCAAGAGATATGGGAATACATCCGCTACCAGTACCAATATCTAAAATAGTGGGAGCTAGTAAGGGGTCTGTTTCTAAATCTCGTAGTATCCATGCTACCAATTCTTCTGTTTCTTGTCTTGGTATTAGCGTATGTTGGTTTACTTTGAAAGGTAATCCAAAAAACTCTGTCTTACCGAATATATATTGAATGGGGATTTCATTTTGTAAATCTTTGAGAACTGTCTCAAAAGTTTCTATTATTTCTGTTGAGATGTCATCATGTTGATGCAATGCAAAATGTATACGATCTTTATTTAAGATATTTTTTAAAGAAATATAGAATAATCCATCAATTTCGCTTTTGGGGTAAAGGCGTTCAAGTACATTATAGTAGCGCTGTTTTAAATTAAAAAGTGTCATTACAGGTCTTTAATCATCCACATATTGCAACTGTAATGCCCTGTATTTCCCATGGGTTTATCTAATGATGTAAATCCAGTTTTCTTATATAATTTTCGAGCATTTTTCATGTATGGAAGGGTCTCTAAATAGCATCGGTCATATCCAAATTCTTTTGCCTTTTTTAAGCATGTTTCCATCATTTTTGCTCCAAGACCTTTGCCTCTTGACGCTTTAGAAAAATACATTTTTTGAAGCTCGCATATATTTTCATCACTGTCTTTCAAATGCATTATACCTGCACCGCCCAGAATCTTATTATTATCTAAAACTAAGAAATACGTTGCTTTAGAAATATCATATGTTTCATACATGCAATCCAACGCAGCATCTTCATATGCCGTACCTACTTTTGGAACTCCAAACTCAATTAAAACTTCTTTAATAACTTTGGCAATCTCTTGATTGTCTTTCGGTTCTATCTCGCGAATTATGTAGTTGTTATTCGTCAATTTATGCCCTATTTTTGTTTTGTGAAGATACACGAAAAATATATATCTCGTTGCTTAGAATTGGCTAAAAATGGATTGGGTACAACAAGGCCAAATCCAATGGTGGGATGTGTAATTGTGGTTGACGATAAAATAGTTGGTGAAGGCTTTACAAGTCCTTATGGTGGGCCGCATGCTGAGGTGAATGCGATTGATTCAGTTTCTAATAAGGAACTACTAACAAAGGCTATTTTATATGTGAGTTTGGAGCCGTGTAGTCATTTCGGGAAAACTCCACCATGTTCTGATTATATTATAAAACACCAAATACCTAAAGTTGTAATTGGGGTTATAGATGATAATTCTTTAGTTAGTGGTAAGGGTATTGAACGATTAAAGGATAATGGGGTAGAGGTGATTACTGGAATTCTTGAAAAAGAATGTGAGGCCATAAACAAACGGTTTTTTACTTTTCATAATAAGAAACGACCTTATATCGTATTAAAATGGGCGCAAACTAATGACGGGTTTATTGACCGATTGAGAAAAGAGGGTGAGCCTATTGAGCCTACGTGGATATCAAATAGATATTCTCAACAATTAGTACATCAATGGAGAAGTGAAGAGCAGTCAATAATGGTTGGTACCAATACTGTATTAAAGGATAATCCAAGATTAAACGTTAGATCTTGGCAAGGGGAGAACCCTGTAAGAATTGTATTAGACAATTCGCTTAGAATTCCGAAGAATGCTCATGTTTTTGATGGCACTATTAAAACAATTGTATTTACAAGTTCTCGTATTGGTTTTCCTATTGAAAATTCGAATGTTGAGGTAGCTGTTATTGATTATTCTAAAGAGGTGGCAGAACAAGTTTGTACGTATTTATATGAGAAAGATATTCAATCGATTCTTATCGAAGGAGGTGCTAAAACCATTCAGAGTTTTATTAATGCTAATTTATGGGATGAGGCACGTGTATTTATTGGAATTTCAAGATTTTTAAAGGGTGTACCCGCTCCGCGAATACAGAATCATTCTTTTAGTGCAGAGAATGTAGGGTCTGATGTGTTAGTTTATTACAGCAATAACAACTAAATTTCTTTTTCGAAAATGGCGATTTTTTGTGTACCATCAGATTTTTTATATCCTCTAAACATTCCAGTTGAGTTAAAATCCCAAAACACTTCGCCATTACTGTCTATCAAAATCATTCCTCCTTCGCCACCTAGCGGTCCGATTTGATTAAAAAGCACTTCATTTAAGGCTTCGCTAGGAGTATATTCTTTATATTTAATAAGGTTAGAAACTTCGTGAGCTGCCACAGTCCTAATAAAAAATTCTCCAGTTCCTGTTGCAGATATTCCGGCAGTTTGATTATTTGCATAGGTTCCTGCACCTACAATTGGCACATCTCCGATGCGTCCATATTTTTTATTCGTCATACCACCTGTTGAAGTACCTGCGGCTATATTACCGTTTTTATCAATGGCAACAGCGCCAACAGTTCCGTATTTATGGTCATCAATTAAGTTGTGATGTTTTAAATAGGTAGTATGGTCAAGTTTGGTTGTTTCTACACCTTGAATTTTTAAAAGTTGATTTAACCTTTTCTCCGTATAGAAATAGCTGCTATCCACCATCTCAATTCCATATTTTTTTGCTAATATCACAGCGCCTTCGCCAGATAGCATTACGTGTTTAGAGCTGTCCATAACAACTCTGGCTGCTAAAATTGGGTTTTTAATATGGTTTACACCTGCTATTGTGCCTGCGTTTAAGGTTGCTCCATCCATAATTGCCGCATCCATTTCTTGCTTTGCGTCACTGTTGTAAACGGCTCCTTTGCCTGCATTAAATAAAGGTGAGTCTTCCATAATAATTATAGCTGCCTGAATTGCTTCTATAGAAGCGCCTCCTTTATCAAGAATTTGGTATCCAGTATCCAAGGCTTCTTCTAGTTTTATCTCATAGGCTTTAACTTGTTCTTCTGTAAAATATTCACGTTTTATGCCGCCCGCGCCTCCATGAATTACAATTGCAAATTTATTCTTGCTTTCAGTTTCAATATTTGAATTGGGGTTTGAGCATGTTATTATTAAGGTTAAGCTTATTATAGAAATGATAAATTTTCTCATGGTTGTTGTTTATGTGAATCAAAGATATTCAATTTAAATTTTTTGAATGTATATCTTTGACAACCTAAAAAAAACAAGTAATCGATTCTAAAGACACATACAATACAATAGAGATTGCAACAAAAGGTGACGTTTTTAAAGATAGGGGAAGTCGTTTTTTTGGATATTTATTTCCTGTGACGATGGAAGAACAGGTAAAAGAAAAATTAGCCGAATTAAAAGCAGAGCACCATAAGGCGAGGCATTGGTGTTTTGCTTATAGAATTGGAAAAGAACAAATATCCTTTAGAGCAAATGATGATGGAGAACCAAGCAATAGTGCAGGTCAGCCTATATTAGGGCAGTTGGTTGCTTATGATGTAACCAATGTTTTGGCGGTAGTTGTTCGTTATTTTGGAGGGACAAAATTGGGAGTAGGTGGTTTGATACAAGCCTACAAAGAAGGTACTAAACTAGCGTTGGAAAAGGCGCAGATAGTTGAGAGAACTATTGACATTACTCTTAACTTGCAATTTGAATATGCCGACCTTAATAAGTTAATGCGCATAATTAAGGGGGCCGATGTAATAATAGAGAAGCAGAAAATGGAAATGAATTGCGAATTTGAAATAGCAGTAAGAAAAAATGAAGTTACTTCAGTCTTAAGAAAAATAGAAGATCTGCGCTGTGTGACTATAAAAAAAGTAGATTGAGCTTTTTTAAAAGATAATCTGGACATCTTGTTGGTTTATTTTTTTTCATGTCAATAAACACTAAACTCGTATATGCAGTTGTTAATAATTCGTTATGTTCATTAAATAACTCATAATCGAATTCTATTTTTACTCCTGGTAATTTTTTTAGGGTTGTTTTAAGAGTCAATAATTCATCGTATTTCGCCGGTTTTATATAGTTAGTTTCTAACTTTAAAACAGGTAGCATAATACCGCTGGTTTCCATGTCTTTATATGAAACACCTAGATGTCTTAACCACTCCACTCTTCCCATTTCAAAAAATTGTGCGTAATTACCATAATAAACAAACCCCATTTGGTCGGTTTCTCCATATCTGACGCGGATTTTAAGCTGATGCGAACGCATGTAGGGATTGAGTTTTAATTGCCTTATTATACGCATAAAAAAGTTACCAAACAATAGCTATTTTATTTTTTTATACTAAATTTTATTCACACTTTTGTATCACTTAAAACTACCGGATTTACGCCCCCAAAAATTTTAAGTCAACCAACATAATCCGCAAACTAAAACGTAACTATTAAGAATGACGAAAACTGCTTCTTCAGTTTGGAATAAATGTCTGTCTTTTATTAAAGACAATATTAAGCCTCAAGCGTACAAAACTTGGTTTGAGCCAATTAAGCCGATTAAAATTTCTGGAGATTCATTAACCATTCAAGTTCCGAGTAAGTTTTTTTATGAATGGCTAGAAGAGCATTATATAAAATTATTGCGTGTTGCATTAATGAGAGAGCTAGGAGACGATGCAAAGTTGATTTATGATGTGCGTATGGAGAATACCTACAGTAGTACAACACCTCATACAGTAAAATTTCCAAGTTCAAATAGAAATCCTATAAATGCGCAAGGAGTAACAGTGCCGTTAGAGATTAATAAACGTCAATTGAAAAACCCTTTTGTTATTCCAGGTATTCAAAAAGTAAAAATTGAATCTCAACTAAATCCAAACTATAATTTTGATAGCTTTGTTGAAGGTGACTCAAATAGATTGGCGCGATCTGCTGGTATGGCTGTAGCTAATAAACCTGGTGGAACATCATTTAATCCGTTAATGATTTATGGTGGTGTTGGTTTAGGTAAAACACATTTGGCTCATGCTATAGGTGTTGAGATTAAAGATAAATACCCAGAGAAAACTGTATTGTATATCTCTTCTGAGCGATTTATGCAGCAGTTTATAGATTCGTTTAAATCAAATACTAGAAACGACTTTATTCACTTCTATCAAATGATAGATGTATTGATTGTTGATGATGTTCAGTTTTTCTCAGGTAAAACAGGAACTCAAGATGTGTTCTTCCATATATTTAACCATTTACATCAAAATGGAAAACAGGTTATTTTGACATCTGATAAAGCACCTGTGGATATGCAAGATTTTGAACAGCGTTTGTTATCAAGATTTAAGTGGGGCCTTTCTGCAGAATTGCAATCTCCTGATTATGAAACTAGAATTTCTATACTTCAGAACAAATTGTATAGAGACGGTGTGGATATGCCAGAAGAAATTGTAGATTATATAGCAAAAAATATTAAATCGAATGTTCGAGAATTGGAGGGTGTTTTAGTATCTATGATTGCTCAGGCATCGTTTAATAGAAAAGAATTTACTTTAGCATTGGCGAAGCAAATTGTAGATAAGTTTGTTAAGAATACCAAACGAGAAGTTTCTATTAACCAAATACAAAAAGTAGTATCGAGTTACTTTGATTTGGATGTGGCTACATTGCAGTCTAAAACTAGAAAGCGTCATATTGTTCAGGCGCGTCAATTAGCTATGTACTTTGCAAAAAGAATGACTAAAGCTTCCTTAGCAAGTATTGGGTCGCAAATTGGTAAGCGTGATCATGCTACTGTATTGCATGCTTGTAAAACTGTTGACAATCTTACCGAAACGGACAAACAGTTTAGAAAGTATGTTGAAGACTTGACTAAGAAGTTGACATACTAAAACAGAATATTTATGGCAAAGGTGTTGATGGTGTGTTTGGGGAATATTTGTCGCTCTCCTTTGGCAGAGGGAATTTTAAAGTCAAAAGGATTTGCATACGGCATCGAAGTGGATTCAGCAGGAACTGCTGGTTACCATGTAGGTAACCCACCTGATAAGCGTTCGATTGCTGTGGCAGAAAAGTATGGAGTAAATATTTCTCAGCAACAATGCCGGAAATTTACAGAAAATGATTTTGATGCATTTGACTTTATTTATGTGATGGATAATTCTAATTACTCCGATGTGGTGGCATTAGCTCGAAGCGAGGCAGATAAATTAAAGGTGTCGCTTATATTGAATCAAGTTTTTCCTGGTGAAAATTTAGATGTTCCCGATCCTTATTATGGGGGGCAACATGGTTTTGAGACGGTATATAAAATGCTTGATCAGGCATGTGATGTGATTGTTAAAAAACTATCTTAATGAAAGGTAAACTCTATTTGATTCCAACTACTTTAGGAGATAATGAACCTTTAGAAGTACTGCCGTTATCGGTAAAAAAAATGATTGAGGAATTGGATTATTTTATTGTTGAAAATCAGAAAACAGCACGTAGATTTATTAAAAGAATTACGCCAAAAAAATCACAACCTTCATTAGTACTTAAATCAATAGACAAATATGCAGATCAATTAGAAATTCAAACATATTTGGATGTTTGTGATGATGGAGTTTCAGTAGGATTATTATCAGAGGCAGGAGTTCCTGCGATTGCAGATCCTGGGGCTGAGGTAGTAAAACTCGCTCATAAAAAGAATATTAAAGTTGTGCCGCTAGTAGGGCCTTCATCTATATTGTTAGCTATGATGGCTTCTGGATTGAATGGACAGCAATTCGCATTTCACGGTTATCTACCAATAGATATAAAGGAAAGAAAAAAGGCAATAAAATATCTTGAGCGCATTTCTTTTGAGAATAATCAAGCTCAAATATTTATCGAGACGCCTTACAGGAACGATAAAATGATTTCTGATCTGGTATCGACTTTACAACCCACCACTAATATTTGTATAGCTTCTGATATAACATTGGAAACAGAATTTATTAAAACTAAAACAGCTACAGCTTGGAAAAAAGAGCAGCTAAGTTTACATAAGCGTCCTACTATATTTATAATTCAGAAAGAGGGGTAAGCATAAGACTTTTTCACAATCTTAAATTAAGTGTTTTCTAGAACATAAAAAAATAGATTAAATTACTGGATGCTGATTTGCTTCTATATCAGAAACATCATATCCAGCGAATAAAATCATGTAATTTTGAATTGAAGTTCCAAAGGCATCACTTACATCGTTTGCACCGCCGCTACGTAAATATTTTTTAACGTTACCTGCACCACTAAGGTGAGCTGCAGCCAAGATGCCTGATTCTGTTATTAGAATTCCGTTAATCTTAGATCCAACACTACGCTTAATATCTTTTCTTAAAATGTACTTATTAAGTGAGCATAGTGCCTCAAAGGCTTGTTCTTGTTGTTCAGGATCGCGCAAGAAATTTTCTACATTTCTCACTTTTAATCGTCTTAAAGTAGATTTTCCAAATTGGTATTTACCTAGGTATCCATATTTGTTAACAATATGATACCTATTTCGAGATTCTTTAAATCCTAAAGCTTGTCTAAACCCGATAAATGATTTTCCTGTAAATGGAGGTTCAATATAGTGAACTGCCTCTTCTTCAGTTGGAACAGTTGCTTCAACAATTTGCAAGTAACAATTTTCTTCAGAAATTAGTTCAAAATCAAAATCGGCCTCTTTAAATTTAACCGAGATTAAAAAGATAACCACTAACCCCAATAATATAGTTTCTTTTTTCATTGTTTTTTGTTTGGTTTTATAACCACAACTACTTCGGGGTGCAAAAGTACGACATCTTTTTAATTATGCAAGCGTACAATTAAATAGTTGAATACGAAAACGTTTTATGTTTTGCTATGGTCTATTATTTAATGTTTGAAAAAAAATTACTAAACCAATAATATTCTAAATCAAAAGTAGGTATTTACAAAATACGCTAACTTCAATAATAAATATATGGAAATATAAAGTTTATAAAAGGAGGGTTTTTTATTGCAAATGGTTAAAACAGCACGAGATAAGTAAAGTTAACGGTTAACCCCTTGTTTGTTCAGCCAACGCTGGTATTTAGCTGCATTTTTGTTGTGCTGAGCCAAAGTACGTGCAAAGACATGTTTACCAAAATTATCTATATCTGCACACATGTAAAAATAATTGTGGTTTTCTGGTTTTAATACTGCCTCAATCGCACTAATATCCGGCATTGCTATTGGTCCCGGTGGTATGCCAACATATTTGTAGGTATTGTATTTTGAATTTATTTCTAAATCTTTTAACAGTACTCTTTTTATTTCAATATCTTGACCTTTTTTCTCTTTTAAGGCAAAAATTATTGTGGGATCTGCTTGTAGGGGCCATTTGTTTTTATACCTGTTTAAATATAAACCAGCAACACGAGGTCTTTCAGAAATAGTTGAAGTTTCTTTATGAACAATAGAAGCTAAAGTTGAAACTTGAATTGGAGACAAATTTTGTTTTTTGGCTAATTCAAGTCTATTACCATTCCAATATTTTCTGTATTCAGATAACATTTTATTTCTGAATTGTTCTGCATTCGTATTCCAATAAAGTTGATAGCTGTTAGGCAAATACATTGCAAGGGCAGTGGCCTCTGAAAATCCATTCTCTTTTAAAAAAGCTTCATCCTTTATTGCTGCTAATAAAGAAATGGAATCTGCTTCTATCTGTTGTGAGATTCTGCCAGCAAGTGTTTCAATTCTATGCTGATTGTTGAAAGCAATTTTAATTGGAGATTGATTTCCACTTCTTAAAAGATCCACAAGGTCATTTGTATTCATGCCTTGTGTTAAATCGTATTTACCGCCTTTCACAAGATTGGGGTATTTTTTTTTCTGAGCAACCCAATCAAAGGCTGATTCCTTTTTAATGTGTGGTTTAATTAAGAGCTTAACATCTTCAAAAGTTGCATTACTCGGTATATATATGGCAACATTTTCAGTAACAGTACCTCCGAATATTTTTAAATAATAATTAATTCCAATTACTCCTATAATTAGTGTAATTATAGAAACTCCTAAAAGTAGTTTTTTGTTATTCATTTATCTGTTGTAGCATTAATTCATCAACAAAACCATTTTGAGTTAAATTCCATTGTTTTTTGGCGCCTATTATTTCAAATCCCAATGAGTTAAACAATTGAATACTCTTGTTGTTTTTTGAAGAAATATTCACGTATAGTTGATGCAGTTTTAAATTAGTAAAACAATAATCACGAGCCAATCGAACTGCTTCTTTAGCGTAACCATTGCCTTGAAATTCAGCATTGATCAAAATACCTAATCCAGCTCTAAGATGCATTGGATTAAAATCAAAAATATCTATAAATCCAACAGGAGTGTTGTTTTGAAGGCAAATAGTTAATCTTAGTTGTTTTGCTTCATATATGTCTAAATGAGCGTTGTTGATATATTGTTTAAGTAAATGCTTTGAATACGGTGTAATGGTATGACTGATTTCCCAAAAATCTTGATTATTTTCAATCTCAAAAAGAAAATCTAAATCACTTGGTTCAAGCGCTCGTAATATGATATGTTTGCCTTTTAGTGTTTGCATTAATAACTGAATTCACCCTCAAAGACAAACGTGGCGGGCCCTTTTAAAAAGACTTTACTATAGTTACCATTATCATATTTAAAACTTACATTAAGTTCGCCTCCTTCAACTTCTATATCTATTGAGTTAGAAGAAACAATTTTTGCATAATTCAAGGCAATAGCAGATGCAGTAACTCCTGTACCGCAACTCAAAGTTTCATTTTCAACACCACGCTCAAAAGTTCTTACTTTAATTTTCGATTCTGTTAAAAGTTCCACAAAATTTACATTAGAACCTACTTCAAAATATGGGCTACCTTCTCTAATTCTTTTGCCATTGGTTAATACATCATATTGTGCTAAATTTTCTACAATTTCAACATGATGTGGAGATCCGGTATCTAAAAAGAAATGATTTTTATGAGTTTCTACCGTATTTACATCGATCATTTGTAGACTCACAATACCATTATCAATACTAGCAAAATGTACACCATCCACAGCATCAAAAGTGGTTTCAGCGACGATTACCCCCATGTGTTTTGCAAATGCAACCAAACATCTGCCTCCATTGCCACACATAGTACTTTCTGAACCATCAGCATTAAAATACACCATTTTAAAATCGGCAGAATCAGAATTGTCTAATAAAATTAATCCGTCAGCGCCTACACCAAAACGTCTATCACACATTGCAGCAACAAGGGATTTATTCTCCTTAGGAAATTTTTCATTTCTGTTATCAATCATCACAAAATCGTTACCTGTACCTTGGTATTTATAAAACTGAATATTCATACTTGCAAAGTTACAATTAAATACAATTAGGTTGAATGTTAAAGTTCCGTTAATCGGTTTTTTGAGTAGCAATAAAGTAATAGTTTTGAATGTTAAGTAATTAAAATCTAAAGTTTGAGTATGAAAAAAATAATGACTATGGTTATGGTTTCTGCGCTTGGAGGAGTTTTTACTTTAGGTGCGTATAAACTATTGCTTGAAAATAGCCAGGAGAATGTTCAAAAGCAATCGACTATCCCACAACAGATATTTCCTAAGAATTATACCACTTCATTGGGAATAACAGAGGTTGGAGAATTTACTTCAGCGGCCGATAAAGCATTGGGTGCAGTAGTACACGTAAAAAACAAATCTGTGTATACAGCCTATAATCCTATTGAGGAGTTATTCTATGGTAAAAGCCAAGGTAGAGAGCGCGTACAGATAGGGATGGGTAGCGGTGTGATAATATCTCCAGACGGATATATTATAACAAACAATCATGTGATTGATGGTGCTACTGAAATTGAAATCACATTAAATAATAAGAAAGCATATCAAGCCGAATTGATTGGTACAGACCCATCGAATGATATTGCATTGGTAAAGGTTGATGCCAATGATTTGCCTCATATTCCTTTTGCAGATTCAGATAATATAAAAGTTGGCGAATGGGTTTTGGCAGTTGGTAATCCATACAATCTTACGGCAACTGTTACAGCTGGAATTATTAGTGCGAAAGGAAGAGATTTACTTGGCAACGACCAAACAGAATCTTATATACAAACCGACGCTGTGGTAAATTCAGGCAACAGCGGTGGGGCTTTAGTAAACACTAGAGGAGAATTAGTTGGTATTAACACAATGATAACTTCTACAACAGGTTCTTACATTGGATATTCTTTTGCGGTTCCTTCAAATATCGCAAAGAAAGTTATTGAAGATATAATGGAATTTGGTAATGTTCAAAAGGCATTTATTGGAATTAATTACAGAGAGTTGAATGGGCAAAATCATACCGATTTTGGAGTTGAAAATACTGAAGGAGTTATTATAACAAATGTAATTGATGGTGGTGGTGCTGCTATGGCAGGAATTCGAGTTGATGATATAATTGTAAAAGCAAATAATGTCACCATTTCTACCTTCGCAGATTTAAGTGGTTTTTTAAAATCTAAAAGACCGAACGATGAAGTAAGGTTTACTGTATTAAGAAATGGTAATGAAATGGTTGTTCCAGTTACTTTAACCGAAAATAAAAGTACAATCAGTAGTAGTTTAGGACTAAACCTAAAAAACCTTTCGAAAACTGAGGCGCAAAGATTTGATGTGAAAAGAGGAGTTAAAATTATGTCTATTTTAAATGAAGACTTATCTGATTTGGGATTACAAGAAGGGCAAGTTATCAAACGAATCAATGGGTATGACATCTCTTCTACGGATGATGCGGAAGAGGCGCTTAGAACCGCAATTAGACAGCAACGTGTAGTTTTGGAGGTATTGGATGAAGATGGTGTGGTTGAACGTTATATTTTTAGATAAATGATTGTTTTTTAAAATATGAATCCGGTGTTTATCGCCGGATTTTTTATTTCTTTTTATTATTTACGAAAACGTTTTCGATTTTTATATATTTGCCATTAAATTAACTCTTTTATAAAAAAATGGCTGTAACTAATTATGAGCAAGAACTTGCTTTTCAAACAAGAATTCGCAGATCTACAAATGAATTTATAAAGCTTGTAAGCGATTTATGGTATGATGACACCATAGAATTAGTTTTATTTAGAAATCAACTTATTGATCGAAACGTTGGCGAAATTTTAAACTTGTTAGAATACGCTACTGAATTTGTTGAAAAACCAATTTCAATATTTGATGCAGTAGAGATTGTAAAGACTTTAAAATTGTTGAAACTGCCTCCTGCTAAGATTGATATTGGGAAATTGGTGTATGAATTCCAAAAAGATACTAACAACTACAATATTTACAAGTTTTTAAGTATACAACTAAAAGATGTTGATAAAACAAAGACTTTAAGTCCTAAAGACGTTGTACTATACGGATTTGGTAGAATTGGGAGACTTGTTGCTAGAGAGATTATGGGTATAACTGGTAAAGGGCAACAACTTAGATTGAGAGCAATCGTTACTCGAGGTAAAATAGATAAAACTGTTTTAGAAAAGAGAGCCTCATTACTCCGAAATGATTCTATTCATGGCGATTTTTCAGGTACAGTTCAAGTTGATGTAAAAAATGAAGCTCTGATAATAAATGGTACGACCGTTAAAATTATCTCTGCTAATACTCCTGAGGAGATTGATTATACGGCTTACGGTATTTATGATGCCTTAATTATTGACAATACCGGAGTGTTTAGGGATGATAAAGCTTTAAACCGCCATCTTAAAGCAAATGGTGTTTCGAAAGTTTTATTAACTGCTCCTGGAAAAGGAGTGCCAAATATTGTTTATGGAGTAAACCATTGTGATATAGACCCTGAAAAAACAAATCTTGTTTCGGCAGCTTCTTGTACCACAAACGCAATCACTCCTGTATTAAGCGTAGTTGACCAAGTTTTTGGTATTGAAAATGGGCATATAGAAACTATACATGCCTATACCAATGATCAAAATTTAGTTGATAATATGCATAGTAAGTACCGCAGAGGTAGAGCTGCTGCATTAAATATGGTGATAACAGAAACTGGAGCTGGAGCGGCAGTTGCAAAAGCATTGCCTCAGCTCGAAGGTAAGTTAACTTCTAATGCCATTAGAGTTCCTGTTCCTAATGGGTCTTTAGTTATTTTAAAATTAGAGTTGAAAAAATCAGCAAGCGTAGCCAAAATAAATAATACGATTAAGAAGTTTGCACTTGAAGGCAATCTTGTGGAACAAATTAAATACTCTGTAGACAATGAGTTAGTGTCTTCAGATATTGTTGGAGCACCTGCTCCAGCTATATTTGATAGTAATGCTACTATTAGTGCTCAGAAAGGAAAACACGTTGTGTTGTACGTTTGGTATGATAACGAATACGGGTACAGTCATCAAGTTATTCGTTTGGCCAAACACATTTCAAAAGTAAAGCGATATACTTATTATTAGAATCTATTAAAATTCTTTTAAAAAAACCGAATACACTTATTCGGTTTTTTTTATTTTTAGGGTATATAACTTACATTTAATTTTCTTGCCATGTCACGATCATACTATTTGTTTTTTGCAGTTGTTTTATTTCTTTCTTGTTCAAAAGATAAACAGCCACCACAAATTCCACCCCAAAACATAAATGTTGTTGAGCTTAAACCACAAACAGTTCCAATATTTTATGAATTTGTTGGAGAAATTTTTGGTGAAAAAGATATTCCAATTAGAGCGAGAGTTGAGGGGTATCTCGAGGAAATTCATTTTGAGGAAGGAGGAAGAGTTAAGCGAGGAGATTTACTATACGTAATAGATTCATCACCATTTCAACAAGAGGTTGCTGCTGCGCAAAGTGCAGTTACGGAAGCGGAGACACACCTTGTAAACAAAGAAAACGACTTGCAAAGAATAGAACCTTTAGCAAGATTAGATGCTGTAAGTGGTAGAGATTTAGATAATGCTAGAGCGGCAAGAGATGCTGCACAATCTTCATTAAAAGCAGCAAGAGCAAATTTAAAATTAGCTCAAATTAATTTGGGATATTGTAGAATTCATGCACCCATAGATGGTGTTATTGGTAAAACTTTAGCAAGAGAAGGTGAATTTGTTGGTAGAGATCCAAATCCAGTAATACTTAATACCGTTTCTGATTTATCAGATTTTAGAGTGCAATTTTTTCTTTCAGAGCTAGAGTATCTTCGCGTTTCTAGAGAATATATGAATTCAGATGAGACAAAGAGAATGTCCAGGTCAGAGAGTAATGTTGAAGTGCAATTAATTCTTGCAGATGGTAGTTTATATGAACACAATGGTAAAGTAGATTTTGTAGATAGAAATGTGAATCCTACTACAGGTGCAATATTAATTCAAGCATCATTTCCTAATCCTAGGGATTTTATTAGACCTGGTCAATTTGCACGTATTAAAATAAAAGTTAGAGAAGATAATGATGCGATTATTGTTCCGCAAAGTAGTGTTTCAGAATTGCAAGGTCAGTATTCAGTTTTTGTAGTAGATTCTGAAAATAAAGTCATTTCAAAAACTATAGAGTTAGGAGAGAAATTTGAAAGCTCATATATTGTTAAATCTGGTCTAGAAGCCGGGGAAAAGATAATTATTGAAGGCATTCAAAAAGTTAGAACTGGTATGGTAGTTGTGCCGCAGATAGTTAGTTCAGATCAATCATCTAACAAGCAATAATTATGGCAGATAAAGGTAATTTTTTTGTAAGAAGACCTATTGTTGCAATGGTAATTGCAATAGTTATTGTAATTGTTGGAGCCGTTTCAATGATTGGATTGCCAATTGAGCAATATCCAAACTTAACACCACCTATTGTACAGATTAATGCTTCATATACAGGGGCAAATGCGATTAATGTTGAAGAGTCTGTTGCGACCCCTCTAGAACAGCAAATCAATGGAGTTGATAATATGATTTATATGAAATCAACTAACTCTAATGATGGAACAATGAATATTCAGGTTTCTTTTGAGGTAGGTACAGATCCTGACATGAATACAGTACTTACTCAGAATAAAGTTTCTGCTGCAACGGCAAAACTTCCACCTGCAGTAACTAAGTTAGGTGTAACAACACAGAAAGCATTACCCAATACATTAATGCTTGTAACCTTGACATCCGATGGAAGATATGATCAAGATTTTTTAGGTAATTATGCCTTGATTAATATTAAAGACCAGCTTGCTCGTATTAGAGGTATTGGTCGTGTAGATGTTTTAGGAGCTTCTGATTATTCAATGCGTATATGGGTAAAACCAGATCGCTTGTCGCAGTTGCAATTAACTGTACCTGAAATTATAAACGCTATCAATCAACAGAATGAACTTGTTCCTGGAGGTAAATTTGGTGCAGAACCTGCACCTCCTGGTACAGATTTTACCTACACGGTTAGACTTCCTGATAGGTTTAATTCTGAAGAAGCTTTTGAAGAAATTGTTGTTCGTACGGAGCCAGATGGTTCTCAAATTAAACTTAAAGATGTTGCAACGGTTAATTTAGGTGTAGAGTTATATAACATGTTTGCCAGGTTAAATGGTGAAACAGCGGCTATTATTGCGCTTTATCAGGCTCCAGGTTCAAACGGCGTTGAATTGGCAAGTCAGGTAATCCAGAATATGGAAGAGATGTCTGCAGACTTTCCTGAATCTGTAAAATACGATGTTTCTATAGATACTACAAAATCTATAACAGCGGGTATTAAAGAAATTGTTATTACCTTATTTATTGCTTTAGCCCTAGTAATCTTGGTGGTATTCTTATTTATACAAGATTGGAGAGCCACTTTAATTCCAACTTTAGCTATTCCAGTTTCGCTGGTCGGGGCATTTATATTTTTCCCGATGTTAGGCTTTACAATTAATGTACTTTCGTTATTAGGACTAGTATTGGCAATTGGTATTGTGGTAGATGATGCGATTGTAGTGGTAGAAGCCGTACAGGTTAATATTGAAAAGGGAATGAGTGCTAAAGAGGCTACTATGGATGCCATGGCAAAAGTAACTGCTCCAATTATTGCCACTACTTTGGTATTAGTAGCAGTATTTATTCCTGTAGCAGGTATGGCAGGAATTACAGGGCTCCTCTATCAGCAATTTGCAATTACCATTGTTGTTTCTGTATTGGTTTCTTCTGTAAATGCCTTGTCTTTATCTCCAGCATTATGTTCGTTACTGTTAAAAGAGCCAAAACCATACGGTGGTCCTTTAGGTTGGTTCTTCGGAAAGTTCAATAAAGGAATGGACAGATCTACGGAAGGGTACATGAGTTTTACTAACATTGTCTCAAGAAAAATTAAACGCGGAGTCATATTTATTGTAATTCTTACAATTGGAGCTGGATTCTTTGGAAAGTTAGTACCAAGCGGATTTATTCCAGAAGAAGATATGGGGTATTTCTTTGTCAACGTTCAGTTACCGAATGCTGCTTCATTACAACGTTCAGATGTTGTAACAAAACAAATAGAGGTGGTGTTAGAAAATGTACCAGAAGTAGAATACATTACCACTGCAACGGGATATAGTATTTTATCTGGGGCCATGATTTCTAATACAGGATTCTTGTTTGTTTCTTTAAAAGATTGGGACAAAAGAGAACGAACCGCTGAAGAGGTAATTGCCGACGTTAATAAAAAATTGATGTTTGGTATTAAAGATGCACAGGCTTTCGCTTTTGGTCCACCTGCAATCCCTGGTTTAGGTAATGGAGCAGGGTTTAGTATAATGCTACAAGATAGAACGGGTAATACTCCAGAATACCTATCTCAAAACGCCATGAAATTTATTCAGGCAGCAAATGCAAGACCTGAAATCGGTTCTGCATTTACAACATTCCAAGCTACAGTGCCTCAAAGGTATATGGATATTGATAAAGAAAAGGCACTCAAAATGGGAGTGAACTTAAACGATTTGTATACGACTATTGGAGCCTTTATGGGTGGTTCTTATGTAAATGATTTTACCCGATTTGGTAGATTGTATAAAACCTATATTCAAGCAGAACCGGAATATCGTGTAGATGAATCTCAAATTAATAAATTCTTTATCAAGAATAATCAAGGTGAAATGGTGCCACTATCAACAATTGCAAGTATCCACCCTATTTCTGGACCTGATTATACAGTTCGATTTAATTTGTTTAGATCTGTTGAGGTTACAGGTGTACCTGCCGATGGCTATACTTCGGATGATGCCCGTTTGGCTTTAAAAGAAGTAGCCAATGAAGTGCTGCCAACAGATATGGGGTATTCTTGGAATGCAATGTCTTTTCAAGAAGAAAAAGCATCTGGTTCTTTAATAACCATTTTAACTTTTTCTTTGGTATTTGTATTCTTGATTCTTGCTGCTCAATACGAGAGTTGGTCATTACCATTTGCAATTTTACTAGGAACACCATTTGCAATATTTGGTGCGCTATTTGCTTTATGGGCAGGAAGATTGATTAGTCCAACTTTCGAGAATAACATTTTCGCACAAGTATCCTTTGTAATGTTAATTGGTATGGCGGCTAAAAATGCCATTCTTATTGTAGAATTTGCAAACGATGAGTTTAAAGATGGAAAGAGTCTATTTGAAGCAGCTGCAGCTGCAGCTCGCTCTAGATTTAGACCGATATTAATGACGGCCTTTTCATTTATTCTCGGGGTATTCCCTCTGGTTGTTGCTGTTGGTTCGGGGGCAGAAGCAAGAAAGGTTATGGGTATGGCTCTTCTAGGAGGAATGACCTTAGCTACTTTCCTAGGTGTTTTCTTATATCCAATGTTATTTATTCTAATTGGGAAAATAGCGGGTTATGAAAAGAAACGGGAAAAATTAGCAGCATTAGAAACCTCAAATTCAAGTGAATCATGAAAAAGTATTTAAACTTATACAATACGGTTTTAGTTGGGATTGTTTTTTTAGTTGTACAATCATGTGCTGTTGGCCCTGATTATGTGAGGCCAGAAACTCAAAACAATGCTACATTTAGATATTCTAATGACACAGATAGTGTTATAAATTTGAAATGGTGGGAAATTTTTGATGACCCGTATTTAGATACACTAATTGTAGAGGCCTTACGAGCAAATAAGAATTTATTGATAGCCGCAAGCAGAGTCGAGCAAGCCAGAGAGAATGTTCGATTCAATAAAGCAGATTATGGTCCTAAGTTTGGAATCTCAGCCAATGCTGGAAGGGGTGATTATATTTCAGGATTACAATTAAACGACCCAATTACTTCTTTTGGTACAGCAGCATCTGTTAACTGGGAGTTAGATTTTTGGGGTAAATTTAGAAGAAGTACTGAAGCCGCCAAGGCAGAACTAGTAGCTTCTTTTTATGCAAAAAGAGCAATAGAAATTAGTTTGATTTCTGAAGTAGCTACTAATTATTTTCAATTATTAGATTATAGAGCTCGTTTACAAATATCTGAAAGTACGCTAGAATCGAGAGATGAAACGTTGGAATTAATTCAAGCGCGTTTTGATAATGAATATACACATATTATTGATGTAAACCAAGCCGAAATTCAAAAAGCAATTAGCCAAGGTTCTGTGCCATTTTTTAAACGTCAAATTGCATTTACAGAACATAATTTAAGTGTATTGTTGGGTAGAAAGCCAGATTCAATCCCTGTAGAGAAAAGTTTGAACGATTATCCAATTCCTGAAGATATTCCTACCGGAATTCCTTCAGAGTTACTAATGAGAAGACCAGATGTATTGGAGGCCGCACAATCATATAGAGCTCAAAATGCACGTATAGGTGTTGCGCAAGCTATGCGTTTTCCTTCAATTAGCTTAACAGGATTATTAGGAGCTGGTAGTGATGAGTTAAGCTCAATTTTTGATAATGGTTTAGGCTGGAATATTGGAGGTAGTCTTACCGCGCCATTATTTGAGTTTGGTAAAAATAAACGTAGAGTAGATATTGAACGTGAACGCACAAAACAAACTTTTTATTCCTATGAAAATACAGTGTTAAATGCCTTTTTAGATGTAGAAAATTCATTGGCATCTGTGTCTACATTAAAAGAAGAATTAGAAGCAAACGATTTAAGATCTTCAGCTGCAAGAAATGCAAGTTACCTATCTAGAGAGCGTTATTACCAAGGTGTTACCAGTTATTTAGAGGTAATAGAAAATGAGCGTCAAGAGTTTGATGCACGTTTAGCATACTCTGAGAATTATCAGAAAATTTTGAGTGCTTACGTGTATTTATATAAATCATTAGGCGGTGGTTGGATTAGCCAATCAGAAATTGATAAATATGCACAACAACTCGCGGATGATCAGGGAGTCGATATTTCTCAAATAGATAAAGACTCGCTGTTTTACGATGGGCAAATTATAGATTTGGTGTTAACGAAAGAAGAAGAAAAAGCGCGAAAAGAAGCGAAAAAGGCGCAACGTAAAATGGAACGTCAACAAAAAAGAGAAAACCGTCAGATTAACTAGTAAGATGAAAAAGAATGCTTTGGCATTGGTAATGTCTTTTGTAATTGTGAGTGTTATGGGACAGGAAAATTTACCGTATAGAACAATTGATAAATCATATGATAGCTATAATGCGGGTACGGTAGTTGCACGAATGTTAGATGGATTGGGGTTTCGGTTTTATTGGGCCACTGAAGAGCTTAAAGAAAGTTCGTTGAATTATAAGCCAAGTGAAGAGGCAAGAACTTATGAAGAAACAATAAACCATATATTGGGGCTTTCGAGAATCATTGTGAATAGCGCGCTGCAACAACCTAATGATAGAAGTGTGGAACAACCAGTGCATTCTTATGAACAGAAGCGAGAGGCAATTTTGAAGAATATTAAAACGGCCAGCGATATATTTATGAAGGTTGATGATTTAGCGAATTATACAATTGTTTTTACTTCGGATCAGGGGAGTCGAGAGATCCCTTTTTGGAACAATATAAATGGTCCTATTGAAGATGCAGTTTGGCATTGTGGACAGCTAGTTAGTATGCGAAGAGCAGCGGGAGACCCCATGAGCAAAAAACCAAGTTTCTTTTCTGGTCAAGTGAGAGAGTAGATTTTGGTGAACCACCTAACTTTGAAGCTCCTTAATAATTTATGAATACTACTATCAAAGATAAAATAGAGTCTATAAGAAAAGACTTAAGACAGCACAATCACAATTATTATGTGCAAGATAATCCTACAATTTCAGATTTTGAGTTTGATCAACTGCTTAAGGAGCTAGAGGAGCTCGAGAAAAGTCATCCAGAATTTTTTGACCCAAACTCTCCAACACAAAGAGTAGGAGGAGCAATTACCAAAAATTTTGAAACGGTAGTGCATAAGAATCGAATGTATTCTTTAGATAATTCATACTCTAAAGAAGATGTAGAAGATTGGGAAAAGCGAATTCATAAATTGTCTGGTACTACAGATTTAAGTTATACATGTGAATTAAAGTACGATGGAGCATCTATAAACCTGCGATATGAAAATGGCGTTTTGGTAAATGCCGTAACTAGAGGTGATGGTTTTCAAGGCGATAATGTAACGGCTAATATTCGTACCATAAAATCGATACCCTTAGTTGTTGAAAATTTTGTTCAAGATTTTGAAATTCGAGGCGAAATTATTTTACCTATTGATGGTTTCAATAAAATGAATGAGGAAAGAGTTGCAGCGGGAGAAGACCCATATAGAAATCCTAGAAATACGGCTAGTGGTAGTTTAAAATTACAAGATAGTGCCGAAGTAGCAAATAGACCTCTAGATTGTTTGCTGTATCACGTTGTAGGAGTTGTTCCTTATAAAACGCATGCAGCTACATTAGATGCAGCAAGAAATGTTGGTTTTAAAATTCCGAAAGCAATTCAGGTGTGTAATAATGTAGAGGAAATCATGAGTTTTATTGAATACTGGGATTCTAAGAGGCATGATTTACCTTATGAGACCGATGGTATTGTAATTAAAGTGAATGAATTGCATGTTCAAGAAGAGCTTGGGTTTACATCTAAGGCGCCAAGGTGGGCAATTGCTTATAAGTTCAAAGCGGAGCAAGAAAGTACAGTTCTCGACAGGATAACGTACCAAGTGGGTAGAACTGGAGCCATAACTCCGGTAGCAAATTTACAGCCAGTTCAGTTGGCTGGAACTATTGTAAAAAGAGCCTCATTGCACAATGCTGACCAAATTGAGAAGCTAGACATAAGAGAGGGAGATACAGTTTATGTAGAGAAAGGTGGAGAAATTATACCAAAAGTGGTTGGAGTAGATTTGTCAAAGCGACCTTTTGATAGTGTTCCAACAATTTATGCATCGCATTGTCCAGATTGCGATACCGAGTTAGTAAGAACAGAGGGTGATGCTAAGCATTACTGTCCCAATACTTATGGTTGTCCAACACAAATTACAGGAAGGATTCAACATTATATAAGTAGGAAGGCCATGAATATAGATGGTTTAGGTAGTGAAACAGTTGAGCTTTTATTTAAAGAAAACTTGATACAGAATTATGCAGACTTGTATGAACTTACTGTAGAAAAGGTACTACCATTAGAGCGGATGGCTGAAAAATCTGCACAAAACTTAGTATTAGGGATAGAGGCTTCTAAACAAATTCCTTTTGAAAAGGTATTATTCGCACTTGGAGTTCGATTTGTTGGAGAAACCGTAGCTAAAAAATTAGCTCGACATTTTAAATCTATAGATGCATTATTTACTGCTTCATTTGAAGAATTAGTTACTGTTGATGAAATTGGAGATAGAATTGCTGAAAGCATTGTGGATTTTGGGAATGATCTAGGTAATATTCAATTAATCGACAGATTGAAATCTTATGGAGTTCAATTAGAAATTGATGCATCCGTAACAGAGAATCAATCTGATGTATTAGCAGGTAAAGTGTTTGTAGTGTCAGGAGTTTTTGTAAAAGTAAGTAGAAACGAATTAAAAAAACTGATAGAGGAGAACGGAGGAAAAGTGTCTAGTAGTATTTCTAAAAAAACCACGTATATCGTAGCTGGTGCCAATATGGGTCCTAGTAAAAAAGAGAAAGCTGAAAAACTTAAGGTGCCTATAATTGACGAAGATGATTTTTTAGAAATGTTGGTTTGACAATTATTGTATAAAACCTTATATTGCAACAACCAACCAATCTTTTTAATGAAAAAGAGTTCCCTACTGTTATTGCTGTTTGCGATAATATCTTTGAGTTACGTTATTGGTTTGATTCTCGAGAATCAAACCATAATATTTGTATTTAAGCCTTTAATAATGCTATCCTTAATGGGTTACTATAGCAGCATGGTTGCAAAACCAAACAAGTTGTTTCTAGGAGCAATATTCTTTTCTTTTCTCGGAGATGTTTTTTTACTGTATGATTTGGAGCTTAATTTTATATTAGGACTTTCGTCATTTTTAATTGCACATTTATTGTATATAAGTGTATTTAAAAAGCTTATTTCAAATACAAGTATAGCCCAAAAAGTTGTTGCATTTATTCCTTTTACAGGTTTGTATGTATTTCTAATGTGGTATTTAAAAGATGTGTTGGGAGCAATGCAAGTTCCGGTTTTTGTTTATGGAGCTGTAATTTGTATTTTTGGTTATATAGCTTTTTTGCATTATGTTAAGCGTCAAACTGCATTGGCAGGAGTATTAGTAGTTGGGTCATTATTATTTATAGTTTCAGATTCTCTATTGGCAATTAACAAATTTTATTACAAGCAAGTTGGATTTGATGAAATAATAATAATAACTTACATCCTAGCTCAATACTCCATATGTAAATTTATGGTTAACTATCAGGAAGCTAGGTAGTTTTTGTTGGATAATACTGTTAATTTTCATCTAAAAGGCATCTAAATCTCGAATGTAGATTTGCCAAATGTGAGCACCATGTTTATTCGATTGATTTTTATCTCCCCACCAATTCTTGAATTTGAATTAGATAAAGTTAAGCATGATTGATTAACTTAAACTATCGGACAGCTTGTAATGTTCCTTCAAGAGTTTCTATTTCTTAAAGCTGCAATTTATAAAGTTAAAAATCAAAACTTAAATTTAAATATTCTACATGAATTGCAAGATGACTCATTTTCAAATTAAATCATTGAGAAAAGGCACTTGAAGTAAAAACCACAAGTGCCATTATATTAAATATAAACTTCATTTATCTGGAGTCTATACGGCCTCTTTTGGTGCCTCTAACCATTTGTCATTTTTCGACTCTCCTAAAATGGTAATATCTTTTATACGTCTATATTCTGAAACAGCTTCTAGCATAGATGCTCGATCATCTCTCCGAATTTTAATTCCTCCAGATTTTTCGCCTTTGTTTCTAACTTCAATATAAAATCCATCTTTTAATTTAGCTGGTCTTGTTGGTGGTCTTCCCATACTGAGTAAGGTTTGTGAGTTTTATAATTTATAAATATAATTAATTAATTCTTAATGACAAGTTAAAACTTGGAGCCAATAATAGGGATATTTTTACGATAATTAAATAAAATTACTATTGAAAAAATAAATACTCCCATTGCCATATAAAATAGTATCCCTCCATCATTTTGAATTTCAACGCCTAATTTATTGATATGTAGTCCAATAGCTCCGGCCATCATTCCTGCACTCATTAAGGCTCCTAACCAAACAGTTCTACCAAATAAAAGAAGAATAGCAGCAATTAATTCAAGAATTCCAACACCTATTCTACCAAAAGGCTCTAATCCAACTGTTTCAAATATATACACACTGTCAGGATGCGCCGTAAATTTATATCTCAGGGTCTGTATTAGAATAACAGCAACCACTAATCTTAAAATTAGAATAATATTTTTGTTCATTTTGTGTTTAATTTGGTTTTTTAGACGAACTTCTTTGCGAATATTACAATTGAATTCCAATTTGTAGGTTAACTCTTAATTTTATTTATTTTTGCTTCTCAACAAAAATTTCAATGCTATTCAAGGGGGTAAAGCATAAATCAATTCAAAAGAAAATTGTAAAGAAATTTGAAACTTTACAAAATAATAGCGATTTAAAAATTGATAAAAACTCTAAAGTTTTATTGATTTTAGAAGATAAAAGTGATGTGCCCTTACGGGAGTTACTAAACCAAAAATTTTCATGGCCTTTAAAGAGAATATCAACTTTATTGTTTAATGATTCAAACCAGGTTGATTCAAATACAGAATTAACATTCTCATTAGAGCACATTGGTTTATTTGGCAACATAAAGTCCGAAGAGTTGAAAAAAGAAATAGATCAAGATTTTGATTTGGTTATCAATTTACTGTCAAATGATGTTGCTCTTTTGTTAACCCTAGAGTCAAATTCAAAATTTAGAATTGGAGTTGATAGTAATAAGGCAAATTTTTATGATTTAACAATAGCAACAGAGTCAGGAGATTTGAATATTTTTGTAAACGAATTAGAACGATATTTAAAGATTTTAAATAAGATATAATGCAAGAATTTATTGGGACAGGTGTGGCATTAGTTACTCCATTTAATCAAGAAGGTAATATTGATTATATTGGATTAGAGAAATTGGTAGAAATTCAAATTGCAAGTGGTATAGAGTATTTAGTTGTTTTGGGTACTACAGGTGAACCTGCAACACTTACTATAGAAGAACAAATCAAAGTTCAAGAAAAAATTATTAAAGTTAACAATGGCAGACTGCCATTGGTTTTAGGTGTTGGAGGTAATAATACGATGGCTGTTGTTGAGACTCTTAAATCAAAAGATTTAAGTGCGTATGCAGCAATACTATCTGTATCTCCATATTATAATAAACCTACTCAAGAGGGCATTTATCAGCATTTTAAAGCTATTTCTCAGGCGAGTCCCTTACCGATTATTTTGTACAATGTACCGGGTAGAACGGCACAAAACGTTCAACCAGAAACCGTTTTGCGTTTGGCAAATGATTTTGATAATATTATTGCTATTAAGGAAGCTGCTGGAGATATAGAGCAAGCAAAAGCAATTATTGACAATAAACCAACTGATTTTTTAGTAATCTCAGGAGATGATATGATTGCCTTAGATATGACTCTTGCTGGAGGTTCGGGCGTAATTAGTGTGATTGCTCAATGTTTACCTGAAGATTTTTCTGACATGATTAGGTTAGGTCTAAAAGGAGAGGCTTCTGCTGCCTATGATTTGCATAATAAGGCCAAAGAAAGTATTGATTTGATATTTGAAGAAGGTAATCCTGCCGGTATTAAAGCAATGCTGCAAACGCAAGGAATTTGTCAAGATCAAGTGCGATTGCCTTTGGTAAAAGCTACTCCAGAATTACAAAAAAAAATAGCGCATTTTGTAATTTCTTATTAAGATTTTAGCAAGTATATTTAACAAACAATTATCACAAAAAAAGTACGTTCTTTATGAAGAGAACGTACTTTCGTTTTTAAATGAGAGCTTCAAAAAATCATTTTAATAATCCAATAGAAATAACTAATTTTGCCCCCATGCAAAAAATGAAGAGAATAGGAATGTTGCTGATTACTGTATTGCTAATCAGTTCTTGTGGTGAGTATAGTAAAGTACTTAATAAAGGAACTATTGAAGAGCAGTATAAAATGGCTGCAGAAATGTACGATGCTAAAAAGTACAACAAGGCTATTAGTTTGTTTGATAAAATTACACCAGGGTATAGAGGTAAGCCTCAAATGGAGCGTATTCAATTTATGATTAGTGATGCGCACTATCAAACAAAACAGTATAGCTTATCTGCTTATTATTTTGATCGTTTTACCAAAAACTATCCTAAGAGTACCAAAAGAGAGGAAGCAGCTTTCTTAGCAGCGCATAGTTATTACCTAGATTCTCCAGTATATAGTTTAGATCAAGCAGCAACAAATGATGCTTTGCTTGCATTGCAAAAATATATCGATACATACCCAAATTCAAATAGAATTGAAGAAGCTAATTTGCTGGTAAAAGATTTACGTTATAAATTAGAGAAAAAAGCGTTTGAAACTGCAAAGCAGTTTTATCATATAGAAGATTACACAGCCGCTATTACTGCGTTTGATAATTTAATATCAGATTATTTAGGAACAACTTTTAGAGAAGAGGCCATGTTCTTAAAGTTTAAAGCTTCGCACGACTTAGCTTTAAAAAGTGTATTTTCTAAAAAGGAAGAACGTTTAAAAGCAGCAGAAAGTGCTTACGATAGATTAAAAAGAAATTACCCAGAATCATCATATTTTAAAGAGGGAGACAAATTAATGAAAGATGTTAATGAAGCATTGGCCGAGTTTGCTCCTTTGGTAGTTACAAATCCTGAAAATAAATAAAAATGGACTATAAAAATTCAGAAGCACCATTAACAACGGTTACTTACAACAGAGAAGAAATAGAGAATCCAACGGAGAATTTGTATGAGGCAATTGTGATTATGGCACAAAGAGCTACACAAATTAATGGCGAACTTAAGAGAGAGTTGATTGAGAAGTTAGATGAGTTTGCTACGCATAATGATAGCTTAGAAGAAGTGTTTGAAAACAAAGAACAAATTGAAGTTTCTAAGTTTTACGAGCGTTTACCTAAGCCAACTGCGATTGCTGTAGAAGAGTGGTTAGAAAGCCGTACTTATTACAGAAACAAAGAGACAAAATAAAAACCATGTCAGTTTTAAGCGGTAAAAATGTTTTACTCGGTGTTACCGCAGGTATTGCCGCTTACAAAACAGCACATGTTGTTAGAATTTTTATTAAGGCAGGTGCCAATGTACAGGTTGTAATGACACCTGCCTCAAAAGACTTTGTTACACCCTTAACACTGTCTACCTTATCTAAAAATCCTGTACATTCTACTTTTTACAGTAAAGAAGACGAAAACGAACTTTGGAATAATCATGTTGATTTAGGTCTTTGGGCTGATTATATGTTAATTGCTCCAGCCACTGCCAATACCATGTCTAAAATGGCAAATGGTACTTGCGATAATTTGCTTTTAGCAACGTATTTATCTGCAAAGTGTCCGGTTTATATTGCTCCTGCAATGGATCTTGATATGTATAAGCATGGATCTACCAATGCAAATTTAGAGCAATTAAGATCCTTTGGAAATACAATTATTCCAGCTGGAACAGGGGAACTTGCCAGTGGATTGGTAGGAGAGGGGCGAATGGCAGAACCGGAGGAGATCATTTCATTTATTGAGGCAGATATTTTATTAAAATTACCACTAAAAGATAAGAAAGTGCTTATTACTGCAGGTCCTACATACGAAGCAATAGATCCTGTTCGTTTTATTGGAAATCATTCATCTGGTAAGATGGGGTTTGAATTAGCAAAAGCTGCAGCTGCTATAGGAGCAGAGGTAATTTTGATTACAGGACCAACCGCTGAGTCTATTTCTCACAATTTGATTGAGCGAGTAGATGTTGTTAGCGCAAATGATATGTACAATGAGGTACATAAGTATTTTGAAACAGTAGATGTTGGAATTTTTTCTGCCGCTGTTGCTGACTATAAACCTATAAATATAGCTACTCAAAAGATTAAAAAATCAGATGCAACTATGGATATATCTTTGGAGAAAACGCAAGATATTTTGGCATCGGCTGGTACAATTAAGAAAGATCAGTTTTTGGTAGGTTTTGCTTTAGAAACCAACGATGAATTGACAAATGCCAAGAGTAAATTAAAGCGTAAGAATTTAGATATGATTGTACTTAATTCTTTAAATGATAAAGGAGCAGGATTTAAGAATGATACAAATAAGATTACAATTATTGATAAATCGGAAAAAATTTCGGAATTTAGTCTAAAATCAAAAGCAGAGGTGGCTTCTGACATATTAAATGAAATTCTAGTTAGATTGTAAATGCGTTATTTAAGTTTTCTTTTTATTTTCTTTTTATCATTTACCTCTTTTGCTCAAGAGATTGAAGCAACAGTTGATGTAAATGCTCAAAGCGTTACATATTCAAATAAGCAGTTATTTGAAACTTTAGAAAGAGAGCTTACGGAGTTTATCAATCAAAAGAAATGGACCAATAGAGCATTTTTAAACCAAGAAAAAATTAAATGTGCTTTTACATTAACAATTTTAGAGGCTCCTTCTACAAGTGAGTTTAGAGGAAATTTGCAAATTCAGTCTGTAAGACCCGTTTATAATTCTACATATTTGTCGTCTGTATTTAATTTTAAAGACGATGATGTAAGTTTTCAATATACAGAATTTGCACCTTTTCAGTATAATCCTAATACATTTGATAACAATTTAACATCCATTATTGCATTCTATGTTTATACAATTTTGGGTATTGATGGAGATACGTTTCAAAATGAGGGAGGTGCCGTATTTTATAGTGAAGCAGAAAATGTAGTGAACCAAGCACAAAGTAGTGGTTATGTAGGGTGGAATTCAAATGACCGAGGGCAAACAAGGTATAAGTTAATCAACGATATCTTAGCACCTGCATTTTTAAATTATCGCAAAGCAATGTACGTTTATCATCGTGAAGGATTAGATAAAATGTTAGAAGATAAAACTGCTGCAAAGAACACAATTCATAGAGCAATTCAATTATTTACGCCTATTTATAATAGTAGGCCAACGGCAAATATTATACGGGTATTTATGAATGCTAAAGCAGACGAAATTGTAAATATCTATTCTGGAGGTCCGCGTTTTGATACCGAAGATTTAAAGAACGATTTAAACAGAATTTCTGCTCAGAACTCTTCTAAGTGGAACGAAATTAAGTAACCTATAAATTTTTGTTACTGTGCTCAGTCATTTAACCATTACCAATTATGCCCTTATTGATCAATTATCTGTATCCTTTGATAAAGGATTATCCATTATTACAGGAGAAACAGGTGCTGGAAAATCAATTCTATTGGGGGCTCTTGGTTTGGTTTTGGGTAAAAGGGCAGATTCTTCTACTCTTAAAAATACAGAAAAGAAATGCATTATTGAGGCTCAGTTTGATATAGAAGCGTATAATTTGAATGTATTTTTTGATGAAGTCGATTTAGACTATGACCATCAAACGATTATTAGAAGAGAAATTTTGCCATCTGGTAAATCTAGAGCCTTTGTTAACGATACTCCCACTACTATAAATGTTTTACAAAGTGTAGGGCAACAATTAATTGATGTGCATTCGCAGTATCAAACATTAACTATAACTGAAATACCTTACCAGTTTTACATTCTTGATACGCTCGCAAAAAATACCAAATTGGTTGCTTCGTATAAAAGAGGCTTACTTCGGCTAAAAGAAGTTAAGAAAGAATTAGATGTTCTTAAAAATGAGCAAAAAACAATACAGCAGCAATTCGAATATCATCAGTTTTTATTAAAAGAATTAGATGAGGCTAATTTTAAAGTTGGTGAGCAGAAAGAGATTGAAGAAGAACTTGCAATTCTAAATAATGTTGAGGTTGTTAAAGAAAAGCTTTCAGAAGTTATTGAGTTGGCCGAAAATGAATCTTATGGTATTTCTAGCACTTTATATACCCTAAATTTAAGGCTTCACGAGATTGGTGATTTAGGGAGACAATATCAACAATTGTCAGAAAGAACAGAGAGTATTAAAATTGAGTTTAAGGACATTCTTGATGAAGTAGAAAGAGCTTTTGAATCAGTTGTAAACGACCCAGAAAGGTTGTCGGTTTTAAACAATCGATTACAACTATTACTTGATTTATATAAAAAGCACCAGGTTTCTAGTATTGAAGAACTATCAGAGATTCATAAAACACTGTTAGAAACTGTGTACAAAGGCGAACATGCACAGCAATTTATTGAAGAAAAAGAAGCTCAAATTCAAAAAATTAGTACAGATTTAAATACTTTGGCTACTAAAATTCATAAAAATAGAAAAGGAGTTATTCCATTGTTAATTGAACAGCTAGAAAATCAGTTGGCAGAATTAGGGATGGAAAATGTTCGATTCAATATTGAATTAGACCTTATTGAGAATTTTGAAAGTAATGGTAAAGACAAATTATCATTATTGTTTTCAGCCAATAAAGGCGTAAGCTTTGGCAGTTTAAAAAAACAAGCATCTGGAGGAGAATTGTCTAGAATAATGCTTGTTGTAAAGGCAATTTTAGCAGAACATATTAATTTACCTACCATTATTTTTGATGAAATTGACACAGGTGTTTCAGGAGAGGTCGCAAATAAAATGGGCGGTATTATGCAAAACATGAGCAATACAATGCAAGTAGTATCTATTACGCATTTACCTCAGATTGCGGCAAAAGGAAATCAGCATTATAAAGTGTTTAAAGAAGAAAATAAATCTGGTATCATCCATACACAATTGCAGCAATTAAATCAAGAAGAACGCGTTGTTGAAATTGCGGAGATGCTTGGTGGTAAAGATTTATCAGAGTCTGCAATTTCTCATGCAAAATCACTTTTAGGTTAATTCTAAAAAGGCTGTACTCATTTTAAAAAAAGCGTATCTTTGCGCAACAAAAATTAAGAACCAATCAATATAAATAACTTTAGATATGTACAATTTATTAAAAGGTAAAAGAGGAATTATTTTTGGAGCATTAAATTCAGATTCTATAGCATGGAAAGTTGCTGAGCGCGCTCATGAAGAAGGAGCTACTTTTGTTTTAACAAACGCGCCAATTGCAATGCGAATGGGCGCTATTAATGAATTGGCAGAAAAAACAAATTCTAAGGTTATTCCTGCAGATGCAACTTCTATGGAAGATATTGAGAATTTGATTTCGCAATCTATGGAAATTTTAGGTGGTAAAATTGATTTTGTTTTACACTCTATCGGAATGTCTGTTAATGTGCGTAAAGGACGTCATTATACCGATCCTAAATATGATTTTACTTCAAAAGGTTGGGATGTTTCAGCTTTATCGTTTCATAAAGTAATGAATGTACTGTATAACAAAGATGCCATGAATGAATGGGGCTCAATTGTTGCACTGACATATATGGCTGCGCAACGGGTATTCCCTGATTATAACGATATGGCTGACAATAAAGCCTATTTAGAATCTATTGCTAGAAGTTTTGGTTATTTCTTTGGTAGAGATCACAAAGTTCGTGTTAATACAATTTCTCAATCTCCAACCATGACAACTGCTGGTAGTGGTGTTAAAGGTTTTGATGCCTTCTTGAATTATGCAGAAACGATGTCTCCGTTGGGTAATGCCTCTGCATTAGAATGTGCAGATTACACTATCTCTTTATTTTCTGATTTAACGAAAAAAGTAACATTACAGAATTTATTTCATGATGGAGGGTTCTCAAATATGGGAATTAGTACCAAAGTTATGGATCAGTTTTCAAAAGAGTAGTAACTACTTTAAATATAAAAAGTTAGGGTATTTTTTGTTAGTTTTATTACGAGAATGTTCATTGAGTAATTCTACAATAAGAAACTTAAATGCTTCTATATGATTTCTTGTTACAAAACTGAAATTATTACGAAATACAGATGACTGTATTGAGCTGTAAATGAGGAGTGTAGAAATCTATATTTAAATGCAATAGGCAACATTCTATTCGTTGCGTAATGAGTGATATTTTGTTGATTACTCATCATTGATTCATTAATTTGAGAGTAAAATTTTATATTTTAAATATCAATTATCTAAAATGTAAATTGGCTATGAGAAAATCTACATGATTGAGCATACTGCTATGCCTTGTACTAAGTATTTTTACTTATGCACATATTATTGAAGATTTTGAAATAGATCCAATAACTAACTCGCTAGACATTTATGTAAACTGAAGGAGATGACCCAAGGATTGTTCAAACAATTGTAAGAGTAAATATGAGGTACATCTCATTTTATTATTAGGAATATCATATTACAACTCAATCGACCTATTTCATGATTTCTTCCAGTTATGCTATTTCTAGCAAAGTGAACCTTATTTTTATAGCAATCATAATTTTGCATCAGATTATGGTATTGAAAGTCAAGTAGATCTTTCTAAAGATTCGTTAATCCAATAATAAATTCTGGAGATGATTTTAAAGGTAGTCCTGGTAGGAAAGGATGTAATACTAAGGCTATTTAGGAGGGGGTAATGTAGCAGTTTGCTGATAAATATTTCATGACTTATAACAGGAATGTATGTAGCAAAAAGTTAAAGTTGGAGAGTAATTAGGTAGCTATCGTAGAATTAGAAAACAAACCAATTTGTATTTAATTTTTAAGAAGCTCATTATGAACAATGAGCTTCTTTTTTTAATTGTATATACTTGTTAATTATGTAGTTGCACTAATTTAATCGAATAAAATAAGCCATTAGATAAAAATATTTATGTAGCTTTATGTTTTAAAATATAAAAATCCCCATGAAAAAGACGATCCTACTAAGTCTTGTTTTGATACTATTTGTCCAAACATTGTATGCACAAGATGATTATTTAGAAGATTTTGAAGCTTACACTCCTGAAGATAGAGATGATTTACCTGTTGGATGGACATTTGTTATAAACGACATTAATGATCCAGGTTTTCAAGTAGTGTCAGACATTGAAATTTTTTATGGTTTAAAAGCTTTGTATCATGGAGGAATCACTTTGTCTACTGCGGCCTCTACTTCTTGGGCTATTTCTCCAGCTTTTACTGTAACTGCTTCATCTGACTTGACTTTTGATTATTTGTTTGGCTTTTTATTTGATGTTGTAGATGGTATAGAATCATTTGATGTTATGATTTCAGCAGGATCTAACGACCCTGATGATGGTGATTTTGTTCTTTTATATGATTTACTTTCTACAGTTACATATGATGATGATGAATACGAATGGCGTAACTTATCAATCGATTTATCGGCTTATGCAGGACAAACTATTTATATTGGACTTGCTAATAATGCAGATAATGAGTCTCACGTTGTATACTTAGATAATTTCTTTGTTTCAAATACAACAAATGTAGTTTTAGATACAGCAGAAAATGAATTGAGTTATACCGTAGAATTATTTCCTACCGTAACTAATCACTTGGTTCATATTAATACAACTGAGAATATAGAGACTATTGAAGTTTTCAATACTTTAGGACGAAAGGTATTGGTGAATAGGTCAAATACCAATCAAACACAATTGGATTTCACTAGTTTATCGTCTGGTGTATATATAGTGAAATTTGCGATTGGAGGGAAATCAGAGACATATAAAATTATTAAAAAATAATTTGATATTGATATACTGAAGTCAACTTTTTTAAAAGCTTTTATTTACTAATAGTTTGTTAATTATAAGGTTAGGTTGATATTTATTCAATAAAATTTATGAATAGATAAAAATAATTGTGTAGTTTTAAACAAAAAATAAAGCTGACCTCATGAAAAAGACAACCCTATTAAGTTTGGTTTTCACCTTACTTGCTTTACAAACATTTTACGCGCAGTATACAGAGAATTTTGAGGATGATTTTTCTACTTCTGGTTGGAATTTATTTGATACAGAAGGAAGTCCTATTTATGATAATTTTACAAGAGGAGATGTGTCTGTAGTAGATACATATCCTTCTAGAGGTATGAGTTTGGCTCATTTGGCTGTGGATTACCCCGGTGGTACAATGACATCCTGGATTGTTTCACCTCAAGTAATTGTTAATGGAAGTATCGATTTGAGTTTTTTTCATTTGCAAGATTTTCAAGGTTTTGGTGCTCCTCCTGAAGATTGTGCAGTGTACTATTCTAAAAATTCTTCTGATCCAATTACTAATCCTTCAGATTTTGTAGAGATTAACGATTTATATGCCGATGCCAATGAAGGTTTTTGGAAGGAGTTTATGGTAGATTTAAAAACAGTAGGGGTATTAGATGGTGATGCAATATTCATTGCTTTTAGCTACACGGGAGACTTTTCACATAGATTATTTATAGATGACCTAACCATTTCAGGTGCTACTTTGTCAGCAGATAGGTCAGCAATTACAAAGTCCATTGAGGTGTATCCAACAGTTGCCAATAATACGTTTACGGTTAAGGCTTTAGAGTCTATAAATAATGTGCAGGTATTTAATTTGTTAGGTCGTCAAATAATGAATGAGCAACCTACTTCAAAAGAAACGCATATTGATATTTCTAACTTATCAACAGGAATATATATTGTTAAAGTACAAATAGGAGATACCATTGGCAGCTATCGAATAGTAAAACAATAAAATATAAGCTCATCAATTAGATGAGCTTTTTTTATATTTATTGGTAATTCAGTATCTTAGTTTAAAATCAGAACCAAACAGTTATGAAAAAAATTCTATGTATTTGCACATTATTATTAGCAGCTTCTTTTACAAATGAAGTACAAGCACAAGAACCTTTATTGGGAGAAATCAAAATGTTTGCAGGCAATTTTGCCCCTAGAGGGTGGGCTTTGTGTAATGGACAGTTATTACCAATCAGCCAGTATTCGGCATTGTTTTCAATCTTAGGAACCACATATGGCGGAGATGGTAGAACCACTTTTGCATTGCCAGATTTAAGAGGTAGAGCTCCAATTCATTCCGGAACTGGCCCTGGGTTAATGACCAAGACATTAGGGCAAAAGGGAGGGCAGGAAAATGTAATGTTAACGATTGCTAATTTACCTTCTCATACACACGATGTAAGAGCGGTGGCAGAAGAGGGAGATTCATCTTTACCGAAAGGAAAACTTTTAGGATCAACACAAACGGGTAACGATGCTTATTCTAATTACTCTCCAAATGCTACCATGAATAAAGCCATGATTAGCAATACTGGTGGTGGACAACAAGTAAATAATATGCAACCTTATTTAACAGTAAACTATATCATAGCTTTACAAGGTATTTATCCTTCAAGAAACTAAATTCAATGGGTTGTTTAAGTCTATTCCCGTAGCTTTAGCTATGGGATTTTTTTATTTTTGTAATAGTGAAAATTGATTTTTCCATAATCGTTCCAGTTTATAATAGACCTCAAGAAATAGAGGAGTTGTTATATAGTTTTACCAAGTTAAAATACCATGGTAATTACGAACTGATTATTGTTGAAGATGGCTCTATCGAGGCTTGTAAGCATGTTGTAGAGCGTTATCAGCAGGATTTACCACTGAATTATTTTGTAAAAGAGAATACCGGGGCGGGAGATACGCGTAATTTTGGAATGCAAAAAGCAAAAGGAAACTATTTTGTAATTTTAGATTCTGATGTTTTAGTACCTCATTATTACTTAAGTAATGTACATAAAGCACTAGAGGAGAATTATACAGATGGTTTTGGTGGGGCGGATTCAGCGCATATATCATTCTCAATACTTCAAAAAGCGATTAACTATTCTATGACATCTTTATTTACAACAGGTGGCATACGAGGAAAGAAAAAGAGTTTAGGTAAATTTCAACCTAGAAGTTTTAATATGGGTATTTCTAGAAAAGCATTTGAAGTTACTCAAGGATATTCAAAATTAAAGTTTGGAGAAGATATTGATTTGAGTTTTAGAATGTGGGAAGCTGGATTCAAAACTCAATTTATTTCTAATGCCTATGTTTATCATAAGCGAAGAACCTCTATTAAATCCTTTTATAGACAAACTTTTAATTTTGGTACTGCAAGACCTAACTTAAACCGAAGGTATCCTGACTCGGCTAAATTGACCTATTGGTTTCCGAGTGCTTTTATTTTGGGTTTAGATGTGGCTATTATTAGTGCGATATTCGGATTTTGGCAACTACTACTACCTTTTACTATATATTTTAGTTTGATTTGTATAGACGCTTTAATACGATCTAAAAGTTTACTGGTCGCATTAACCACCATTGTAACTACCTACACTCAGTTTTTAGGATATGGATTGGGCTTTTTAAAATCGCAATGGAGATTATAATAATAAGGCGTATACCATATTTTTAATAATCTTTTTGTGTTGTATTTTTAAAGAAATCAACTTTAAATTAAACACTATGAAAAAATAGTACTTATTTTATTTGCAATTATATCATTTGCGAGTATTAAAGTCAATGCACATGAAGCTTTTATTTGAGAAATTAGAATGTTTACAGGAAATTTTGCAACGAGAGGTTGGGTATTCTGCGATGGTTAATTATTACCTATTTCTAAGAATGTTGTGTTATTCTCTTTCTTAGGTGCTACCTATCAAGATGACGGTAGAAAAACTTTTGGATTTTCTGATTTAAGAGGAAAAGTGACTGTTCATACTGTTACATATCCAAGACTTAAAGAAGTTCGTCAAGGTGATAAATCTGGAGGTCATAAAACAATAAATATCAATAAGAGTAGTGATGAAGGAACAACACTTATTTATGAGCAGCCAACAAATTCAGTACGTTATATTATTTGTTTGATGGGTAATTTCCCGTCTAGGAGTTAATCAATAAAAAAGCCTTAAACATTGTTTAAGGCTTTTTAGTTTATTTTTTGTTCTTGCGTTGTGCTTCTTGTTGAGCCGCTGCTTGTTTCATAGCTTCATCTAATCGAGCTCTAAAACCACTTTTCTTTTTCTCTGGCTTCTTTCTGTTTTCTTCAATTTTTGCGATAATCTTCTTCTCATCTATCACAAAATTCTTAATCACCAGCATAATTGTAATCGTTAGTAAGTTAGAAACAAAATAGTATAAACTTAAACTACTCGCATATTGATTAAAGAAGAATAACATCATTACAGGTGAGAAGTAAATCATCCACTTCATCATCTTTTGCATATCTGGCATTCCTTCTTGAGCAGGAGCTTGCATATTCATTTGCTGACTCTGGTTCATTCTCATATAGAAGAAAATTGCGACAGATGCTAAGATTGGGAATAAACTCACGTGGCTTCCGTAGAACGGAATGTTAAACCCTAAATCGAATATTTTATCATAAGAAGATAAATCATCTGCCCATAAAAAGCTCTTTTGACGTAATTCTAAATTTGAAGGGAAAAACTTAAACAATGCAAAGAATACAGGCATTTGTAGTAAAGCAGGGATACAACCTGACATCATGTTTACACCAGCTTTTCGTTGCATAGCCATTACTTCTTGCTGACGCTTCATGGCATTTTCTTTACCAGGTAAACGTTTGTTGATTTCTTCCATTTCCGGACGAATAACTTTCATCTTAGCACTTGATAAATATGATTTGTATACTAAAGGTGACATTATAATACGTACAGCAATCGTCATTAAAATAATGATCAATCCGTAGTTGTTTGTCAATGATGATAGGAAAGCAAAAATATGAACAAATGCATGTCTGTTAATCCATCCAAAAATTCCCCAACCCATATCTGCAGATTCATCAAACTTGATGCTCTTGTATTGTTTTAATGAATTGTAATCCGCAGGACCATAATACATATTCATAGCATAGTTTAATTCACCACTCTTTAACTCAAGAGGAGCTTTTAATCCGTATGCATGTGTAAATACTGTGTCAATATCAGCATCTTTATATAGCTTTTTAGAAACTATATTTGCTGATTGCAATGGTGTTTCAGATATTAATGCTGATGTAAAGAAGTGCTGTTTAAAAGAAACCCACTCAATACCGTCTTCAGTCTCGTTATCATCTTGACTTAGATAATCAACGTCACCATCTTGGTTGTAATAGAACCAAGAATACATGCTTTCAGAACGCATACTTTTTTCATTTCTGTATCCCGTAAGTTGCCAATCTAAATTAATTTGATTACTACTGTTAATTACATTGCTCAATCCTTGCGAACGAATTGCAAAGTCCAGCATGTAATCTTCTTTTAACTCATATCTATATTCTAGATACCTACTATTATCAACTTTCAATTTCATTGATAATACTTGACTAGAACCATTTTTAGTTAATGTAGGTTCAAAGTTTAAATTGCTGGTATTTAAAATACGATTATCAGTTGTGCCGAAATTGATGTTAAAAGATGTATTGTTTTTCTGAATTAGTTTAACAGGATTACCATCGTAGGTATCGTATTGTTTTAATTGAGCATCTATAATCTGTCCACCCTTATTAGCAATAACTAATTTTAAAACATCATTTTCAATAATAGTTGTTCCTCCAGCATCTACAGCTGCTGAAGCGGCAAAAGAACCTAACTCTGATTTAGCTTGTTCTAAAGCTACAGAATCTGTAACTTCTGTTGGATAAGTTACGGTTGTAGTATCAGTTAGTTCTTTTTTAGCTGCATTTATAGAGTCTTGAACTTTCTCGGCTTTTTGTTGCTCTAGCTCTTCAGGAGTGGGAGCAGTGGTGTACATCCACCAAAGTGCAATAGCACCTAATAAAACAAATCCGATTAGTGAATTTAGATCAAATTTTTTTTGTTCCATAGTTTAAATGTCATCTTGTCATTAATGGCTTTGTCAATATTGCTCAAAGCGCGACAAAAGTAGTGATTTCTTGTTATTATGTGTGTTATTTACCTATAACTATTTATTGTTCAAATGGTATTCCAAACAGGCTTTAACAAAAGAAACAAATAGTGGATGAGGATTTAGAACTGTACTTTTATATTCAGGGTGATATTGAGCACCAACAAACCAAGGATGTTCAGGAATTTCAATAACCTCCACCAAATTAGTGTCAGGATTTTTACCTGTTGCAATCATACCAGCAGCTTCTACTTGCTCTAAATATTCATTATTGAATTCATAGCGATGGCGGTGACGTTCGCTAATCATTTCTTGATTGTAAATGCTATATGTTTTAGAACCTTCGGCTAATTTACAATCCCAAGCACCTAAACGCATAGTTCCACCCATATCAACAATAGATTTTTGCTCTTCCATTAAATTGATGACAGGGTTTTTAGTGTCCGGATTCATTTCAGTTGAAAAAGCATCAATCAATCCTAGAACATTTCTTGCAAACTCAATAACTGCCATTTGCATACCTAAACAAATGCCAAAGAAAGGCACTTTATTTTCTCTAGCGTATTTAACGGCTTCTATTTTACCTTCGATACCTCTGTCTCCAAATCCTGGTGCTACTAGAATTCCGTCTAAATCTTTTAAAATGTTAGGAACGTCTTTAGGAACAAGTTTTTCAGAATGAATCCAATGGATTTTTACTTTAATTTCAGAATGAGCTCCAGCGTGAATAAAGGCTTCTGAAATAGATTTATAAGCATCGTGTAATTCAACATACTTACCGATTAAACCAATATTTACAGTATGTTTTGGATTTTTATGACCAATCAAGAAGTTATGCCATTCCGTTAATTCAGGTCTTCCTTCAAATTCGAGGTTTAATTTTTTAAGAACAACTTCATCCAACTTTTGTTCTAACATTAAATCAGGAACATCATAAATTGTTTCGGCATCTAAAGACTCAATAATGGCCTCCTTTTCTACATTGCAGAATAAAGCTAATTTACGCTTAATGCCATCAGATAGTGGGTGTTCGCTTCTACAAACCAAAATATCTGGACTAACACCACTTTGCATGAGCATTTTTACAGAGTGTTGTGTTGGTTTCGTTTTTAATTCTCCAGCAGCTGCCAAATAGGGTACCAGTGTTAAGTGAATAGCAATTGCATTAGTGTCTCCTAATTCCCAAAGCAATTGTCGAACAGCTTCAACATAAGGTAACGACTCAATATCACCAACAGTACCTCCAATTTCTGTAATTACAATATCGTAATCACCTGTATTACCTAAGATTTGAATACGTTGCTTAATTTCATCGGTGATATGTGGAATTATTTGAACTGTCTTACCCAAATAATCACCTCTACGTTCTTTGTTAATTACAGACTGATAAATTCTACCCGTAGTAACATTGTTGGCTTGAGAGGTTGGAATATTTAAGTAACGTTCATAGTGACCTAAGTCTAAATCTGTCTCAGCGCCATCATCAGTAACGAAGCATTCTCCATGTTCGTAAGGGTTTAACGTACCAGGATCAATGTTAATGTATGGGTCTAATTTTTGGATGGTAACAGAGTACCCTCTTTTTTGTAATAATTTCGCTAAAGATGCGGCTATAATTCCTTTTCCGAGTGATGAAGTAACTCCCCCTGTAACAAAAACGTATTTTGTTTTTTTCATTATGCTTAGGTTTGTGCAAAAGTACAAACTCTTATGAGGTTCGCAAAAAAAGAACCCCCTAAAACGATTAAAATTTTTAGAGGGTTTTTAACAATTTTATTTAAAGTGTTTTAAGAGCGAACTCCTGTTTTTCTATCGATAGAATATTTACCAGCACCATTTAAGAATATAAGTAAAAATCCTATACCGTAAATAAGTGCTTTTTCTCCATTTCCTTGTCCTACTAATTGCATGTTATGCGCAAAAATAAAGCCCACTAACATAACGATAAAAAGACCTAATGCATGAAAACGTGCATATAACCCCAAAATTAATGCAACTGCACCAATACATTCGAAGTAGGTGACCAATATATAGCTGGCTTCACTACCTATGCCAATTACATCTGGAAAGGTGTGAAACTTTGTATCGAAATTAATAAGCTTGCCCCAACCATGTGCATAAATCATCATAAAGCCAAGCACAATGCGGACCAATAATAGACCTAAATCTTTATTAAGTGGGATGTAGTTAAATTTGAATAAATTCATGAATTTTTGGGATTAAGTTGAGGTAAATGTAAACAATTATTCTAAACTGTAATTTACATCGATTAATTCTTTAATCTATTTTTTGAAAGGTCAAAACTAAGTCATTATTTTTATTAAAGAGATGCAATCTATTTTTTACTTTTTTGTATCCATTTACTTCAGTTAATGCTTTTGTAAAAGCATCTGGTATGGTCATATCTACACACATTTTTTTTGTTTGTAATAATGGCCCAAAAATGATGTGATCATCTGACATTTCTGTTATTCCACCATTAATATTATTACAGCCATCAGTACCATTAACTTTCATTGTAGCTGAGTTTATTTCTAGTCGTGGTCTTTCTTCATAACCATTTTGTAATGGAAGTTCGTAGATTTTTTCTGCTACCCAAATATCATTTATAGCCAACCTCTTATCTACTTTTTCTTCTAGTATTTCTATCAACTCATATCGTAAGGAACTACTATCAGCTGGTGGATTTTTAATTTCAGTCACTTTTACTTTAATCTTATACAATTTTCCAGGAATGTAATTAAACGACTTAATAGGTGTATAGAAAAGTTCCCATTCTTTAGAAAAATCTAATTCGTCCGATTTTTGAATTTGTAAACAAGACATTTTACCAACTCCACTGCATGCTTTTTTACTACTGTTTACCCAAAAAATTTGTGTGTTATCTTTTTGTTTCGTTTGACAAGAAACCAACGTTAACATCAAAATTAATATTGCGAAATTTTTCATATTTACTAGTATATTTTTTAGCTATTTTGATTTATTTTTTATTCGTTCGAATATTCTTCCAACGATGAGTCCCATAACAAATGGCACACATAATATCAAGAACAATATAAATGTGAGATACCCCATAATATCTTCTATTAATTTTCTTGCCTCAGACATTGCTGTATTAACTGCCTTGTCAGCTGTTGTATCAAAATCTTTCATAATTGCAGCTCTTTCCGCTGATAAGCTATCTCTGAGAATGGCGAGTTCTTCTGATGCAAAAACGGTTAAAGAATCTAGATTGTGATTAAAATTTTCAATCAACAGTCTAAAGTCTCTTCTAAAAATTGCTGATTCCTTTTGAAGTTCGTTACCACCTTCTTTTAACATGGCTATCATATTATCTGTTGATTCATTAAAATTTTCGGATATTCTTGCAAGGTCAATTGAATCTATTTCAGACTTTCTTAGCATTAACTCTGTGACCCATTGTACTTGGTATAAGCTCTGTTCACCCGTTACAGTTAGCCTAGTAGATAAATCAGATAAGACTTGGGGTAATGTTCCAACGTTGGTTCCTGCCAAACTGTCGGGTACATTTCTATAGGCGTACCATGCGTTTGCTACAGATTCTTTATACAAATCTTGGGAGTGGTTTGGTTCAAGCCTTTTTATGCTATCTATAAACTCAAACGCAACAGAATATTCTTCTTTTAACGAACGTTGTGCTATTTGATCAATACGATCTAATAAGTCTTTACAAGTTGCATGGGCAATTGGTTGTTGTTCCTCAAAAACATCTTTTCCAATGCCTTCTTTAAAATAGTCATTCATAGATGATACCAATAGCCATGTATCGAGCAAGGCTATTTTTGGGTCCGTTTGAAACATTTTACCTTTGGCTTGTCTTGTTGCTGCTATTTTCCATAAAATTGAATTGATTTGAACCTCTTTTTTATCAGTAATAGCGAATATTGAATCTGCTGCTTTTGGTACCTCATGAAAAAATGTTAAAGCATAATCATGAATTAAATTTCTAGTAATTATTTGGTCAGTTTCTAAAGGAACAGTTTCAGATTCTAATTTAATATCAAGCAATGAACAGCTTGAAAGTAACACTATGGAAACAAGAATAAAAACAGTTTTTAGAATCAGTTTCATTACTATATAATTTTCAATTACGGAATAGATTGCAATTCTATTGAAAGAGGTGTGAAATTTAAAGAAGTTTCGGGGTTGATTAAACCTATTTAGGAAATAGAAGTACCACTTGTAAACGCAATTGGTAATCTGCATTTCCAGGATGCTCTATGTATTTGTAAATGCCTGTTTGCCAGTTGATCGGTAACTTTCCAACTTTAGATAATTTTCCAAATCCTGCTCCAATTGGCACAGTCCACTGACTGCCACTTGGGGCGTCCCAGTTAGATGTAATAATAGGTGCAGAATTAACATACCATCCTTTTTTCAAGTTTTTTACTGCAAAGATTTGCGTATAGAAAAAGTTTAAATCTGCATTGCTATTTCCGGCTACACCAAAAAAGTTTTGAGCTAAGCAACCCAAGGTCCAACCATTATTTTGATATAAGGCAATCCCAGAAGGAGCAATACCAAATTTATCGAATCCTAACCCTTGTTCTACGGATGGAAACATAAATGTAGGTCCTGCGCCCCATATTACTTTTCCAGGATTTGCAGATGTGAAAAATGTTGCCAAAGTAATATTGCCAATACCATCTAATCGACCTTCTGGTTGAATTGGCGCACTGACAACTGGAACTATTGCTCTAGTGATTAAATCGAGATTTTCAGAAATACTAATCGGATAAACAGGTTGTATATTTAGTGTGTTGGTAGGTCTTATATCTTTACCGAAATCAAAATTATTTTGAAAAGGAACAGAAATAAGATTCGCAATAGGGTTCTGAATTTTCTTAGCTAAATCTCCCGCATCTTCTTCTTGAGCGAAAATTAAACTAAAAGAAAATAAAAATAAAAGTGTAAAATATTTTTTCATAGCATTATATTTATTAAGGTTTATAAGGATCTTTTTGACCCATTTGAATCGGTGGATTTTGCTTTAAAGAGATAATATGTTCTGTCAATTGTTCCAAAGCTGCTTTGGGAACCCAAGTATGAGGGAATAAGACATTGTTTTTTTCTTGTGGATCTTCAAGTAAGTTGTATAGTCTTGGCATTGTGTAGGTGTCGAGTACACTATTCCAAGCACTTTGTTCTTTAAAATGAAGTTTCCAGTTTTTCCATTTAACTCCAAAAATATCTTTACCCATATACACAATAAACCCTTCTCTTCCAGAGGCTTTTTTGTTTCCTAAGAAAAAATCTTCCATTTCTATACCGTCAATAGGTCGATCATTTGGTACAGTACCACCGGCAATTTTAGCCAAGGTAGGAAATAAATCCATTGCATGGACAATTTCGTCGCTCACACTGCCGGCTTCTATTTTATCTGGCCACTTCATAGCAAAAGGAACTCTTAGTGCACCTTCATATCCGGTAAATAAAGTACCCCTCCAAGGTCCAGCAGAACCGTTAATAGCCGTTTCAACCGTTAGATTCGTATTTCCATAGTCTACTGCTTCAGGTCCATTATCGGCGGTAAAAATAAAAATAGTATTATCAGCAATTTTCAATTCTTCCAATGTATCAAGTAGTTCTCCGGTGTAACTATCAATTTGCATTAATAAATCTGCCCAAATTCCATTTCCAGATTTCCCTTTAAAATCAGGATGAGGCAGGGTAGGGAAGTGGGTAGCTGTATAGGGTAAATAGATAAAGAAAGGATCTTTTTCTTTGGCCTTTCTTTCCATAAAATCTATAGCTCTGTTTGTTAAATCTCGATCAATTAGTGGTCTGTAATCTAAATTATATGGTCTTACTTTTTTTGGGATAGAACCTTTGACTCCATCCATAACATAGGTTTCATCTACACCGCTGTCTGCAAATCCTTGTAGCGAGGAATAAGTAGATTCGTCTGTAGAATTGGGTACACCATACCATTCATCAAAACCTTGATCAGTTGGAAATCTACCTTCAGTTCTTCCCAAATGCCACTTACCATACATTGCCGTTGCATAGCCAGCATCAGAAAGCATTTCTGCCATTGTTTTTTCCCATTGAACCAATCCATATATTCCTTTTCCAACTGGAACAGTTGCATTGCCACTTCTTATGGCATAACGTCCTGTCATTATAGCAGATCTAGACGGCGTACATTGCACTTCAACGTTAAAATTGGTCAATCTTAACCCCTCATCGGCTATTTGGTCCATGCGAGGAGTTTCAGCGCCTCTAATTATACCTCCACCGTTAAATCCAGGTTCACCAAAGCCAAAATTGTCTAAAAAAACAATAACAATGTTTGGCTTATCCTGACTAAATGAGTTGAAAGAAATGAAAAAGGTTAATAGTAGTAAAATGTTTTTCATAGCGTAAGTGTTTCTTCAAATATAAAGAAAAACTCATTTTAAAACTATTTTGACAAATTGTTTTATCCTAAGGCTGTGTTGATTCCAATTCTTCTACACAAGACTGTAGTGTATTCATTAAGACTTATTTTTCTTACTTCTTATCATAGCTTCAAGCATGTCCCACATTTCTTCTGGAATAGCTTCTAACATGTTAAATTCTCCTGCACCTTTCAACCATTCTCCTCCATCAATGGTGATTACTTCCCCATTGACATATGCTGAATAGTCAGACATTAGGTATGCCGCAATATTTGCTAGTTCTTGGTGTTCTCCTACACGACCAATAGGTACTTTTTTGGCCATATCAAACTTATCTTTTAAATCTCCGGGCAATAATCTATCCCAAGCTCCCTTTGTTGGGAACGGACCTGGTGCGATAGCGTTTGAACGAATTCCGTATTTGGCCCATTCAACAGCTAAAGAACGTGTCATGGCTAAAACTCCTGCCTTGGCTGATGCTGAAGGAACAACGTAAGCAGAACCAGTCCAGCTATAAGTTGTTACGATATTAAGAATTGTAGCTTTTTCTTGTTTCGTGTTAATCCAGTGTTTGCCAAATGCAAGCGTACAATTTTTTGTTCCTTTTAATACAATGTCTATTATAGTATCAAAAGCATTTGCAGACAAACGTTCTGTTGGAGATATAAAGTTACCAGCGGCATTGTTTAATAAACCATCAACCTTACCAAAAGTATCTATAGTTTTTTGAAGCATTGCTTCAACCTGGTCATAATGTCTTACATCGCATTGAACAGGTAAAACCTGTCCGCCTGTTTTAGTTTCTAAGGCTTCCTTAACCGCTATAAGTTTGTCATAATTTCGAGATGTAATAGCCACTTTGGCACCCAACTCAAGAAAGTAAGTTGTCATGGCTTTACCCAAGCCACTTCCGCCTCCTGTAACTACAATCACCATTCCTTCTAAACTCCCTTCTTTTAACATGGGTTTTTGATACATAGTTTTGTTTTTAAGTATGAAACAAATATATCTAAATTGGTCTGAAAATCAGTAGTAAATATTTTTTTAAAAAATTATATTTTTGTGCTTGTTAGAAATAAAAATGATTGTATATTTGCCCCACTTTTAGCAGAGGATTTCGCAATTAAAGCTAAGTAGAAAAATTTAAGTAGATTTTATAAAAATTTAAGTAATGCCAAAAAGAACGTATCAGCCATCAAAAAGAAAGAAAAGAAATAAGCATGGCTTTAGAGAAAGAATGGCTTCTGCTAATGGTAGAAAAGTATTAGCTAGAAGAAGAGCGAAAGGAAGAAAGAGATTAAGTGTTTCTTCAGACCCTCGTCCAAAGAAATAATGATAGAATTCAATATATATACAAGGTGTTACTTTTTTTTAGTAACACCTTTTTTTTAGCCTATTAACAAGTTTTAATAACTATTTTTTAAGTTCAAACTGAAATTCAACATATTTACAATCGCATCCATATAAATTTTAATTATGCCAAAAAATAAGGATATAAAGTCAATTTTAATTATCGGTTCAGGTCCTATCGTAATTGGGCAAGCATGTGAGTTTGATTACTCTGGTTCACAAGCTATTAGGTCGCTAAGAGAAGAAGGTATTGAGGTTATCTTAATTAACTCCAATCCAGCTACTATTATGACCGATCCCCAGATGGCGGATCACGTTTATCTTAAACCATTAACTACTAAATCTATTATTGAAATTTTAAATATTCATAAAGTAGATGCAGTGTTACCAACTATGGGAGGACAAACAGCTTTAAATTTAGCTATTGAGGCAGATGATAAAGGTATTTGGGAAGATTTTGATGTAGAATTGATTGGTGTTAATATTGATGCTATTAATATCACAGAAGACAGAGAGCAGTTTAGAGAGTTAATGGGCAAGATTGGTGTAGCAATGGCACCACAAGCAACAGCTACTTCTTATTTAGAGGGTAAAAAGATTGCACAAGAGTTTGGCTTCCCATTATGTATTAGAGCTTCTTATACGTTGGGAGGTGCTGGTGCTGCTATTGTGTATGAAGAAGAAGATTTTGATGAATTATTGAGAAGAGGCCTTGAAATTTCACCTATACATGAGGTGATGATTGATAAGGCAATGATGGGATGGAAAGAATACGAGTTAGAGCTTTTAAGAGATAGTAATGATAATGTTGTAATTATCTGTTCTATTGAAAACATGGATCCAATGGGAATTCATACTGGAGATTCTATTACTGTAGCTCCAGCAATGACTTTAAGTGATCGCACATATCAAAAAATGCGTGACATGGCTATTAAAATGATGCGCTCAATTGGTGATTTTGCAGGAGGTTGTAATGTTCAGTTTGCCGTGAGTCCAGATGAAAAAGAGGATATTATTGCAATTGAGATTAACCCACGTGTATCTAGATCTTCTGCATTAGCGTCTAAAGCGACTGGTTATCCAATTGCTAAGATTGCAGCTAAATTGGCTATTGGTTATCACTTAGATGAGATTAATAATCAAATTACAAAAACTACTTCAGCTTTATTTGAGCCAACATTAGATTATGTTATTGTAAAAATACCACGTTGGAATTTTGATAAATTTGAAGGTTCTGATAGAACATTAGGTCTACAGATGAAAGCTGTAGGTGAGGTTATGGGTATTGGGCGTTCTTTTAAAGAAGCTATACACAAGGCAACACAATCTTTAGAAATAAAGAGAAATGGTATTGGAGCTGATGGTAAAAGTTATAAAGAATATGATAAGATTATAGATAAATTAAAGAACCCTAGTTGGGATAGAGTATTTGTAATTTACGATGCTTTACAATTAGGTATACCTTTAAGTAAGATACACGATATTACTAAAATTGATTACTGGTTCTTGAAGCAATACGAAGAGTTATATGCTTTAGAGAAAGAAATCAGTACCTACACTCTTGATACTTTACCAAAAGAGTTGCTTTTAGAGGCAAAACAAAATGGATATGGAGATCGTCAGATCGCTCATATGGTCGGAGCTCTTGAAAGCCAAGTACATAATAAAAGAAAAGAATTCAATATTAACAGAGTTTACAAGTTGGTAGATACGTGTGCTGCTGAGTTTGCTGCACAAACGCCATATTATTATTCAACATTTGAAAGTAATATGACGGTAAATGGTGAAACCTACGTAGACAATGAAAGTGTTGTTTCAAATAAAAAGAAAATTGTTGTTTTAGGATCTGGTCCAAACAGAATTGGGCAAGGTATTGAGTTTGATTACTGTTGTGTGCACGGAGTTTTAGCGGCACGTGAAGCTGGTTATGAAACAATAATGATAAATTGTAATCCTGAAACAGTATCAACAGATTTTGATATTTCTGATAAGTTATACTTTGAGCCAGTTTTTTGGGAGCATATTTATGATATTATTCAACATGAAAAGCCAGAAGGAGTAATTGTTCAGTTGGGAGGACAAACAGCCTTAAAATTAGCTGAAAAATTATCTAAATATGGTGTTAAAATTATAGGAACAAGTTTTGAAGCACTTGATTTAGCCGAAGATAGAGGACGATTCTCTGAGTTGCTTGTAGATCTTGAAATCCCTTTCCCTAAGTTCGGAACAGCAACCACTGCAGATGAGGCCATGGCAATTGCAGACGATTTACATTTTCCTATTCTTGTTAGACCTTCATATGTATTAGGAGGACAGGGAATGAAGATTGTAATTAATAAGGAGGAATTAGAGAGACATGTAGTTGATTTATTACGTAAAATACCTAATAACACCTTGTTACTAGATCATTATTTAGATGGAGCAATAGAGGCAGAGGCTGATGCAATTTGTGACGAAGATGGTAATGTATACATTATTGGTATCATGGAGCACATTGAACCTTGCGGGGTGCACTCAGGTGACTCAAATGCAACTTTACCACCATTTAATTTAGGTGATTTGGTAATGCAGCAAATTAAAGATCATACCAAAAAGATTGCAAGAGCTTTAAAAACGCAAGGCTTGATTAATATTCAGTTTGCAGTAAAAGATGATACAGTTTATATTATTGAAGCAAACCCAAGAGCATCTCGTACGGTTCCTTTTATTGCAAAAGCATACCAAGAGCCATATGTGAATTATGCTACAAAGGTTATGTTAGGCGTTAATAAGGTAACTGATTTTAATTTTAAACCAAGATTATCAGGATACGCTATAAAACAACCAGTATTCTCATTTAATAAATTCCCGAATGTTGATAAGAATTTGGGGCCTGAAATGAAGTCGACAGGTGAGAGTATATTATTCATAGACAGTTTAAAGGACGATGAGTTTTATGAATTGTATTCAAGACGTAAAATGTACTTGAGTAAGTAATTTATAAATAAATGAATATTTAAAATCCGCTGCAGTTGTAGCGGATTTTTTTATGATCTAAAAATAATTTAAATTCAATTTTTATTTTGTTCAACTTTTTATTTATATTTGTTATACAAAATGAAAAAAAGAATTTACATAATCGGTTCAGGATTCTCTTCTTTAGCAGCTTCTTGTTATTTGGCGCAATCTGGACACGATGTTACAGTAGTTGAAAAAAATGAAAATCTCGGAGGTAGAGCGAGACAGTTTAAAAGAGATGGTTTTACCTTTGATATGGGACCAACTTGGTATTGGATGCCTGATGTTTTCGAAAAGTTTTTTGCCGATTTTAATAAGAAACCTTCAGATTATTACGATTTAGAGAAATTGTCTCCAGCTTATACTGTGTATTTTGGAAAAGATGATAGTATCACAATAGGTGATAATCTGGATGCAATTTATAAAGCATTTGAGAAAGAAGAACAAGGCAGTTCTAAATATCTGAATAAGTTTATAGAATCTGCTAAGTTTAATTATGAAGTAGCAATTAACGGTCTTGTCTACAAACCAGGAGTTTCAATTTTTGAATTGATAAGTAAGGAAACAATTGCCAATGTTACTCAGTTTTTTAGAAGTATAAGTAAAACGGTTCGAAAGCATATAAAAAGTGCTCGTTTGATTCAAATTCTTGAGTTTCCTGTATTGTTTTTAGGAGCCAAACCATCTGATACACCTAGCTTTTATAATTTTATGAATTATGCTGATTTTGGTTTAGGTACTTGGCATCCTAAAGGTGGAATGTACGAAGTTGTAAATGGTATGGTAACTTTGGCCCAAGATTTAGGAGTGCAGTTTTTGACTAAAACGCCAATCGACAAAATTGAAATAGTTGATGGCATGGCAGTTGGTCTGCATTCAAATAATACATTTTATGAAGCTGACATGATTGTAAGCGGTGCAGATTACGCGCATTCAGAAAGTTTATTGCCAAAAAAGTATCAAGCATATTCAGAAAATTATTGGAATAAAAAAACCTTTGCACCGTCGGCTTTATTATTTTATGTTGCATTTGACAAGAAATTAGAAAATGTTAATCATCATACGTTATTTTTTGATACAAGTTTTGATGTACATGCTTTTCACATATACGATGAGCCGAGTTGGCCAGAAAACCCCTTGTTTTATGCAAGTTTTCCAAGTTTAACAGATGATAGTTTTGCGCCAGAAGGTAAAGAAGCAGCAACTTTTTTAATTCCAATTGCTCCTGGAATTGAAGATACTTCGGAAATTCGAAAAAAATATTTTAAATTAGTCATGGAAAGATTAGAAGATTTGACTGATCAATCCTTAAAAGAATCAATAATCTTTCACAAATCATATTGTGTTAAAGATTTTATTAAAGATTATAATTCCTATAAAGGTAATGCCTACGGGCTTGCCAATATTTTGACCCAAACTGCTTTTTTGCGACCAAAAATAAAAAGTAAGAAAGTTGAGAATTTATTTTTTACAGGCCAGTTAACTGTCCCTGGACCTGGTGTACCACCTGCTTTAATCTCAGGAAAATTAGTTTCAGAATTAGTCTTAAAACAATCTAATTAAACTCTACAATGAAATCCATTTTTGACCACACTGCCCACAAATGCACTCGAGTTGTAACTAAATCTTACAGTACTTCTTTTTCTTTAGCTGTAAGAATGTTGGCCCCATCAATACGACAAGACATATATAATATTTATGCTTTTGTGCGATTTGCTGACGAAATTGTTGACTCTTTTCATGAATACGATAAATCAAGCTTATTGGATGATTTTGAAAGAGATTATTACAAAGCGCACAGAGATGGTATAAGCTTAAATCCGATATTAAATAGCTTCCAAGAAACTGTGAAGCGATATGAAATAGATGATGCTTTGGTGCAATCTTTCTTAAAAAGTATGAAACTTGACTTAGAAAAGAGTGAATATAAATCTATCGAGGATTACAAAGAATATATTTATGGATCTGCCGATGTTGTGGGATTAATGTGCTTAAAAGTATTTGTAAATGGCAATCAAGAAAAGTATGACACTTTAAAGGCGCCGGCAATGCGTTTAGGTTCTGCTTTTCAAAAAGTTAATTTCTTAAGAGATTTAAAAGATGATTTTGAAATTTTAAATAGAAGTTATTTTCCAGATGTAAATTTCGAATCTTTAGATAAAGCATCGAAACTAAAAATAATAGCAGAAATTGAGGAGGACTTTGCAGAAGCTTATAAAGGGATTAAACAATTGCCTATTGAGGCGAAATTTGGTGTGTATACTGCTTTCAGATATTATTCTAAATTGCTTAAGAAATTAAAGAAAATTCCTTCGGAAAAAATTATTAGTTCAAGAGTTCGAGTACCAAACTATGCTAAAATGCATGTTTTAGCTCGTTCTTTTGTTGTTTATAAATTAAACTTATTGTAAGATGAAACCTCTGGTGGCTCTTTTGTTCATTTTAACATGCTCTAATGATGTTTCAATTGAAGAATTGAGGCAGAATTTTTTAAAAGTAGAATCTGAAGAGCAAACAGAATTTTACATAAACGAGCTAGAAAATGCCAATAGTGTTGAATGCCAAGGTTACTTGGCAGGAATGTATTTTATGAAATCGCGTTATGCTGGATTTCCTCTTACTAAAATGAAATATTTTAAAAGAGGAAAAAAGTTACTTGAGCAATTAATAGCTGAAAATCCTAATCACATAGAATTACGTTATTTACGTTTAATTATGCAATACAGGGTTCCTGAATTTTTAGGATATCATGAACATAAACAGCTCGATTATAATTATATTACAACCAATATTGAAAGTGCCAACATGAATTCAGAATTTAAAATTCAAATATTAGAGGCTTTAATAAACATAGACTCTATGAGTGAAGAAAAAATTTCAGAGCTTCATAAAATTCAAGAGCGAATATGATTTTATTTATTTTAATAACAATAGTAACCTTTGTTATAATGGAATGTGTAACATGGTGCACTCATAAATTCGTTATGCATGGATTTATGTGGTATTTTCATGAAGATCATCATCAGCCAAAATATGCCGGTGTTTTTGAAAGAAATGATATTTTCTTTGCAATATTTGCAATTCCTAGTATTTCCTTATTCTATTTTGGGTTAGAAGGTGGATTGAATTACATGTTCTTTATTGGTCTTGGTATTTTGTTTTATGGAATAGCGTATTTTTTAGTTCATGATGTGTTGATACATCAACGATTTAAATGGTTTAAACGTACTAAAAATAAATATCTTATTGGTTTGAGAAAAGCGCATAAAGTGCATCATAAACACCTAGGTAAAGAGGAGGGCGAATGCTTTGGAATGTTATATGTTCCAAAGAAATACTTCAAAATGTAATGTATTTATATTTACTGCTTAATCTCGGTTCTTTTATTGTTCCTTTTATCTATAGTTTTGAAAAAAAACGGATGCATTACATCAAGTATTGGAAAGCTGTGTTTGGTAGTATATGTATAACAGCAACTATATTTTTAACTTGGGATGCCTTTTTTACTATACAAGGTGTTTGGGGATTTAATGAAAAATATCACCTTTCACTTGAAATTATTGGAATGCCAATAGAGGAGTGGTTGTTTTTCATCTGTATACCCTACGCTAGTATTTTTATACATTATGTGTTTCAACACTTCTACCCAGAAATCAGATTACCTGTTGGATTAACAAAAGCTATTACTTTTATGTTTTCTAGTTTAGCAATTGTTCTGGTTTGGATTTATTTTGATCGAAAATATACTGTGGTAAATTTTAGTTTTCTTTTTGTATTGCTCGTATATTCTATTAAACGAAATATTGAGTTTCTTAGAGTATTTTATATAACTTTTATTTTTATTTTGATTCCCTTTTTTTTAGTTAATGGTATACTAACGGGAAGTTTTATAGAAGAGCAAGTAGTATGGTATAATGATTCAGAAAATATGGGGATTCGATTAGGTACTATACCGATTGAAGATATTGGTTATGCTTTTTCAATGCTGTATATGAGTATATTGCTATTTGAGTATTTTAAAAAGAGAAAAGTTTATTAAAAGTTATCATTTCTCTTTTTCTAACATTTCAAATGAAATTATAACATTTACTTTTTCGGATATTTTTTTGCTCACAATCTTCGGTATTGAAATATCAAAATCTTTTGTAGTAATATAAAAAGAAGAATCCAAGTAAATTTTGTTATCAATTAATTTTAGTTCACATTTAGTAGTTATTGTTTTTGTTTGCCCATGAAAAGTTAATTGACCGTTAAGGTTATATGTTGTAACACCGTTGTTTAATGAGTCAAAACTAAAATTTTCAATACTGCCTTTAAAGGTTGCCTTAGGAAACTTAGAAGATTCGGCATAACTTTCATTGAAGTGCTCTTCCATTAAAGCAATTTTAAAATGAAAACCTTTGACCAATGCCAATGCGGCTATTTCCCCATTTTCAGAATTTAAAATTGCCGTAACAGCATTGTTTTCTGCTTCTATTTTTTCAAAAGAGGGAACGGAAGCTTCAAACGCTACACTCCCTGTTTTTGTGTAATATTTTTGGGCTTTAAGAGATAAAGTAGTACAGAGAAATATTAAAATAAAAATCTTTTCTTTCATAATTATTCAATATATCCATTTTCCATCCATTCTTTAATAAAGTCAATTTGTGTTGAAGTTAAAGTACTTCCAAAAGGAGGCATTACACCAGGACTGCCCGGTGCTAATTCAACTCTATCCAATAAAATGCCACTTTCAGCAGCTATTCGAACTTGTGCGTAGGTGGCTAAAGCGTTTGGTGCTCCATTAATTGGAGGGTCACTATGGCAGTTCGTACAATGATTATCCATTATAGATTTAATTTCATTACTGTACGATATCGGATCTGTTGGCAGTGTTAAATCGTCTGTACTATCTGATGAACAATTAAGCAGTGAAACACCAATTAAAACCATTATTAAATTTGAAAAATAAGTTTTCTTCATGTAGAACTAATTAACAGTTAACAACAAAGATATAAAATCATTAACTTTAAACCATATTTATGGTCGTATGAGAAAAAAAAGAATTCTAGTTGTTGTTTTATTTTTACTTGTTTCTTTATTTGGGCTGTATCAATACATCTATAAAGATCATCGTGATATTTCATCTGAATCTACTGATATAATTATTGGAGGTACTCAATTAAAAGATGCATTTGTTTTTAACTATAGCAAAGCAAATGTTAATTATTTAGACAAGACTATTCTTGTGACAGGTAAAATTACAGAATTAACAGTTAGTGAAATAACCCTTGATAACGTTATTTTTTGTACATTTGATACAATAGTTTCGACTATAAATTTAAATGATTCAGTCATGATTAAGGGGAGGTGCATAGGTTTTGATGAATTATTGGAACAAGTAAAAGTTGATCAATGTCAAATCCTCAAAAAATAAAATCTCTTTTCGTATGTAGTATTATACTTTTTACTACTACAACTTTTGGCCAATACAATATATATGATATTTGTCGTCATGGTTCCATAGATGATATACAAGTCTTATATGAGGCAGATTCAAGTGTTATTTCAAAACCAAATAAAGAAGGGTTTACACCTTTAATCTTAGCTGCCTATAATGGTAATAAAGAAATAGTTACGTTTTTAATAGAAAAAAATGTTAATGTAAATAGCCTGAGTTCTAATGGTACTGCTTTAATGGCGGCCGTATTTAAGGGAGATGTTGATATTGCAAAATTATTAATTGAAGCTAAAGCCAAAGTGAACGAGGTAGAAAATACAGGAATGTCTGCCCTACATTATGCGGCTTTTATAAAGAATAAAGAAATGGTTTCTTTATTAGTTAATGCGGGTGCAGATCTTACCATAAAAGACATTAGAGGTCAAACACCATATGATTATGTCAAAAACACAAACAATAACGAATTACTAAAACTACTTAAAATTTAAGCTTATGAAAAAAATTACATACATACTTATTTGTAATATGCTCTTTATTACAAGTATAACGTTTGGTCAGACTATAGGTACGGGAGATATTGTACTCTCTTCAGATTCTGGGCTTGAAATGACGGCAAAGATTGAAGTTTCATCAACCATGGTTACTGTAACTTTAACTGGTCCAAGTGACAGATGGTTTGCACTTGCTATTGGTGCACCAACATCTTCAAATGTTATGGGGTCTAATTCAGATTTACTTTATTATACCAGTACAGGTTTAGAAGATGGTTATATTGGAGGAGGTGGCCCAGTAAATGATACGAATGATTGGAGTTTGATTTCTAATAATATTTCAGGAGGTATAAGAACCATAGTAGCAACTAGAGGTTTGACTGGTTCTGATGCAAACGATTTTGAATTTTCAAATTCTGATACTTCAATAGATTTGGCATGGGCAAGAGGAAGTTCAAGTAGTTTAAGCGTTGGTTACCATGGTTTTTCCAATAAAGGAGTAGCTGCAAGTAATTCTTTCTCTCCTCTTTTGTCAACAGACACTTTTGAATTAGCGCAATTTACGATGTATCCTAATCCAGCCCGAAACTTTATCAATATTGGTCTTCCTCAAGGTTTTCAAAATGCAGAGGTAGAAATTTACAATTATCTGGGTACAAAAGTGCAACAGAAATTGATTAGTAGAGTTGATAACAGTGTGCCTACGGATAATTTAACGAGTGGTATGTACTTAGTTCGTTTGAGTTCTGAAGGTAAAAGTCATAGTAAATCAGTAATCATTCAATAATTTAATATTGTCAATTATTTGTGCACATGCGTAGACTAACCCTACTAATGCTATTGTTTTGTTTAGCATTGTCATTTAAATCATTCGCCCAAGAAGATTTGTTAGATGAACTAGAATCAGAAATTGAGGTAGATAGTACCGTCACTTCAGCATTTAAAGGGCTTAAAATAGTTAATATAGAATCAACAAAACTTGTTGCCGAAAAAGATTTCTTTTTTATTATTGCGCATCGCTTCGGCTCAATAAAAGGAGGTTTAGATGAATTTTTTGGCTTAGATACCTCATCTATTAGATTTAGTTTAATATACAGCTTCGCAGATTGGTTTAATGTGGGTTTTTCGAGAAGTTCGTACAATAAAGTATATGATTTAGCTTTTAAATATAGGTTTGTTCAGCAAGAAAAGGGTGGCTTTCCTTTTACCATTGTTGGATTTAGTAGTGTTGCAGCAAATACTGCTTTTGATGAAGATCAATTTACAGATTTCGAATTTAAACATCGACTGACCTATTTGACGGAAGCATTGATCTCTAGAAAATTTACTGATAAACTATCATTGCAAATTTCACCAATTTTGTTTCATGAAAATTTTGTGGAAAATGATTTACAGGAGAATACACAATTCGCCTTAGGTGCTGGAGGTAGATATAAAATAAGTAAGTATGTGAGTATAAATATGGACTATGCATACCATTTTAATAGAGCTTCAAATAGTCCATTTAGGAACCCACTGTCTTTAGGTGTTGATATTGAAACTGGAGGTCATGTATTTCAATTGCATTTAACCAATGCACAACCCATGTATGACGCGGGATTTTTGACAAATGCAACAGGAGATTGGTCTGAAGGAGATATTTATTTAGGTTTTAACTTATCAAGAGTTTTTTAAAAACCTAATTCTTAGCTTATATTAATTCTTTGTACAAGGTGGGATATCTACTATCTTTGCGCAAGAAAAAGTACTTTTATGAACTACATTTTGTATGATGGTGAAACACGAAACGCATTGTTGCCATTTACATATACCAGACCTGTTGCAGATATTAGAGTTGGTATTTTAACAATTCGAGAAAAATGGGAGAAAAGACTAGGTCTTACTACTGCAACTCTTACAGAAGATTATTTAGGAGATAAATATCCAATGATAGAATTAGAGGCAAATATTATGATTAATGCTTCTTTTGTTCCTACTTCGGATTTGGTAGATAAAGTAAAAGCTTTAAAAGAAAATGAGGTCATCGTTTTTGGAGAAGTAGTTGTTGCTTTTTATGCGACAGATACACAGGAAAATGAGAATTTTGATGAATATGTAAAAGTGTTGTATGAGGGAGAACTTATGCAATTGAAAAATACTTGGGATATATTCAGTTTTAATTATGCTGCGATACGTGAGGATTTTGAGTTTTTAACCGAAGGTAGAAAATCGGCAGATATACCGGATACAGTTACCTGTTTTAACAAGCAAGATATTTTTGTAGAAGAAGGAGTAGAATTAACAGTGGCTATTTTGAATGCAACTCAAGGTCCCATTTATATTGGTAAAGATGCAGTAGTACTTGAAAATGCTGCAATTAGAGGTCCTTTTGCTTTAGGTGATAAAGGTGTTATAAAAATGGGCGCTAAAATTTATGGAGGCACAACCATTGGACCTAATTGTAAGATAGGAGGAGAGGTAAATAACTCAGTCATGTTTGCTAATTCTAATAAAGGCCATGATGGTTATTTAGGAAATGCTGTTATTGGTGAGTGGTGTAATTTAGGTGCAGATACTAATAATTCGAATCTTAAAAATAATTACCTAGAAGTACGCATGTGGAGTTATGAAACAGAGCGATTTGCAAAAACCGGATTGCAGTTTTGCGGATTAATGATGGGAGATCATTCTAAGTGCGGTATCAATACCATGTTTAATACAGGAACAGTTATTGGTGTTAGTGCTAATATATTTGGAGCAGGTTTTCCTAGAAATTTTGTCCCTTCTTTTGCGTGGGGAGGAAGTGCAGGTTTTACGACTTTCAAAATGAACAAGGTGAACGAAGTTGCATCAGCCGTTATGGATCGTAAAGGTTTTGAATTTGATGATCATGAAGAGGCTATTCTAAATCACGTTTTTGAGATTACAGATAAATACAGAAACTTTCAATAAATAAAAAAGGGAACTTCATTTAAGAAAGTTCCCTTTTTAAGTTTGGCGTAGTTGTGTTCTTTTAAATTTTAGAAATGTTTCCAGAGCCACTAACCTTAACCTTCTGAGTGGTTGGATTTCCTTTGTATTTTACATTTCCAGATCCGGCTATACTAGCATTTAAGTCTCCATTAACTGTTGCTTTGATATTACCGCTTCCTGAAATTTTAGCTTCTAAATCTCCAGCTTCATACTCATAGCCATCAAAGCTACCACTACCTGCAATAGAGCAAACTGTACTTGTTGAAGATCCAGTAAGTTCTAGATCACCACTTCCAGCTATACTCGCTTTTAATGAGGTGGCATTCACCTCTAAAACAATGTCTCCACTACCAGCAAGGGCTATCCCAAAATCATTTGTTTTAATGGTTGTAGTAGAAGTGATTTGACCACTGCCTGCGAGAGATACTCCATTAATACTTTCAATTGGTACGATAACTTTTACACTTTTTTTATGTCGAATGCTGTATCCTTTTTTCCACTTAATTTTAAGGGCACCTTTTTTTACTTCTGTAACTAAATATTCAGCTAAATTTTCCTCAACTTGAATGGTAAGATTTCCTTCAGAGCCTTTAACAAGTTCTACGTCAAAAGATCCTCCAGCAGCAACTGTATCATATTCTTCTGTTGTTCTATTAATAGTTACTACGTTTCCGTTTCCTTTTATCTTTCTATCAAAGGCAAATGATTGTGTTGTTGCAATTGCTAAAAAGCAAATTAAAATTGTTTTTAAGTTTTTCATGGCAAATGATTATTTAGATTTTATAGATTTTTATACTTCCGTAAGAAGTTTTTATATAAATATTTCCATTACTACCGTTGTAATCCCCTTCGAAATATTTACTTGTAGACTTTTCTATTTGTTTTATATTGTTAACCCCATCTGGTACCGAAATCCCACCGTATTTACTTTCTAATTGGTATTTAAAAGAACTGCTTGCAGGTACTCCAAGTTTTACGCCAAGATAATCTGTAGTAACACTAACCTTTTTAAAGTTTGGACCCAATTCACCAATTTTTAAACTTCCATAGTCTGCATCAACTACTAGATTTTCTAAAATCTTATCTGCTTTTAGAGCTACGTAGTCACTACTTCCTTCAAAAGAGTTTACGATTCCTAATTTTATACTACCATAATCAGAATTGAATTTTACATTACTCGCGTTATCTATACTAGTGTCACTGTAATCTGTGTTTAAGTCTACATCACCAGCTGAAGTAATATCAATTGAAGAATAATCGATATTAATGGTAACATTTCCCATAGTTTCAACCGATGATCCTCTCGAGTAATCAAGGTTTATGCTATTCCCATTATTTGGTAAGTTACCCGCGATTAATTTGCCGTAATCTAAATTCACTGATACTTCACCATCTACATCACTTATCATTACATCTCCATAGTCCATATCTACATCAAGGTTGTTTGATTTAGGCATTTTAACAATGTATTCAATGTCTATGTTTACACTGTTGTTTCCTTTAAACCAACCCCAAGAATTGTTGTTCTTTCCAATTTGAGTTTTAGCAGACACTTCGCTATTTGATCCGCTCACTAAAATTTGAATATCATCTAATCTATCTTGGGCTTTCTGTTCATTATTACTATTTGTTTTTACTTTAATCTCTAAGGCAACCTTATTTTGGTTCCATGTAGTAATGTCAATGCTACCATATCTATTATCTAAAATAACATCAGCATTAGCACTTACATTAAATTCTTTCGTGATTGTTTTTGTCTTTGTATGTTTTCCTCTCCAACTATTTGCCACAGCAATTGTTGGTAGTAAAAGGAATAGAAATAATATCTTATAATACTGTTTCATGATCTGTTGTTTTAATAAGGTCTAATTCGTTTAACTGTTCTATTACGTTTTGCAATACTTCTACACGTTGCTGAAAATTTGAAACCATTGCAAAAATTACACGTTTGTCACTATCACTATTTTTTAATTCAATTGTTAAGTTTACATATTGCAATTCTAAATGCTCTAATCTTTTAAAAGCATCATCAATAATTTTTTGATTTTCTGGTGTTTTTTGACTGTTGATTTTTTCGATTTCAGTACTAATAAGTGAAGCAAAATAAACTTGTGTTTCTTCCATCTGAGGAGATATATCTGCTAATTCTAATCCATTACCAGTTTGTATGTTTTGCCCAAGCCATACCCCAAGTAATAATACAATTGAGGCCGCAATACCTATCCAAGACCATGGTTTCTTGCTTGCAGGTTGATGTTGGGCTTTTAAACGAGCTTCAAACTTTTTTAAATGGTTTTCAGATGGTTCATGCACATCAAAGTCGCGATCAAAAAGTTGTGTAAAATTTTCTTTCATTTGCTACTTTTTAGTTTAATGTTATTTCACTCAATACTATCTTTCTCAATTTTTCTTTTGCTCTAGAAATAGTAGTTCTGCTATTTTGATTTGAGATTTGCATAATTTCAGAAATTTCTTCGTGGTCGTATCCTTCTATTAAATGAAGTGTTAATGCCACTCTGTAATTGTCTTTTAATTCGCTTATCTTTTTCAAAACTACCTCAGTTGCTACATTAGAATAATTTTGATTTTCTTCTGTATTATTAGAGGCTACTACTTCTAGTTTTACTTCTTCAAAGCGTTTATTCTTTTTAAGTTGTGTTAAACATTTGTTTATCACAATTCGTTTTAACCATGAGCCAAAGGTTACTTCTCCTTTAAAAGTGCTCAATTTGGTAAATGCAATTAAAAACGATTCCTGCATCATATCTTCAGCATCAAAGCTGTTGTTTAGAATTCTAAGTGCTGTATTATACATTGCTCTATAATAACGCTTATAAATCTCCAATTGAGCACTTTGCTCTCCTCTTTCACATTTCTGCAAAAGTGTTCTAATATGTTGTTCGGTATGTTGCAATGAATCGTTTCTGTTAAAAAGACATGGCAGCTGTTAAACTGTTACAGTTTTAGTTAAAGAATTTTAAAAATTATCTAAAAATACATCATATTAATTGATGTGGCTATATAAATTAATTTCAGTTAATTTGTTAATTAAAATTTTTTCATTGCCTTTTGAATTATAGTAATAATAGAAATTTTGGTTTAGATTTAATAAGAGCAAGTGCAATTACTTTGGTTGTTATTTCACATCTTAGTTTTTTGTTATTTCCTGAGTCTGAAAGTTCATTAGTTACTTTTTTAAGAGTTTTAGGAGCTTTAGGAGTTGATCTATTTTTTGTGTTAAGTGGATATCTAATTGGTGGGATTATATTGAAAAATATAGAACAAAATAAAACCAGTTTTAACGATCTATTAAATTTCTGGAAAAGACGTTGGTTTCGAACATTACCTAATTATTTTTTTATTCTATTTGTTAATATTTTTATTTATTTCTTAGTATGTAAAAAATTGCCGGATCAACTTGGGTATTATTTTATCTTTCTTCAAAATTTTGAACATGCTCACCCTAATTTTTTTACAGAGGCTTGGAGCTTATCAATAGAGGAATATGCCTACTTATTTTTACCATTATTGTTGTATGCTGTTATTAAGTATTTTAAAAAAAATAATAGGTCTCAATTGTTTTTATATACTACATTAGTTGTCATATTCATTCTACAATTTTTTAAAGTTTACTATTATTATATTGTTGAGGTAGAATCTTATAAAGCTTGGAGTAGAACTTTTAGAAAGGTTGTATTATTCAGATTAGATGCTATTTATATTGGATTTATACTTATATATTTTGTTCGAGCATTTCCACATTTTTTTAAGAGGTTTAAGGGTGTGTTTTTTGTTTTAGGATTAATCATATTTATACTAGCTCATGCTATTATTGCCCTAAATAATTTATTGCCGGAGTCAGCTCTGTGGTTTTATGTTTTTATCTACTTGCATATGGTTATTATTAGTTTTGGTCTAATGTTTCCATATCTTACCTCGATTCATTTTAACGGTGTATTTTCAAAATTAGTTTCATATCTCAGCTTGAGATCTTATGCAGTTTATCTCATAAATTATTCCATAGTTCTATTGAGTATAGAAAAATTTTATGACTCTCGTTTTTTACACTTCTATGAAAGATGTTTCTGGTCATTTATCTTTGTATCAGCTACTTTAGTTTTATCTGAGTTACTCTATAGATTGTTTGAGAAACCTATTTTGAATTATAGAGATAGAAAATATTCATCCTAAAAACACGTACTGTTTACGTTGGCATAACTCTTGTCAAATAATAACAGAGATAAACCTTAATTGTGTTTAAATATGCACGTTATCAGTAAGTTAGTAAATAGGAGTACTTTTGTGCAGTGTTTGAGTTACTGATAATTGTGACAAAATGACCCTAAATAAATATGAGCGATACGAAATTCATAAAAATTGACAATCTGTCATTACAACAAATGTTTGAAGGAGATTCTGAGTTAATACCATTAATGACTCCTGAAGACGAAGAAGCAATAAATAGAGAAAGTATACCAGAAGAATTATCGATTCTTCCGTTGAGAAATACGGTTCTATTTCCTGGTGTGGTAATTCCTATTACTGCGGGTAGAGATGCATCTATTCAATTAATTAAAGATGCCAATGGAGGTAATAAAATAATGGGGGTAGTTGCTCAAAAAGACGAGTTAGTTGAGAGTCCGGGGATTGAAGATATTAATAGAGTTGGTACAGTTGCTAGAATTTTGAAAATGTTAAAAATGCCTGATGGTAACACAACGGTTATCATTCAAGGTACGAAGCGTTTTGAATTAGATAGAATAACACAAGAACAACCTTATTTAAGAGCAACAACAAAAAATGTTGACGAAGATAGAAGTCAAGTTAAAGAACAAGAATTTGAAGCGATTATCGATTCTATAAAATCGATGGCCTTAAAAATCATTAAGATTCACCCGAATCTTCCTTCGGAGGCTTCTTTTGCAATTAAGAATATTGAGAGTAGCGCTTTCTTAGTGAATTTTGTTGCTTCTAATATGAATTTAGAAGTAAACGAGAAGCAAGCCTTGTTAAACGAGAATAATCTAAAAGAACGTGCTTTGTTGACCTTAAAATACATGACTAAAGAAATGCAAAAGCTAGAATTGCGTCATGATATTCAAAATAAAACGCGTTCTGATATGGATCAGCAACAACGTGAGTACTACCTGAATCAACAATTAAAAACGATTCAAGAAGAGTTAGGTGGAGTTTCTTATGATGAGGAATTACAAGAGCTAAAAGAAAAATCAAAATCTAAAAAGTGGCCGAAAGAGGTAGCAGAAAAATTTGATAAAGAAATAGGAAGACTGCAACGTATGAATCCTCAGGTCGCAGAATATTCTGTACAGCGCAATTATTTAGATTTAATGATTGAGTTACCTTGGAATGAGTATTCACAAGACCAATTCGATTTAAAAAGAGCGCAAAAGATTTTAGATAGAGATCATTTTGGTCTTGAAAAAGTGAAGGAGCGTATTATTGAACATTTAGCTGTATTAAAGCTAAAGGGCGATATGAAATCACCAATTATTTGTTTACATGGTCCTCCAGGAGTTGGAAAAACATCTTTAGGTAAATCTATAGCGGAATCTTTAGGTAGAGAGTATGTGCGAATGAGTTTAGGTGGATTGCGAGATGAGGCAGAGATTAGAGGACACCGTAAAACCTATATTGGCGCAATGCCAGGGCGTTTGCTGCAAAGTCTTAAAAAGGCAGGAACTTCAAATCCAGTATTTGTATTAGATGAAATAGACAAGTTAGCATCAAATTCGCATAATGGTGACCCTTCTGCAGCAATGTTAGAAGTTTTAGATCCAGCTCAAAATAGCGAGTTTTATGATAATTATTTAGAATTAGGTTACGACCTTTCTAAGATTTTATTTGTTGCCACCGCAAACACATTATCTACTATTCCATGGGCCTTAAGAGATCGTATGGAAATCATTAATGTAAGTGGTTATACCATTGAAGAGAAAGTTGAAATTGCGAGAAAGCATTTGTTGCCAAAGCAGTTAAAAGAGCATGGACTTACAAAGGAACATTTAAAGCTTAATAAACCTCAAATAGAAAAGATTGTAGAGGGGTATACGCGTGAATCTGGTGTTAGAGGACTTGATAAGCAAGTTGCTAAAATGGTTCGTTATGCTGCCAAATCTATTGCAATGGAAGAGGAGTATGATATTGAGGTGTCTAAAGAAACTGTTGAAAAAGTTTTAGGAGTTTCGCATTTAGAGCGTGATAAATATGAAAATAATGATGTTGCAGGTGTTGTTACAGGTTTGGCTTGGACACGTGTAGGAGGTGATATTTTATTCATAGAATCTTTGGTCTCTAAGGGTAAAGGATTGTCTATTACAGGTAATCTAGGCACTGTAATGAAAGAATCAGCAACAATTGCATTAGAATATATTAAAGCACATGCTGATACCTTTGGTATAGATCCAAAAGTTTTTGGCGAGTATAAAGTACATATACATGTTCCAGAAGGAGCGACTCCAAAGGATGGACCAAGTGCAGGTATCACAATGTTAACTTCTCTAGTTTCTGTATTTACCCAGCGAAAAGTTAAATCTAAATTGGCCATGTCTGGTGAAATTACTTTGAGAGGAAAGGTATTGCCAGTTGGTGGAATTAAAGAGAAAATCTTAGCTGCTAAAAGAGCAAATATTAAAGAAATAATTTTATGTGTAGACAATAAGAAGGATGTAGATGAGATTAATCAGAAATATTTAAAAGGAGTGAAGTTTCATTACGTTACCGAGATGAGTGAAGTAATTGATATTGCGCTGCTCAAGCAAAAAGTAAAAGGAGCAATAAAGTTTTAATAGAAAGGAGATCAAATTGATCTCCTTTTTTTATGTGTAACGAACACATTAACGTTCTTTAAGGTTTATTTATGAGTTTGTTATAAATGTTGTTTAAGGTATTTAAATACATTCGTTACGATGTTCTAATCAATTTATGAGTAAACTTTTTTTATTTCTGTTCTTCTTGCTATCAATACAGCTAATGGCTCAAGAAAAGTTGATTGGTAAAATATATACAGATACTGGAGTGGCGCCTTTTATAGAGGTTACAAATCTCTCTAAAAGAAAAACAATCTATTCAAATGAACAAGGAAATTTTAGCATTATTGCACAAATAAATGATTCTATTGTATTTAGATCTAGCTTTTATGAAATCCAATATCTAACAGTTCAAAAGCATCATTTAAAAGAAATTCAAGTAATTCAATTAAAGGAAAGTATGAATCAATTAGATGAAGTAACTGTTGATGGTGCTTATAAAAATGACTTTAACACCGAAGAATATACGAGTGCCTTAAACGAAATAATTAAAGAGGATATAAAAAAGCATCCGTATAAATATGGTAAATCTCCATCAGGTGGAATCGATTTTATTATGATTGGAAAATTTGTTGCTGGATTATTCGTAAAGAAAAAAAGAGTAACTAAAGTATTTGTACCTATAAGTTTTGACGATTTATATGCGCTCTTTGAGACAAATGAATACTTTAATGATGAATTTTTACTTCAGACATTAGAGATTCCTATAGAAAAGAAATTTCTATTTTTTGATTATTGCGAAGGGCAAATGATAAATTATGAATTGCTAAAGACTGAAAATAAATTTCTGTTTGTAGATACCTTAGTAAAAAAAGCATATGAGTTTAAAAAACTTTGATCTAAAATTATCGCTTTATATTCTTTTCATATAAAGTAATCCAATCTTCAACAGTAAATTTTTGCATTAGTTGTGCGATTAAATCAAAAGAAATTTCTTCTGCTTTTTTAAAACGTATACAACTTTTACCCATATCTAATTTACGCTTACAATGTTTAGGATATTCAATTACAAACCATTCTAAAATTTCAGGACTAGCATAAATACCAGCATGATACAGTGCAATAAAATTCTTTTGAGATGCAATATTGGCAAAAAGTAGCGGTAATTCTGGAGTACAGTGATATCCTGCTGGATAAATACTTTTGGGTACTACATAACCAATCATGCCGTAACTCATTACCTCTTGAAATCCATTTGGGATATTATCTAAAATTGTACGGCGTAGTTCTTTAAAATGCGGAATTCGGTCTTCTGGAATTTTAGAAATGTATTCTTCTTGTGAGTTGGCATCAATTTTCATTACTTTCTGTTGAAATAAAGTTAGAAAAATTAAAGAACCAAATAAAGAAATGCTATTTGAAAAAAGTCTTTGCTTTTTCCCAATAAACATCCATTTCATCCAAAGACATGTTGTGTAAAGATTTACCTTCGTTTTTAGCTGCTTGCTCTAAATATTGAAAACGCTTTATAAATTTCTTATTGGTTCTTTCTAAAGCATCCTCTGGATTAACTTTAATAAAACGAGCATAATTCACCATAGAAAAAAGCACATCGCCAAATTCACTTTCTATGGCATCTTGATTGCCGCTTTTAATTTCGTCATTAAGTTCTGCTAATTCTTCTTGAACTTTTTCCCAAACTTGTTCTGGTTGCTCCCAATCAAACCCAACTCCTGCAACCTTGTCTTGCACACGATTGGCTTTTACCATAGCGGGGAGTGATTTTGGAACACCCTCTAAAACAGATTTTTTACCTTCTTTTAGTTTTAGTTTTTCCCAATTTTGTTTCACCTCTTCTTCATCCTTTACATCAATGTCTCCATAGATATGTGGGTGGCGATGAATAAGTTTATCTGAAATGGAATTAGCTACGTCGGCAATGTCAAAATCGTTGGTTTCAGAACCAATTTTTGAGTAGAAAATAATATGAAGTAATAAATCACCTAATTCTTTTTTTACTTCTTCTAGGTCATTATCTAATATCGCGTCACCTAGCTCATAAGTCTCCTCTATGGTAAGGTGACGCAATGTTTGTATGGTTTGTTTCTTGTCCCAAGGGCACTGCTCGCGCAACTCATCCATTATGGTGAGCAGTCTATCAATTGCCTGCAGTTGTTGGGCTCTAGAATTCATTTATGCTTCAGACGTTTCAGTTCCTTCGTCATCTTCTGTAATGGTAGAGAAATCAAACCCATTTTTTACTAAGATGTTATACCACTGAACAACTTTTTTAATGTTAGATGCGTACACACGTTCTTCATCGTAGTTTGGTAGCACTTCAGCAAAGAAAGCTTCAAGTTTTTTTGCACTTTCTTTGTGGCTAATAGTTTCTTTGCCTTCTTCTTTCTCTGCAATCGCTTTAAATACTAATTTTAAAGGTACCTCTTCTTCGAACGTATAGATTGCAATATTGTCTAAAACACTAATATTATGCGTAGCAGTAATTGGAAAACGTTTGTTGTCTTGCATTGATTCCACAATCACACTTGAGTTAGATTGTGCAACAATCTTATATAAACCTGGTTTGCCAGTAACAGCAATAATTTCTTCTAATTTCATATTATCGTTTCTTCACGTTATAAAATTTCATTCGGTATTCTGGATTGATTTTACCTTTTGAAATATTATCTAATTTCTTTTTAATTAATCTCTTTTTTAACGATGATAACTTGTCTGTAAATAATACGCCTTCAATATGGTCGTATTCATGCTGTACCACACGAGCAGCAAGACCAGAAAGCGTTTCAGTATGCTTTTCAAATTTTTCATCGTAATATTCTATTGTCAATGTTTCATTTCTAAAAACATCTTCTCTTACATCTGGTATACTTAAACACCCCTCACTAAAGGCCCACTCATCACCAGTTTCTTCTAAAATTTTGGCATTGATAAAAACTTTGTTATAAGTGCTTAAGAATTCTTGCTCTTCAGCATCTAAATCATCATCTTCTGCAAATGGTCTTGTATCAACCAAAAATATGCGAATTGCTTTTCCAATTTGAGGGGCAGCTAAACCAACTCCATGTGCATTTTTCATGGTTTCTTTCATGTTTTCAAGAAGTTGCTCTAACCCTGGGTATTCTGGGGTTATATCTTTTGCAACTTTGCGTAAAACTGGATCGCCATATGCGATTATTGGTAGGACCATTTGTTTAACATTTTAAAAATGCAAAAATATAATAAATGCCATTAATTTTAGTAGTTTTGATTGAATAATGCCTCACAAATGAATTGGAAAAAATATTGGAATGATCACGCCTCAAAACAGGGAGGGGATTTAATAGCTCAGGTGCAGCGGAAAGATGCGAAAAGTACGGAGCTAACCATTAATCACATCATTAGAAATTTAAACATTTCTAAAATAGATGAGGTGCTTGATGTTTGTTGTGGTAATGGAATTTTAACTGAGGCTATTGCAAAAAAATGCCATGGCATAGTAGGGGTAGATCAATCTGAGGCATTATTAAATGTGGCTAAACTTAAGAGTAAACAAAAGAACTCTCAATATATTTTGGGTTCAGCGTTAGAGTTGCATTCTGTATTAGAAGGCAAATCCTTTGATAAAATTTACTTACAATTTTCGTTGCAATACTTTACTAAGAAAAGAGGCGGTGCTCGTTTAATAAAGCAATTATTAACTGTTCTTAAACCTGGAGGAGTAATTTTTATTGGAGATATTACTAATAAAGATAAGTTATTCCATTTCTATGATACCCCTATTAAAAAAGCACGATTTTTAAAACAGCAACTACAGCGGAAAAATAATATGGGTAAATTTTGGAAACGTTCTGAACTCGAATTGATTTGTACTAAATTAGGAGTTAATGGGACTTATTTAGAACAGCCTTCCGAATTGCCTTATGCACATTACAGATTTGATTTTATAATTACTAAATAGGTTTCTGATCTAAATAGGTTTGCAAAATAATGGTGGCACTTATTTCATCTATTAAGCCTTTATTTTGACGATGCTTTTTCTTTAGTCCGCTTGATAGCATAGTATCAAACGCCATTTTTGATGTAAATCGCTCGTCTACTTTAACCACTGGAATTTTTGAATAAGTCGAATTTAATTTAGAAATAAATGTTGCAATAGCGTCCGCACTTTGACTATCTGTATAATCCATTTGTTTGGGTTGTCCCACGACAAATAATTCTACTGGCTCAGATTGTAAATACTTCGTAATAAACTTAAAAATATCTTTAGTAGAAACAGTAGCCAATCCAGAAGCAATAATTTGCATTGGATCCGTTACCGCTATACCTGTTCTAACTGTTCCGTAATCAAACGCTAAAATTCGAGCCATGTTTCTTTTTAAAGTTGCGACAAAAATAAGCATATAAATAAAAAGTACATTTTTACCCAATAATTTATTGGGTTGGTTATCTTTGCTCTGCTAATAAAAAATGAGATGACAGAATTACAACAAATTATTGAAAACGCTTGGGAAGATAGAGCGTTACTAAAAGAAGAAACTACGCAAGATGCTATAAGAAAAGTTGTTGATTTATTAGATAAAGGCACCTTAAGAGTTGCAGAACCAGTGGCTGATGGGTGGCAAGTAAACGAATGGGTTAAAAAAGCTGTTGTGCTATATTTTCCTATTCAGAAAATGGAAACTTTTGAAGTTGGTATTTTTGAGTATCACGATAAAATTCCGTTAAAAAGAAATTATGCCGAAAGAGGTATTCGTGTTGTACCTCATGCAGTTGCAAGACACGGGTCTTACATTTCTTCTGGTACTATATTAATGCCAAGTTATGTGAATATTGGAGCCTATGTAGATGAAGGTACTATGGTAGATACTTGGGCCACTGTTGGTAGTTGTGCTCAAATTGGAAAAAATGTTCATTTGAGTGGTGGTGTTGGAATTGGTGGTGTTCTAGAGCCGTTACAAGCTGCGCCCGTAATAATAGAAGACAATGTTTTTGTTGGTTCTAGATGTATTGTAGTAGAAGGTGTACATGTTGAGAAAGAAGCTGTTCTTGGAGCCAATGTTGTTTTGACAATGAGTACTAAAATTATTGATGTAACTGGTGATGAACCTGTTGAGATGAAGGGAAGAGTGCCTGAAAGATCTGTGGTGATTCCTGGTAGTTATACAAAAAAGTTTGCAGCTGGTGAGTACCAAGTTCCTTGTGCTTTAATTATTGGCAAGCGTAAAGAAAGTACTGATAAGAAAACATCTTTAAACGATGCGTTAAGAGAGAATAACGTAGCTGTATAAAACAAAATTCGTTTGAGAATAACCGCAATCATACCAACCTTTAACGAAGAAGATAACATTGAAGCTGCCATAAAATCAGTGGCTTTTGCTGATGAGGTAATTGTTATTGATTCGTATAGTACAGACAATACATTTGCCCTTGCTAAAAAAGCAGGTGTTAAAACTATACAGCGCGTGTTTGATGATTTTTCTACCCAGAAAAATTTTGCGATTGATCGGGCAAGTAATGATTGGATTTATGTTTTAGATGCAGATGAGCGTGTTACTGATGACTTGAGAGCAGAGTTAGAAGCATTAGATTTATCGTCTACTGATAAAGTTGGTTTTTTTGTGTATCGAACATTTTACTTTATCGGAAGAAAGATCAATCATGGAGGTTGGGAACGTGATAAGGTAATTCGATTATTCAATAGAAACTTCTGTAGATATAATGGGAATTTGGTACATGAAGTAATTAAGGCAAATGGCGACGTTGGATTTTGCAAGAATAAACTCGAACACTTTTCGTATCGTGGATTTGACCATTATATAGCGAAATTAAACCATTACGCAGCCTTAAGAGCAAAACGATTGTTAGGTGAAGGTCGCGCAGTTAATTTTTACCATGTTGGTATAAAACCTCCGGCAAGGTTTTTTATTCATTATATTATTCGAAGAGGTTTTTTAGACGGTTTTCCGGGGTTTGTGTTGGCATCTACACAGGCTTATGGCGTGTTAACAAGATATATTAAATTGTGGTCGTTAAAAAAGAATCTTCAATGATTTGACATGCCATTTAATTCTAATCATATAAACGTAGATGCAGTAATTACCTGGGTGGATGGTAATGATGAGCAATGGCAACGTAAAATCAATCCGTATTTAGAGAAGAAAATAGACTGGTCTAATAAGAAAGAAACAGTTAGATTTCAGTCTATTGATGAGATTGTGTATTGTATACAATCAATCATAAAATTTGCACCATTTATTCGCAACATATTTGTTGTTACTGATAACCAAACACCACCAAACTTTAGTGAACTTCAGGCACTAGCAGAAAAAAAAGGTAAAAAACTTAGGTTAGTAGATCACAAAGAAATATTTACTGACTTCGAGTCATATTTGCCAACTTTTAATTCTAGATCTATAGGTCCAATGCTAACGAGAATAAAAGGACTTGCGGAACACTTTATATTTTTTAATGACGATTTCTTTTTAATGAAAGAAACTCAAGTAACCGATTTCTTTGTAGAAGGTAAACCAATTTATCGTGGTAAATGGGCTGAGTTTTATGAAAATAGAAAAGCTAGAAAAGTATATTTAAAAGTTGCTCCATTGTTTAAGATTCGACCAAAAGTTGTAAAAGAAGGGACTAAAAAGGCACAGCAAACTGGGGCAAAGGTTGTAGGGTTAAACAAGTATGTGAAACTAAATCATACTCCAGTAGCACTTAGAAAATCTACCATAGATTCTTTTTTTGAGCAAAATCCTGAAGTACTAATAAATAATATAAAGTATCGTTTTAGGAGTAAAGATCAATTTATAGTTTCTTCTTTAGGTGTGCATTTAGAAGTTAAGAGTGGTACTGCCATTATTAAAAAAAATCTACAGTTGACTTATTTTCAATCGTATAGAAAATTAAAACGTGTAAAGCGAAAACTAAAGCGGTTTGAAAAAAGCAATTCCAAATTATTTACCTGTTTTCAAAGTCTTGAAATGGCAGATTCCAAAACCCAAGAATACATTATAAATTGGATTGAGAAACGATTAGAAATTTAAATAATCCTTTGTTCTACTTCTAATTCTAGATTGTAAGTTTCTTTTACTTTTTGTTTGATAATTGTAATCAAGTCAATAATATCTTGTCCTTTAGCATTATTGTAATTAACAATAAATCCCCCCATGTTTTTCTGAGATTTTGGCTCCACCTATTGAGAGTCCTTTAAGACCTAATTCTTCAATAATTGCACCTACAAAATATCCTTTAGGTCTTTTGAAAACACTACCCGCATTTGGAAAATCCTTTGGTTGTTTTTTCCATCGTTGCTCCTTAATCAATTCCATTTTAGAATTAATTTCATTTGAGTTACCAGATTTTAGTTTTAACCAAGCCTTTAATACAACCTTATCTGTATTTTTTTGAAAAAAGCTATTTCTAAATTCAAATCCAATATCTTCTTTAGCAACTTCTTTAATTGAAAAATCTTCTAGATCTAAATATCTAACTTTAACAATAACGTCTTTTATTTCTTCGCCACTCGCACCAGCATTCATAACTATTGCTCCACCTAAAGAACTTGGTATATCGTAAAAGATTTCTAATCCACTTAAATCATTGTCAAGAGCAATTTTACTTAAATCATACATGGTTATACCCGATTCGGCAATAATTACATTATTAGCTAAATCAAGTTCGTAATTATTGTAATTGCCGTTAAATATTAGAAAGTTATTATCATAATATGGTTTTGAAAAAATGATATTATGACCAGAACCGATTAAAATATACGGTGATTTTAATTTGTAAAAACTAACAACATCTGCTTCTGTTTCAGGAAAATAGGCAGTCTTGCAAGCAGCTTGAATTCTATATGAATTATAGGATGTTAAATCGAAGTTGTCAATAATTTGCATGCCCTTGATTAATTAAGAGGTTTAAAATATTATTGATTACTTATCTGAATATGAATACCCAAGCCTTTTAGTTTTTCTTCTAATTTATTGTAGCCTCTTAAAGCCATTTCAACATTGGTAATTGTCGTTTCACCTTTGGCTAATAAAGCAGCTATTACTAAAGCCATACTACCTCTTAAATCTGTAGATTCAACATTTGCAGCCACTGGAGTAAAGTTATGTTTACCGTGAGTGGTAATTAGTCCACTTTCCCATTTAATAAGATTCGGATACATTTTGGCTAATTCTGCGCAGTATTTTATACGCTCTGGGTATCTGTAATCATGAATTCTACTTATACCATCAGCATGCAATCCTAACAAAACATAAAAAGGTTGCATATCAGAAATCACTCCTGGATGAGTACCAGTTGCCAATTCGAAAGGTTGAATTACACCATTTTGAATACACTCTGGTGTTATTTTGATATTAGTTCTATTTCGATAAAAATCAATTCCAGCCTCATATAAATGAACTAATGGAATTTTTAAAGAATCAAAGGGCACATCTTGAATCGTAATATTACCTCCACTTAATGCACCATAAATAACCCAAGTAAGGGCCTCAATTCTATCGGGCATTATTGGGTACAAAGAACCTCTTAAATATTCTTTACCTGTTACCTCAATAAAACTATTACCGATTACATTTATTTTAACCCCAAGTGTAATTAAAAAACTGATTAAGTCTTCAACTTCTGGAGAGATATAGGCATTTTTAATTTTTGTTGTTCCTTTTGAAATTGAGGCACAAATCAGTGCTGTTTCGGTACCTCCAATAGTAGTAATTGGAAAATCAATTTCTGCAGCTGTAAATCCGTTTGGAGCGGTTACTTCAATATAATCATCTTTTTCTTCAACTTTAGCACCTAATTTTTCCCATACCATAATGTGTAATTCGTAACCTCTGTTACCAATTTTACATCCTCCTGGATACGGAATTTTTGCTACTCCATTGCGCTTAATAAGACCAGGAACTAATAGGTAAGTAGTTCGAATTGGGTAATTATAATCTTCAAGAATAATATCTTTTAAATTACTAGAATCTATTTGAACAGTTTCTTCATTTCGATTCACCACTACTTTTCCACCACATTTTTCAATAAAGTCAAACTTATAATTTGCATCTACCAATTCTATAGGGAAATTTTCTAACACCACCTTTTCATCAGCAATAAGAGAAGCAGCCAATAATCGAGTAGCAGAATTTTTCGCTCCGCTTACCTTTACGGTGCCATTAGGTACTTGACCTCCACTTATTTTTCCTATTAAATCTTTCATTTGCCTATTGTTTACTATTCAATAACCTTTATTGAAGGTGCAAAGATAATTTTTAAATTATACTTCTTGAAAATCAATTGTGTTTTAATTTATTTTGTAGTTCCTTTCTAAATTAACATTATGCTGATTTAATGAGTAGAGAATTTCAAAAAGAAATAGCAAATAGCTTAGCTATTCTAGAGTCTAATAAGGTGTTGGTTTATCCAACAGACACGGTATGGGGCATTGGTTGTGATGCGACAAGTGAAGAGGCGGTACAAGAAATTTATAATATTAAAAAAAGACCTGATTCTAAGAGTTTAATTTTATTGGTTTCATCGGTAGAAATGTTACAGCGTTATGTAACAGTGCCTCAGAATGTAATTTCATTTTTAGAAGAGTCTAAAGAACCAACAACTGTAATTTATAATAACCCTAAGGGTATCGCACCTTCATGCATTGCTAAAGATGAAACTGTAGCTATTAGAATCGCATATACAGAATATTGCCAAGAATTAATAAATACTTTTGGAAAGGCTATCGTTTCAACATCTGCAAATATTAGTGGACAGCCGACTGCGAAATCTTTTCAAGAAATTGAACCTGCTATTTTGGAGAGCGTAGACTATGTTGTAAATTTGCCCCACCATAAAAGCACGTCAAAACCTTCAAGAATTGTTCGTGTCTTAACAGATGGAACCATAGAAATTTTAAGAGCATAGCTACATATGAATTTTGCAAAGGCAATTGCACATCCAATTTTTAATTATATAGAATCAGCGGCTGATGATTTAGGAATCGAATCCTATGTTATTGGAGGTTATGTTCGTGATTTTATTTTAAATCGAGGTACAGCAAAAGACATAGACATTGTAGCAGTAGGTAGTGGTATTGCATTGGCAGAAAAGGTTGCACAATTATTACCAAACAATCCGAAGGTGCAAGTATTTAAAACCTATGGTACAGCAATGCTGCGATTTGAAGATATTGAAGTTGAGTTTGTTGGAGCTCGAAAAGAATCTTATTCAGAAGATAGTAGAAATCCGATGGTTGAAGATGGTACTTTAGAAGACGATCAAAATCGTAGAGATTTTACCATTAATGCACTTGCTATTGGTTTGAACGGTGCTTCTAAGGCACAGTTGTTAGATCCGTTTGGAGGATTAGCAGATTTAGAAAATAAGGTTATAAGAACACCTTTAGAACCTGGAGTTACCTATTCTGACGATCCTTTAAGAATGATGCGTGCGATACGATTTGCAACACAATTAGATTTTGAGATTGAATTAAAATCGTTACAGGCTATTAAAAAGCATTCCGACAGATTGAAGATTATAACACGTGAGCGGATTATTGATGAATTAAATAAAATTCTATCAGCAGCAGTTCCTTCAAAAGGATTTTTACTGTTGGAACAAACGGGTTTATTGCACCAAATTTTACCTGAATTAATCGCCTTAAAAGGAGTAGAGGAGGTAGAAGGGCAAAAGCATAAAGATAATTTTTATCATACGTTAGAAGTAGTAGATAATATATCTAGAAATACTGAAGATGTTTGGTTGCGTTGGGCTGCTTTGTTACACGATATTGGCAAGGCCCCAACCAAAAAGTTTGACAAGAAAATTGGTTGGACCTTTCATGGGCATGAATTTGTAGGCTCAAAAATGGTTTATAAGCTTTTTAAACGTTTGCGAATGCCATTAAATAACAAAATGAAATTTGTTCAGAAAATGGTGCTATTAAGTTCGAGACCAATTGTGTTAGCATCAGATGTTACAGATTCTGCTGTTAGAAGGCTGATATTTGATGCCGGAGAAGATATAGAAAGCTTAATGACCTTATGCGAAGCAGATATAACTACTAAAAACCCTAAACGTTTTAAACGCTATCACAAAAACTTCGAAATTGTTAGAACAAAGATAAAAGAGGTTGAAGAACGTGACCATGTTAGAAATTTTCAACCACCAATATCTGGTGAATTGATTATGGAGACTTTTAATTTAAATCCTTGTAGAGAAATAGGCCAAATTAAAGATGCAATTAAAGAAGCTATTTTAGAAGGTGAAATTGCAAATGATTTCGATGATGCTTATGATTTTATGCTCAAAAAAGCAGAAAAACTAGGGATAAAAAAGTAGAAATGTTTTTGCAAATTAAGGCCATGGGTTTCTACTCATAAAACACACTGATATCCTCAATACCTTTACGTTCAATACTTGGAACATAAATAGGTTCTTTTGGATATCCTACAGGAAGCAATAAGAATGGGCGTTCATTTGATGGTCTATCCAAAACTTTCCCTAAAAAGTTCATAGGGCTAGGTGTATGTGTAAGGGTTACAAGACCTGCATTATGAATGGCACTAATTAACATTCCACTTGCAATTCCAACAGATTCGTTTACATAATAATTGTTATGCTTTACACCGTTTTCGAATTCATAAACACGTTTAAATACAACGATCAGCCAAGGAGCAATTTCTAGAAAGGGTTTGCTTGCATCTGTACCGAGAGGTGCTAAATCTTTTTTCCAGCGATCACTCATTCTATGGCTGTAAGATTCTCTTTCTTCGGCTTCTGCAGCTTCTCTTATTTTAGTTTTAATTTCCGGTGAAGATACGGCACAGAAGGTCCATGGTTGCTTATGAGCTCCGGAAGGAGCAGTAGATGCACTTAGTAAAAGTTGCTCAATCACTGCTTTAGGAACAGGTTTGTCAGTATACTCTCTAACGGATCTTCTAGAGTCAAGCCAGCGATGATATGACTCGGCTCTCTCAATCATTTCTAGTTGTTCAAAAGAATTGTGCTTGTGTTTAACATGCTTAAATCCGTTTACTAAAATGTGATCTTCTACCATATTAATCTAGTGATTGCATGGTCACTAATTTATGATATTCTCCTTGTAATGCCAACAATTCTTCGTGTTTACCTTGCTCTACAATCTTACCTTGTCTCATAACCACAATCTTATCTGCTTTTTGAATAGTTGACAGTCTATGCGCAATAACTAAAGATGTTCTATTTTTCATCATCTTGTCTAGGGCTTGTTGCACCAATTGCTCACTTTCAGTATCTAGTGCAGAAGTAGCTTCGTCAAGAACCATTATAGGAGGGTTCTTAAGAACTGCTCTAGCAATTGAAAGTCGTTGTTTCTGTCCGCCAGATAATTTATTACCACTATCACCAATATTAGTTAAATATTGTTCAGATAATTTTTCAATAAATTCGTGAGCATTGGCAATTTTGGCTGCCTCTAATATTTCTTGATCGGTTGCATGTTCTACCCCAAGATTGATATTGTTTTTTATAGTATCGTTAAACAAAATAGAATCTTGGGTAACGATTCCCATTAAGTCTCTTAAAGATTTCTTTTTTATATTTCTTATGTCTTCACCATCAATCAATACACTTCCCTTATTTACATCATAAAAACGAGTTATAAGATTGGCTAAAGTAGATTTACCACTACCAGATTGACCAACTAAAGCAACTGTTTCACCTTTCTTTATTTCTAAGGAGAAGTTTTTTACAACGTACTCATCTTCGTATTTAAAAGAAATATTATCAAACACAATAGCATTTTCAAAAGAATCTTTTAATTTGGCATTTACAGTATCTGTTATGGTGTTTTTGGTTTCTAGCACCTCTAATATACGTTCAGCAGAAGCATCGCCTCTTTGAATATTTGAATAGGCGTTGGCAAATGCTTTTGCAGGATTAAGGACCAGATAGAATAAACCGATATAGCCTAAGAATTCATTTGGTGTTAAATCACTTGATTCCCCAAGAACCAACTTACCACCGTACCATAAAATAGCCATGATTGTTGTTACTCCTAAGAACTCACTCATAGGAGATGCAAGTGTTTTTCTATGCAAAACACTCGTCATTAAGTTTCTATATTTTTTAGTGGCATTGGTAAATTTACTTTCTATGCGTTGTTCTGCATTAAAGCCTTTAATAACCCTTAAACCTGTAAGTGTTTCTTCAATAAAAGATAAAATGGAACCGTTTTCTTTCTGTGCAAGCTGAGAATTAGCCTTTAGTTTTTTACCAATTTTAGAAATTATTATTCCAGAAATAGGTAATAATATAAAAACAAACAAGGTTAGTTTTGCACTAATGGCAAACATAGAAATTAGAGTAAGAACAATTGTTAATGGTTCTCTTACAACCGTTTCTAATGAGGTTAAGAAAGAAACTTCCACTTCTTGCACATCAGAAGTCATTCTCGCAATTGTATCTCCTTTTCGTTTCTCTGAAAAATACGATATTGGTAATTCAACCACTTTGCGATAAAGTCCATCTCTTAAGTCTTTCACAACCCCATTTCTTAAAAATGCGAGTACAAAAGATGCGAGATACCTAAATAGATTTTTTAGAAAGAATAGGCTAAATGAAAGCAAGCAAATAAATAGCAATGCTTTTTCATGACCTCCACTTTCCATCATACTTGTAACAGTATAGTTTAATGAATTTTGAACGTAGTCATACAGAGAACCAACACCTTCAAAAACTGGTTTTTCGTGTACTGGAGATTCTTGACCAAACAAAATACCAAGCACCGGAATAAACCCAAGCACTGATAATACATTAAAAATAGCGTAGAGAATATTAAATATTACATTCAACCATACAAAACGCATATATGGTTTTGCATACCTTAATATCTTCTTAAAATAGGTCATTAACTTAATTTCATTTCAGTAATAATGCGCTGGATTTTCGCATCAAGAGCCTGTTCTGTTTTAGCGGCATCTTCCGTCTGTTCTAATGAAGCATTTACACTAAAATAAAACTTAATCTTTGGCTCGGTTCCACTGGGTCTTGCAGCAACTCTAGTACCTGATTCAGTTTGATAAATCAACACATTAGATTTTGGAATATCCATTATAGTCTCTTCACCGGTAATCATGTTTTTTCTTACAGATGATTGATAATCACTAATCGTTTCAACACGCTCGCCATCAATTTCTAAAACAGGGCTTTCTCTTAAATCAATCATCATTTGTTTGATTTGTGCAGCTCCATCCATTCCTTTCTTCACAATAGAAATTAAGTGCTCTTTATAGAATCCATTTCTTTGGTAGATGTTTAATAACTCTTGGTAGAAAGAACTACCATTTTCTTTAGCCCACGCTGCTATTTCACAAGCCAAAAGTGTAGATGTTACAGCATCTTTATCTCGAACAAAATCACCAACCATATATCCAAAACTCTCTTCACCACCACCAATAAAGTCCATATGACTAAAGTCTCGAATCATTTTAGCGATCCATTTAAATCCTGTTAAGCTTATTTTTGGTTGAACGCCATACCCTTCTGCAATACGATTTACCAATTCAGAAGACACAATTGTTGAGCCAACAAATTGGTTGTCATTTAATTTGCCTTCGTTTTTCCATTTTTTAATCAAGAAATCAGTCATAACACTCATGGTTTGATTTCCATTAAGCAACGTCATTTCTCCTTCTAAATTTCTCACGGCAACTCCTAAACGATCACAATCAGGATCTGTACCGATTAAAATATCTGCACCAACTTTATTAGCTAAATCGGTTGCCATTTTTAAAGCAGCAGGCTCTTCTGGATTTGGCGACGCTACTGTTGGAAAATCTCCATTTGGTTCACGTTGCTCTTCAACTATATGCACATTTGTATAACCAGCTCTCTTAAGTGTTTCTGGGACCGACATAATTGAAGTACCGTGTAATGAAGTAAATACCACTGTTAATCCATCTCTGGACTTAAGTGATGGAATTTTACCATTATTTACAGCACCATCAATAAAGGCGTTGTCAACTTCTTCACCAATAGTCTCGATTAGAGATTCATCTCCATCATATTTAATTTCAGAAAAATCTAAACTATTCACTCCGTTTATAATTTCTGCATCCTGCGGCGGTACAATTTGTCCGCCATCATTCCAATATACTTTATAACCATTGTATTCTGGTGGGTTGTGAGAGGCTGTTAATACAATACCAGCATCACAATCTAAATGACGTACTGCAAAAGACAATTCTGGAGTAGGGCGTAGAGTTTCAAATACATATGCTTTAATGCCGTTAGCGGCAAAAACCTGAGCAACAATATTAGCAAATTTTTGACTGTTATGACGGCAATCATAGGCTATTACCACCTTAATTTGTTTTTCAGTAAAAGTCGCGTTTAAATAATTTGATAAGCCTTGAGTAGCTCTTCCTAAGGTATATTTATTGATTCTGTTGGTTCCGGCACCCATAATACCGCGCATACCACCAGTACCAAATTCTGTGTCTTTATAAAATCTATCTGCTAACTGATCTTGATCGTTATCAATTAGGTTTTGTATTTCTTCTTGAGTCTCCTTGTCAAAAGTTGGAGATAACCATTGTTTTGCTTTTTCTAAAATGGCAATAGTGTCCATATTTAAGTATGATTAATGTGTAGCGCAAATATAAGTGATACGCTCGAATTATAGCTTTAACTTTTCGCTAATCTTATAGCGCTCTTCGTTATTTTTTGTACGTAAAATAAGCTCTCCTAAAAAGCCCGATAAAAAGAACATAGTTCCTATAACCATTGTAGTAAGGGCAATGTAGAAAAATGGATTGCTTGTTACCAATGGAGATGGATCATTGTAGTAGAAAACATTTAATAATTTGGTAACACCTATGTAGATGGCAGAGAGAAAACCAACACAAAACATTAAACTACCTAGTAAGCCAAATAAGTGCATGGGGCGCTTACCAAATTTAGACAGAAACCAAATAGTAACTAAATCTAAAAATCCGTTTATAAATCGGTCCATACCAAATTTTGTTACGCCGTATTTTCTCGCTTGATGAATCACCACTTTTTCATCAATGTTATTAAACCCTGCGTTTTTAGCAAGTACGGGTATATAGCGATGCATTTCACCGTATACTTCGATATTTTTTATAACGGAATGGTGGTAGGCCTTTAAACCACAATTAAAATCATGTAAATGCAATCCAGAAGTTTTGCGAGCCGCCCAATTAAACAATTTAGAAGGAATGTTTTTTCTGATTTTAGAATCGTAACGTTTCTTTTTCCAACCAGAGATTAAATCAAAGCCATCATTTTTAATGAGGTTATACAATTCTGGTATTTCATCAGGACTGTCTTGCAAATCGGCATCCATAGTAATAACTACTTCACCTTGTGCTTCTTTAAACCCCGCATGCAATGCTTGAGATTTACCGTAATTTGATTGAAATCGAATTCCTTTAACATTGCTATCTTTTTGTGATAGTTGTTCAATAATAGTCCATGAAGCGTCGGTACTACCATCGTCTATAAATAGGATTTCATAAGAATAATGATTGGATTGCACGACACGTGCAATCCAATCATAAAGTTCATTTAACGATTCTTCCTCATTTAGTAAAGGAATTACAATCGATATATTCATATATTTTGTTCTAGATACTTGAAATTTCTTGATTTGATTGTTTCATAATAGCACTTGCTATAAGCGAAATAATAAAACCAAAAAACACTCCTCCAATAATTGTAAACCCTGCTGTCATTGCTGGATTTGAAAATTTCTTAAACATAGCTTCGGCACCTTCAATTTGCTCAGGAGTCAAACCTTGGTCAACCCAAGTTTGAGTTTGGATTACTAATAAGTTGTTATAAAATTCTGGTTCGATAACAGTAACGAATGCTATTTGATAAATAGTATAAATAACTGTTGAAACCAAAGCGATACCAACTCCAGTTTTAAGACCCTGCCCAAATTTTAATTCACCACCGTTACCAGCTTTATAAGCTTTTAAACCTAAAGCAATAAAGGCTACTGAAATTAAAATTCCAAGAACAGTAACAGACCAATGTTGCTCGTAGGTATATCCTAAAGCATAAACTGCAACTGCAAGTATAATTGAAACTACACCCATAGCTGCACCATAATTAAGCATAATAGATTTTGAAGATACAGTTTGATTTTCCATAATTGTTGATTATTGAGTTTAACAAATATACTAAATTCAAAAGTTCAATAAGAATTTAGCGTTTTTCTTTTATTCAAATTGTTAGTATTTATTAGATTAAGAATGTTACAAAAAATTGCAAAAAAATGGTTGTACATTGAAAGAATTGGTTGTAAATTTGCAGCCGGCAAGTCCTACACAACCAGCTCCCTTTGAATCCCCCAGGGCGGGAACGCAGCAAGGGTATTAGGTCGTAGCGGTGTGATGTAGGTCGCTTGCCTTTTTTTCTGCCTTTTAGTTTCCTGCTTTGCAGGATTTTTTATTTCTAATAAACCTACTATTTTAGCCCTATGAGTAAAGTTGTTTTTATAACCGGAGGTTCTTCTGGTATTGGTAAAGCCATTGGTGTTTATTTACAGACCTTGGGTCATCAAGTTTATGGTACTAGTAGAAATCCAAAAAATAATACAGGGCACCCATTTCAATTGGTGGCTTTAGATGTTACAAATTCAGATACTATTAAATCTGCTATTGCAGAGGTTATAGAGAAGACAGGTAAAATTGATGTACTGGTAAATAATGCAGGTATGGGTATTACAGGTCCAATAGAAGATACACCAACTGATGAAATGCGAAAAGTTTTTGATACAAATTTCTTTGGTGCAATTGATGTAGCTAAAGCCGTTTTACCATATATGCGTAAAGAAAAATCAGGATTGATTATTAACGTAACTTCTATTGCAGGATACATGGGCTTACCTTATCGTGGTATTTACTCTGCAACTAAAGGTGCTTTAGAATTGGTAACAGAGGCAATGAGTATGGAGGTAAAACAATTTGGTATTAAAGTTACTAATGTGGCACCGGGTGATTTTGCAACAAGTATAGCTAGCGGACGTTACCATACTCCTGTTTTTGAAGATTCTGCTTATAGAGAGAATTACCAATTAAATTTAGATTTAATGGATGCTCATGTGGATGAAGGAGGAGATCCTATGGATATGGCAAAAGCCGTAGCAAAAATTATAAATACATCTCGACCAAAACTACATTATAAAGTAGGAGCCTTTATGCAAAAGTTCTCAATCGTTTTAAAGCGTCTATTACCAGATTTGGTTTATGAAAAATTATTGATGAATCACTACAAATTATAATCCTTAAAATTTATGAAATTGTCAGTCAAAAATTTATTTGACAACTATTTAAGGAGGTTTAATTTGCTATCTTTGCGCAAAATTAATTAAATCACAACACAATGAAATTTTTTATTGATACTGCAAATCTTGATCAAATTAAAGAAGCACAAGCATTAGGTATTTTAGATGGTGTAACTACAAACCCATCATTAATGGCTAAAGAAGGCATTACTGGAGAAGCGAATATCTTACAGCACTATGTTGATATTTGTACTATTGTAGAAGGCGATGTAAGTGCTGAGGTTATTGCAACAGACTTTGAAAGGATGGTTAAAGAAGGAGAGGCATTGGCAGCTTTGCACCCTCAAATTGTTGTTAAATTACCATTGATTAAAGATGGTATCAAGGCATGTAAATATTTTACAGATAAAGGAATTCGTACGAATGTTACTTTAGTTTTCTCTGCTGGACAAGCATTGTTAGCAGCTAAAGCTGGTGCAACGTATGTTTCACCTTTTATTGGTCGTTTAGATGATATTTCAACTGACGGTTTAAACTTGATTGCCGAAATCCGTCAGATTTATGATAACTACGGTTTTGGTACTGAAATTTTAGCTGCATCTGTAAGACACACAATGCATATTATTGATTGTGCTAAGATTGGTGCAGATGTAATGACTGGACCTTTAAGTGCTATTGAAGGATTGTTAAAGCACCCTTTAACTGATATTGGTTTGGCTAAGTTTTTAGCGGATTACAAGAAAGGAAATTAAAATAATTTCTTAAAAATATTAAAGCGCCCAATGGGCGCTTTTTTTATAAATGCGTTTGTAATTCTTTTATCTCGTCTCTTAACTTTGCTGCAACAATAAAATCTAAGGCTTTGGCAGCAGTTTCCATTTCCTTACGTTTATCTCGAATGCGTTGTTCGATTTCTGATTTCGATAAATATTTAGCTTCTTCCTCTGCTGCTTTATCAGAACTATTCTCATAATGGAATGCAGAGATATTGTTTTTAGTTAAAGAGTTATCAATAGCTTTTACAATCTGTTTTGGCGTAATATTGTTTGCAGTATTGTATGCGATTTGTTTTTCTCTTCTTCTAGAAGTTTCATCTATTGTCTGTTGCATACTCTTCGTAATTTTGTCTGCATACATTATGGCCATACCTTCCACATTTCTTGCAGCTCTACCAATAGTTTGCGTTAAAGAGCGATGACTTCTAAGAAAACCTTCTTTATCAGCATCTAAAATTGCTACCAGAGAAACTTCTGGTAAATCCAGTCCTTCTCTCAATAGGTTCACGCCAATTAAAACATCAAATAAACCTTTACGTAAATCTTGCATAATTTCTACACGTTCCAAAGTGTCTACATCAGAGTGTATATAGCGACACCTCACTTGTATACGGGTTAAGTATTTGGCCAATTCTTCAGCCATTCTTTTAGTTAATGTAGTGACTAAGGTACGTTCATCTTTTTCAACTCGAACTTGAATTTCTTCAATTAAATCATCTATTTGATTTAAGCTAGGGCGTACTTCAATGATTGGATCTAATAATCCAGTTGGCCTTATAACTTGCTCAACAAAAACACCTTCTGTTTTTTGTAGCTCGTAATTTGCTGGAGTTGCACTAACGTAAATTGTTTGATTCTGTATCACCTCAAACTCTTCAAATTTTAGTGGTCTATTATCCATTGCAGCGGGGAGCCTGAAACCGTATTCTACTAAATTCTCTTTTCTACTTCTATCGCCTCCATACATGGCATGTGTTTGAGGAACGGTAACATGACTTTCGTCAATTACCATTAAATAATCATTTGGAAAGTAATCTAATAAACAGAATGGTCTTGTACCTGGTTGTCTACCATCTAAATATCTAGAGTAATTCTCGATTCCAGAACAATAACCCAGTTCTCGAATCATTTCTAAATCAAATTCGGTTCGCTCTTTTAAACGTTTTGCTTCTAGAGGTTTTCCGATTTCAATAAAATACTCATACTGTTTCATTAAATCCTCTTGAATGTTATGTATAGCATTTTGCAAAACGTCAGGAGATGTTACGAATAAGTTTGCAGGGTAGATATTTAAATTTTCGAAGGTTTCAACCACTTCGTTTTGTTGTAAATCGAAGCTCTCAATAACTTCAATCTCATCTCCAAAAAAGTGAACTCTATAAGCGTAGTCACCATACGAAGGAAAAACTGTTACGATATCTCCCTTCACTTTAAAGGTACCACTACTAATTTCAGTTTCTGTTCTAGAGTATAAACTCTGAACTAACTGATGTAAAAATTTAGTTCTAGAAATTTGCATGTCTCGATGAATTTCAATCACATTTTTCTTGAATTCATCGGGATTACCAATACCATAAAGGCAAGAAACCGAAGCTACGACTAAAACATCTCTTCTACCTGATAATAGGGTGGAAGAAGTACTGATTCGCATTCGCTCTATATCATCATTAATAGAGAGGTCTTTTTCAATGTAAGTCCCAGTTACGGGTATGTATGCTTCTGGTTGGTAATAATCGTAATAAGATACAAAATACTCTACAGCGTTGTCTGGGAAAAACTGTTTAAACTCAGAGTATAATTGAGCTGCCAAGGTTTTATTATGTGCTAAAACCAACGTCGGGCGATTTATTTGTTCCACCACATTAGCAACCGTGAATGTTTTTCCAGAACCAGTAACACCAAGCAATACTTGACTCTGTTCGCCATTTAAAACACCCGTTGTTAATTCCGCAATAGCCTCTGGTTGATCTCCAGTTGGTTTGTAGTCCGAAACAAGTTTAAAATTCATAATACAAAAATACCAATCTATTTGTTTTCGTAATGTTCGTTTTTGCAATATTCATATAGCCTAAACTTTCTATTTTAAAAGGTTTCGTTTAAGATATTATAATGCACAATTTTTTAAATCATTAGTGATGATTTTATCTGCTCACATAGACACTGCCCTGAATCGCTTGATAGTTTGGGTCATTCAATTGAAGTATATAGAAGTATATACCTATCGGAACTAATTCTTTAGTATTTTTTAGTCTCCCATTCCATTTATCTATATTCTGATTACCACGGTAAACGAGGCTGCCATTTCTGTTGTAGATTTCTAAGTTAAAATCTAAAAAAATATCATATAGACCAGTAATATTGAATGTTTCGTTAATTCCATCACCATTAGGTGAGAAGCCATCTGGTACTGTAGGAGGGCAATTGTATACCGAAAGTGAAAATTCACCTATACTAAAACATCCAGTTGTTTGGTTAACAGCTTTTATATAGATAATCTGAGGGTTTGAACTATTTGTATATAGGACATTGGGATTTATAGCATTGATGTCTGCTTCAAGGTCTTCTATAGTTGGAAAAAATAAAATAGCGTCATCATTTTCAACTTGGTCTTTTAAAAAATTGTAAGATTCACTTAAATCAAAATTGGCAGTATTAAAACCAATATTACATTCCAATAAATCAATAGGACTCTCAATTTCTGGTGCTTGAGGATAACTATAATCTAATATGTCTTTGTTGTTATCTGGATTGATTTCTAATACAGGATCAATCTCATTAACAATGGCGGTAAAATTAAAGTTGAATAACACCGCTTCTGGTATGACGATTGGAATACTATACGATTGTTGGGCATTAATATCTATTTCATTAGTTGTATAAATTGTTGCTAAGAGAATATCATTTGCATAAATAGTTATAGAGGTATTTTCTGGTAGTGCTTTTGTAGCATTGTTGTTAGAAACAACAACATCAATAGTGCCTATACCTTCATTACAATTAGTAATTGTCACATTTTCTATGGCTATACTGGGATCCGGGAGCTGGCTGTTAAATTTAGTAATAACTGTATTAATCATTACGAAATCTTGTCCAGAGGTTAATTCAATAAGAGCTTCAGTATCTCCTATTTGAATGTTGTTCTGAACATCATATACATCCAAATCCATATTGTACAATTGATTTGAATTTGTAAAACTATTGGTACCATTAAATGCGTTGTTACTTGGGTTTAGAGGAGGGTTTCCAATGAGATTACCATTGATGAATAAGGATTCATTCACACTTAAAAAAGCATCTCCTTCCCAAGCTATAAAACCTATTTTAGCACCGTCATTATCTATTACTTCAATATTTGTTAGGTTGATACTTAAATTATCTGGTACATGCTGTAATCCATCATAAATATTTACTTGGTTTAGTGGTAAGTTTTCATTCCTGTAAACCACTAGGATAGACCATCCGCCAAAATTTGTTCCGTTAGGGCAGTATTGATCGATAATACCTGTTAAATCTAATTCACTTAAGGTATAGGTGTTGTTTCCTGTTGCTAAGACTTGTTCTGTAATATCGTAAAACGCACTAAAAAATACTAACTGCTCATTAAGGTCATCTGAAAATGTTCTTGTAGCTGTAATAGGGGTTTCATTTAATACAACGTCAAAGTCTCCTGTGCCAGAACCTGCCCAATATAAATAAGCACCTAATACCTCATCCTCAATATTTAATTGTAACGCAGCACTTGAAGAGGTAGTTATTACGCAAGGTGTAAAGAATCCGTTTTCTTGGATGTTAAGCGTATTTCCAATAATTGTAAAATCTATTGGACCTCCAAATTGTTTATACAGTGATACGTTTTGCGCTTGTATAGAAAGTTGAAATAGCACCCATATTAGTATGAAAGCTTTTCTTTTCATTATCTCCGAATCAAGCTAAAATTTCCTTTTCGTACTCTTACAGTACCATTTTGTTCGGTTAAAGTTGCGGTAAACCAATAATCACTTGAGGGTAGCGCTTCGCCATTATAAAATCCATCCCAACCAGTTTGAGGATTTATGGTGGCTAATAATTTACCATACCTATCAAAAATATATACTTGGCTGGAGCTAAAGAAATTTGAGGTCACGCCTTTAATTTGCCAAATGTCATTATGACCATCGTTATTTGGAGTAAAGAAACTTGGGAAACCTATAACGGGTACTTCAATACTCACCATACCACAGCCATTTTTATCCTGAACATAAACAGTTCTTACACCCGGAGAGATATTTTCGAAAAATGGGTCCTCTTGAAAAAATCCTATACCCCCATTGCCATTGTCAATAGCAAATTCATAATCTCCTTCACCTAAATTTGTGGTGTCAATTGTTATGGAGTTGTTTTCTGAATCGTCAACTACAGTAATATCTTCTGAAGAAATAGTGGCAATATTTGATTTAGATACAGTTACATATCTTGGGTCTGAGTAACAAACACCGGCGCTGCTTGTATAACTAGCGATTACCTCATATACGCCTTCAGAATAAACTTCAGCAGTTGGAGCATTACTTACAATTGTACCTGCTTCATTTATCCATTGATAGTTGTAATTACCTTGTGCATTTACTGTTTCTAAAGTTACAGGTGGAGTATTTAAACAAACAATCGCTTCAGGTATAACATCAAATGATGGTTTAGGATATACAATAAGCGTAACATGAGAACCTAATCCAAAACAGTCTCCATTTGCATCACTTTCAACACGAACATATAATTCTTGTTGATTAGGTTGCTCAATTTCGAAAGCTGAAATATTTGTGATTTCATTCACTTCGGTTTGAGCATCAGATAAGTTTCTGTAATAATGAATTGAAAGTGGTTGACCTGGAGGGAATTGATTTAATATATCTGCCGTTGCTTGAGATAAATCAAATGTAGTCATAGCATCATCAACTGCATCATCATCGCACATTTCTAAGGTGAAATTGTAGTTTACAGGAAATGAGGTGGTAGAAACCTCTAATTCTATCGTACTTACCCTATGACAACCATTATTATTTTCTATTCGAGCATATATGATATTTTGAATACTATTATTAAATGGACTTGGCGGGTCAATATTAGACGCTCCAGAATCGGCATCAGACATAGATAAATGATAAGTCACATTTAAACTAGAATCCCCTAACGTTATAAATTCATTTACTTGCTCTAAATTGAAATCAGTAAACCCATCCGGTGTGCCATCTTCATCACAGTTTTTGTAGGTATAATTATCTAAAACATTTGGCAATTCAAAAATTGAAATCTCAAAAGAGGTATCTGAAAAACAAGTTGATTCCAATGAATTAGACATACGAACATAAATGGTTTGACCACCAACAAATGCTGAGTTTGCGTAATTTTGAGGATTTATAATTTGATCGATATATCCAGAATCGGTATAATATGTAATGTTAAATTTAGTGGGGTCTTGTCCGTTTAAGATTTCTGATTCTTTTTGAGTTAAATCAAATAGAATTATTCCATCGGTATCTGAACCATAACTGGTATTGTCGCAAGATTCTATTCGAGTAATTGAGGAGCTATCTAAAGGAAACGGGCTATCATATAACAATAATTCAAATTCGGAAATATCATAACATCCAGCAAATAATTCATTCTCCACTCTTGCATAAATAAGAGTTCCATTGGAACCAGTAAAACTGGTAATACCATTCTCTCCGGATTCCGCTTCCAAAATAGATGTATGATATGTAATGGTCATACCTGATGTGGTATTGATGAAGTCATTCTGAGATATTAAATCAAAGGTCATACTACCATCATTATCATCGTCACAAAGAATCATAGCTGGAGCAATATTGGCTATAGGTTGCTCGTAAATATTTAAATCAAAAGAAGTTTGAGCAAAGCAATCAGTATTTAAAGCATTCGTTACTTGCACATAAATGGTTTGTCCGCCAGCTATTGTATTTTGAAAAGCGGATGGATTAATAATTTGATTTGCATATAAGTCATCTGTAAAATATGTTAAAACGAATTCGGTTGGATTTTGGCCATTCAGTATTTCTGTAGCTTTTGAAGTGATGTCAGAAATGATAAAACCATCGCTAAATGAACCAATACTTGAATTGTCACATGATACTAAAGGAGTCATATCCATGCTTTCTGTTGGTAATGCAGCACTATAAACAAAAGTTTCAAAGGACGTTATACTATGACATCGATTACTTCTAATGTGTTGCACTCTTGCATATACAGTTCCGCCTTCAAATTCATAAGGTCTTGGCAAAGCATTTTCTATGTTTTCGGCATCTTCCATAGAAAGAAAGTACAATACTTCAACATCCGATTGACCATCAATAATTAGCGCATCATTTTGACTTAAGTCAAAACTAAATAGGCTATCGTTATCTTCGTCACACTCTATAATATCCTCGGGTGCTCCGGCATAAGGAATATTTTCAACAACGAGGGTGAATTGACCTTCTAAAGTATTTATATTACCGCAATCATCAACATTATTTACAACCAATAAATAATTGCCATTATCTGAAGGACTAACATTATTTAAATCAATATTTGGGTCAGTAGAAAATGATTGGCCATTTTTGAACCATTCATATGTTGAAGAACCTGTAATCATTTCTGAAGTTATTGAAACAGATTCTCCTATGCATAATTGAAAATTTTGATCGTTTATTAGTTGAATTTCGCCAGTATCACTGATTTCTGCCGTCAATTCGACATTTGAGAAAATAGAGGCAATAAATGGAGGTAGTCCTTGAGACGAGGTCTGGCCTCCTAAATTAACACCATTGTGAATATAGTTCGCTAATTCTCCTCGTTCATTTGGTTGATCTATAACTCCTAAAAATGGCATGCCAATTTCATATGATTGAGAAATTGATCTATAAATTTTGTGATCTGGTCCAAGTTGTAAAGCTCCACGATACATGTTTTGTTGGTCTATCACAATGGCAGAATTACTAATATCTATTGCTGAAGAAAGTGTTACGTCATATTGTGTTAAAGTTGAAAAGTGTGAAGTAGGGTTATTGTCATTCCAGGCAGCTCCATTAGAGGCATGTACATACAATAGCTGACTGTTTGGTGAAAATTCCACACCATAGGCTTGATTGGATTGATAAAAAGATGGTTGTTCTGGCAGAAAAGGCAGAAATAAATTTCTTTCATTAGATACCACTCCAGTATTGTCGTCAAAATCATAAAGTAATATATTGCTATTACTCATATGAGCTATAGCTATTTTTGTTCCGTCAGGCGAAATTTTTAAATATCCTCGAGGATCTGTAGCAAAAAAAGGTATTACAGATCTCACTGGGGTAGAAGCAACACCAGAACTTGAAACACGATAGGCAAAAAATTCATTTTGAATATACGAAAGTACCCAATAGGAGTCACAATCTCCACCTTGAACAGCTGCAACTTTTTCAGTCCATAATGCAGCTAGCCTTTCCTGTGTAAGATCAATTGGTCCTGCCACTATGGCTCCAAATCCTCCTGCAGCTGTCATATCAATTGTATAATAATTAAAACCTGCATTTTCACTTGATTGAGCACCAACGGTAAAAATATAGTATTCGCTTGAACTATTAGGTTTGGGGATAATCATAGCAGATTGCGTACTAGAAGCGTCACCTGCCAAATTTGTTCCATTTACCATGGGAGTGTGATTTCTATTCCAAACTGTTGTGCCGTCTGAATAGAACAAAAGATTGCCGTTACCGTCTGAAAAGGAAGAGCAACCCTCATATGTGTTCAGCTGGCCATTATTTAATGCTACGGGTATTCCAGAGTTAAAATCAAGTCCTGCATTATGTCCAAAATACCAAATATTTGCCTCACCCTGTGCAACAGATTGACAAACACATGTTAAAAGAAAAAAAATAGAAAAGATTGATTTCATAGGCAAAATTGGACAACAAATATAATCATCTGTCGTCAGTAATGCCTTTTTTTAACAGATTACAAATCTCTTTTTAATAACAACCTATATGACAGGTAAATAAAGATAAAAGTCCACCCCGATACAATTAGAATATCTAATATCTGAACAGAATAATCTTTACTTAAATCTTCACCTAATTGATTTGTTAATGACTGCACTGCAGAGAATCGCGTCAATGGTTCTTTTATTAGGTTAGACATTGATTCTAGCGGCAAAAATCTCATAACTGCATCAACATTCCAATCTGTTTTCCAATGCAACAATCCTTTAATCATTAATTCGATAAAATTCCAGATTATTAAAAAAGCCGCGGCAAAAGCAGACCTTTTTATAAGGATTCCTAAAAATAATCCGAAAGAGAAGAACCCAATTAATTTGATTAAGAACGCGATTAAATATTCTAAATCTGTTGTAACTATACTAAGTTCTGTAAAGTCTGAATAAGCGTATCCTAGAATTAGTGATATTACAAAAACAAATAATGTTGAAATTGCAGAAAACGCAATAACAGTATAGAATTTGGATAGTACAAATTCTTTTTTACTCAACCCGTCTATTAAATTCTGTTTTAATGTTTTATTACTGTATTCATTAGCCATCATAGATACGATTACCAATAGTAAAAAGAATTTTAAAATAGCCGCTACAAAAGTGTTTAAATGCCAGATGTATGGGAAATTAAAAATACCCATTTCAGCCAAGTGAAAGTTGATTTCAGCAAAATCAAACTTTATTGCAGCAATCAGTGAGATACATGATAATAAGATGAAGTAAGCTAAAATTAATATCCTACTAGCTCTATTGTGTTTTAATTTATGGAATTCTATATTTAAAAGTCTTAGCATGATTAGTTGTTGTTAGTTAAGGTTAAGAATTGTTGCTCTAAACTAGGTTTGCGTTTAACTAGGTGTGTTAAAGTAATGCCTTGTTCAAAAAGATATTTGTTGATTTCTGAGGCAGCAATATTTTTATCCAAAGTGGCAACTAATGTTCCATCTAATTCTGTTTTTACGCTGGCAATACCAGTATATGCATTTAATAATTCGATCAATTTTTCGTTCTGACCTTCTGTATTTAAATCAAAGAATCCATGAGAATTGGTAATCTCATCTGTAGGGCCATCGTATAATTTTACGCCGTTTCTAATAACAACAACATGCGAGCATACTTTTTCAACTTCATCGAGTAGGTGAGAGGCTAACAAAATTGTTGTTCCGTTTTTCGCAATTTTTTTTATGATTTGCCTGATTTCATGAATACCTTTTGGATCCAAACCATTGGTAGGTTCATCTAAAATCAAAATTTCTGGGTCGTTTAACAAAGCAGATGCAATTGCCAAACGTTGCTTCATACCCAGTGAGTAGGTCTTGAATTTGTCATCTCTACGTTCATAAAGATTAACTGTTTTAAGTTTTTCATTAATTACTTTAGTTGAAACCCCTTTTATCTTGCAAACCAATGCCAAGTTTTGAGCAGCAGTCATATACGGGTAGAAATTTGGTCGCTCAATAATAGCTCCAACTTTTTTTAATGCATCGTGTGTGGACATGCTTCCATCAAACCATTTATAGTCACCAGAAGTTTTATTTACAACATTTAGAATGATTCCTAACGTAGTTGATTTTCCACTTCCGTTCGGACCTAAAATTCCATAAACGTTGCCTTTTTTTATTTGAAAAGATAAGTTGTTAACGGCATGAACATGCCCAAATTTCTTATCGAGATTATTGAGAGTAAGAATGGTTTCCAATAGTGTATAATTTGGTTGTTAACTATTAAACGACCAAGTTACAGAATTGTTACAGGAAAAATGAAATGAATTTCAGGATTAAAAATTGTAGTCGTCAATGTTGTCAAAACCACCGAAGTCATCATCTAAATCCTCATCTAAGCCAAAGGCATCATTCATACTTTCTGAAGAAAATGATTTTTCGGGAGCTTCCTCTGGCACATCTCCAAAAGCAAAAGAAATAGATGGTAATGACTCGGTTGAACTAACATCAGTATCTGAGACTTCCACAAAAAAGGTCCACATGCTCATAAAGTCATATACGTAAATCAACTTTTCACCAATTCTAGGCAAAGCTGCTTTAATTTGTACATCTTTCATAGCATTATTGGTTCCCATATCGAAAAGTGCATATTCTTCACCTTGATTCCAATCTGCATCGGCTTTGTAGAATGAAGCCATTTCTTGACCATTAAATCCAAAGGCATTAGAAAGTACTTTATGCAAATCCTCAAGATTATTAGATGCATCTATTATCACGTCTCTAATAACATCTTTTTCAACATCTAGTATGGCTCTAATTTTGTATTGCATGAATCCTGTTTCTTGAGTGCAAAAATACTAATAAAATCAAATTTTGATTCGCTATTTTATCATTACTTTTATCCCATTAAACAGCAACCTATGAATAAAGAATCTTTATTAGCTCATGTGAATCAAACGGTGATTAAAAATACACTTATGGAGACCTTAGATATCAAAATGGTTGAAGTAGGAGAAGATTATTTAGTAGCCAGTATGCCAGTAAATTCTAAGGTACATCAACCAGATGGAGTTTTACATGGAGGTGCAACGGTTGCCTTGGCAGAAACTACCGGTAGTTTTGCATCGCACATTTTTGTGGATCGAGAAAAATTTAAGGTTAGAGGATTAGAAATATCTGCAAATCATCTAAAAAGTATTTCATCAGGTATGGTATATGCAACAGCAAGACCCATTCATAGAGGTAGAACCACGCATCTGTGGGAGATTAAGATCACAGATGAACAGGAGAATTTAATTTCAATGTGTAAGCTAACCGTAATTCTGCTACCAAAAGCATAGAATGAATTTTTTAAAAAAAGTCTTAAAGATTTTAGCCTATTTATTGATAGGTCTATTAATACTTTTTATTATTACTATCAATATTTTTTTTAAACCTTTTAGTGATGATGAGGTTCGCGAATTTTTTGATGATAATAATAAGTCCGTTTTTATTCAACATTCATCTTTTAGAGATAAGGAATTTCGAATAATATCAACTCAAGAAGAGATAGATTCGCTGAAACCCACACTTATTTTATTACATGGTTCACCAGGTGGTAGCATGGATTTTAAGGCATATTTGGTAGATGACGATTTGCGTTCCAAGGCTAATTTATTAGCTCTTGATCGAGTAGGGTATTCAGAGAATTCTTTAAAAGAAGTACAGCCAATTGCATTTGAACAAGCTTGGATTAATAGGTTTACAGATTCGTTGAATGTAGAGACCACCATTTTGGCAGGGTATAGTTATGGAGGTCCAATTGCATTAGCTTCTCAAAAGTCGTATAAAAAGGTGGTTATAATGGCAGGAGCAGTTTCTTCTGAAGCAGAGCCCATGTTTTGGTTTGTCAATTTTTATAAGTGGCGATTAACACGTTGGATGATGCCCAAAATGTTAGAAGCGGCTTCAGTAGAAAAAATAGGGCATCCTGAAGATTTACAATCCATAGAGCAATCGTGGGGTAATACTCCGGCAAATGTTATTTCTATACATGGAGATGTTGATTGGATTGTACCTTATGAGAATTCTATATTTCTAGAAAATCAGTTTTCTAAAGAGCAATATGAAATTCTCACATTAACAGGTGCAAGTCATGATTTGATTTGGTCGCGATTTGAGGAAATAAAACAAGAATTAATTAAAGTAATTGAAGAGTGAGTATAAAAGAATGTATTGATAAAAGTATTGCTTTAAAGAGACCTTTGGTTTTGTATAGCAAACCAAATGAAAATATTGTTCGAGGATATTTGCAAAGCTCCGATGAGATTCATTTTTATAACCAGCAAGAAGGTTTTATTTTCGCCCCATTTCATGTAAAAAGAGGAACTTATATAATTCCATTTTCTGATGCGAAGACTTTAGAATTTGAGATGCCTGATATTGAGGAAATGGATTCTCATATTGAAAAAGCAGCAGGCTCAAAAGAAGCACATGTTGATTTGGTTACCAAAACCATACAGAAGATAAGTACTTCAGAAATATCTAAAATTGTTGTTTCAAGAATAGAAGAGGTTTTACTAAATCAAGTTGATTTAGATTTGTTGTTTATTAAATTGTTAGCTCAATATGCTAATGCATTTGTATATATATGGATACATCCTAAAACGGGTATTTGGATGGGAGCTACACCGGAGCGATTACTACAAGTTAAGAATAATGAATTTGAAGTGATGGCCTTGGCCGCTACTCAGAAATATGTTGACTCTTTGGATGTTTCTTGGGGAGATAAAGAGAAAGAGGAACATCAATTTGTAGTTGATTATATCAAAGAAATATTAAAAGGTTTTGACTTTAAAGTTTCTGACACATATACCACGAAAGCCGGAAGTTTACTGCATTTAAGGGCAGATATTTCTGGTAAACTTACTAAGAATGTAGCAATTGATTCTTTAATTGAAACTTTGCATCCAACACCTGCTACTTGTGGCACACCTAAAAAGGAAGCAAAGGCATTTATCATAAAAGAAGAAGGTTATGACCGCTCTTACTATACTGGTTATTTGGGTGAATTATCTAAAAATCATGCTGATTTATATGTAAACCTAAGATGTATGCAAATAAACCCTAAAACCAAATCGGTTCAAATTTATATTGGTGGAGGTGTAACTGAAAATAGTAAACCAGAGGCAGAATGGAATGAAACGGTTGCTAAGGCAGCTATTATAAAAAAGGTATTATAGTTTTAAAACTTTCTGAACTTCTTCATGTGGTATGGTGAGTAATTCGCTGTGAACCAATCTTTCAGTTAGCAGTCGCCAATGGTTATCTTGAAAAAAGATATCTTTTAAGATTGGATGCGCTTTTTCATAATCTTCATTATTCAAAAGATTGATAGCATACCAAAACTTCATCTCTAAATTTTTAGGAAATAGTTTTTGAGCACTCAAATACAACTGTTCTGCCTTTTCAGAATCTCCATGTTCCATGGCGATATCTCCTTGGTTCATAAAATCATAAGCTTTATGTACTTTCAATAATCGCTCTAATTCACGAATAGGATTTTCATAATCCTCTATTCGTAATTCTAATACAGTATCTTCCCAACTATTACCGGTACTTTCTGGTTTTACAATTAACATTGCTGCAGATTGTTTTCCGCGAATATCTCCGCCCTCTTTTTCCGCTGCTTTCATTGCTGCGAGCATTCGCTCTGCAAGCGAGCCTTCTGTTGTTTTAAAAGCATTTGCCATGGCATCCCAAACTGTTGGTCTTAACATCATATTGGCTTGTACTGAAAAATTTGGACCAGTAACATGCCCTGCCGCAGTAATACATTTATCACCAGTATGTGAAGCAACAAGTCCATCTTTATTCAAAAAGGCAACTTGTCTATATGCAGCGCCTTCGTCTATCATCATTAACGAATCTAAAGCTTGTTGAGGTGTTAACCCTTTTTCCATTAATTTTAAACCATTAGGGCCATAACTTGGATTTACTAATGATTGCGTTGCAACAACTCCAACTCCGGCTTTGCCATAGGTAACTAAACTACCAACACTAAACCAATGCGATTGCACAGCCACACCCATTTCTCCCGTAATACTATCTCTAGCAACAATAGAGTATGTGTGTGTAAAGGGTTCTTTATCTTTGTAAAACTGACTGAATGATTCTTGAATAGTAAAAAAAAGACAGAGTATTAGTAGTAGTTTTTTCATGAAAGTTTAGTTGATAAAATTTGTTTTTCAAATATAAGAATTCGCGTCCACTTTAATTAGAATACGTATTTTTGTAGTGATAATTTTACTTCATGTCCCAGTTTCCAAAAAACGAATTAGCTCAACAAGTAATTGCTTCATGTGTGGCGCATGGATTAAAGCATGTCGTAATTTCTCCTGGTTCAAGAAATGCACCCTTAACTATTGGTTTTTCAAATCATCAAGCAATTAAAACTTACAGTGTGGTAGATGAGCGTTGTGCCGCTTTTTTTGCATTAGGAATTGCTCAGCAATTGCAAGAACCTGTGGCTGTATTATGTACATCTGGGTCAGCTCTTTTAAATTATTATCCTGCAGTTTCAGAAGCTTTTTACAGCGATATTCCACTGGTTGTTATATCTGCAGATAGGCCTGCTCATTTGATTGATGTTGGAGATGGACAAACAATAAGACAGGAAGGCGTATTTAAAAACCACATACTTTCTGAGGTAAATCTTATTGATGAAAGCGCAGATAATACCAGTAGGATTATTAAAAGTTTAGGAATTGCCATTGCGCAAAAAGGACCAGTTCATATAAATGTGCCTTTTGATGAGCCTTTATATGAATTAACAGAGGCAATTATAGAATTGCCTATAGAAAAAGTGCAAATAGAGAATACACCTTTAGAAGAGGCTAAAGTTGATACTGTAGAACAAAATTGGAAATCTGCTTCTAAAAAAATGATTTTAGTAGGTAGTAAATTCCCAGATGAATTATTTGTGAAGCAGTTAGAAAAGTTAGTTGAAGATGAGGGCGTTATTGTGCTAACAGAAACGACATCTAATGCATTTTTGTCGAAGAGTATCAATAGTATAGATAAGGCTATTTTTACGTTAGAAGAACAAGATTTAAAAGAATTACAACCAGACCTTTTAATTACTTGCGGCGGAATGATTGTTTCTAAGAAAATAAAACAATTCCTAAGAAAATTTAAACCAATTGCGCATTGGCATATTGATAACAAAAAGGCATTTGATACTTTTTTTAGTTTAACTACCCATTTTAAAATGACACCTGAACTTTTTTTTAGTCAGTTGTTATTTAGAGTGTACGACTTTGATTCAAATGTTAGTACTTATCAAAAGCAATGGTTACAGATAAAAGAAAAGCGCGCCAAAAAGCATAAAGAATATCTGTCTTCTTGCGACTATAGCGATTTGAAAGTGTTCGAAACTGTAATTAATAGATTACCAAACAATATTCAGCTGCAATTGGCCAATAGCTCTATAGTGCGTTACGCACAACTATTTGATTTGAATAATTGTATTCAGGTTTTTTGTAATCGAGGCACTAGTGGTATAGATGGTAGTACAAGTACGGCAATTGGAGCAGCGATGTCTAACAAATTACCAACGGTATTTATTACTGGAGATATCAGCTTTTTCTATGATAGTAATGCCTTTTGGAACACTCATATTCCAAAGAATTTTAAGGTAATTTTGATAAATAATGACGGTGGAGGTATTTTTAAAATCATACCAGGTCCTCAAAATGTGAATGCTTTACCATACTTTGAAACACCACACGGATTAAATGCGAAACCATTGTGTGAATTGTACGGATTGTCTTATCTTAAGGCAACAGATTTAATTTCGTTGAAAGATGGATTAGATCAGTTGTTTAACAATAATGATGTGCCACAAGTATTAGAGGTAAAAACGCCAAGTAGTTTAAACGACCGTGTTTTAAAGCAATACTTTGCTGCAATAAAATAAAAACTTATGGATTTAAAAGTAGGTGATAAAGTTGATTTGATTATAGGACGCAATACGCGCATAGGTTTTACAGTACTAATAAATAAGCAATTCGAAGGTTTACTCTACAAAAACGAGATGTATGTTAAAGTAGAGGAGGGAGACAACCGTGTTGGATATATAAAGAAGATTCGAGAAGATGGCAAGATTGATGTGAGTTTACAACCAATTGGTTTTAAAAAGACCTTAGTTGAAAATGAGGCTCGCGTTTTAAAATCATTGCAAGAACACGGTGGTTATTTGGCTTTGCATGATAAATCTGATCCAGATACAATTAAGTACGAATTGAATATGAGTAAAAAAGCCTTTAAAAGTGCTATTGGAAGTTTGTACCGGTCTAAGGTAATTGTTCTTGAAGAAAAGGGAATAAGATTAAATCATAAATAAAATAAAAAAGGCTTCGTTAGAAGCCTTTTTTATTTTAGATGTGTAATTTTTTCTTGAGCTCATCGCTAAGTACATCTTTATGTACCATAACCGATATAGATTTTAGTTTAAAGTAAGATTCACTCATGTAAATATATCCGCCATTGCCTACACGGTCACTATTCGCACCCCAAGAATTCTTAATTTTATAATAGATGTTACCTTCTTGATCTTTAACCAAGCCCATAATGTGCATTAAATGATCATCTGTGGTGTTGTAATTTTCAAATTCTTGTTGACGAAATTCTGGTGTTACGTCAATTTCGTTTACCATTTGTTTTAAAGCAATTTCGGTCTGTTCTTTTTTTGCAGGAACAACAGCAACACCATGTCTTGAAGAAAATGTTTTTTCACTTACATCACCATCCCATTCTACAGTGTAACCTTTTTCTAAAGATGCCATCGTTATTTTGTGTAATTCTTCTAAAGGAACATTGTAAAAACTACCATTAGAGAAATTATCTGGAATGTTTAAAACAAACGAATTGTAATAAGGTATATGATTAAACGAAGTGATTGTTACATAATCATCTGGGTTAATACCTGTCATTTTTAAAAATGATTCAGGAGTGTAAATCTTCCCTTCATAGGCAAACTCCTCTATATCAGCTCCAAGTTTTTCATCGAGAATAGAGCTAACTTCTTTTTTCCATTCATCACTGTGATTTTGTTCCGCAATATATACATCCAACACTTTTTTTAGTGTTGGTACTATGGTAGAATGATCATGTCTTGTTGCTCCATTTAATAAGCCAGAATATGCTTCTTCTGTTACCAAACCATGAGATTTAGTAGCATTAATCATATCATGTGCTAAACCACCCTCACTAAACTGTGTTTTACCTTGGCGCATTACATAATTCCATGCTTTTTGATAGTACGTTGCTCGAACGGTATACATTTCAGACAAATCAATGCTCTTGCCTGTTTGTCTGTAAATTTCTGACTCAATAAAAGATGTTGTAGAAAAACTCCAACAAGTACCAGTTCTACCTTGACTTTTTACAGCAGATGCTTCGATATCAATTATTGTTTTAAAATCGTAAGCGGCAGATGGGGTAATTGTTTTGTTGCTTTTTAATTGTACATCTTGAGCGCTAATACTCATTGCAATTAAAAGGCAAATAGCTGTAACTAATTTTTGCATTGATTGTTTGTTTTAAAAAGATTGAGTGCGAAAATACAATTTTTTACGCACTCAAAATTTAATTGAAATATGTTATAATGCCTTAATTCACTTTAGCAGAAACGCGCTCGATGTTTTTATAAAAGGCATCGGCATCTTCAATACTACCCGTAATTTTCATATACCCTTCTTTATAAGCCTCTAGTGCATTTTTATATTTCCCTCGCATTTCGTAGTCCATGCCTATATAATAATCACTTAAAGGAGAGTCTGGGTATAACTTGAAAATCATTTCGCCATAATCTCTCAGATATTCTCCATCTTCTTTGTCTAAAATTATTGGCTCCACCACATAGATGTCTCGTTCTCTAATTTTGAGATTTGCTCCAAATTGGTATTCGATTTCTACATATTTGTTTTCTAAATATGCAATGGCATCTGGAGGCGACATTTCTTTAATGGTATTTTCAAATTCTTCTTTAGAAATAGGGGCATAAATTCCGAAAATATGCGCCATAGCATTGGCCATACCCATTCCAATTGATGTTACTTTGTCTGAACCATCAAAACTATCGAATTTAAACTTGAATTTTTCGTTAGTAATGGTGCCGTACATTTCTGCAATATTTCTATTTTCTCCAGCTCTTTTAGGAGATAAATAAGAACCGCTGCACATGTAATAGTAATAATTGTTGTTCTTAATTTTTTCGGTTTCAGAAACCACAACATTTGGTATATCGGCTGCATAATAGGGATTCAGATTAATAAATGCATTAAATCCAGGGGTATCTTCAATAAAAAAGTAATTCGTAAAATTTGCGGTTAGTGTATTGCCCACAATCGTTTTAAATGGTGAAATACGGTAGTTTGCTTCTAAGTAATTTAATAATTCAGCACGTATAAATCGATAAAAATTATCAGAAGTTTGCACGGGCATACTATTCGTTTTGTCATATGCACAATCTGAATAACGTTGTCTGTCTTTTTGAGAAATTCCAACAACAATCTGTTCAGGCGCTTTTTCTTTTTGAGCGAATAATACTGAATTGCCAACATAGGCATCAAACATATATTCTGCATCTAATACAACCGCTAAAGGATAATATCTTGTTGAATCCATCTCATAAGAAGGCGGAATGTAAATTTTAAGATCTCTTGTCTCACCTAAATAATCTGATTGTAATTGATGTGTAAAAGATTGCTGTGCAAAACTGCAGGTTATTACAAATAATGTAATTAAAGTGGTTAGGATTTTCATAGTTATTGGGGTTTAAGTTGTTTTTATTTAAAATCCGAATCCAAGACCAAAACTAAAATAAGCTCCATCTTTTGATCCGAATATTGATGTATTTATATTTATCATATCTGCTCCAATAAGCCATAAGCCACCTCCATATGAGGTTTTCCAATCATTGGAGTTTTCTCCGTCAAGCCAAACGCGTCCGTAATCAAAACCTCCAAATAATCCAACTCTCATTGGTAATACAGCGGTTTTAAATCCACCTAAATCAAAACGAACATCTGTATTCTGATAATACGCCTTATCACCAATAAAACGCTGGTTTCTATAGCCTCTTAAACCGTTTTTACCACCTATGTTAGCTCCATAATAAAACTCATATTCATCACCAATTATTATGTGGCCTTTAAATTTTGTAGCTAAAACTACTTTTCCGTTACCTGTTAATTTATAGGCAAAACCAAGAGACGGAATAACATAACCAAATGTATAATTTTCTTCTATATTAGTTTTTACGCCTAGATCTAGTTGCGAATGAAACCCTAGCGTAGGGAATGCGCTGTTGTCTGAATTTTCAAATATATAAGAGGCTTGACCTCCTACAAAATACTGACGTTCATCTGAAACATTTGGTAATGTTTCAATAAATCTTCCTGGAGTCTTTTCTACTTCGATGCTTTCATAAACACCACCAATTTTAAAGATACTTCCCATTCTACCTTCCCATTTTAAAGATGGATATGCCCCGTATGCGCTGAAACGAACACGATGGTAATCATCGTTAAATTCATCTTCAAAATTGGTGCTTTCATTACCGTAGTCATAAAAGTTGATACTGTAATTTGGGCTTGTAATTTTACCTTCTAGCATAAAATTCCAATCTTTAAATATATTGGCAAACTCCCCGGTATAATGAACATCGAAACCGTTGGTTGCAAAATAATAGAAGGCTTTTACGATATGTTTTTGTGAAAAGGGGTTTCTATTGTAGCCATAAATACTCGTACTATTTGTAAAACCCAATCGAACACCATCATCGGGGTTAAACCCAATCATAGGCAACAACAAATTTTTTCGATTCCTCAGCTTTTTATAATCGTAAAGATTGAGTTCGTAATCGTTTGTTAGTTTTTTTCTACCCTTATTGGTAGTAAAAGTGTTTTTCTTTCTTTTAAAATCAAACATTCTCACTTTCTTACCCGAAGAAATATGATATTCATCGTGATTTTGTCCACCAACTAGAACAAGAGGTTTCACTTTTTTTTCGGATCCAATTACTTCAAAAATATCGTCATCATCTAAACCATATACCCATATTTCTTTTGTTAGATCATTGAGATATAGTTTTTCATGAATTAAAGATCCTTTTTTATCATCTTTAATGTTAAATACTTGAATAAAGGTGTCCCCATTAGATTTTCGGTCTATTACAAACCAGTTATCTTTATCTGTACCTTTTACAACGACATATTTAGATACTTCTTCAAAGTATCTTTTAGCGATTTCATTTAATCGCTTTAAACGGATCTTTAAATTTTGCTTGATTTCATCTATATGATGATCTTGTACTTCAACAGGTAATTGTTGAAATGCAGCATCAATAACATTATTAGTTAACTCTTTTTGAATGAACTCAACTTCTTCCTGCCAATCATTAAAAGTAGCTTCATTAATTAAAGCAATATCTAATGGATATCCAGAAATATTGAACTTTCTAATATTTCGAATATCATCTTTATAACTTTGCATTTTTCCAACATCGTAAACAACTCTATTCAAGGTTTGCAATAGAATACCGTCAAATTTAGAAAAGGCTTGATCACGGTCTCTTGGTATGGGTTTGTATACCTTTTTTTTACCATCTTGAAATGCTGCCCAACGCCACTGATCTTGGTGCCTATCCCAGTCACCAATTAATAAATCAAATAAGCGCGCTCTAATGTAAGTAGATTCATCAACCGTATTGTTATCTGATTTTCGTAATTTCTTTAGCATATCTCTGGTAGAGATAATTTCATTTGAATATCCAAAATTCTTTAAGTCACCATGACCGTCTGTTGGTCTTTCTTCTATCATGTAGAGCTCATCACCAAATTCATCATTATAATGTAAAAGCCCTTTTTGTTTCGGTATATAATAGAGCGTAGGTGTGGTGTGATATATATCAATAGCATCTGCCATGGTTCCAATAGCAAAAGAAGTGTATGGATGTGCCGTAGTATACAAGTCAAACATCAATTCTTCTGTATATGTTTCATTGAATTGACCTTCTATATATTGGTCTTTAAAAACAGCAGCTTGAAAGAACTGAGTCGCGCTTTTTCGAATAGCTCTCATAACGTACTCCTTGCCAGTTTCTTTATGCACCAAACGTAAGGATCTAGATTGCATACCACCACCTTTTCTTATAGGTGTTAAACCACCAAAAAGAGTGTCTATTTGTACAATTGGCACCCTAACCGTTTTGCTGTATACATCTCTGTAATGTTTACCTAGTAAAGCACTCTGAGCCTTAGATTTTTTAGTTTCTTCAGGTCTATAAACTGATGAAGTAGTTGAAGGTTCAAATCCTGTTTCTTGGTGAATTTTTTCGTAAGAGTCTGGAGAAGAAAAAAGTTCTGTTTTAAATAAAATATTTTGCTGCCCTTCTTCTTCTGCAATAAAACTTGCCCAAACTGCACCTGATTTAAACTGGGTTAATTTAACATAGCCTAACCCACTGTGGGAGAAAATTCCTCCATTCGCATTGTTTCGAACACCAGTGCTTTTAGAACCTGCACCACTAATAATTTGTGGTTTATTATCTTTAATTAAATATTGAAGACTGTGTTCATGACCTGATAAAAACACGAGATTGTCTGCTCTTTGTGCTATGGTTACAATACGTTTTTGATATTCTAAATACAATTTGTTTTGGATGTCTTGTGGAGAAATTCCGCTTGTTTTTAAAACGAAGTTAGCTATAGAGCCAAGAATTGGTAGCGGAGGTCCACTATCAGAAGGATAAAGTTGTCTTTTCCAAGTGTATTGTCCACCATGAGGCCCATTTGAAAACATAGGATGGTGCATGGCTACATAAATAATTTTGCCGGCATTCTTTTTTACATGACTTTCAAACTCGTCAAAAAATTGAGTGCGTGTTTTAATCTCGCAAGCATCATTCATATTCGGGTTGTTGTCCCAATTTTCAAGATACCATTGCGAATCAATAATTAGGAGTACTGCATTATCTGAAATTGTTACTTTTTCAATAGGACAACCATCTTCGGGTAAAAAGACTTTCTTATCGTCTAGAGCGTTAGTAACATATTTTGCTTGTCTTTCAAGACCTTCAATACCATTGTTATAGTAATCGTGATTTCCAGGAATAAAAATGGGATGTCCTTGAAATTCTTTTACTAGGTTTATTTGTGCGTCAAGAATAAGCTCCGCTCTTTCTCTATCCGGATCGTTTTTATTTGGCATACCATGTTGGTAAATATTATCACCCAGAAAAAGTATAGTACTATTTTCATTTGCTTGTTGTAATTCTTCCTTTAATACAGAAAAATTACGTTTACTAGTCTCTTCAGAAAGTTTTCCGGCATCACCTAATAAATAGAAGGTATGTTCAATTGCATCATTTTTAGCTAGTTTGTCATTTTTTGATTGAAAATCTGAAGAAATTTGAGTTTCAAAAGTTGCGCAGCTAATCATTAAAAATAAGCTGCTTAAAAGCGAAAGTTTAATACGATTTATTCGAATCATGCTGTTGAAAAATGAGAACTAAAAGTACAATAATATTTGTACATTTGATTAAATAAAATATCTAGAATGTTAGAAAATGATTTATTAAAAGCATCTCAGCAAAAAGTTTTTGAATTATTTAAAAATGACTTGCCTACTAGTGCTTATTACCATAATTATAGTCATACCTTACAAGTAGTAAATGCCACATATGAATTTGGTAAGGATTTAGGTGTTTCTGAATCTGATATGGAATTATTGCAATTGGCATCGTGGTTTCATGATACTGGTTATGTAAAAGGAGCAGAGAATCATGAGGAGGAGAGCGTTGTAATTGCAACCAAATTTTTAAGGGAGCAAAAGGTTACTTCAGCTATTATTGAAAAGGTAGCAGCAATTATAATTGCTACAAAAATGCCCCAAAAGCCAAACGGTTTGCTAGAGGAGATTATTTGTGATGCAGATTTATATCATTTTGGAACTGAAAACTTTTCAAAGATTACCAACTTAGTTCGAGCAGAGAAGCTGGAGCTTTTGCAAAAGGAATTTACAGATGTAGAATGGTTGATTGCCAATCAAAATTTTTTAGAGAAACATAGTTTTTTTACAGATGCAGCTTATAAAAAATTGCAACAGCAGAAAGATTTAAATCTATTAAAGATTAAAAAAGATTTAAAGAAAATGGAAGCTAAATCAGCTCAGTTAAAAGAAAAGGAGAAATTAAAAAGAACAGCAGCATCTAAAAAGAAAGAAAAAGAAGATAAACCCAGTCGAGGGGTTGAGACGGTTTTTAGGGTTACTCTTAGAAACCATATTAAATTAAGCGATATTGCAGATACTAAAGCCAATATTTTACTTTCAGTTAGTGCCATAACACTGTCTATTGCTTTAACAAATTTGTTTCCAAAATTAGATAAACCAGATAATTCATATTTAATTTATCCAACGTTAATTTTTATTGGAATAACTGTGGTAACCATGATTTTTTCAATTTTGTCTACAAGGCCAAAAATTACGTCTGGAATGTTTACAAAAGAAGATGTTGAAAATAAAAAGGTGAATCTATTGTTTTTTGGTAATTTTCATAAGATGCCGCTGGATGAATACATAGCTGGTATGGAAGAATTAATTGAAGATAGGACCTATTTGTATCAATCATTAATGAAAGATTTATATTTCTTGGGTATTGTTCTTAATAAGAAATATAGGATGCTGAGAGTGGCTTACACCATTTTTATGGTGGGAATAATTATTTCTGTTTTATCCTTTTTGATCTCTTTTGCCGCTCTCGAAATGGAAGCTGATTCAGCTTTGGCAATTTTAATTTAAGATTATTCTCCTTCTATTACCTTTACCAAGTCATTAAAGGTAATCTCGCCTTTAGTTTTTTTGTAGACTACTGGAATTCTAATGGCTTTTAAACCAGTTGTACCTTGTAAATCTTCAATTTCTAAATGTTCTATTTCTTTACCGATAAAGTTTTTAGTTTGAAGGTGTTTTATGTATTTTAAGTATTCTTCACTTTCTTTTTCTTGACTATAAACTATGGCAATTTTCCCAGGGACCGTTAAGCGATCGTTAGAATTCTTAATATGGGCTTTGTCAATTCGTTTTTTGAGAATCTCATATCGAATATTGTATGCACCATCAACATCAAATCTCTTTTCATCCATTCTAAATTTAATGGTCAATGGGGTGCTATGAACTAGTATCAAAGATGCTATATCCAACGGATGCGTTAAGTCGGATTTTAGATTATGAGCTATATTTTCTAACTCACACATCATTTGTAGCTGCCATAATCTCAAATTATCTAGATAAAGCTTGTCGTATTTTTTGTTTCTCACCAAACTTTGGCCGATGTACATATTGTAATCAATTCCATCTGTTTTATAGCGCTCAAAATAGTGTGGAAACATGGCTTGGGCTTCAACCTGTTTTTTATCTATGAATAATGCCATCTTTTCATTTAAGAAATTTACACTTTCCTCATATTTTTTACGTTCGTTGTAGACAACATGTAGTTTGTCATCGATTTGACTCATGTATGATTTAACTACTTTTTTTAAAGTACTATTTAAAGATTTTAAATGATTAAAAACTGGGTAAATTTCTTCTTTTAGGAAATAGGATAGGCTTAATTCGTCTCCTGAATCTAATTCTTTAGAGATGCTTTTTGCATATTCTGAAATACGGAATTTTAGATCACTATATATGGGTAAATCTGCATGTAAAATAGCGGCGTCCATAACACTTGTAGCTAAATCTAACTGATATAGCAAATCTTTTTGAATGGCTGTGTTACGCGCAACAGAAGAACCTTTAATATCACTTTGCCCATATAATGGTAGCACATCTTCAAAGACAATCTCGTCAATTTTAAATGGAGCATTGATAGCTGTATTTAAATCAAATTGTTCTGCAGATTCGTTAAATTTCCATTTAACAGAAGGGTGCAATGAAGTGTAGTATTCTTGAATTATAGCTTCTAATCGATGGTCTTTTTCTTCCATATATCTTAAAGCAGCCATTTTAAATACTGGTATTACATCTTTCAGTTTTTCTACATTAACTGAATTTAATTCATATTTATGTGGAGATACCAACTCCATAACTCCAAATATATCTTCAGAAAGTTCAATAGGAGCTAGCATGGCACTTTTAAAGCCTTGATTTAATAAGGTCTGAGAGAACCCATTATTTTCAGTGTTTTTGGCATATAATTCTAAATCAGAAACGGCAACAATCTTGCGATCCTCAAATACTGTTTTAATAATATGGTCACAAAAATAGCCATCACAATTCTCACTAAATTCATCAAAAATTTGAAACTTTCTATTTTGGTTAATCTCTTTGTATACCAATTTACCATGCTCAACAGCATAGGTGGAAAATTCGAATTGAATGTCTTTAGAGCCAAATAAAAACGAGACATTATTCTCTACTTCTTCTACAGCTTCTTGGTCTTTTTTGAGCAAGTTTTCTTTGATGTTAGATATTATTTGGTCTGATGTAACATCAACCAAATTCATCAATCCGAAGCCTTTAAACTCATAGCTATTTGGAGGGAATTTTTCTTTCCACATCTCTAAGTTCTCATAATTGTCTAAAAGCTCCCACATATCTTCTTCGGATAATGGAGGTGCTTTTTCTAAAGCTTTTACAGAAAAGAAATCACCATTAAACAAAGCGCGGTAATGATGCAAAAAGCCAGTTTTTTTATTTGGTATATCAAAATAAAAAGGCCGTTTATTGTCCACATTAAATCCGTACTGAAAAGCCATGATAAACGTACATGCCATGATATACATTTTAGACTCATCAAAACTTCTTAGCTCCATTTGAAAATCCTCTCCGGCATTTTCTATGATTTTTAAAAAACGTTGTGAGAATTTAAAGGTTGTAAATTCAAAGGGAATACTAGCAGCCTTAATTTCATTTGTGGTTAACATCTCGGGAAACACAAAATTTAACAGTCTATCAATTTGAGTTTTGTATTCTTCTAGTTTTTCAAAGTCTTCAAAACCATGGCGTAACAATGGGTATTGATTCATTTCTTCTAATAGTACCTTGCCAGTTTCATGAATTACATGAGAAGGGTCTGAAGCAATTTTCTCCATATGTTCGTAAATGGATTCGAAACTCAATTTGAGTTTTAAAGGTAACTCATTATTTTTTGAGAAAGAAGAAGAAATGATTTTCATGGCTATTTAATTATTGAATAAAAATGGTCGTAAAATTCTCAACAAAGTTACAATAAAAATAGGCATCGCCACGTAACATGAGTTACACGCAATTTGTACATTCCTAAATAGTTCTATTTACAATAGAATACTGTATTTTTACCACTTTAAAAATCACGATTTATGAGCGAAACAAACTGGGTCACGGTTAAAGAATACGAAGATATAACCTATAAAAAATGTAATGGTGTAGCTCGAATTGCGTTTAACAGACCAAATGTGCGTAATGCCTTTAGACCTAAAACTACTAGTGAATTATATGATGCCTTTTACGATGCGAATGAAGATACTTCTATTGGAGTAGTCTTGTTGTCTGCAGAAGGGCCATCTGCGAAAGACGGTGTGTATTCTTTTTGTAGTGGTGGAGATCAAAAGGCGAGAGGGCATCAAGGATATGTTGGAGAAGATGGGTATCATAGATTAAATATTCTAGAAGTGCAGCGTTTAATTAGGTTTATGCCGAAAGCTGTGATAGCTGTGGTTCCAGGTTGGGCAGTTGGTGGAGGACATAGTTTGCACGTAGTTTGTGATTTGACTTTGGCGAGTAAAGAGCATGCTATTTTTAAACAAACTGATGCTGATGTTACAAGCTTTGATGGAGGATATGGCTCAGCGTATCTTGCAAAAATGGTGGGGCAGAAAAAGGCGCGCGAAATATTCTTTTTGGGAAGAAATTATTCTGCACAAGAAGCTTTTGAAATGGGAATGGTAAATGCAGTTATTCCCCACGATGAGTTAGAAGATACAGCATATGAGTGGGCTCAAGAGATTTTGGCAAAATCTCCAACTTCTATAAAAATGCTAAAATTTGCTATGAACCTTACAGATGACGGTATGGTAGGTCAGCAAGTGTTTGCTGGAGAAGCTACACGTTTGGCTTACATGACAGATGAAGCAAAAGAAGGTAGAAATGCATTTTTAGAAAAGCGTAAACCGAATTTTGATAAAAAATGGATTCCATAACAACAATATAATTTGATAGAAGTAGATGAAAATTATTTGTATTGGGCGTAACTACGCAAAACATATTGAAGAATTGGCAAATGAAAGACCAGATGAACCGGTGGTGTTTTTAAAACCAGATTCTGCGATTTTACCAAAGAAAAATCCATTTTTTATTCCACCATTTTCCGATAACATTCATTACGAAGTGGAATTGCTTGTTAAGATTAATAGGGTTGGTAAACATATAGAGCCTAAGTTCGCACACAAGTACTACGATGAAATTGGTTTGGGAATCGATTTTACAGATCGTAAACTACAATCCAAATTGAAGGCCAAAGGTTTGCCCTGGGAAAAAGCCAAAGGATTTGATGGAAGTGCTGTGGTTGGAGAATTTTTTTCAAAAGAACAATTCAATTTAAGTAATATTAAATTCCAGTTATTTAAAAATGAAGAATTGGTTCAAGATGGTGAGTCTCAAGCAATGCTATGGAAAATTGATGAGTTGATAGGGTATGTTTCTCAATTTTTCACCCTTAAAAAAGGGGATTTAATTTTTACTGGAACTCCTGCTGGTGTTGGAAGTGTGAAGCCCAACGATGTGCTAGTTGGAACTCTTGAAGGAAAAGAAAATTTTAGAATTAAAGTAAAGTAAATTTGTTTAAAGTCTAAAGTCTAAAGTCTACAGTCTAAAGTCGAAGGAGTTGAACTTAATGTCTTTGATTGAAGTAAATAGCTATTTTACCGATAACTATTAACTAATTCCTAAATGTTGTATTACTTGGTAATTCAAACAATTTCAAATCAAAATACCTCACTGCTGCAACCAAATGATCAAAGATGTCAGCCATGATATATTCGTAATTTTTCCAAACTTTATCTGCGCTAAAAGCATAGATTTCAATTGGAATACCTTGGGTTGTTGGAGCCAACTGGCGGACCATTATGGTCATTTCTTCATTAATAGCAGAATGCTGTTCTACATAACTTTGCATGTATTTTCTGAATACTCCCATATTGGTGAGATTTCTACCATTAATAGAAAGTGATTTGTCAATTTTATTTCGCTCATTATGTTCGGCAATATCTTGTTGTTTTGTATTTAAATAATTTGTCAATAATTGAATTTCTTTCAATTTCTCCACTTGTTCATCAGTAAGATATTGTACACTTTCTTGTTGTACTATTAATGCTCTTTTAATACGTCTACCACCAGATTCACTCATACCACGCCAATTCTTAAATGAATCTGAAATTAAGGCGTATGTAGGTATGGTTGTAATGGTTTTATCAAAGTTTTGAACTTTAACAGTAGCAAGGTTAATTTCTATTACATCACCATCTGCACCAAATTTTTGAAAGGTAATCCAATCACCAATTCGGACCATATCGTTTGTGGCAACCTGAATGCTCGCTACAAACCCTAAAATAGTGTCTTTAAAAATTAAAATTATAACAGCAGAAATAGTTCCTAATGCAGCAAAGAAACCTACAATAGATGTATTTGTTACCAATACTGTAGCAAACATGATTCCTCCAATCCATGCAAAAATCATAACTACTTGAATGTAGCTGTCAATTGGTTTATCTTTTAATCTTGGTAAGGTCTTGAAATAGTCCTTAAATGTATTTAGAACACTTCGGACAATCCAAAGGGCCAATAATACTCCAAAGACTTCTACAGTTTTACTTAAAAAAATCGCTGTTTCAGGAAAATCTATAAACACTGTATTTAGCATACTATCAGCAACAATTACAGGAATAATATGCGCAATGTTTCTTGGTGCTTTATTTTTAACAAGCAGATTGTCAAAATCAGTATTTGTATTCTCAGCAAAGCGATTAAAAGCTGCAATAATTATTTTTCTAAGAATAAAATCAATTGTAAAAAGAACAAACAGTAATGCTACTAAAAGTATCATCATATTTAGGTGTGTTGCTAAACTTTCAGTTACACCTGAGGTTATAAGTTTATCATAGAAATAGTGTGCGTATTTTTGCATAAAATCGAAATTTAGGAAAACAAAAGTAGTAAAATTCTACTCTCTTTTTTGTTCTAATAACCATGCATAAATATCCCATCCTCCGTAAATGCGTTTCCAAGCATCATGATTTAAATCCTCATGAATTGTGAATCTCACATCTTTGTGACCAAATTCTTTTAAAGCATTCAGACCAGGGTAGAAGTGCTCCCATTTTACTGCTTGGTCATAACCAGCTGCAAATACCCAAATGGGTAGTTGTGCTTTTGCAATAGTTTTCATTTGTTCAGGAGATCCCCAGCCAACTACAGGATTCATAGCTGCAAATCTATCGGTATAATGACTTGCTATATAGAAAGTTCCAAACCCTCCATAACTTAAACCAGATATATAAACTCTATCTACATCAGTATTAAAATTTGCTAAAGTATTGTCTAACATAGAAATAAGGTCATATTCAACGTGATCCCAACCCGCAGGGGTTCTATTCATATTAAAAACACTATCTGCAGGGGTAACGCCATCAAGTGGCCCTTCGATACCAAAATATTCTGGTCTTTCTGGAACACCTTCTTTTAACCTTACAGGAATTTGATCTCTAGTTCTGTTGCCTATATATGTGGCAATTGTATCTTGCCCCATCATGTGCAATTGTGGAACAATCATTACAAAAGGTAAATCACGTTTTTGAACCCAAGCTTCATACAACGGTCCATGAATCATAACATAGTCTAGTTCATCTTTGCCATTACCCCTTTCTCCGTTGCCATGTAAAAACAGGAGAACAGGCCATTTCTTATCTGTATTGTCTTTATATCCTTTTGGCAAATACACGAAATATTCGCGGCTTGTATTATCAAACGAGCTTTTATATGGAATACGCAATAATTGCTCTTCTGATGTTTGACTGAATGAGGTTGTTGTAGAAATTAGAAATACAAGTAAGAAAAGTCGTTTCATGGTTTGATTTGTTTCTTCCAAAAATACTTATTATTGGCTACTCCGACTACTTTGGTTATTTTTGTAGTTTATTTCAAAGTAACTCCATGCAGGCGGAAATTATTACCATTGGCGATGAGATTTTAATTGGTCAAATTACAGATACAAATTCACAGTATATTGCAAAACAACTGAATAAAATTGGTGTTTCCGTTTATCAAATTACTTCGGTACAAGATGATCGAGATCATATTCTAAAGTCCTTAAAAGAAGCCCATGCTAATGCAGATATTGTTATTCTTACTGGAGGTCTTGGTCCTACCAAAGACGATATAACAAAACATACATTGGCTTTTTATTTTGATTCTGATATGACCATAAATGAATCTATAGTTGACCATATTAAGTCTCTATTTAAAAGAGTCAATTACCCGTTTACCGAAGTAAACAGAATGCAAGCTTTAGTTCCCACAAAATGTACACCACTACAAAATAATTATGGTACTGCTCCAGGGATGTGGTTTTTTGAAAATGGGAAAGTTACTGTTTCTTTACCTGGAGTTCCTTATGAAATGCGTGGTTTGATTGGAAATAGTGTATTGCCAATGATTCAAGAAACTTTTCAATTACCTCACATTATTCATAAAACAGTTTTAACTTATGGAATGGGTGAGAGTATGGTAGCTGCAAAAATAGAGTCTTGGGAAGATGAATTACCATCGTATATAAAGTTAGCCTATTTGCCTTCATATGGTAGGGTTCGTTTGCGTTTATCTGCTAAAGGAACAGATAAAAATAGATTGCTTGAAGAATTAAAGGCGCAGTTAGAATCATTAAAATTGTTGATTGGAGATATCATTGTTGGAATGGAAGAGGAGGAAACAATTGAGGTTGCCGTTGCCAAACAATTATCTGATAAAAAATATACTATTGCAACTGCCGAAAGTTGTACGGGTGGTACAATCGCGAAATTACTGACGAGCGTTCCTGGAGCTTCAAATTATTTTAAAGGAAGTTTAGTGGCATATACCAAAGAAATAAAAGAACAAGAATTGAATGTTGATAGTGCATTAATACAGAAATATTCTGTTGTTAGTACTCAGGTTGCCGAAGCAATGGCATTAGGTGCGCAATCGAAATTTCAGACTGATTTTGCAATTGCTACAAGTGGAAATGCTGGTCCAACTACAGATGATACTGATAAAACTGTTGGAGTCGTAATTATTGCTATTGCAACGCCCACAGGTGTGATTTCTGAAGAGTTTAATTTTGGTCAGCCAAGAGAAAAGGTAATTAATCGAAGTGCTAACAAGGCATTTGAACTTATAAGACAGCATTTGAAATAGAGTAAAAGGAAGAATAATTTCTAAATTAGAATGGATGATTGAAACGGTTGTTTTTCCTATCTTTGTCGACGATTGTAACGTTTTTATAAAGAGACAAAAAAATACTACAATTTGTCTTGTGAGTTTGTAAAAATGTTCATATTTTTGCACCTCGTTTTAAGATAACAATAAAACAGTATAGAAATGTCAAGAGTTTGTGAACTTACAGGTAAGAAAGCAATGGTTGGGAACAATGTGTCTCACGCATTGAACAGAACTAAGAGAAAATTCAACGCTAATTTAATTACAAAGCGTTTTTATATTCCAGAAGAAGACAAATGGATTACTTTAAAAGTATCAACGTCTGCTTTAAAGAATATCAACAAAAAAGGAATCTCTGCTGTAATTAAAGAAGCAAGAGAAAAAGGTTTTTTAACGAAGTAATTTTCCTCAATCATTTAAAGATATAATACGATGGCAAAAGGTAAAGGAAATAGAATTCAGGTTATTTTAGAGTGTACTGAGCACAAAGCTACAGGTATGGCTGGTACTTCTAGATATATTACAACTAAGAACAAAAAGAACACTCCAGATAGATTAGAGATTAAGAAATTTAATCCAATCTTAAAGAGAATGACAGTTCATAAAGAAATTAAATAATTACGATCTTTTCGAGAAGAAAACATCAAACTAAAAGCATAAGTCATGGCAAAGAAGGCAGTAGCATCATTACAAACAGGATCTAAGCGTTTATCTAAAGCTATCAAAATGGTAAAATCACCTAAAACCGGTGCTTACACATTTGTTGAGGCTATTATGGATCCAACAAAAGTAAACGACTTTTTTAACAAGAAGTAAGTCACATTCTATACAAATATATCAAGGCTATTTTCTTAATAGAAAGTAGCCTTTTTTGTGTTATCTTTGTTCGTGTTTACTACACTTTCTAATAGAAACACGAACTCCATCAATATTTTAACTAACGATAAGAAACATGAGTTTTTTTAAAAAAATATTTTCAAAAGAGAAGAAAGAAACTTTAGATAAAGGTTTAGAGAAATCTAAAACTTCTTTTATTTCTAAACTATCAAAAGCCGTTGCAGGTAAATCTAAAGTAGATGATGATGTTTTAGATGATTTAGAAGAAGTGCTAATTTCTTCTGATGTAGGTGTAAATACCACGCTTAAGATCATTGAAAGAATTGAAGAACGCGTTGCTAAAGATAAATATTTAGGTACGGATGAATTAAATTCGATTCTTCGTGAAGAAATTGCGGGATTGTTATCTGAAACGAATAGTGGTAATGAAACGGAGTTTACTGTTCCTATAGATAATAAACCATATGTTTTAATGGTAGTTGGTGTAAATGGTGTTGGTAAAACAACAACCATTGGTAAGTTAGCCTCTCAATTTAAAAAGGCAGGTAAAAATGTTGTTTTAGGTGCAGCCGATACCTTTAGAGCAGCAGCAATAGATCAACTTCAGGTTTGGGCAGATAAAGTAGATGTGCCTATTGTACGTCAAGATATGGGTTCAGATCCTGCATCTGTGGCATTCGATACTTTGCAAAGTGGTGTAGCTAATAATGCAGATGTAATAATTATTGATACTGCAGGTAGATTGCACAATAAGGTAAACTTAATGAATGAATTAACGAAGATTAAGCGTGTAATGCAAAAAGTTGTTGGAGATGCTCCTCATGACGTATTATTGGTTTTAGATGGCTCAACCGGACAAAATGCCTTTGAACAAGCAAAACAATTTACCAAGGCTACAGAAGTAACTTCATTAGCAGTAACCAAATTAGATGGTACTGCAAAAGGAGGCGTTGTAATTGGTATTTCAGACCAATTTCAGATTCCAGTTAAGTACATTGGCGTTGGTGAAGGAATCGATGATCTACAAGTCTTTAATAAGATTGAGTTTGTAGACTCCTTTTTTAAGTAGAAATTCATAATATAATATCAAAAGGGCTACAATATTTAAGTCCTTTTTTATTTTCTAGAAGCTAGAATTGCGCATCATTAGAAGTATCTAAATGTTAAATTTTTCGTAACAAAAATTGTTTTGTCTAACTTATAGTGTATATTTGTTGAACAAAACAAACATCCAATAGATTATGAAAACTTTTTTTACCACACAAATTTTTATGGCCTTAATGGTGCTCCTTCCATTAACAGCGAACTCACAAGATTTTCAAGGAAAAGCTTATTACTTCTCTAAATCAACACTTGAACTTGGAAGGTTTGGTGCAACGATGAGTGAAGCTCAAAAAAAACAAATTGCCGAACGATTAAAGAATAGACTTGAAAAAACGTATGTACTAACATTCAATAAAGAGGAATCTGTTTTTAAAGAAGAAGAAAAAGTTGATGCCTATTCTGGTGCAACCGATTCTTGGGGCAAAAACTTCTCACCTGGAGCTCAATATAAAAACGTAAAACAAAATACGCTTTTACAAAAACAGGAATTTTATGGAAGACAATTTTTAGTGAAAGATGATTTATTAGAAATTAAATGGAACATAGGTAAAGAATCTAAAAAAATTGGTGAATACTTATGTTTAAAGGCAACTGCTATGATACCTACTAAAGATTTAACATGGTATGATTTTTCTTGGGGTCAATTAAGAAATAATGAAACCGAAGAAGGAGAAGAACCAGAAGTTGAAATGAGTGAGGTAGTGGCGTGGTATACGCCTCAAATACCATTAAATCAAGGTCCTCTGGAATATTGGGGATTACCTGGTTTGATACTTGAAGTTAGTATGGGCAATACTACAATGCTATGCTCGAAAATTGTTATGAATCCGGACGAGAAAACAAAAATCAAAATACCTGAAAAAGGTAAAGAAGTTACCAAAGCTGAGTACCAAGAAATTATTTCCAGCAAAATGATTGAAATGCGCAATAATAGAATGCGCGGTAGAAGAAGCAATTAAGAGCTATAAACTTTTTAATTAACCAACGCGATCACCTTGTTGTTATGAGATCAATTTTTCTTTGCGTATTCGTATTTAGTTCTTTCCTATTAAATGCCCAAATCAAAGTTACTGGTGCTGTCAAAGATAGTATTGGAAATCCACTTGAATTAGCCAATGTGGTAGCTATGAATAAGGCTACAAACAGCCTAGAGTCTTATGGGTTTACAAGTGAGGAGGGATTGTATAAATTGGAGTTAGAAGCCAATACAACTTATATTCTTCAAGTAAGTTATATAGGTATGGCTAGTGTTGAAGAAGAACTTACAACCCAGCAAGATGCAATTACAAAGAATTTTGTTTTGCAACCAGACAATGCCTTAGATGAGGTAGAGATTACCTATGAAATGCCCGTCACTGTGCAGGGGGATACCATTGTTTACAATGCCGATTCTTTTAAAAATGGATCCGAACGTAAATTAGAAGATGTTTTAGAAAAGTTACCCGGAGTTGAAATTAATCAAGATGGACAAGTAGAAGTAGAAGGAAAGGTGGTTAACAAATTAATGGTTAATGGTAAAGATTTCTTTGACGGCGACACCAAATTAGCTACAAAAAACATCCCATCAAATGCTGTAGATAAAATTCAAGTACTGCGTAATTATGCAGAGGTTGGTCAATTGCGAAATGTTACCAATAATAGTGACAATGTTGCCCTCAACATTAAATTAAAAGAAGGGAAAGAAAACTTTTGGTTTGGAAATATCACAGGAGGAGCAGGTACTTCGGCTGATGAAAAAGGATTGTATTTAGTACAACCAAAGCTATTTTATTACGACCCTGAGTTTACCTTTAATTTTATTGGAGACCTCAATAATATTGGAGATGTTGTTTTAACACCTCGTGATTTAAGAGGTTTTGGTGGTGGTTTTAGGGCTCCAAGTCGAACAAGTGGTACCAATTTGAATTTAGGCGATAATAGTCTTAATTTTTTAACCAACCAAAGTAATGCAGTTGCTATTGAGAATGCCTTGGCGGCTTCTAATTTTAGTTGGGCTGTAAAGCCAACACTGGATATTAGTGGATTTGCCATATTTAATAGTACTTTGGTGAATTCTAAACAGCGTACCATAAAACAATACACCGATTCAGATATTGGAATCCCCAATGAATTAACTGAACAAACCAGTGAAGAACGTTCAAATCAAGGTCTTTTAAAGCTTAGTGGTTCTTTTAAACCTAACGTAAACAATCAAATAGATTACGATATACTTGGACGTATTTCAAAAGATGAGCAAAGTCAGAATTTGTTTTCATCTGTTTTAGGAAATACCTTGCAAGAAGACGATATCACACCTTATAGTATAAGTCAAAACTTAAACTATTATTATACCCTAAATGAGAACAACATTTTTGCGCTTGAGGTACAGCATTTATTAAAAGATGAAGATCCTTTTTACAATGCGGTTATAGATGATAAAGACAGTTATGATGCTACGGCTGCCTCTTTAGGATTAGATCAAGATCAAGAAAATTACAACGTAGCTCAAAATAGACGTATCAAGTCAAATCAAGTAGATGCTAAATTGGATTATTATTGGATCATAAATACTAAGAGTAATTTAAACTTGACATTGGGGTCTATTTTTAGCAGGCAGCAATTTGATTCGCGCTTGTTTCAATTTTTAGATAATGGTACAGAGTTCGATCCAACACCAACATTTAATGATGGTAAATCAATGAATGATGTGGAATACAATTTTAGAGATATTTATTTAGCAGCACATTACCGATTTAGAAAGGGTAAGTTTACAATAACTCCAGGTGTTTCTATACATAGTTATGGTAATAGTAATGAACAATATGATGAAAATTACAGTGAAGATTTTTTTAGAGTGCTTCCAGATTTTGAAACGCGCATTCAAATAAAAAATAATGAGAGCTTAACCTTTAGATATGCAATGCAAAATCAATTTACAGATGTTACAAGACTCGCGGAAGGTATTGTTTATAATAGTTTTAGTAGTATACGATTTGGTGAGCCAGAATTGCAAAATGCCCTATCTCATAATTTAAGTTTATTGTATTCTAGTTTTAATCTCTTTAATTACACGAATATATTCGCTCGATTGTCGTATAACAAGAATATAGATCAGATAAGAAATATTACATTTTTTGAAAATGTAATTACAACGAATACATTTTTCAACTCGAGTTTCGCCGATGAAAGTGCTACTGCATTTGGTAGAATTCAACGAACATTTGGTGCTATTAGAGCAAGTCTAAATGTGAGTTTTAATTATAACAAAAGCAATCAGTTTATTGAAACCAGACGCTCTGTTTTTAGAAGCTTTAATCAGAGTTATACACCAGGTATCCGTTCAAATTTTAGAAAAGCACCTAATTTTAATATACGTTATACCTATAGAGTGAATACCACTGATCAGGGTACCAATTCTACAACGTTCTATTCGAATGCACCTTCTGTAGGTGTTGATGCTTATTTGTGGGATTCTGTAACAATTCGTTCAGATTACACCTATAATAGTCAACGTTTGAAAGGAGGTAACAGCGACGATTTTCAAACTTGGAATGCCTCGATGGCATATCGAAAAAATCGCGATGCTAAATGGGAGTTTGAATTGGTGGCTACCAATTTATTGAATATAGATTCTAAAATTACCAATGCTTCAACCACCTTGTTTGTATCAGAATCACGCATCTTTATTCAACCACGTCTTTTAACGTTTAGAGCGCGATATGAGTTGTAGGTTACTGCATCAACAAAAACAAATCTGCCAATAAAACTACTTGTAGTACAAATAAAAGTGTATCCCAATTCTTCTTGTAGCGATATGCAATAAATATCATAAAAATAACAAATAGTGGATAGACCAACCCTGTAGCTATTCTAAAAGAATGAATACGAATAGTACCTTTTGGTAATAAATAGTGTTTGTTTACTTCCTTAAAAAAGAGAGATACAGTATATCCAATTTCTTTTCCTTTCACTTGTTTGGCAAAATCTTCTTCTACAGTAAAAGTTGTAGTAGGTGTTACAACTTCATAGGTATAGTGGTAGTTACCTCCTGCATTATAATAGTTCTGACGTTCACGTTCAATATTTGTAACCTCCTCATTGTACTTCGTTCCTGGTAAGGCGAAGTCTAAAATAATTATAAGTGCCATAAGAACTGGTATGCTATAGGCTATGAGGGTTGCTTTAGATTTTGGTATCTCCATATATTAAAGTTACTATAAAATACTATTTATGCAATAAAATATTCTGTTCCTGTGCTCATTGCTTCTCTCCAGAAATGTTGATTTCTCAGGTTATTTAATTGTCAATAATATCCATTCGCTCATAAACTCTAGAACTTCTGGAGCAAATGTTTGCTCAATACTCCCATACTCATTTGGTAACCCTGTTTCACTTTTTTGAAATAGATGGTTAAGATTTTCAAATTCTTTGATAGTCACCTCTTTATTGCCATTAGAGTTTAACGCTTTTTCTATAGCTGATAAATTTTCTTCTGCAGGTACTTGCAAATCATTAGTGCCATTTAAAGCCAAAACAGGACAGTTTGTATTATTTAAAGCCGTTTTTGGATCAAGTTTAATAAAATCTACAAGCCATGGTAGTGATAATTGCATAGCAATTCCTTGAATTTGATTTTTAGGTAATAAACCACCTGATATTTTCGTGAAATATACTTCTAAATCATCTTGTAATTTGGAGGTGTTATTCTCAGATTTGAGTATGATATCATAGGCTCCTTTCATGTTGGTTTGTCCCATGGTTATGGCAATTTCTGATGCGCCCATTTTACGCTCAATTTTAGCTTTTTGTAGTAGCATTAATTCATCTCCTTTAATGCCAGAGGCTGCTAATAGAATAATAAATGCTACATCTTTATTTTTACTCGCTAAAATAGGCGCTATATTACCTCCAAGACTATGACCGATAAGGCCAATTTGTTCAGGATTTATTTTTTTATGAGATTTTAGAAAGTTTAGCGCACTTTGATTATCATTTACAAATTCTTCTAATGTTGAGTTGTTATAATTTCCTTCCGATTCACCAATGCCACGATCATCAACTCTTAACACTGCTATGCCATTAGTTGTCAAGTAATCTGCAATTACTAAAAAGGGTTTGTGTTGCATTAATTCTGAATTACGATCTTGTGCTCCACTACCGCTAATCAATAGAACTGCGGGATAATTGGTGCCAGATGTAGGATAGGTGAGTGTGCCTGCAAGTTTAACACCATCTTTGGTGTTATTCAATACAACTTCTTCAATGGTATAATTAAAAGGTTCTTTAGGTTCCTGAGGTCTATTTTTTTGCGCTATTAAAGAAATAGTGAAAGCAAAGAATAGATGTACAAGTGTTAGTTTTTTCATGGGGATTGAAACAGTTTAAATAGCATACCAAAATAGAAATTTTGTTGGCATTAAGGTGGGGTTTCAGTTGTTTTATAAAGGTAGTCAAACTTAAAAGACCATGTTAGCAATGGTCTTATTTTAATTTATTTAATTGGCTGAATTAAATAGGGGTTTACTCCTAATCTTAATACAACATCATAAATAGCCCATTGCGCTCTTACACTATTGCCTGCTTCATCCAAGGGTGGTGAAAAAGCAGCAATTCCAAATTTACCAGGCACAACAGCTATAACTCCACCACCTACACCACTTTTGGCTGGAATTCCAACATGATATAACCAAAAGCCAGCATTATCATACAATCCGGCAACTGTCATGATGGGAAGTACATAAGAAACTGTTTGGGAGGAAACCACATACGATTTTGTAAGTGGATTAATACCACCATTAGCTAAGGTTCCCGCCATAGTGGCTAAATCAACTGTATTTACAGAAATAGCACATTGTTTTGTATAAATATCTGTTGACTCTAAGGGGTCTGAATAAATTCTTCCATATGCATTAAGAAGCATAGATATCGCTTGATTCCTACCATTTGTTGCCGCTTCACTCTCATAAATCACCTGATCAATTTTTAAATCTCTTCCTGCAAAATCACTATGAATTTTCAAAATTTTATCAAACTTCTCATCATAAGATGCTCCTTTTACCAAAGATGTTGTTGCAATTGCCCCAGGATTTACAAATGGATTGATGCCTTTGCCTTTATGCTGTTCTATAGGATAAATGCTATTAAATACTTGACCTGTAGGATTAACACCAACACTATCTTGAATTATTTGTGGCCCATCTTTTTCAACAACTTGAGCCATTGTAAATACTTTAGATATTGATTGTATGGAGAAATTATAATTTACATCACCTATTTTAAAAATGCGGCCATCAGCTGTAACTATTACGATTCCATATAACTCTGATGGAACTTCTGCAAGTGCGGGTATGTAATTAGCATTTTCACCTTTATTTAAGTCTTTAAACTTTACATAAGCTGAATCAAGAGCTTCTTTTATACTATTATCATCAACGCTTATTTCACTTTGGGAATAGCATATGAACTGATCAGAAATTAAAAGAATCAATAAAAAAATGACGAAAGATTTTGAAATTTTCATAGCAATTAATTTTTATTAAGTTTAATATCAAAACTGTATTTTATAGATGCTTGCACTTTTACAATGGAAGTGGACCAGTTATCAGAGAAATTTTCTCGAGCTCCATATTGTAATTCAATTCCTGTCATAAAATTTGGTATTGGATAAAATAACGTATTTAGCAAAGCATATTGTCCTTTTCTAAAACTAGATGGATCTTGTCCCTCTGAAACATCTACATTCACATATCCAAAACCTAGGGAGCTTGACCATTTTGAGTTCCAGTTATGATCATAGAATCCCATAATTGTCCATACAGGCATAACTTCTCCTTGTATTGGTGTACGCACATTTCCTGGTTGATTTACAACACCAATATCCACACCAGCATCATTTATATAGTTTTGTATGCCCTCACCAAAAGCACTTTGAAATTTAAATAAACCATTATTATTTATTTTAATCTGAGAAGATAGATTAAGTCCCCAACCTAAAGCGTTTCCTGAAAGATCAAAAAATTCGGAACTGGCATCTTCCCAACTTATATATCGCAAGATACCTGCCAATTCTACATAACCAAAAGAAGTTGCTTGTCGATATTCGATACTTAAATCTGGAACCATAAATCGAAACCTTACATCTGTCAATGCTATGGCATCCGTATAAATTCCACCATCCGCAGAGGCTCCAGGTCTTTCTAATGCTAATGTCATACGAGTTTCTCCCTGTATTGGCATATAGCGTAGTTGTATATTTCTAAAAAATACCATAGCATTAGGCCCCCAATATTCAAGCGTATTTGGAAAAACATCCATATCCATAAACGGACTATTTGTTTGTCCTACTCCCCATTTACCATATTCTATGTAGGCATGTCTTAGTCTGAATGCTGTTTCTCCAACATTACTACCAACACCAAATAATTCCCATTCAAAAATCAGTTTAATATCATTATTTTTTGTAGGTATATTCACCAAGGTACCAAATCTTGATTGTCGTACACTATAGTAAACTTCGCCATCAGGAGCATATTGGTTTTCAAACGAAGATAACTGTGTAGGTCTTAAAACATCAAACCAATCAGGATTAATTTGTCCGGTATTATAACCCATATCAACCATAACATGCCCATATATATTTGCCGTAGTTTGACTATTTATGGTAATTGATATTACATAAATAATGAAAAAAATAGTACTATTCAAAAAGGAAATATTTATTCTCAAAGCAATTATTTTATTGAATTTGTATATTGAAATTAATTTATAAGTATTAATTCAATACACCTTTAAAAATAGCTAAAATATTGTTAAATAGAAAATTAGAAGTAAAACAATATCTTATTTGCTTTGAAAATATTAATTTGAATGACCTGTAATGATATTTGTTTATTTACTATAATCAATCTAAGTTGACAAGAAGGAATTAGGTTTCTATACTTTTTTTTTAGTAATACTTCGGAGCTTTCTCTGTCAGATTATTTAACAATCAGGCTGTTCCATTCAGACTTTGTTACTCTAAAGATGTTAACCTCGTTATTATTGTAAATGGTCGCTTTGAAGTTGCGCATTCCATTTTTTAAAGCCACCTTTTCAGAAGGTTTATTTGTTACACTAATAATAGATATTAGTGACTCTGAAAAGTTGTTTGTAAAAGCGAAATCTCTACATTTTTTTGCAGCTTCAGTAGCAAACCCTCTATTCCAAAATTCTGGTAACAGAGAATAACCAATTTCTAACTCGGTTTGTGAATCAACAGTTTGAACCAACAGACCACAATGTCCCACTAATTTTCCAGAGGCTTTTTCAATCAAGGCATTCATGCCACCCAAATTATTTTCATAACGATGAAACTGTTTTTTATACCATTTTTCACATTCAATTTCTGGAGATTGCAATTCGGCTTCCCAATAAAGAGATGTGATAGGGGATTGATGAAATACAAGCCAATCGTCAAAATGTTTAATGCTGACATTTTTAAACAAAAGTCGTTCTGTTTCTTGATGTTCTAATAGATATTTCTTGTATTATTTTTAGGCTTAAATAACAATGATATCCAATAAACTAAAAGTGTTGCAATGGATCCAATAGCAATGCCATAATTCAATCTCCAAAACCACCGCATTGCACTTTGACCACCTTGAAAGGTGATTTTTTCTATAAATGTGAACGAAATATTACCAGCTAAAAAATAAGAAATTGGCATCCAAAGAATTCCTAAAACAATACACGTTTTAAGTAAAATTGAAAGCAGTTTGTGAAGTTTGTTCTTAGGAGTTCTCAATCCATAAACTCCCCAATAAACTGTTTGAGGTAAAGCAATAATACCTGCACAGCTTATAAAAGTACCTAAGGGAATTGTAGCATCTTTATCTAATGCCACGGTTAGATATTTTGAGCCAGTAATTAAAAGAGCTATAACTAATAACGCTATCAAAAGCGAAGATAAAAAGTAGATTTTTCTCAATTTCATAAGAGTTGATTATTTAACTGCAATTTTATGAACGTAAAATTTTCTCCATTTTACGCCCCTTTGCAAGTTCGTCAATAAGTTTTTCCATTTGTCTGCATTGTCTGTATAATTCAAATTCATCCGCAATATTTTCAATACGATAACCACAAACGACTCCTTTAATCATATGAGCATTCGGATGAATATTTGCGCGATCAAAAAAGGTTTCAAAGGTTACTTTCTCATCGATCAACTTTTGTAAGGTAGCTTCATCAAATCCTGTAAACCATTCTAAAACTTGATGAAACTCTTCTTTTGTTCTGCCATTTTTTTCTAATCTATTCCAATAAAGTGGATAAATAGAGCTAAATAATAAGGTTCCGACTTTTTCATTTTTTTCGGCTGTTACTTCCATGTGTTGAAGATGATTTAGTGGTAAAAGTTTAAAGTTAGTAATTTGAAATAAAATTGAGACTCAAGATTAATCAACAAACTTTTATTTAACAACCAAAGTACTGATAAGCTCTTGGAATTAACTCTTATTGTTTTTTGAATTTACAGATAATAAGAACAATATGAACGCAATTGGTATTATAATATAATTAGCAATACCACCAGGTGCTGTTCCTGCGGTTTCTATTGGCTTTATTGTGGCTAATACCAAACGCATTGCATACTCTAAAACAATAAACAGGTACATCAATGGAATTAAGGATTTATATCGCCAACATACAATTGCATAGAACAGCCCCATAAGTAGCTGTGATAACCCCCAAAGAGCAAAAATTAAAATAACAGTTTGCGCTCCTTCAATAGTATAAGTATCTAACGGAATGGTTGCAATACTTTGGGCACCACCATCTGGGGCAAACATGTGAATCAAACTTCTTACAACAGTTACTATTGTAAATAGATAGAAAAAGTACAATGCTATTTTATTACCTACATAGGTGTTATTAATTTCTTTCGGAAAAATCCTCTGAGCGAATTGCATGTATAAAAAATTTAGTTTGTTTTTTAAAGGTAGCTTTTAATTTACATAAGTTAATATGTGTTTAAATAAAAAGTGACTGTTTAATGACCTTCTTCGGTTTGATTGTCAATCCAATTCAATAATTCGTCTTTGTCTATAGCATTCCATGTAGATTGGGTGTTCTTTACTTCAGATGGATTATCTTCTGGTTGTAGCACAATTAACTCGGTATTTTTATTTCCAGCCAATGCCAATTCAGCCAAGAAACCAACCAAGTCTGTAGTGTTATTCTCATATAGCGTTCTCAGTTGGTTGGTTAATTTATATTTTATTGCTGGTTCTACATAAGCTCTAACGGCCAGGTCTGAATAATACTTAATATTTCTATTTTTTTGATCGAAGTAGCTATAAGCTGAAAAATTAAAATATGCTTCTGGGTTTGTTTCGGGTGTGCCATTCAGATAGGTTTCCAACATATAATTCATAAATTTTGGTTCTCCAAGATCAATTTTATTGATGCGAATATCTCGCTGATGTTGGTACCATTTTCTAGTAAAATCTAACGTAAAGTTGCATATAACAATACCTTTAATGTTTGGTTTAAAATCCAATATGTCTTCCTCAATAAATTTTATATAGCGCATGGCTCTATGTCCAACCAAGCTAGTTCCCAAGAAGAATATATTTGTATTGGGTAAATCGTGCGTGTTAAACGCTTCATGAATCAATTCATGTGTTGCAGACATAGATGTTTTTGAAAAGTAAAAATTAAGTGGTATTTCAGAAGAAACAGATAATACGGCAAAACCTTTGTCCGCTGCCTCTTTATAGAGTTGCTTTGCACTAAAATTCTTCTGGTCATATTTTGAATCTTCAAGAAAAATAAGAACCCCTTTAATTTTACTTGTGTCAGGAAGCATTAGGGTATACCCGTTCTGAATATAAGGTAGAAAATCTTTTTCTCCTGGTCCAATTCTAACACTATCGTATTTAAGGGGTTTGTAGTCTTCAATTATTTTCTGTGAATAAGAATTGAAACCAAAAAACAGTAGGCATAGTAATCCAAAAGTTTTAAAAAGTATTTTCATCATTCATTCACTTTTATTTTTCCACTTTGTCAACCTTTGGGTAGGTACAAATTCAAGCCTATTTTATTTTCAATATCAATTAAGGTCTCACAGGCAATTATCGATGAATGGCAGTTGCGATGGCTTTCTTGAGCATTGCTATTTAGTGAAACTAAAATAGTACCATAAGAAAAGTTGTACAAAAAAGTCTTTTCATACAAAAGAGGATTACATTTTAATTCATTAAATACAATGACTCCCAAAATATATAAGCATTCAAAATCAAAAAGAAAAAAGCTGGAAAAGAAACCCAAATTGAATCTTTAATTTTTATTCGTACAATTAATCCCGCCAGCATTAGCAATGCAAGACCTCCTGAAGAAATTAATAATAGCGATAAAAACTTTAAACCAACTAACAAACCTAATGCTCCAATTATTTCTAATATAATTATCGTAAAGCCCAATTTTTGAAGTCCAAAACGTTCAAACTCTTTCTTCATATGAGGTGCTGTAAAATAGGATATAGCATAGCCAATAAAAGAAAAACTAGATACTACAATGCATATAGTGAGAAGGTCAAGCAATGTTCTATATTGAAAAATAAGTTATTAAAGCACATAATATCAAAAGAACAAGAGAGGGTAATCGCTTTATAAAGGGATTACCATTTTTATTGTGAAAATATTGTGCGCTAATCATAAAAACTCCCATTAAAATAGCAGGAATCAATACCAATGAGGGGTACCAAATACCAGCAATAAGTAAAGTGGCGAGAGCTATTTTGGAGGCACCAACTAGATTTCTGGTTAAATCACTTAAACCGAATTCCTCAAACTCTATTAAAACATTGTGAAATCTAAATGTCCAAACAAACAAAACAGATATTCCAACTATTAATTGACCTAAATGAATTAAATTTTCCATTCTATTGTAATTTAAATTATTCCTACTCTCTTAGCTTTTCGGAAATCGCTATTTCATGTACCTCGTATTTTCAAACAATGATATCATTGTATTTTGAATTGATAAAATTATTTAAAAACGCAAACACATTTTCACTTTTAAAATTAGGTATAAATTTTTATAATTCCTTAAAAATTAATTAACTATCATTTTTAATAAGTCGTTTTTGTTGAGGTCTCTATTACTCAACTATAGATTATATCGACTCGTATGAAATCTAATTTTGATTTATAATCATCTTAAAATGAACTAAAATCGCTAAGAGATATTTTATTTTTAGAATAGTAAAATTATGTTTTCTTCTATAGAATATCCTAGAGTATTCATGGATCTATATGTGAACTTTTAAAAGTTAAAATCGCTATTTTATTCATGCTTCTAACAATATACATTTTTCTTAAAAAATGTTTTTATGTAAGATTTTGATCTCCAGCGGCTTCGAGTATAGTTTTTTGAAGATATTTACCCTAGAATCAGAGGCCAAAAACCATTCAAACGAGAGAATTGATTTGTTGTATTTAATTCTTAATTCAATCGTTAGAAAGTAACAAGATTCAACATCAAATTATCCCCAATTTTATCTACTAGTTTTATGCACTTCTTTTAATAATTCAGTGGCAGATAGTTTTCCAAAATCATTTGCTGCCTGCGGACTTGCTCCTGTAATTAATTTTCGATCTATATACACTGAATTATCTGCTTCTTGGTTAATAATTGTAACTCCTAATGCGTTCAATTTTTCGCCAAATTTCCATGGCATGTGCCCAGGCATATATCCAATCATTGCAGTTTGTTCGTCAACAGCATCAGGAAATGCAGCTATTTTATAACCTTTATAAATGAATGTATCTTTATCAGAATTTAAATTTGCTGCTAATAATGCAGCTGGGCCATGACAAATGGCTAGGGTAAACATATCATTATTGTGAGACCAATTAATCAACTTATTCACATCCTTATTTTCTGGAAGTCCAAGCATTGCGCCATGACCTCCAGGAAAATAAATGGCGATATAGTCACTATTTTCATTCATAGTATTTGATACAAAATCGGATAAATTTATAGGTTGCTCAAATTTATTCTTGAATTCCGAATAGATTGCTTTTACTTGCTCATCTTTCTCTGGCATTGCCCAATGTTCAAGTACTGCTGGTTTTCCATTAGGTGTAGCTACATCAACATCAAACCCCGCATTTCTTAAATGTAGTATAGGGAGCAGCATTTCCACAGGATGGTTTCCGGTTGAAAATTTTTTACCATTTGCCATGGTCATGTTTTTCTGTTCTGTGCATAGCATTAACACCTTTTTATCTCCTGTATACTTATTTTCATAAACAGTATTATCAAAATCTGTAGTTGGAGATGTTGCTAATTTTAATGCTAACGGCGAAGGAATATAAGATCCGTCTTCTGTTTTTGTAGGTCTAGATGTTAAGTATAAACCAATCGTTACTAGCAAAAATAAGCTAAGTAGCGATAAAATTATTTTCTTCTTCATAATTCTATTGTATAAATGTTACTAATTTCTTCATTGGTTTTCTAACCTTTACAAGATTTACCAACCAATCGTTATCTGCGTCTTTATAGCCTATAGGTAATAGTAGTGTGCTACGTAACCCTTTTTCTCTCAAACCAAGAATTTTATCTAAGGCCTCAGGGTCAAACCCTTCCATAGGAGTACTGTCTAAACCTTCGTATGCTGCTTGCCCGATAGCGGCCATAAAGGCAATATAAGTTTGTCTTGCAGCATGTTCAAAATTGGCTTCAGGATCGCGTTTTGGGTAGCTATCTAATAACATTTGACGATAATTTTCCCATCCTTCATTTTTAAAACCTCTTACGTCATTTGTTAAATCAAACATATAGTTAATTCGGTCTTCCGTATAATGATCCCATGCTGCAAATACAAGCAAATGAGAACAATCTGTTACTTGCGGTTGATTCCAAGCTATTTCTTTGATGCTGGCTTTGGTTTCTTTGTTTGTAACCACAAAAACTTCAAATGGTTGTAATCCGCTAGATGTTGGCGCTAGCCTTATGGCTTCTAAAATGTTGTCTATTTTTTCTTGAGGAACTATTTCGCCATTCATTGCTTTTGTAGCATAGCGTTCTTTTAATTTGTCTAAAAAACTCATTGTCATAATTTTGATTGGTATACAAAGTTAAATTATAATTAAAAGGTAAAAATGAATCTATGTTAATAAATCAGTTTTTCACTCTTTCCTTTCTGATTCTACTTAAACTTTGAGGAGTAATTCCGAGGTATGAGGCAATTTGATAATTGGGTATTATTTTTTCGAAATCAGCATAATCCTCAATAAACTGATTGTATTTTTCTGCGGCCGTTAATGCTAATAAATTTAAAATTCGTTTTTGAAGTGCAGCAATTCGTTTCTCAAAATTCTTACGCTGCATCATTTCGAATTGAGGAAATTCTTGGTAGAATTTTTCAACTTTAGAATTGTCCATTATATAAACTTTAGAATGGGTGAGGCTTTCAATGGTAACAACAGATTTGTTATTTGTATAAAGCGTTATATAATCACTTATCCACCAATTTTTAATGGCAAATTGTAAGGTGTGCTCCTTTCCATTTTCTGATTTGTAATAGGAACGCAAACAGCCACTTGCAATAAATATATGTTCCTTTTTGTTAGAATTCTCTGTTAGAATTTGTTCTCCTTTTACTAAGTTTCTCTCTTTGATTATCTCATTTATTTTATGTTCTATTTCAGGTGAAATTGAAACTGAATGCTTAAAATAATCTAAAAGTTCTTTCATGAATACTAATTTGTTTCCAGTGGAATGCTTAGGATGTACTTCGTAGGTTCAAAAATTAACTTGTCTCGTATTCCTTCGGAGAAAAGTTAGAAATATTTCTACTATTTAATCCAATGCAGTAGCTTAAAATTTAAAGGTAATATTTTATTTAAATCTAGCAATGCCAAGAGCGCAGCTAATTGGCGCTGGCAATTAAAGGGATTGTTGGTAGCCGTTATTTTACCAATCTCGCTTTTTTAATTCTGTCCAGTCTTTTGTTTTAGAATCAAAAGACTGGACAACCTTGAGTTTATTCTTAGAATACATTTTCTGTTTAATCGGCCATCCTTCGTCATTAAAAAAGGCATGTATATCGTAACCAATATTTAAGTGATCTTCTTCATATAATTCTTTAACCATACCATTATCGTGGAAGCTTATTATTTTCACTTCTTGTATGTAATCATAATCGATATGCCTAGATTCATAATAGACACAATAGCCATTCTCATAAGGTTTCCAAGATTTAAAATAATTAAAAACCTTCATCTCTGCAACTCTTGAAGATTTGCTATTTTCTTTGTCATATTTATAGTATTGTCTAAATTCATTATCGTAGTATATTTTCACCTCATCAGGTCGATCATTTATAATTGGAGAATCTGATAAAGCAAGGGTATAATCAGCTTTTAAAGAACCTGTCTTGTAAACAATAGTATTTGGTCTATTATTAAAAAGCTTAATAACTGTTACGCTTCCATTAGTTTTGGAGAATGAATAAAAATGGCCTTCTCGATCGCGTAAATCTAATTTATAGGTGGAGAAATTATTGCTATCAGTGCCGTTTAGTTGAGAATACTTCAGTTCATTTCCATCAAAAATATCATATCTCAACGGTCTTCCATCAGCATTTAAGTATTCAATTTTGCGGAACCCTTCATCGGTATATGATATGTATCGCTTTTTGAATCCATTACTATGATAATCCTCAGAATTTTCAAAATTTACTAAAATCATTGTTACTTCCTCAATTCTTGTATCATCAGAATCAGCATCCCTTAGAAATTTTTTAAAAAGCAATTGAGCTGCATAATATGTTCTAAGTTTTGCTAATTCAGTTTTCGCCTCTAGATATGTGATATCTGGATTTGTACTGCCATTCAGATTATCCTTAGTTTTTTTGATAAATTCTAAGGCTTCTTCGTAGTTTTCATTTTCATAAGCAATTTGTGCTTTTTAATAAAAGGCCTTGGCCATGGTGACGTTTTGGGCGTTTACACCGAGAGCAACCAGTAAGAAGAGGAGCAACATACTGAAGTTTTTCATTTGATTTAAATTTTAGTCCAAGAGTTATCAGATTTATTAAAACGTTCACTGTATTTATACTTTTTTCTTTTGTATTGATCCTTTTTTATTAATTGACCATTTTCATCAAAATGATATATTTCATGGTATAAACCATTGCCGCCATCCCATTCTGTTTTTATTGATTTAATAAGAGGCATATTAAAATCGCTGTAAATTGATTCGTTAGATTCTTTGTCATAATACTGTATAGAAGTTTGGCTATAAATGTTACCGGTACCAACTTTTACCCCATTTGATCCGAAAATATGTATTGCGGGCCCCATATAATGAATAGTTACATTACCGTCATTATCAAAATATTTAAAACCGTGATCTTCATTGGGAATAACATAATTAAATGAGTAGTTTTCTCCTTTACATGCCGTCTTTAGGGTTTCGTCTCTAATTTCAGTCCGAAATGTTGATATATCCTCAAAAAAGCTTTTTTCTTCTCTATATCTATATTCCTCATCGGTAGGATAATAAGTTATTTCATACAAATAATTCTCATAATATTTAGAGAGAATTAAATTACCATTTAAAGAATGATATTTATAAAAAGTCTGATAATTGATTTTACCATCTTTTATGTTCTCCCTAAATACTAAATTTCCCCCAACGCAATGCTGAATACTTCCTAAATATTTCTCTGACTCCTCCGTAACTATTTTACAGGTATTTGTACTGACATAACACTCAGTCAGATACTTTTTGTATTTTCTGCCATCATCAAATGTGCCAGTTATCATTTTCCTTAAACCATTATCATAGAAGTTATCAGAAGTTTTAATATCAACTAAAATGTTTGCAACCTCTTGTATCCTACCGTCATCTGTGTCTGCTTCGTCTAAAAATGATTCAAATAGTCTTTTAGCTTTATTAATGTTCCTGTCATTTTTATATCGTGCTTTTGCCTCTAAATAGATGATATCTGCGTTGGTGTTGCCATTTAGGTTGTTTTTAGTTTCAGTGATTAGATCAATGGCTTCTTCATAGTCTTCATTTTCATAAGCCATCTGTGCTTTTTTGTAAAACGCCTTGGCCATGGTGATGTTTTGGGCACAAAGACTTGAGAAAATGGAAAGCGTTAATATGTAAAATAAAATATACTTCATTGTTTAAAATTATTGTTGAACCCACTGGTCTTGTGAGACGTTATACTCCCAAGTTGATCTTAATTTTTTCATGTACACATTTTTGTAATGTTCTTTTTTCTCTGGAATACCTTCACTATTAAAATACATCACTATCCATGTATTTAAACTTTCGTCCCAATAGCCCAACTCTTTCACCATGCCAAACCAGTATTTATGCTCCTTTGTGGCGGAATTTATCTCTGGTGAGTCATGATACGAATAAATTAAAGGGTTTTTAGGCTCATATAATACATAGTCATTTGAATTATAAGCTGAGCGAATAAAAAGTCCATTAGGGCGATAATAATCGCTCCTTACAATTGCTGGAGTATAGCCTTGCACTGGATCTCCATTTGAGTTATATATGGTGATATAGTACGGAGTATTTTCCCAAGCCCAAGGGTTTTCAATATTATACTTTCCGTTTTTGGCTGTAGCTAAGTCTTCTAACTCTATGTATTTAGCACCATCATGATAATACATGACTTTGTATACGTCGTTGTTTGTGTTGTAAAATTTGACATTGTCTATCTTTTCTTTGTCATTCAAATTGGTGTATGAGATAATCTGTGAAACATTAGTTTCTCCTTTTGAGTTGTATATTTTTGATGTTAAACGATTTCCACTGGCATCATAAGAATCATATATCCGTTGTCCATTCTCATTAACATACTCCTTTGATTTAATGTTACCATTGTTATAGAAATTATCAGAAGTTTTAATATCCACTAAAATATCTGCAACTTCTTGTATTCTGCCATCATCATCATCTGATTCATTTAAAAAGGATTCAAATAAGCTTTTAGCTTTAGTAATATTCTTATCACTTTTATATCGTGCTTTTGCCTCTAAATAGATGATATCTGCGTTGGTGTTGCCATTTAGGTTGTTTTTAGTTTCAGTGATTAGATCAATGGCTTCTTTATAGTTCTCATTTTCATAAGCCATCTGTGCTTTTTGATAAAAGGCCTTGGCCATGGTGACGTTTTGGGCCTTTACACCGAGAGAGACAAATAAGATAATGAGTATAATACTGTAGCTTTTCATTTGTGTAGGGTTTAAATTTTAGTCCAGGATTTATTTGAATAATCGAAGGCTTCACTATATTTAAACTTATTCTTTTTATAAAAATCACGTTTGGTTAATACACCTTGTTGGTTAAAATGGTAAATGTGATGTTCTTTTCCTCGCTGTTCTTTAAAGGATTTTATCATGCCTTGGTTAAAATTTTCTACAAGATCTATATCAGTCTCAAAATCGTAGTAGGTTATGGAGTCCCATGAAGTGGCCGTACCGAAAACCTGTTCTTCATTATTTGGATCAAAAACGTGAATAGACCCTGGTTTTTTATGAATTATCATTTTACCTTCATCGTTGTAAAACTTAAAACTATGAGGTCCTTGGCTTACCAGTCTGTTAAATGTATATTTCTCTTCCTCGCAGTTGAGACTACCACCTGAAATTGCAATAGCGGTTTTTATAGTCTTTATATCCTCATCAGGATTTCGATATGCCTTGTAATACGGCACTGGGTTAAGTTGATATTTGTTTTTTTCTACATTTTTGTAATATGTTTGAGAATAGATTTCTCCATCAGAAAAAGATTCTTCAAAGACAGTTAGTGCTCCAACAACGTATTCTTGCCTCCCATAATATTTAGATGTTTCGGGGACATATCGTTTATAGGTGCCAGTATCCTCATAGCATTCGCTATAATAATCTATGAATGTTCTTCCTGTATCAGAAAACTGTTGTGTCACTTGTTTGCGTAAACCGTTGCTGTAAAATTCTTCTGAGGTCTCTAGGTCTACTAAAATACCCGCAACTTCTTGTATTCTGCCATCATCCTCATCTGCTTCATTTAAAAATGATTGAAATAAACTTTTAGCTTTATTAATATTCATGTCATTCTTATATCGTGCTTTTGCTTCTAGATAAATGATGTCAGGATTAGTATTTCCATTTAAGTTATTCTTAGTTTCGATAATTAGATTGATAGCTTCTCGATAATTCTCATTTTCATAAGCCATTTGTGCCTTTTTATAAAACGCTTTAGCCATGGTGATGTTTTGGGCATTTAAGCCAAGAGAAACAAATAAAAAAAAGAGCAGAATACAATTGCTTTTCATTCGAGTATGATTTAAATTTTAGTCCAGAATTTACTAGAACTATCATAAGAATATGATCTTTTATGCCTTCCTTTCTTTAATATTACCATTTTTAGTGGATTCCCTATTTCATCAAAGTAACAGCGATAATCAAAAGCATAAGATGCTTTAAAAAAGTTTTGAAAATAAAATACTGCTATTAGACCATTATCATGGTATCTCTCAACTGACAATTTTCGGTCACTGTCTGTTGTAAAATCAGTTTTTATGCGGTCACCTAGATAGGAAGTATCATTATTCTCAGTTTCATATTGGAAAATAGCAGAAAAAATCTCATTTGTATTTGTGTTATAATTTATTTCTTGTCTTAATTCACCATCATAATACCATTTTACTTTATCAGGATTATCCTTGACAATTGGTACTTCAGAAGTTACAGCCTCATAATCTGCATTAAAGCCATAAGTTTGATAGGAAATATTACTTGGTTTTGAATTATACAACTTTAAGGTTTTGACATCACCATTTGTCATAGAATATGAATAATAATAATCTTCTCTATCTTTTAAATTAAGAACACATTTGACTCTATATTCACCATTGATATAACTGTAATATTCTGAATATACCAATTCGTTACCATCAAAATCGTCAAATCTGTAGTCTATTCCGTTCGAGGCATAATAGCGCACTTTTCTTAGACCTTCTTCAGTATAAGATATGTTTCTTTTTTTTTGACCATTACTGTAATACTCATCTGAGGTTTCGAAATCCACTAATAATGAAGACACCTCTTCAACTCTACTATCGGTATCATCTACCGTGTTTAAAAATGTTTCAAATAAGGTTTTTGCATGATTTATTTTCTTATCATTAGCTAACCTAGATTTTGCTTCCAAATAAATGATATCAGGATTAGTACCTCCATTTAAATTTGACTTAGTCTTTTCTAATAAATCAATGGCTTTTTTATATTCATTATTTTCATAAGCAATCTGCGCTTTTTTATAAAACGCCTTGGCCATGGTGACGTTTTGGGCATAAATTGATGAACTAATTATCAATGATAAAAGACAGTAAATAAATTGTTTCATTGTTTGCTAATTATTGTTATTCCAATAGTCCGTTTTCTTTTTAGTTTTTTTGTCTGTAGACCAGTAATCTTTTTTTTGTGTCGATTTCGATTTTTTATCTGTAGACCAATAGTCTGTTTTCTCATCAGATTTTGATTTTATCTTTTCACCTGTCCAGTAATCTTTGCTTTGTTCGCTATTGACTTTATCATTTAAAAATGTTATTTGATTAGTCTGAGGTGGAGACGCTTTACTAAAATAGTAAGTAGAAACAGCCATTTCTAAATTTCTTTTAAGACTACTGGTAATAGCATTTACACTATTTTCCCATTGAAAAAAACTGTTTCATAATCATTTGCTTTTCTTCCAAAATGTTCCCTAATTATCTGTTTTTTAATATCCTCTATAAAGGGGTACTGACCATTTGAATAGGGAAAAAAGGCAAAAACCTGAGAGAATTGAACCTGTGTGTTTTCATTAATTTCAAACTTTAAGATATTAGGGTAATTGACTCTTTCGTAATAATAATCATAATCCTTAGGTACATAAGCAAAGTATATATACAGCGGCTTAAACACTGTTCCGTCTTCTCCTAAGGTAGACTTTAATTTGACTTGGTCTAAAAACGACTGTCTTGAACTTATTACTTCATTATATTGTTTTCGAAATTGACGAGCTTGATTGTTAAATTGAATTTTTCGCTGCTCTTCCATTTCTTCTTTTTGTCTTTGTTCTCTTTCAAAAGCTAGTCTACGTTGTCGGTTTTGTTCGAGCATGTTGCCAATGGCATTAAGTGTTTGCATACCAGCTTGAAACATTTGTACGTTTCTATTATATTCTGCTTGGCTTTTTCTTTTCATCGCTTCTATTTCAGGGGTGGTTGGCAACCCATTACTGTCGTACATAACTCCATTTTTTGTAGATGACGTTCCAGTGTTGTTCGAGTTATTTGTGACCGTGGAAACCTGACCAATGGTATTTGGACTATTATTATTATACGGTATAGGGCAACGTGCGACGGCCCAATAATCAACAACAATTGTTTGAGGTAAGTCAATAACTGCCTGATATCCATTTACCGACGACGAATATACCGTTGCCGATGAATGTACCGTATTGTTTATAAGTCGAAATCTTGGATGTTCAGCCCAATCTCTATGAAACCTCTTTACATAGTCTATTATAAACCTCTTGAAATCTCCATGAGTCTGTTCGTTTTCATATAGATCATTATCTAGATTTGCTGCAAAATCACCGTCACTGTAAGGACATTCAAATACCTGAGAGACAAATGTTACTACACCATTAGGGTCTGTTTGGCTTGGATTCTCCATTTCAAATGGTGTATATTCCATGCCAACCGAATAATAAAAACGAAGGGTTCCTGATTGAGAACTACCTGTAAATACTGATAATCCAAAGAGAATTGCGAGAAGAAATTTTTTCATATCGTTCAATTAAATAAAACTAATCAATTTTTTTTCTATTCAAATAGTAACTAGCTTGTTATATCATTACCAAAGGTGCTGTTATCCCGCTAATATGAGGGGGATATCATCACTTTTAGGTGCTATTATCCATTTCAAAAAAATATAATTTTTATTAGGAATAATATTGGTTGGTTAATTTTCTGATTGTCAATATTTCAAATATAACCATTTTCTTTGATATCTTTCTCCTCGACTTATCAACAAGGTTTTTTGTACTTTAGAAACTCAAAACAAAACAAATGAAAACCCAATACCTATACCCATTACTAGCACTGCTTTGTCTAGCAGCATGCCAAACAGAACAACCCACAGAAACAACCAGCAACCTTCCAGAAGCGTTTTACGATTTTAAAGTATTAGACTCGCAATACCTTGATGTAGCAGCTATGTGGGAACCTTTTGAAAGCTATTGGCAAGATTTTACAGCCACAGATTACGAGCGTATAAAACCCATGGTTTGGGAGCAAAGCATCCCGAGCATACAACGTCATATTTCTAATGGTAGGTTGAGCTACCAAGAGCTAACCTTGTTTTATTTGTACCGTATTAAAACCTACGATCGTGCCAATAACAACTCCTTAAACAGTGTAATCGCCCTTAACCCCAATGTGGTAGAAGAAGCCAAACAACGCGATGCTGCTTTAGAAAATGCAGAGGTAAAACATCCCATTTTTGGTATGCCTATATTATTAAAAGACAATATCAACGCCCAAGGTATTGCAACCACTGCAGGTGCCATTGCCTTGTCAGAAAATTTTGCAGAAGATGCCTTTATAACCACCCAACTTAAAAAACACGGAGCCCTTATTTTAGGAAAATCTAATTTGAGCGAATGGGCGTATTTTTTCTGTGGCGATTGCCCAAGTGGTTATAGTGCGGTAGGCGGACAAACCTTAAACCCTTATGGCAGAAAAAAGTTTGATACTGGTGGTTCTAGTAGCGGTAGTGGGGTAGCCACTTCGGTAAATTTTGCTGTGGCAACCGTGGGGTCTGAAACCTCTGGTTCTATCTTGTCGCCTTCTAGTCAGAATTCAATTGTAGGCTTAAAACCCACCATCGGGTTTTTGAGTAGGTCGGGTATTGTGCCAATTTCTAGTACGCTAGATACTCCTGGGCCAATGACCAAAAATGTGATAGACAATGCCATTGTGTTAGATGCCATGAAAGGCTACGATGCTGCAGATAGCAAAAGTTTTGAAGTGGCAGAATTTGCCTACGATGGCACCGTATGGATGCAACCAGCTGCCGATTTTGTAAAAGGCAAGCGTTTTGGTGTGCTTAAGAGTTTGCTAGAAAACGAGTTGTATGCTACTGCCACACAACAATTGCAAGAAGCCGGTGCTGTATTGGTGGAGATTGCTCCAGAAAGACCGCAGCTCGATGGATTTTTAACTTTGTTGAATTTAGATATGCGCCATGATTTACCGGTGTATTTAAACAATGCGGCAGATAAAGATATTGGAGTGTATTCTGTAGCAGATGTGATTGCCTTTAATAAAACCGATTCTGTAAAGACCATGCCCTATGGGCAGAACTTATTTTATGGTATTGTAAATGATGCCACAACCGACGCTGATTTCGCACAGTTAAAAGATTCGTTGCAACTAAAAGGGAAAGCCTTTTTTGATGTGCCTATGGAAAAACACAATTTAGATGCGGTGTTATCTATTAATAATTACCATGCAGGGTATGCTGCTGTGGCTATTTATCCTGCATTAACGGTACCTATGGGTTATGATAAAGATGGCAAACCATTTGGCTTAACATTTATATCGCCAAAAGGCGAAAATAATTTGTTGCAATGGGGCTATGGCTACGAGCAGATTTCATTGATGCGAAAAGCCCCTAAAGGCTATGAATAAGTACCTGATTTAAAATAGGATTCAAACCGATAAATATCCGTACTTTTGCAGTCCAAAATTTAAACGATTATGCGCACAAAATCTTTAAAGAAAAATAAAATCAATGTAGTTACATTGGGTTGTTCTAAAAACGTTTATGATTCTGAAGTGTTAATGGGTCAATTAAAGGCCAATGACAAAGAAGTGGTGCACGAAGAAGAAGGAAATGTGGTAGTGATTAACACTTGCGGATTTATAGACAATGCCAAAGAAGAAAGTGTAAATACCATTTTAGAATATGTGCGCAAAAAAGAAGAAGGCGATGTAGATAAGGTTTTTGTAACCGGATGTTTGAGTGAGCGTTACAAACCAGATTTACAAAAAGAGATTCCGTCTGTAGATCAGTATTTTGGTACTACGGAATTACCTTCGTTATTAAAAGCCTTAGGGGCAGACTACAAACACGAGTTGATTGGTGAGCGTTTAACTACCACACCAAAAAATTATGCCTATTTAAAAATTGCCGAAGGTTGCGATAGACCTTGTAGCTTTTGTGCGATACCTTTAATGCGCGGTAAGCATAAATCTACGCCAATAGAAGAGGTGGTAGAAGAAGCAACCAAGTTGGCTGCCAAAGGTGTAAAAGAATTGATTTTAATTGCGCAAGACTTAACCTACTACGGATTAGACTTGTACAAGAAAAGAAACTTAGCAGAGTTATTACGTCATTTGGTAAAAGTAGAAGGTATTGAGTGGATTCGTTTACACTACGCGTTTCCAACAGGCTTTCCGATGGATGTGTTAGAAGTTATGCGCGAAGAGCCAAAGATTTGTAACTATATCGATATACCGTTACAGCATATTGCAGATCCTATTTTAAAGAGTATGAAACGCGGTACTACCAAAGCTAAAACTACTAAGTTGTTGCATCAGTTTAGAGAGGCGGTGCCAGATATGGCGATTAGAACTACCTTAATTGTTGGGTATCCTGGTGAAACCGAAGAAGATTTTCAAACCCTTAAAAACTGGGTAGAAGAAATGCGTTTTGAGCGTTTAGGCTGTTTTACGTATTCACATGAAGAGAATACTGGAGCATATGCTTTAGAAGACAATGTGCCACAAGAAGTAAAGCAACAACGTGCCAATGAGATTATGGAGTTACAATCGCAAATTTCTTGGGAATTGAATCAAGAGAAAATAGGGAAGGAGTTTAAAGTGGTGATAGACCGTAAAGAAGGAAATTACTTTGTAGGACGTACTGAGTTTGATTCACCAGATGTAGATAATGAGGTATTAATTGATGCGAGTCAACACTATTTAAAAACAGGAGAGTACACTACTGTTAAAGTTACCGAAGCGGCAGACTTTGATTTGTATGCAACCCCAATAAACGCCTAATGAATCCAATAAAAGAACATTGGCAGCAAGTATATGCCAATACCCCTCCAGAAAAAACAGGATGGTACCAAGCCGAGGCATCAGAATCGTTATTGCTATTATCTAAATGCAATATTGATAAAGATGCGCACATTTTAAATGTTGGTACTGGCGCTTCTAATTTTGTAAATCAGGTGTTAGATGCCGGCTATACCAATGTGTCTGTAAATGATATTGCAGCAAGTGCATTGGAGGTTTTGCAGTCTAGAATTCCCGAAGAGCAATTAGAGTATGTACGCTTTATAGAAGACGATTTAACAGCCCCAACTGTGTTAAAAGACATAGCTCCTGTAGCGGTTTGGCACGATAGGGCTGTATTGCACTTTTTTAGAGAAGCACATGAACAACAAGCCTATTTTGATTTGTTGAAAAGCAAAGTGCAAGCTGGTGGTTATGTTATTATTGCTGAATTTAATTTAGAGGGTGCTTTAAAGTGCAGCGGACAAGAATTACACCGTTATGACCGCAACATGATTGCAGCCCAATTAGGGGAGGAGTTCACACTTTTAGAGGAATTTGAGTTTACCTTTGTAAATCCGTTTGGTGGAGAGCGTCCGTTTATCTACACCTTGTTTCAACGCGCTTAAACACTGATTTAAAACATTTCGGTTTTAACCAAGTCAAAAGATTGTTTTTCACCGTTTTCATTTAAAAGGGTTAGATGTAATTCGTCAGCATTGTTGCTATCTAAATAATCGATATACTCACAAAAGGTGCTGGCTGTAAAATCTATACTGTCATAATTTAATACTTCCATATTTGGCTTGATGCCTGCTTTTTCTGCAGGAGAACCCTTTACAATTACAGTAACCACATGTTTGTTATTCTGAACACCTACGTTAACGCCAAAGGTTTTGTAAACCTCTTCTTTTAAATCGGGGTACTTTTCAAAAGCCAAACTCTCACTGCTCCAGTTTATAGCTACAATGTGTTTTGATAATACTTCGGTACCTAACAATCCAGATTTACCTGTTTTAATAGGTACATTATTGCTGATGACATTGCCTAATGCCAAAGAATCTACACGACTAAATTTGCGATCTAACTTTTTTAATTTTCCGCCCAAACCACTGCTAGCAAAACCATAAGCCACGAAAGACTTTTTTACAATGGCTCTGTTTTCTAGCGTATCGTAAATTTTTTGAGGCACTGTTATACCCCCATTAGAACCGTAATCTAATGTGAGGTTAGAAATTTTTGATTTCCCTAGAGGTGTGTTTATTTTGATACTAAACTGCCTATTGGGCGTAAATTTCATTGAAATAGAATCGTGGTTCTTTAATTTAAATTCGCTATTGCTGATTTGAATGATTTTGTTTTTAGCATCTATTTTCCAATTGCAATAGCGCATCATGTTTGAGCCAATAATTCCATCGATACCCAAACAGCCTATAATTGGATTTTTATTGAAATCAGCGACAAAGGCTACTTGATCTGTAAAGCCAACATCATTTAAAGAAATTTTGGGTAGGCTCACATAGTCAACTGAAATAGTACTATTATCAGAATCTCGTAGGGTTCCTTTACTCACAGTTTTAAACTGAAATTTAGATTGTAATTCTTTTGAAATACTAAAAGGAGCTCCTGTATCTAACAGAAATTGATAAGTATTATTTTCTATTTGCACCGGAACAATAATTAAATCATTTTTAATTTCAATAGCTATAGAGCTATTAAAATTGTCTTTGTCCATGGCACCACCTCTTATAGCATCGACCCAGTTTTTTTGGCAGCTATGAAATACAAGTACCAATAATAGTGTGACAAGAATTTGTAGTCGTTTAGTCATTTTTAAAATATTCTTCTAGATTTTACAATTTAAAAATATAGAAAATTTAAATGAACTATGGTTCTCGAATTTCAAAGACAAATTCTCTTTGAATAAAATTATCATCATAGCAAAAGTTGTCGGCATCTACTTCATTCGGATTTCTATAATCATTTGCATAAACATATACTTGAATGGTAATCGAGTATATTCCTTTCTGAGTAGGAGTACCATTAAAAACTACTCTATTTCGATGGAATTGAAAATCCATACCAGGAGGTAAATCACCATAAACGAAGAAATCGTAGTAGTAGTCTTCATCGTTCGAGTCGTTTCTAACTTCAGCCTTGATATAATCGGAATAGGGGATACCCTCATAGCCAATTTCTAGATCTACTCGCTTAAATTCAGGAGTAGATGACCAAAATATGCAGTCTTCTACAAATTCTTTACAACTGGTTAAAAATATTGATAATAGTAAGGTAAATAGTAAGGTTTTCGTTTTCATGGTAGTTTTAATTTGTTCGAATACTACCTATAAAAAAGCGTGCCAAAAATGAATTCCAGTTTTAATTCCAAGTTAAGTGTTTGCGTTCATTCCAATAATAATTGGCGCTTACTCCATATTTAGATAATGCATTAATTTCAGAATTGGATAGCTGAAATGTAGTGGTTCTTAAATTTTGATGAAGTTGTTGCTTATTTGATGCGCCACTTAAAACTTTAAAAGGATTTATAGTTTGACTACAAAATTGTAATGCGATGGCATCTATACCTACATTGTATTTTTTACTCAGATTTTCAAGCGTATTGTACAACTCAAAATATACCGGATAATTCGAATTTTTAAAAACGCGTCCGTTGGCCAAAGCTTCCTTAATTACCACTCGCTTATCTTTCAAATCAGATTGCAATGCGAGAATGGATTGATCTAAAATGTTATAGGTGAGTTGGTAAACATCAAATAGTTGTTTGCCGTTTGACTGAATGTCTAAAGCTTTTTGCACTATTGCTACCTGGTTTGCACCAGAAGCAGTAAGTCCAATATGAATATCATTTGTTTCTTTTAACGAAGCCAATCGCGCTAAAACTTCGTTATTTTCTAGAACCCCAGAATCAAAAGTTGCCGAATGAATTTGCAAAGTTGTTAAGTTGGGCAATAATTGCTTTGAAAAGTCCCATTGCTCATTTAATAGCTTGAGCGAATGTTCTTTGATTTCATGTTGTGTTGCGTTAGGGTCGAAATTAGCTACATATTTATAGCCCCATTTGGTGGCGACTTCTACATCGTTTTTTGGATTGTGCTGTAACCACTCTAATATAAGTTGTTCAGCCATACCATAACCAGGAGCCGTATCAAAATATCGAATTCCTTGAGCATAAGCTTCTTCTAAAATTGAGAGCCCACTTTGTTTAAAAGTATTTAAATCGAAAGGAGCATTGCTTTTCTCGCTTCTTATGTTGATATAAGTAGGTCTCCCTATTGCCGCTGTGCCAAGTCCGAGATGCATAAATCGATTATCTTAATTCTTCACTATTAAATTGAAAAACGGCATTGGCAATAAAAAGTTTTCCGTTTTCCCAAAAGGCTCTAAACAGAGGATTGTCTACCATATATACCATGGCACCACTACCTTTTCTTTCTACTCCAAACAATAAGGCTTTTTGCTGCATTTCTTTAGCTTTTGTTCCTGCGAATCCAGAGATTGGTGTTGCGGAACTATCAGTATAGGCAACATTGCCTCCTTTTTGTAGATAATCATAACTAGTTTTACGCGCCTTTAAGGTGTAGTAGGTGCCATTATATCCAAATGCCAATGGGTGAGAGGCATCAACTTTAGTTTTATAAATAGCACCAGTTATTAGGTTTTCAGCATTCTTGCGCTCTAAATCGCTGTAAGGTGTTAAATCTGCCTCTTTAGATTTGTCGTTATCATCTTTCTTTGTTTTTAAGGCACCACCATCTTTATTGGCAAAACTAGATAAGGCATTTTCTAAAGCTATTAATGTTCCTCCACTGCGTACCCAAGAATTTAAGGAATTCATGGTGTCTTCATCTAAAACAGAACCGTAATATCCATTAGGTAAAATCAATACATCATAATCTGTCATCTCAGCATAACCTAAATCGTCAGCATCAATAACTGTTAGTGGGTATTTTAATTCTTGCTCAAAAAAGTACCATACTTCTCCAAAGGCTAATGAAGAAACTGAATTTCCGGCTAGAACGGCAACTCGTTGTTTGTTAACAGGAGCCATGCTGTAGGAACCAAAATCAGGTCCACTATTAACAAAACCTGTAGTTACAGGTGTTAATGCTTGTTTGTGCTCATTTGCTAAGGTCACTATTTTTTCTTGATAATCTGGTGAATTATCACTTTTTAAAACAAGTAAACTTCCAGCCTTGAAATTAGTACCATCTACACTAAATGATTTTTCAGCTCTTCTTACAAATAAATCATGTTGCAGCACTGCTCCTAAAAAGGCCGCATCTGCAACACTTCGGTATTTAAAAACGTATCCAATAGCATTTGTATGCGTAGTATTTGACACGAATGTCGGTGCAACTGAAACTTCAGTTTTTACGTTAGTTTTCGATGCGATAGCGTCTAAGCCATAAGCATATGGAATAGACCAAGCAGTAATGTCATAAGTTAAAGAATCTGACAATTTTGTTTGCGGTTCGAACAATACTTTAACCATTTTACCTAATGGTTGATCCGTACTAATAACTATGTCATTTTTATCTAGATTTAATGTTCCTTCTGATTGGGTGGCATAATGATACCCAGATACTTTTGAAGAAGTTGGAGCACCATAAACAATACCGTGTCGCTCTAACAAAGCTTTTAATTTTTCAATTTTATCAGGATTATCGTTTTTTAAGATATAACTTTTATAGTTGAGGTTCTTATTAACAAAATAATTTTCGAATTCACTTAATAATTGAGAGGCATGTGTAACTGAAGTTTCTACTGTAGATAAACCACTAGTTGTATGGTGTGCAATTCTATCTTTTAAAGTCAATTCAAAACCTTCATCTGTTTGAATACCCAATCCAGCTCTACCGTGCCCCGCTTGTTCGTAGGTCATACCAATGGTACCCATATATGTTGGATAAGTGTCTCCATAGCTTGGATATAACAAATCAAAGCTCTCTTTCGTAAAATAGAGCCATCCGTTTTTATCAAAATACTTTGCATTGTTTTTACCTACATGTGTTTGAAATTCACGTTGCCAATCTGTTATTATTTCATGATAAGGCTCAACAGCCGGAGCAAAATAATAAGGGCTATTAATGCCTTGTTCGTGAAAATCTACATGCACATGTGGCATCCATTTATTATAAACTTCTAAGCGTTGTTGTGTTTCAACTTGTGTAGCCCAAGCCCAGTCTCTATTTAAATCAAATAAGTAGTGGTTTGGTCTTCCACTAGGCCAAGGCTCTGAATGTTCGCGAGCATCTTGCGATTTGTTATATGGAGAACTTTTTACCTGATTGTACCAGTTTACATACCTATCGCGACCATCAGGATTAATACAAGGGTCAATAATTACTACAGCATTTTCTAAAAGATTCTTTTTACTAGTGAGCAATTCGTAAATCGTTTGCATAGAAGCCTCTGTGCTACTACTTTCGTTTCCGTGTACATTATAACTCAACCAAACAATTGGTATGTTGGTACTTGCAGTACCTTCAACCATTCCTGTACGCTTTAAGTTGTCTAACCTTATCGTTTCGAGTTGCTGCATGTTCTGGTTACTAGAAAGAATTGCTAGATACAATCCTCTTCGTTCGTTCGTTGTGCCATATTGTTGTAATTGTAAATTTTCTACTTGACTTTCTAAATACTTGTAATAGGATACTACTTCGTGATGTCTAGAAAATTGAGTTCCTAATTCATAGCCTAAAAATTGAGAAGGCGATTGAATATTTTGCGCAAGTAATTGAATTGAAATGAATAATAAAAAACTGAGGAAAGTATGTTTTTTCATGTAGTAAAATTAGAGTACCAAAGATAACTTTATTTTCGTTAAAAAACTGTTAGAATAAACACTCAAATACGACCACTGTATTTATTTTAGTATTTTTAAAGCATGATTTGGTTTTGCTAAAAAGACCAATACTTAATAGAGAAAATTAACGAACTAGTGACCAAAGTAACTTCGATTTCGTACCAAAACACAGGATATTTTTCCAAAACCATTTGTGACTATTTAGACCAAGCTGATACAATTTCACCTTATGCTGGTGCATATCCGAATATCAAAAATTTTCAGGCTCAAATCAAACAAAAACAATCGTGGATGTCGGAAGAGTCTCGAAATGTTTTGGCAGATGCTTTGAGCAATCAATATGCGCATTTAACAATTTCTGATGGTACCAAAGAGAATATTGAATTGTTGCGAAAATCAACATCGTTTACGGTTACTACCGGACATCAATTAAACTTATTTACCGGTCCACTGTATTTTTTATATAAAATTATTTCGGCCATAAATTTGGCAGAAGAACTCAAACAGAACTATCCTGCTTACGATTTTGTTCCGGTCTATTGGATGGCTTCTGAAGATCACGACTTCGATGAAATTCATTATTTTAATTATCAAGGAAAGAAAATCGCTTGGAATAGAGAAGCATCTGGAGGAGTAGGAAGATTGGATTCAGAAGGTTTGGATTTGGTGATTGCAGAGTTTACAAAGTTGGTTGGCAATTCAGACAATGCCAAACAATTGGTAAAATGGATGACGGATGCTTATTTGAATGCGGAGAATTTAACCCAGGCAACGCGTTATTTGGCAAACGAACTTTTTAAATCGTACGGTCTCGTAATTGTTGATGGAGATGACCCTGCATTGAAACGCTTATTTTCTCCTTATGTAAAACAAGAGTTAGAAGAAGGCCTAGCTTATAAGAGAGTTAGTGAAACAATCACTAGTTTTTCTAAAAACTATAAAGTTCAGGTAAATCCGAGAGCAATAAACTTGTTTTACCTTACGGATACTATAAGAGAGCGTATAGTTTTTGAAGACGATGAATACAAAGTATTGAATACTGATATTCGTTTTAATCAGGAAGAATTAGCATATGAGTTGCATGTTCACCCAGAGCGATTTAGTCCGAATGTTATTTTAAGACCTTTATATCAAGAGGTTATTTTACCAAATTTATGCTATATAGGTGGTGGTGGAGAATTGGCTTATTGGTTTGAATTGAAGTCCTTTTTTGACACGGTTAAAGTGCCATTTCCAATACTATTGTTGCGTAATTGTGCATTATTGGTTTCTGAAAAACAGGAACAAAAAATGGAAAAGCTAAATATCAGTTATCAAGAATTGTTTTTAAAGCAACTAGATTTAGTGAATAAAAAAATTACGGAGCATTCAGATGTTATTATTGATTTTTCTGAACAGCGTTTACAAATAGATAGTCATTTTGAAATGTTAGAAGGCATCGCTGCGAAAACAGATAAATCCTTTATTGGGGCTGTTAAAGCTCAGAAACAAAAACAATTGAATGGGTTAGATATGTTAGAGAAACGTTTGTTAAAAGCAGAAAGGCGGAAGTATAAAGACCGTGCAGAACGTATTCGTACTTTACAAGATGAGCTCTTTCCAAAGCAAAGTTTACAAGAGCGTCAAAAGAACTTTTCTGAATACTATTTAGAATATGGTTCTGATTTAATTCTGACCTTAAAAGAGTCTTTAAAACCATTAGATTTAAATTTTACCATTGTCACTTTTTAATTTTCTAAAACTTGAATGGATTTTTTTTAGAACACTATTTTAAAGCAAGTCCCTCAAAATTATCTTTAAACTTTAAAATTCTTATGAAATATTAAAATAAAAATACCGAGCATATGCTCGGTATTTTTATGACAATTATATATTTTATTATAGATGAATTACTTCATCATACGCATCAGCTACGGCTTCCATTACAGCTTCACTCATAGTTGGGTGCGGATGCACAGCTTTTAATACTTCGTGCCCCGTAGTTTCTAATTTACGAGCAACAACTGCTTCTGCAATCATATCTGTCACACCAGCACCAATCATATGGCAACCTAACCACTCACCGTATTTTGCATCAAAAATAACTTTTACAAATCCATCAGGGGTTCCTGCTGCTTTTGCTTTACCTGATGCTGAGAAAGGGAATTTTCCGATTTTTAATTCGTAACCTGCTTCTTTTGCTTTCGCTTCAGTGAATCCTACACTTGCGATTTCTGGAGTTGCATAGGTACATCCTGGTATATTGCCGTAATCAATTGGTTCTACATCTAAACCAGCTAATTTTTCAACACAAGTAATACCTTCTGCAGATGCAACATGTGCCAATGCTTGACCAGGTACAACATCACCAATCGCATAATAGCCTGGGATATTTGTTTGGTAGAAATCGTTTACTAAGATTTTATCTCTATCAACTACAATACCTACATCTTCTAAACCAATGTTTTCAATATTTGATTTAATTCCAACAGCAGATAATAAAATGTCGGCTTCTAAAGTTTGTTCTCCTTTTTTAGTTTTAACGGTTGCAATAACACCATCACCAGACGTGTCAACCGATTCAACAGAAGAATTTGTCATTACTTTAATGCCAGATTTCTTCATTGAACGTTCAAACTGCTTAGAAATATCATTGTCTTCTACAGGAACCAATGTTGGCATAAATTCAACAATAGTAACTTCTGTTCCCATTGAGTTATAGAAATGTGCAAATTCAACACCAATTGCTCCAGAACCTACAACAATCATTTTCTTTGGTTGTTCAGGTAAGGTCATAGCTTCACGGTATCCAATTACTTTTTTACCATCTTGTGGTAAGTTTGGTAATTGTCGACTACGAGCTCCGGTTGCAATAATAATGTTACCTGCGCTGTACTCAGTAACGTTGCCGTCAGCATCAGTAACATCTACTTTTTTACCTGGTTTAATTTTACCAAAACCATCAATAATATCAATTTTGTTCTTTTTCATTAAAAATTGAACACCTTTACTCATACCATCAGCAACACCACGACTACGCTTGATTACAGCAGAGAAATCTTTGTCAATAGCTTCGGCTTTTAAACCGTATTCATCAACATGCTTTAAGTAATCATATACCTGTGCACTTTTTAAAAGCGCTTTGGTTGGGATACACCCCCAATTTAAACAGATACCACCAAGGTTTTCTTTTTCTACTACGGCAGTTTTAAACCCAAGTTGCGATGCTCTAATAGCAGTTACATATCCACCTGGTCCACTTCCAATAACAATGATGTCGTATTTCATGTATTCTTTTTTTAATGTTTTTAATTCGGTTTCATGAACTAGTAAATATTAATTTTCTTCGTTCATGAGATATATTTTGTAAAAGGTTGTCCTTTTTTTCGTAGTGCAAATTTAATGAATAATTCAGACTTATTGCGCGTTTATTTACATGCGCTCAGGAACGTCAATTCCCAGTAGATTAAAGGCCGATTTTATAACTTCTCCAACCTTTTTTGACAACTGAGTTCTAAATATTTTTTCATGTGCAACTTCGCTTCCTAAAATGGGTACACTTTGATAAAAAGAATTGTATTCTTTAACCAAATCATAGGTGTAGTTTGCAATTAATGCAGGACTGTGATTGTTTGCTGCATTTTGTACAACTTCTGGAAACTGCTGAATAAGCTTGATAACTTCTTTTTCTTTGACATGAAGTTTTATGTCAGAAATTTCAAAAGAATAGTCGAAGTCTGCTTTTCTCAAAATAGACTGTATTCTAGCATAGGTATATTGAATGAATGGCCCTGTATTTCCTTGAAAATCGATGGACTCTTTAGGATCAAAAAGAATTCGTTTTTTAGGATCTACTTTTAGAATATAATACTTAAGGGCACCTAAACCAATCGTTTTATAAAGTGCTTCTTTTTCATTATTTGTGTAGCCTTCAAGCTTCCCAAGTTCCTCTGAAATACTTCTTGCAGTATTTACCATTTCAACAATTAAATCATCAGCATCTACAACGGTACCTTCTCTCGATTTCATTTTCCCAGAAGGTAAGTCTACCATTCCGTATGACAAATGGTATAAGTTTTCGGCCCAATCAAAGCCTAACTTTTTCAAGATTAAAAACAACACCTTAAAATGGTAATCTTGCTCATTACCAACGGTGTAGGTCAATCCTTTTAGATTGTAATCTTTAAATCGTTCAATGGCTGTTCCGATATCTTGTGTCATGTAAACCGCTGTTCCATCTGAACGCAATACCAATTTTTCATCTAAACCATCTTCGGTAAGATCGCACCAAACCGAACCATCTTCTTTTTGAAAAAATACACCACGTTTTAGGCCGTCAGCAATCACATCTTTACCCAATAGATACGTATTACTTTCGTAGTAGTTCTTGTCAAAATCAACGCCTAATTCATCATACGTGCTATCAAAACCATCATACACCCATTGATTCATGGTTTTCCAAAGCTTTACAACATCACCATTTCCTGCTTCCCATAAACGCAGCATTTCCTGAGCTTCTATTAGAGAAGGGGCATTCTTTTTTGCTTCGACTTCTGTTTGTCCTTCAGAAACTAATACTTCAATTTCTTTTTTGTACTCTTGATCGAATTTTACGTAGTAGTTTCCAACCAATTTATCACCTTTCAGACCAGTGCTATCAGGAGTTTCACCATTCCCATACTTTTTCCATGCGAGCATGCTTTTACAAATGTGAATTCCACGATCGTTAATAATTTGTGTTTTGTACACATTGTTACCTGCAGCTCTAATAATTTCTGCTACTGAGTATCCTAATAAATTATTTCTAATGTGTCCTAAATGCAGCGGTTTATTGGTGTTAGGTGAAGAATATTCAACCATTACCGCTTTTGCATCGGCATCTGCTGAAACGATGCCGTAGGTATTGTTTTTAAATAATTCATTGAATTGTGAAGTATAAGCGGTATCAGAAATCACGAGATTTAAGAACCCTTTTACAACATTAAAATCAGCAATAGTCTCAATATTTTCTTTAAGGTATAGACCAATTTCGTTACCAATAACAACAGGGTTTCCTTTTACATATCTTAATAAGGCAAAAACTACCACAGTAATATCTCCTTCAAAATCTTTGCGTGTTGCTTGAAATTCAACCGATGGAACCTCGGTATTATAAATAGAAAGAATGGCTTTTTTAACAGCTGCTTCTATAATTTGATGCATGATTGTTGGTCTAAAATAATGAAGTGCAAATTTACGATATTTGCATTGAATTATACAGTAATTAAAAGCAAAACCTAAGATGCTTAAACCCAGTTTAGAAGAATTGCCAAATTTGGCGAGAGAGTCGAAAGCAGAAACTAAAAAATACTTTCAAAAACTCAAAAAGAAAAAGCTTAAACGCTTAGATGTTTTGATGCAAGAATTGCATGACGAAGAGTTTGCCAAAACAGATTGTTTGGAGTGCGCGAATTGCTGTAAAACCACAAGTCCGATTTTTACAGAGAAGGATATTCAGCGTATTGCGAAGCATTTACGTATGAAGGAACATCAATTTATTAAAACTTATTTACAGCGAGATGAAGATGACTTTTATGTATTGCAATCTGCACCTTGCACGTTTTTAGATGAGAGTGATAATACGTGTTTTATTTACGACGTGCGACCTAAAGCGTGTGGTGAGTACCCTCATACAAATAGAAGGCGTTTCGCACAGTTAACCAATCTCACCTTAAATAATATTGATATTTGTCCTGCTACGTATAATATCATTGAAAATTTAAAAAAGCAATTGCCCTTATAGACTAAAGTTTATAGCAATTATTGAGGCAATACATTTAATATTGAATTTAACTAATCTTTGTTTTGGTAATTGTAGATAATGTATTTCTCCCTTTTTTTTCTAAATACTTCAATGTCTCTTTGCCAAGAAGCTTCAATTTCTGCAGCGGTTAACCCATCTTTTAATTGTTCTTCTAATTTTTTTGATCCTGCATGAATTGTAAAAGTATTTCCAAAAAAGGCATTTTTGTCTTTCGATTTTTGATAGGCATCAACGACCCATTTTAAATTTACTTTAGATTGATTTGGCTCACTTGATAAATCTATACCATTACATATTCTACCTTTATGTTTGGGATATTTTGAGCCAAAATTAGGTTGAGGTGTGTAGGTGAAATCAGAGGTTGGGAAATCTGGTGAACCATACCGTTGGAATTGAAATTCTGTTCCTCTTCCTGCATTTACGGGAGTTCCTTCAAAAAAGCCTAGGCTAGGATAAAGGTTAATGCTTTTGTCATTAGGTAAGTTTGGTGAAGGCCTAATGGGTAGGCTATAACTGCTGCTATGCTCGTAATTTTTAAGTCGAATTACAGTGAGTTCGCACACTGCATTGTTCTTTAACCAATGTTCTCCATTAATCATTTGTGCATATTCGCCGATGGTCATTCCGTATACTAGTGGCACTGGATGCATACCAACAAAACTTCTAAATTCCATATTCAAAATAGGGCCATCTACGTAGTGTCCATTAGGGTTCGGTCTATCTAAAACAATTATGGGTATGTTATTTTCTGCACAGGCCTCCATAACATAATGCATGGTAGAGATATATGTGTAAAAACGTACGCCAACATCTTGAATATCAAAAACCACAAGGTCTAACCCAGATAATTGTTCGGCAGTTGGTTTTTTGTTTTTACCGTATAAAGAAACGATTGGTAATCCAGTTTTTATATCATTACCATCTGCGACAAGCTCTGCCGCATCAGCTTTACCTCTAAAACCGTGCTCTGGAGAAAATACTTTTTTTATATCAATAGCTAAGCTGAGCAATGAATCCACTAGATGTGTATAGCTATTATCTTCTTTAAAAATTACAGAAGTTTGATTGGCAATAACACCTACTTTTTTTCCTTTTAAGAGAGGAAGATAACTCGCAGTTTGATTGGCCCCAACCTCAATTTTTCTAGTATTCGTTTTGGCCTCTGTAGTGCAGGATATAGACCAACATAAAATGAAAAAAACTTGTAATAAATATGTATTTTTGAATCGAACTTGAAGCATTTAATTTTTTGAATTACGAATTATTTATAGCCAAACGCCTTATTACGGGTAAGCAATATAAAAATACAATATCGGCACCAATTATAAAAATTGCCATAATAGCAATTACACTTGGTATTGTTGTTATGTTGGTTGCTATTGCTACAAATGTAGGGCTTCAAGAAAAAATTAGAGATAAGGTTTCTGGCTTTAATGGCCACATTCAGATCACTAATTTCGACAACAACAATTCTCAAATTACTTTAGAGCCTATTAGTACAGATCAAAATTTTTATCCAAATTTTGTTTCGGTAGATGAGATAAAACATATACAACCCTTTGCAACAAAGGCCGGTATCATAAGGACTGAAACAGATTTTGAAGGTATTGTTCTAAAAGGAGTTGGCCCAGATTACGACTGGTCTTTTTTTGAAGAGTACTTAGATGCCGGAAATGTACCAAGTTTTGATACCACTAAAAGAAGAAGTAATGAAGTATTGATGTCCAGTTTTATTGCCAACAGATTAGGATTTGAAATAGGCGATGAGTTCAATACGTTTTTCTTAAAAAAAGATCCGAACAAGCCTCCAAGCGTAAGAGTTTACAAGATAGTTGGCTTATACAGCACTGGTATCGAAGATTACGATGCCTCATTGGTGATAGCTGATTTAAAGCAAGTACAGCATTTAAATAGATGGGAGGCTACTCAAGTAGGAGGTTTTGAGGTGTTTATAGATGATTTTGATAAGATTAAAGAAAAGGGAAATGAAATTTATAGAGCCATTCCTTCTAATTTAAATGCGGAGACGGTAGTTCATAGATTTCCTGGGATTTTTGAATGGATTAAGCTCTTTGATAATAATGTAGCTTTCATAATCGTATTAATGATTTTGGTCGCAGGTATTAATATGATTACTGCATTACTGGTATTAATTCTTGAACGCACGCAATTTATCGGGATTTTAAAATCTATGGGAGGTACTAATTTGAGTATTAGAAAGGTGTTTTTATACAATGCAGCTTACATTATTTTGAAAGGGCTTTTTTGGGGTAATTTAATTGGGTTGAGTATTTTACTTATTCAACATTTTTTTGGTGTTATTACCCTAGATCCTCAAACGTATTACGTAAAAGAAGCTCCAGTTTACTTAAATGTAGGCTATATAGTTCTTTTAAATATAGGCACAATACTACTTTGCTTATTAATGCTTATAGTCCCTTCTTATATGGTGGCTAAAATAAGTCCGATAAAAGCAATCAAGTTTGATTAGGATTACTTTCCTCTTTGGATTGCTCTAAAATATCTTTCAATTTATCTAGGGCATATGGTATTGTTTGTTTCGCAATAGTAAATGCAACAAAGTATTTTCTAATAACTTTATTGGTTAGTAAATATGTGCTAATAACAGAACCAATTGGAGAGTTGATTACATCTTTTAATTTTAATTTCTGAACCGAAGACAATACTGTTTCTTTAGCACTTTCTTTACTCGAGAAAGTTTGAGAAATTTTAACCAATTGATGATTTCTAATTTCTTCTTCTTTAGATTTAACATCTACTTTTAAGAGAGCCTTATAGGTCATTAAATCTTCGTATGACGTTATTTTTTTCATAACTCTTCTGTGGTATCAGAGATTAATTCTTCGTTTTTCATTGCATTTTTAACTATGGTATCTTTTACCGTTGCATCCATTCTGGTTTTACCAATGGTGAGATAACCAATAAATAATAAGGTGTAAATACCTCCAGTACTTAGAAATCCGAGAGCTGTATTTTCAAGCATATTGCCTAACCAAAATGCCAAGGCAAAACTTAAAATTAGAATTATGAAAAAGACAAAAAGTATCACTAAAAATCCACTAATAAGTCCAGATGCTATATTAGCAAAAGAAGCAATAAGCTCAACTTTTACTAACTGTATACGTTTTTCTAAATAGTTTTTTAATAAATCAATCATAAGAAATAATTAGGCGTTTTTAGTTTCTTTCCATTGTAATTTAACCTCCTTTATTTTAGCTTCAATTTCGTTCTCTAAATCTTTTATTTTATGTGTTATCTCTTGATATTCTTCTTTAACAGTATCTTGTGCAGAATTTATTTCTTCTTTAATTTTTTCTAGAGTTTTATTATCTAAATGCTCAGATAAGGCGGTTAATTGATCTTGAATTGAATGTTTTAAATCAGTTGACTTATCTTTTAATTTATTTCTAGTATTTTCTCCGGAATCTGGAGCGAGTAGCAAACCGGCAACTGCACCAAGAGCTATTCCTGCAATAACTCCAATAACGACATTAGATTGATTAGACATACACTTTTTTAGTAAAGATAATAAAGATTTAGTTTTAGATAGAATCTTATTAGTAGTACTCATCGTATTTGTATTTTTCGATAAAAGAAAACACCCGCTAAAAAAGCGGGTGTAAATCAACTAACTAAACTTATTTAAATCATTTAATATGAAACAAAGCCTACTAACTCTTTGTTACAATGTTAGACGCAATTAATATGCCAGCTTAACAGACTAAGCGTTAATGATTTGTTAATTATTCTATATGTTTATGAGCTTTATATGAAGAGCGAACTAAAGCGCCACTTTCTACATGTCTAAAGCCCATTTCTTTACCTATACGTTCGTACTTTTTGAATTGTTCTGGAGTGATAAATTCTTTAACAGGTAAGTGTTTTTTACTTGGTTGTAAGTATTGACCAATAGTAACGATATCTACATTAACCGATGCAAGATCTCTCATTGTTTCAATTACTTCTTCTTCTGTTTCACCTAGGCCAAGCATAATTCCTGATTTGGTTCTTCGTATGCCTTGATCTTTTAGGTATTTTAAAACTGCTAAAGATCTGTCGTATTTGGCTTGAATTCTCACTTCTCTAGTAAGTCTTCTAACCGTTTCCATATTATGGCTAACGACTTCTGGAGCAACTGCAATAATTCTGTCTAAATTGGTATGATCTAACTGAAAATCTGGAATCAATGTTTCCAATGTTGTTTGTGGGTTTGCTCTACGAATGGCTTTTACAGTTTCTGCCCAAATAATAGAACCACCATCTTTCAAATCATCTCTATCAACAGATGTTATAACCGCATGTTTGATATTCATTAACTTGATAGAACGTGCTACTTTTTCTGGCTCTTCCCATTCAACTGTTTCTGGTCGACCCGTTTTTACACCACAGAAACCACAAGATCTAGTGCAGATATTACCAAGAATCATAAAGGTAGCTGTACCTTCTCCCCAGCATTCGCCCATATTAGGGCAAGAGCCACTGGTACAAATAGTGTGTAAATCGTATTTGTTTACCAATCCTCTGAGTTCTGTGTACTTTTTGCCAGTTGGTAATTTTACACGAAGCCATTTTGGTTTAGATGTTCTTGGTTGTACAGTTGTAGCTTGCTCTGACATACGCTTAATTTAATGGGTACAAATTTACAAATTCATTAGATACCAAACACTAAAACCTATTAAGAAAGCAATACCAAAATAACTCAATATAGTTACAGCTTTCGACGGATGAAATTCTTTTGGTATATGCCTACTTTTTATGAGAATAAAATTAATAATTGCATAGAAAGGGGCTGTTAGAAATGAAAGTATAGTTGCAAGTTTAATTAAAAAACCCATTTCTGAAGAAAGCCAAGTCAACATTGCAATTGTACCGATTCCTAAAAAACCTATCCAAATCCAGTACCCCTTTTTGATATTAAAACCTATTAATAATTCACTTGTTTTAGACATTGCTCTGGGTGATGCATCTAGCGTTGTAAGAGTAGTGCTAAACATGGTTGTAAATGCTGCAATTGCAATAATAAAATAACTCCAATCACCTATGGTTGATGTGTAAAGCTGAATTAGTTGTTGCGAAAATACGCCACCTTTAGTACTAAACTCTTCTCCAGAATTATACATAACAAGTGCACCTAAACTTAAAAAGCAGATACCTAAAAACATGGTTCCAAAATATCCAATATTAAAATCTGTAATACTTTTATTACAATCAAAATCAGAAAGTCCTTTTCTTTTTTCTACGGCCCAAAGTGAATGCCATATAGAAATATCAAAAGGAGCAGGCATCCATCCTAGAAAGGCGATAAAAAATGAAATTTCGATGGTTTCTTTTGGGAATATTTGTAGCCAATTGGTAAGGTGATTTCCTTTGGTACATGCAACAATTACAGCAAAAATTGTAGTCAGAGTTAATATGCAGATAATAACTTTCATTAGATTATCTAAAAGTTTATATCTACCCAATAATAAAATTGCGACACCGATTATAGTTATTACTGCGCTCCAAACTGTTGGAGAGCTACTTAATCCAAACAAATTAATTGCTAAACCAGCCGTAACTATGGTTACAGCTGCTTGAATTGTAAACATAGTAGCAAGGTTTAAAATAAAATAAGCAACTAACACATTTTTGTTTAGTTTTCTATAGCCTTCTAGTAAACTTTCTCCCGTAGCGGCTGCATATCTGGGGCCGTATTGAAAAAACGGGTATTTAAAAATATGAACTAAAATGATCGCCCATAATAATCCAAATCCAAAATCTGCACCAGCCCTCGTGGCATATACTAAATGAGATACACCAATAGCTGCACCAGCAAATAATAAACCAGGACCTAAAGCTTTGATTTTTCGAATCATTTTTTTGATTCTATTATTTCAAACAAAAGTTTTTTAGCTCTAAGTAATTGCACTTTAACAGAACTCATACTTTCATTCGTAGTAGCAGCAATTTCTTTATAACTTAATTCTTTAAAATACCGAAGATGAATGATTTCTTGCTGCTTGGGTTTTAGCCTTTTAATATGGCTTAATAGTTCGGCTAAATTTTGTTCAATTATTACTTGATCTTCTGGTGAAGGAGCGTCATCTGATACATCGTAGGCTTCAGAATTTTTTCTATTTAGTGATTCTAATCCTTTGTTCTGTTTTCTAACAGTATCAATAAAAATATTTTTAGAAATAGTTATCAGCCACGTTTTAAAAGGGTAGTTATCGTTGTATAAATCTATCTTATTAAAGGCCTTAGCAAACGTTTTTATGGTGATATCCTCAGCTTCGTTTTCATTTTCTGTTTTAGCATATTGAAATCTGAAAACGTCACTCCAATAAGTATTAAGTAATTTTTTAAAGGCACTTTCTTCACCTTTACGAGCGCTCTCTACAATAGCTTGAATTTCAGGTGTATTGGTCATAAAAAGACTACCAATGAGTGGGTTTTTTGATTAGATTTTTGTTAAAGATAAACAATTGCACTAAAATTAAAAACAATTCTAAAAAGGGGGCAAATAAAAGTAGCCCTTTTTCATGAAACATTTTAAAGCTTCTTCCAAAAACAATATAACTCAATAAAAATCTGATACCTATTAAAGAAAAGATTATTGGGGTTGTTTGATTAAATATCAATGCAAGTATGGTTGCAAGCCAAAAAGATATTTGACTCACATAGAACAGCCCTAATAAGTATTGATGTTTTATTTTATAATGTGTAGCAGTAGAAACGTGCCTTCTTTTTTGACGAATCCAAGATTTAAAAGAAGTATTGGGTTGAGAGACCGTAAATGAATTAAAACCGGTATTAATTGCGAAATTTTCTTTAGTGGCAACTTGGTTTACGAATAAGTCGTCATCGCCCGATTTTAAATGTATATGATCTGAAAACCCATTATTTTCAAAAAACAACGATTTAGTGTAGCCAATGTTTCGGCCGACTCCCATATAAGGTAATCCTATATTTGCAAACGAGAAGTATTGAATAGCTGTTAATACTGTTTCAAATCGAATCATTTTATTTAAAAGAGAATTCTTAATTGTTTTATAGGCTCCATATCCTAACACCAAGGACTTTTCTTTCAAATGATACATCGATTCTTGAATCCAATCTTTAGATAACGGATAACAATCAGCGTCAATAAACAACAGATGCTCATAAGTTGCTGCTTTAATACCTAATGTCAATGCATATTTTTTTCCACTCCAAGAGTCTTTGGTTTCTTCAATATTTATAATTTTTATTATTTTTTGATACTTGAGCTGGAAATCTTTCATAATTTCCAATGTGGTATCAAATGACCTATCATTGACTAATACGATCTCAAAAGTTCCATAATTTTGTTCAATAATTTTTGGAAGAAACTCGGTAATATTTCTGGCTTCATTCTGTGCACAAATAATAACAGAAACTGGGGGTAACTTAGTTGGTGTTTTAGCTTGAGACTTTTTTTTAAAAACGAATGGTGTAAAAATTACACCATAGTAAAGAAATTGTATACTACATACAACTAATAATACCATTTCTAGAATGGTCATATACTATTTGTTTTCGCAGTTTTCTGGTAATTTACCGCAAAAACCACACGGTTCTCCAGATTTATTTAGCATAGGGTTCTGGCTTGCACAGGTTCCTGCAAACTCGCCATCTTTTTTCGCCCAAATTTTAATAGCAATTCCAGCGATTGCCAAGGCTAATAAACCGATTGTTAATGCAATTAATTTCATAACTAAATATTAGGTTGCAAAGATACAATTTCTTACTTGAATAACTCAATATTATCACGTTCTAAATCACCAAAATTTTATCTTTTAAAAAAAGGAATATTTTACAATTACTAATTTTTAAGACAGACATTTCTACTAGAAACAATGTATGTACAATGAAAGCTTTATTTGATAGATTTTCGTTTATATTGGATTGGAGTGATGATCTAGAAATCGAAGATAAAAAGCTGATAGTAAAGAGGTAAGATCACTTTAAAGAAAGGGGTGTTGTGACGTTGACTCAGGCAAAAGGACATATTGGTAAACCACTTCCGAATTAAATAATGTTTACCTCCATTTCTAAATCAATTCCGAATTTTTGTTTTACAGATTCTTGAATTTTAATGGCAACATTGTAAATGTCTTTGCCGCTGGCATTGCCATAATTTACAAGAACAAGAGCTTGATTAGTATGAATTCCTGCATCTCCAAATCGCTTGCCTTTGAATCCGCATTGCTCAATTAGCCAACCTGCAGGTACTTTAATTTGAGAATCAGAAATAGGATAGGAAGGAACCGTTGGATATATTTTTTGAATATTTTCGAAAAGGTTCATAGGTATTACGGGATTTTTAAAGAAGCTTCCACTATTACCAATTTCTTTTGGGTCTGGCAGTTTGCTTTGTCTAATTGCAATTACTGCATTAGAAACATCTTTTATACTGGGCTGCTCAATATGGTTTTTACTGAGTTCAGATTGAATAGCCCCGTAACTTATGTTTAAAGTATGTTTGCTTTTAGTGAGATTAAATATTACGGATGTAATTATGTATTCGCCTTTTAGCTCATTTTTAAAAATAGAATCTCTATAGCCAAAATTACATTCTTCTTTGTCAAAAATTTTTCTTTTACCAGTACTTATCTCTATCGCCTTTAACTTGTAAAAAACATCTTTTAGCTCCACGCCATATGCCCCAATATTTTGAATAGGGCTCGTACCTACATTCCCTGGAATTAGAGAGAGATTCTCAATACCACCATAATTTTGGGCAATACACCATAGTACAAACTCGTGCCAATTTTCTCCAGCTTGTGCCTTTACTTTTACATGAGAATCGGTTTCGCTTAAAACCTCAATTCCTTTTAAATTAATATGTAAGGTCGTAGAGTTTATATCTTTAGTTAGTAGCATGTTACTGCCGCCACCTAATAAAAAGAACGGTTCTTTTAAAGATAAAAATTCTTGTAATTCTTTAATAGACTCAACATTCAAGAATTTTGATGTTTTCACATCAATTCCAAAAGTGTTATACGGTTTTAGAGAAACGTTCTGTAATGTTTTCAAGTTAAATTTTTGAGGATTAGTATAGCTAAAATACTATTTATTGTTATATGCTTGTATAGCTGCTTTTAAAATATTTACAGCACTTTTTAAATCTTCATTTTTAAGTACGTATGCTATTCTAACTTGATTTTTACCTAATCCCTCAGTAGAATAAAAACCACTCGCAGGCGCTACCATAATGGTTTCACCATTTAAGCTAAAATCTGAAAGCAACCATTGTGCAAAATCATCAGCATCTTTAACAGGTAATTCTGCAACACAATAAAATGCTCCTTTTGGCTTCGAAACTGTTACGCCTTCTATACTCTGAAGACCATTAATAAGTGTTTCTCTTCGGTTTTTATATTCATTTATGACTTCTTCAAAATATGAATCTGGTGTATCTAAAGCCGCTTCACTAGCTAGAACCGCATAGGTAGGAGGACATAGCCTAGCCTGAGCAAATTTTAAAACAGCTTCAATAACAGCTTTGTTTTTAGAAACTAAGCATCCTACTCGTGCACCACACATGCTATAGCGTTTTGAAACGGAGTCAATAATGATTCCGTGTTCGTCCAAGCCAAAATCACTTAAAACAGATTGATGTTTTACATCTTCGTCATAAATAAACTCGCGATATACTTCATCTGCAATTAAGAAGAGATCGTGTTTTTTTACCAATGTAGCCAATTCTTTCATTTCGTCTTTAGAGTACAGATATCCTGATGGGTTTCCAGGGTTACATATAAGAATTGCTTTGGTTTTATCTGTAATTAATTCTTCGAAATCTGTAATTGGAGGCAATGCGAAACCGGTATCAATTGTTGAGTTTACAGGAACAATTTTTACACCACTAGAAATTGAAAATCCATTGTAGTTGGCATAAAAAGGCTCGGGTATAATTACCTGGTCACCTGCATCCATTAAAGCACCCATAGCAAATAACAAAGCCTCAGAACCTCCTGTAGTAACAACTATATTATCTTTTGTTATGTTTACATTATGTTTAGCGTAATAATTGGCTAATTTTTCTCGATATGAATCAGATCCTTCCGAACGACCATATGCAAGTACATCAATTGTGTTTTCTTTGATTGCATTTAAAGCCACATCAGGTGTTTTAATATCTGGCTGCCCGATGTTTAAATGAAAAACCTTTGTTCCGTTTTGCTTCGCTTTTTCTGCAAAAGGCACTAATTTACGTATAGGCGATTGGGGCATTTCTTGCCCTTTTTTAGATATGATTGGCATGTATATTTTCTTTTGAGCAAAATTGCGAATTTATTTCTGAATCATATTGTTTTTACAACGGTTTTTAAAGGTTAAAAAATTCACAAAAATTATACTTTAGAACCATATTTTAGTATTTTTCAAATTAAATTAACTCAATTGAAAGACCTAATTACATATTTGATAATTTTTATGTTTTTTTTGTCGCCGAATCTGCATGCGCAAAAATTTAATTTATACGGAAATAAGAATTCCCAGACTATTTCTTTTAAACTAATTAACAATCTAATCATAATCCCGGTTGAAATAAATGGAACAAAGCTTCAATTTATTCTTGATTCTGGAGTTGGAGCTCCTGTTATATTTAATTTATCAGATGCAGATTCGCTTTCTCTGCCAAATGTAGAACCGATTAAAGTAAGAGGCTTAGGTACAGGGGAGCCCATTGATGCCTTACATTCAAAAAACAATATAATAAGAATTGAGGCAATGATTTCTGGGGCAAAAGATATTTATATAATACACAAAGATCAGTTTGATTTATCTTCTAAATTAGGTGAACCTGTTCACGGAATGATTGGATATGATCTTTTAAGAGATTTTGTTGTGACTGTTGATTACACAAAAGAGAAAATCACATTTATGAGGCCCGAATCCTATAAATACAAGAAGTGTAAAAAATGTGAAACTTTTGATCTTGAATTTTTTAGAAAGAAACCCTATATAAATGCACAAATTGTTACGTCTGATACCAGCGTAAAGAAAGATGTAAAACTTTTAATAGATTCGGGAGGTTCTGACGCTGTTTGGTTATTTGAAGATGAAGAGCTGAAGGTTCCAGAAAAATCTTTTCATGATTTTATTGGAGAAGGTATTACAGGAAGTATATATGGTAGACGTGCCAAATTGGAGCGTTTTGAATTAAAGAATTTTGTTTTGAACCAACCCAATGTGGCTTATTTAGATTCAGCTTCGTCATTTTATGCTCGAAGATTTAAAGAAAGAAATGGAAGTTTAGGTGGTGATATTTTAAAACGATTTAAAGTAACCTTTGACTATCCTAATAAAAAAATCACACTTAAAAAGAACAACAAATTCAAGGATAGGTTTGGCTATAATATGAGTGGGCTGGAGGTAGTCTATGGTGGAAAAGAACTCGTTAAAATACGTGATAATGCTACATTTATTGTCGGCGATAATTCTGACGTTGGAGCCGCAAACAGGGTAATAGTTAATGTTGCCTATGATTATCAATTCAAACCTATTTATACCGTTCATAAAGTAAGACCTAATTCACCAGCCGCTTTAGCTGGGATTAAAGAAGGAGATATGCTAGTCAAAATCAATAATAATTGGGCCTATAATTATGATTTACAGCAAATCATTGAACATCTTTATCATAAGAAAAATAAAGTGATTCGATTAAAAGTAAATAGAGATGGTCAAGAAATAGACTTTAAGTTTAAATTAATAGATATGCTTCAATAAAAAAACCTTCGCTTTGCGAAGGTTTTTTTATTAATTATTTGATAAGATATTCTTTTCTCTCTCAATTGCTGCACTCTCGTCAGGTTTCAAAACTATACCTTTAATCTTAATTCTTTTTAATGGTTCTGTAGCGTTAGAAGTAATGGTTACAGTTTTAGAAAAACCACCTATTCGATTTGTATCGTACTTTACCTTAATTTCTCCCTTTTCACCCGGCATAACTGCTCCTTCAGGCTTCGTAGGTACAGTACATCCACAACTACCTTTTACTTTTTCTATTATCAAAGGAGCATTACCAACATTTGTAAATGTAAATACTCTATGGCCATCAGATCCTTTTTCAATTTTACCATAATCAATTACCTCTTCATCAAACTTAAATATTGGACCGTCTGCCACCACTGTTTCCTGGGCATTTAAACCCATTGAAAATACACTAAACAAGAATAATACTGCTAATTTTTTCATATTTTTTAATCTTTGAAGAAGGTAAAACTACTACTTTTTTTTTGTTTTTAAAATGTTTTACAATCAATCTGTATAGTCGTACATTTGCAATTCTTAAAAAGTAAAGAAAGCATACATGAATATTCCTGCAAAATACAACCCAAATGAAGTAGAACAGAAGTGGTATGACTACTGGATGAAGCACAATTTTTTTCATTCTGAACCGAATGAAAAAGAGGCTTATACCATTGTCATTCCTCCACCAAATGTTACAGGAGTTTTACACATGGGACACATGCTGAATAATACCATTCAAGATGTATTAATTCGTCGTGCACGTTTAAAAGGATATAACGCATGTTGGGTTCCAGGTACGGATCATGCTTCTATTGCCACAGAGGCAAAAGTAGTTGCAAAGTTAAAAGCAGAAGGTATTGAAAAGACGGATTTAACACGTGACGAGTTTTTAAAGCATGCTTGGGAATGGACGGAGAAACATGGAGGTATCATTTTAGAGCAGTTAAAAAAGTTGGGAGCATCATGTGATTGGGAGCGTACTGCCTTTACAATGGACGAGGTTCGCTCTGAATCTGTTATTCAAGTATTCATGGATTTGTATCAAAAAGGATTGATTTACCGTGGTTATCGCATGGTAAACTGGGATCCTGAGGCGCAAACTACGCTTTCTGATGAAGAAGTAATCTTTGAAGAAAAACCAGGTAATTTATACTACGTAAATTATAAAATTGAAGGAAGTGATGATGTATTAACCATTGCCACTACAAGACCTGAAACTATTTTAGGAGATACTGCAATTTGTATCAATCCGAATGATGAGCGTTTTACGCATTTAAAAGGCAAGAAGGCCATTGTGCCAATCGCGAATCGTGTGATTCCAATTATTGAAGATGAATATGTAGATGTAGAGTTTGGTACGGGATGTTTAAAAGTAACTCCTGCACACGATCAAAATGACAAAGTATTAGGTGATAAGCATAAATTAGAAGTGATTGACATCTTCAATGATGATGCTACACTAAATTCTTTTGGTATGCATTACCAAGGTAAAGATCGTTTTGTTGTACGTAAAGAAATAAGTGAAGAACTAAAAGAATTGGGTTGTTTGGTTAAGATTGAACAACACATGCATAAAGTGGGAACTTCAGAAAGAACAAAGGCAGTAATAGAGCCTAAAATTTCTGCACAGTGGTTCTTAAAAATGGAGGAAATTGTAAAACCGGCTTTAAAGGCTGTGTTAGAAGATGAAGAAATCAAGTTTTTCCCTAAGCATTATAACAACACTTACCGTCATTGGTTAGAAAATATTCGTGATTGGAATATTTCACGTCAATTGTATTGGGGACACCAAATTCCTGCCTATTTCTATGCAGATGGTGTAGAAGATTTTGTAATTGCAAAATCTGTAGAAGAAGCATTAGAATTAGCAAAAGAAAAATCTGGAAATACAGGATTAACTGTTTCAGATTTAAAACAAGATGAGGATGTATTGGATACATGGTTCTCGTCTTGGTTATGGCCAATTTCTTTGTTCGATGGGGTGCGTAATCCTGGAAACGAAGAAATCAACTATTACTATCCAACCAATGATTTAGTTACCGGACCAGATATTATTTTCTTCTGGGTAGCGCGTATGATTTTTGCTGGATATGAGTTTATGGATGAGAAGCCATATACCAATGTGTACTTTACTGGAATTGTAAGAGACAAGCAGCGTAGAAAAATGTCTAAGTCATTAGGTAATTCTCCAGATCCGATCGATTTAATGAAACAATACGGTGCAGATGGTGTTCGTGTAGGTTTGTTATTGAGCTCTGCTGCTGGTAACGATTTATTGTTTGATGAAGAATTATGTGCTCAAGGTAGAAATTTCTCTAATAAAATTTGGAACTCGTTTAGATTGGTTCAAGGTTGGGAAGTTTCAGATAGTATTGAGCAACCAGCATCTTCAAAAGTAGCTATTGAATGGTATCAATCTAAGTTTAATGCAGTATTAAAAGAAATTGAAGCATCGTTTGAGCAATACAGAATAAGCGAAGCCCTAATGAGCATTTATAAATTGGTTTGGGATGATTTCTCTTCTTGGTTCTTAGAAATGGTAAAACCTGGGTACCAACAACCAATTGATAGGGCTACTTATGATAGTGTTATTGGATTCTTTGAAAATAATTTAAAAGTATTGCACCCATACATGCCTTTCTTAACGGAAGAGATTTGGCAATACATTTCAGATAGAACACCAGAAGAAGCATTGATTATTGCAGAATATCCTGAAGTTGGGGTTGTGAATGAAGCAATTATTAAAGAGTTTGAGTTTGCTACAGATGTAATTGCTGGAATTAGAACAATAAGAAAAGATAAAAATATTGCCTTTAAAAACACAATTGACGTATCTGTTTTAAATAATGAGAATAACGGAACTCAGTTTGATAGTGTGATTGCTAAAATGGGTAATGTTGCTCAATTAAATTATGTGGAGGCTAAGGTTGATGGTGCATTGAGTTTTAGAGTAAAATCTAATGAATACTTTATTCCTGCCGGAGATGATGTGGATATTGAGGCGGAAAAAGCAAAGATTCAAGAAGAATTAGGTTATACAGAAGGCTTTTTGAAATCGGTTCAAAAGAAATTATCTAATGATCGATTTGTGAATAATGCCCCAGAACAAGTAGTAGCAAACGAAAAGAAAAAAGAAGCAGATGCACTTGCTAAGATTGAAACGCTAAAAGCGAGTTTAGCCTCTTTAGGATAACAAATTACATTCCCGCTTTTAGCGGGAATTTTTATATTAATAAATTTCGTCAATCTGAACTTGTTTCAGATTCGGATTGTAACTTATATATTATTATGTTACTTAATTGATTGGATTGAAACGCATACAAACTAAAGATGCTTCGAGTTTCTCTTTAATTATTGAGCTTCTATCATTTTCTTTAGTTGAACATTAACTAATTTCCCAAAAGTTCTACTTATTTTATACATTCTTTCCGTTACCTCTGGTTTGGGTTTAAATATAAATTCACCCGTATCGTTAATAGGTGAGATTACATCATTTTTTGTAAGAAGATCATCTATTTCTGTTATGGTGTAAATATCTTTTAAAATTGCTTTAATACCAATTAAATATGGTGAATAATCTATTTTAGATTTATACTCTTCCCATTGTGCTGTACTAATATTAGTACTTTGACTTGCTAATTGATCTATGTAATTGTTAACAAATGCTTTAACGTCGTTTTCAACACCCATTTTTTCTATAAATATATCGTATTTATCTTGTGAATAACTTTGATTAAATACTGTAAAGAATAAGGCTATTAAATATATTTTTTTCATTTGAAAGTATTTTTTAATTAATTTCTTTGTTTTTCAACTTTTCAAAAGCTATTGCGTTTAAAAAGAAAGTATGGTTCTCTAATTATTGTAAATGTCCCTTTAAATCCTCTCATATGAAGATCAAATTTTTTGAGTATATCATTAATAAATTCTTTTTGCGATCTTTTTAATAATCCTTTATCTAAAAAAAACTGAATATCTCTTCTTGGGTTATCCGATATCTGTTCTAAACAACAATAACTCTGCAAAAAAGAATGTGAACTTTCCCTTGGATGCACTTCTTCAATATAAATTGCTGATTTATATATACTATAATAGATTAATCCTATTTCATTTTTTTGTACAGCCAAAAGATTAAAATCGTTACTACTTATCTTATTAATAAAAGCATATGGTAAAAAATAATATCTCAGATAATTCATGTATTTCAAACGAGAATTATTTGAACTATATCCATCTTCTAAACAGGCCTTGAAATCCTTACCAATTTGTTCTTTTTCAAAAACTTTAAACAAGTTGTATTTTACAAGCCGTTCAGTATTATAATTGTTTAAGCGTTCTATTTGCTGTTCATTCATAATTGTCTAATAAAGTTTAAGGATGAAACCTAATTTTTTAATCAAAATTTAGGGTGTCAATTTGCGATCAGTTATAAGGTAATAGCTATCTGTGTAAATAAAAAAAGCCGAATATTTTCATATTCGACCAAAGATATTCTAACTCAAATAAAAATCTAGTTGAGTCATATTTTTAAAGCCTTAAGCTACATTCTCTGCTTGTACTTGAACTATTTCTGCCTTAGCAGAGAGTCCACATCCTTTTGAGGATTTACAAGAACTCACTAATGCTAGCGTAAAAAGAGCGATACAAATAATGGCTAATTTTTTCATGATATAAGGGTTTTAATTGCTCAAATATATATTTTTTTAATTAATTGTTCTACATCAACTGTTGATTGAATAACGTTTAATTGTAGCAGTTTATTTTGAATTGTGTTTATTAAGGTTTTAGAAATTCGTTTTCCTTGATTCCATTCTGTAATGGACAGCCATAACTCGACATCTATTGGTTCAAGTTGATAAGTTTCTTTAAATGTGTTGAGATAACGCATTTTTTTAGCATGGGTAGAAAACTTTTCTAAGCGTTTGTTTATGATTTGTAATACTTTTTGAATTGCTTGTTCATTGTTTTCTAAAACTTCGTTGCGAACTGCAATAACAAAACAAGGCCAAGGTGAGGGGCAGTCCGCTATATGTCTAAACGTACCATTATCTACAAGAGGTTTTGTGGTAAAATGCTCCCACATAAAATAATCTGCAGAATTGTTGCTTAATGCTTCAATACCTCCTTGCAAATCGCCAACAACCTCATATTTCAGGTTTTTGGGATTCCAGCCTTGATTCATGGCGTTTACGATAGCTAGAAGGTGCGAACCTGAATCATAACGACTGATGGCCACTTTTCCGTTTTCTAGATCTGCTAAGGTTTGGTGTTTAGATTTTGCATCTACATGTATACCCCATAAAAGAGGAGAATTAACATAGGTTTGTACAATTTTAGAAGGATTGCCATTAATTATATCTTTAATGATACCTTCTGTTAAAAGAACAGCTATATCCAACTCCGAAGAACGTAAAGCCTTACACATAGCTCCAGTACCACCAGGAAAGTCAGTCCACTGCAAATCGATACCTGCATTTTTAAATTCACTATTACCTATAGATAGATGCCAAGGTAAGTTAAAATGTTCTGGAACTCCGCCTATGCGTAATGTTGTCATACTAAATATTCACTAACTTATTGAGGGTGTACTCAATTAAATTTTCTACAGTTTGATATGGATTTTCACTAAAATTACCTGTTGCTCTATTGGCTATAATGGCATTCATAGAGAGTGCTTCGTGACCTAAAAGCTTTGCCAATCCATAAATTGCAGAAGTTTCCATCTCTAGATTGGTTACTCGTACACCTTTATAATTGAATTTATCAATCTTGTTATTTAAATCTGCATCTTGTAAATCTAAACGTAACACACGCCCTTGTGGTCCATAAAACCCAGGGGCAGTAGCTGTAAATCCTTCAAATATATTTTCTCCTTTAAGAGCGCTAGCAATAAAGGAACTACCTTCAATAATATAAGGTCTAGCTTTGTGCTCATGCCAGTTGGTTTGAGCTATAAAGGCATCTTCTAATTCTTGATTGAATATAGGTTTTGCTTGGTATGAATGCATTAAACCATCTAGGCCTAATCCGTATTTACCCATTATAAAACTATCAACAGGAATGTCTGCTTGCAAAGAACCAGAGGTCCCAATTCGTACAATATTTAAAGAAGTTAAATTTTGTTTAACCGTTCGTTCTTTTAAATCAATATTTACTAAGGCATCTAATTCATTTAAAACAATATCTATATTGTCTGGTCCTATACCTGTAGAGATAACCGTTAACCTTTTACCTTTAAAAGTACCTGTAATGGTTCTAAATTCTCTTTTTTGAATGTCGATTTCTATAGAGTCAAAATGCTTTGAAACTTTGGGAACACGATTCTGATCACCTACAAAAATGATGGTATCACTTATGTGTTCTGGTTTTAAATTCAAATGATAAATACTCCCATCTGGATTTAATATTAATTCTGATGCTGCAATTTTTTTCATCCGCCTACACGTTTTACTTTAAAACCAACAGATTTTAAATACGTCATGATTTTATCTCTGTAATCTCCTTGTATAATAATAGTTTCGTTTTTGAAGCTACCACCAACACTTAGTGATTTTTTGAGATCTTTAGCCAATTTTTTAAAATCTTGTGTAGCTCCAGTATACCCTTCGATCAAAGTAATTGGTTTCCCTTTTCGTTTTTCGTACTTACAAATTAAAGGTTCCTCTTGAACCCAAAGCATATCATCTTCAGAAGCAACTTCATCGGTTGACTCTTCTGGAGTGTGATCTGGAAATAGATTTTTTAATTGGTCCTTTAAATCCATCGGTTTAGTTACTTCTGTTTCATTTATTTTTTAATCAATCCTAAATCAATCAATCGTTCATGTAGATATTCTCCTGCAGTAATATCTTCAAATTGTTTTGGATTGTTTTCATCGATACAGCTCTCTAAAACATCTAATTTCATATCACTTACTGGGTGCATGAAAAACGGAATTGAGTAACGAGAAGTTTTCCATAATTCTCTTGGTGGATTTACTACTCGGTGAATTGTGGATTTCAATTTATTATTGGTATGACGCGATAACATATCACCAACATTAATCATTAATTCATTTGGCTGTGCTATGGCATCTATCCAAACCCCTTCGTGGTTTTGAACTTGTAGACCTTTACCTTGAGCACCCATTAACAGTGTAATTAAATTAATATCGCCATGTGCTGCTGCTCTTACGGCATCTTTAGGTTCATTTTCAATAGGAGGGTAGTGAATAGGGCGAAGAATTGAATTACCATTTTTAATATATTGATCAAAATAAGTTTCTTCTAATCCTAGGTGCAATGCCAGTGCTCTTAATACATATTGTGCCGTTTTTTCTAGCATTTTGTAGGTTTCTTTACCAACCTCATTAAATTTTGGTAATTCTGCTACATCTACATTTGCTGGATATTCTTCTTCTAATTTTGGGTTGTTTTCTACATACTGACCAAAGTGCCAGAATTCTTTTAAATCACCTTGCTTAAAACCTTTTGCCTTTTCTTTGCCAAATGAAGTGTAACCTCTTTGACCACCAATACCTTCTACTTCGTATTTGGCTTTTGTTGCTGTTGGTAAGTCAAAAAAGTTTTTGATTTCTGTATACAAATCCTCAATTAAATCATCACTTAAAAAGTGCCCACTTAAAGCTACAAATCCAATTTCTTCGTATGCCTTCCCAATTTGATTTACAAATTGCTGTTTTCTACTTGCATCTCCCGATATAAAATCGGCTAAACTAACACTTGGAATTCTATTCATAACATCTATTATTAATGTTCTAAAGTTACTATTTTATTTTCTACAGAACCTGTTTATTGTTTGTTATCAGGTTCTTCAGCCGTTTTTCTTTCTTTTTTGTACAACGGAATTGTATACGATAAGGTGTAGTTGAAACTAATACCAGTATTGTTTAAATATACGCGCTCAAATCCAGGAACATACATGTTTAAATAATTGTCTGGTTGTTTTTGGCTAAGCATCATTTTAAGGGCAATGCTTCCTCCCATATAAAAGTTATTTAATACCTCAACTTTAAGACCCATTACAAACTCTCCCCAATGTGCAGTTAAGCCGTCCTGCTCAATATTGGTCTCTATTACTTCCTCATCAAAATAAGTTCCGTAAAAATTAGGAGTATAATTGTGCAGCGTGGTGGCAAAGCTACTAAAGCCATAACGAACACCAACATAGACTTCATTATTCATACCGACCATGTTTTTGTATAAATTATAGTTGGCGCCAATTTTAATGTAGCTCCCTTTGGTAGTAAAGTCGTGATAATCTTCGTCAACAAACCTGTCTAAATATCCTAATTCTACGGCAGCATATATTTTTTGATTAATACGATAATCGGCAACCACTTCAAAAGCAGTAACATCTTCGTCTACAAAAGTGATAATTGGACGAACAATATCTAATCCAACGCGCAGTCCGTATTTGTCTTTAATTGGAGCTACAGAATCTGTTTCGATTTCCTGAGAAAAAGCAGAAAATCCAAATAAAATAAATAAACAACTAATGTAAAATCTTAACATGCTCTGTTTCATCGGTAACATTTTCATTGGTTATTTCTATTTGTTCAATCCAGTTGTTCGTAGCATCTTCAAACGTCAATGATTCAAAATCGTATTTAAATCCACAAGATCTAGACACAAAAACTTCTTTACGGGTATATAAGAAAGTTATATCGTCTTCTAAATCTTCTGAAGACAAATGGTATAAAGTCATATCATTATTTGGGTCTAATGGAATCGCAATAGAATCAGTAGTAACACCTGTATACAATTCTTCTCGACCGTCTGCCCAAACTGTGAGGTCAATTACATTTTTATAGATGTCTTGATTGTCTGAATCGTAAAATCTAATAACAAGATTAGGTGTGATTGGGTCTATACAAAAGTCGTCGCGCTGGCAAGCACTGATAACAACAATACCAAAGACCAATAAAAAGATTTTCTTCATGTTATATTTTTTCCAATAATACCACGTTCTCTACATGATGTGTTTGCGGAAACATATCTACCGCTTGCGTTTTTGCTATTTTATATTGATGTTTCATCAATGCTAAATCTCTTGCCTGCGTTGCAGAGTTACAGCTAACATACACAATTTTTTCAGGTGCAATTTCTAAAATTTTTGCAACTACATTTTTGTGCATCCCGTCTCTAGGAGGATCTGTTATGATCACTTCAGGTTGACCATGCGTATTGATAAAAGCATCATTAAAAACATCTTTCATATCTCCTGCAAAGAATTCAACGTTTTCGATTTGATTTAATTGTGCATTTATCTTGGCATCTTCAATAGCTTCTGGTACAGCTTCTACACCAATAACCTTTCCAGCTTTTTTTGCAACAAATTGAGCAATGGTTCCAGTTCCGGTATATAAATCATACACCAATTCATTTCCTCTTAAGCCTGCAAAATTACGTGTGATTTTATATAGTTCATAGGCCTGTGCAGAATTGGTTTGATAAAATGATTTTGCATTTATTTTAAAACGTAATCCTTCCATTTCTTCAAATATATGATCACGCCCTTTAAAGACCATTATTTCTTGATCGTAAATGGTATCGTTTCCTTTTTGATTGATTACATATTGTAGTGATGTAATTTCTGGGAACTCTTGATTAATCGCCTCAAGTAATTCCGTACGTTTTTCTTGATTGTCATCGTAAAACTGAATAACCAACATAATCTCACCTGTAGATACAATGCGTAACATCATTGTTCGCAACATACCTTCTTCTGCTCTAGGGTTGTAGAAAGAAATGTCATTGGCAATTGCATATTCCTTTATAAAGTTTCTAATAGCATTTGAAGGATCTTCTTGTAAGTGACATTTTTCAATATCTAAAATTTTGTCCCACATACCAGCTATATGAAAGCCCAGTGCGTTTTTATTGCTAATCTCTTGGTCAGAATTAATTTCTTTTGGTGTTAGCCATCTGTTACTAGAAAAAGAAAATTCCATTTTATTTCTATACATATACTGCTCTTTGCAGCCAAGTATAGGTGTAACCTCTGGTAATTCTAAATGCCCTATGCGAACCAAGTTGTTGGTAACTTCTTTTTCTTTGTAGAATAACTGGTCTTCGTAATTCATGTGTTGCCATTTGCAACCACCACAATATTCAAAATGTTGACATTTGGGTGTAGTACGTTTATCTGAATATTTATGAAATTTAATAGCAGTACCCTCAAAGTATGCTTTTCGTTTTTTACCTGTTTGAATATCTACAACATCACCTGGTACGGTGTTGGTTAAAAAAATGACTCTACCATCTGGAGATTTGGCAATTGTTTTTCCTCTCGCACCAGCATCTACTACCTCAATTTCTTCAAAAATATAACGTTTCTTTTTTCGCGCCATAGCTGCAAAGGTACAGCTTTAAAACAAAAAAACATCCTGAATTTCGAACTATCGGCAGGATGTTTTTAGGTCTATTTACAGGCTTATTTTAGGCTGCTCATATATGCAACAATATCCGTTAAGTCGGCATCATTAATACCTTTAACCATGGTATCTATATTATTTTTCATGATAGTAACTTGAGAGGCATCAGTATCTACAATTGCTTCACTTTTACCTCTTAAAAAAGCAAATAAATCAGCACCAGCTTCATCGTATTTTACAGCGATATCTTTTACAGAGGGACCGATAATTTTACTTGTTTCGTTATGACAAGCAACACAACCTTTACTGCTAAATAAAGCTTTGCCATTGGCTATATCGCCAGCTGACTTTTCTTCTTTCTTTTCAACCGTTACTTCTTTTTTTACTTCTTTAGATTCTGTTGGAGCATCCTTTTTAGCTTCGCCACCGCAACTAGCAAATGTAAAAGCCAATGCACAGATCATTATAGTTATTTTTTTCATAATTCTATGTAGTTAATAATATGCCTCACAAATCTATTAAAAATAATTAGTGATTATAGTCTTTTAAAGTAAAATGGGTTTAATTTGTATTAATAATAAATTACATATGAGTTCTTTACGAATTATACTTTCCAATAAGCGTTATTTTGCACCTGCTTCAATTTTTGCCACACTAAATATACTTATGGGTACTTGGGCTATTTATATTCCAACAGTGAAGGGCACCCTTCAAATATCTGATGGTGATTTTGGTATTGCTTTGTTCTGTTTTGGTTTAGGAGTGTTGGTAATGGTTCTATTTGCCCCAAAACTTATCGAGAAATTAGAGGTTGGTAAAGCTACGTTTTATGCAGTCATAAGTTTATTTATTACGATGTTGTTGCCTATTTCGGCAAAGAGCTATACAGTTTTATGTGTGTCACTTTTTATGGCAGGGTTAAGTACAGGTTTTTTGGATATCGCCATGAATGCTTTAGTGAGTGCAATTGAAAAAATAGATGATATTCGAATTATGGCTGTTAATCATGGTTTCTTTAGTCTTGGAGGAATGATTGGTGCTGGTATTGGTATTTTACTGATGCAATACATACCATCTGGATTTTATCATATGTTGTTGGTAGCAATGTTACTTTTAGTGCTGCAATTGTTTATGATTAAGAGTTATTTCTCTGTAAAATCTGAATATGAAAAAGGAGTGAAGGTAGGATTAAAAGATCTAAAACCACTTATAGCGTTAATAGTAGTTGCTTTTTTTGTAATGGGTAGTGAAGGAGCTGTGGAACATTGGAGTGCTTTATATCTTGATAAAATTGTTAGGACTCCTGAGAAATTTTTGGGTATTGGTTTTACAATATTTTCGTTTACAATGGCCTTGTTTCGATTTTTTGGAGATAGCTTGAGTAAAAAAATTGGTTCATATAACTTGATGGTCTATGGATTAGTTGTTGCAATTTTTGGATTGCTTTTGGTTATATATGCAAGTTTAGTGACCACCATTTTTGGTTTTGCATTAATTGGTGTTGGATTTTCAGTCATTGTTCCAGAATTGTTTAGAATGGCATCCAATACTCCAAGTGTTTCTCCAGAAAAGGGAATTGCAATTATATCAGGCATTGGGTTCCTAGGATTTTTAATGTTTCCTTTTATTCTAGGTACTATTTCAGAAGTTTTTACACTTAAAGCGAGTTTTGTAGCCTTATTAGTTTGCAGTGTAATAGCATTTTTTATTGCACTATTTTTAAAATTGAAATAGTAAATCTTATTTAATGTAAATTTCTATAGTACTAGATGCGTTAAAATTCCCTTTTTGATAAAAAAATAATGTAACTTGCATGCACTTTATTGGGATGATTTCTCTCCGACCAAAACCCTGTGGAGGTAAAGAAGGAATTGTAGATTTTTAACTTAATAAATTGTGTAATGATGGTACAAGATATAGCATCATCTCAACAGGCGATCGACTTAGAAGATAAGTACGGTGCGCACAACTATCACCCACTTCCAGTTGTTCTTAGTAAAGGAGAAGGTGTTTACGTGTGGGACGTAGAAGGTAAACGTTATTTTGATTTTTTATCGGCTTATTCTGCAGTTAATCAAGGACATTGTCATCCTAGAATTATTGGTGCTTTGACTTCACAGGCAGAGCAATTGACTTTAACCTCAAGAGCATTTTATAACGATGTGCTTGGTAAATATGAGCAATATGTAACTCAATTTTTTGGGTTTGACAAAGTATTACCAATGAATACTGGTGCTGAAGCCGTAGAAACAGCTATTAAATTGGCAAGAAAGTGGGCTTATGAAGTAAAAGGTGTTGCTGAAAATGACGCCAAAATAATTGTTTGTAAAAATAATTTTCACGGCAGAACAACAACAATAATTTCATTTTCTAATGATCAAGATGCTCGTAAAAATTTTGGGCCTTATACCGATGGATTTATAAAAATTGAATACGATGATTTAAATGCTCTAGAGGCTACATTAAAATCTGATGATTCAATTGCAGGATTTTTAGTGGAGCCAATACAAGGCGAGGCAGGTGTTTATGTACCTTCAGAAGGCTACTTAAAAGCTGCTCAAGAATTGTGTAATAAATACAATGTATTATTTATAGCAGATGAGGTGCAGACAGGTGTTGCAAGAACAGGTAAATTATTGGCTGTTCAACATGAAGAAGTTCAACCAGATATTTTAATTCTTGGTAAAGCCTTGTCAGGTGGCGTATATCCAGTAAGTGCTGTATTGGCCAATAATGAAATAATGAATGTTATAAAACCGGGTCAGCATGGTTCAACATTTGGAGGTAATCCAATTGCAGGAGCTGTTGCTATTGCTGCTTTAGAAGTTGTGAAAGAAGAAAATCTTGCAGAAAAAGCGGCATATTTAGGAGCAATTTTTAGAAAAGAATTAAGTGAATTTGCTGAAACGAATGATCTAGTAACATTGGTTAGAGGTAAAGGTTTGTTAAATGCAATTGTTATTAATGACACTGAGGATAGTTCAACTGCTTGGGATATTTGCATGAAATTAAGAGATAATGGTTTGCTGGCTAAACCAACGCATGGTAATATTATTCGATTTGCACCTCCTTTGGTGATGACAGAAGAACAGTTGTACGAATGTATAGAAATTATAAAGAAGACTATAAGTTCTTTTTAAATTAAAAACTCCTGAGAATTCAGGAGTTTTTTTATGGATTATCTGTAAAATGTTTACGTTGTTTGTCTGCTGTAAATCGTTCTTTATTGTAAATTTTTGAAGCATTTTTTGGGATAGATAAACTCTTCCAATCAGCCTCTTTGATTGTTTTTCCAATATGAACTATTTGCCCTATGTGATAAGAATAATGGCATAGCTGTCTATTAATAGCCTCCAATACTGTATGTCCTTCATTTCTAATATATACGATATGTATTAAGTCTACTTTATCAACCTCGTTGAGCGCGTTAAATAAGCAGTTCCATCCATTTTCCCAGGCTTGTAACATTGCTTCTTTAGAAGTAAAAGCTCCTTCAAACTCTGTATCTCTGTGGCGCCATTCTTTTTCTCCATCTTCGGTAAGAAAATTAGTCCATCTCGAGAGTTGATTTCCTACAATATGTTTTACAATTATAGAAATACTATTTACATCTTCAGAAGGCGAGTACAATAACTCTTGTTCAGAAAGTTGCTCAAAAGTGGCATCGCCTAGGTTTTTATAATAATGAAACTGGCGATTGATACTTTTTAAATAATTAATTTTCATCTTCTTGTTTAACAAAGCGAATTGATGTTGAATTTACACAGTATCGTTTACCAGTGGTATCTCTTGGGCCATCATCAAACACATGTCCTAAATGGCCATCGCAAGCGGTACATGTTATTTCTGTTCTAATCATTCCGTGTGTTCTATCTACAGTATAAGAAACGGTGCCTTCTATGGCATCGTCAAACGAAGGCCAACCGCAATGACTTTGGTATTTGGTACCAGATTCAAACAATTGAGTATCACAAGCGGCACAAACATAAGTGCCTTTTTCAAAATGATTGGTATACCCATAATTTCCAGGTCTATCAGTACCTTTTTCTCTAAGAATATAATACTGCTCCGGAGTTAATAATTCTTTCCACTCTGCTTCTGTTTTCTTTTTTAAATCCACTTTTGATGTTTTTGAGGTTGATATTTTAGTAGTTTTAGACTCTTGTGCATTGGTTGAGCAGCTAAAAACAATACTTAATAAAATTATAATATGAAAAATTTTCATAGGGCTCTAACTGATTAAAAATACTGCTTTTTTTGACGCCATTGTTAAATCTGACTTACAGCCAAAACAAATAGTTTTGCCTTTATTTTAGGATTCGTTACTTTTATACGAATTACAATTCAATAAATTCAGGAACTAACTTTCTAATCATTCAACCAATCTTATGTTACAAAAAGGCGATAAAAAACTCATAAATGCTTGGGCATTTTATGATTGGGCAAATTCGGTATATTCTTTAGTAATTAGTACTGCAGTTTTCCCTATTTATTATACAGGTGTTACGGAGTCTTTTGCAAATGTTGAAGGTGATATTTCGTTTTTAGGTACACAATGGAATCCAACTACATTGTATGATTATACCTTAGCTTTTTCATTTTTAATTGTAGCATTTCTATCGCCAATTTTATCTGGTATAGCAGATTATGTAGGCAATAAATTGAAATTTTTAAAGCGATTTTGCCTTTTAGGTTCTTTGTCTGTTATGAGTTTGTATTTTTTTGAAGGAGAACAAACATTATGGGTTGGACTTCTTTTTACAGTTTTGGCTAGTATAGGTTTTTGGGGAAGTATTGTGTTTTACAATGCCTATTTACCAGAGGTGGCATATCCAGAAGACCAAGATAGAGTGAGTGCCAAAGGATTTATGCATGGGTATGTTGGTTCAATTATTCTATTGATTTTATGTTTGGTTTTGGTTGAGATGCATGAGACTTTTGGTATAGCTTCAAAAGGCTTTGCCACGCGATTGTCTTTTATTTTAGTTGGACTATGGTGGTTAGGTTTTGCACAGATTACTTATAGGAGATTACCAGTTTCTACAAAAAAAGAAAAGCTAGCTAAAGAAGTGTTTTGGAATGGTTTAAAAGAGCTTAAAAAGGTACTAAATGAATTAAAAGATTATCCATCGCTTAAAATATTCTTGATTTCCTTTTTTATGTTTAGTGTTGGAGTGCAAACTATAATACTAATGGCGGGGATATTTGGAAGTAAAGAATTACAATTACCTACTTCAGATCTTATTTTGGTAATACTTTTGGTGCAGGTTGTAGCAATATTTGGCGCTTATATTTTCTCAAGACTATCTTCTAAATATGGAAATATTAAAGCGCTAAAACTTACCATTATTATTTGGGGCTTAGTCTGTTTGATAGCCTTTATATTAGATAAATCTCAGCCTAATGTTCATTATTATTTTTATGGTTTAGGGGCCTTAATTGGTTTGGTGTTAGGCGCAATACAATCTTTATCTAGATCTACTTATTCAAAATTGTTACCAGAAACCGACGATCATGCCACTTATTTTAGCTTTTATGATGTTACAGAAAAACTAGCAATCGTGTTTGGTATGTTTATTTTTGGATTGTTAATCGCACTCACTGGTTCAATGCAGTATAGCGTATTATTTTTAGCTATTTTCTTTGTCCTATCTTTCATTATTTTAAGTTTTATGAAAAAAACCAAGCATGTGCAATAAGTTTGACTATATAATTGTTGGAGGAGGTATTGTTGGAGCAGCTACTGCCTATAAATTGCAATTGAAGTTTAAAGACAAATCAATTGCCATTCTTGAGAAAGAATCAGAACTAGCCATGCATCAAACAGGGCGAAATTCTGGAGTAATTCATTCTGGAATTTACTATACACCTAATTCTTATAAAGCTCGAAATTGTAAAAATGGTAGAGATCAATTGGTCAACTTTGTAAAAGAGCATCAAATTAAACATGATATTTGCGGAAAAGTAATTGTTGCTACCACAAAAGAAGAGGTGATTGTTTTAGATGCTATTTTTCAAAAAGGTATAGAAAATGGTACTCCTGGTATAAGGTTTCTAAATTCAGAAGAGATTAAAGAAAAAGAACCTTTTATAGAGGGTGTTAAAGCCATTTGGGTGCCCAGTGCTGGTATTGTTGATTTTGTGGGTGTAACTAAAAAATTTGCTGAACTAATTACAGAGCTTCAACCAAAAAGTAACGTGTTTACAAATTGTAAAGTTTTAGATCTATATGGTTCAAAATTAGAAACGACTCTAGGTACTTTTACAGCTGAAAAAATAATTGTGTGTGGTGGACTTTTTGCAGATCGTTTGGCAACCAAAGGAGGGGCAAATTTGGATTTGCAGATTGTAGGTTTTAGAGGTGATTATTACAAATTAACAGAGCAAGCTAAGCATAAAGTAAAGAACCTAATTTATCCAACACCAGACCCTAAATTTCCATTTTTGGGAGTGCACTTTACACCAATGGTAAATAGTGATATAGAGTGTGGTCCAAATGCTGTTTTTTCGTTTAAAAGAGAAGGGTATAAAAATACCAGCTTTCTTTTGAAAGATACATTTCAAGCATTGACTTATAAAGGAACACTCAAATTGTTTTCTAAGCATTGGAGAAAAGGCTTAGAAGAATATAGACGCGCTTTTTCAAAGCGACTATTTGTAAAAGAGCTGCAACGTATGATGCCTTCTATAACAATGAATGATGTAACCTATGCCCGAGCAGGAGTCAGGGCTCAGGCCTTAAATAGTAAGGGTGATTTGGTAGATGATTTTAAGATTATAACTTTAGGAAATCAAATTCATGTATTAAACGCACCATCTCCTGCAGCTACAAGTTGTATGGCAATTGCGGATGAGATAGTTAATCAAATCTAATGAACTGGTACCAAAAAGAAATTACATTACCTGCTCATAAGAGAGGTTTTCACCTAATTACTAATTTAGTTTTAGAAGCTATTCCAGAAATTCGGAACCTGGAGATTGGTGCGCTTCATGTCTTTATAAAACATACCTCAGCAAGTTTAACTATAAATGAAAATGCGGACTCTACAGTTCGTGTTGATTTTGAATCACATTTTAATGAAATGGTACCCGAGAATCAGCCCTATTATATTCACACCTATGAAGGGCCTGATGATATGCCTGCGCATATTAAAGCTTCTTTACTCGGTAGTAGTGTAAGTGTACCCATAACGAAAGGTCAGCTTAATTTAGGAATTTGGCAAGGTATTTATCTCTGTGAACATCGTGATTATGGCGTAAATAGAAGTATAGTAATTACTGTATCGGGTAGATAGAATCACTATAAATGAAATTTTCTATATTTCAGTAGTAAAATTTCGTTCCATGAAAAGAGTAATTTTCCTATTTATTTTCTTAAGTAGTTTATATGTTTCAGCTCAAGAGAAATTGAGTTTTGATTTAATTTTTAAAGGTAAGTCTATTGGTGTTTTAGATGCTGAGATGAGAGAGATAGATGGCCTAAAGCAATATAATAGCCATACAAAAATTGACTATCATTTTTTAATTAGAATTGACCTTGAATACAAATACGAAGTTTTCTATTCTGAGCATGGATTAAAAGAAGCAGATGTAGACATTTTTGTGCATGGAAAAGAAAAGACAAAAACTAGAACGATAAAGAATACTTCTAATTATAAGTTTTATTTAGATGAGAAAAAACCTACTTCAATTTCCGACTCGATTGATTACAGTACTATTTTATTATTATTTAAAGAACCTAAGGGTATAAATAAAGTTTATGCCGAAGAACACGGTGAATTTCACGATTTAAAATACCTGGGAGATGGGAAATACGAAAAGACCAATCCTAAAGGAAAGGTAAGTACATATTTCTATAAGAATGGTAGGATGGTGCGTGCGAAAGTGGATGCTGGTATTATTTCTTTTTCGCTAAAAGCAACTAATTAGATTCTAGAAGTGGAATTTTTTCTTCTATTTTATCTATTGGTTTTGCAATTTGTTTAGGTGCCTTAAATCGATAACCGATAAACAGAAAAAACGAATTTTTCGAAAGTTGGAATTGTACTTTATCTGAATTGTTAGATTCGTTAGTAATATGCTTTACAAAAGAAGCTCCACCAAATATTTTTTCTCCATTGTACCCCGCACCAATACCTCCTTTAAAAGACCATAATAATTCTTGAAAGTTATCTTTTATAGAAGACCCATTTTCAAAGGCTTCACTCCAATTAAAATCAACGCCAACTCCTGGAATCGCAAATGCATTCGCAAACCAGTTTTTTTTAACAAATGTATAGTAGTAGCCCATATTTACTGCTATGTTGAACCCCTGTGTCTCTAAATATTTGTTTCGTTCAATGGTTTCTCCACTTAAGTTTTTATAAGTGTCTAGTCCATCAAAATTGTAATACCAATAATCAATACTTGGTATAAAACTACCCGCGCTTTTAAGTTGTCGCTCCGTTTGAGAAATAGTCGCTCTTACAGAATAATTATCATTTAGTTTGTAAGCCGAGGTGCCTGAAAACACTCTCGTTGTTAAATCGGGAAATTGAATATGGTTAGAAGCATCACTAGGAAATATTTCATCAGTAATACCTTTGTCGACAATGTAATAACCACGTACTTGGTTGTATTCAAAATCATGCGACCATTTATTAAATAATAAAGCAAATTTTAGTCTAAAAGATTTAGGTTTTCCTTTTTCTGTGGCACTAGTTCCAGAAGGTTTGGGTCTAATTCCTAGACGTACAGATAAAAACTTATAACTTACAACAAAGGCATAGCGCAAACCTAAGTTGGGCTCTATTTTTACAGTTTCTCCCGCAAATGGAATTTTATATTTCGGAATTTCGTTGCTTACCTCAAATTTGATATTTAATTGTTTTGTATAATCAGCTATATACTCACGAAAGGAAATAACAGGCAAACTATCAGAAACTTTTTCAGTTTGAGTATAGCTTAATAAGCTTATTAAACAACAAATTAGAAGTAATAAATAACGCATTTATTGTGTTTAGTTTGCAAATACTAAAATACTTATTTCGGTAAAACAGATTTTGAATTTTAACACAATATTTAATTGAATTTTGATACTCACGTTTTAAAACTAAATTCCAAATTCAGGAGGGTAGGTTACCAAACCAGTAACTCCACTAAGCCCATTAGCAACTAGTTTTTTTACAAAAGCATTTTCTTTTGGAACATCAAAAGGAAAATTAATATTGTAATCAGTACTCAACTCATAGCCAAACCTCGGGTAATAAGCCTCATGTCCAATTAAAACTACCGAAGTGAATTTAAGTTCGCGTGCTCTAGAGTGTGCATTTTTTATAAGCATAGCACCAATGCCTTGTTTTTGATATTTTGGTAAAACAGAAACTGGTGCTAGTGCCAAGCTTCTGTGAATTTTGTCTTTATCTACTATATCAACTTCTGTTAGCAAAATATGACCCACAATAATGTCGTCAAAGGTGGCGACTAACGATAATTCTGGAATATAGACGTTTGATTTTCGGAGTCTTTCTACCAATTCGTGTTTTGTTTGATCGCTAAATTTTTCATCTCTAAATGCCTGTTCTACCACATTTTTTATGTCTGAATAGTCAGTCTTTTTAGCTTGTCTTATTAGAATTTTCATAGCCATTAGTTTTAGTCTGATGTAATGTACCAAAATTATGTTTCCAATTTGTATGGGTAATTACCTCTTTCTTATACTAATTTAACTAACTGTAAGTAAGATGTTTAAAATCTAACAAATGATGTCAGTCTATAGTTAACATAGGTTTCGAGCGAAATGCCTTCATCATTTTGGTTGTATAATATGGTGATAATGTCTGGTGTTACAGTTAAGTGTTTTGTTATCTCCAATATTCAATTATAATTTTTGAGACAGTAATATGTGAAAATGCACCATACTCTTTACCTATTTTAGATTATCAACATATTAGATGTGTTACGCTCTTATTAAAGTTAAAAAAGGCAGCCAGTTGGCTGCCTTTTTTTTATTTTTTATTTTTACGTACGCGCATATTCAGTGCCTCTACACCCAAAGAGAAGGCAATTGCAAAATACAAATAGCCTTTTGGTATGGCGCCTACATGTTGCCCAAATACTTTTGCATGAGATAAATGAGCACCTTCTGTAATCAGCATAAATCCTATCAATATTAAAAATGCCAAGGCTAGCATTTGTACTGTTGGATTCTTGTTTACAAAATTACCAATAGGTGTTGCAAACAACATCATAATTAATATAGAGATTACCACAGCAATAATCATAATGGTTAAGGCACCTGGTACACCGTTGGTCATGCCAACCGCTGTTAAAACCGAGTCAAAAGAAAAGACCAAGTCAATCATAACAATCTGTGTAATTACCATACTCATACTACTTGTCAATTTTTTGGTAGTAGCATTCGTCTCTTCTACATGGTCTATTTTATGCCCAATTTCTTTGGTACTCTTGTATAGTAAAAACACACCACCTAAAAATAAAATCATACTTTGCCCTGTAATTTCAGCATGTGCCCAAGAGAGGTCAATCGTAAAAAACGGATCTTGCATTGCTATTAAGAACGATACGCCTAATAACAAGATAATTCTAAAAATCATGGCCAATAATAACCCGATTCTAGTTGCTCTTTTTATTTGATGTTTTGGTAATTTACCAGCTGTAATAGAAATAAATACGATATTGTCTATACCTAAGACAATTTCTAAAAATGTGAGAGTTAATAAGGCCACCCAAGTACCTCCTTGTAAAAATATTTCCATTAGTCAGTTAGTTTGATTACGGTTCCTATTTGCTTATAATTAGAGTGTCCAATTACTGCTTCAAAATCGTATGAATTAGCAGTAACTTTTGTGATACGCACTTTTATTGGATCTTGATCTAGTTCAGATTTTGGATGCAACATTTTAAGCGTATAGTTAAAATTGTCTGTCCAAATAATTTCTAAACTATCAATTCGCTCACCGTAGGTTTCAATTTGGTAATTGCCATTTCTTACAAAGGTAGTTTTATCATATTTATCGCCTGCAGGAATCTCAAAAGAACCTTCTCTAAAGCTATACATATCTACATTTTGTTGTTCTGCACAACCAAATGCAATGGCAATTAACGCTATGTAGACAACTATTCTTTTCATTAAATACCTGTGTAGTTACTTGGCGTAATAACTCTTAGTTCGGCTTTAATAGTTTCGCTTACATCTAGCGTTTCAATAAAATCTGCTATAGATTTTTGCGTAATAGCCTCGTTGGTTCTAGTTAAACCTTTTAGTGCCTCATAGGGATTTGGATATGCCTCTCTTCTTAAAATAGTTTGAATAGCCTCTGCAACTACAGCCCAGTTATTTTCTAAATCTTGTTCAAAAGCGGCTTGGTTTAGCAACAATTTGTTCAAGCCTTTTAGGGTAGACTGGAAACCAATGGTTGTGTGTGCCATTGGTACCCCAACATTTCTCATTACTGTGGAGTCTGTTAAGTCACGTTGTAAACGAGAAACAGGTAGCTTACTCGATAAATGTTCAAAAATAGCATTGGCAATTCCTAAGTTACCCTCAGAGTTTTCAAAATCTATTGGGTTTACTTTGTGTGGCATTGCAGAAGAACCAATTTCTCCTTTTTTAATTTTTTGTTTGAAATAATCTGTAGAAATATAGGTCCAGATATCTCTGTTTAAATCTATTAATATGGTATTGATGCGTTTTAAACCATCAAATAACGCGGCCATATGATCGTAATGTTCAATCTGTGTGGTAGGGAAGGAGTGGTGTAAGCCTAAACTATTTTCAACAAAGTTGGTTCCAAAAGATTTCCAATCGTTGTTAGGGTAAGCTACTTTATGAGCATTGTAATTCCCTGTTGCCCCGCCAAACTTAGCAGCATGTGGTACTGTGGTTAGGCTTTTTAATTGCTGCTCTATACGTTCCACAAACACATAAATTTCTTTACCCAATCTTGTAGGAGATGCTGGTTGCCCATGTGTACGTGCCAACATAGGTACGTCCTTCCAATCTTCGGCTAAACTTGCTAATTTGTTTTTTACCTCTTTTAATAACGGATAATATACATCTACCAATGCCTCTTTAATAGATAAGGGAATAGCGGTGTTGTTAATGTCTTGCGAAGTTAATCCGAAGTGAATAAATTCTTTAGAGGTATCTAAGTTTAATGCGTTAAACTTTTCTTTGATAAAGTACTCTACCGCTTTTACGTCGTGGTTGGTTACTTTTTCTATGTCTTTAATTTGTTGTGCATCGGCATCGCTAAATGCTGTATAGATAGCTCTTAATTGCGGATACAAACCTTTGTCAAAGTCTGCCAATTGTGGCAATGGCAATTCGCACAAGGCAATAAAATATTCTATCTCTACTTGTACGCGATATTTTATTAAGGCTTTTTCAGAAAAGTAAGGGGCAAAGTTCTCAACTTTACCTCGGTATCTACCATCTATAGGAGAAATGGCATTTAAAGAATTTAAACTCATAGTGTGTTGTTGTAAATGCGCAAATTTACAGTTTCGAATGCAATTTTCTATAGCGTATTGCTAATAATTTTTTGCTGTTTTATTTGTGCTGTGGTTAACGGAGATTTAGTTATATTTGGTGTATTAACCAACAAAAAAACTAGCTATACTTGTCAAAACAATTTCTTTTTGTAGAAATGGATAACATTACCTAAAAGTGATGCTATCACCCCATTCATATAGGTTGACAGGAATAAAAAAACTAAAAGTAAAAGTTGAAAATGGTTGAAGAAAAATGAAAACTATTTTGATCAAGAATACATTCAAAAATATGATACTATCAAAGAGTGGCAAAAAGACTATTTAATTGAAAAGAAATGAAAGCCGCAATTCGTAAAACATATGGTTTACCAAATAAGATACACATTGCTGAAATTGCAAAACCAACGCCAAGAGATAATGAGGTTTTAATTAAGGTAATTGCTACAACCGTAAATCGAACAGATTGTGCAAACCTAACTGCCAAACCATTTATTATGAGGTTTTTGTTAGGGTTCTTTAAGCCAAGAAAAATAATATTGGGGACAGATTTTTCAGGTGAAGTGGTATCGTTAGGTAAAAATGTTACCTCATTTAAAATTGGAGATAGGGTCTTTGGTTTTAACGATATGGGTTTAGAATCACAATCTGAATTTGTAACAGTAGCCGACAAACATCTTTTTATTATTCCTGATAACATAGATTATAAGCAAGCTACTGCAAGTTTAGAAGGCGCACATTATGCTTATAGTTTTATTCATAAGGTGAATATTCATCCTGGGCACAGGATTTTAATTAATGGAACCACAGGGGGGATTGGTTCGGCACTCTTACAATTTGTAAGACAACTTAATGTGCATATTACAGCAATATGCAATACAAAAAACATTGAGTTAATTAAATCTCTAGGAGCAGATAAAATTTATGATTACACCAAAGAAGATTTTACAGAAGATACTACGAAATATGACTTTATATTTGACGCGGTTGGCAAAAGTACTTTTGGTGCTTGTAAACCTTTGTTAAAAGAGAACGGGGTGTATATATCTTCTGAATTGGGGCCTTATGCTCAAAATGTATTGTATGCAATAGTAAAGCGTAAAAAAGTTATTATACCGGTTCCGTTTAAAACAGAAAAATCTATTCCTTTTATTTGTCAACTTTTAAGCGAAGAAAAATTTAAGCCAATAATAGATCGTGAATACGCATTAGAAGAGATTAATTTGGCCTATGAATATGTGTTGCGTGGCGCCAAAACAGGTAATGTTGTTGTTAATTTGTAATAATTTCGAAATAAAAAATGTCAATGACTGTCAACAGTTTTATATAAAGCTCACTAAAAGAAATCCAATCAAAACCAGCTTCAATAATTCGTTCTTTGTGTTGCTCTGTCAATACTTCTTTTACCAAACTTTCTTTTCTGCCAGTATACGCTTTGGCTAGAAATTCACAAATCTTAGCAACAGGTCTAACGGGCTTTCGTGTTTTACTCGAGAGAAGTTAATTGTAAAATATCCAGGTAGGGCAATAGTTGATTGAGGTCTCTATTGAAAACATACTCTAACACCCATGCGGCATGAAAAGCTAAAGGGTTAGTAGGGTCGAAAGTAATATTGAGCAGGTGTGGTAGCGACTCTAAATTATCGAGCACAGTATCAGCAACTTGATCTCTATGTACTCTATAGGCCGATACTTTATTTTCTAAAAGTTCCGATAATTGTTCATGTGTCATTCAGTCAAAAATAAGAATTTTGTGTACTTTTAGATGCAAAACCAAATACCATGAAGAAAAAAATTCTTTTAATATTAGTAATTGTATTTATTGGTATTCAATTTGTGCCAGTAGCATATAATACAGCTAACGTAGTACCAACTACAGATTTTATTGTAAACAATCAGCCTCCTACAGAAGTGGCGCAGCTTATAAAAAATTCTTGTTACGATTGTCATTCAAACAATACACGCTATCCTTGGTACGATAAAATTGCTCCGGTTTCTTGGTGGGTGCAAGATCATGTAGATCATGGTAAAGAAGAAATGAATTTTTCTGCATGGACCGAGTATCCTGCAAAAAAACAAAAGAAATATCTTAAAGAAATTATAGAAGAAGTGGAGGAAGGAGAGATGCCATTAGAAAGTTACTTAATTATGCATGGCAATGCTAAAGTAAATGCAGAACAGTTAGCAGCCCTAGAATCTTGGATAGAAACAATAACTGTTTCTGAATAAAGTTATCATATTACATCCCTAAATTTTTAATTATGATACGTAGCCTTATCTCATTACTTTTATTGATAGGTTTTTTTACTGTGCATGCTCAAGAAATAAACCAAGTTGATTCCAATGGCGAGCGACATGGGGTTTGGAAAAAGAACCATAAAAACGGTAGAATTCGTTATGAAGGTACTTTTGATCATGGTAAAGAAGTGGGTGTTTTTAAATTTTATTCCATGAATACTTCTGACTTTCCCGTAGTTGTGAAAACCTTTAAAGACGGTATTGCCTTTGTTGAGTTTTTTACAGAAAAAGGTGTGAAAGAAAGTGACGGAAATATGAAAGGTAAAGAGCGAGTGGATACTTGGAAGTATTATCACAACAATGGAGTTTCTGTGATGATTGAAGAAAATTACCAAAACGGTGAATTAAATGGTGATTACAAAGTGTATTATTTAAATGGTAAAGTTACCCAAGAGGCCACTTATAAGAATGGCAAGTTTAATGGTATAGCAAAGAAATATTCTCAAAAAGGTGTAATGGTAGAAATGCTTACTTATGTAGACGGGGTATTAAATGGTCCTGCTGCGTTTTATGAACTGGATGGTGAGTTGATAATGAAAGGCATCTATGAAAACGATCTAAAAATAGGGCAGTGGCAATTTTATGAAGATGGAAAATTATCTCAAAGCAAAGATTTGACACCTTCTAAAAACGACTAATCTTCAGTGTCTTTGGTGTCATTTTCTGTAGATTCAGTCTCACTCAATTGATCTAAGAAATTGTATTTAGCTTGACGCAATTTCCAGCGTTGTCTTGCAAATTCTTGCATGTCTTCATGTGTGTCTTTTTCATCAACAATTTCAAGACCTAAGAGTGTTTCAATAATGTCTTCCATGGTTACAATACCGTCTAGACCACCATACTCATCAACAATTAATGCTATTTGTTCTTTATTATTAAGTAGTTCTTCCCAGAGTGTAAATAGCACCATTGTATTTGGCACCATTAAAATTTCTCTTTTTATAGATTTTAATAAAGTGTCGCCTTGGTTTTCGGTAAGCTTTTCCATTACAGTTTGTCTGAACACATACCCTGTAATATTCTCATCGTTCTCCGCGTAGATTGGAATTCGAGAAAATTTTAAAAACTCTTTGTTTTTAACGTATTCCTTTAATGCTATATTCTCATCAGCAACAGAAACAACAACACGTGGTGTCATTATTTCCCGAACTTTTACATCTTTAAGTTTAATAACATTCTGAATTACCTTATGCTCTTTTTCAGAAAATACACCTTCATCTGCTCCTAAACTTGTCAATGCTGCAATTTCTTCTCTACTTGTAGAACTCTCCACTTTTTCTTTTGAAAATAGCTTGGTCAAAATACTCGACATCCACACTAATGGATAAGTTATTACAATCATAACTCGCATGGTGTGATACGACATTTTTGCAAGTCCTCTCCAATAATTTGCTCCAACTGTTTTAGGGATAATTTCTGTAACCACAAGAATTAAGATGGTTAAAACAGCAGATACATAGCCAAAAGACGATTTACCAAAAACTTCAACAGCTTGAGAACCAACACCAGCTGCACCGATAGTGTGTGCTACTGTATTTAATGATAAAATAGCAGATAATGGTTTGTCTATATTTGTCTTTAAATCAATAAACTTTTCAGCCCATTTTTTACCTTTTTCTGCTTCAACCATTAAAAAAGATTGAGGTGTAGATAACAATACAGATTCTAAAATAGAACACAAAAATGAAACAAAAAGTGCTAAAAATAGATAGGCGAGAAGTAGGGCCATTGCTTATGTTTAAACTTAAATTATTGGCTTACAAAGGTACGGAGTTTTATTTTAAATAGAACTTTCAATGCCGGCTTTATAAGATTTCAAAGCACGTTCTCTTGCAAATTTATGCTCAACTATAGGTTGAGGGTAGTTAAGAGAGTTCAGTTCTGGAATCCATTTATTGATATACCTCAGTTCTTTGTCGAATTTTTTTATTTGCTCAGTCGGATTAAATACTCTAAAATAGGGAGCAGCATCGCAACCTGTGCCAGCCGCCCATTGCCAATTACCATTATTGGAGGCCAATTCGAAATCTAATAATTTTTCGGCAAAGTAGGCCTCTCCCCAACGCCAATCAATAAGAAGGTGTTTGCATAAAAAACTTGCAACTACCATACGAACTCTATTGTGCATATATCCAGTAGCATTTAATTCACGCATGCCTGCATCTACCATAGGATAACCTGTGGTACCTTGTTTCCAACGTTCAAATTCTTCGGTGTTATTGCGCCATTGTATGCCATCGTACTTTCTTCTAAAATTTTGATGTATGACATTAGGGAAATGAAAGAGAATTTGCATAAAAAACTCTCTCCAAATGAGTTCGTTTATAAAAGTTTGATGCTGTCTGTTTGTCTTAACCAAATGCCGTATGCTAACCATGCCAAATCTTAAATATGGTGATAGGTAGGTGGTGTTATCGCGCGCAGGAAAGTTTCTATCGGCGTCGTAATTTGTGAGATCATTTAAATGAAACGGTTTGATGTCAATAGATGAAAATTCAAATCCGATGGATGCAATTGATGGGAAATCACATTCAAATTTTTGAAACTTTTCTATTTGATAGCTTGTATATTCTCTCGTGTCGTCTTCGGTAAGATGAGCTAACCATTTATTTTTAAAAGGTGTGTAAACGGTGTAAGGAGTTCCATCGTTTTTTAAAATATCGTTCTTGGCAAAAACCACCTGATCTTTGAATTGATGAAAGGTAATATTATGCGTTTTCAATAACTCCTCTACTTTTTTATCTCTTTGTAAAGCATAAGGCTCGTAATCTTCATTACAAAAAACCTTTGTGATATTGTATGTAGTAACAAGCTCTTTCCAAACTTCAATTGGGGTTCCTTTTTTGCATACGAGTCCGGAGCCTTTACGTTTTAAATTCTTGTGGATATTCTCAAGTGCTTTATAAATTAGTGTTAGACGCGCATCATTTTTTGGAAGTTCATCCAAAATATTTGAATCAAAAATAAAGATAGGGACAACAGGTAAACCACTCGAAATCGCCTTGTATAGCCCGTGATTGTCAAGTAATCTTAAATCTCTTCGATACCAAAAAACAGCTACTTTTTCTTTTCCTTGCATAGTACGTTTAAAATTCAATGAATATTTCTTCAAATTTAATATTTGAAATCAGAGATTCCTCATAAACCATTTTAAAATGTTTGACACCTAATTTTTGTTGTTAATTAATTGATTTTTTGACAATTGTTCTTAAATTAGATATCCAAATCAACTTATCAAAAAAATAGAATGAAAAGAATCTTATATTTAATTGTATTCTCGATGTTTTTTACAAAAACATCTTACTCCCAAAATAATTTTAATATTCAATTTCCAACTTCAGAGGCTGAAAGATTTGAAAAATGTGTAGAATGTTTTAGAATTTTTAGAGAGAAACCAAAAGAAGTTGGTTTTTCTGTTCAACAAGAGGGAAATCAACTTTTCTTTCAAGTAAATGATAAAGATTGGCTATTGCAATTATTCAATGAACCATTAGACGGGTTGGCCGTAGATATTATTTCAAAAGATAGATACGATTGTGATATTTATAGTATTGACAGGTCTCAGGTCAGAGGTACATTAATAGAACCCATTTATACTCAACAAATTGTATCTGACATACGCCAAATGGGTGCGAATTCGTATCGGTTACCTGTAGGTACTATACCTGATAATTTGTTGGATAAAGAAATAGAATTCAATATTTTATTTTTAACGAACAATGCACTTTGTAGATATGTGACTACCTACGATTTAGAACGGTATGGCTGGGATTTATTAGATATGGGAATGTATTTAGATTCTCTAACATTCAACCCTAAAGAGATAAGCACCGCTTCAAGAAAAGGATATATAATTAAAAATAAAACCTTGAAATTTGTAGTTCCCTTTAAGAAAAATATATCACAATATTCGAATGCAGATATTAAACCGATATATGATTCTTTACAAATTACAGACTACAATATAAAAAGTATAAAAATTAGAGCTTATGCGTCGGTAGAAGGAACACTAAAGAGAAATATAGAATTACATAAAGAACGTGCGAACAGTATTTTAGTTGCTTTGCAATCTTTTCAAAAACCTACAATTGAGCTTGAGATATCTTCATCAGAAAATTGGGTTGAGTTTTTTAATGATACAAAGGGTACAAAGTATGATTATTTTAAAGATAAAAGTAAAAATGAAATTAAAGCTGAACTCAGGGGGAGTTTACTCAATGAGTTAGAACCCTATCTATCTAAACACAGAAAGGCCATATTGGAGTTAGAGCTAGAAAAGAAAGATAATTTCATTGATTTATCTTCTGAAGAGTTATTGAGTAGATTTAACAAGGCAGTTGAAGAAGACGATTTACCTCAAGCAATTGCATTACAAAATTCAATATTTGAAAGAATTAAATCAAAAGAGATTTCTCCAGATTTTTTAACGCGTATGGAGGTGCCAAATCAGATTAAATACCTCACTATTTTGAATAAGAATTATTCAATGAGGTACATGTATCAGGAGACTCAAATGCTCATTGTTTATAAACAATTATTGGAGTTAGAAAAAATCGCTCCAAAAAGTAAAGAGTTACAATATAATATTACAGTCTTAAAAATAAGGTTATGGCGCTATAAATCTATTCCAATTGAAGAATCTCAGCTAAAAAACCAAATACTTGAATTGACCGATAATTATGGTATTGATAAAACATTGGTGTTTAGAATGATGGTAAATTATCATATTATCAAAGCAGAAAATTTAATGCCTAAAAGAGATTATATCAATAAAGATAAATCAGTTAAATATATAAACGATACCTATAAAAAGTTTCCACTTTCCAGTTTTGATTACTTAAGTCTCGCACAATTTTTTAGCTACTATTCAAATACAGGATTGGCAGTTGTTTTATTGCAGGACGAGGTAAGAAGGATTGATGTAGACGAGAATTTATTGTTCTATTACCTTAACCTTACGATGGTAGATAATAAATTAACACAGACATCAGATTATAGAACAATTATGCTTAATGCCTATAATTTAAATCCACGCAGATTTTGTAGGATATTTAATCCTGTAAGCGATGGTGGAGTAACATTTCAATTGTTAGATGATGAGTTTTTAAGAAAAACATATTGCGAAAATTGTGTGAACCAAAATTAAATAGAGGCATGTATATTTTTCAATAGTTTTTTTACTTCTAAATCACCGTAACCATAAATAGGAGCACGTTTGCTAAACTCTTTAAAAATTGAGATAAAATCATCCGTTTTTAGATTTATAAAATCGTTCTAAGAATTTCTGTTGGTTTCCCTGGGAATAAAGCTGTTGCAACACTCTCAATATAAGCTATTATAGCATTGTTTATGAATGGATGTTTCTTTTTTAATTGAGTACTTAGCGTGGTTAGTTTGTCAAGTTCTTTGTCTTTATAAGCATACCACATGGCTGCGAATACAGTAACATCGACAGTAATTTTGGTCTCAAAGCATGTCGTCAATTCATCCTTAGATAGTCCACCAAAGCCATAATGAGTGTGCTGATGAGGTTTTACTAAAAACACCTGATCATATTTATGAATTTTTTCAAGTAGATAACAAGTAAACCACATATTTACTTGACAAAACACATCATCTTCAAACCATAAGTGTAGAGATGCATCTTTTTCAATTGTCAAAATTTTTGTGAATTCAGGAATTACCTTTTCCTCATATTCCTTTTGTTGTGCATTGTAATTTTCTATTAAGAAATTTGACCTCGTCTTAAAAAAGTCATTTAAAAGTATGTCTAATAACAGGTCTATCTACTAAATACTTTCTAAAAACAACTAAAGCACCCAAAATATTCTTTGGGAATTGATATTTCAATGCATCTCCGTTTAATATGTAATACTTCTTTCCCAGAGACTACGCAATCAAATATAGTTGTTGCATGAAGGATTTAAAAGTCTCTAATTCAAAAATATTTAGAACTTTTTAAACTCAAAAAAGTTCGTATCTTTGCAGCCTTAAATTCGTTGAAAATGAAACGTGTAATTGTTGGGCTTTCAGGAGGAGTAGATAGTAGTGTTACTGCATATTTATTGCAGCAACAAGGCTATGAGGTTATTGGTCTGTTTATGAAGAACTGGCACGATGACTCTGTGACTATTTCTAATGAATGTCCGTGGTTAGACGATAGTAACGATGCGATGCTTGTTGCAGAAAAATTGGGAATCCCTTTTCAGGTTGTTGATTTAAGTGAGCAGTACAAAGACCGTATTGTGAATTATATGTTCCGTGAATACGAAATGGGACGCACACCAAATCCAGATGTGCTTTGTAATCGTGAAATCAAATTTGATGTCTTTATGAAAATTGCGTTGGATTTAGGAGCCGATTATGTAGCTACTGGGCATTATTGTCGTAAAGATAGTGTTGAAAGAAATGGGGAAACCATTTACCAACTTAAGGCTGGTGTGGATGGCAATAAAGATCAATCATATTTTTTATGTCAATTATCGCAAGAACAATTAGCAAAGGCTTTGTTTCCCGTAGGCGAATTAACCAAACCTGAAGTTCGCGCAATTGCTGCAGAACAAGAATTGGTAACAGCAGAGAAAAAAGACTCGCAAGGGTTGTGCTTTATTGGTAAAGTTCGTTTGCCGGAGTTTTTACAACAGCAATTGCAACCTAAAGAAGGGGTTATAGTACAAGTGCCTTCTGATGCAGGAGTATATCAGACAACTACACCGACCAGTTTTGAAAGTATTAAAGATGAATTAGCATTTAAAGCTACTAAATTCGAATACAATCAAACAGATGGTAAAGTAGTTGGTAAACATCAAGGCGCTCATTATTTTACCAAAGGTCAGCGTAAAGGATTGGCTGTTGGTGGAACCAAAGAACCCTTGTTTGTTATAGAAACTGATGTTAATGAGAACGTAATTTATACAGGAGAGGGTAAATCGCACCCAGGGTTGTACCGTCATGTATTGTTTGTAAAAGCAGAAGAAGTACATTGGATTCGAGAAGATTTAAAGTTACAACTAGGTGAGAGTATGAAAGTTTCTGCGCGTATACGTTATCGTCAAACTTTAGAAACGGCAGCTCTATATATGTTTGAAGAAGGTATGTATGTGTCGTTCGACAATGCACAATCTGCTATTTCAGAAGGACAATTTGTAGCTTGGTATCAAGAAGACGAATTATTAGGTTCAGGAGTTATTTCGTAACTTCGAACTATGCAAAATAGTATCACTCAACTTTTTGGAATAACGTATCCTATCATTCAAGGAGGAATGGTATGGAACAGTGGTTATAAATTGGCATCAGCTGTTTCTAACGCTGGTGGTTTAGGCTTGATTGGAGCTGGAAGCATGTATCCAGATATGTTGTTAAATCATATTAAAAAATGCAAGCAAGCCACCAATAAACCTTTTGGAGTTAATGTGCCATTGTTGTATCCAAACATCCAAGAGATTATGGATATTATAGTTGCAGAAGAAATTAAAATTGTGTTTACTTCGGCTGGTAATCCAAAGACTTGGACCTCCTTTTTAAAAGACAAAGGTATTACAGTAGTGCATGTTGTAAGTAGTTTAAAGTTTGCATTAAAAGCGCAAGAAGCTGGTGTAGATGCTGTAGTTGCAGAAGGCTTTGAAGCGGGAGGACATAATGGTAGAGAGGAGACCACCACATTTACTTTAATACCAATGGTTAAGGAGCAGATTAAAATCCCTTTATTGGCAGCGGGAGGTATTGCCACTGGAAGAGGTATGTTAGCCGCTATGGTACTGGGTGCAGATGGGGTACAGATAGGAAGCCGATTTGCGGCAAGTGTAGAATCTTCTTCTCATAATAATTTTAAACAGTTAATTGTAGATGCTAAAGAAGGAGATACAGCTTTGACCTTAAAAGAATTAGCTCCTGTACGCATGTTGAAAAATGCATTTTATAAAGAGGTACAAGAATTGTATGCAAAAAATCCTACCGTTGAAGAACTGAGAGAATTATTAGGTAGAGGAAGAGCAAAGAAAGGGATGCTTGAAGGAAATTTGGAACAAGGCGAATTAGAAATAGGTCAAATAGCTGCACTTATTCACCAAATTAAATCTGTGGCTCAAATTGTAAAGGAAATTGTTGAAGAATTTGAATTGGTTAAGAAAACATTCTACTAATGTTTACTTACTAAAGAAAATCAGTTTAATGGCTACAACCAACATCATTACACCAAAGATGCGTTTTAACAAAAGTTGATCGATGCGCAATGCCATTTTAGAGCCTACATAACCTCCTATAAAAAATAGGGCAGAGGCAATTATGGCCATTTTCCAATCTACTTCACCTGCTTTATGGTAATTATATACGGCTAAAAAAGTAACCGGCGGTAACATGACAGCTAAACTCATGCCTTGTGCATTGTGTTGAGTCATTCCTAATAAAAAGACAAACATAGGCACCATTAATATGCCACCACCAACACCTACAAGTCCACTAAGAATTCCTGCAGCTAAACCTATGATTAACAAGATAAGAATGGTTGTTAGAGTCATTTTCATTCTGGAATCTTAATGTAGTATAGTTTACGTGATTTATTGTTTAGATGATTTTCACGCAACCAAGGATTGTGAATTTTTAATTCTTTATAGTTTGTATCAAAATCTTTTGCAAATAAAGCAATATTAGTAATTGCAGTATCTACTTCAACCATACGAGTAGATTGTAAATTATACAAATCTTCCTTATCAAATAAAAATCCGTATTTATCTGGATTCTCCATAATTTCTTTAACTGCTGCTATTCTAAAGACATAGCGTCCTGTTTCTTCACCTAACAATAAATCGTAGTAGTTATCTACATGCTGAGTATCTAATCTTCGAGACATACCAGCATTTCCACCATTATAAGCAGCCGCTGCTAGAGTCCAGTTACCAAAACGTTCCTTAGACTTTATAAGGTATTTACAAGCAACTTCAGTTGCCATTTCAATATGATAGCGTTCATCTACATTGCTATTTACCTCCAAACCATTTTCGCGAGCAGTTGCTTTCATAATCTGCCAAAATCCTTTCGCTCCAGCAGGAGATGTAACATTCATCAAGCCACTCTCAATAAGTGCTAAATATTTAAAATCATCTGGAATCCCATTTTTTTCCAATATCGGTTCTATTAAAGGAAAATATTTGTTAGCACGTTTCATTAACAATAACATATTAGATTGCCAATAGGTGTTGACTAATAATTCGCGATCTAAGCGTTCTCTAATATCTGGTTTTTCAATGGGTATATGCTCTCCAGCAAAATTAATTCCCGCTGGAATTTTAAGCGCTTTTATTTCGTAATTCTCACTGGTATTTTTATCGTTTTTACCGAGTACAACAGTATTTTCATGTTGTTTTAAGTTGAGTAGTGTCACTCCTAAAGCTAAAACCAAAACAACTACTAAATAACGCAACGACTTTCTCATGATATCAAAATTTTAGTAGGATTATAGAATATTCAATATTACAATTTTTTAATGGAGTTCTTTATGACTTAATTCATAAAATATACAAAAAATAAACAATTTTATGCTATTTTCTTTTGTAAATACTCTTCAATAGAAAGTTTAATTTGTTGCGCTTTTGTGAGCACCATAACATGGGTACCTCCTTTAATATTTAAATAGCCTTCTATGTGTCTAGTAGGAAAAATATGATCTGCGTCACCATGGATGTGTAAAATATTTTCTGACACTTTATCTTGTTGCCAGTGTAAAACATTATAAACAGCCCATTTAAGATATAAAGGATCTCTTTGGGTCAAATATATTTCGTATTGACGCATGCGCTCTTCGGCTTTTCTACCTGCAAATTTGCGAATAAGTTTATCAATTTGGTTTAATGTATTTGCTGGAAACAATTTGTAGGTTTTAGCCATTTTATGAATGCGCAATCTAAACGGTAATTCATGAGAAGATTTTATACTCGAAATAATAACTAGAGCTTTGGGCTTCTTTAGTTTGCTCATTTCTTGTACCATTATTCCACCAAAAGAAACACCAATAAGCACAAAGTTCTCATGTGTAATTTGATCACTCATCCGTTTTGCATAAGCTTCAATGGTTTCTTCTTCTGAAAGGGGAATCAACCATTCTAAATAATGGCATTCATAAAGGGCTTCGTCAAATTTGAGGCGCTCAAAAATTTTTGAGTTCGCAGCTAATCCTGGTACAAAGTAAATGTTGGTTTTCATGAAACAGCTTGACTGCTAGTTACAAAGTCAAATCGCACCAAACCATCTTCATCTATCTTTGTTAATTGCACTGTGTGCAATGTGTTTACCAATTCAGGATTCCAAGGTGTTTTAACCTTTACATAATTTTCTGTAAATCCGTGAATATAACCTTCTTTGTTTTCACCTTCAAAAAGTACGGTTAGTGTGTTCCCTAACTGACTTTCATAAAATGCTCTACGCTTTTTTACAGACAATCCACGTAACATTTTACTTCTTTTACTTCTAACGTTTTTTGGTACAACACCATCCATGTCATAGGCTTCTGTATTCGGTCTTTCTGAATAGGTGAAAACATGTAAATAAGAGATGTCTAGTTCGTTTAAGTAGTTATAGGTCTCCAAAAATAATTCATCTGTTTCTCCAGGAAATCCTACAATTACATCAACACCAATACAGGCGTTTGGCATTACATTTTTAATCTTAGCAACACGATCTGTATAGACTTTACGCAAATAGCGACGCTTCATCTTTCTTAATAAGGCATCACTACCACTTTGCAAAGGAATATGAAAATGCGGAACGAAACTATTAGAGGTGGCAACAAAATTAATGGTCTCATCTTTTAAAAGATTCGGTTCAATAGAAGAAATACGCAAACGGTGAATACCATTTACTTTATCTAAAGCTCGAACCAACTCAAAAAACGTATGTTCGTGTTTTTTATTTCCAAATTCACCTTTACCATAATCACCTATGTTTACTCCAGTTAAGACAATTTCTTTAATGCCTTTTTCTGAAATTTCCTTCGCATTTATAAGTACATTTTCTAAAGTATCGCTTCTAGAAATACCACGAGCTAAAGGAATGGTGCAATAGGTGCATTTATAATCACATCCGTCTTGTACTTTTAAAAAGGCACGAGTTCTATCTCCAATAGAATACGAACCTACATAAAAATCAGCTTCTTCTATCTCACAAGAATGCACTTCTCCCATATCATTCTTGCTTAAATCATTAATGTAGTCTGTAACCTTAAATTTTTCTGTAGCACCTAAAACCAAATCAACCCCATCTACAGCTGCTAATTCTTCTGGTTTTAATTGCGCATAACAACCAATGGCAATTAGAAACGCTTCTTCATTTTTTTTCAAGGCCGATTTTACAATGGTCTTGAACCTTTTATCCGCATTATCAGTTACAGAACAGGTATTAATTACATAAATATCTGCAGTTTCTTCAAAGTCCACACGCTCGTATCCATCGTTTTGAAAATTACGAGCAATGGTTGAAGTTTCCGAAAAATTCAACTTACATCCAAGTGTATAAAAAGCAACTTTTTTTTGTGCCATCATTGCTGTATTTTTATGCGTTGCAAAGGTACAACATTATTACGAGCATTTACTTTGGAAGCACATATTTTTGATACCAAAAGACTACTTGTCAGAAAACTGAAATTGAGCGATTTAGAGCCCTTTCATTTAATGCAGGGCAATCCAAATGTTATGCGTTTTGTTAGGCCAAAACCCAATACCTATAAAGAGAGTATTGCTGATTTAGATTTTTGCATCGCCAATTATAAACCAAAGAGTGAATTTTTGATTTATGCTGTTCTACGAAAACACGATAGTAGATTTATTGGGTCTGTTGCATTGGTTAAAACCAAAGATGGTAAGGATGAAATAGGCTATCGATTATTAGAATCAGAATGGGGCAAGGGGTATGGAAAAGAAATGGCGTTGGGATTAATTACCTACTGCAAATCAATTGGAATGAAAGAGTTAGTTGCTTTTGCTGCATATGAGAATGAGGGTTCTATTAAAATTCTTGAAGGATTAGGATTTACCTATAAAAAAGATTTTTTTGCAGAAGATTTGCAAATTCAGGAACGAAAATACACATTAACTTTATGATTGCTAAAACACCTAAACCTCCTTATTACGCTGTAATTTTTACAACGCTTATGACAGATGATTTAACCGAATATGAAGCGACGGCTCAAAGAATGGAAGCATTAGCTGAACAGCAAGAAGGGTATTTAGGTATTGAATCAGCTCGCAGTGGTATTGGAATAACTGTTTCTTATTGGAGTTCTTTAGAAGCAATTAAAAGATGGAAAATGCAAGCTGAGCATACCGCTGCTAGAGACAGAGGTAGAGCACAATGGTATGATCAATATGAGTTGAGAATTTGTAAAGTAGAACACGCATATGGTTTTAAGAAATAGTATTTGTTTTCTCGTATTAATTTGTGTGTTATGGGCTTGCTCTAGACCATCTTCTCAATTTAATGATGAACAAGTGTTTAAATACAATGAGCATTCAAATATTACCTCATTAGATCCTGCGTTTGCAAAAGATATTTCAGATATATGGGCGGTAAATCAATTGTTTAATGGGTTAGTGCAACTCAATGATAATTTAGAAGTACAACCTGCCATTGCTGAACGTTGGAATATTTCTGAAGATGGTAAAACGTATCGATTTTATTTAAGAGATGATGTGTATTATCACAAACATGAATTGTTTGGGAAAGATAGTACACGTGTTGTGATTGCGAGTGATTTTGAATATGCCTTTAACCGATTGCTAGACCCAAAAGTAGCTTCTCCAGGACGATGGGTTTTGCATAATGTAGCGCATTTTAAAGCAGAGAGTGATGCCGTATTTACTGTTGTTCTCAAACAACCCTTTCCTCCTTTTTTGGGCTTAATGGCAATGAAATATGCCTCTGTTGTTCCTAAGGAAGCGGTTTCCTATTTTGGAAGTAATTTTAGGGCAAACCCCATAGGTACAGGACCGTTTCAATTTAAATTGTGGGTAGAAAATACAAAGTTGGTATTTCGTAAAAATCCGAAGTATTTTGAAAAAGATGTTGATGGAAAATCACTACCATATCTTGAGGCTGTTGCCATTACATTTTTACCAGATAAACAAAGTGAATTCCTACAATTTGTTCAAGGGGAGCTAGATTTTTTAAATAGTATAGACCCTTCTTACAAGGATGATATTCTTACACCACAAGGTACTTTAGATATGCGTTATGAGCATGTAGTCGAAATGCAGAAAGCACCATATTTAAATACAGAATATTTGGGTATTTATATGCCAGATACAACGGCAATTACAAAACACCATCTTATAAGATCTGCCATGAATTATGGATTTGACCGTGTTAAAATGATGCAATTTATGCGTAATGGTATTGGCACACCTGCAATTCATGGTTTTATACCTCAAGGTTTGCCGAGTTTTAATGGTATGCAAGGGTATCAGTTTCAGCCAGAGAAGGCAAAAGCCCTAGTCGCTCAGTTTAAAGAAGAAACAGGTATTGCAAACCCGAGTATTGCCATTACTACAAATAGTCAGTATGTTGATCTTTGTGAGTATATACAAAGACAATGGCAAGCTATTGGATTAACTGTGTCAGTAGATGTGGTACCACCTTCTACCTTAAGACAGCAAAAGGCACGCGGAGAATTACCCTTGTTTAGGGCGAGTTGGGTGGCAGATTATCCTGATGCCGAAAATTACTTGTCTTTATTCTACTCAAAAAACTTTACCCCTAATGGGCCGAATTACACGCATTTTAAAAATGTTCAATTTGATACGTGGTATGAAGCAGCCATTACTGAAACGGATGTAAACAAACGTATTCGCATCTATCAACAAATGGATAGTTTGGTTGTTAAAGAAGCACCTGTTGTTCCGTTGTACTATGATGAAGTAGTACGATTTACCCAAAAAAATGTAAAAGGGTTGGGTGTGAATGCCACAAATTTGTTGGATTTGAGAATGGTTAAAAAGCACTAACTTTAAATTGTAGTGTGACACAAATAATTAGAAGAAGTAACTTTCTAATTCTTTCCTTTTTCTACCAATTCGAGTTTACTTACATTGGTTTTAGTAGTTAAGAATCCAAAATTAATGGTGGCCGTTTTTTTCTCAATAGCTTCAATGGTTCCTACTGTAGTGCCATCTAATACCTTCACACGGTCGTTTACCTTAAAAACATAGTCAGCCTTAGCTTTGGCTATTTTTTTGGCTTCTTCTTTTTTGACCTCGCGTACCTTTTCAACTTTTTGAAGCACTTCTTTTTCTACTGCTTTAATGGTAGCTTCTTTCTTTTTGGCAATTACTTTTTCTTGTTTTTTTTGTGTTTTGGTTTTCTTTTTTGGTGGATTCTTTTTGAGGTGTTTGGTGCGCTCAATTGTAGCCCATTTTAAGAATTCAGCAATTAATTCTTTTTTATTGTTGGTCTGAAAATATTTATTCAATAAATCATTCGCTTTTCTACCAGACACCAACATTCTTTGGTTGTTATCGTAAAGCTCTTGAAACAGCGATAGTTTTTGTTGAATCTTAGCCGTTTTATCTGTGAGGCTGTCGGCGTGTTCTTTGGCTTTTGATTGTTCTTTCTCTAAATCTTGCGATGTCTTGGCTAACTTATTACGTTCTTTTTGAAGTTTTGAAATGGTTTTGTCTAAGCGAATCTTTTCACGCTCTACTTTCTTTTTCGCGCGATTGATAAGGCTGTAGGGTATCCCGTTTTTTTGAGCCACTTCAAAGGTGAATGAGCTACCAGCTTGACCTATAAATAATTGAAACATAGGTTCCAATGTACGCTCGTTAAATTGCATGTTCGCATTCACAACATGGTCTAATTCATCAGCTAGTACTTTTAAATTAGCATAGTGTGTTGTAATTATACCAAATGCATTTTTATGGTAGAATTCTTCCAAAAATATTTCTGCTAAAGCTCCTCCTAATTCAGGATCTGAACCAGTACCAAACTCATCAATTAAAAACAACGTATTGGCATTACATTTTTGCAGAAATTGACGCATATTATTAAGTCGGTAACTATACGTACTTAACTGATTTTCTATGGACTGATTATCGCCAATATCCGTAAGAATTCGATCGAAAATGTAAATTTCGCTTTTCTCATCAACTGGAATAAGAATGCCACTTTGCAACATCACTTGTAAAAGGCCAATTGTTTTAAGTGTAATACTTTTTCCACCGGCGTTTGGACCAGAAATAACAATAATTTGTTGTTTATTGTTTAAACTTAGTGTTTGCGGAACAGTATCTATTTTTTCTGCTTTATTTTTCTCTAAAAGAATAGGGTGGTAGGCATTAATTAAAGCAAGTTTTTTATTGTTGTTTATCTTTGGGAGTACCCCATTGATACTTTTACTGTATTTAGCCTTTGCCCCAATAACATCTAATGCGATTAAATAGTCTAGATAATCAGAAAAGAGTGGATGGAAAATGCGTATGGATTCTGTGAGCTCTTTTAAAATTCGAATGATTTCCTGTTTTTCTTCTAACAGTAAATTTTCTAATTCTCTTGTAAATTTTAAGGTGGCTTGAGGTGCTATAAAAACAATACTTCCAGTTTTAGAGGTGCCTAAAAGAGCCCCTTTTACTTTTTTCTTGTGCATGGGTTGTACTGCCAAAACACGCTGATTGTTTATAATAGACTCTCGAATATCATCTAAATAACCAGAGCTACTAGTGCGAGATAAAGCGCGATTGAAGCTCTCATTAATTTGAGCACGTACCTGACCTATTTCTTTGCGAATAGATTTTAGTTGAACAGAGGCTTTATCATCGATCTCTCCAAATGGGGTAATAATTTGTTGAATACTTTTAACCACCTCGGTGGTATACTCAACTTCAGACGTCATTTTTTGAAGCGCAGGATAGAGCACATCAAACTTTTTAAAGAATTTGATAAGTTCATTTACAATAGTACTCGTATTAAAAATTTTTAAAAATCCTTCGGGTTGTAAATAACTGTTTTCAATATTCAGTAAGTGTATTTCTTCATTAATATCATCAAAACTGTGATTTGGTATGCGATTGTCGTTTTGAAAAGAGGTAAAATACTCGTCAACCTTTTTTAAAGCAACCAACAGTGCTCCTTTATTATTATATGGTTTAATTTGTGAAGTGGCCTCTCTACCAAGGTCTGAAATACAATGAGATTGCACCTTGTTTAAGATGTATTCAAACTCTAAATCACTAAGGGTTTTATCTGATATATTAATTGCCAAAATTGTATTTTTGAATCGCTGACAAATGTAATTAAAATATTGATGAACGTTCAAATACACCCTAGCTGGAAATCGACCTTGGAACCTGAATTTAAACAATTGTATTTTCAAGATTTGGTTGAATTTGTAAAACAGGAATATGCTAGTCATACCTGTTATCCACCAGGAAAAGAAATTTTTGCAGCATTTGATGCTTGTCCCTTTGATCAGGTTAAAGTGGTTATCATTGGACAAGATCCTTACCACGGCGATGGACAAGCACACGGATTGTGTTTTTCTGTTAATGATGGAATTTCGCACCCTCCTTCATTGATTAATATTTTTAAAGAGCAGGTAGAAGATTTGGGCAAATCATATCCAGATTCTGGAAGTTTAATTCCTTGGGCCGCACAAGGGGTTTTATTATTAAACGCCACATTAACGGTTAGAGCACATGAAGCTGGGAGTCATCAAGGTAAAGGGTGGGAGGCATTTACAGACGCTGTAATTGCAGCTCTTTCTGACCAAAAAGAACAACTTATTTTTATGCTTTGGGGCGGTTATGCAAAGAAAAAGGGTAAGAAAATAGACCGTAAGAAACATTTGGTTTTAGAAACAGGTCATCCATCTCCCTTAAGTGCTAATAGAGGGTATTGGTTTGGAAATAAGCATTTTTCTAAAGCAAATGCTTATTTGAAGGAGAATGGAAAGAGTGAGGTAGATTGGTAGCTTTTACATCTGCACATCTTTCAAGTGTGGGAACTGATTCGGTATGGTATTAGGATCTTCGTCCATAAGCTGACGCAAGTCTATTTCAATGCCCCTAGAAATGGTTGAGATTGGGACATCATTTGCTGTTCCTTCAAATGGATTTTCACCAACTGTTCCTATTCGCATCATGGTATGAAATACCCAAGATACAATGCCACAAAATGGAATTGCTGCCCAAATAAAGTATTTACCTATCAATGGGAAATTACTACTTATTTTATTCCCAATTTCTAAGAATTCAGGCACCAATCCGAAAGGTAATAATAGTAAGAAAATCCAAACAAAATAGTAAGATAATGTAGCGTATTGTCTCGGATAAGGGAAGTTTTTAATTCGTTCTGATTTACCTTGTAAAGTGAATAATTCTTCCAATAAACCTTCTAACTCAAGAAAAGAAAATTCCCAGATAACGCCTTGCTCTTTTAGCTTTCTTAAATGAGAAGATTGTAAGTACAAGCAAGCGGCAGCCTTATTATTTTTACTCATAACATAGGCCAATTCTTTTTTGTGCAGATAATTACTCAATTCAGATTTTTCTTCTTGCACTACTTCTGGTATGCAAACAGTATCTGCCCATTCTCTATTGGTTCTATGTTCGCTAAATACTTCCCAAGTTCTTGGCTGACGCATCGCATAACGAAGTGCTGTCATCCAAGCAATATGACGAAAAACTAGATCTTTTACATGTTTCTTAAGTTCTTTATCACTTAGTTCAATTTCTGCATATTCATTGGTAACCATATCTTTTACCTTCATACCCCACGTTCGAGAGGTGTTAACAATGCCTCCCCAAATTTTTCGCGCTTCCCAAATTCTACCATATGCCGCACTGTTTTGAAATCCAATAATAAAGGCAACAGCTGTTCCAACAAGTGCAACTGGTGTCCATGGTACGCGTAAAAAGCTCAATTCAACAATATGGAACAGCACAACAACAATAGCTGTTAATGAAAGGAAAAAGAAAGTTTCCCAACGTGTCCATAAAACCATGTCTTTAATTGAATATTTCTTTTTAGTAAGCATGCGAAAATGTTTTGAAAATTATAGATGTGAAATTAACCATTTTTGGCAAGAAATAAAATGAATTGTAATTATTGAAAAAAGAGATTCAATTGTGTATTTTTAGAATTATGAAACGAATTACTTTATATCTTTTTTTATGGTCTATTAGTGTAGTTGGTCAATTACCAGAAGAGTTTGTTTATATAGATGATAATGTTCCAGAAATCAAAGTTGAACTCCGATATTTTACTTCAAATAATTTTATAGGAAAACCTATTGAAGGATATCAAGAAAATCGATTGATAGGAACGATTGAATTGGCAGAAGCGTTAAAAGTAGTACAGAAAGAACTTAAAAAGCAAGGGTTAGGCTTGTTAGTCTACGATGCTTATAGACCGCAACGGGCAGTGGATCATTTTGTTCAGTGGGCCTCTGATTTAAATGATGTGAAGATGAAAGCTAAATTTTATCCAGATGTTGAAAAGAAAGACTTGTTTAAAGAAGGATATATAGCTTCAAAGTCAAGTCATACAAGAGGTAGTACAGTTGATGTTACATTGATTGATTTAAAAACAGGTATGGCCTTAGATATGGGCTCACCGTATGATTTTTTTGGTAAAGTTTCTTGGGTTTCAAACAATAATTTAAGTACTGAACAGATTACAAATAGAAACTTGTTACAAACTGTTATGTTGTCTAATGGATTTAAAAATTATGCACAAGAATGGTGGCATTTTACATTAGAAAATGAACCGTTTCCTGATACGTATTTTGATTTTGTAATAGAGTAGTTACTTTGTTTTGGTAAAGTACATCATTGCTACAACTTCATTAGCATTATTCACTTTCCCTTTTTTCCATCCATTTTTTTCATAAAAGCTGGTTGCAGCTTTATTACCATAAAAAGATTGTAATGTAATGGAATCATAAGTCTTGAAAAGTTCTTTTTCTACTTCATTTAGCATAAATGTACCTAAGCCCCCTCGATGTTGCTCTTCGTCTACCATCATTAAATGAATGAAGTCTTCAAAATAGATAATAAATCCTGCAATTGTACCATCTATATCAAGTACATATAAATCGTTGAATTGTTTAGCAATTTCTCTTTTGTATTCGCCGCTGTTTATGTACCAATCAATATTGTGGTCTCCTAAAAATGGACGGTAAGATTTGTTAAAAGTTCGCTTAGCCAACGCTACTACTTGATCCAACTCGCGATTTTTTCCTTTTCTTAATTTCATTGAGTTTTGTAAATGAGATTGAAATTTTTGCATTTGTGCTTAGCCCAAAGTACGTAATTTAAATGACTTTGTCAAGACGTTATTGCCAAGTTTTCCCCAAAAATGTTAACCAATTCTGACTGCAAATATTTTGAATATCTTCTTGAGAGTAGCCTCTATTTTTGAGAATTTCAGGGATTTTTTGAAGATCTGCAATAGTATCAATATCCTTTGGAGATTGCTCTGTTCCGAAGGCTCCATCTAAATCAGATCCAATTCCAACATGTATACTATTTCCAGTTAATTGACATATATGATCAATGTGATTTGCGACATCTTCTAAACTTACATTTTCACCTTGTGGAGTGGAAGTGCCTCTAATCCAACCTTGTTTAAGCATCCATGTATCAAAAACAACTCCTATTACGGCGCCTCTATTTGTAATTTCGATTAATTGCTCATCCGAAAATTGCCTGTGATGCGGTACTAAACTTCTACAATTGTTATGACTCGCCCATATGGGTCCAACAAAATTGTCTAAAGCTTCCCAAAAACTATCGTCACATAAATGCGTTACATCTAAAATAATATTGAGCTTCTCCATTTCTCGGAGTAGCTCTTTACCTTTATTGCCAATTCCACCAGTAGCATCGGTTCCTTGTGCATAAACACCTGGTCCGTAATGAGCAGGTCCTATTGCTCTTAAACCGTCGTCATAAGCTTTATGTAAATGATCCATAGATAAAATGGAATCAGCTCCTTCTAGACTTCTAATAATACCAATAGGCGTATTGACACTGTCATTAGTCCAATTATCTAAATGAGCATTTAATTCTTGAAGGTTGGTAATTAGATTTATGGCACCAATCTCATTCATACTTTTATACCATGCCAATTGCCCCTGTGTTTGAGCCCATGCCTGTTCTGGTGAATTCCAACTAGCACCAGGTAATCCTTGCCCTTTTTTTGAAAATCGAGCAATTTGAGTACCAACTGCGATTCCTACATTGCCTTTGCGCAATGCATCAAAAGATACGGTACCTTTTGCACGATCTGGTCTGTCTGTCATACCTTCTTCTGAAGCTCTAATTTCTTCTACTGTCCATCGTAAATCACGATTCCACTCTAAGGCATTCATTGCCAAATCTAAATGTGCGTCAAAAAAGAATGGTTTGCTCATATTGAATAAATTCTATTTCTGGCATCAATTTGCCATGTGTCTATAATATCTCCATTTTTTATTACTTGGGCCTGCTCATGCAATGCTACTGTTGGGCAAATATGCCAAGGGATTCCGTATAACAATGTGCCAATAGGCAATTGATTATTTGTACCCGCTTCTAATACCATATGTTCTTCAGAATGCATGGTAATTGTTGCCGATGGTAATTGAGGAAAATATACGCGTTGCGCGGGCATTTCAGAAGCAACTGCTTTATGCCCCAAATCAATACAAATTTTAGTTGTGCCAATATGAGATACAACTGTACTGATAATTGTTGCGGCAATGTCAAAATTTAAATCCGGAAATTTTGAATGATAACCCCAATCCCATAAAAGGGTTGTTCCAGGTGATAGTGTACGATATTCAAAAAAAGCATGAATAGGGAATGTGATACTTCCACCACAGATGCGTTCTAAACCATCATTTCTATCATCTAAAACTTTAATAACATTTTTAAATGCAGCTGCTACTGCATTTTTTCTTTCTTGTAAATCCGTATTGTGAATGTGCCCATCGTATAAATGATAGCCTTTGAATTTTAATGAACTTTCATCGATTAGATCAAGTATATCATTAATTTGAGAAACAGGAATTCCGGTGCGCCCCATTCCAACATCGATGTCTAAAAAGAATCCAAGATTGTGATGCGATTGCTCTTTCCAAGTATTAATCTGCTCTTGATTATCTATTAGCACAGAGAAATTTGTCTCAGGAAATAGGGCTGCTAATTGTAGCAAAGCTTTTTGCTTATTTCCAATAAGCGGATATGCAATTAGTACATCCGGTGCTTTTGACTTCGCCAACATTCTAGCTTCATTTAAGGTGGCGCACTTAAATTTAGTAATACCAGCATTTATTAGCATGTGAGTAATTTCCGAACATTTAACAGTTTTAATATGCGGCCTCAATCGCTCTACACTTCCTGCAATGTCCAACATCTTCTGAATGTTGTTTTTAATTCGATTTTGATAAAAAGCTAGGGTAGGTGTAAGAATAGTATTGGTTGTATGTATCTGATACCAATCCATTAATGTAATTGAAACATTGCTTCAACTTCTACGGCAATATTTCCAGGTAAAATCATACCTACTGCACTCCGTGCTCCTTTACCATGATCATCACCAAATACAGTAGCCATTAATTCACTAAAACCGTTCATAACTTGTGGTTGCTCATGAAAATCTTGGATACTATTTACCATACCTAGTGTTTTAACCAATTGCTTGATCTTATTTAAATCGCCAATTTGATCTTTGATTGTAGCTAACATGGTAAGACCAACTTGCTTAGCTGCTTCGTATCCTTCTTCTGTGGTTAGGTCTTTGCCTAGTTTTCCGGTAATTAGACTAGTATCATTGCGCACAGGTCCTTGGCCTGAGACATACATCATTTTGTCTACAATAATTACTGGTTTATATACGCCGCCTAATGGTGGAGCAGGAGGTAATGTTAAATTTAATTCAGCTAATCTCGCTTCAATATCCATAGTTGTATTTTAAAATATTTATAGACTAAAAATACAACTTACCGAATAATCAAAGATAAATAAATCGACCAATAACAGTTTTTTAACGACTTATTCGAATTCGCTTGTAAAATGTAACTTAACAGAAGGGAATTTGCCTAGTGTCATCTGAATGGTAAATGCAGAATCTGCAAAGAACACTAATTGGCCTTGCTTATCGCGTGCAAGGTAGCGTTGCTTCACACGTTTAAACTCTTTAAACTCTTCGCTTTTTTCATCTTCTGCTTGGACCCAACAAACCTTGTGCATTGGTAAATTTTCGTAAGAGCATTTTGCGCCGTATTCGTGCTCAAGACGGTATTGTATTACTTCATATTGCAGTGCACCTACAGTACCAATAACCTTTCTACCATTGATCTCAAGTGTAAATAATTGAGCAACACCCTCATCCATTAATTGTTCCAATCCTTTTTGTAATTGTTTAGATTTTAAAGGATCGGCATTGTTTACATAACGGAAATGTTCTGGAGAGAAACTTGGGATACCTCTAAAGTTTAAGTTTTCTCCTTCTGTTAGTGTATCACCAATTTTAAAGTTTCCAGTATCGTGTAACCCAACAATATCTCCAGGGAACGATTCATCTACAATTTCTTTTTTCTCAGCAAAAAAAGCATTTGGACTTGAGAACTTTAATTTTTTATTTAATCGAACATGCAAGTATGGTGTGTTACGCTTAAAAGTACCAGAAACAATCTTAACAAAGGCTAATCTGTCTCTATGTTTTGGATCCATATTTGCATGAATCTTAAATACAAAGCCTGTAACCTTATTTTCTTTAGAATCTACCAAACGTGTATCTGACATTTTTGGCTGAGGAATAGGAGCGATTTCAGTAAAACAATCAAGTAACTCTTTTACACCAAAATTGTTTAAAGCAGAACCAAAAAACACAGGCTGTAACTGTCCGCTTAAGTATTCTTCTAAACTAAATTCAGGATATACTTCATATACCAATTCTAATTCTTCTCTTAAAGTATCGGCGGCCTCTTCTCCAATAATTTCATCCAATTTAGGATTGTTTACATCGTCAAATTCAACTCCTTCAGACACCGTTTGTTTGTTTTCTGCTGAAAACAAATTCAGTTTCTTTTCCCAAATATTGTAAATGCCTTTAAAATCGTATCCCATACCAATTGGGAAACTTAGAGGGGTAACTTTTAAACCTAGTTTTTGTTCAACTTCGTCTAATAAATCAAATGCATCTTTCCCCTCACGATCTAGTTTGTTGATAAAGACAATCATTGGTATGTTTCGCATTCTACATACTTCAACCAATTTTTCTGTTTGTTCCTCAACCCCTTTAGCAACATCAATAACAACAATTACACTATCTACTGCGGTTAAGGTTCTAAACGTATCTTCTGCAAAGTCTTTGTGACCAGGTGTGTCTAAGATGTTAATTTTTTTATCCTTGTATATAAAGGCAAGAACAGAAGTTGCAACAGATATACCTCTTTGACGTTCGATTTCCATAAAATCGGAGGTAGCTCCTTTCTTAATTTTATTACTTTTTACGGCTCCGGCTTCTTGAATAGCTCCACCAAACAGTAATAATTTTTCCGTTAATGTAGTCTTACCAGCATCTGGGTGAGATATGATACCAAAGGTACGTCTGCGTTCTAGTTCTTGTAAAAATTCCATCTTCAAATTTTAGCGATGCAAATATACCGCTAAGTGCTCAAATTAGCACTAAAAAACGGTTACTTTCATATACACATCTTCTTTAGGCCATTCGTCTGAACCAGTTTCGAGTTTGGCAATTTTATCAATAGCACTCCAACCAGATAGAACTTTACCATACACCGTGTGTTCATTGTTAAGATGATGGGCACCTTCACGACCTTGAATAATATAAAATTCGAATGCGTTTGATCTTTTCCCAGGATTGCCCTCATACCTTCTAGCAGCAGCCAAGGCGCCGTAATGATGTGTGTGCTTATTTTCCATTTCTGGTGGTAGCGTATAGTTTCGGTATTTGTTTTTAAATTGAGCAGTTACCAGTTGCTCTGAATTACCACCTTGTATCACGAAATCCTCAGAAACTCTATAAAAAATTGTGGTATCAAAAAAACCATTTTTGGCTAAAAATACAAAGTTGGCTCTGTGAATAGGTGTGTCTTCATAAAGCTCTAATCTTATTTTACCATATTTGGTTTCAATCAGCACACGCGTCTCAGGATTTTGCTTACCGTATTCGGTAAAGAAAGCCACTAAATTTTTAGGATTTAAACTATCTTTCGATACTTTTTTCTTTGATTTTTTTTTAGGCTTTTCAACTTTAATCAGTTGCTTTTCTTCTATAGTTTCAGGACTGCCTTCGCTTGATTTAGAGCAAGAAATTATTAGGGTTACATAAAAAAATAATAAAACTAAAAGTTTTGCTTTCATTGGGTTGACATAACAGATTTATAATGTAAAGCAAAGATAGTTTAATCTTACAAAGATTTGTAATTTCACACTTTTAAAAACGTCAACTGAACTTAGAACAATGGAACACGTAATATTAGTAAACGAACAAGATGAGAAAGTAGGGCTTATGGAGAAGATCGAGGCTCATGAAAAAGCCTTATTGCATCGCGCTTTCTCTGTGTTTACATTTAACGATAAAGGTGAATTACTGTTACAGCAAAGAGCTGCTCATAAATACCATTCACCATTGCTTTGGACAAATACATGTTGTAGTCATCAAAGAGACGGAGAAACAAATATTGAAGCTGGTAAAAGAAGACTTCAAGAAGAAATGGGTTTCATGTGCGAGTTAGAGGAGTTATTTTCTTTTATTTATAAAGCACCTTTTGATAATGGTTTGACTGAGCATGAATTAGATCATGTTATGGTGGGGCATTACAATGAGGAGCCTATTGTAAACCCAGATGAGGTTGAGGCTTTTAAGTGGATGACCGTTTCTGATGTTAAAAATGATATAGATGAAAATCCCCAAGACTACACGGCGTGGTTTAAAATAATATTTAAAAAATACTATAATTTTATTTCTAAATAATGGCAAAAGTTACCGTACACAGAAAAGCACATTTTAACGCAGCTCATCGTTTGTATAACGGGGAGTGGAGTGACGCCAGAAACGCAACAGTTTTTGGTAAATGTTCTAACCCACATTATCATGGTCATAATTATGAATTAATAGTAGGAGTGACCGGTGAAATTAATCCTGAAACTGGTTTTGTAATGGATATGAAAGTTTTAAAGGACTTGATTAAAACTGAAATTGAAGAGGTATTTGATCATAAAAATTTGAACGAAGAAGTAGATCATTTCAAAACACTTAATCCAACAGCAGAAAACATCGCAGTGGTCATTTGGAATATTTTAAGATCGAATCTACAATCTGATTTAGAGTTGAGTATTCGTTTGTATGAAACGCCCCGTAATTATGTAACCTATTCAGGAGAATAATATGGCATTAGATTTAGGACATAAAATTCCGCAGTTTTCATTGCAAAATCAAGAAGCAGAAATTGTTGATAGTGCTTCTTTATTTGGTAATCCTGTCGTTATATTTTTTTACCCAAAAGATTTTACTCCGGGTTGTACCAAAGAAGTATGCTCTTTTAGAGATGCCTATCAAGATTTTACAGACAATGGTATTCAAGTAATAGGTATTAGTTCTGATTCAATTAAGACGCACAAAAGATTTGCTCGAAAACATCGATTGCCTTTCACATTATTAGCCGATGGTAAAGGAAGTGTTAGAAAACAATTTGGAGTACCAAGTAGTATGTTTGGTTTATTGCCTGGTCGTACAACCTTTGTATTTGATAAGGAAGGTGTTTTGCAAATGAAATTTAATAGTCAATTAGACGCTTTAGCACATGTAGAAAAGGTACTCAGGCATTTTGAAATAAAATAAAAAAAACAGAACCTAAGTTCTGTTTTTTTTATTTTACGAAGCACGCCCTGTATGGTAATTCTCTATAGGAACTTTATAATAAGCTTCGCAAATTATATCGGTATCATTAGATTTGACTTTTGTTACTTTTATAGCCAATTCCAATTCGGTTTCATTCAATTTTACAATACGACTTTTCAATGCTAGTTTCTCATTTAAGAAGGCATTTTTTAGAATATTTAATTTATAAAGTCTCGGTTCTTGTGTTGTTGCATCTTTTAATGGAGCAATAGATTTCATAGCAAATTCTCCCATTTTTTCGTTTAAAACATAAGGCAATAAAGCTCTGTTTTTATTTATGTGATTTACGGCAACTGTAAAATGATCTTTGTTCGGTATGTTAAAGTAGTTATTTGTTCTCATGATGTTACGTATTAAATATTATTGGTATCCTTTCAAAACTCGGGTTTTTCCATTGGTAATTAGTAAGATTGACTTGAGTGTTTGCGAAGTGTTTCATAATCGATTTCATAATTATTGTGTTTAAAAATTAATATTCAGTTCAAAAAAAAAGGTGCTTTCTAATGGAAAGCACCTTATAAATATTGTTTAAATTCTTAGTATCATTTTCTCCTAAAACGATCGGTGCTTTTAACTTTTACATAAATAACCTGTTGTTGCACTTTATGCATAGACGTCATCATCCACAGCTTATTAATTGCTGAAGTACAAATGGCTTTTAAGGATGTGAAAATTGTATACATATATATCGTTTTGTTGTTCAAATATATCGCTTTTAATTAAGGATGCAAATTATATGTTTATAGATTCTGGATTTTTAACGATTTTTTTACAAAAAGAGTGTTTTGAGAAGAATAGAGAAGATAGAATTTGATGTAAATTTGTATTAAAGTTAAGTTATGTACGAAAAAATTAAAGTAATTGCCTTTGACGCTGATGACACGCTTTGGGTAAACGAACCCTATTTTAGAGATGCTGAGCATGCCTTTGCAAAGTTGTTGGGCAAGTACGAAACTGAAAATAAAATTAATCAAGAGTTATTTAAAAAAGAAATGGATAATCTTGAATTGTATGGCTACGGTGTAAAAGGGTTTATGCTTTCTATGATTGAGTCTGCAATAGAATTGTCTAACGGTAAAATAGAGAATGAGCAACTTGTAGATATCTTAAACATTGGAAAAGTAATGTTGCAAAAGCCAATTGAACTGTTAGATGGTGTTGAAGAAGTGCTAAAAACACTAAGTTTAAAATATAAGCTAATACTAGCTACCAAAGGAGACTTATTAGATCAAGAGCGCAAGTTGGAAAAGTCTGGATTGGACAAGTATTTTGACCATATTGAAGTTTTAAGTGAAAAGAAGGTGCCTAATTATGTAAAATTAATTTCGTTTTTAGATGCAACTCCAGATGAATTTTTAATGATTGGCAATTCATTAAAATCTGATGTTTTACCTTTGATTGAAATAGGTGCACATGCTATACATGTGCCATATCATACAACATGGGCCCATGAAGAGATAAAAGATAATAAACATCAAGAACAATACAAAACAGTGGGAAGCCTCTTGGATATTTTAAAACTGTTTTAGCAAGATTATTTTATTAAATTTGTACTCTAAACAATTGAAATTATGGCAAGTGTAAAGAACTTAAAGAAGGATATAAATAATGTCTTAGGTGATGTTATTAGCGAGTGTTATGAGTGGGAACTAACAAACCCAGAAGCCGTCACAAAAAAAACAGATGCAATAGTTGATGAGGCTGTAGCTTGTTTTGATGATTTAATTGAAAAAATGCACTCCAAAAATGTTGAAAATAAAAAAGCTCATTTTAGTGCTATCAAAAATGAATTGGCTGCAAAAGCAACCTCTTTATTAAATCAAGTAAATAAATTAGGATAATTACATACTAAATTTATTTTTTATACGTTGCAATTATAAACCCTAACCTAAAAACCCTACTAAAAATATGGCAAGAGCAATGTTTGAATATACCAAAACAGTTTTACGCAAAGTTAGTTTTAATGCGGATCTGTTTTGTAAAGAATTAGAAAAAGCCGTTGCACGCTTGTTACCCTATGAAATTGAAGAATTAAGAATTTGGTTGCAAGAAATAATTAAAGAAAAACCAGAATTAAATGTGTGTATGGTTTTAATAAAACAATAAAAAAGGGAGCTTAGCTCCCTTTTTTATTTTGTTAAAGGACTTACAATTTCTACATCCTGAAAATTAATAGCTCCCCTTACTAATCCATCGACAACTCCTTTTAAAGCATCAATTAAATGCATTTTTAACTGTGACTTATGAAATATTAAACTCACTTCTCTTGCAGGAGCAGGATCTTCAAAATTACGCAAATATTGTTTGTCTTCTTCGGGTAAATCAAGTGTGTGTAAATATGGTAAAAGCGTCATTCCCATATTTTCTTTCGCTAGTTTTATTAGTGTATTAAAGCTACCGCTTTCTAAATGAAATTGAGAGGTGGTATCTTGCTTAAAAGCTTTACATATATTAATTACGCTAGATTTAAAACAATGCCCATCTTCTAATAATAAAATATCATTCAATTCTAAATCATCGGCTGAGATAGTTGGATTATTATACATTCTGTGATTTTGAGGTATAAAAGCAACAAATGGTTCGAAATACAGAACACGTTCTTTAATGATCTCATTCTCTAAAGGTGTAGCAGCTAGGGCTGCATCAATTTGACCGTCAGTTAATTTTTTAATGATTTCCTCAGTTGTTAACTCCTCAATCACTAAATTAACTTTTGGGTATTTGTTGATAAATGTTTTTAAGAACATAGGTAATAAAGTAGGCATTACAGTGGGTATAATTCCTAATTTAAATTCACCACCAATAAACCCTTTTTGCTGATCTACAATATCGTTTATTCTGTTGCTTTCGTCAACAATAGTCTTTGCCTGTTCTACAATTTTTTCTCCAACCGGGGTTAATTGAATAGGCTTTTTATTTCGATTAAAAATTTGAATATCTAATTCTTCTTCTAATTTTTGAATTTGCATACTAAGCGTTGGCTGAGTTACAAAGCAATGTTCTGAGGCTACAGTAAAATTTTGATATTTTGCCACCGCCAGTACATATTTTAATTGGGTAATTGTCATGGTATAATTTTAGGTAATAAAAATAACAAATACTATTATTAAAATCTATATTATGGTATCAGTATTTATAATAGTAATATCAAAAAAGTAGATAATTAGCTTCTCCAGAAAGTACGTTTCTTATTAAGAGCTTCTTCTGATTTTTGATACTCTTCTTCAGGAACAACTTTAAGGAATGATTTATGCTGTTCAATGGCCAATTCAATTTTCGAAACGATGTCTTGAATAGAGTCGTTCTCATAATCTAATTCAAGAGGTTTTTTGATGACCATAGATTGCAATACGCCACGTTTTTTAATAAGCAATCCCTTTTTGTCAAATGATCTTCTAAAACCATCAATTACTATAGGTATAACTATTGGTTTGTAGGTCTTAATAATATGTGCAGTACCTCGTCTTATAGGTTTGAATGGTGTAGTAGTCCCTTGAGGAAATGTAATAACCCAACCATCATCTAGGGCAGTACCTATATTGGTTATATCAGACATTTTAACCTGTCTATTCACTTCTTTCCCTTCACTTCTCCATGTACGTTGTATAGAAATAGAACCAGTATAAGCAAATATTTTTGGTAACAATCCTGATTTCATTGTTTCTAGGGCAGCAACATAATAGATGTTTAATTTAGGATTCCAGATATATCCAATATTCTTAATGGTATCAACTCTTCCTTTTAGAGAGGCATTAAAAACATGAAGCATAGCAGCTACATCGGCAAAATATGTTTGATGGTTAGAAACAAACAATACATTATTGTGAGGTAAGTCTCTAATAATTTCTGATCCTTCTATCTTAAGATCATTAAATCTACGGTACCGTCCGTGAGAGATGATTCCTAAAATACGAATCAACCATTTTTTTATAAATAAAATATGTCCAAACGGATTGCGCTTAAAAAGCCCCATAGGTTTTAATTTGTAAGTGCAAAATTACAAAATTTCTCAGCCATTTATATCAATAAATAAACTTTTGATTTCACTTAAAATCATAGCTGTTGCGCCCCAAACAATGTGGTTGTTAAAATTAAAACAAGGTATCATAGCATTCTTCATGTAAGAAGTGTTCATCTGTTTGAGGACTAGATTTTTGTTGTCCATAAGCTCAGATAACTTTACTTCTATTATTGTTGCAACCTCATTATTTAGGGTAAATTGTGGCGTGTAATTTATGAGTCCGAGAAAAGGTGTTACCAAAAAGTTACTCGGGGGTATATATGCATCAGTAAACTCACGAATAACTTCAATTTTTTCTTGTGGTATTCCTATTTCTTCAAAACATTCTCTAATAGCTGTATCGGCTAAATTTTTATCAATTTGCTCTGCTTTTCCTCCTGGAAAACTTATTTGAGAAGAATGTGTACCATTGTATTGCGCTCTTTTTGTTAAAACAAAAGTAGCATCTCCTTGTTTATTTGGATAGAATAATGCTAACACTCCTGCTTTTCTGGGGTTTTTTAATTGAATCATGTCTTCAGAATATTGTTTTCTTATTTCTGGAGCCAATTCAAACTGAGCCTCTAATCCTTTTATGGGAGTGTTTTTAAGAATTGAAATATTTGATTGAAGTGTTGAAAATTTCATTTGGCGAATTTAGAAAAATTAAAAATGTATTGAATTCGTAAAAATGTAAAACCATGCTGTAACATTTTATATCTTTATACTACTTATAGAAAAATCAACTAGGCCTTACGTGACTAAACAACTAGAAAAGCAATTTGTGGCGCAGCTCGAAGCCAATCAAAATATAGTGCATAAAGTTTGCAGGGTATATACCAATAACTCTGATGCGCACAACGATTTGTTTCAAGAAATTACGATCCAGTTATGGAGGGCATATCCAAAATTTAGAGGAGATGCAAAGTTTAGTACTTGGATGTATCGTGTGGCCTTAAACACGGCCATTACGCTTTATAGAAAATCAAAAAGAACTATTGCTACCAGCGATATTACTGATGTGCAATACAAATTGGCACAGCAAGAATACGATGGGGAAATTGAAGAGCAAATGGCATTATTGTATAAAGCAATATATCAATTAAGCGATGTAGAAAAAGCCTTAATACTATTGTATTTAGAAGACAAGCCATATAAAGAAATTGCTGACCTAATGGGTATAAGTGAAGTGAATGCCCGAGTAAAAGTGAACCGAATAAAAAGCAAACTAAAAACGATTCTAAATCCTTAAAAAAATATGGATGAATTAGATAAACTAAAAGGCGCTTGGAAAGCACAAGATTATTCAGAACATCGAGTTTCAACAGACGAAATCTATAGAATGCTACACCGAAAATCTTCTTCAATGGTAAAGTGGATTTTTATAATTAGTATTTTAGAATTTGTATTAATAAACTCTTTGGTGTTTATAAGAGATGTTAAGAGAGATATCATTTTTTACCAAGAAATTGGTATTGGTACTTGGGTAACTGTTATTTCTATCTTATCGTACGCCATTATTATTTATTTTATTTATTTATTTTATAAAAATTATAAAACTATTAAGGCCGATAATACGGCCAAGGCTTTAATGGAGAGTATCTTAAATACGAGAAAAACCGTTAAGCAATATATCTATTTTAACATTGGTTTTATGGCACTTACATCTGCTGTTTTAATTACTGCAATTTTTTCAGATACAGAGCATATTCAGATGTATAAAATCATGTCTAAAGTACCTGAGGATTTTCCAAACACTGTCTTATTAACCGTTGTAATTGTTACTATGATTGTAATGATCGGACTATTTTTAGTTATCTATAGAATCATATATGGCATATTATTACGTCGACTAAAGAAAAATCACAAAGAGTTAAAGCAATTAGATAACTAAATGGTATCTTTGCAGCCTTAATTTAAATCTTTGAAAATGAATAACGGATTATACGCAAAATTCATTACACCTAAAGGTGAAATTTTAGTGAATTTAGAATTTGAAAAAACACCTGGTACGGTTGGTAATTTTGTTGCTCTAGCTGAAGGAAATTTAGAAAATTCTGCAAAGCCTCAAGGTACTCCTTATTACGATGGGTTAAAGTTTCATAGAGTAATTGCTGATTTTATGATTCAAGGTGGTTGCCCACAAGGCACTGGTTCGGGTAATCCAGGGTATCAGTTTGATGATGAATTTCACCCAGAATTAAAGCATGACAGACCAGGAGTTTTATCTATGGCAAATGCAGGTCCCGGTACAAATGGTTCGCAATTTTTTATTACACATGTTGCAACGCCATGGTTAGACAATAAGCATAGTGTGTTTGGTAATGTAGTAGAAGGTCAAGATATAGTTGATGCTGTTGCTCAAGGAGATATAATTGAAAAAGTTGAGATTATTCGTGTAGGTGAGTCTGCAGAGCAATTTAATGCTATAGAAGCCTTTCGAGTATTTGAAGGAGAACGTGAACTTAGAATTGCTGAGGCTCAAAAAGCGCAGGATGAGTTATTAGATAAAGCATCTGCTGGGTACGATAAAACAGAGAGTGGCTTACGATACAAAATCTTACAAGAAGGTAATGGTAAGAAAGCAACTAAAGGAGCTATGGTATCTGTGCACTACAAAGGCCAGTTATTAGATGGTACAGTATTCGATTCCTCTTATAAAAGAAAACAACCAATAGATTTTAATGTAGGTATTGGTCAAGTAATTTCAGGTTGGGACGAAGGTATTCAACTTTTAAAAGTAGGAGACAAGGCTCGGTTTGTAATTCCATCAGAGTTGGCTTATGGTAGTAGGGGAGCTGGAGGTGTAATTCCACCAGATGCACCGCTAATTTTTGATGTAGAACTTGTTAATGTGAAATAATTTAAACGCTCCTTTTTAGGAGCGTTTTTTAATTGTAGTCAAAGCTAAAAAATATTACATTTGTTGGTAACGCATTTTAATTCACAACTTATGAAAAAGCTGACTTACATTATATTATTCGTATCTCTGTTCTTTAGTGCGGGAATATTCGCGCAAAATCAATCAGAAACAGATACCATTTTAGAATTAAAAAAACACCCGCTTCTTACTGATAAATTTTTGGTTACTGCAGGATTGTACGCCCCGTCAAAAACCATTAAAATTGGTATAGATGGTTCTTCTGAAAATGATGTTATAGATTTAAATGAGTCTTTTGATCTCGATCAAAGAGAAGAAACTTTTGCCGGTAGTGTGGTTTGGCGTTTTAGTAAAAAATGGCATTTAGGAGTAGAATATTTTAATGTTCGTACTTCGTATGGAACTGTATTAGAAGAAAATTTAGAATGGGAAGACGTGGAGTTTGTTGCTGGTTTAGAAGCAGAGATAGGATTTGGACTTAACATGTATCGTATATTCTTTGGTAGAACGCTTACATCGGGAGATAAACACGAATGGGGTGTGGGACTTGGTGCACATGCTATGGATATAAAAACCTATTTGGAGGGAAGTGTCTATTTAGACGACGATAGTCTTGGTTTTGAACGAAGAGATGCAGAGGTAATTGCACCGGTTCCAAATATAGGTACTTGGTATTATTGGGCTCCAAATGAAAAATTAGCTTTAACAGCCCGTATAGATTGGTTTGCTTTGACCATTAAGGAATATTCTGGTTCGCTTTGGAATCTTGCTCCAAGTGTTAGATACCAAGTAATAAAAAATGTTGGAGTGGGAGTGAGTTATCGTTATTTTATAACCAAGTTAAATATAGATCAAAGCAACTGGAACGGAAGTATTCGCGTTGGATTTCACGGACCTTTATTTATGTTAACAGCTAATTTCTAAAAAATTAATGAAAAAGATTGTTTGTTTTATGGCATTGATTCTTTGTGTTGCTTGTTCTAAAGAATCAAATATTTCACTAGAATATATGGCAAATACAGAAGGTAGGTATTTGTTTAATTCGGATCAGATAATAGAGGTTTCCTATACAGATTCACAATTAGTATTAAAATGGAATGGCGCTGATAATATCAAACCAATGGATATGGGTGAGGGAGCATTTTTTGTGAAAGAAATGCAGGAGAAAATTCGATTTAAAGAACATCCGGAAGAGGGTGTTTGGTATATCTGTTTTATTTCAAAAGAAACTGATGAGCTTGAATTTAAGTTCAGAAAAATGAATGCAGGAGAAATGGTTCCTGGTGAATATTTTGAAGCAGGAGAGTACCAAAAAGCGCTTGAAGGATTTGTGGCAATCAAAGAAAAAGACTCTTTAGATCCAATAATAGAAGAAGCTAGAATGAATAGATGGGGATATAATAAATTGAGGGAGGATAAATCAGCTGAGGCTGTTGAGGTATTTAAAATTAATGTTGCTATGTATCCAAACAGCTCTAATGTATACGACAGTTTAGGAGAGGCCTATTTAAAAGCAGGTGATACTGTAAAAGCTTTAGAAAATTATAAAAAATCTTTAGAGTTAGATAGTGGCAATCGTCGTGCTCAAAACATGATAAATAAATACAGAGCAGAATGATAGATGAGCAACTAAAATTCCCAATAGGTAAAGCAAATATTCCTTTAGAAATAACCTCAAAGTACATTGAAAGTTGGATAAGTATTATAGAAGAGCATCCTCGTAAAATAGAAAAGCTTATACAAAATCTAACTAAAGAGCAATTAGATACAAGATATCGACCAGAGGGTTGGACAATACGTCAAGTTGTTCACCATTTAGGCGATAGTCATACCAATAGTTATATACGGTTTAAATGGACCTTAACCGAATTTAGGCCTACAATTAAAGCCTATTACGAAGATCGTTGGGCCAATTTAGTCGATACTAAATACGGGCCTGTAGAGTTAGCTTTACTCTATTTAAAAGCATTACATGGTAAGTGGGTTTATCTATTAAAAACGCTTACCGAAGAAGATTTAAATCGCTCTTTTATTCATCCAGAAACAAATAGCGAGGTAAGCTTAAAAAAGAATATTGGTATTTATGCGTGGCATTGTGAACATCATTATCAGCATATCAATCAATTGTTGATTCGAAAAGGGTGGAAGTAAAATGATAAGGCCTTTTCAAGAATCGGATATTCAAGCGCTAACTGACATATACAATTATTATGTGTTGCACACCATTGTTACCTTTGATTTTGAGCCCTATACCGTTAAAGGTTATTTAGCTAAAATTACACGTATACATAAAGATTTTCCCTGTTTTATATATGAACAAGATGGAGAGGTAATTGGTTTTAGCTATGCCAGTAAATGGCGTCAAAAACCAGCTTATAACCAAACCGTAGAAAGTACGGTATACTTGCATCCAGAAAGAAAAAAAAGAGGGGTGGGAAGTAAATTATACAAGGCTTTATTAGATGAATTAAAGGAACAAGAGTACCAAGTTGTATTAGGCGGTATTTCTTTGCCAAATGATGAAAGTGTTGCTTTTCACGAAAAATTTGGCTTTAAGAAAGTTGGACATTTTGATGGGGTTGGTAGAAAATTTAATAAATGGATTGCCGTAGGGTTTTGGCAATTGAATTTAGATAAATGGTTAGCTTCTTAAAAAATGAAATAAATTATTCTCACATTTTTATTTCCACTTTTTTCTGTATGCCGTTTAGTTTGTTGTTTTTTGTTGGTAATAGGAGTAGCCAGAAAATTAGAGATAAATTTATTCATATGGTTGAAAATTCATTATCTATAAAAGAATAATTTTAGAATGGATACAATCCTATTTCCACTTAATATTACAACCAATACTCGGTTTTTGAGTTTCCTTATTTTCAGTATTGTTTAACAAACAGTCTAGGGCATGTCTCATATCTGCTGCAGTCACTGGTTTTCCATTTCCTGGTCTCGAATCGTCTAATTGCCCGCGATATACCAAATTTAAATCACTATCAAACAAATAGCAATCAGGGGTACAAGCCGCATCATATGCCTTGGCAACTTCCTGCGTTTCATCATATAAATAGGGGAAAGGGTACCCCAATTCTTGTGCTGTTTTTTTCATTAAATCAGGACTATCTTGAGGATAGTTTACCACATCATTAGAGGAGATAGCTACAAATCCAATACCTTTAGCTAGATACTCGTTAGCCAAAGCAACAATAGTATTGTTTACATGAATTACGAACGGACAGTGGTTGCATATAAACAGTACTACCATGCCACCTTTACCTTTAATTTTATCTAAGTTTTTGTATTGATTTGAAACAGTATCAATTAGATTAAAGTAAGGTGCTTTCGTACCCAGTGCCAACATGTTTGAAGGAGTTCTTGCCATGATTTTTAAAATTTGTAACTTTAGATCATTCAAAAGTACAAAATATGAAGACCTTACACCAATGGTTTGATGAGTATGCTGTCAGTCATCAGAACGAAACCAATCAGTCAATTCATTATATTTGTGTACCTGCAATATTTTTTAGTATTGTTGGTTTAATTATGAGTATACCCGCTTCATCTATTGCTAATATTACCAATCTAAACAATCCAATAATTGAAAATTGGGCTACTGTAATTTTACTAATGGTCCTGATATTTTATTTGAGATTATCTTTTAGTATGTTTATTAAAATCGCGTTATTTAGCATTGCATGCATTGTGGGCAACTATTATTTAGCACAATTTTTACCATTATTAATTACTTCAGTTAGTATATTTGTAGTAGCATGGATTGGTCAATTTTACGGTCATAAGATTGAGGGAAAGAAACCATCATTTTTAAAAGATATTCAATTTTTACTTATTGGCCCTGCATGGGTTATTTATAAGCTAACATCTAAAAACAATAAAAAATACCTGTGAAAAAGTTCTTATTCCTACTTATTTTCTTGTGTAGTGTTGTATTGTACTCACAAGACTTTCAAAGATTTGAGAAAGTTGAAAACGAAGCTATCAACAGTGAAAATGCTGATTTTGGCATTGTTTTTTATAAAAATGATATGGTGTTGTTCGCTTCATCTAAAAAAGATGTAGACACAAAGAAAAGACACCGCAAGAATAACCGAATGGGTTTTCTTAGATTTTACAAGGCACTTATTGGAGATCAAGGAGAATTGGTTTTAATTGACAAATTTAGTTTTGAGCGGTACAATATGTTTCATGAATCGGATATTACTTTTACACCAGATGGCAGAACGATTTTCTTTACTTTAAATAATTATATAGATACAGACGAAGCGAATAAATTTGAAAGAAGTAGTGATAAACTAGATATATTAAACATATTTAGGGCTACTGTAGATGATGCTGGTATTGCCACAAATATAGCTCCAGTTCCTTTTAATAGTGAAGAGCACTCTGTGCGTTATCCGCATGTGAGTCCAGACGGAAAGACGTTGTTTTTTGCCTCAGATGATGAGAACGGTTATGGTGGATTGGATTTGTATAAAGTAGCATTATTAGAGGATGGAGCCTATGGAGTTCCTGAAAATTTAGGACCGACGATTAATACGAAAGGTAATGAGCTATTTCCTTTTTTAAGTACCAATAACGAATTTTATTTTACTTCTGATGGGCATCCGAATGGTGTGGGTTATTTAGATGTTTATGGTGCTAAATATGATGGACAAGGATTTAGTGACTTAAACAATTTGAAGGTATTAAATTCAGAATACGACGATTTTGCTTTAGCAGTTAGTCCAGAAAAAGGAGTTGGATATTTTTCTTCCTCTAGGAAAGGAGTTGGAGATGCTGACATATTTAGTTTTAGAATGAAACCTATAGATTGTAATCAGACAATTGTTGGAGTTGTTAGAGATATTACAACTGATGAGCCACTAGAAAATGCAAGAGTTGAATTAATGGTTGATGGTGTTACGGTGGATACCACAATAACTACAATTGATGGAGCATATAGCTTTAAAATAGATTGCGAAAAGACGTATAACGTAGTTGTAACTACCGATACTCATGAAACAGCAACAAATATAGTAAGATCAGATAACACGAATTCAGCTACTATCATATCTGATTTTATGTTAACTCCAGTATACTGTAATCAGTTTATAGTAGGTACAGTGGTAAGTCAAGAAACCAAAATACCATTAATAGGAGTAGAGGTGCAATTATCCTATAATAATGAGGTAATAGAAACTGTTACTACTGGTATTGGTGGTGAGTATAATTTCACTACAGATTTGAATTGTGAAAGTAGTTATGAGGTTAAAGCAGAATTTGAAAATTATTTACCAGCTTTTGAAAATGTAACAACTGGTACAGTTATAAATGCTGTTATCAATAAAGACTTATTCTTAAAGGAATTCCAAGATTTTGTTACAATTAGAAATGTGAAAATGATTCGAACAAATCCAATTTTATTTGATTTGAACTCTGCTAAGATTAGAAGAGATGCCGCAATAGAATTAGATAATGTTGTCAAGATTTTGGAAGAAAATCCGAATATTAAATTAGAAATCAATTCACATACAGATAGTAGGGCTCCAGATGCTTATAACATGCGTTTATCAGAAGAAAGATCGAAGTCTACAATTGCCTATATTGTTAGTAGAGGAATTGATGCTAGTAGGCTTTCAGGACAAGGGTTTGGAGAAACACAATTGGTAAATAAGTGTTCGAATGGTGTTAAATGTTCAGAAGCAGAACATCAAGCAAATAGACGTACCGAATTTATTGTAATTAATGAATAATAAAGAAATAATTTCTTTTGACGATTTTTCCAAAATCGATTTTAGAATAGGAACTATTGTTAAAGTGAATGATTTTACAAAAGCAAGAAAGCCAGCTTATCAGCTTCATATAGATTTTGGAGATTTAGGTGTAAAAAAATCGAGTGCACAAATAACATCGTTATATACGAAAGAAGAATTGTTGGGCAAACAAATTTGTGCTGTTGTTAATTTTGAAACTAGACAAATTGCTAACTTTAAAAGTGAGGTATTGGTATTAGGGATTCAAAAAGGAGCAGATGTGATTTTGTTACAAACAAACAAGCCTTCATTAAAAAATGGAGAACAAATAAGTTGATGAATTGTGAAGAAAATTAGATTGGTATTATTACTATTATGTATGAGTTGTGCATCTCAAAAAGAGACAAATTATTTGGCGTTTGAAATGCTAATTAAAGATAGTTCTGGTGGTTTTCAAAGTGCTAAAAACTCTGTAATAAAAAGTCAGTCTGATTTAGAACAGCTGTATGCTCAAATTAATAAAACTAGAAAACCAGGTTATCAGGTGCCAGAAATAGATCTTAAAGAAGAAATGGTTTTAGCACTATTTATGGGCGAAAGATCTTCTGGAGGATATTCGATAACAGTTTCTAAAATTGTTGAAAAAGAAGATGCTATGGAAGTGCATTATGTTGAAACGGCTCCAAAAGGTATGGCAACAATGGCTATTACCCAACCATTTTATATGTGTAAAACTAAACGCTCTGAGAAAGAAGTAATATTTAAAAAGAGTGAATAAAGCGTGAGTTTAGACCAATTAAATGTATTGGCATCTTCTCTTGACGGAGAATTACATTTCGATACACTACATAAGGCTTTATATGCAACAGATGCATCTGTATATAGAAAATTGCCGCTGGCAGTTGCTTATCCAAAGAACAAAAAAGACTTAAAAACGTTAATAGCTTTTGCTAATAAAAATGATTGTTCATTAATACCAAGAACAGCGGGCACATCACTAGCAGGGCAATGCGTGGGAGATGGAATTGTTGTTGATGTTTCAAAGCATTTTACGGCTATTATACGGTTAGATGAACAAGCACAGACTGTTACGTTACAACCTGGAGTTATTCGAGATGACTTAAACAGATACCTTGCTCCTTATGGATTGTTTTTTGGTCCGAATACATCTACTTCCAACAGATGTATGATTGGTGGCATGGTAGGTAATAATTCGTCAGGAACTACCTCTATAAAATACGGAGTAACAAGAGATAAAGTTATACAACTTAAAACGATTTTGTCAGATGGTTCTGAAACTGTTTTTAATGAGATTGATTCAGAAACATTCATAGAAAAAACCTCTCAAAATAATCTAGAAGGTGCTATTTACAGAAGTCTTAATGATGAATTGAGTGTTAAGGCACATCAAATAGCAATAAAAAAAGAATTTCCGAAACCAGAAATTCATCGTAGAAATACAGGATATGCGATAGATTCGCTGCTTACGAGTGATTTATTTGGGGGTAATAGTAGGCGTATAAATGTATGTGAGTTATTAGCAGGCAGTGAAGGTACCTTAGCTTTTATTACTGAGATTACCCTTAATCTAGACAAATTGCCGCCAAAATACAATGTAATGGTGGCTGCTCATTTTAATTCAATAAATGAATGTATGAAAGCGGTGGTAACCTCTATAAATCACAACTTATATATGTGTGAACTCATGGATAAAACCATTCTAGATTGTACAAAAAATAATAGAGAGCAATTAAAAAATCGGTTTTTTATCGAAGGTGATCCCAAAGCAGTTTTAATGATGGAGTTAAAGGCTACCTCAGAAGAAACAGCCAAATCAGAAGCTGAAGCCTTAATTGCGGAATTGAAAAAGCAAAACTTTGGTTATGCTTATCCTGTTTTAGTAGGTTCAGATATAGATAAGGCCATCACTTTGAGAAAAGCTGGTTTAGGTCTTCTAGGAAATATTGTAGGAGATAATAAGGCTGTTGCTTGTATAGAAGACACTGCTGTAAGTGTAGCTGATTTGCCAGCGTATATTGAAGAGTTTTCTGAGATGATGGAAAACTATGGGCAAGAAGCAGTTTATTATGCACATGCTGGTGCTGGAGAATTGCATTTACGTCCGATTTTAAACTTAAAGAAGAAAGAGGATGTAAGACTGTTTCGAGAAATCACAACCAAAACAGCCAAATTGGTAAAACGCTATGGGGGGACCTTTAGTGGTGAACATGGAGACGGAATTGTTAGGGCAGAGTTTATACCTATGATGATTGGTGATCAAAACTATCAATTAATCAAACGAATAAAAAAGACATTCGACCCTAATAATATATTTAATAGAGGTAAAATTGTAGACCCTTATCCTATGGATGAGAATTTGCGATACGAACTGGGTAGAGTAGAACCTGATGTTGAAACAATTTTTGATTTTACTGATTCGCAAGGTATTTTGCGTGCTACAGAAAAATGTAACGGTTCTGGAGATTGTAGAAAATCTGTTGAGGCAGGCGGAACAATGTGCCCTAGTTATAGAGGAACAAAAAATGAAAAAGATACAACGAGAGCTCGTGCCAATGTTCTGCGAGAATTTTTAACCAATTCAGATAATTCAAATAAGTTCAATCACAAAGAATTAAAAGAGGTATTTGATTTGTGTTTAAGTTGCAAAGCTTGTGCAAGTGAGTGCCCTAGTAATGTTGATGTAGCTACTTTAAAAGCTGAATTTTTATACCAATACCAAAAGAAAAATCCTCCAAGTTTTAGAGATAAGCTGTTCGGATTTAATGAAAAATACAATGCTATTGGTAGTAAAGTGCCGCATTTAGCCAATGCTATATTGGACTTACAAATAACAAAAAAAATACTTGGCATTCCCAAGGAACGCAGTATTCCTAAGTTGGCAAAACAATCATTTAGAGCATGGTTTAACAAGCAACCTTTTAAAAAAGGGACAAACGGATTGGTATACATTTTTTGTGATGAGTTTACCAATTATAATGATGTGCAGATAGGTAAGGATACTATTCACTTACTGCAAGGTCTTGGTTTCGAAGTTCAAATGGTAGCTCATGAAGAAAGTGGGCGCAGTTTGGTAACTAAAGGGTTTTTAGATGAATTCAAAAAGGTTGCAAACAAGAATATTTCCATTTTTAAAAACATTATATCAAAAGATACTCCATTAATAGGAATCGAACCAACACCAATTCTGACATTCCGAGATGAATATCTTAGAGTTGCAAAAGATAAAGATGCTGCTGCGGTGCTGAGCAGAAACTGTTTGACGATTGAGGAGTTTATCGCACGTCAAATTGATAAGGGCTCTATAAAAGAGAGTCAATTCATTGCAGAAAGAAAGATGGTTAAAGTGCATGGTCACTGTCATCAAAAATCGTTAATAGGTATGCATCCCGCATTTAAAATGTTGAATCTTCCTAAAAATTATAATGTGCGCATAATGAATACTGGTTGTTGCGGTATGGCAGGGTCATTCGGTTTTGAAAAGGAACACTATCAACTGAGTATGCAGATTGGAGAGGATACATTATTTCCCAAAGTAAGAAATACTCCCGAAGATACCTTAATTGTGGCATCAGGTACTAGTTGTAGACATCAAATTAAAGACGGTGCACAAAGAGAGGCATTGCACCCTGTTACTGTCTTGTTAAATGCGTTGGTTTAATTTGTATATTTACACAACACCCTATTCTTAACTAACAAAACGAGAAATACATTATCATATGGCTCATAATTTTTCAGCGCCTTTAGAGGCCTTTTTATACTGGGAAAAAGAAGCTCCTAACAACATTTATTTACAACAACCATTCGATGGCTCACTAAAAGAGTATTCATATAAAAAAGTTGGGGTTGAAGCTCGAAAAATTGCACAATATCTCAAGGATTTAAATTTACCGCCCAAAAGTCATATTGCTTTAATTTCTAAAAACTGTGCACATTGGATTATGGCAGATTTAGCTATAATGATGAGCGGACACATTTCTATTCCAATTTATCCAACATTGAACGCTGAATCTATACGGCAAATTTTAGAACACAGTGAATCGAAAGCTATTATAGTTGGTAAATTAGATTTTTATGAAAAACAAAGAGCAGGTATACCCGATATTCCAATAATTGGTATTGAGGCCTATGGTGTACAAGAAGATCTTTCTTGGGAACAATTAGTAAAAAAAATAGATGAATTGTCAAACTTGGCGCGGCATACTTCTGAGGACTTACACACGATAATATACACATCAGGTACGACGGGTACACCTAAAGGCGTAATGCATACAGTTAGAAATGTTATGACAAGTATTAATACTTTGAAGAACATTTTAATTCTACCGTCAACTCCTAGATTTTTTTCCTTTTTACCTTTAGCACATGTGGCAGAGCGTCAAATAATGACCTATGGTTTAACTTTAGGAGCCTGTATTCGTTTTCCAGAATCTTTGGCAACATTTGCTGCTGACTTAGAGGCAACGCAACCGCACGCCTTTTTTGCAGTGCCGAGAATTTGGACAAAATTTCAAGAGAAAATAGTTGATACAATAGGAAGAAAACGCCTAAAGCTGTTATTGAAAATACCATTTTTAAATAAACTCATTAAATCAAAACTTCAAGAGAAGTTAGGTTTAAAGCATGCGAATATTATTCTATCTGCGGCAGCGCCACTGGCAAAGGAGGTGATTGATTGGTATACAAAATTAGACATTGAAATACTACAGGTGTATGGTATGACTGAAGATTGTTGTATTTCGCATTTTAATATGCCAAATGCTAATAAAGTAGGCACAGTGGGTAAGGCATTGCCAGGAGTTGATATCAAGTTTTCTGAAGAAGGAGAGATTCTAATAAAGAATAAGTGCCTTATGAAAGGATATTACAAAGCTCCTGAAATGACTGCAGAGGTAATGGATAAAGATGGATTTTTTCATACAGGTGATTTAGGTGAATACGATCATGATGGATTTTTATCAATCATTGGGCGTGCTAAAGATCAGTTTAAGACAGATAAAGGCAAATATATTTCACCTGCACCTATTGAGTTGTTGTTAGAAGATGAACCCGTCATTGAGCAAGTATGTGTGGTGGGTACAGGTATTCCACAACCTATTGGATTGGTAGTAATTTCTGAGGTTGGGAGTAGAATGAACAAATCTGAATTGATTAAAGCTTTAGAAGATGCGATTCAAAAAGTGAACCCTGGGTTTGAGAAACACGAGTATCTGGAGAAACTGGTTGTAATGAAAGAACAATGGACTGTGGATAATGGATTGTTAACACCAACTTTAAAAGTTCGTCGTAATCGTATTGAAAAAATACATCAAGAATATTATAAAAGCTGGTTTAAAGAGTCTGATAAAATTGTTTTTGAAGTATAATTAACTTTAAAAAAAACGGAAAAATCTAATAAATCATGATGCTATGACGAAATACTTGAAATATTTTATTTGCGAAATAATATTAGAACGCATAAAGAAACGACTTACTTAAAACAAATAGAATCATACTTTCTTTAATATAGAATCCTTTTCTAATTGGAAAAAGTACCATCCCAACTAAATTCTGCTGAAGTTCGGGTTTGCTCTCCAAAATAGATTATGTCTGATGTGTTTAACTGATTATTTGCAATTATATAAATATATTTTGTCGCTGTACTTTGGTTTGGAGTTAAAATTTGAGAACTGATATGTATTTTAGAAGATCCTCCAGTTATACTTTTAGAAACAACAAGTTTATATTGATTTGGATTAGGTATACCATTAAAGACTTGAAAATTGGCGTTTGGTATTACATTTGAATTATCTTCTAACTCTCCTTTGTTTAAGATATAAATTCCATCAGTCCCTGCAGCAACAAATAACAAGTCTTTAAAGGCTTTTACATAATTAACACTTCCATCACCAAAATTGTAATGATATAGTTCAGACGGATTTGATTTTTTATAGATGGTTAATTTGGAACTATTAGCTGCATAAACATATTTCGAATCAGCGTCAACACAATTACTAATTGTATTGTAGCTCGCTGATTTTGAGGTGAAATCTAAAGTAACACCCTCTGTATCATATGTATATTGATGTATCCCGTTTAAACCTGCGGCAATATATATTTTTTCATGATCAATTTTTATTGTGTTTTTCCCATTTTCTGGACTAAAGGAAGGGAAAGATTCAGACCAGTAAAAATTATTTAAATAATTTAATGGATTATTTCGAACATCGGTTAAATAAAATACTCCGTTGGTTAAAATTGCCATTTTACCTCTATAATTATCTAAAAATTTTAATGCTGATCCAGGAGTTACCCAAGTTCGTGAACCATATCCTCCAGAGAAGTTTTTTCTTATAGGGTATATGAGTCCATTGTCTCCTGCAGAAGCTAAAAAAACATAACTATCATATTTCATAACAGAACTCGCTGTACCGTAATCTAAATACTTTGGTTTCATTCCATTTCCTTCAAATGATATTTCTCCTCCTGAATTCAAATTAAATCGATGATATATTGAATAAAAACTATTGTTATCAATGTCAGTATTACCTGCTGTGTAAAGTTTGTTTTGTCTATTATTAGATGGGCCAACCGAAATATGTATATCATTAAATTCTAAATTTGTAGAAGTATAACTTGCTTGTAAAGTAGGGTTTGTTAAATCTTGTACATCATAAACTTCTATTGCACCGTAAATAGGAGCCCCTTTCGTATGATATGTAACATAAATTTTATCATGATTGTCTCCGTATTCTATTGAAGTTGCAGATAAATAGTAGCCATTGACTGTAGGATTATTTACTTGAGCAATGATTTCATAACTCCCACTATCATTCCTGGAAGTTACTTGATTTAAAAAGGTTCTATCTTCTTCCTTTGTTTCAATTTCCGGTAGAATATAACTATTTGAGAAATATGTTATTCGTCCGTTTAAATTGGTATTTTTTTCAAAAGTAATTTCTTTATAATTAGAGGGTAAAATATTTTCTTCTATACCCAAATTATCGTTGTCATTAACCATTTCTGAATCATTTGAACAACTAAGAATAACAAAACCTAATCCTAACATAAAACATACTTTCCTTATTTTCATAACATAACTTTGAGGCTAAATTATTTATGTTTAGAGTAGAGTGATTGCATTATTCGACGAATCGTTCATTGGTTATGTTAATTGGTACTAAAAGCAATATTGAACGTTTTAATTTGAGAATGATTTATTGAATTCAAGTTTAATTGAAAGGATTGAAACTAAGCTTAAAAGTAAAATCTTCTAGCATTGAAAACTAAACTTTTGTATTTTCAAACTCACATTCAATGATGTTCATGGCTTTCTAAAAATTAGAATGGAGCTTCTAGAGTTTACTTGATTTTTTACAAAGTGGTGTCGGGAAAACCATTTATGCGTTGGGAAGAAGCAGCGGAAGTAGCTCTGTGTTATTGGTGGATTGAATTCACGGTAAAGCGTTTAGATGATGAACATAGAAAACAATATTTCACTCCTAGAAAACCTAAAAGTGTTTGGAGTAAGGTAAACAAAAACTACATAAAAGAATTAGATGTAAACGGTCTATTGCACGAAAGTGGGTTACAATCTATCGTAATTGCAAAAGAAAACTGTAGTTGGACTGCTGTAGAACATTTGGAAAACGGAGTGATTCCAATAGAGCTTCTAGAAGCATTTGATGCAAATCTGATAGCCTATGAGAATTATATGAATTTCGCTCCTTCGTATTGAAAGGAGGTATCTCTATTAGTTATACCAAGCAAAAAGACCAGAAACCGGACTCAAAATAATAAAAGTAATTAATGTTAATCGTGCTACCAACAAAATAGTACGCGAAGCTGGTGGCTATTAATTACTGTGTCATAATACCAAGGATTTCATCTTAAAAATACGTTTTATTTATTTAAATTAATTCAGTTCTAACTCCTTGATTGGTATAGAATTTCACTATGTCTTCATGGTAAACATTTACTTATTTACAGTTCATCCTATAAAAATTACAATTCAGTAAGCATTAATTTCTAGGGTGTGATTTGTGCTACATATTTGCAGTGTAATTAATCATTAAAAACTAAAAATTATGAAAACAATGTACAACACACCGACAATGAGTAGAGAGTATATATTCTTCTCGAATTTTAAAAACAGTAAAAGAATTAAATGGTCTGAAAACAGACATTTTAAAAAGTAATGTTTAACCAATTTAACCAAACACCATGTTTAGAATTGTAGTATTTGTTTTAATGTCAATGAGCTCTATTTTAGGATTTGCTCAAGAAACAAAAGACACCTATACGATTGATGCAGTCATCAAAAATATAGGCAGCAATAGAGGTACCGTTTATTATGCTCTTTACAATACAAAAGAGTCATTTGAAAAAAGAGAGGCATTTCAATCAGCTTCGTCAAAAATTCAAGACGGTATTTCTCAAATTAGTTTTAAAGAAGTTCCTGTTGGTACGTATGCAATAGTATGTTTTCACGATGTGAACGATAATTTAAAATTTGATATGATGGATAACGGAATGCCAATGGAGGCCTATGGAATTAGCAATAATAGCTTTAGTTATGGACCTCCTAGCTTTGACGAAGCAAAATTTGAAGTTAACAATACAAATCTTACATTTGATATTAAATTATTTAGATTTTAGAAATAATGAGTAAAACTGCCAAAAAGCTTTTATTAACCTTCATAATTGGATGTACGATTTTTGTTTTAGGAAATTTACTTTCAGGTAGAGGTTTATACTTTGAGACTAGTGAAGAATTTATTATAAATTTTGGTTTCAACCAGCTTTATGCCTTCGTACTGGGCTTTGGTAATATGTTTTACTTTGGATATCTAGAAAAACGTACTTGGCAAGAAGGTGACATTGCAAAAAGAATTGCTATTGGAATTGTTGGATCCATAATAATTACCTTGATCGGACTTTTTCTTTTAAGGGCATTTACGCAGGTGGTTTATATAGGTTCCTCATGGAATGAATTTATATCAAATGAAACCTTTGAACCATATAGTTTTGGCTTGTGGATTACCTTAACGATAGTAATTGGTTTTCATGTATTTTACTTTTATAATAAGTATCAACAAAAAAGAGTAAAAGAATCTCAAATTGTAGCTAAAACAGAAACAGCAAAGTTCGAGTCATTAAAGAATCAATTAGATCCACATTTTTTGTTTAATAGCTTAAATGTTCTTACTAGTTTAATAGACGAGAACCCAAGGCAAGCAGAAAAGTTTACAACTAAACTTTCTAAAGTTTACCGTTATGTTTTAGAGCAAAAAGATAAAGATTTAGTCTCTGTAGAAGAAGAGTTGAAATTCGCAAAATCATATATGCAATTGCTAAAGATGCGTTTTGAAGATGGTATTGAATTTAAAATTTTAGACAGCGTTAGCAACCCAGAACTAAAAATTATTCCGTTGTCTTTACAGCTTTTATTAGAGAATGCCGTAAAGCACAATACAATAACATCAAGCAATCCATTAGCTATTTCAATTTACGAGTCAAACGGATACTTGATTATAGAAAACAATATCAATCCGAAAGCCTCTTTAGAGAAGAGTACTAAGGTAGGATTAAAGAACATATTTCAACGTTACAGCTTGGTTTCAAAAGGCAAAGTTGAAGTATTTAACGATAAAAAAACATTTAAAGTAAAGTTGCCTTTACTAACACAAAAAATTAAAGAGATGAGAACTGATTATATAGAAACAGACAGTACAAAATATATGAGAGCTAAGAAAAGAGTGGAAGATTTAAAAGAATTTTACGGTAGCTTAGTTGCTTACGTAGTGGTAATTCCATTCTTGGTATACATAAACTATCGTACATATTGGGGGTTCCAATGGTTTTGGTTTCCCATGTTTGGTTGGGGATTAGGATTAGTAATTCAAGCCTTTAAAACTTTTGGCTACGGACAAGGTTGGGAAGAACGCAAGATTAAGGAACTCATGGAAAAGAATAAAAGAAATCAATTTTAATCAAGCAATACAATGGAAAATAACAACTTAGATCAAGATTACATAAAGGCGCAAGCTAGGGTTGAAGAATTAAAGAATTTTTACAATCACCTTATTAGCTTTATTGTTATTAACCCGTTCTTAATTTTTGTAAACTATATGACCTTTTGGGATTTTAAATGGTTCTGGTTTTCACTAGGCGGATGGGGATTAGGTTTGTTAATACATGCCTTAACTACATTTGGCGTGAGTAGAAACTGGGAAGAGCGTAAAATTAAAGAGTTAATGGATAAAGAAGATTTTTAAAAAATGGAAACGATGAAAAAAGATTTTTTTGAAGAAGAGCGTTATTTGGCCGCACAAAAACGCGTAAAAGACATCAAAGGATTTTACATACACCTATTCTGGTATATTATTGTAAATCTATTTATTACTTTCGGGGGGCCAATTATCTCGGCTTTTAACGAGGGAGGTTTACAGCACATAGAAATAGGATTTGGTAACTTTAGCGTATGGATTTTTTGGGGTATCGGTTTAGCTGCCCATTGGCTTGGAGTTTTTGGTAAAAACATAGTATTCTCTAAAGGCTGGGAAGAGCGTAAGATGAAAGAGTTTATGGATAAAGATAAATTTAACTAGGATAAAACAAATGAAAATACTCATCATAGAAGACGAGAGGCCATCAGCACGGAGATTAGGACGTATGTTGTCTGATTTAGGGTATGAAGCCATAGGTATGTTGCATTCTGTTTCAGAAGCTGTAGCTTGGTTTGAAAATAATACGCACCCAGATTTAATTATGTTAGACATTCAATTGTCAGATGGTTTATCTTTTGAAATCTTTGAAAGAGTACACGTAGAAAGTGCTATTATTTTTACAACGGCTTACGATGAGTATGCACTTAAAGCCTTTAAATTAAATAGCATTGATTATTTATTAAAACCAATTGATGACGATGAGTTAGAAACAGCTATTAAAAAGTTTGAGCGTAAATCTCCAACATCTCAGAATATGCAAGTTGATCTAGATCAAATTAGAAAGTTACTGATTAATCCATTAGACAAGAATTATAAGGAGCGCTTTACAGTTAAAATTGGTCAGCATTTAAAAATGATCAATGTAGCAGATATAGAGTGCATTTATTCTGAAAACAAAGGCACTTATTTATATACCTCAGATAAACGCGATTATTTGATAGATGCGACGCTGGAGCAGTTAGATGAGCAATTGAGCCCTGAGTTATTTTTTAGAGTGAGTCGAAAGTTCTTTATTAATATCAATGCCATTAAAGACATGGTTTCCTTCACTAATAGTCGCTTAAAAATTCAGCTGAAAACGTTTAGTCAGCATGAGATAATTGTGAGTAGAGAAAAGGTGAAAGATTTTAAAAATTGGTTGGGGTAAAAAAATATTTATAATAGTGGGTTTAAGGTATTTGCAAATCAAAGATTTATTTGTACATTTGCACGCCTTTTAGCGAGAATGGATTTTGAAAGGTAGAAAAGTTATAGAGTTTAACAACTCTTGCATTAAGTTCGCGAAAAAATCTAATTAATAGCAAGATACAAAAACCCAATTGACGCCATGTCAAAACTTCAAGAAAAGATTGAGCAATATACAAGCGAAATCGAGAAAAAAGGAATCAACGTTAATGTTGAGTTATTGGCGGCCGTAACAAAAGGATTAGGTCCTTCTATCTACAAAGCGGACGCAGAAAAAGTAGCAAGTTCAGATAAAAAAGAAATCGAGACAATTAAGAAAAATTTCTTGATTAAAAAGCTAGGACTTGAAGATACCGATGCGTTAGATACAGCTATTGAAAAAGCTATTGAAACCATCGGAAAATCAAACAGAAATAAATATAGAGCTATTTTTTACACCATTTTGGTAGAAGAATTAGGAGCTCAAGATATATATAATAATAAACAAGATACAGTGTCGGAAAAAACAAAAAAAGAAGAAGTAGTAGTTGAAGAGGCTGCTGCTGAAACAGTTGAAAATGTAATTGCTGGAACCGTTGAAGAACCAGCTGCAGAAGTAGTAGAAGAAGTTGTAGAAGAAGAAGTTGAGGAAAAACTTGACTTAATTGAAGAAGAAGAAAATACTGCTGCTACTCCAGAGGAGTTCCTAGCCAACTTTGATTGGCACAAATACGAGCAAGGTATTGAAGAAGTAGAAGAAGATAAATTAAAAGCTTTTGAAGCTGCTTTAGAAGATACTTTAGGTTTCGTAACAGAGCGTGAAGTTATTGAAGGTACTGTTGTGCGTTTAACAGATCGTGAGGCTATTATTGATATCAACTCTAAATCAGAAGGTGTAATTACTTTAAACGAGTTTCGTTACAACCCGAATTTAGCAGTAGGAGATAAAGTTGAGGTGTTAGTTGATAAGCGTGAAGACGTTTCTGGTCAGTTAGTATTATCTCACAAAAAAGCACGTGTAATAAAAGCTTGGGATCGTGTAAATGCGGCGCACGAAAGTGGTGAAGTTGTGAACGGTTTCGTTAAGTGTCGTACACGTGGTGGTATGATTGTAGATGTATTTGGTATTGAGGCATTCTTGCCAGGTTCTCAAATTGATGTAAAACCAATTAGAGATTACGATCAGTACGTAGAGAAAACTATGGAATTCAAAGTTGTTAAAATCAACCACGAATTTAAAAACGTTGTTGTATCTCACAAAGCACTTATCGAGGCTGATATCGAGTTACAGAAAAAAGAAATTATTGGTAAGTTAGAGAAAGGTCAAGTATTAGAAGGTGTTGTTAAAAACATTACTTCTTACGGTGTGTTTGTTGACTTAGGTGGAGTTGACGGATTAATTCACATTACAGACTTATCTTGGAGCCGTATCAACCACCCAAGTGAAATCTTAGAATTAGACCAAAAATTAAACGTTGTAATCTTAGACTTTGATGATGAGAAAACACGTATCCAATTAGGTTTAAAACAATTAAACGCTCACCCATGGGATGCTTTAGATGAAAACTTAAAAGTTGGAGATAAAGTAAAAGGTAAAGTTGTTGTTTTAGCTGATTATGGTGCATTTGTTGAAGTAAACGATGGTGTTGAAGGATTGATTCACGTTTCAGAAATGTCATGGTCTACTCACTTACGTTCTGCTCAAGATTTCGTAAAAGTAGGAGATGAGGTAGAAGCTGTAATCTTAACTTTAGATAGAGAAGAGCGTAAAATGTCTTTAGGTATCAAACAATTACACCCAGATCCATGGACAGATATTACAACTAAATACCCTGTAGGTTCTGCACACGAAGGTACCGTAAGAAACTATACTAACTTTGGTGTGTTTGTAGAGTTAGAAGAAGGTATTGATGGTTTAGTATACATCTCTGATTTATCTTGGACTAAGAAAGTAAAACACCCATCAGACTTTACTGCAATAGGTGATACTTTAAAAGTACAAGTATTAGAATTGGATGTTGAAGGACGTAAGCTAAACTTAGGTCACAAGCAAACTCAAGAAAACCCTTGGGATGCTCATGAAGCAACATACACAATTGATTCTGTACACGAAGGTACTGTAAAAGAAACTACAGATAAAGGAGCTATCGTAGTATTTGAAGAAGGTGTTGAAGCATTTGTACCAGGTCGTCACATGGCGAAAGAAGAAGGTGGTAAAATTGCAAAAGGTGAAACTGTACAATTCAAAGTATTAGAATTTAACAAAGAATACAGAAGATTAGTAGTTTCTCACTCAGCAATTTTTAGAGCTGAAGAGCAAAAGAATGTTAAAGCAGCAGCTAAAAAAGCACAAGATGTTGAAAAGCCAACATTAGGTGATGCGAACGATGCTTTACAAGCGTTAAAAGACAAAATGGAAGGTAAGTAAGCCAATCATTTTAAAAATAGATGAAGCCCGCTAAATGCGGGCTTTTTTATGTTAACAATTTAATAGCGCTCTAAAGATGATTGCCTTGGGTATTCACTTATATTTGTGGTCAAAATTATTTTTATGAGTTTAATAAAATCAATTTCTGGTATTCGGGGTACTATTGGTGGTGAGGTTGGTGATAACCTAACACCTTTAGATGCTGTAAAATTTGCAGCAGCGTACGGTACCTTTATCAGAAATCAATATAAAGAGCAACCGGTTACAGTTGTTATAGGTAGAGATGCACGTTTGTCTGGTAAGATGATTAGCTCACTTGTAGCAAACACTTTAGTAGGTTTGGGTATTCACGTAGTAGATTTAGGATTATCTACTACGCCTACTGTTGAAATTGCAGTGCCTATAGAAAAAGCACAAGGCGGTATAATTTTAACAGCCTCTCACAATCCAAAACAATGGAATGCTCTTAAACTTTTAAATGAGAAAGGGGAATTTTTAAATGCTGTAGATGGTGTAGAAATTTTGGAATTGGCAGAAAATGATGCGTATTCTTTTGTTGAGGTTGATGCACTAGGTAGCTATACCAAAAAGAAAGGGTATATCGAAAAGCATGTAGAAGAAGTACTAGCCTTACCTTTTGTAGATGCAGAGGCAATTAAAAATGCAAACTTTAAGGTTGTTGTAGATGCCGTAAATTCTACAGGTGGTTTATTTATTCCTGCTTTATTAAAAGCGTTGAACGTAGAATGTGTTGAATTATATTGTGAACCTACCGGTCATTTTCCGCACAATCCTGAGCCTTTAAAAGAACACTTAGGCGATATTTCTGCATTGGTTGTTAAAGAAAATGCACATGTGGGTATCGTGGTAGATCCAGATGTAGATAGATTGGCATTGATTTGTGACAATGGAGAGATGTTTGGAGAAGAATACACGTTAGTAGCTTGTGCAGATTATGTACTTTCTAAAAAGTCTGGAAATACGGTTTCAAATATGTCTTCTTCAAGAGCTTTAAGAGATGTAACTGAGAAGCATGGTGGCTCTTATCAAGCAAGTGCAGTTGGCGAAGTTAATGTAGTAGCCTTAATGAAAGAAACCAATGCTATTATTGGTGGAGAAGGTAACGGAGGTATTATTTATCCTGCTTCTCACTATGGCAGAGACTCTTTGGTGGGGGTGGCTTTATTTTTATCGCATTTAGCTACGTGTGGTATGACAAGTACTGAGTTAAGAGCATCGTATCCGAGTTATTTTATGAGCAAACAAAAGATTGCTTTAACACCTCAAATTGATGTTGATGGAATTTTGGCAACAATGGCGAACACTTATGTAGATGAAGATGTTTTAACCATTGATGGTGTAAAAATCAATTTTGAGAAAGAATGGGTGCATTTGAGAAAATCAAATACCGAACCTATTATAAGAATTTATACAGAGAGTATATCTCAAGAAAGTGCAGATGCTCTTGGACAAAGATTTATAGATGAAATAAAAGCGCTTATTTAAGCGCTTTTATTTTTTATATTTTGTTTCCCATTCTTGGTATTTATCGCGGTGTTTAAAACGCTTATGCGACCAAAAGTAATATTCTGGAGCTTCTTTAATTTGTTGTTCTAATAAAGTTTTATAGCGTTCTGTAACTTCGTAGTCTGGTAAATCTTTTGGATTCTCTGCAATCATTTTAAACTCGCATTCGTAGTAACCCCTTTTTACTTTTCTTACATCGTAAAATAGCACTACATGATTGATTTTTTTTGCAATGGCTTCGGCTCCAACAAAAAATGGCACCTTAACACCTAAGAAGTCCGTCCAATATTTAGTGCGCTTCAGCATTGGAGATTGATCGCTAATCATGGCATTAAGGGTTAAATGCCCTTCTCTTTCATTTTGTTTATAAGCAACATATGCTTTGTTAGATTGTATCAATTGAGAGCCAAAACGAGATCGACTCTTTAGCATCATTTTATTAAAATAAGGGTTGCCAATTTTTGAGTACAATGCGGTACCCTTATGATTTACCAAAAGAGGTAATTGTACCAACCATTCCCAATTGGCGTAATGTCCACCAAGTACAATGGCACTTTGACCTTTTTTTTCAAGCTCAGCTATTAATTCTAAGTTGGTAAACTTAAAGTGTTTTCTAATAGCTTTTTTACTTATAGTAATAGACTTTACCATTTCTATAAACACATCCATTAGATGTTTACAAAAGGCATTTCTTATATGGTTGACTTCCTTTTCTAACTTGTCTGGAAATGCTAATTGAATATTTTCTTTGATTACTTTTCTTCTGTAACCAACTATATTAAATATTAAAAAGCGCAGTCCATCAGAAAGTATGTAAAGCACTCTAAATGGAAGTAAAGATAGCAACCACAGGAGTGGAAATACCAATATGTAGATTAATAATTGCATAAAACTATCGCACAAATATCGTATATAATTTTATCTTTGAGTACTACAAAATTGTATTTATGTTTTCAGAAATTCACCCTGCTGTATTGGTCATTATAATTGCCAATGTTTTAGTGTCTTATAAAGGGTTTAACGATACTTATTTTTTTAATAAATACTTATTTCAAGTAGGAGATATTAAGCGTGGTGAGCAGTTTAGAATGTTCTCTTCAGGATTTTTGCATGTAGATGTTACACACTTGCTGTTTAATATGCTAACCTTGTATTTTTTTGCTGATACTATTATTTACGCCTTAGATGTGACCAAATTCTTGATTGTGTATGGAGGCAGTTTATTGGCGGGGAGTATCTATGCTTTAGCTTATCATAAAAATGATTTGTACTATCGAGCCGTTGGAGCTTCTGGAGCTGTAATGGGCGTTATATACTCATCTATTCTTTTATATCCAGGAATGGAGTTGTACATGTTTTTTATACCAATTCCAATTCCAAGTTATGTATTTGGTTTAGGATACTTAATATATTCTATTTACGGAATGAAAAAAGGTATTGGTAACATAGGTCATAGTGCACATATCGGTGGTGCAATAGGAGGGTATGCCTTAACCATATTATTAGCTCCTGAGGTGTTGCAATACAATTTGTCTATGGTGCTTTTGCTGGCCTTACCTATCGTATTTCTATTTGTATTTCAAAAACGATTAAACAGGAATTAATAAAATTTTTCGTCTACTCTAAGTACTTTTAAAAAGTGAAATCCGTAGATATTATAACCTTCGTTATAATAGAATTTATGGCTCTTAGGGTTACTTGTATAGGCATTTAATTCAGAAGCTTCGCAACCTTTTGATTTTGCGTGTTCATAAATCCACTCAAAAAAGTATTTCCCTAACCCTCGTCCACGGTAGGTTGGGTCTACTATAACATGATCAACTTCCATACTTTTACCAATATAGTGCCGCGTCATATACCAAATACCACAGACACCAATCAATTTTTTACCATCGTACATTGCAGCACATTCATAATTCTGCGCCACCATTTCCAACAAACGCTCTTTCATTAAATCTTCAGATGTTTTTTGATTGAGGATTTTTAAAAGAGGGATGATGTCATGAATTTGGTTTTTAGGAAGAATTTTTATGGTAATGTTGTCCATTATTATGCTATTTTTGGTCAAAGATAGTAATAGTTATGATTACAGTTAAAGAGATTTCAGCACCAGAAACCTATGCAATTCGCAAAGCTGTTTTACGTGAGAATATACCGCTAACAGAAAAGATGGATGGAGATTTTGATGATAGTACCATTCACTTAGGCGTTTATGTAGACAATGTTCTGAATTGTGTTGCTACGTTTATGCCACATGAGAGTAATCACTTTACCGGTAAACAGTACAGATTAAGAGGAATGGCAACTTCTAAAGAAGCTCAGGGTCTAGGTCTTGGTAGAAAAGTTTTAGAAGAAGCGGCTACAATTTTAAAAGCAAAGCAAATTGATGTGTTATGGTGTAATGCAAGAGTAGTGGCGCTTGAGTTTTATAGAAAATGTGGCTATCAAATAATTGGTGAAGAGTTTGATGTTCATTTAGTGGGACCACATTATGTAATGTTTAAAATGTTGCAAGATGTCGAGTAAGGTTTGGATTCTTCTTATTTCGTTTGCATGTGTAGTTCAACAGCCAAGTTTTGACCAAGATGTGTTATTAGGTAGTACAGACAAACACATTTATAAAGGCGTATTGCAGGAAGAAGCCTACCATGCTTTCAAACAAATGCAAGCTTCAGCATTAAAAGAGGGGATTGAGATTCAAATTGTTTCAGGATATCGCAGTTATGAGCGGCAGAAACAGATTTGGAATGGCAAATACCAACGTTATACCAAACAAGGACTTTCACCCGAAGCAGCTATTGCCAAGATTATAGAATACTCTACCATCCCCGGAACCTCTAGACATCATTGGGGTACCGACATGGATATAATAGATGCCTCTAAAACAAGACCTAAGAGTGCATTGCAAACAGAACATTTTGAAGAAGGTGGTATCTATCGCGATTTAAAATTATGGATGGAAGCGAATGCTGATGCCTATGGATTTTGTTTGGTGTATACAGATGAACCAAAACGTAAAGGATTTAGATTTGAACCTTGGCATTACAGCTACCAACCAATTGCCAAACCGATGCTTGAAGCTTATAATAAGCTAGATTTACTCCAAATATTACTAGCAGATAAGATTGAAGGGAGTACCTATTTAACACGTACTTTTATCAATAAATACAAACAAGAAAACGTATTAGATATTAATCCGTATTTGAAATAATACATTGTATTGCCAAAATTAAATAAAGTACTAACTTAAAACCAAACCAACATTCTATGATTTCTTTTCCTAAAAGTTTTTTATTTATCATTTGTGTTTTAACTACTGGTTTTACTAGTTGTACACAAGAACCTAAAAGTGTACAACAAGAATTGTGGGGTACGGAGCAAGATAAAAACGTATATCAATATGTAGTAACAAATGCAAATGGTATGGTGGTTAAAATAACGAACTATGGCGCCATAATAACTGCTGTTTATGCACCAGACAAAAACGGAACATTAGAAGATGTGGTTTTGGGATTTGATAACCTGGAGCAATACCTAGAACCAAATCCTGTTTTTGGTGCAGCAGTGGGGAGATTTGCCAATAGAATTAGAAATGCTGAGTTTACCATAGATGAAACCACTTACCAATTAACGAAAAACAACGGAGCGCACAACATACATGGGGGAGGTGAATTTAACAAAGTAGTTTGGGACAGCGAAATTGTAGAAAACGAACAAGGTATAGGCGTTAAGTTGCATTATTTATCGAAAGATGGAACCAACGGATTTCCTGGAAACTTAGATACTTATATAACCTATACACTAACAGATACGAACGCAATACATGTAAAATTTGAAGCAGAAACAGATAAGAAAACGCATGTTAGCATGACACAGCATAGCTATTTTAATCTTGCAGGAACAGATGCCTTGATTTATGACCATCTTATAAAAATTGATGCTGATAGGTATACCGAAATAGATGAAGCTGTTATTCCAACTGGAGCCTTGGGGTTAGTAAAAGGTACCGACTTAGATTTAACAACATTAACAGCTATGGGTAAAAATATTCATAAGTTTGAGAACAACGGGTATCATTTTTGTTATGTGTTTAATAAGCCAGTAGGAGCATTGGCAAAGGTAATTGAAGTTGTAGAACCCAATTCTGGAAGAACTTTGGAAGTAAGTACTACACAACCGAGTGTTCAATTCTATACAGGTAATAAAATTAGTACTGACTTTATTGGCAAGTATGGTGTAAACTACCAACCACATGGCGCATTTTGTTTGGAAACACAACATTTGCCAAATACACCTAACCAACCTAATTTTCCATCTACCTTATTAAGTCCTAATGAAAAGTACGAAGAGGTTGTGATTTATGATTTTGGGGTATTAAACGAGTAAAAACAATTTCGTTAAACTACAGTTGTTTCTATACTTTTCTAGAAATAACTCGGTCTACATTTTAAAAGCCCTTCGTTTACAAAGTTGTCTAACTCATACGACAGCAAAAATTCGAATACACCACCTGTATTGCCTATATCGGTGGTGTTTATGTCGTAAGACAATCCAAACTTAAATTCTTTCCAACGCAATCCAATAAAAGGATTAATAGAGGTTAATACCGGACTTTTCTCATCTGGTTTAACAGGGTTTGTTGTCATCGTAAGTCCTGTAGAAAATTGTCCATTAAAAACATATTGTGCACCTATGTCTAATCTACCGTATTGTCCTTGCTGCATATAATTCGCCAATGCAAATACACTGTGATCGTCTTTATTGTTGTTGTACTTAAATATGTCGAACTCCATAGAGCCATGCACAGAAAAGAACATATCTAGGGGAGTATTTCCTCCCTCTGTTAATGAAATATTAGGTTTGTTAAGGTGCTTTACAGTAATTCCAATCCAACTCGTTTCGTTATTAAAAAGAATTGAAGAACTAAAATCAAAAAAGTTTCTTCGTTCTTCAACTAAAATTGGGTCTATGGTATTAGGATCAATAAATCCAGATGTTATATCTATTTGATCTTCTAAGATAACATTGTTAAAGGCATAGTCTTTAATACCCAAACCTATAGAAATACTAGGTCTAAAATACCATTCGTCGTTTAATCTTATTTTTAACGCATAATTGGCATTTACTTGTGTAAATTGATATTTGGTGGCATTCTCTCGTTGATGCAGAATACTTATACCTATGCCTGATCTAAATTTATCTACGTATCCATCTATATAGGCAAAAGTCGTATTGGTTTTGAAGGCCAATCCTCGCCATTGGTTTCTATAGATAGCACCTAGTTTTAAAGTTTCTGCAGCTCCTGTAAAACTAGAGCTTATGGTCTCTGGCATCATAAAGTTCTGCGTAAAAACAGGATCTTGTGCATAGGTGTGTAGTGCAAATACACTGTATATTATAAGAAATAATTTTCTCATCGTAACAAAGTAATTGGGGCATTTAACGTGATTTCTTTTCCATAGAATGTAACGGCTTTAACAGCAATTACATAATTTCCGTTTTCGGCATCTTCACCTTTTATAGAGCCATCCCATCCTTCTAAACTCAAACTGTTTTCATAGTATATCTTCTCTCCCCATGTATCAAAAACGCTCATCTCCATTTCTTGTAATCCAAAGAAAGAAGGGCGCATGGTATCGTTTATGCCATCTTGATTAGGTGTAAATGCCGTTGGAAGAATAATATCATATCCTTGGGTGATTTCTATTTGTTTGGTAACACTATATGTACAATCATAATCGTATTGAACGGTTAAAGTTACCGCATATCTACCTACATTATTATATATATGTTCCGGACTGAATACATCGCTTGGCTGTGATTGATCTCCAAAATTCCATTGTATACTTATTGGGTCTCCAGTAGAGGTATTGGTAAAGAAAATAGGGTCATCAATAGAGAAAGTACCATAAGTTTCAAATCCAAATGAGGTAAATTCAAAATCTGGGAATCCAATGTCTTGTAAATCAACATCAAAAACAAATTGTTGCATACATCCTAAGCTGTCTGTAACATCTACTAAAACAACCCCACTTTCATTAGTTGTCATTACAGTAGGAGTATTTGGATCAATATCTCCTCTAGACCATACAATATTAAATGGAGGAACTCCTCCATTAATGATTAATTCATTGCGCTGTAATGTCTGTCTTAAATCGCAATCTGCAAAAACAGTAGTCTCTACATCTAGTTCTAATGCATCTGGTCTAAATACATTAAAAGTTCTGGTTTCTTCACAACCGTTTGCATCTGTAACTAAAACAGTATAATCTCCTGGTGGAATATTGTCTAAATCTTCGGTCGTTGCACCATTACTCCAATTAATTTCCATCGGTAATGTACCGCCCGTTACGAGCAGGTTTATAGCTCCACTTTCTACAATATCGCAGTCAAGAGCATTGGTAACATTGCCACTAAGATTTAAAGCTGCAGGTTCAGTAATTGTAAATGTTCTATCGATAGGACAAGAAGGACTGTCACTATCAGTAATATAAACACTGTAAGTGCCGGCAGGGAGGTTATTACGTTCTGCTCCTGCAGTTGGGTCGTCTGCCCAAGTAACTGTAATTGGTAATACTCCGCCAATAATATTTAAATGAATAAAGCCGTCATTCGCGCCAAAGCAAGATATATTTGACACCACAGGTTCAATATGAAATTCAGGACTTGTAATTTCTATGCTCTCAGATTGAGAACAACCACTTTCATCTGTAACTATCACAGTATAAATTCCTGCAGAAAGATTGGTACGAATAGGACCACTACCAAAGTCACTCCAATCATAAGTAAAGCTACCTGTACCACCAGAAACATTTAGTGTAATAGCCCCATCCATGGCACCATAACAAGTCTCATCTACCTTTGTATAGGAAATTGTAATACCATCTGGTTGAGTAATATTTATCGATCCAATTTCTTTAAAACAACCATTAACGTCTGTAACTACTATTTGATAAATACCTGCAACTAAATTGTCAAACTGATAGGAAGGATTGGTTGTTGTAAAACTTGCACTTACAGCATTTCCTAAATAATCAGTTCCTGTTAATGCATAAGTAAAAGGCGCTATTGATAGTTGGTCTACATTAACTAGAATAAAACCATTATTATCGCCAAAACACAGTAATTGATTATGTGTCTCACTAATAAGTAATTCTATTGGTTCTATTATTTCAAAATCTTGAGTAGTAACACAATTGTTCGCATCGGTTAAGGTTAATGTATAATTTCCTGGACCTAATCCTGATTGATCTTCTTGTGTTGGAATAAGTCCAGAACCATTAGTGGTTGTCCACGCATATGTATAGTTTGGCGTACCTCCCAGAAATGTAATTTCAATGCTACCATCATTGGCTCCAAAACAAGAAATATGATTCAAATTATCTTCTTGAATAGTTAATAAAGTAGGTTCTGTAATCACATAGTCTTGATTAAATACACAACTAGTTCCATCTTGTATATTCAAATTGTACGTTCCAGGTTCTAAATTACTAATATCTTCTGTAGTTGCTGAAAAGCCATTAGGCCCCGTCCATAATATGTTAAATGGATTACCTGGACTTATTGGTGTACCTCCGGAAATAGTGATATCTATTCCGGCATTATCACTACCGAAACACGCACTATTGGATATATCCGCAATTACACTAATTCCTGGATTTACCGTTATAGTGACATCAAAATCATTACCAATACAAATACCCGCAGTTGGAGTAATTGTATATGTTACTGTTGCAGGTAGATTGGTTGTGTTTGTTAGCGTTTGCGATAGTGAGGTTTCTGCAACGCCATCTGTTGTTCCTGTAACTGAACCTGCAGGTACAATGCTAGGAGCAGACCATGAAAATGTTGTGCCTGCTGGAATAATTGCACCGGGTATTGTTGTAAAGTCTAAGTTATAAGTTAATCCACTACAAATATCATCATTGTAATTAGGTACATCAGGCGTTTGATTTACGTCAACTGAAGCAAAATCAGATAAAACTGAAGGACATCCTCCTCCGGTGAAAGTAATCTCACAATAGTAATAAGTAATTCCTAAAGTACTTGTTGGTGGGTCGTAGCTTGAAGTATTAGCTCCTCCAATAGCTACAGCGCCGATGGTTGAATTTGTATTGTTACTAAACCATTGATACGATGGTGTTCCGGTACCATTCAAATAATCTACCTGAAGAATGGTTGCTGATTCGTTTTCACAAACTTGACTAGATTGTGGTTGTGTGTTTATAATTGGAGCTGTGGTAGTAATAACCGCTGCGGTATTGGATACGACCTCACAATCTAAAGAGCCAGGGCTTTGACTAATAACTACATAATAGTAGAGAGTTCCTACAGTAGAAGTAGGGGGCGTATAAGAATCAGAAGTAGCTCCTGGAATTAACGTACCGCCTGTATTGGTATTTGTAGTATTGCTATACCATTGGTAGCTAAAGGTTCCTATACCTCCAGAGGCCACAACCGTTAAATCGGTTGGTGTTGCACTTTGA
>NZ_BAAFSW010000005.1:0-2500 GCF_054661455.1 Urechidicola sp. KH5
AAAAAAACCTTCAACGTATTTGTTGAAGGTTTTAAAAAAGAAAGGCGATGACATACTCTCCCACCTAGTGGCAGTACCATCTGCGCTGGTAGACTTAACTTCTCTGTTCGGAATGGAAAGAGGTGAGCCCTACCGCTATAATCACCTTAAGTTGTTTTGGTAACTACACCATGTATGTTAACATATAAAAAGCATCATATTATTTTAAGAAATTGGAGCTATTAATCGTACAAAAAAAGTCTGCTCCCTCCCGAAGGAGGGAACGCGTACATAAGCCTATGGGTTATTAGTACTACTTGGCTATGACATTACTGCCTTTACACCTATAGCCTATCAACGTGGTGATCTTCCACGACCCTTTAAAGAAATCTCATCTTGTGATGGGTTTCGCGCTTATATGCTTTCAGCGCTTATCCCTTCCCAACGTAGCTACCCAGCAGTGCCCCTGGCGAGACAACTGGTACACTAGAGGTTGGTCCAACTCGGTCCTCTCGTACTAGAGTCAGATTCACGCAAATTTCTAACGCCCGCTGCAGATAGAGACCGAACTGTCTCACGACGTTCTGAACCCAGCTCGCGTGCCACTTTAATGGGCGAACAGCCCAACCCTTGGGACCTTCTCCAGCCCCAGGATGTGACGAGCCGACATCGAGGTGCCAAACCCCCCCGTCGATGTGAGCTCTTGGGGGAGATCAGCCTGTTATCCCCGGAGTACCTTTTATCCTTTGAGCGATGGCCCTTCCACACGGAACCACCGGATCACTATGCTCTTGTTTCCAACCTGATCGACTTGTAGGTCTCTCAGTCAAGCACCCTTATGCCATTGCACTCTACGCACGGTTACCAAGCGTGCTGAGGGTACCTTTAGAAGCCTCCGTTACTCTTTTGGAGGCGACCACCCCAGTCAAACTACCCACCAAGCACTGTCCCCATCGCTGGGTTAGGCTCTAGATAAGCAAAGGGTGGTATTTCAACAATGACTCCACAACGCCTAGCGACGCCGCTTCAAAGTCTCCCACCTATCCTACACATTACTTATCCAAAACCAATACTAAGCTATAGTAAAGGTTCACGGGGTCTTTTCGTCCCGCAGCGGGTAATCGGCATCTTCACCGATACTACAATTTCACCGAGCTCATGGCTGAGACAGTGTCCAGATCGTTGCACCATTCGTGCAGGTCGGAACTTACCCGACAAGGAATTTCGCTACCTTAGGACCGTTATAGTTACGGCCGCCGTTTACTGGGGCTTCATTTGATTGCTTCGCCGAAGCTAACAACTCCATTTAACCTTCCAGCACCGGGCAGGTGTCAGACCCTATACATCATCTTTCGATTTAGCAGAGTCCTGTGTTTTTGATAAACAGTCGCCTGGACCTTTTCACTGCGGCCCATCCGAAGATGGGCGACCTTTCTCCCGAAGTTACAGGTCTATTTTGCCTAGTTCCTTAGCCATGAATCTCTCGAGCACCTTAGAATTCTCATCCCAACTACCTGTGTCGGTTTACGGTACGGGTTCTTATTATCTGAAGCTTAGAAGATTTTCTTGGAAGTTCTTAGTCACACTATCCACGCATCCGAAGATTTGTGGTACTATCCTGCTTTAGCAAGTCTTGCGCATTTAACTACAAAACTTATACCTACACAGTTCAACGTACTATTCCGTCAGTACGCGGTGAGTTCATTACTCCGTCCCTCCATCGCAATAATAAGAAGTACTAGAATATTAACTAGTTATCCATCGACTACCCCTTTCGGGTTCGCCTTAGGTCCCGACTAACCCTCAGCTGATTAGCATCGCTGAGGAAACCTTAGTCTTTCGGTGGGCGGGTTTCTCACCCGCCTTATCGTTACTTATGCCTACATTTTCTTTTGTAAACGCTCCAGCAAACCTCACAGTTCACCTTCTACGCAGATTACAATGCTCCCCTACCACTTTTACAAGTCCATAGCTTCGGTAGTATACTTATGCCCGATTATTATCCATGCTCGACCACTCGACTAGTGAGCTGTTACGCACTCTTTAAATGAATGGCTGCTTCCAAGCCAACATCCTAGCTGTCTAGGTAGTCAAACCTCGTTTGTTCAACTTAGCATACATTTGGGGACCTTAGCTGATGGTCTGGGTTCTTTCCCTCTCGGACATGGACCTTAGCACCCATGCCCTCACTGCTGATTAACATTTTATAGCATTCGGAGTTTGTCAGGAATTGGTAGGCGGTGAAGCCCCCGCATCCAATCAGTAGCTCTACCTCTATAAAACTATAAATCAACGCTGCACCTAAATGCATTTCGGGGAGTACGAGCTATTTCCGAGTTTGATTGGCCTTTCACCCCTACCCACAGGTCATCCAAAGACTTTTCAACGTCAACTGGTTCGGTCCTCCACTGTGTGTTACCACAGCTTCAACCTGCCCATGGGTAGATCACTCGGTTTCGCGTCTACTACTACTAACTGTACGCCCTATTCAGACTCGCTTTCGCTCCGGCTCCGTGACTGA
>NZ_BAAFSW010000006.1:0-3045 GCF_054661455.1 Urechidicola sp. KH5
GTGGGATATAGAAGATGGTTATAAGTCTGAAATACATCTAGACGTGCGCAATTTGGAAACGGCTATTTATGTAGCAAGAGTACAGACAGATAAGGGCAAACTCACTAAAAAGCTACTTATCGAATAAAAGAAAAACCCGTGTCAGCAGCGGGTTTTTCTGTTTAAACGTAATTGCTAAATCTTCCAATTTTAGAAGCTTTTCTCCTTTTGCGCACCATGACTATATTTTAAAAACAGGTTGCATTACTTAAGAATACAGCACGGATGAAGTAGATCTTATTTTAGAATCATCAAGTTAAAATTAATGCATGATTAAAATAATAGTTGCTTAGGACTGTTCCTCCCTAATATTCAGGCATATAAGCTAAGAATACTCATATTTCTTTGCTACGAGTATAAATTATTTTGAAAAAGATACCATTTGTTAAGAAAATGCATCGATACATTAATTCGTATTCAGGTAATCACCTTATATATATATATTTATATTCTTAAACCTAGCATTTAAGTCCCCACACTTCAATGTTTACGTGTAAAAAAACACTTGATTTGCCAGGATTAAATTGCTGAAAAAGATTAATTGCTATGGTTGCCAAATTGCTAAGGAAAACAGTCTCATTATTATTGGTTATTTTGAGCGCACAAACATTAGTGGCTCAATATTGTACGTCCGTGGGTTCGGACAACTGGAATGCAGGTATAAGACGCGTGTATTTTGGAAATATCAATAGCATTTCATTGAGTGATCCAGACTATACAGATTATACTGCAGATACTGGACGAACCACGACCTTGTCTCAAGGGAGTACTTATGATTTTAATTTATGGTTGCATACAGGTGGTAATTGGCCTATTCAGGCAAGAGTTTGGATTGACTGGAATCAAGATGAAGTTTTTGACGATGTTTCGGAAGCCTATGATTTAGGATCCACAACCAACGGAGAATGGAAAATCACTACAGCCTCTCCTTTTGGGATAACTGTGCCAGGAGGTGCTGTTTTAGGAGATACACGAATGAGAGTAACCGCTCAGTGGTTAGGAGATGTTAATGACGATCCTGTTCCTTGTTATGCAGCTGATTTTTGGGGAGAGACTGAGGATTACACAGTAACAATTCAAGTTCCCCAGAATGAAATCACCGTATTAGGTAATTCCGAAATAATTAGAGATGGAGATTCTAGCCCTGCCGTTAGCGATAATACAGATTTCGGTACTACCTCTCTAGGCAATACGATTACAAAAACCTATACTATTCGAAACGATGGTTCTTTGGATTTAAATATCACAAATATAAATTTCGCAGGATTACACCCTACAGCATTTTCTATAGTTGGAGTTCCTTATAGCACTCCAGTTGCTCCAGGAGGCTCAACAACCTTTCAAGTTCGTTATGAAGCTAATATGGGAGGAATTGCGGAAGCGAATGTTAGAATTTTTAGTGATGATGTAGATGAAGGTACATATAACTTTAAAATTCAGGGAGAAGCTGATTGTAGCACTATAACCTTAACAGGTTCTTCAACAACAGCACCAAGTAGCCTTGGCGCCGCAGATGGTACTGCAACTTTTGGCACAGTAACTGGTGGTACGGCGCCCTATGAATATTCAATAGATGGCATCAATTGGTTTAGTACAACTACATTTACTGGTTTACAAGAAGCTCCATTTAAGTTTTATGTTCGAGATATTTTTGGGTGTCTTGGTGAAGATCGTGCTACAGGTTATTTCAATCTAGCTGCAGGAGCCTGTGTGATAGATATGGGTAATGATAGCGGTACTTTTACTCCAACAGAAGCAAACAACATAGAGCCTTATGGGCTTATTTATACATTAGTAGAAGATTTTAATGTGCCCGTATATTGGGTTGTTAATCCAAATAAGAGTTTTGTAAATGACTCAGATAATGGCAACCCAAATATTGTTAATCAAATTGATATTACCGTTACGGGAACTACTACATCTGCTGGCGCAACTCCAATTACAAGAAATTTAATATCTGGAGCTTTTGTAATACCTGAGCAATATTTAACACCTACTGTTATTGCCGAATTACAGAGTTGGGAGGCTGAAAACAATACTGGTGTAAATATACATTGGAACTTGAATCAATTAGATGATGTACCGGTTTATGGAATAATCAAAACCCTAGCGAATGCGGTTATTTATCCATTAGGAGAAACAGATCCTGATAGAACAGATATCGGAGAAGCTTTTTTTGAGCCTGCAAGAATACCCGCGGCTTCATACAGGGTAGGTAGAATTGACGAGTTGAATGGGTGTGATGAGATTTATATTATGGGGCATCATACAGAGCCTGATAATTGGCCTCAAAACGAAATAGATTTACTTTATGATTATGTGCTTAGCGGAGGAAATATTTGGATGGGTTGTCAAGACGTTAGCAGAGTTGAGGATATTGTTACCTCAGACGGCGAGCAGTTAAACTTTTTAACCGATTATGGTTTAATCAATTATGGTTCTCATAGTGATGTGTCAAGCGCAAATGAGGTAGCATATACTATTTCAACAGCGGGTAACCCTATAATGCAATTTATTGGAGAAATTCATCCGGCTTTGGAAGGAAATTCAGAAGAGGTGTATTTACCTAAAAAATCTGCTGCTGGAGGCACTACAGGTGCAGGAGGTTGGTTGCCAACTACTGTTACGGCAATTTATGATACCAACCATTCGAATGTTGGACCAACAAATACCTCTAATGGTAATGCCGCAATATTGGCCTATGGGCCTGCATTTGGAAATTCGTTATACGGGACTGTGGTTTATGAAGGGTCTCATATTAATAGTAGTAATGCAGGAAATGCTGTTCAGCATATTGGAGAGCGACGTGTATTCGGCAACTATTTGTTGACTGCTGCGATTAGATATCAAAAAGATGCCGGAGAAGATCAAACATATACGTATACGAGGTGTGGTAGAGTTTCTGCGAGATTAAATGCAGAACAGCCAATTAATGGTGGAGGTGTTTGGAGTATTGTATCTGGAGCAGGAGGTAGTTTTGCAGATGTTAATAACCCGAAATCGAGA
>NZ_BAAFSW010000007.1:0-2264 GCF_054661455.1 Urechidicola sp. KH5
TTGCCCTTATCTGTCTGTACTCTTGCTACATAAATAGCCGTTTCCAAATTGCGCACGTCTAGATGTATTTCAGACTTATAACCATCTTCTATATCCCACTGCATAACTTCTTGTCCTAATACATTAAATAATCTTATGTTTTCTATAACTGCATCGCTGTTATTCTGAATTCTAATCTGAGACTCCGGATTAAACATATAAACATTTACATAGGCATCTAAAATCTGATCATCTACAGATAATGATTGAGAACTATTCTCAAATACTAAAGAAAAACGCTCATCGTATGTACCTGCTGGTAATGAAACCTCATAAGCAGATTCTCTTAAATCATGATAGACTCCTAAAAACTCGTCTTTAATGTAAATATCTGTTTCATTGCTAATGTTTTCAAGCTCATCAATCATCATCTTTTGAACTCCACCGCTTTGTGCATTTGAAATAATCACCCTTATTGGAATCTCTCTATCCTTTCTAAACTCTCCAAATGCTTGAATAACAAAATTCTGATCTTCTTGAACAAAGAACGCATCACTACTCCAAGAGTCTAAGGCCTTACCATCGTATAATTTATCTATATCATCTGTTGGGCCCTCAAAGAAAGCAGCTAATACTTGACGGTGATAACCATCTGGAGATTCAAAACCTAATCTAATTCTTTGTATCGTATCTTGAGTCTGTTCTGTTGATTGGTTTGTTACGCCTCTCATAAACACAGAAGATGTGCCCCCGTTATTTGTTTCTCTTTCAAAAAACCTCTGGCTATTTCTAAACTCTACAGGACCTCCATCTGAATCGCTTCTTACAAAAAATCCTTGACCTACTGCAACGTATGCTCCTGGTGTACTTCTAGCCACACCTCCACCTGCAACATTTGGATGTTTTACTGCAGGTACACCATTGCCTACTTTTCTTGTAGCATAACCTCCTTGATATGATCCAAGGTAATGAGTTCCATTTGACCAATGCTCCCAAAAATACAAAGTAGCATCTGTAGAATTAACATTGTCTGTAATAAACTGATCTGCATCTAGTGCCGATGGAAATGGGTTTCCTGTTAAAGAAATGTCTCCATCTTGAGTAAAGGTTGTATGAACCAACGGTGTATCTCTTAAAGATATACTTGTTACTGCATTGTTTGGCTTCCCTCTAAACACATAGTTCTGATATTCTGTGTCCATGTCTAAAGACCCTGAACCTGTACCTTTCATAGTAAATCCTTCGGTAACATTTAACCTTGTACCATTATTACCAACATATTCCCAGTTTGCATAATCATTGCCCGTATTGACATATCTATACATCCATCTTGAAGAAACTCTAATTGGGGAAGTGATTGCTCCATCAGCGTAATTATAAGCCGCCCCAAAACTAATGCTCTGTGGGGTCGATGAAGTTGTACCATCTCTCAGTATTTCTCCAATATAATAAGGCTCATTAGAAGTTACTCCGTTTATGTTACTTACAGGTGAACTCCAATAATTATAAGCAGTACTGTTTAAAATACCTTGTTGGTCTCTTTCGATATAACCAGCACTTGATGGGTCTAACCAACTTTCAAAATACTGAAAATTACTTTCGGGCTTTTGAATCAATTGAGACTCACCGACTAAATCAATTACACCGTCTAATTTTAAGTATCTAGAAACCCACAACATTACTCCACTGTTGTTTTCATCATGAGCTTCTGTGTCGTTCACAACTGTTAATTTTGTTCCAGGATCCATTATTAATGCTGACACAACTACATCTTCATCAATTGTTTTTAAATCGTGCTTCATTTCAATAATGTTCCACTCAATTTTAGTAACGCCATCAATACCAAGCGCTCCTGGTTTACTCCAAACATCATAATTCTTCCATGGACCTCCACCTCCTGTGTTAGAAAATGCCTGAGCTCCTCCACCGTCTTTAGTAGTATAGGGTAGCGGAGTCGTTTCTTCTTGCCAAGTTTCACTATTTCTCAATCTACCATTTACAAATCCAAATTCATTGCCTAAAGTTCCAATCGCTAAATCACCCTCAGCCTGATTCATCTTGTAATAGCCTTCTAAATCATCCCAATCTAAACCATAAATCTCCATAGGAATGGTAGATCCGTATACTTTCCCACCATTATCTTCGATTTGCTGATTCATCATAGAACGAATCTGGTCTTGTGAAAGTGCCACATTCCAAATTCGGAATTCGTCTACCCAGCCGTGAAAATGATTCACTGGTTTATATGGAGGTAAAGAAAGCATATCCATCGCACCAATTAGAAA